>CAZDWZ010000006.1:0-116054 GCA_964509425.1 uncultured Bdellovibrionales bacterium | reverse complement strand
GATCGGAGATCGTTTAGCGCGAGTATGGCACGCCGCCGCTTAATCCGTGTCTCGAAAGTAATCATAGAAACGATGACCGCGCCGATAATCACGATGTCGTTCAGGAGAGAGTCCAGTATTGTAACGACCTCTGTGAGACCGAATTCTCTATCGGGCAGCTTCAGTCCGGCAGTCGTGTAGAGCGTAATTCCAAGAAGCAGGCAAAGTCCGGCGCCGACCAAGATGCGCACTCCCACAAGCGGTCGGGATATTTCTATCGAGCGCTCTTTCGCTTGAATGGCAATCTGCTCGAGCTCGTTGCAGAGCCGTGACAGACTAGAATCTACGAAGCGCTCGTTGATTCGGCTTTCGAGCTCGGTGACGGTGCCTCGAACAAGATCGGGATCTAATGTGCGGAGTGAAACATTCGCCATAGAATTCCCCTATAGCGCAGAGGAATGGGGGAGGACACAACTTAGTCGCCTTCATATCTTCCCCCAGAATTTCAGATCTCAAACTCGACGTTGCCGATTCCCTTGACCACGGTCAGGAGTGCCGCTGCGACGTCTGCGGACACGTCGTTTCCGACCAATTGCTCTAAAATGTCAGCGGCGGCAGTGCTCGTGAACACCGCTTCGTAGGTGATCGGACCGTCGGGAATTCCGCCGTCAGTGATCTGAACGATGGAAAATTCACCATTCTTCAGATAGATTCCGAGTCGCATGATCGGCTCCCGGGGGAGTTTTTGAACGAGAAAAAAACCCGGTGAAAAACTCGATGGAGTCTCCTCCCCCAGATAAAACGGACAGAGAGCGACGCAACTCTCTTGTTATCGCGAGGGCCATCCAAAAGTCAGTAGAAGGAGAAGAATAAGAGAGGAATAGTCTCTAACAACGCTGCTCCGGGCAGCGGAAGAAACAGGTTTGAAGGGCGGAAACCACCCTTATTTCGTCTTTGTCTGACCCTTCATGTCGAAGAGAAATTGTCCCGGTCCATCTTGTTTGGCTTTTTTCACGGGGATTTTTCTTTTGAGATCGTCAAATCCGCCCTTCGGAAAAATGGTGATGAGCCGGACATGATCATTGACGAATGTGAATCCCACTCCGGCGTCGTTGTAGGTAAGACTATCTTTCGTCGAGCGCCCTTTTCCGTAGGCGGCCGTGACCGCGTCTTTCGGAGAGCCGATGCGAATGCCTTTTGAAGTTTTCCCCGGGAAGAACTCGGTCAGCATGATGGTGTGGAGCCGACTCGTGCTTCGATTGATCGCCACTCGAGCACCATTCTTGTAGAAACCGGTATCGCTGTTCGGGCTCGTCGTCAGGCGGTTTATCACCGGGCCGAGAAATTTCTCGACATCCTCGGGTTTATGTTTTTTGACGTCGAGTCCGGATATACCTTCGCCTTCTACGGCGATGAGCTCTTTCTCTGCTGCGAATGCGATGCCCGGGTTATGAGCAGCGAAAACGCTGAGTGCGATGAGAACGGTCGTGACGGTCTGTTTCATGTTTCTCCCCGAGCGAGATAAATCGAGAATATCTAAGATTTTCATACTCCCTCCGCGGACGATACGAAAGGAGATACAGCGGACGATATTGATAAAGATAGTTCGCAAGGGATTGGGCGTAATCCCTGCGATCGATCATTTTTTGGCGAGGACGTCGTGGATCCGGCGGAGGACTCCAGCGGCTTCATCCGGCGTGAACGGGCCGAAGAAGTGAACGGCGGTGCCCTTGGCGATCCAGCAGCGGCACTTTTTTCTCTCGACTACGGTCTCGACGGCTCCATGTCGGCAGCCGAAGTTCGGCTCTCCGGTTGGCACTTCAGGACACGTGTGGATCGACCACTCCTCCGGCTTGGTGCCGAAAAGCGCGTCTTCCTTGAACTCCCACCAGTCGTCGGTAACCCAAGCGGCCGAGAAAGGCATTGCGAGGTTCCCCTGTTTGAACCTGTGGATACGTAACTTCCTTGTTTAAGCCCAATCCCTTGTCCGCGAGACATCCATCGAGAGGACCCGGATAAGAGAGGGAAAGAAATCTGCCCGTCGCCGTTTATGGAAGAGAGAAGTGTACAGCGAATAGATTTGGAGGGAGCGGCTGAAGAAAGTGAGAATACGTTATTCCGAGCCAGTTCTCAAATGAACCGTCTCATCGTGGAGCGGTGGATTTTCGGCTGCGCGTTGATGTGGGCAAATTGAGACGAAAAAAAGTTCGAGTTACGACTTCGGCTTCTTACAATACATCTCTTTGAATTCAGCCATTTTTTGCGTGGTCTCCATGCTGAGGAGGTGCTCGGTCTTGCACGCGTCGATTTCTGCCATCATCGGATTGACACCAAGAACTTCACGGAAGAATTGTTCGAGGATCTCTCTTCGGGAGAGTATGGCCTCGGCAAGCTTCATTCCTTCGTCGGATAGTCTGAGGAAGCGATTGTCGTCTTCGACGACGAGGCCCTTCTGCTTCAAACTCTTTAAGTTAGTTGAAGCACTGCCGGTGGTGATCTCTAAAAACTTCGCAACATCGGTCACTCGAGAGTATCCGCGCTTCGAGGTCAGCTCTTGAATGGCGAGAAGGTGGTGAGCCGCACTGTGCGTGATCTCGTTCTCATGAAACTCTTTCCAAACTTCCATGGTCGATTCCATAGATCCCTCTCCTCGGAAAACGCAGCTTAACTATACAGTTAGCACGGAATGATGCCGCTCTTTGCGAAACTTGCCCAATATACCAGAGCTTGTTCGGTAAAGGAAACGTCTGCTCTCGTAAAAGAGGAAATAATTGACTACAAGAGTGTTTAGTTTTTCGTTAGGCGTTTACCCAGCCGTCGAATGTTTTTCTCTCGATTGGGGCGCTTAACGGGACTTTTGTGAAAAGAGTCAATGATCTATAGCCATTTCTGACGAGAGTTTGTGAAGGAACCCCATATGTCCCGTAGATACTTAACCGCCGGTCTGGCAGCCTCCTCGGTGCTCGCCACCGTATTGCTGATGAATCCTCAAGAATCAGTGGGACAAAATGCTCCAAAGGCCAACCGCGGACGACTCCCCGACGGAAGGGCCTACCGGATTGATGCTGCGAGCGGGATGCGCCTCTCGGATTACATCGCCGAGCTCGAAGTGACCGCCGATGATCTCAGGCGGCAAATGGTGGCGCTCGAAGACGAGGTCAGCGAGCGACGTCGCCAAGTTGAGGAATACGAAAGAACGACCGGCGTAAAGCTCGCGACAAAAATCAAAGAGACGACCCTCGTCGATAAGTCCTCACTTCCTCCTGCACGGAGCGCACCGATCTCCTGCTCGCCCGATGATCCAATGGTCGCCTCTCTAAGAGCGAGAGTGAAAGAGCTCGAAGCCGGCGGGGGAGTGGCACCTGTTCCCGGTTCTTTTGGCGGACCGGTAGCCTCGGGCGCACCGGTCGCACCGGTCGCACCGGGCGCACCGGTCGCACCGGCGCCGGGAACGACTCAGCAGCCGCAGACGGCCTGTGATTGGAACTCGCCTGCTAATCCGCTCCGTTCTCAGCTCGCGGAGACGAGCGAGCAAGGGAAGCGGCAAGCCGCTCTTCTCGGAGAGCAGCTGGCGTCGGTGAATAACCAGCTTCTCGAAAAGAATCGGAAGATTGAAGAATTGGAATCGAAGGCAGCTTCGGTTGGTGAGCGATCTGAGCCACGAGCACGGCAAACTCCGCAAGCCGTTCCAGTGGTTTCTGAGACGGTGGCATCGACGGCTTCGAATAATGAACGAGTTGAGTTGGTAAACGCTTTGAACAAACTTCAAGGTCTCGTCATTAAGCGGAAGGACTTATTGGATAATGTGAAAAAGACAGGGAAGGGCGTGACGGTTCCGATTCAGCCGCTGGTCACCCGTGGGCGAGTCACTTTGGATGACTTAAGGACAAATGTTCAGCGCTTTCAAACCGGGCACGACTCAACGGGGATTCGGGCGACACTCGCCGAGATTGAGCAGATTCTCCACGATGACATCGCCGTCTTGAATCGTCTCTCGAACAACTAGCGCCCTTCGCATAAAGGCCGAACGAAGTATGAGGCGAATGCCTGATGCTTTGTTCCGGTTTGATAGTTCAGTTACGAGAGCTTGCGGTCGGCAGATTCTCGCCGGGTTCCACACACTTTCGACAGAGCAATCAGCATGCCCATAAAGAACAAGGCGATGATTCGGATTTCGGAATCTCCAAAATTATATTCGACAATTCCTGCGCATTGCCAACCGAAGATTGCGATTCCGAGTGATGCGAAGAGGTAGGAGATGCCTTTTTGATGAGGGAGCGGAGCGAAGTGATGTTCCTTCCACCCTCGGAAGGCGAGAACGAGCACGCTGCCGATCCACCAGAGGTAGACACCGAGCCCAAGCCAACCGGTCTCAACCGTGACCTGAAGCAGGTTGTTGTGCATATGGCGATGAGATGTCGGCAGGGTGGGATCGAGAACCCGCATGATTCGGGAGTTCGCAAACCCAATTCCGAGCGGATAGGACTGAACAAGCTCCCCCCCGAGCGTCCACATGCTCTGCCGCCCGCCTTCGATGAGGAAGTGATCCTTTGAATCGAGGAGCCGGGTTCGCACCGGCGTGATGCAGCAGAAAACGAGAAGAATTCCTGCGATAAACGCCGGCAGCACTTTTTTTGAATAGACTAGGCCGAAAATCAGGAGTTGTACAAACGCGCCGAACCACGGTCCGCGCTTCAAGTTCAACACAAACGTGTCCGTGAGGATTGACGCCGAAGCGACGAAGAGGGCGAGCTTGCCCGCGAGAGAGATGCTCTGATCGCGGAAGATATAGACAAAAAATTGCTTCGAATATCGAAGCAACGGGTAGACGAGAAACAGGATTGCAACGGCAGACGCCGAAGAGGCGAGGAGCTTTACGGTTGCTGACGAATTTGCCGACCAATCGCCGGAGTTAAACGGCCAAGTCAGAAGGATTACCAGCGCGGCTGCTCCTGATCGTATGAGCTCTGCAGCGATGTTCTTCGTTTGCGGTGTAACGATAGAGCGATCTTTTTTGCTTTGGTGGTGCGCCAACAAAATTCCTACAAAGAGTGGCAGCACCAGAACGAGCTGTCCTGACTCCGTGACCGCACCGGGAATTTTGTTCCAGATGGGGAACCCGCCGCCGACGGAGACGAGCGTGTGAATTCCGGCTACGGTTTGCCCGGCGAGAAAGGCAGACGCGTATTGAAGACATCGGAACAGGAGCTGGTCCGCCGGAATCCGAGACCACAGCAGTGAGCAGCTCACCATAAAAGGGAAGGCGAGGAAGAGGGAGCTCTTCACGGTTTCCGTGACCGAGTGAGGCACGTCTGCTCCCCAAATGCCCGACAATAAACAGACGAGGAACCATGCCATCACCGGCTTTACCATCGCCGTATTCTCGACGGCGTGTTTCAGTCCCGTGAGCCCGTTCCGCAGGCACAGAAAAAGCCAATAGACGATGACGGGGATGAGAAGGGATTGCGTGACTCCGATTGAGAGTGCAGCCACGAAGCAATAGAGAGTCAGAGCGACGTGCGAAATTTTTGCAAACGTCTCCTTTCTTGCCCAGGCGGGAATGGAACGCGGATTACCGCCCGGCAATTCGGTGGGAGAAAGCGGCAAGTCTTTATTAAACGCAAACTGATGCATCCATGAAGCCCCGTTAAGGAATACAGCCCAGGAATACGACCCTGACCCTGACGAGGAGGATAGAGTGTAAATAGGGGGGACGCCATAGCACAATCAAAGGCGATTGTGGACACTCCAGATGCGCTTTTGAAAACTGAGCGATATCGACTGTCGCAGGACGTTTGATCTCTTGGAATGTCGCTAAGATGCGCCGCTGCCGGCAATCAGAGCCCGGCCTCGATCGGAATGGGATTTATCGGAGAGGGGAGTTTTTACAGTCGCGGCAACAGAGGAACGCCCGGAGCCGGGCGGATGAGCGCGGTGATTAGCGGCGGACTTTCGGATTATTCCCAGCGGAAGGACCCCAGCCGGGAAGGGCATCGAGACTCTCAATATTCGGGAGCGCTTCGAACAAGTTATCGTCTTGCGGATACTCTTCAAAAATGTCCTCGGAGAGTCCAAGGAGATCGGCCGCAAACGTATTTTCCTCTTCTGAATCGGCCGTGTGCTCGAGCGGCTTTTCGATCGGCGCTCGTTCTGCTTGAAGAATGACATCGCCAATCATATCCAGATACGAACGGACCGACTTATTGAAGCTCGCGGAGAGTTTTTTCAGATCACCTTCCGAGGTCAGCGTGAATGTCATGATATTTTCCGCGTCACCGAGGTCGATATCAATCTGCGCTTTTCCCGCCCGATATCCGCCGACTATTTGAAAGTGGGGAAACGGTGCTTCATCTTGGGCAACATCTTGAATTGAGAGCGTCACTCTCGGCCAGCCTTGCCAATCATCCGTGGTAACGACGAACGAGAATCGTCGTCCCAGATCGAGCCGGGTGACTTCTCGGAGAGACTTTCGCATCCCGACCATGGATTGGGTGATGTACGACTGCCTGAGGCGGTTTAGTTTATCAGCTTCGTCGAGCTTTTTTTCCTGCTCGCGCTTTTTTTGCTGAATCTTGGTGTTGAAGATCTGTGTGGTTTTCCGGATGTCTTGGTTGAAAAGCTTGACGCTATTGGAGCCGCCCGAGGGATTATTCTCCGGCTCGTCCTCAGCCAGCGTCAAATCAAGGTCGGATTCCTTCGAACCCGGCCGCTGTCTAAATTGCTCGTCCATACCCCCTAAACATCACTGGTCTACTCTATCATCGGCATACTTCGTTCTGGACCTTAAGGGCTTTCAGGAGGACTTTTTGCGAGAGGGAGTAAGGCCGGAAAAGGTGAAGAAAAACTGAGCTTTGCGGTTTGAGGCCGAGTCCGGATGAGGAACTCGGCGAAGGCGAGGTTCATCCCCCAAGAGGCCCAAGAAACCACCCGATACGCATCCAGGTAGTTCACACCGAGACGGAGGAGAATCGAGAGTTGGAGACGAAGGGTGACGGCAGCGAAGGTCAGCGCGTAGTTTCGCTTCATCCAATCGCGGTGCGAAGGAACGTTGCCTTCGAGCACCCGTTTCAATCCCACCCATGCGGTGCCGAACCAGAGAATCGACTGAAAAAGAAAACCTATTCGGGGAAAAATTCCGCCGTAGGCTCTCGCTGCCATGAATGTCCCGGTGATGGAGCCGAAGAGAATACACGTGAGATACACTCGCCCCAAGATCTTGTGGAGTCGTAAGGAGTATTGTCGAACGGAAGTGCTGAGGAGGGCCGGTCCGAGGACAAGGGCGGTGACGCCCATCGCGGCATGAACTGCGACGATTGGAATGTAGAACTGATATCGCGCGCGAAGATGAGGTTCGAAGAGGGCAGGATTGAGCGTGATGTATTGCGTGGCGCGGACGCCGAGCAAGAGCGCCGCGGCGACCATGAATCGAAAACCCCAAATGCGAAGCTCACGGCTCATTTAGCGAGAGGAGTAGGGAAATGTTCGGCTTAATGTTTCGGCGATCTCCGGCCGCCTCTGGAGATTCTCCGATACCTCGGGGTCGTAAGATTGATCGCGGCCGGACTGTTTAATTATTATTTCCCGCTTGACCCGGCGAGAGGTGTCAGGGAACTCCGCCGGGGTTTCCGTTTGAATCTCGGTTTCTGTTGCCGGATTGTAAACGCCGCGAGCCTCATACATTGTTTCAACCGAAGGATCGGCGGACGGAGCTCGGCTGTTTTCTCTCTTCGAAACTTCCCGTGATTCGGCCAATGTTTTTCTCTCGTCGAAATATTCGACGTTGTCTCGAAAGGCGGAGAGCTTTGTGGGGAGCCGGTAGCTTTCGCGAGCAGTCGATTCATCTGATTCTTCCGAGTACGGAGACTGGGGCCGCGCTTTCCTCGCCGTCGGCTCGTTCGAGACCTCGCCGCCTTCTAAGACGCGCGCTCGCTGGTGGAGCTGGTCGAGGGACGTTTGATAGAAGAGAAAAGCGACCGCACAGAGAAACATTCCGATAAGCGCGTCATTGTATTTTTGCGTGTTCCTTCTTTTGCCGCCGGAGCCGTTTCCATTGGGAAGCTCTCTCACTCCGGGGAAGATGATGTTTATCACCGGAGATTCCTTCAGTTCATGGGCGGGCGCGGAAGCATTCTCAAGCAGTGAATACGATTGAGTCTCCGGATTCATAGGACCTCCTCAATGGAAACGGCATACAGGAAGGTAATGCTCGTTTCGCGGCTAATTGAGGGCGCTCCCGTGTAAAAGTAACGGATGCCAATTTACAGAAGTTTTACAGAGAACTCTCGGAGCAGGTGAAGTTGAGAGACCTTGTTCTTCGGTGTGTCGCTAATCCAATTTCTTAAAGGCGCCTTTTTCAACTCGAAAGACGTGAAGCGGCGTCGCTGCGGTTCCCCGTTCATTAATCGTAATAGTATTCGAAGCCCCGGGGAAATCTTTCGTGGCCCGAAGCGCCGCTTGGAGTTTTTCGCCCCCGGCAAAGCCGCTTCGATGAAATGCGTCGGCCACGAGGCGAACCGCGTCAAAGCCCCATGCGACAAAGAGCACCTGCGTGCAGGGCTTTCCAAATCTTCTTTGGTATCGCTTAAGGAGATCTTCGGAGAGCGGCGCCTCACCGGCGGCCGGCATGGATTGGTAGATCCCTTCGAAGGATGGAGCAGCTTCCTGAAGATTATCTTCGGTGATGATGTCAGACGTAAGGAGCGGCATCTGGAACGCGAGCTGCTTTATTTGGGCGAAGAAAGCGATGAGATTCGCGTCCACGGGAACATACAAAACATCTGGAGCCTTGCGCTTTGCCTTCATGAGAGTCGTCCGAAAATCGGCCTCTCCGGGATTTTCGCCGGAGACGAACACGATATTCCCGCCGCTTTTCTCGAAGCTCGATTGAAACGCCTTCGCGACCGCTGCCGACCATTCGGTATTGCTATGAATGACGGCGGCAGACTTTGCGTTTAGCTTGGACAGGGCAAAGTTTGCCATTCGCTCTCCGCTTGAGGGTATCCAAGGTCCAATAGAGAAGACATAGTTTCCGATCGCTTCAAGCTCAGGAGAGCTATCCCAAAGTACGATCGCAGGAACTTTCTCAAGCTGAAAGCTCTGGCCAGAGGCTTTCGCCTCCACCGCCGTCGAGATAATCGCCGCGTGAACTTTATCGACCGCGAGAAGCTTTTTCGAAACAGTAAGCGCGCGAACGGCGGAATACTGCGTGTCTTCGATAATTAGTTGAACGGGAATGCCGAGCGACTCACGAACGGCTTCGGCGCCAAGTTCCATGCCTTCACGAAATGCCTCGCCTTGAATGGAAAACTCTCCGGTGACGTGAAGCACTCCGCCAATCTTAAGCGGCGGACTGGGATCTGCGGCGGCGGTTTGAGCGAGGAACAGAAGACAGAGAACGGTGAAGACCTTCCGCATTTTTCATTCTCCTGAAAGCTTTCGCCCCCCTAGATACTAAAATACGTCGCTTCTTGGTGATGCACAATTATCGCCGAAGTCGATTGCTCCGGCTCAAGCTGGAATTCTTCAGAAAGGGCAACGCCGATACGTGAAGCATCCAAGAGGTCGAGAAGCTTGGTTTGGTCTTCCAGGTTCGGACACGCCGGATAGCCGAAGCTGTATCGAGAGCCGCGATACGAACCGCGGAACAATTGCTCGACGGAGTCCGAATCCTCGTCGGCGAACCCCGCCTCTACCCGGATTTTCCGATGGAGGAATTCCGCGAGCGCCTCCGCTGACTCTACCGCAAGACCGTGAAAGTGAAAGTAATCGTCGTAGAGACTTGCCTGAAAGAGTTGTTGCTCTTGCTTCGTCGCGATATCACCAACCGTGACGATGTGCATGGCTATCACATCGCGCTCTCCGGAATTTAGCGGGAGAAAATAATCAGCGATACAACGCCGTCGGTCTCGAGGCTGCCTTGGAAACGTGAACCGGAGAACCTCTTTGTCGGAGTCCGGTTCGAAGATGATAACGTCGTTTTTGTCGCTGTTACAGGGGTAATAGCCGTAGATCACTTTCGGTTCTAACCAGCGGCGAGCAATGATCCGATCGCACCAGAGATCAAATTTGGGATCGATCTCCGTTTCGAGAAACTTCCGGTGCTCGAGGGTCGACATGTCTTTGGTGCGGCGGTAGTGCCATTGGTTCGCGTAGAGCGCCTTTTTGTTTACGAATGAAAACAAGGTTCGAAGGTCGAAATCTTCAGGGCCCATCAACTTCGATCCCCAAAACGGCGGTGCGGGGATATTTTTCGCTTTTGGCAGATCAACGTCGACGAATTCCTGCGAAACGTCGAAGGCCGCCTCGTCTTTCTCCGCGCGTGTTTTCCCTCTGCGTTCGCGAAGATCGGCGCCGGTGAGCGTCAGATCCGTCGGCGGAGTATGTCCACAGAGCTCTTCCATCAACCGAAGGCCCGTGAAAGCGTCGAGTCCGTAGAAAACCTTTCCTGTGGTGTATGCGCGACGAAGATCGTCTTCGACGTAGGCGCGGTTCAGTGCCGCACCACCGCAAATGACGGGGAGGTTGAATTCCTTGCGGCTCATCTCTTCGAGATTCTCTTTCATGACCACGGTCGACTTCACGAGGAGTCCGGAGAGTCCGACGGACTGCGGGGAGTGTTCGACGACGGCGGCAAGGATGTTGTCGAGAGATTGCTTGATTCCGAGATTAACGACCTTGTAGCCGTTGTTCGAGAGAATAATATCGACGAGATTCTTCCCGATATCGTGAACATCGCCCCGCACGGTTGCGAGAACGATCGTTCCCTTTGAAGTGCTGTTCACCTTGTCCATGAACTTTTCGAGGAAGGCGACCGCCGCCTTCATCGTCTCCGCGGATTGCAGCACGAATGGCAATTGCATTTTTCCGGCGCCGAAGAGATCTCCGACGACCTTCATGCCTTCCAAAAGAATGGTGTTGATGATCTCAAGTGGTTGGTATCGCTGGAGCGCACGATTGAGCGGGACGTCGATGTTTGTTTTCTTCCCCTGAATGATTCGATTCTTAAGAATCTCCTCAATCGGCAGTTCGGCCTCCGACGAATCGTCCGTCTGCGTGACGGCGTTCGCTCCCGTGAAGCGCTCGACGAACACGAACAGTGGATCATAATCGGCGGTCCGACGATTGTGAATCAGGTCTTGAGCGACCTCGACATCCTCCGGAGCTATCTGATGTACCGGAATAATTTTATTCGCGTGGAGGATTGCGGAGTCAAGCCCGTAATTGATCGCTTCTTCGAGGAAGACAGAGTTTAGAATTTGTCGAGCATAGGGCTTGAGCCCAAACGAAATATTGGAGAGCCCGAGGATCGTTCGCGTGCCTGGAAGGTGTTTTTTGATGAGGGAGATACCTTCGAGCGTTTGAATTCCGGCGTCTCGACTGTCTTCATCTCCTGAAGCAATCGTAAAGGTGAGTGGATCGAACAAAAGGACGTTCGGCGCCATCCCGTGTCGATTGGTGATGAGATCAAGCATCCGCTGAGCAAGGGCGAGTTTTCGCTTGGCGGTTTTCGCCATGCCTTCTTCGTCAATCGTCAGGGCAACAAGAGCTGCTCCGAACTGTTTCGCGAGGGTGGCAATCTGGTCGAACTTCTTCTCCCCGTCCTCAAGATTAATCGAGTTAATAATTGCTCGGCCCCCGAGCAACTTGAGCCCCGCTTCGAGGACGTCGAGCTGTGTCGAGTCGATCATAATCGGGACGTTTACCTGCGTCGCGATCCTCGAGAGGATGTTCGTCATGTCGCGAACCTCGTCGCGACCTACGTAGGCGGTGCAAACGTCGATGACATGCGATCCTTCGTCTTCCTGCTCCTTCGCCATTTCGACAATGGCTTCCCAGTTCTCCGCGAGGAGGAGCTCGCGGAATTTCTTCGAGCCGTTCGCGTTCGTGCGTTCGCCCACGTACAGCGGAGAAGTCCCCTCTTGGTCGAGCGGAACCGCTTGATAAAGCGACGCGACGTGCGGCTGAAAGCTGGTCTTTCGGGTTCTGGGAGTAATTTCTTGCACGCGCTCGCGGAGAACGCGGATATGCTCGGGGGTCGTTCCGCAACACCCACCAAGCATATTCACTCCAAACTGCACGGCAAAGTCGGAGAGTGCGTCGGCGAAGTGAACGGGAGTGAGGTCGTAAACTGCGCGGCCTCCGACGTTCCTCGGCAACCCCGCATTCGGTAATACAGAGACGAATCGAGTCGTGGAATTCGTCAGCACTCGGAGATGTTCCCGCATCAGATCGGGGCCGGTGGCGCAGTTTAATCCGATTCCGTCTACGGGAAGAAACTCGAGTACAGTCAGCGCCGCAAACGCGTCGGTTCCAACCAACATCGTACCGATGGTCTCGATCGTTATCTGTACGAAGATCGGTACCGCTCGCCCGGTCGCCTGAAAAGCATCCAAGACCCCTTGCACCGCAGCTTTGATCTGGAGCGGATCTTGGCAGGTTTCGATCTGGAATAAATCGACTCCGCCGTCGAGTAAGCCTTTCGCCTGTTCCGCGAATGCTTTGTGCATCGTGTCGTAGTCTATGTGCCCGAGAGACAGGAGCTTTGTCGTCGGCCCGATAGCGCCGGAGACGAATCGAGGGTGACTCTCGGTGCTATACGAATCGGCAGCCTGTCTCGCGACCTTTGCCGCGGCAAGATTGAATTCGTAGGCTCGCGACCCCTGATCGTATTCACTGAGCACGACGGAGGTCGAGCCGAAGGAATTTGTTTCGATGACATCGGCACCGGCGGCGAGATAGCTCTCGTGAATTTCGCGGATGACATCCGGGCGTGTGATGCAGAGTATCTCGTTTAACCCTTCCAAGTCGTCGAAGTCCGCCGTCGTGAGCGGTCGTTTCTGGATCTCCGTCCCCATCGCGCCGTCGCAAATGAGGATCCTCTCGCGGAGGAGCTTCAAGAACGGATGATCGGGAGAGACTGTCGATTTCATAGCGGTGAAGTGAGCGGACGATTTTCTTTAATCTTTTTGCAGCTTCGTAAAATTTGAATTGCAAATAACCCGGCATCAAACCTGATGTTCTCAGAGCATAAAACGTTGCCGGCTTTGCCGGAATGGCTCGTCGTCAGGCTCCAAATGTCCGGATCACCTGTTGCCGCATTCGCGGATTTTTCAAAACCCCCACTTTGCGGAAACTGATGCAAATTGTTTGCAAACCCGCCGCTACGCATCGGGTGCGGCACTCGAGATGCTATCAGAATCGAGCACGACTTCCAAAGGCTGCCCGTTTTGTGTCAGAGGCTCCTCCCCCGGATTCGAGTAGAGACGGAACCGCAACTTGGGCGACCCAGGGGAGCGATGCAAAAGAATAGCCGCCGATCGGGAAAACTCATCTCTCCCGTGCTTGGAGCGAAGGGAGTCCGATCGCAGGATGAGTGCTTCGATGAGGATCTCATCAGGTGTCGCCTGAGCATTCAGCAAGCGGATGTTTAGTGTTTTTTCGAGAGGGTAACGCTTCATGAGAATCTCTTCGACTGCCGGCGGACGCCCGAGACCGAGCCACCAAGGCAGCGCGCTGAGGAGGGCGGCGGCAAGCACGACCTTGGTGGTCAAGCCTTTCGGCCTGTGTGGAATCTGCTGTCCGCCGTCAATCTCAGGGCGAAAGACGCATGATGCGGCACCGAGATCGTGAAATCCTCGGTGGAGTGAATCCGCGAGCACTCGTGCGGTGTTTGCAAAAAACCAAGCAAACGCAACGAGCATGTGGAGCTCGAGCTGCCATGAGGGCGCCACCACCATTCTCTCCCGGTAGAGCGCCGGCGGAGCCTCCGAGATCACAATCAAGATGCCGAAGAGGAGGAAATACCGGAGGAATGCGGCCGAAAATGTGAGGTGCCCCACGCCCGACACCGGGTAGACTCTCAGGCCGAGGAGAGCTTTCCCGATGGTTTGGCCTTTGCCGACGAAGCTGTGCGCGAGGGAGAAGTAGAGCGCGCCGACCGCGAATACCGCAATCCCTGACGGTAAACTTTCAGGGAACAGAGTTGATACGGCAATGAAGAGGCCGCTCACGACAATATAGTCGATGATCGCAGCGATAACGCGCGCCGGAAGAGAAGCCGGAGAGGTCAGGACGTCGGCAGGTGAGTGGTTCGCGATCTCGGCGATCTTAAGATTTGCAACAGCCATTTGGTACGCTTATGCCTCTTTCAATTATTCTCCCACCGGGAGAGCAAATCATCCCGAATTCGAAGTTTACATTCTATATGAGTTAGGGATAAACCTGCTTCGTTCAACTCCCCTTTTTTGGAGAGTGGGAAAACAATATTTCTAACAGTGAGGAAGATTCACGCATGGAACTGACAAGATTTGCCGCTCTGAGGAAGAGTGAACGCGGTCAAGGGATGGCCGAATACATCATCATTGTTATCCTTGTCGCGATCATTGTTCTCGTCGCAATCCGTCTCTTCGGAAAGAGCGTTTTCAACCAGTTTCAAAACGCAACGGAAGAAGTCGACACCTTGCAATCAGGTACCGCAACCAGCGGCTGATGTCGGCACCAGCTTTCGGCTTCATCCGAGCCGAATTCTCCTGAGTTTCGGGCGGCTTCCCGGTTTCTTCCGGAGCCGGAAAGACGCCCGAAACGTTTCAAACTGGGCCCTGGCTTCGCAGTGACTACTCGCGCGGCCGAGTTTCTGTATCGGGAATGTTCAGTGGTGAGGGACATCTTCTAGGCGGCGGAGACCTATGTTGGATCGGGCAGTTTGCTTGGCTGAGGAGTTCGCACGGACGAAACACCAGTCGGGGAGACTGCCCTTTTTTTTTAATGCTCTTGCCGGGGAGGCCCGTGGCGATACCGCGTTCTGATGAAAGCGGCCAGGGAATGGCCGAGTACATCATCATCGTTATTATCGTTGCTATCGCGGTTATTCTCGGGCTTCGGTACTTTGGCGGTAGTATCTTCGGCCAGTTCCGGAATGCCACAGAAGAGATCCAGGTGGTAGGGAAGGGTCGGGACAAAGGAGAATCCGGAAGTGGCGGCTCGCCATCGGGCGCCGACACCCGGGAGCATCCTGCGACAACCCGCGAAGGTGGAGGCGGAGGAGCCAAGGGCGCCGCGAAATCGGGTTCCGGGAGTGGTGGAGGAGATCTTCCGCCCGCCGGCCTCGACGAGAAAGTCGACGAGCTAAGAACCGGAGTCGGAGACACGACCGGCTCCTCGCCGGTGAACGAGATTCAGATTTCGATGTCGACCTTGCTGACGATAGCCGGGGTCGTGGTGGGATTGGGAGTTGTAATTGTAATCCGGTCCATGCGGAAAAAGAAAAAGAAAGACGGCGGCGAGAGCGGACAGGCGATGGTGGAGTTCTGTCTCTGCGCCATAACGTTTTTCTTCGTCATTCTGGGCGTGATGCAGCTCGCGATGGTGTTAAACGCCTATTCCCTTGTCCGATACGCCGCATACAACGCAGCACGCGCGGCAATCGTCCACGGCGGCAGCCAGGAGAAGATGGAGGAAGCCGCGCGGCTTTCCTTGCTCGCAACTTTTCCAAGTCACGGAAGAGCGGACACGATTCGCGGTACCGTCGACAATTATCTTGGTGCCAAAGCGACCGACAACTTACCGGTGCTCAGCTTTTTTAATGAGCCGATCACGAAGGTCGAGCTCATTCGAAGGACTGGTGCCGAAGGCGTCGTCACCTTCGACGACCCACGGGATACCCCGAAGGCAATCATCACGGTCAAAGTTACCCATCTTTATCAAATGGTCATTCCGCTCGTTAACCGAATCATCTTTCGTGTTTTTATGATGATCAAACAAGAAGGCGGATATCAAGGCCAGACCGTGAATCAGCTCTCCGCGGAAACGAATCAAGCTCGCCGGGGCGGGAACCTGGCGGATAAAGAATTTCGGGTTCCGCTGGTGGGAGTGTACACCATGAGAATGCAGTCGGATCTCTCTTAGGTCAGGAGTGTAATGGAATTTTCGATCCCGATTGACGAAATAAAATCCGAGCGAGGCCAAGTTCTGGTCATCGGGTTGATCGTCTGTCTCGCGCTGTTCATGGTCTCGATTAGCGTTGCAAACGTCGGGATCATGGTCGCTGAGAAGATCCAGCTGCAAGACGCAGTTGATTCGGCGGCCTACTCGGCGGCGACGGTTGAAGCCCGCTACATGAATCTTAGCGCCTATCTCAATCGGGCGATGATCGCGAACTACGATTCTATGGCGTTTAATACTGCCGTTTGGGCCGTGGTTGACGCAGACGATCATGCAATGGCAGCGATTGTGTCACTTCTCTATCAGATAGACGCGATACTTATTCTCTTTCCATTTACGACGGCGATCGGGACGAACCTCGATACCTTCATCGATCTTTTAAAGACTGGAGTTCATAGTCCGCTCCATACGTTCAATTCTTTTTTGAACGAAATTTTCCCCCAGGACGATGACTCGCAGGATCTCAACCAATATATCGAGCTCTACAACACTGATATTCTCAGCATGTACCACGGGCTGCTTTTTGCGGCGCTCCAAGCATCTCGGTCGGAAGTGATTAAAGAGGTGGCAAAGAAGGTGGATGCGAATGCCGTGACGACCACGGTTCTCGGACTCGCTGCGGAGGCCGTTTCGGCCGATGAGCTGGCAAAGGCCGTCGACTACATCATCCGCGACCCGGATGCCCGTGATGCTCCGTTCTCGAACTTCAGCGAAGCATTCAACAAAATGGCGGGAACGGCTCCCGATGAGGATAAGCATCCGCTGTATCTCACCGCGACGACCGAGGCATCACTCGACAAGTTTACCGCGGGCCGGACACGGGATGGTGAGAAAGACCTCCTGAGAAACTTCTCGCTCGGGAACATCCTTCCGCTCGGAGGACTGGAGACGGCACTCGATATCGTTTGCGAGGGCGAAGATTTCTTAAACGTTTTCTCTGACTACAACTGCAATGCAAGCATAGATTTCACGCTTGGCGCTTCGATGCGGGATGGCAAGGAGAACAAAGCCGACGAAGATCACGTTCCATTTATCGCCCGCCGCCGATATCGGGAGGTGAATTTCTTTGGGCTGGACTTCCAAGTGACTGGGACCGACGGACTTCTCGGCGGCGCCTTCGTGGAACTTTTCGAAGGTCTGTTCGGTGCGAAGGGCCATACGAGTGGTGAGCGTCACAACGATATTCAGAACGTCGCGAACTCGACGATACCGAACTTCGGCGACCGTTTCCTCGAAAGCTGGAAGTCAAACGGCTTCCAAACGTGCGCGCTTGGTATTCCGATTCCCACCTGCGGACTAAACAGCCTCAACATTCTCGAAGCGTCGACGATGATTCCTGTTCCAATGTTCCCGCCGATTCGCGTCGACGATCACTGGGACGGCAGCACGAGAGACGTCGAACCGGTGTGTTCGTATCAGCTCATTCCGCCTGCGGAGTGTATTCCCGATGTTATTGACTACATCGGACGAGAGAAAGAAGAAGGGAATCCGAAGTATGACTGGAAAGTCGACGTCGATAACGTAGGATTTCCGCTGTATCACTACCCCACCGACGGGGCTCAGACTCGGCCGGCCGGCTCGAGCGGCGGCGGACCGGACGATAAGCGAATTCTCTCCGGACCTTCGATTGCGGTGGTCGGGACCAAGGAGCGGGATAAGATTCACGGAATGCGTGGCCTCGGCATAGGAAACCCGTATGCCATGTCGGCGATCGCTCGCGCCCAAGTGTACTACTTGAGAAACCCAAATCGCCCCGACGAGAAACCAAGTTTATTTAATCCGCATTGGGTGCCGCGACTGGCGCCGCTCGATTCAGACGACACCCCTCCACTTCTCGGGAAAGGTCTGCCGTTTGTGGCCGGAGCGGGAATTCCATTGGAACCAACTCATTGAGGCGATGAAAAAATGATCTTCTCTGTGCCTCTGTGTCTCTGTGGTTCAAATAGGCGTCGCGAGCCAGGTCGTAACGAACCTGGATATCACCATCTAATTGAACCACAGAGGCACAGAGACACAGAGAATCAGCACAGAGAGAATGGGCAGGCGATGGTGGAATTCGTCTTCATTCTCATCATCGTGATGGGTTGCTGCGCGGGTATGCTTGCGATAACCCGCCTGCTGACATTCCAGTTTTGGGCACAGCAGGAGTCGCGTTTTCTGGCATTCGAGAAGGTGTGGTCGGCGGAAGAATTCTACACCGATAACTCCATCGATCCCGCTTCACTTCTCGAGTCGGGCACAGACATCGGACGTCCCGGAATTGTGACTGCCCGCGAACACACGAGAACGACGGAAGATGACGGGACGCCGTCAGAGCTCATTGCCTGGTTGTTCAGCTCCCCCGAGGAAGAGCTTGGGTTAAATGCTCCGATTCGTGAACGAGAAGACTCACACTCCATCCTTCTCGCGCGGACCAGTCCCAGTGAAATGTTCTCTTGGGTAGGGACTGCATCGGCTCGACAAGATGACGGCGGGCGGACAGACATCGACGCCGACAGCATCCAGGAGAGAGAAGAAGGGTATTCCGATTCGAGACCTCGCCCGACCGTGTATCAGGAAAAAATCGGCCGAGGCTTCGAGAATGTCCTCGAGAGGGAGGGGTTCGGCCCGAAGTTTTGTTCGGCGATGGTCAGGCATTTCCGAGAAGGCGGAGATGCCGCGCTTGCTTCGCAGTTTGCGGAGCGAGATTGCGCGAAAAAAGCGAACACCGAATTCGGAATGCATCTTGGTGAGAATCTCGATTTTAAGGAGTTTTTTCAAGACTTCGGAGATCGTATCCAGTGGGGCGACGCTCCGCATGAAGCGATGGACGGGACGATTCGCACCGCTATTGCGAATCAATTTTATTCCTTTTTCGATACCCTCGTTTCCGGAGCGAGAGCGCTGTCACCAGCTTTGATTGTTGCAAATGCGGCTCAAGCGGATCTGGCGCTCATCGACTCAGCGACGACCAGACTCCTTACCGACGCGCGGTATATCGGCTCGACGGTTGCGGTCGGTGCGGTGATCGCAGCAGCGGCTCCTCTCTCTTTACCATCCCACCAGACCGGAACCGATTCCGATGCACTGCTCGAGACGGAGAACAATTTCATCGTGGATATTCTCCACGTAGACGCGGACGAGGTGATTCCGGGAGGCGTCGCGTTTTTCCTCTCTCCGCTCTACCTTCCGGTGCCGCCTACGTTCGGTGCGGCAGGTCCTGCATTTCAAGATGCGGCTATGAAGAACGCATTTTTCGAAGACAGCAGTCTCATCGATCGATTCGTTGAGAACTCAAACAAAAAGGTGAAGATCAATTATAAAGCCTCCGGCGGGCTTTTTCCGGCAGCAACAAGAAGATTCGCTGGAATCAATAACGTCCAGCTTACTTCCAACAACTACATCATCGCTCAACCCTGGCACATCACCAGACGGATTTCTTCAAACGGTGACTATCGACAGAAGGGAACCGAGACGGATGAAATCGACGACAATACGGAGGAGGGTGTCCTGCGCCGCCGCGTATCCGGACTCTGGCTTTTCCCGTCGAATATCGTCACGTTCCTCGAGCCGATCACCGCGCTTCCTGGACTCGGAGCCCTCGCTCCGGTGCTTAATGCGCTCGAGCCGCTCGGAAGTGTTCTTGGCTTCGTGAAGAGCTTTGTTCTCGTTGATAATCCGATTTTTAAGATTCTCGACATGCTGGCTGATCTTCCGGGAATAGGAGCAATCATCCCGACGGTGCCGAAGTGGCCGGCAGTCCGTCCCGACGCCTACGTGGGTTCAGAAGAAATGACGGGAAACAGCATGAGCGATCCGGACAAGCTCATGGGCTCGGATCGCGAGTTTCAAGATTATATCGACGAGCAGGAAGAATTTAACCCAGAGCCGAATCCGGAATTCAACTAGATGGAAGGCGTCAAATCTCAAAAGAGCTTTCTTCTGTTAGTCGGCACCTCGGTCGTCGTTCTTTCATTCGCCTACGGTCTCTCCGTGGGATTGAAGCGCTCTCGCAACTTGGCCCATGCACGGCCGATGTTTTCAGATTCGCTTCTCGATGAAGCGGAGGAGACGTTGCTGCTCGGGGAATTGGGGCTCCCGAAGGAAGTGACTGTCACGAGGCTCGGGAAAAATGCAGCGGTGAACGACAGACCCGCAACCATCGTCTCCTTCTCGACGACGATCCCACCTGACCGTCTTCTCCGCGAGCAGAAGCAGTTTTGGGAAACTTCCGGCTTCAAGATGGCTGCAAAGACCGGCGAGAACCGTGGTGTCCTCATCGGATTCGATCCTGTCTCACGCCGGAAAATCTCCGTCTCGGCCTGGACGCTGCCGAAGGAGCTGAGAAGCGCAGCTGGAGCTTCCGCACTTCCTGTACAGGGAATGTTATCGCTGCTTGAAGACGAGAAGGTGGGCACGGGGATTTCCATCGTTCCGGAGGTGCCGGTAATTCCGGGTGGACGGGGTGGTGCCGTATTTCGTGCTGATGAAGGTGGGGGAGAAAGTTACTCGAGCGTGTATTCAAATCCCGGCTCGCTTGAAGAGAATTTGGATTACTACCGCCGGGAGCTTCCCGCTGCCGGATGGGCCGAGTCGAACGGCGGTGGTACGAAGTCGGGGCTCTACGCTACCGGCCATTTAATCTTTCGTCGAAGCGGAGAAGAGGTCGTCCTTCTGTTTACGCCGAAGGGCGAAGAGGAGACAGTTGTTGCCGTCTTTCGCGGACCCAAGATGGATATTCCGAGAGGAGTGTTTTAGGAAGAGTCTTTGAATTATGCGTGATCGTAAGAAATCGCCTTTGAGAAACGAAAAGGGGCAGGGGATGACGGAGTATATCATTCTCGTACTTTTGGTGGCCTGTATCTGTATTCCGTTCGCACGTCTGCTCCCAATTGCAGTTCAGGGATACGTGCGGCCTTTTTATTATTGTTTGTCTCGACCGATTCCCTAGAAGAACGAAAGAGGAGAAAATATCGTGAGCAAGAAAAAGCAGCTCCTGATAGCGCTCGTAGTGGGAGCAATCGCGCTCCTCGGCAATCAGATGTATATCAACAGTCGGATCGGGCAGTTTCAAAACAAGAAATATGCCACGGTCGTTCGTGCGAAAAAGGCGATTCGTGCGGGGACCACACTTAGTGTTGGTCTTATTGACTCCGCGAAGGTCCCCGAGGAATTCGTGCCGCGCGCAAAAATTGATTGGGCGGCAAAAGATCAGTTTCTTGGCCAAGAACTCGCCGTTGACGTTCTAAACGGCGACTATATCTTGGAAACCTCGTTTGCGACTCATGGAAGCGTCGGACGGACCCTCTCTCAGCAGCTTGAAGGAGAAGATTTCCGGGCGATCACGATCCCGGTGGATGACACAACGTCTTTCGCCCGGTCACTCGTTGCCGGAGACCGGATCGATATCCTCTACTCCTTCTCGATGCCGTTCTTGAAGCAAAAGCTGACGACGGTGTTGCTGCAAAACGTTCCGATCATTTCGACCGGCGGATATTCCGCTGCACAGCAGGAAATGGGCGAGAAGGGACGGACGGCGAAGTACAGTTCGATCACCTTGAAAGTTACGGCACAGGATGCGATGCGCCTGACCTACGCCCGTCAAGCCGGATCTATTCAGCTCCTTCTCCGAAGTCTCCGCGATTCCAAGGCCGTCGAAATCCCTGCGATCACCGGCATTCAAGACGTCCTCTCACCGGCGGATCGCGCGATGGTAGAGACGATGCTGAAGGAAGAGCGGCAGAAGTTTGAAGTTCCGCCTCAACAAATGGAGCAGCTCCGCGATCAAGCTCGTCTCGCTCTCGATCAACAAAAGCGACAGCTCCAAGCTCTGGGTGTGAAGACGGATAAAGACAAATGATTCGAGTTCAAATTTTCCCGGCCGACCCAAGCGATAAGATGCCCCCTGGGGAGACCCAGATCTTTGAAAAAGGGGAAGTGACGGTTGGCCGGGCCGCGGGAAACGATCTTGTCCTCGCTTCAGGGGATATCTCGTCGAAGCACGCGAAGCTGAGGTATTCGGCGACGGGTGTTGATGCGGGACTCTCGGTTTTGGATCTTGGGAGCTCAAACGGCACGTATGTAGATAATATTCGTGTGCCGCCCCAGGTGTCGGTGAAGCTTCAGGAAGGTCAGCGCGTGCTGTTTGCGCAGAGTTATCTTGTTCAAGTGTATTCCGCTGCGGCCGATGCTCAGCCGAGCATCCAGAGCGGCGCGCAACCGGCCGAAAAAGTTCGCTCGGACACCGTGCTCTCACCCTCTGATAAAGAAAAAGTCTACGATCAAGAAATTCGTATAAAGCGCCTCATTCACGAGAACTTGATTGAGCGGCTTGATCTCCGCCGGAAGGACATTGCGCAGCTCACCGAATCGGATCTCCGATCCCGCGCAGAGAAGACGGTGGAGCAGATTCTCATCGATCTCCGCTGGCAAATGCCGCCGGGGTTAAATCGCGAGAAACTGATCAAGGAAGTGCTCGACGAAGCGCTCGGGCTCGGGCCTCTCGAAGAGCTCCTCGCCGACGAGACGGTCTCGGAAATCATGGTGAACAGCTATCGCCAGATATACGCGGAGCGGAGAGGAAAGCTCGGTCTTACCGAGCATCGATTTTCAAGCGAACAAGCGGTTCTCGGAGCGATTGAAAGAATTATCGCTCCCATCGGGCGCCGGATCGATGAGAGCTCGCCTATTGTCGATGCCCGATTGAAGGACGGGTCGCGGGTGAATGCGGTTATCAGGCCGCTCGCGCTGCAGGGACCGTGTATCACCATTCGGAAGTTTTCGAAGGTGCCGCTCCTGGCTTCCGATTTGGTGAGGTTCGGATCGTTCTCGCGAGGGATGTCTGACTTCTTGGAGCTTGCCGTAGAGAATCGGCTCAACGTCGTGATCTCCGGAGGAACCGGATCCGGAAAGACGACTCTCTTAAACGTCATAGCGGCGTTTATTCCCGAGGGGCGAATAATCACGGTTGAGGACGCCGCCGAGTTGAAGCTCCCCCAAGATCACTTGGTTTCATTCGAAACTCGACCACCGAATCTCGAAGGAAAGGGAGCAATTACCATTCGGGATCTCGTGAGAAACTCCCTTCGGATGCGTCCCGATCGAATCATCGTCGGAGAGTGCCGGGGTGGGGAAGCGCTCGATATGTTGCAAGCAATGAACACGGGTCACGATGGTTCTATGACGACGGGACACGCGAACTCGCCGGCCGACATGATCCGCCGTCTCGAGACCATGGTCCTCATGGCCGGGATGGATCTCCCGGTTCGCGCCATTCGTGAGCAGATTGCGAGCGCGGTCCACATGATTGTTCAGCAAACCCGGTTTAGTTGCGGAACAAGAAAGGTGACGGCGATTACCGAGGTCATCGGACTCGATCCTGATGAAGGTGTCGTGCAGTTGCAGGATGTCTTCGTGTTCAAGCAAGACGGGTATGACGAAAACGGGAAGATTAGAGGGACGCATCAGGCGACGGGATATATCCCGAAATTTTTCCGCCAGCTCCAGCAGCGCGGATTGCCGGTCGATGCGAGCGTCTTTTCGCCCGGATAAGCGGCCGACTCGAAGGGAAAAACTGAAGAAGGTGCCGGAGAGAATATGAACGTTGGGTACATCGATCTGCTGAGCAGCATCATGCTTGCGGCGGTCACGGTATGGGTGGTCTACATCCTCATCAACAACTACATGGACGTCGCACAGGACTTCCGTGATCAGCAGCTCCGGACCGGGAACGCGAACCTGGGAGAGCTATATCTCGGCGTCTCGCCGGAGACTCTTTTCGTCATCAAGATGTTGCTCGTCGGAGTTTGCTTTGTCGTCGGCTTCACCATCGGGGGAATCGTCATCGGCACGCTTTTCGGCGCTGGCGGATACGCAATTCCGTCCGTGTATTTCGCCCGGCTCCGGCGAGAGCGCGTTCACACGATTGAACTTCAACTCGTGGAAGGGCTCGAGCTTCTCGGAAACAGCCTGCGTTCAGGACTCACTCTTCCTCAGGCAACGGAGCTGTTGGTTCGTGAGTTTCCTCCTCCGATCTCACAAGAGTTTGCGCTGGTTCTTGCCGAGAGCCGTCTCGGGATAGAATTCACCGATGCTCTCGAGAACATGTCAAAGCGACTTGATTCCACCATCGTCGGAATCCTCGCGAGCGGCGTGGCGATTACCAAGCGATGCGGTGGAGACCTCACGCAGATCTTCGGAAATATCGCACAGGCCATCCGCGAACGGGCGATCATCGAAGGAAAATTGAACGCCGTTACGGCTCAAGGAAGATTCCAGGGACTCATCTTGGGTCTGATGCCGTTCGCGCTGTGCATCATCCTCTATATTATCGATAGAGACCACGTGGTTACCCTGTTTTCGTACACGCTCGGTATCTGGGCGTTTACCCTCGTCTGCGTCATGGTCATTCTGGCGCAGCTCTGGATTAGAAAATTGATGGATATCGATGTATAACTCTGTGCCTCTGTGTCTCTGTGGTTAAACAGGCTTTGCTGACCCGGTCGTAGCGACGCGGTGATTTGCCACCCTATTGAACCACAGAGACACAGAGGCACAGAGGAAGAATATTCATGCCTGAACGTCTTGATGTCATAGCGCTCCTTGAGCACCTGGTTTCAATTGATTCCAGTAACCCGTTTCAGACCATTCCAGGTCCGGACGGTGAAATCGGCATCGGCAATGAGGCCGAGATAAACGTCACTCTCGAGGGATATCTCAAAGGACAGGGCTTCAAGACCACTCGTCAAATGGTTCAGCAACATCATGTTGCCGAAGTGAAGGGTCGGCGTCTCGAAGTACCGGAAAGATTCAACATACTTGCGGAGAAGGGTACCGGCGATAAGTCGCTCCTCCTTGCCGCGCATACCGATACCGTCGAGGTCAAATCCGGGTGGAAATCAAATCCATTTCGCTTGAGCTCCTACGAGGAAGAAGGAAGAAAACGCCTCACCGCACTTGGCGTGAATGACATGAAGGCGGGAATCGCAACGATTCTCGCGTGCGGCTGGGAAGATCCTCCTCCAGGTTGGAAGATCAAAATCGCCTTTGTCGTCGATGAGGAGTTTTGGTCGTACGGCGCTATCCGCCTCACGGAGAGCGATTTTCTTCGGGATGTTTCTTTCGCGCTGGTGCCGGAAATCGGTGAGACTGCGCACGGAGCGGAGATGCAGTGGATTGGCCTCGGCCGCCTCGGCCGGAGTGAGTTTATTTTCGACATCGAGGGACACGCCTGTCACGGTGCCGATGTGTTCATTCATCCCCATGTCGTGAATGCCGTTCATGAGGCAGTGAAGCTCGAGTCTGAAATTATTCAGTACTGCGAGGGTGCCAAGAAAGTCTTCGAAGTTGAAGGGGTCTCGACCGTCAACTCGGCATTCATCAATCTTCACGAAGGTGGACGCGGAATTCTCACGGTCCCGGAGCGAGCGAGATTCATCGTCGACCGCAGCCTCCTTCCAGGTGAAAGCGCCGAAGAGGAACGCCAGCGCCTTGAAGAGATTGTTCGTCGCTCCTACGAGCAGGGCATCTTGAACGAGAACGTAAAAGTAACCGTCTCGGAACGTCCCCGGCCTACTCCAACAGCGCGGCCTTATTTTGTCCCACCCTCCTCGCCCGTCGTTCAGTTCGTCACCGGCATCGTCGGTGAGTTCGCAGAGAAATACGAGTTCGGAATTGGACGGAGCGTGGCGGACGAGAACCGACTCGCGGAGTATGGCATCCCGACACTCAGTCTTGGGCCGCACGGTCGACGAAGCCACACACCCGAAGAATGGCTTGATCAGGAGAGTCTCTTGAGAGTCACGAAGATCTATTCGCAGATAATTCGGAAGCTCGGTGAGTTTCAGAGTTAGCGCTGCTTCGGAGACTTTTTCGTGCCGTCCGAGTTTCGAGCAAAATACGAACGATTCAAGTCCGAAACACTACTTCCGCAAATCGTGCGAGTTTCAAATGCCATGTTTGCCGTCTTCGCATTTTGGAATTTCGTTCTCGAACCACATCCGGTATTGGGACTAACTCGGATTGCCGGTGAAGCCCCAGGATTTCTAATGTGCGTGTTACTGCTCGGCCTCGTTCTGGGCTCACTCACCGTCGTGTTTTTTTCGATAGGATTTCATCTGTTGGCGTTCCCAGTGTTTTGCAGCGTGTTCGCGGCTTCTTCCAATCGCGATCCCATAACGGAGACTCTTTCGATTCCGTTTTTTGCTGCAGCAATACTTATTTTGGTGAAGGTCATCCTGAGAATTGGTAATGCTCTCACGTCTATGAAGTAATCACCCTATGCCGACTTCACTTCAACTCATCACCACTTACCGAGACAAAACTCTTCGTTGCCGACGTTGTTCCAAAATGGAGAGCACTCTCGTGCAGGGAATGACGGGGGAGCTGGCGCTCCCCCAGACATTGCTAGGGTTCAGTAAGTACCATGAGGTCATTTCCATTGAGCGGCCTTCGGCCCGGCTTAAATAAAAACCTTCCGAACCCTCGCTCTTGGCAGGTGGTAAGCAGAGCCAAGAACTGCGTTTCCTTGAGACCTAACTCCGGTGTCATAGAGGGAATCTCCGCCTTTACGGTAGGCGAAACGTTCGTGTTGTATTGCCACAAGACCCGGTCTGTTTCGCCGGGCGGACGAAACTCGTTTTGAGTATTATTCGTCAGATTCGACTCTTGCATCTGCCAAATTGGTGCTCCTGACTGAGGGCTTTTCTCGTCGGTTCTCGTGTAGAGCACGGCAATTTTCTGTGTGCCGCGAACCTCGACAAACATAAACTGTCGTTCATTTAACTTCACAAAGGTAAGGCTGCTATCGCCCGTTGCACCAAGCGAAACCGCTTTCCCTGTTGGAATGCTTGGGTCGCTAAGAATTCGGCTGATTTCATTTTCTGTAGCAAGCCTTACCTTTTTCGGGGCGGAGAACGTCACCGTTCCCTGGTAACCTGCCACTTGTTGAACGGCAACTTCGGGGCTATCAAGACCTGGAAATGGAAGAGCTTTTTCTTCTAGATTTAAGCCCTTCCGAAAATCCGCTTCGGTTATCTCTTCGCGCTCTTTTCCTCGAACCCGATAGAACTTCCTTGCACAATCCTCGTCCAATACCATTTCGAAACCGGGCCGCTGATCAGGCTGGACCGACGCAAATCTGAGTGTTGTTTTTGCCTCTCCCGGTGACTGCTGAATCGAGATATCGAATTCTCCGGAACGAACCACCGGGCCGTAATTACTATTGAGGGATTGAAGCACGATTTCTCTGGCATCGCGGTCTGAAACAAATTTCTCGATTTCGTTCTTCAAATAGCGCCGACGTTCGAATCCTTCTCGAACAATATCAAATCGCATTCCTATAGCGCTTGGTTTACCCGCAAATTGGGTCGCGGTCGGATATAAAGGCGCCCGCTCATCGGAAAAGCGGTTGAAGTTCTCAAACTGCTGCTCCGACATAGGCGTCAATTGGCGGCTGTCATTTGTGGGAGAAACGGCTGCCTGCACGACGAGGTTGTCAGCTTTGAAATCAGGTCCATCAGCCTTAATTGTCACAATCAGTGCATCGCATCCACCCGACTTAAACTCAGTCACGAGGAGACATTCACGCTCGTTGAGTTTTACAAAGGTAACAGTTTCTTTGGGATCACTCACGAGTATGATTTTTTCACCCGGCGTCGAAGTTTTTAATGCCCGCTGAAGAGTGTCTACATCACGTGGGCCGAGTGTCGTTCCTTTCGTCACTTGGAAATCTGCAGTGGCATCCTTTCCAAGACAAAGCTTTATGCCCTCCTGGGCCGTGATGGGTTTCGCCTCGATCGGCGAGGTCGGCTGCTTTTCGGGTGTCGAATCCGGCGTTGGCTCCGGTTTGGGTTTCTCGATCGGGGCAGGAGTTACCGTTTTCGGGTTCTCCGGCTTCTTCTCAACATCCGGCTTCTCCGCTTGCACTGGATTCACTGCGGGTTTGACCGCTGGCGATGGCGCTTTGAGGTCCTTTACATTGACCTTTACTGGAGGAGCGCCCGGGCTCACCATCGCAAACCCTGCGTTCTCCTGGCCATGAGGGAAGCGCAAAGTTACTACTACTTTCGTCTCGCCCCCTTCCTGAACCAGCCGACGATCTTCAGTCATGAGAGTAATCCCGGGACGGTCCGGGACATCCCCGCAGTATTGAATTTGAGTAGAGTTCGCCCGCCCAAGGGGCATGCGGATTTCTACGGCACCATCGTTTTTCAACTCGACGGTACTTTGAACTTGAGTTTGATTTTTTTGCACCGAAGTTACCGGCGAGATCGATGTTTGGACGAGCGGCGCCGGAGCGACGCAAGCGGGAACCGGCTGATAGGTTTGATAGACCGGGCCCGCGGGATAGTTTGCAATCGGTGCAGGAAGCACGCAGTTTGGGCCGTTGCTCGGAACGATCGGCTGCCGAGAGCCGCGATGCAGGAAGATGTGGAGTAACACAATTCACCTCAATGTATGCGCCGAAAAATTTCGGCAAAAAATTTACTTCAGACGATATGAGGATCGTGAAGAGTGCTCCTTTTCAAGAGTCCGTTCTTTGTCTTACCGAATCCTTTCGTGATTGAGGGTGAGGCCACGTTGACCCCCAAAGCGACCAGCACCTTTGGGAGACTGTTTTGAACCTTGCAATTCCCATACTTGCCCAAGTTCGCTTTCTTCAGCTCGTGTATAGAGGAAAGCCGTTGTTCCGTAGGTTCGCTCGTCGACAAAGAGAAATTGATTCTCATTGAGCTTGATGAAGGTGAGTATCTTTCCCTCCAGGTTCTTGCATTTTTTCGCCAGACAAAGCTCTCCGGAAAGTTTGTTGAGAGATTGTTTTTAGCCCCGTCTCTGAAAATCGGAAGTAATTCTTACGACAGCAGTCGTCGAGATAAAGTACTAGTGTTGGTGAATCCCCTTCGAGAGGACTCACGACGAGGCTCGTTTTTGAAGCTCCGGTCTCTTGGACAATCGAAATTTTCCGGTCTCCGTAGCGCACCGGGCTCGGATCTTTTAGCCTGAGATTTTCAAGAAGAGCGTTCCTTTCTTCTCCGTCTGGAAGAAGCTGCCGAATCTCGTAAGCCAGATATTTGTCTCGTTCTAAGCCGAGTCGAAGATTCTCAAAACGCATCTGAAAAAGAGTCGCCGGCTTTCGATCCTTTGCGGCACTCAAATAAAGCTCGCTTCGCTTCTTCCGGATCGTTTTTTACGACGAAAGGCTCTCCGGCGCGGGTATCCCGTAAGAGTCGCTTAACCGTGTCCGCGTCTCGTGCACGCAGAACTTCGGAGGAACTTCCCCAGGGGCGGAATCTCACCGATGCCTCAAGCCCCAGGCATAGTCGAATCCCATCATTCGGCGATAGCGCGGTTTGCATGGGCGGCTCGCCTAATTTCATCTTCTCCGTGACGGGGCCGATTGACTCTTCGAAAGCCAATGCCGATTCCGGTGTTCTGCATTCCTTCTTTGAAGGGAGGCGCAGATCTTGTAGCCCGTCACTCGGTTTTCGAGGCTCACCCGATACGGGGGTTGTAAAGCGAGAGTCCTCGCTCTCATTTGAAACGAGATCGCCTGTTGGTTCATTAGAGGTGAGAATAAAGCGCGCCGAGGCCTTTCGTGAATTTACTTGAAACACAGTGTGTTCCTCCTCAAAGACGAGATCGTCTATCCTTGAGCTACGTGGCGCTCGTGAAGAAGCGCGCTGTTTTCGGACTTGCTCTAAGGCCGCGCAGGCTTTGTCTCGAGAATAAAATAGGAAGACCATTTTTCTCGATGATTCAAATAACTCCTGGCTCGAAGTTCGAGTAAACTGAAGCCTCCAGGTTTATCGGCTTCGCAGTATCGGCGAAGCGAGTCTCCGCTCATTTTTTTCTCACTGAAATTTTCTACTTCCACATTTGAATTGGAGTTTCCACTGGCTCCTGACACACTCCAGTTTCCGTCTTTATCTCGCCTAAATATTTGGTAGTTATAGGCTACGTTTCCCTGCTCCCACTTTCCGCCAGGATTGATCAGACTCTCGCTTTTCATCATCACGAGATTCTCACCCTTGATGATCGTCGTGACGCCTGTTCGTTTTCCGGCTTCGTTGACTGTCGTACTCGTCAAATAGGCATTCTTTGGAAGACCATCGTAGAGTTCGTTTAACGTCTTCGCCGTGCCGCTTCGCCTATCGTACGTCGCGGTCGGGTAATCGTCCTTCGTCGTAATGCTCGGCGGGTAATCTTCTGAAAAAGCATTGACTTCTCGCTCTCCGCTGGGCGGGAGATTCAACGCTCCGATATTCGACGCAGAATTGTTCTGGCCCGCCGCCGCAAAACCTTTCAGTGATCTATTGCCAAACATTTTTCACCTCCATGATTGTTCCAATCGCAAAACAACGCCGTTGAGAAGCGACTACAGCTCTCTCAGCAGCCTCCGAATCGGTCATAGGCTTTTATGTTGTGCGCCAATCGTTCCTCCATTTCTAACGTCTTTCGACTTCCTGTTTCTTCAGCTCCTTCTCTCGTTTCTCTGACAGACTTCGGAGGGAGAATGGAAAGCAATCAGAAAATGTGCGGGAGATGCTTCGTTCATAACAAGCGTGAACGACAAGAGGAGTGAATTATGCTGCTTCAATCTGCCGTCTGCTTAACTCAGAGTTCGAAGAACGAAAGCTTTCCATCCGCGCCTGAAGCTCAAAACGATCCGATGGAAGCTTTGGTGTTGCCGGAAACAACAGTCTCCGTTCAACCTCCGACAACAACGACAGTGAGAGAGTTAGTCTATTGGGCAGATCGGGCACTCCAAACCCCTGCTTCGGAGTTCGTGCATGATGCTTTGGTTTCGCTTTTTTTGGAAAAGTTATCAAAACTAAAAGCAGAAGATCTCCCTGAACTGCTGAGCCTGCTTGAGGATGAAGAGCTCAATGACGAAACAAGGAATCTGATCGCGATTCAAGCGGCCAGGATAATCGAGAGCGATCCAGACTCCGTGGCAGTTCTCCGAAAACTCGCCAACGATCCCGCAAACCCGTCTCTCAAGACCTTGGAACAAGTGTTTGATTTGGTCGATCAGAGTCGAATGCCGGAGACCCAACGAAACGCCTTGGGCGCTCTCGGCAAAGAATTGCTCTCGACTTCACCGAGTCAGAAGGAAGTAGAGCTTACTGAAGAAGAACAAACGCGGGCAAGAAATGCGGCGGGATCGCTTCCAGATTCGCTCGAAACAACTGCGGCAAGGAGATCGCGAATCGGACGAGATGCAGCATCGAGACCGATGAGCGAAGAGGAACTATTGGAGGTAAACCGAGAGGTTCGAATGAGAATTGGAGAGAAGGATGAAACAGCGCGCTTTGATCTCATCCGCGCCGTGATAATTGCTCGAATCGGCAAAAAAAATTATCTCGCATTTTTTCAGAAAAACGAAGCGAGTTGCAGAGATGGGAACGGCGATCTTGATTCGAATAAGCTGCTTTTGGCTTTTGGTCGTGAGTATCCCCAGCACTACGGAAACGCACTTTACGATCTCTGGGGCTCGCTAGGATGCGAGTCCGTAAATGGGCAGCGACAAAGAGTCGGAAGTCTCGTTCTGGCAAGCACTCTCGGTCCCGATGGGTCAGGTTTGAAAGAGGTTCTTGAAACAGATTCATTAACTTCGAAGCAGAAGGCGGCAGTGCTTCAACGGTACGTTCGAAATCCCGTCGGCGGAACGGTCTCCGATCGAGTGAAGCTAATCGGCGAAATCAGCCGGCTGCTTGAAGCCTTTAAAGACGACCCTGAAATGCTTTTGAAGGGTCCGCTTCAGGAGCTAGCGTTCAAGGTCTGCGAAGAGCCGGCATCAACTCAGGATCTGAAACAGGCCCAAGGAGCACTCTTCAAGGTACTTCTGAAAGATCTCGTGGGAGATCTTCAAAGCGGAGATACAGAGCGGGTTTCTCGGGCTGCCGGGATGTTTGAGCGAATTTCGAGATCGAGCCCGATGATACTACTCATGAAGTCCGCAGGGATTCAGAACCCCAGGCAGCATCTCGCACAGCTTCTTCTGGCGGCGCTCGACCAATCCGCTGACCGGCAGCGCGATGTGAGCTTGGTTCAAGCGATTGCCTCGACGCTTGCAGGTCCAAAGCGTGAAGGCAATGAATTCAGTAACAGGCTTCTCGACAATCTCGATATTCGCGAACGATCGTCCTCTGATTTGGGAGAGTCAATCAAAATTCTTCGAGCTTTGGCTGTGGATAAGCGACGAAGCCCATCTGCGCGATCTCAAGCAGTGGAGGAGTTATACCGGCTGAATGACGTGGAAGGGCTTGAGCTTGTCGGAAAAGCGGTTCGAGGCAGCGATTTTGAGAGAGACTTTGTCTCGACGCTGCTTCATTGCGGTGACAAAGATGATATTTCAGATCTGCAGCAATGCGCTCGTAAGATGGGTCCAGCCTTTTCGATCCTTGCTGAGAATCCTATCCTTGCCAGTGAATACAAGAAAAACAACTTCTTGCTATTTTCTCCCACCGTGAATGGAGCCAAAGTTCTCTGGACGCTCGAGAATCGTCCAGGGGACCTAGATTCGGAATTAAGTCGTTTGTCGGACTCTAGAATCTCGGCTTCGGGAATGATCCGGGTCAAGTTTTACTTGATTGAATCCATAGCGGAGCTACGTGAGAACAGGTATAGCGAAACGGATCTCGAGTTCGTCCTTAGGCTATCAGATAGCGTTCTAAAGGATGGTGAAGGTGAGAATCCTGCGCTCGTTGGAGGCGAATATTTGGACTGTGCAGATCGGGTGCTGGCGCTCTACGAGGAACGGCCAGATTTATTGAAGGATCCAAAGGCCCGGGACCGGTTGGAAGCCATATCCGCTATTTGCAACAAGCAAGCTAGAAATCCTTTGCTGACCGAACGAGCTGCCGATCTTGAGAAGCGCGCAAAGGCACTTCGCGATAAAGCTGATTAGGTATTATTCTGAAAAAGACAGTTCTTAGAGTTGGCGCCCTGATGCTTATTGGAGGACTTCTGTCCCCTCAATTGCTTTTACGACAGCAAACCCTCGCGGACGAGAATCGGCTTACACCTTGTAGCGGTCACAACCCAGAGACTAACTCTTGGGCAATGCTCCGGGTAAATCTTGAGACGCCTCAGGCGGTCTGTCCGGACGGCATGGCCCTGATTTCTCACGCTCCGGTCTTTGGACCGCTCGGTTTTTCCGGCTTCGGATTAGCTGGGAATTGTTGTCCCGTTCCGAAAGGAACAGTTGCAACCGGCTGGGAGTTTGTCGAGCGAACCTGTCGTGATGGATCCGTGCTCAGGGGAGCCAAAATCGGGAATTTAGAGGCAGCCAAAAGTGGCAGAGAGAAACCGGTCTATCGATTGATCTGTTCGAAGGTCTTTCGAAACGCGGCGCATCTTGGCCCACCGACGCAGGCCTATGCTATCGAATACGGCGATATCATGATGCCTTGGTGGTCGGACGAAAATGATCCGAACTACAACCGGCGAACAACCTGGGGAGCAATTCCGGATGGAATACGACTCGCAGTCGGAAGAGTCTCAAAAACCGAATGGCTTTCTTCGATCTGTGTGGGCGTTCCATGGGGAAGTTTTTTAACCTCAGTGGGAGACAACGGGTGCCGGGATTTTACCTTTCGAGAAATCATTCCTGGAGCAGAAAACGCAGAAGATCAAAAGTCACAATAAAGGCGAAGTGGGGAGAATTTAGGAGTTCAGATCTTTTGGTTCGCAGAAACGGTAGCCGACGCCGCGAATAGTGAGAATGTATTTCGGATTTTCCGGATCATCCTCTATCTTCTTCCTTATTCGAGACATCATCGTGCTGATGTTCTCGGCGTAAGACTCGGAGGAGAATTTCCAGACTATCTCCAGCAGTTCCTCGCGTGTGAAGGGTCTCCCGGGATGAGATGCCAGGAGCGAAACCAGTTCATACTCCCGGGCGGTCAGTTCAACCGGCACGCCTCGCTTGGAAACCCGCATTCGTTCAAAATCCAACTCAATCTCACCAATCCGGAGACTCCGAGATTCCGGTTGCTTTGATTCGGTGGGCGAGTTGTCACGGAGTGCTTGATCCATAGCTCGCTGAGTAAACTCTCGAAGACGAGACCGAACGCGAGCCAGGAGCTCGCGCTCACCGAAAGGTTTAACAATGTAGTCATCCGCACCAACTTCCAGTCCCGAAACCACATCCGACTCCAAATTTCGAGCAGTCAACATAATCACGGGAAGTGATGGCTTTGAAATTCGAACCTGACGGCAGATAGCAAGTCCATCAAGGCTGGGGAGATTTAAATCGAGGATAACGAGATCATAGTCCTCGACTAAGATTCGCTTGAGACCGGACATGCCGTCTCCGATCACCTCACAGACAAAACCGGCAGTCGTGAGTGTGGCCGAGACTATCGTGCCAATCGCAGGATCGTCCTCAATAATCAATATACGCCCAACTGAACTCATGCCGAACCTCCGTGAATAGCTCCAGCCTTAGCGCCGAGCAGCTCAAATCGAATCTCCCCTGGGGCAGTCTCCTGTTGAATCAGTTCGATCTGGTGAGACCGCAATGAGTCCCGAAGAACGCGAAAAATAAAGATGAAAAGTGAATCTTCTGAACCAGAACCTGTCGAGGCAGCCTGTCTCTCGTTTGACGTGTCGCACTGAAGCGACATCGAAAAGCGATTCCCATCGTCGCGAATATCAAGGTGGGTGCGGCGCACTGAATTCATGTCTTCGAGAATTTCAAAACACAAGCGCAATGCCTCGAGTATTGCAGCGACCGGTCCATGAACAAAAATATCTCCTGCCGGAAGCTGTTCTGAGCATTGAATGGAGTTCGAATTTTTAGTCTTGAATTTTGTATATTCCTCGCTGGCCAATTCAACAAATTCGAATGTCTCTAGTTTTGAATAATTGCTTTGCGATTGGAGCGCGGCGATATGGAAAACCCGATCAATTATTTGCCTTTGAAGGCGCGAAGCTTCCGGAAGTTCGTCTAGGCCGGAGTTCCGGATTCGGATCGCACCTCGCTGGATTTCTCGAGAGGCAAAGTTCAAAAATTGATTCCGCTCTTCGTGTCGAGTTTGAATCGTAGACTCGAGACGCGAAAGCTCCGAAGCCAAGCGATTCAATTCAAACGCAAGGCGACCGACGTCATCGACATTCTCCAGGAGAATCTGTTCCCTATATTCGCCTTGTGCATATTTTTGCAGGCCAAGCTCCATCACCCCCAGCCTGCTTCTAATTTTTCGATGCAAAGCAAATCCGAAGAGAGCGAAGATAACGAAATCCAAAACAATAAGACTGAGCAAGAACAGCAAAAACATTCTCGTAAAATCGCGTCTTAGAATCGCCGTGACGAGTCTTCCGGGAGCGACGACTTCGGGCAGCGGACAACTCGCCAGCTCACATGCTTGCACCACTTTGCTATGCTGAAATCCCCCGGGATCTGATGGCGTCGATGCTGTCGACGCCACCCGAAACGGAGAGGATAATGATCCACCAAGCCCGACCCGTCTGAACTGGTTTGCGTCCGGCTTGACGATAAAGTCCATCAGGGGGTTCAATAAATGGATTCTCGTCAGCGTCTCCTCGAGATCTGCTGTTTCCCTAACAAGGGTATCAACTTCATTCCTCTCAGAAGTAAACCAAACCTTGTGTAAGGCTGCGGCCGACTCAAGTGCGTGGAGAAGAATGAAGTGCAGTGCTCCTATTTGAATGAATACTCCAGAGCTCGTCCCCAGTATCAAGAGACTTGAAAACCAGATTGCGGCTCTACGTCCAAAGACGTTTTTTTCTATGAAAAGAATGATCGAAGATATCCAAAGTCCCAGGCCTGCGCCAAGCAAGAAAGACCAAGGGGAATAAAGCAAAAGCGCCGGACTCACGCTTAAACAAAAGAGCAAAACCATCTGCGTGATCAGGTTGATTACGGCTATCCGGATCATTCCAAAGTTTAGGGAACAGACAAGCGCGGCACCCAAAACAAAATGCGAGACCCAAGACCCCGGAAGAACAGCGAGAGTGAGCAGGAATAGAATCGGAAAAAGCCAAACGTACGGTTGTTTGCTGTTTTCTCCCCATAAAAGCAACGTGATAACGCCCGTGAAAAGAGCTATGGAGATGAAAAAAGGCAATAGACCTTCCGAGGACATGAGGACAAACATGGTCCCAATGGACAACACGATTACGCTAATTCGCGAATATTTCGCCGCGGCAGAGGTCGTGTCTGTTACTTCATTCTCGAATGAAGGGTTGGACGAATCAGTAGTGACTGCTTCAACTTCGGGAGCCAAAGGGAAATGAAGTTTTGCACGGGTGCCTGTTCCCGCCTGGCTTTCAATCGTAAAATCAGCTCTATGCGCTCCGGCAATTTTTTTAACGATCGTTAAACCAAGTCCAGATCGGCGGGGATGAGTTGGGTTTGTCCCGATCGGATTTTCATCGTTCGCAAATCCCGGACCCGAATCAATAACTTCGATAGAAATGCTATTTCCCGGAACGAATGTTGTTCGAACGGTGATGTTCGTACCCTCAGGTGAATGACGTATTGCGTTATCCAATAGATTTATGATCGCACGGCGAAGGAGTCGATCATTTGCAGGAAGCATCAGCGACGATTCGGAAGGTTCCAACAATAGAAATACCGATTTCTGCTTGGCGATTGGAACGGCGAGTTGGATTGCCTCATCGAGCACGAATCGAAGATCGATCAACTCAAGAGCCTGTTTGGCTTTGAATTCACCAAACGTTGAAAACTCTTGGAGCTGTTCCGAGAGATCAAGTTGGGCGCCTACCGCCTGCGCAACCATCTCCATCGTTTCTGACTTCGTCGGGTTCGCCGGATGTTTTTGCTCGAGCAGCCACACGGATCCCTCAATGGCGGTCATGGGTGTTCTGAGGTCATGGGCAACCCCCGCCATCATCTCCCGACGCTCTTCATCCTCCTGCTCAAGGTACTCGATTCGGTCATTTACCGCCTCAGCCATGGAGTTGAAAACTCGGGCAAATCGACGATGCTCAGGAAATTGGCCGAAGCTCATACGAAGCGAGCGATTCCCCTCGGCAAACCGCCGGATAAGATCTGAGAACCCCCGAATGTCTTGGAAGAGTTTCGTGTGAAATAGAAAAAGAACCAAATAACTCCACGAAACCAGAAATAGAATTACGGGAATTAAGCTCAGCAAGTACAAAAATACACCGCGGGGACTCGTCAAAACGGCTGAGAGAGGCGGGGTTCTTTCTACAATCAGTAGGTACCCGGAGAGTCCTGAAAATTCTGCAGCGGCCCCAGAGAGTCTCCGCTCCGACTCTTTGCACATCTCAATGTATTTCATCTGCTCGCTGCGCGGATTCAGCTTTCGGTAGCCGGTCAAATTCTCGGTGGGTTGGAAGTCTCGAACAAGCGAGCATCCAGGTGTCGACAGATGAACTCGGCCATCGCCATCTAGGAGAAGAAGTTCTGGACTTCGGAATGACTCTTTGAGCAAAGCGTGGAGGCGGCGCAGGCCACCTTCGAGAGACGATTCTTCAAGAGAGAAATCTCGCAGTAGGCTTACTGCGGTTGCGGCGGAGTCTCGATAGAGGAAGTCTTCGACGCGGAAAAAGAGCGAACGGGAAGTTATGAATCCCAGTGCGGCCTGAATCGCAAGGAGCGCAGCGAGAAGCAGCAGGAGATCGACTCGTATCCGAGAGCCTAAAGAGCCCGTCCGTCGCCTTTTCTCTTTACCCGAGTTCTCCGCATTACCCACGAATAAATGTCAAGCTAAGCCTGCTCCTCAAAATCCTCTTCTGTTCTATTTGTGCCTAAGGCCTCCGGAGTTTCCCCGCACTATATATTCACGAGCCTAAGCTCCGACAGCGAGCATTATTTAGAGGAAGTCTCAAAGGAAGCTTTCGTCACGCGCTCTGTCTGCGTAAGGGATTCCCTGAGCAGAGTCTGGAGACTTTGGGCGGTGAAGCAAAAAACCCGCTATTCCTGCCGGAGTCGAGATCATTATTGACGTATTCAACATTTTCAGGTGGTGCCAAACTTTCGATCTTCATCTCCAATTGCCCGAACGAGAGAGTCGGAAAGAGAAGCGTTACCGATACCTTGGCGCAGAACAAGAAGAATACTGAACGGCCTTCCATACTCACACCTATTTCTAAATCCTGTTTAAAGCCCTAAACGACATCCCATTTACTTATGAGCCGATGATCGGACGAATTCTTTCGAGTATCTGGCTCTTTGTTGTTCGTACCCTGACAGTTCAGAAAAATTACTTGCCGGGCCTGCGATAGAGGATTGAAGGTTTTCAGACAGCGCAGGGACAGAAAGGCGCTTCAATAGTTTGCATAATCTAAGCAAGGCTCTTCTCGATTGTCGGCAATCTGCAGCTCGAGAGATGCTGATTCATCTCCTTTGGTTGATTATTAGGTAAACCTGGTTTTGCTTATGCGGAAGCACATGAACGGAAGTGACGGAGAGATCATCGTAGTCGATCGGAATATGGGGCTCAATCTCCCACCACCAATTCCCGCGATACCAGCCAACACTGAAAGCATGCAAGCTCATCTCCCAGGAGCCGCCTCGGTTTCATCCGATCGAGTTCCGTCTGCGCTTGATGGGGAAAGGATTGGGTCTGGCAGCGACTCGGTTCAGGTTCTCCGAGGGCCGGTGCGATCGAGGCCAGGGTGAGTTCTAAAGTTCCGACGGAAGTTCCAAATTGAATGCTAAGCGCGAGGTTGGACCCACAGCTTCGAGGTGTGATATCGAACCTGAATTCAACTTCGCAGAAGTGATTCGCACGCAGTCGATTCGAAGATCGTTATGTCGGGCGAGACAAACTTCGATGAATATGGAAAGTAGTTTTCTACCATGGCTCGCTCATTTCGACTGAAGCCGGGACTAAGTTAGCGCGGACACATGCACACTCAATTAGCTAGACGATCACTTTCAGTCATCACCGCGCATAGGCAAAAACTTCTCCGCTGCCGGAAATGTCCGCGCATGGAAAGCACGCCTGTCCCGGGGCCGGCGGTCGTTTCTAAAATTCTTCTCGTCGGACAAGCCCCCGGAGTGCGAGAACCCTTGCTCGGCCGGCCGTTTGCGTGGACCGCGGGGAAAAAAATGTTCAAGTGGTTTTCTACTTTGGGTCTCACTGAGGAAGAGGTGCGAGAGCAGATATACTTCGCCGCAGTCTGTAGATGTTTTCCCGGAAAGGCGGCATCAGGCGGCGATCGAGCACCTGATCCCGTCGAGGTAAAAAATTGCAGCGGCTGGCTGAACGAGGAGATCTCGTTGTTGAAGCCGGAACTCGTTATTCCGGTCGGGCGCATGGCGATCGTAGAGTTTTTCCCGTGCCCGAAGCTCGATACCGTCATCGGCAAAAAACATCAGAGTGAGCGAGTTCCCGGTGCCGATATCATCCCGTTGCCTCATCCCTCCGGGGCGTCGACGTGGGTACATCGAGAGCCCGGGAAGTCACTCCTGGTCAAGGCTCTCAAGATGATTGGGAAACATCCGGCCTTTATCGAAGCACGAGAAATTGCCGGTCAACGCTGATTCGGCGAGAACGCGGAGAGAAAGTCGATCGCGATTTTTCGTTCAGAAGCCGACCAACTGCCTTTTGCACGGCGGTTGTCGAGCGAGCAAGCCGACAACACTTCTCTGGGCGGTGCAAACTCCGCTCTTCGATTTCGTAACATTTCAAGAAGATACAGGCGCCCGGCCTCAATTATCGAGCCGGTGAATTTCTCTCGCCAAATAGCGTTCGGTGATTCTGACAAAACCTTGCGGCGGAGCGAAAGCACTTTTCCTGTTTGAGAAATGAAGCAAAGTTCCTCGACCGCGTATTTCTCCCCGGCGATCACTCCAAAAGGCGAATCGATTCTCCAGCGTAGATCATACTCTGCGGGAGCGGTGAACGATCGGATCACGTGGGGTGCCCCAAGAGTCGAATGCTCTGAGATTTCTGATTTCAGGACGGGGAACAACAAGATTCGTTCATCATCTCCCTGAAAAGCCTGCCAAAAGTCCACCGGGATTTCTGGGGCGCCGGAATTTTGATAGACAGGATAACAACCTGTGAAAAAACAGGTGAGCCCCGACAGAAGGAAAAGTCGTAGAAGATGCTTCATGCCAATTCGACAGTTAAGTTCCGGAGTTGAAGATGTCAAAAGATTTTCGCCAAGAAGTTCCTGAAGCTGAGCGAAAAAAGCTTCTCGCCGTCGCGAACGATTTCGCCGATGAGGCGCGCCGCATAATTGCCAAGGTAAGCGGAGAGACGCTTTCAATTGAGGTAAAGGCCGACCGCAGTCTCGTCACCCAGGCCGATATTGAGATCGAAAAGCTTCTTCGCGCAAAAGTTGAGCAGCTTTTTCCGGATCACGGAGTCATCGGTGAGGAGTTCGCGGAATCGAACCCCTCCGCGGAGTTCAAATGGATTTTTGATCCCGTGGACGGGACCGATGAGTTTGTTCATGGCGTCCCCACGTTCGGTACCGTTATCGGATTGCACTTCCGGAATCGTCCGATTGTCGGCCTCATCGACCATCCGGCACTGTCTCTCCGCGTTGCTGGTGGATACGGACTCGGCGTGACGGCGAACGGAAATCCTTTGCCTCGATTGTCTGACGGGAATGATCGGATAAAAGGCGACGAGCGCGTCATCGTTTCGAAGCCGAAGAATTTCCTCTATATCGGAAACGAGCTCGCGACATTTGCGCGTTTCTCCGCTGAGTTTCCGCGCCTGAGAGTCTTCGACTCCTGCTATGCGTACTCAAACGTAATCTCCGGAGGCACTGACCTGATGTTCGATTTCAATACCAGTATTTGGGACGTTTCTCCATGTCCGGTGCTCATAGAGGAGCTCGGCGGGAAGTTTGTTTCCGTCGCGAGGCGCTCTCCAGACGAAGGCGATAAAATCAGGTACTGCTCACTTTTCGGCCGCGCTGCCGTAGTTGAACGAGCGATGCACTTTTTGCCGGAAGTTTCATAAGGGCTATCACGATATGATTCAGTATCTGCTTCCATTCGCCATTTTTCTCCTGCTCACGCTTCCGGCCGCCGCGGAGAACCGGCGGACCATCCGGCATAATCCTGACCGAGAAGTTTCAGCGCCCGTGGAAGATCGATCAACCTGGCAATGGATTCCGCGTAACCTCGATGATGCTCATGAACAGCTTGAGCGACTTCTCCCGAAAGAAGAACTCGAGCGAATCGACGCGATGAAATCCGAAGATGAAATGATCAGGTATCATAGAAACGTCGGTCAGACTCTTCGGAACGAGTGGGGTCTCTGGAAAGGTTCGAGACTGTCCCAAGCGATGAACAAGCTCGGCTTTCGACATCCCGACGACATGTCCGGTGTAATCTTCGAAACATTCTGGGCAAAACGCCACAATCAAGATTTTCGCCTCGGGGAGCGAAAAATATATTTCGAAGAATATTGGAAAGCGTTTGCGCCGCCCCCGAAAACTGCGGTTGATCCCAAAGACGGCTCGGACATTGAGTGGAATCAGATTCTAAACACCGGCACCGAAAAACATCCAGGCGCGGTACACGTTGGACGAAGCAAAAAATCTGGAAGATTGCTTACCTATGAATTCGACAAGGGTGTTTCTTTGCCGACTGCAGAGATACAGAAGCGGTTGCAGAACAAACCCGGAAACAATTGATCGCTTGATTATCTTCCGTGTGGGCGTAGGATTGAGACCGTCTCTTCGATCGAAGGCCGAATATTGTTATGAATAAAGTCCGCTTTCACGAGCGATTGTGTCCGCTTGTTGTTCCCGCGCATCGTCTCGATTACGCGGAGGATCTCTTGAGCGTTGAAGAAGCCTTCCGCCCCGATTGTGTGGTTTTCGATCTCGAAGACACGGTAGCCGAGGCAAACCGGGAAAACGCGAGGAACGAGCTCGAAAAGCTTTTTGCTCTCGGTTCTCCGTATCGGCGGAAGTTCGAGAATATCTATCCGGGTGGATTCATGCTCCGCGTGAATCGGCCGGGGAGTGCGTGGTTCGATGACGATCTCCGTTTCGCGACCTCCTCTGCAAAGCCCGACTACCTGCTCCTTTCTAAAATTGAAGAAGCCGCCCAACTCGAGCTCATCACCGGATCCGTGGGCGAGTCGATCGAACTCGTTCCGCTCATTGAGACTTTACCCGCCTACAAAAATCGCGACGCCATCATGCGGGCACTCCCGAAAGAAGGCTGTTGCGCCATCGGATACGAAGATCTCTCCGCAGAGCTCGGAATCGATCGCCCCGAGAGGCTTGATTCCCCTTCGCCGATCTCTCATATCCTTAACGAATGTCTGATCTCGGCCGCGACCTTCGGTATCTATTTGTATGACGGACTTTCGAGGCGATTCAAAACTCAAGTCGATATCGCGACTGTCCGCACCGAGTCAGAATACACGAAGAGCATTGGGGTCTGGGGGAAGTTCGCTATTCATCCCACCCAAGTGCCGGTGATTCGAACCGTGTTTGATCGATCCGTCACGAAAGAGTGGGCGAGAGATACCGTCGAGCGCTACCGCGCTGCCTCAAGACGTGGCTCTGGATCCTTTTTGAATGAGTCCGGCCAAATGGAAGACACACCGTCCTTCCGGCGCGCGCAAAAAATTCTGAAGCGTTGGAGAGAACAAGCGGATAAAGGATAACCATGAGAGCGAGACTTTTATTCCTCCCCTTTTGTGCTGCGTTGATTCTTTCGGCTTGCAACGAGTCACAGAAGAAACAAAGCGATGCGATTCAAGAAGATCTGAAGAATCAGATTCGTGAGCTCACAAAAACCGCAAAGGAGAGTGCGACGAAGGTCGATCTGAATTTGAGCGTCGACGAGGTGAAGAAACTCTTCCGCTTCGAGTACGGCGTTTTTTCATTGCCGCTCTCCAGCTCTGCCGAGGATTTAACAAAAGAGCTCGCGAAACTCGGCGGCGAGCGCTGGGATTGTTTTCACGTAGACCAGAAAGTTACGGAGGCCGGCGGCGAATATCTTATCTTTTGCAAGCGACATCCCGAGAGCGTCCTCCACTATCTGCCTAAAGGCCTGCTCGGTGGAATCTTCGGATTAATTAACTGACCCCGGCATTAGCCTCTTGCAATTGCTCCACGAAATGGGATTAAACTTCCGGCGTGAAGATTGACGTCCAATTTCAACAATTCCTTTGGTCGCTTCTCGTCTGCGTCGCGACAATCATGTTCGTCTTTGCAATGCTTGCAGACGAATCCACCGATGACGCGCTCGACGCAATCGCCGGAAAGCGAAAGAAGAATCGCAGTCTCTTTCTCCGAATCTTCTTCCCCCTGATCCTTGTGCTTTCAGAGTTTATCTCCCTTCTTCCGCTCGGAGCTCGCCGCGAAAGCCTTAAAAAGAAGCTGATTCAGGCCGGCGTCCCCGGCGGCCTAAACGTCGATCAGTTCTATGCGACGTATGTGATCTCCACCGTCCTCGGGGTGTTGGTCGGCTTCTACATTGATTCTGAAACCAATCTCGCACCCATGCTCACCGTCGTCCTCGGTTTCATCGGATTCCTTTATCCAGGCATGTGGCTAAACGGCCTCATTCAAAAACGCCGACGCCGAATCTTCCGCGATCTCCCCGACCTCCTCGATATTCTCCGTCTCGCCGTTGAAGCGGGACTCGATATGAATAGCGCCATGAAAGTCGTGTTGGAACGTGGTCAAGAAGGCCCGCTCCGCGATGAGCTCGAGGAAATTGAGCGTGAAATGTCGCTCGGACGCACCCGCTCCGAAGCATTCCGCAGCTTCGCCGAGCGCCTGGGCATGACCGAAATCAACAGCTTTGTCCTCGCCCTCATCCAAGCCGATCAACTCGGCGCCAGCGTCGGCCCCATTCTCCGAGTGCAAAGCGAAATGGCCAGAACCCGCCGCTGGCAGCTCGCCGAGACTCTCGTCAATAAAATGCCGATGAAAATGCTCGGACCCCTCGTTACCCTCATCTTTCCATCCTCCTTCATCATTCTTTTCACCCCGCTCCTGATCCAGTGGATGCAAGCCAAGTAGGCGGGGCCAAATTTGGTCTGATACTTCGTTGGGGATTGGGAAAAAATGCTCGACGGCCGGTAGGCCGACTCCGCTTTTTTCCCAACCCCCGCCTCGTCTCAGACCAAATTTGACCCCGCCTCCCCATACACCCACGAACTGATTGAGTTCTTTCGCCGCCTTCGGCCGGCGGGATTGGTGGTGCGTTGTTGTACGGGGGCTTTGGGGTGTCGTAGGGCATTGGTGTTGCGGAGCTTACAGTTTCGTTCGCCGCCTTCGGCCGGCGGGATTGGTGGTGCGTTGTTGTACGGGGGTGCTGGGGTGTCGTCGTGGGTTGGGATTGCGAAACTTACTGTTTTATTCGCCGCCTTCGGCCGGCGGGAATTGTCGGGGGTGGCGGTGTGGGGGGGGACGGTACGGATGCTTTGAGGATTTGTTGGTGCGGCGGGATTGGTGTGTTCGCGTTGTACGGGTGCTTTAAGGTGTTGCGGAAAGGGATCGGAGCTTCAGAAAAATTGAATGTGTCGGAGTCTCTCTGGTGCAATCTTACATCCATTATCAACCACTCATCTCGCGGGCGCGAGGAGTGATCTTTCGGCCTAGTTTTTGTTCTGTTTTACGTGTATCTCTGAGGGGATAATTAATAAACCGGGCAATGAGCGCAAGAATCGAGATAACCATTCTTACCGGTGTCAGCGCCGGAGACGTGTTCCGGTTTGACCTTCAAGATCCGTCAGGGGCGGGGTCATCGACAAACGGCTCCGGGGAGAAGGACGCGAAGAACTCGTTTACCATCGGCCGCTCGCCGGAGTGTGAGCTTGTTCTCCAGCAGTCAACCGTCTCCCGACGACATGCAACTATTGAGCGGCGTGGCGACGGTTTTTATATCGTCGATCTCGGCAGCGCGCACGGAACCCAGCACATGGGATTCCCTCTCCACGCTGGAGCGGAAGGCGGACGAAAGCTTTCCTCCGGTGACGAGTTCAAGATCTCCGATCTCCTCTTTAAAGTCCGCATCCCACAAGAAGCAGCTCCCACGAAGGCCGCGCCCGAGCAAAAAAAAGACACCACCACCGCCGCACCCCTCTCCGCCGCTGACAAGCGCCGGAAAATGATTCGCCTGGCGATTCCGGTGCTTCTCCTCGTCCTCACCGGTGTCTGGTTTCTGTCGAGCCCAAAAAAGGGCGGCCTCCCTCAGCAAAAATCGAATGAGGTGCTCTTTCCACCAGCCTACGTAGTGCTCGGATACTTTCCCGGAAAATCCTCAGACAAAAAGGAGCTGAAAGATTCGTCTCACCTCGATCTCGTTCAATTCGATCTTCCGTCTTCTGATCTTCTCGTTGAGTTCGATGTGTTCTCCGAAAGCCCCATCGAAGTGAAGCTTGACGGGAGCAGCGTCGAGACCATAGCTCCGACAGGTGAAGGATGGAGCGCCCGCTCGCTCCTCGTTCGCGACATTGCGCTTGGAACCCCCAGACGACTCGTGTTCGACAACACCGATTTCCCTAAAAAAGCCGGCGACAAATCTCGCATCAAGCGATGGGCTGTGAAGAACGTCCGCGCCGTTACCATTCCGCCGATGACCGGACTCACCGCAGGCTTCAACGGTGCTTTGCAAGCGTGTCTTGGTCTTGCCGAAGCGCTCGATAAATCCCCCGATGGACTCTTTCTCTTCGTCCGCGGACTTCAAGCCGCCGCGATCCAATTGATGCACGAGCAGAGAATCGACATCATCGGCTATTCTGTGCTGTCAGAGAGCTCATCGACTGAAGGTCTGCCAGAGCTCTCCGACATTCAAGTGCGATTGAAAGAGCTCCTTCTGCAATCATCACGGTCCTCCGGCCCCGAGGCCGCGCGATCGCTTCTCGAGCTTCTCGCCAAACACATCGGACAATTCGACGCCGAGATCTGGCGCCGGGTAAACAATCGGCTCAGCAAAGCTCGAACGGCCGTCAAAGTTCAGCATTCTATCGAGGCTCATGATCAAATCATGAGCGTGCTCAGTATGTTTCCTCCGGATGGAGATCTTCGTTGGACGCAGGCAAACCGTATGTATACGGACAATAAGATCGTTCCGAAGAATGTTCGGGAACGACCAGACAAGTTCCGGCCTGCGCAGTAATTCGAGAATGGGATGGAATTCGAGAATGGGATGGAATTCGAGAGTGGGATGGCCCTCTAGAGCGGCGCGGAATCGAAGTGGGATGGACGAGATGGGGTTTTCTTTTTTCGATATGGGAGTTTGACGAATGATACGTGTAAAGATCCATCTTCCGGGCGGCGTAGAGCAGGCTCTCGAGTTCCAGAAGAATTCGATCATGATTGGTCGTGCTGCGGCAAACGACGTGTGCATCGATCAAGGTGGAGTTTCGCGTTATCACGCCACGATCTCCGTTGAAGGCGACGCACTTGTCGTCCAAGACCTTGGAAGCACGAATGGCACTCTCATCGGCGGAAAAAAGATCCAGTCTTCTCAAATTACAAACGGCGATCGCATTGTTCTCGGAGATATCGCTGTCGAGTTGGATTACGTCGCGGATTCCTCTGACTCCTCGTTCGGAGATCTTTCAAGCCAAGGGACGCCGGTAAACAGCACCCTCCCACCAACGGGTGGAACTTTGGCCGGAACCGGATCGGGCGGACACGGCTTCGACTCTCCTCCTCAAAAGGCTGACGCTGAGCCTGTGGCGCCTCCGAAAGTTGAAGCTCCTCCGGCTCCGCAAGCCGGACCTTCTCGTCCCCCCGGAGAAGTGAAGCGCCCGACGATTCACAACATCGAGCGACCCGATGGACTGCTGAAAAAGCCTACAGGATCTCACGACTCACCAGCGGCGCCGGCCGAGCCACCGCCTGCTCCGGTGACTGCCGAGAAGGCAAATACAACTTCCGGGAGTTCAAAAAAATCCGAGGCTGCTCCTGCAGCTCCTCCGCCGCCGGAGCCTGAAAAGATCTCACGTGATCAATCGAACAACGCGTTTTTCTGGCAGGCATTGGAGAGCTTCCTGGCTCCGGTTTGGCACTACATCACCGATGACGGAATTTCCGAAATCATGATCAACGGACCGGCAGAAGTTTATATTGAAAAGAAAGGACGCCTCGTTCGTGTCTCGGAAACGTTTTCTCCCGAGCAGCTCCAAGCCGCGATCCTGAACATCGCGCAATTCGTTGGACGCCGGGTATCGGAGGAAGAGCCTTATCTCGACGCACGCCTTCCCGACGGATCTCGCGTCGCGGTTCTCATGCCGCCTTGCTCGAGAAAGGGAGCATCTCTCGCGATCCGGAAGTTTTCCAAGGAAAAGCTCACCGTTGAGAAGCTCATGGATTTCGGTTCGCTGTCGCCTCAAATGGTGACCTATCTCCAAGCAGCGGTCATGCTAAAGAAGAACGTTGTGATCTCGGGCGGAACGAGCTCCGGGAAAACCTCACTCTTGAACGTTGTCTCCGGTTTAATTCCAGATGACGAGCGAATTCTGACGATTGAAGACTCTGCCGAGCTTCAACTCCGTCAAGAACACGTTCTCCCAATGGAAACGAAGCCCGCTGATAAAAAGGGCCGTGGTCTCGTGACGATTCGCGATCTCGTGAAGGCGTCGCTCCGTATGCGTCCGGACCGCATCGTGGTCGGGGAAATTCGGGGCGGAGAAGCGCTCGATCTCCTTCAAGCGATGAACACTGGACACTCGGGCTCTATGACCACCGTCCACGCCAGCTCTCCACAGCAAGCGCTTACACGACTCGAGACGCTCTCACTTTTCTCTGGAATAGAAATTCCACTTCGGGCGCTTCGGGAGCAGGTTTCGACCGCGATTGAAGTTATCATCCAGGCTTCCCGTCTTCCTGATCACTCGCGGAAGGTGACGCATATTTCAGAAGTCTGTAAGTTGAACGAAGCTGGAGACTACGTGGTGTCGGATATCTTCCGTTTCGCGCGCGAAGGGTCGGATAACGGAAAGATTATCGGAAAGCACGTTTGGACCGGCGCGCAATCGAATATGCAGGGCGAAATGGAGCTTTGCGGTCTTACTGAAGCTCTAGCGATTTTCTCGGGCCCGCCGCCGAAGAAAGGTGTTCAATACCAAGCTGCCGGGCATTAGTGCCGTGGAGAACATTCTGCCATGAAGCGCAGGATGTTCCTCCACTGCCGTAATGAAGGCTGCGCGAAGACTGATTATGTTAAAACTTTCTGGACAAAACACTGAATCCACCGGGAGGGATACGTTGTGTCGACATTGATGGGACTTCCCGAAGAGTTTGGCGGCCGCTTTGTCCGGAAGGAGATGATCGCGGAACGGTCGAATTGCACCGTCTATCGCGCGAGCGATCGAGAGCTCGGCGATCGCCAGGTTGCGCTAAAGATTTTTTCCCTCCGTCCGCAAGGTTCGCAAGAATACAAAGATCGCTATCAGAAAGAGCTCTCTGTTCTCAGAACGGCATCACATCCCGCGCTCGTGCCAATTATTGCCGGAGGCGTGCAAGACGATTGGTTCTACTTGACGATGGAACTCATCGACGGACCGAATCTCCGTGATTTTCTAAAAACCAAAGGCGGTCCTGTAAATGGCAGTGCGGCCGCCGATTTAGTGGCTGATCTGTGCGCGGGGCTCAAGGAGCTTCACGAACTTCAAGGTCTTCACGGGCACATCGACTCCCGCGCTATTTTGTTCAAGGGCGACGATCCCCGTCTCGCGGGATATTGTCCGCTGGTGCTTTCTGACATTCAGAAATCGCTGACGACGGCAGGACAGTTTCTCGTCGATCCGGCGTATGTCGCGCCGGAGCAGGTAAGCGGGGCCACGAGCGGCGCAGTTGATCATCGTGCGGATGTTTATGCGCTCTCGGTGATCCTGTATGAGATGATAACCGGGACCAGACCGTTTGTCGGATCAAACCCACTGCAAGTTGCGATGCAACGGCTTGGACCTCTCCCGGAACCCCCGAGAAAGAAGGTCAGCGATCTCCCTCCGCTTCTCGACGCGGCAATTATGAAGGGTCTCGCAAAAGATCCGAAAGAGCGCTTCTCAACGGCGAGTGAGTTCGCCGATGCCATCACCGCAGGACGCCGCCAGGTGAAAAATCCTCTGGTTGCTGCCATGGAATCAAATACCTCAAGCTCAAACGGCGGGGGAGTGAGTGAGCTGATGCTCGAAGGCGGGACGATCCCCGTTGCGATGTCGGCCGAAGCCATTCAACAACTCATGGCGAAAGCTGAGCAGGCGAAGAAAAACGCCCCCGCAACGCCTGCTCCCGGAACCGAAGACATGACCGCGACCGCGTCGATGCCGAGAAGTGCTCTCGGGGTAACGAGCGGCGGCGATCCAAACAAAACCGGGATGGGAATGGCTGCGCAATCAGCGCAACCCCAAGGATCGGGTAGCTTGCTCGTGACCTCGGGTGAGGCACGTGGCAAAAAATTCGTGCTCGATCAGCCGCAAATGATCATTGGAAGTGATCCCACGTGCGGTATCACGATTACCGGGAAGGGGGTTCCTTCGCGATACGCTCTGGTGCTCCGGAGAGGCGATTCCTACTCTGTTGCTCCGCTTGGCGGAGGAAAGATCGTCATGAACGGTGGAGCGCAATCAAATGGCGACGAGCTGCCGCTCAAGCGCGGAGATGTGCTTACGGTTGGTGGGAACGAGCTTCGCTTCGTTGCTCCGGGAGAAGTGTTTACACTGCAAGGTGGTGCAGTTGCCGATCGAGTCATTGATCGTCCTCCGAACCGGTTGCCGAAAATTCTCGCTGCGGTCGCGACCGCGCTCGTCACGCTCTGTTTTGGAATGTTCTACCTCTACAAGCAAAACGTCGAGCAGCAACAGGCAAAAGCCAGACGGGAGATCGCCGCGAAACAGAAGAAGAAACAAGAGACAATCGAGCTCCTCCGCCGCGAAGGGGATGAGTTCTTCAAAGCCGGAAAACTCATTGAACCGGTCGATGCAAATGCGAAGAAGCGGTTCGAGCAGGTCCGAGAGCTGGAACCCGATGATCCATACGCAAAGCGCCGTCTTGAAGACATCAACGCTGCCGTCCGGCGGATGATTGAAGACGAAGAGCGCCGCAAACAATTTGCCGGAAAAATCGCCGAGCTGCTTACCAATGCCGATCGTTATTTTGCCTCGGGAAACTACGTTTCTCCTCCGGGCGCAAATGCGAAGGACACCTATAACGAAGTGCTCAAGCTCGATGCGACGAACGAGCCGGCGAAAACCAAGCTCGCGGAGATCAACCGGATCTTGGGCGACTTCGTGGGACGAGTTGCTGAGCTCGTCAAATCCGCAAAAACCTTCATCGATCTCCGGCAATACACCTCACCTCCGGGAGAAAACGCATTTGAGATCGTAAAGCAGATTCAAGGCATGGATCCCACGAACAAAGAAGCGCGTGCGCTCGTCGTTGAGATTGCTGCACGGAGTGTCGCCGAAGGCGATGCGGCGAAGGCAAACAAAGATCCAGTCGGGATGAAGATGGCGTATAATTCTGCAAAAATCGTCGGCGTCGATCCTGACTATATTCTGGAGAAGCTCCAAGGGATCGATACCATCAAGAAGTCGAAATCTTCAGTTGTCATCATCGGCCGGACCGACGAGAAGGCGAAGATCGACAAGAATTCGAAATACGTGTCGCGAGTCGAGATTGAACAGCGCATGGCCGAGCTCGAGCTCGAAGGCTTCGTTCCGCTCGGCGGCAATCAGCAGAAAGTTTTTCAAGTTCAGCAGAAGAAATAACAGGCTGTCGGGGGCGGGGTGCGCGTTTCCCTCTATCCGGTTGAGCTCCTCGGGGGCTTCGTCTTTGCCGGAACTTGGGGGCTCTACCGCTACTTCGGTATGCCGCTCCGCTCCCCATGGGAGCTCTACTGCTCCCGCGTATTAGGCGGCTTTGGCTGGTATCTCCTCGGACTCTCGGTGACGGTCCTCTTTCTGCGCCTCAGAGACCTTGCGACATCCGCGCCGTGTTCGCGGGCAGAGACGTGGAGATCCTTCCGAACATCGTATCTTTCACCCGCTCATCTTCTTCGAGACTTCCGCTTCGTGCACGCACTCGGGGTTACTTTCTTTCTCTTCATTCAGTTAAAGAATCTCATTCCACACGTAAACGGGAGAGTGTTCGATCAGTTGCTCTTTCAACAAGAGACCAGTCTGCTCGGCGGGCGGCTTGCCGCCGAATGGGTGATGCAAGCACTCGGTCATAGTGCCGCAGAACTTCTGAGCGCCGGGTATGTTTTCTTCTTCCCCTACATGGGCCTTCTCCTTGCCGTGATGGTGCTTCAACGCGATGAGTGTCTCGCCTCACGTTTTGTCCTCGGCTTTTTCTCTGTTTGGATCATCGGGGTATTTATCGTCTACGCATTCCCGACGTGGGGTCCATGCTTCTTCTCGCCGGAAATGTTCCGCTCGCTCCCCGTGACCGACGTCACGTTTCTTCAGCAAAATCTCTGGAAGGAAAAATTGTTTCTCGAATCGGAACCGGCGAGCCCGAGAGGGACGTTCTTAATCTCGGGTCTCCCGAGTCTTCACGTTGCCGTGGTGGTCTTTGGAAGCCTCTGTCTTTCTCGTGTAGCTCGACTGCTGGCCGTATTTTCTTGGTTTTTTGCGGGAATTACTTTCCTCACCACGCTTTACTTCGGCTGGCATTATCTCCTTGATGATATTGGAGGAATTCTCCTTGGTTGGGGGATTTTTCGCGTATGTGTAACGCCGGGCATGCTGCCGCGACTATTAGGTATAGAGCCGAGGAAGATTACATGAAAAAATACCTCTCCCTAACGTTCGTCGCGGCGCTTTCGGTGCTTGCGACGTTTTGGAGTGTTGGAGCTGAATCGCAGGATATGGACAACAAAAACAAACCGACCCAAGAAGATCTAAAAACCAAACTCAGTCCCGAGCAGTACGCCGTGACGCAAGAGGACGCGACTGAACGCCCATTTCGAAACGAGTACTGGGATAACAAGAAGCCGGGGATCTATGTCGATGTCGTCTCCGGTGATCCTCTTTTTAGCTCAACGGATAAATTCGATTCTGGAACGGGCTGGCCGAGTTTCACGAAACCGCTTGAAGAGGAAAGCGTAACGCTGAAGGAGGACAAGAAGTTCTTCCAAACGAGAACAGAAGTCCGTTCGAAAAACGCTGATTCGCACCTCGGCCATGTTTTTGACGACGGTCCTGGGCCATCGGGAAAGCGGTTTTGTATGAACTCGGCGTCGCTCCGATTCATTCCCGCGGAGAACCTTGAAAAAGAAGGGTACGGAAAATATCGCTCTCTTTTTGAGTCGGGAAAGATCGCGAAGGTGGCCGAAGTTGAAGAAACAGCTCTCCTCGCGGGCGGATGTTTCTGGGGAATGGAAGATATTATTCGGAAGATCCCAGGCGTGCTTCGCGTCGACGTTGGTTACACCGGCGGAAGCTTGGATAAGCCAACCTATCCCGCCGTCTCGTCAGGCGTGACGGGTCACGCTGAATCTGTCGAAGTGGTCTTTGATCCGTCGAAGCTCAGCTACGAAGATCTGTTGGGATGGTTCTTCCGGATGCACGATCCGACGACGTTGAATCAGCAGGGAAACGACCGCGGAACCCAGTACCGCTCAGCGATTTTCTATCTGGATGAGAAGCAGAAAGAAATCGCGGAGGTCGTAAAGGAGAAGATCAATGCGTCCGGGAAGTGGAAGAAGCCGATCGTTACCGAGATCGTCGCCGCGAAGAAATTTTTCCCGGCAGAGGACTATCATCAGGATTATCTTCAGAAGAACCCAGGCGGCTACACCTGTCACTTCTTAAGAGATTAATGCTGTCCGTTTCAGTCCATGCGAAAGTGGGCGAAAGCCCTCTTTCGTAGTTTTCTTGCATGCAGGTTCTCTTCGCTCGTCTTTGCCTCGCGTAATACCGCTTTAAAGTTTATGAAATGCGAGGAGTGGTTTTTGCCGGTCGGAGGCCGACACGCAAGATAACCCAAGGACAGTGAAATGTGAGGAACGGATTCCCTCAAGAGACGGCGCTGAAGGTTGTTGGAAGCTGCATCTTGCTCGCCGTAGCGCTGCCTCTCGGGTACCACGCGCTTTTCGATCCGGATATCGGCTGGCATCTTGCGGGCGGGCTCTGGATGCTCGAGCATTCTCAAGTTCTCCAAACTGATCCGTTTGGGGCCGCTGCCACACCCTGGATTTCTTATTCTTGGCTTCCCGAGCTTTTGTTTGCCGCCGTCTATCGCGTTTCGGGCTTCCACGGGCTCCAGCTTCTGCAGATGCTCCTCTCGGCTTTTTCGTTGTTTGCGATTTTTGTAATGAACCGCCGTTACCTCTCTGCGGAAGAAGAGCAAAAGAAGTTTTTTGCGTCACTGCTTTCGACGCTGCTCTGTCTCCCGTTTTTTGCTCCGGTGTTTCATCTTCGGCCGCAGCTCCTCAGCGTACTGTTTGCCGCTCTTCTTCTGACGAGGATTATCGAGCAGCGTGAGACCGTTCTCGGCTATCTGCTGCCGACTGTTCTCTGGGCGAATACACACGTCTTTTGGATCTTCGCTCCCTTTTTCCTTTGTGTTCGATTCGTTTTTGAGCGGCGAGCCGTGCACGCCCGATTATTCCTCTTGCTGCTGCTTGCCGGCCTCTGTTCTCCGTATGGGCTAGAGAATCTGCGAGCGATATTTACGTACGCGCTCACTCACAGTGAAGCATATCGGCTTATCGACGAGTTTCAGCCGCTTCGTCCATCGCTCGGGTTCATCTTCTATTATTCGATCGCCTCTCTATTCTTGATTCCCGTGTATCTCCTCCGGCATGGAATACGTGGCGGACGCCAAAAGCTGCTGTTCCTGACTCTCCTCTGCATCTTTGCCGCAGCGAGTTTTCTTCAACGAAAATATCTTCCGTTTTATGGACTCTTGCTTTCACCTCTTTTCAGCGAAATCCTCTCTGGGATGTTGCGGTTTCGAGATACGCGCGAAGCATCATCCGCCGGGAAACTTTTGGTATTTCTCCCGCCGCTCTTTCTTGCCGCCTCGCTCCTTCTCATCCGCGCCGCTTCACCGCTCCGCGAGTCGGAGGAGGAGTATCTAGACCTCTTGGCAAGCGAGCCGTTCGCAGGCCGGATCTTCAGCAGCTTCGACGAGGGCGGATGGCTTGCTCTCGGCATTCGTCTCTCTGGAAAGGAGGGCAGCGCTTTCTCCCTCATCGATGGAAGAACGCTCGTCATGGGTGAGAAACGACTTCGGGAATATTCCGAAGTTGTGATCTCCAAACAGCCGGTGTGTGGTCTGCTCGACCGGTGGAATGCAAACTGGGTGATCTTGAAACACTCCTCCACACTACTGAAACGTATTCTCGAAGAAGAGAAATCGTGCGGAGGAGGCTGGAAGGTCGTTACGACGGGTGAGAATTGGACCGTACTTCGAGAATCGCTCCCGGAGCGATCTGCAGTTCCTTAAGCCGCCCGGCCTTGAGTTCGACGACAAAGTCGCAGTTCCTCACGAATGTTGATATTCGCCACGGCCGAAGGCGATGAACCACGTGTACCACTTCGCCGTCTTTTGAGCAGAATGCGACGTCGATCGGAAACTTCATGAAGAACATATGAACCTGCTTGCAGCCGGGGAGGAGCAGCGCCTCATCATCGGCGAGACCGCTTCTTCCGAGAAGGCCGACCAAACGCGAAGTGAACGACTCCGCGATAGTCAACCGGGGGATGAGGAGTATCGACGATTTTTTATTCCACAAGGAAGTAGTCATGAAGTTTTCAGGAACAGCACACATCTGAGACCGTCGCCATAACAAGGAAAACGAGCAAGTACACTCTTTTTCTTTCTCAGATCCTGCCCTCGAGTAATAGCCGCCAAACTGGCGAACAATTCCAGAAATTTTCAAAGTTTCACAATTTGTCTGTCGTTTTAAGTGCTTAGTTCTCGGACTTTGCCTCTTAGCGTTGCGTTCCACCTGTGGCTGGTGAAACGCGCTCAGAATCTCCGTCTCATTTGGCGGGGAAGTTGAGAAGTCCGCTTAGGAATCGCAGGGCCGGAAACTCTAGGAAGGAGGGGATAGGTTATGGCGTTAGCGGCTATCCAAGACGAGAAAGTCGAAGAGAAAAAAGAAACCGAAGAGCCGGTGGTTCGCAAGTTGTCTCCGGAGCGATTTGAACAAATCGTTCTTGAACATCGTGAACACGGCCGCCGATTGGCATGGAGCTTCTTAAGCTCTTGGAGAGTGCGTCTCCACCACGACGAAGTGTCGAGTATTGTCGGAGCGGCGCTCTGCGAAGCTGCTCATCGATTCGACGAGAGTCGCGGGGTGTCTTTCAAAACTTTCCTTTTTTATCATTTGCGAGGCATGCTCTTGAAAGAGATCGCCCGTGCGGTCAGCGAGCAGCGAGTGCTGCAATATGTTCCGGGGAGCACGCTCTCCGACGGACTCGGGAGCATGACCGATGCTTCGCAGACATTCCCCGACATTCAGCCTGTTGAAATGGACGATCCGGAGAAGATCGTCGAGCGCCAAGAGCTGGCAAATATCTGCCTCGAAGCCTGCAAAGAGCTCGATGAGCTCGAAAGAGAGATCGTGCTCCGTCATTATGTCTACGACGAGCCGCTCATCGAGATAGCTGAAGACCTCGATTACTGCCGCTGTCATATCTCGCGAGTGAAAAGCCGCGGACTTGGCAAGCTCGAAGTGTATCTGAGAGACCGCCTCTACCCCGAGCAAAGCGCGGCGATTCGAGAACGGCTCCTCGCCCGGCCCATGAGCCGACGGCAGCGGAGCAAGCTCTACACAGGCGGGCGCGGAAGGAGAAAAACCAAAGCCGCCCTCCGTCTCGTTGCACAAGGGTAATACTTTTCTAAACTTCAACCACTATCGGCGGATTCTGCGGAAGGTACCTTTCGTTGAGAACTGCCGCGTTCACGAACAACGTCTCCCCGTGTTTTTCCTGTCCGTATGCTTCATGGATGTGCCCGAACGCGTGAATACGAGGCTTCACGCGGCGAACCGCGATGAGAAGCTCTTCACAACCGACGTGAGGTTTCTCGCCGGAGTAAATCCGATCGAGAATGCCGTAGGGCGGGCCGTGAGTGATGAGAACATCGGTGTTCTCCGGTATGAGATCCCAGTGGTGCCGGATCTCATCTCCTCGCTGGCGGTTATACGCCCAATCGTGGAACCACGGTTGAATCGGTGAGCCCCAGAAGTTAAACCCCCCGAACGAATATCCGGAGTCGTTCAAGTATACCGCCCCGGTGTCCTCGATTGCTGATTTCGTAAGCTCCGGCTCCGCCTCGGCAATGAAGTCATGGTTTCCAGCGATAATGATGGTCTTTTGAAACTGTGGAACCCAGCGTTTGAGCTGCGATGCGAAGCGATCGAGCTGGCTTCTTCCATCAGCCTTGAGACGAGCGACGGGACCTGCTCCGCACCAATCGCCGCTGTGCACGAGAATGTCGCCCTCTGGCAGTCGAGAGAGATCTTCAAGATGTGTATCGCTAATGAAAACGAACGTAAGTCCCATGAACACGTAGCTCCCAAACCGCTTCTTCTAAAAGCTAAACCAAGTAGGCGTGTGTCGCAATTATTGTAAATTTAGTGGATGATGCGGGACGGTGAGGACTGTCAGGAGAAATTTTCTCTCAAAGCCGCTTTTTAGCCGTGAAGAGCGATATCTACCGGAGTCCTTCGACGTTTCGTTCCGGTTCGAGCACGTGACAAAAATCACGAGGTTCTGCCGCCGGCAGCGGGACTGTTCTTCAGTTTGAGGTGGGTGAAAAATATGGCCGGCCCGATCATTCTCGTTATTGATGTTGGTTCCTCTTCGACGAGGGCAATATTTTTTGATTCGGCAGCGCAGTCGATTCCAGGCGCGTCGTCTCAGATCCCTTTAAGTTTTACTTCGACAGCAGACGGCGGCGCCTTCATCGACGCGGGCTCGCTATTTACGAAGATCGTCGAATCAATCGACCTCCTCTTGAAGAACCATCCTCAGCTCGCCTCGCGTGTGGTGGCCGTCGCAAGCGACAGCTTTGTTGGGAACCTTCTCGGTGTGGACAAAGACTATCGTGCCGTCACTCCAGTGTATACCTATGCCGATACGAGAAACGCTCAGGACGTTACGAAACTTCGCGAAGAGCTCGGCCGGGAAGGAGTGAGATCGGCGCATCAACGAACCGCCACGATGCTTCACACGTCGTATGCGCCGGCTCGATTTCGCTGGTTGATGCGCACGGACCCGGCACTCTACGGAAAAGTTGAACACTGGATCACCTTCGGGGAATATTTTCTCTGGAGGCTTTTTGCGAAGCGGGGAACGAGTTTCAGCGCCGCTTCGTGGAACGGACTTCTCAATTTCCAGACCCTTAAATGGGATGCCGAATGGCTGGCTTTTCTCGGTCTCGGGGAAAACAACCTTTCCCCGCTCACCGATATTGATGCCCCGCTGAGCGGTTTGAAATCTCCTTGGGCTGAACGGTGGGACACGCTGAAAAGCGTCCCCTGGTTTCCGACGATTGGTGATGGTGCTGCGGCGAACATCGGGAGCGGCTGCAATGGAACTGATCGCATCGCGCTGACCCTCGGCACAACTGGTGCGATGCGGGTGGTGCTCGATCCCGCGACCGTGACGAGCATCCCGGAGGGATTGTGGTGTTATCGAGTCGATCGAAATCGCGCACTTCTTGGCGGTGCGACGACGGAAGGCGGAAATCTTTTCTCCTGGATGCGGCAGACATTACAGCTCTCGTCGAAGGAAGCCGTCGAGAAACTGCTTCGCACGATGCCACCCGCGGCGCATGGTCTTACGATTCTCCCGTTCATTGCCGGAGAGCGCGCTCCTGGTTGGAATGAGAATGCCAAGGCCTGTATCCAAGGCATCACGTTGAACACCGGGCCCGTCGACATCGTTCAAGCAGGGCTCGAGTCGGTTGCTTATCGATTTGCAATTATTTATCGCCGCATTTCCGAACATCTCCCGGCGAGCGCTTCGCGGCAGATAATCGTGGGCGGTGGTTCCGCGCTTTCTTCTCCTGCGTGGACGCAGATCTTTGCGGATGTTCTCGGTGAGCCGTTGACGACGCTGCTCGAGAAAGAAAACACGAGTCGCGGCCTCGCGCTGCTCGCGCTCGAGAAGCTGAAACTCATTTCGAGCGCCGACGATCTTGCGCCTGAGATGGGAACAACGTTTCAGCCGAATGTAAAACATCACGAGATTCATCGAGCGGCTATCGCGCGGCAAGTTGAGCTGTATGAGGGAATCAGTCGTTAGGCTTTTCTCGATGAATTATCTGACTGAGATCAGCTGATCCTGACCCACGCCCAAGCCCGCTTGAGGCTCCGATTGTTCCATAAATGTTAGCGCGACTGCTCGGAAGAGGTGGGCCAGAGTCGAGAGCAAAGTGCGGCTCGAACACCCAATGGTCAGTAAAATTTATAGTGTATTCAGAGGTTTAACGCCGGAGCATAGGGCCTGTCGCAGCAGGCGAACCCCCAGCTATCATTGGTCGTTCCAATCCGCAGATGGGTTTCCCTTATAGTATTTTCGTTGTAGTCTTCTGTAGTTTACCTTTTTGAGTTCTTTAGACGCGTCGTCAACAGCCGTCACTCCCATTGGCACCGATCTCTGCGCAGCATTTTGCATTGCGCAATCTTCCATCGGTCCTACCGGAAAAAGAGAGCAAGTATTCTGCCTCTACGGACTGTTGCGGTCACATATCCAGTAGATGTTCTGAAATCATCCCTCATTTATTGCGGCGTGCTTGCGCTGCGATTGTCTAAGGGATGGTCGCATTGAGTTACGTTTTTTTATTTTCATTTCTCCTTTCTTCTTCGAACCCACGCTCAGTTGAGAAATTTTTTTCCGCTGCCGAATCTCACGTTCAGTGAGTCCACTCGGCATTTGGAAAACCTGATCGCAGCGCCACCGGGCGGAACTGTTCAGAGCTTACCGCACGCTTTGAACAGTTCTGCCCGAATGGACTGTGCGTACCGGGCATCCTGCAGAACTCGGTTACTGGGGAACCGCAGGAAAAATCCTCACCGACAAGGGACCAAATCATGAATGGCAAGCCGATTCTCTTCCTCGCGCGCGAGGCGAGCCACCTCCGCCCGGCGCTTGAGGACACCGACGGGGTCGCCGGCCTCGGCGAGTTCTCCCACCTCGACTACCCCGACGGGGAGCAGGGGGTGCGGGTGATGACGAACGTGGCCGGGAAGGACGTGCTCTACGTCCTGCCGATCACCCCGACGACGAACTGGGTCACGGACGTCGCCGGACCGATCAAGACGTTCAACCGCCTCGGTGCGGTCGGCCTGCGCGTCGCCGTGCCGTGGATGGCCTACAGCACGCAGGAGCGTGCCGTCCAACAGGGCGAGGTCGTCGCGGCGGAGGCGGTGGCGTCGATGCTGAGCGCCGTGGTGGGTGACTCCTCGCAGCGCCGGATCTATTTGCACGGGCTGCACACCCCGACGCTGGAGTACTACTTCTCGGGGCGCACGTGCCACTACGCCCCCGACGCCATCATCGACGCCGAGATCATGAAGATGGTGACGGAACCCGAGAACACCGTCATCTGCTCGACGGACGCCGGCGGGAGCAAGACCGTCGCGCGCATCGCCGAGCGCCTCGGCTTCGAGCCGGGGTTCATCTACAAGAAGCGCGTCAGCGGGGACACCACCGAAGTGATCGCGGCCTCGTGTGACGTGCAGGGCAAGCACGTCATCTTCTTCGACGACATGCTCCGTACCGGGTCGAGCCTGCGCGGCGCGGGCAAGTCCGTCACGGAGCATGGGGCCAAGTCGGTGAAGGCGTTGATCCCGCACGGCGTGCTGCCGGGCGACGCCGCGAAGAAGATGTTCACCTGCGGGCTGTTCAAGCAGATCGTGGTGTCGGACTCGCACCCGAACGTCCCGCAGTTGAACGGTCAGTACGGGGACTTCTACCGCGTGTTCCCCATCGTGCGCCCGATGGTGGAGTTCATCTTGGCGAACCCGTGATCGTGTCCAAGCGAGGTAACCGCGGCGCTGGGGACACGACGTGTGAGCAACGACAAACACGCTGAACGAGTCGCCTTCCATCAACAAACCCTAGGAGGAACAGGTAAATCTCGAGGAGCCCGCTTAAGCGTGGCGCAGCTCCTCGAGTGCCAAGAAGGTTCGCAATGCGACCAAACCTTCGGCAATTTTCTTATTGCCGAGCTGCGGGACCAGCTAACCCGCTAATAACCAAAGCTTTTTTCTGCCTGAAACTCATCATTCCCGTTGATCATAGGAATAGATAATGGTATTATTTCCTTGTTCAATCGACCGGGGTTTTTGAGGAAGACCTCTGTAGTTTTGCTCCTTGAAAACAAAGCGCGGGAAAGAGCTCGATTCTTAATTGATCGAAAGCAAAAAGTCAGCGCGGCGCATTCGCTGCTGCGTAATCCGACTGTAGATTTCCGAGAAGAACGCACTGCTGGATTCCGCTCATCAGCGGATATGGCTTTCGCGTCTCTCTCAAGCTTGTGCTCCGGCTTTCTGCCGGACACGAAACGGGCTCTCACACCGACGCGGGTAGTACAAAAACAATCACCCCACTCGAGCGCTCACTGCGGAGCGCAACGGGTAGGGTGTATTGTGCCGCACGAAGAGGTTTTCTTCATCTCCTTCCATTCCCAGTTCAGTGACTGAGCTCAGCCTCAGTTTGGTGCCCCTTCACGTTCTGCTCGGCGCGCATTCCTCGCGGATGCCGCGGAGCAGAACGTGAAGATCAACCACCAATCACACCGAACTCGCGCCGCCGGCAAAACGCCAGCGGGGGAAATTCCACAAGGAGATGCCATGTCGACCGAAACGATCGCCCGCAATCAGGCGGGCCTGAAGCTTGCCGAACTCGACAACCTCGAGGCGCGCCAGTTGCTCATCATGTGCTGGGCGTACGCCTACTCCGTCAACGCCTTCCAAGCGACGGTGGAGGAGGCGGGGACCGCCGGGTACGAGCCGCGCAACGGAATGAAGGCCCTCGCGGCCGAACGACGGATGAACCAGCACATCGCGATCATCATGATGCTGCTCATCCGCGTGGAGGCCCCCTTCCCCGTGATTCTCGCGGGGGCGGTTCATGACATCGGGGAGTGGAAGCAGGGCGAAGACGAGATGCACGCGCTCGAAGAGAAACTCCGCGACTACGAGGCCGAACTGCTGGCCGGCGCGCAGGACTCGATGTCGAACGGCCACCGCCTCGTGCCGCGCGTCCGGAAGCTCATCTCGGCGGTCTGCGAGCCACCGAAGAAGAAGAAGCCGGAAGACGAGCAGGCGTGGCGTGAGCGCAAGTGGGCTTACGTTCGCTCGTTGGAAGTGGCGGACACCGAAGTCGCGCTCCTGTCGCTCAGCACGAAGATCCACGGACTCATGGAGGTGGTCAAGGTGCTGTCCGACGGCGGGACGACGGAGAACTGGAGCGCCGCCGGGCACGCGCCGAACTGCGACTTCTTCCGGGCGTTGTTGGCGATTTACGAGCGCCGCCGCCTGCCCGACATCCTGCTCGACATCTACCGCCACCTCCTCGGCGTATTTGTCAGCTTCGGTCGCTGAAAATGTTTCCTCTCTCACGTTGCAGCGTGACGGAGGTGAGGGTGTGCGGCACAGCCACCCAAAACTTTTTTCCACGGCAGTTTGCCGTGATGATTTCTTTGAAAGACCTCGCTCAAATGTTCTGACTGCAAAAATCTGCTCGTCATTAACACGCAGTCGCTCACTTACTTGAAATGGATTCTTTTGCGAGGCACTTACATCAACGACGTCGCTGCAAAAATTCAGCGGTGATCACTTCGAAGTGAAGATTTTTCTTCCGGCGGTAATTATAGGCGCGCACGCCGGGCGCCCTCACTAAAAAAGAGTAGAGTATTTTCCTCGCCCCATTCGGTGGTTGCTCAATTTCTACACGGCATCCAGCAATGGGGTGTAGGCGAGAGAAACAGGTTTTCTCTTGTGCCGTTGGGACGAACCCTCGACGCGCAGCGCATGCTCGTTCTCTAGCGCGGCACGTCGGTGGTTCGCCCCAGCCACGGCACAAGAGTCAGAAGAATGCCGATTCAGTGGACAGAAGCGCAGCGTGACAGTTTCGCTCGCATGAGTGCGCACTTGGGAGGCCGCCGCAAAATGGCGCTCAAGAAGCTGCTCATCGAGGTGGCGTATCACCTCGGCGCGAAGGTCAACACAGTGGAAATGACCGAGCTGAGCTTGGTCACTCCGGAGGACGAGTTCGGGCACGCATTCTGGATTACAATGACCCTCCGAGTGAACGGCGCATACGCAGGACGGCTGTGTATTCGCCCGAACCAGGGCTACGGGACACAGTATCCGGAGGAACTGAGCGCACGCGGCACACTCTATCGCGAAGCGCGCGAGTTCCCTTTCCGCTGCAACTACGAAGACCCTCCGCAGTTTGAGTACCACGACTGATTGCGCAGCGCGGCATATTACATAGGGGAACAAGAAGGACAGCTCTCGCCTTCCCCCGAAACGTTTCTTCCTTCCTGCAAAAAAATTCCAGCAAAGAAAAGAATATCCGTACCGGCCGCAAACAGCGGCGACCGGTACGGACGCGAGTTGACCTTCGACGCAAACCGTCGCGTCTCGATTCGAGTGAGATTACGGGGTCGCTCGCGGAGCTACTTTCTCAGCAAGCGTTCAATGATCTGGCGTGACCGTTTGTAGATCATGCCGGGTTCGTGGCTCTCGCGCGGGCCTCCGATGTTCAGGATGCGGATCTTGTTCCCGGTGACCCAGTCGCGGAACTTCTTCACCGTGGCGTCGGTCAGCTCCTCATCGAGGTCGATGTACAGAAGCGGCTTTCCGTAGAGCTTCGCGACTTCTTCGGTGAGAGGCGTCCCGTCCTTGGGGATGCCCTTCGAGATGACCAGCGTTCCGTCGCTGTCAAACGCGTTTAGCTCCGTGCGGAGTGCGGGGTCTTCGCTCGCGCTCTCCTGGGCCGGGTAGCGCTCCGCGATGCGGCCGTCCTCGGCGAGGCGGTTCTTGGGGCACCAGCCACGCGTCGGGAGATCCAGCTCGAGCGCCACGTCGAATGCCGCGCGATCGACACCCGACTGTCCGCCCGTAATGATCCAGAGGCGGCTCCACGCGGGGGATTCCGTGATGTATTTCCCCGCGAGCGGGTGCTTGGTCTTCTCCATGACTTCCTGCCTAGCCGGATTCCCTTCCGGCGGTTTCTCAGTCTGCTCTTTCGGGGAGTTGCGGCACACCGCGATCCCCAGCCCGAACGCGGCCACGAGGGCGACCACGGCGACCGGGATCCCCCAGCGTAAATCGATTCGCATGAGTACAACCTCTCCTTGTTTGTCAGGCCCTCGGCGTCAGCCGGAGGCGGGGTAACCACTGTGTGTTCGAAGGCGACCGGCTCCCTTTGTGGGGGAACAACACTCTCATTTCTGGGAGGCCTTCGGAGGCGTTAATACATCGACTACATCGGAATAGTCCAGTTGGTGGGAGCGCGAAATGCCTCGCGATTTGTGAAATTGCCATCGAATTTTTTGACTCGCAGCGGAAACGATCGCGCGAGGAAATTTTTCCTGTGATTGCAGTATCGGGAACAGCTCAAAGAATTAATTGAGCCTTAGTAATTTCAAATTTTCATTGGCGAAGCTTATAGAGAACTTCGCCGGCATTCTCGATGACGAGACAATCCGGGTCCTTCTTATAGGCGTCCAGATCGACTGTCGCGGGATCCCGATAGAGGAGATTAATCGCCTTGCAGCGGGCCTCGGAAAGCCGGCTCGCCAGCGTGAGGCGCATGCGAAGTTTCTCGACGCCGTTTTCATAACTGCCCACGCCGGTGACGTGAGTGACGTGTGCGAGGACGCCGAGCGGAATGTTCTCAGCGAGGTATTCCGGAAGATGTGCCTGAATGTAACTCATCGAATGGTAGCCGACGCGTTCGATATATTTCCCCCAACTCGCTGAGACCTCGGTGATGCCCGGCGCGTAGATAAGAAGCTCGCCGTCGTCGGCGATAATACCTTGAGTTTTGTAGCTGGCCTTCCCACCGGTCCAAATCTCCGGATACTTTGGTGAAAGCACTGCGACCACCGTTTTATACGAGCGGTCGACGAATTCAGTTTGATACTGATCGATAAGCTCCGCCGCTTCATGGTGCGCTACTTCCGGAGTTCCGAAGCAGAGATCCATCAGCTCGCCTTTTGCGTCGAGGACGAGCGCGAAGCATCGCTTCTCCGGCTTCGTGATCATTCCCGCCATGTGATCAATTGCTGCACGAACCGGCGTGCGTTCGACACCGATGATGTCGGGAATCGTGATGCAGGCGCCGAGCCAATGCGTGAACTGTGTTCCTTTCGGCCCGCTGGTGCCAGGGAAGAAATATTTATTTCCGCCGGATTTTCCGACGACTTCGTGATTGAGAACAGGTCCGGCAATTACTACCGTATCGGCTTCTGCGACTCGATAGTTCACCTCAATCGGAAAGCCGTCAGGATGACTGACCGTCGCAAGGTCAAAACTTCCCCCGGAGATCTCGAGCATCTTCTCCCGGGTGAACGTTCCAAGTGTTCGAAGCTTCGACGGGTCTTCCCATTCGTGATTGGCAAACTTTAAGTTCGGGAAGTTGGTCGTCAACTCTTCGGGGGTGAACCCGAAGGTCGAATGGATCGCCTCTTCGCTCATGGCTTTGTGAGTTCCCAGGGCGACTAAAGCGGTGAAAGACTTGGCCCGAGAACCGATGCCCTCGTAGATTCCCTTCATTATCGCGCCGACATATTTTGTTCCGCTTCTCGTCGCGTCGGGGATAACCACGACAACATCACCACCTTTCAGGTCGGCGGCTTTTTGTTTCGCGTTTTCTCGGGCAGCTTGAAGAGTGATAGCCATATGTTTTCTCTTTGAAGTGAGGAGTGGGGCGAAGCCTGAGGTTCGTAGTCCGGATTATCAAGGCGGGTTGGGATATGCAAATTGAACACGTCGAACGCGAAATGTTCGCTAGACTTTTACCCCCTCAGGTATAGGATACGGGAATATGTCCCGACTTTTCGCCACGATTGATTGGTCTTCGAACACCGTACAGTTTTCCGGTCCGGGGACCTTTGAGCACAAAGACGAAATCAAACGACTCGGCGTTGCCGTTTGGCGCGGCGAGAAAAAAGTCTGGGAAGTTCGTTTCGACGGGGAAATCCTCGAGGAGCTCGGCAACCGTTTTCCCGGTGTCGTGATCGACGAAGTCGGCGAACCACGGGCGGCTGTTTCAGTTCCGACTGCCTCGACGGGAATCTCCGCTCAAACAAGCTCCAGCGGTGTGAATCCGGCAATACCGGCCGGAATCTCCGTCAGCGAAGTTATCAGCAGGAGCAGAGCGGCCGTAAAGTCTGCATTCCCCGGAACCGTATTTGTCTACGGTGTCCTGAGCCAAGTGAAGCAGCGTGACAACGGCTCCGTTTTCATGGAGCTCGCGGAGCTCGAAAAACCCGATGAGCGTCTTAGTTGCATAATCTGGAGTCATGCCGATACCATGTGCCGGAAGCTCCATGAAGCCGGCTTTAAGCTCGAAGCCCAGTTGCAGGTCATGTTTGAAGCAGAAGTGAACTTGAGTAACAAAGACGGGCGGCTGTCGCTTCGAGTCACTCGGATCATTGCCGAGTATACGCTCGCGAAGCTCGCCGCTCTGAGAGATCAGACGAATGAGCGCCTGAAAAGCGAGGGACTCTTCGCGAAGAACAAACTCCATTCACTATGCTTTCTTCCGAGAAAGCTTGGAATCATCACCAGCTCCGGCGGAACAGTGATCCATGACTTCCGAGCGTCGCTTGATGAGGCGAAATTCGGCTTTGAGCTTTTTTGGGTTCCTGTTCAGGTGCAAGGGAACGAAGCGAAGAAATCACTGCTGCGGGCCATTCAGTATTTTTCGAAACAATCCGATCTCGATGCGGTCCTCATCTTTCGAGGTGGTGGGAGCCAGGCCGATCTCGCTGTTTTTAATGATTACGACGTCGCGCGAGCCGTCTGTCTTTGCCCGCTTCCGGTCATCTCCGCGATCGGGCACCAGGAAGATCAATCTTCCGTGCAAGACGTAAGCTGGCGCGGGCTTGGGGTTCCCAAGGACATCGGACGTTTTTTCGCCGATATTATCATCCAGTATCGAGAGCGCATGACCAACTTTGCATCCACCGTCCTTCGCCTTGGTTCGGCGAAACTCGAGCAATGGACACAAGCGGTATCAAGGAGCCCGATCCCAGCGCTCGCCGCACAGGTCTTGAATCATCGTTCCTCACAGCTTCTCGCGGCTTCGCAGCGGATCGGTGATGGACAGCAGAGGCTGCTCGAGAACAAAAACGTTCGCTTCTCAGCGCTCGGCGAAGGCTTTCTCCGCGGGATGATGCACCTTCACGAACGAACGGAAATACGGCTTGAAGGTCTCGAGCACCTTATCGAAGCAGCATCGCCCGAGACGCAGATGAAGCGAGGCTTCGCGATGGTGCGGGAGCGGGCAAGCGGAAAATTTATTCTGGACGGACAAAAAGTTCCGGCCGGTGAGCACATCATTATTTCATTCCGTGACGGAGAGAGAAAAGGAAAGCTTGAACATGAGTAAAGAACAATCGAAGAGCTTCGAAGAAAATTACAAACGCTTGGAATCCATCGCCCAAGAGCTTCAGGAGAATCGGATCTCGATCGACCAGCTCGTGCCGAAGACGAAAGAAGCGCTGGGAGCGATCAAAATCTGTAAGGAAGTGCTGCGCGAAACAAAATCTCAGCTAAAAGAAATTCAACAGGAGTTTCTCGAGCTTGAAAAGGGAGAATAGTGGCACGTCTGCGCGAACGTAGTTGTGCTTACACTATCCTCATCAAAATCCCCGCTCGACCGCGTCGATCGCGTGCCGGTTCTCACACAACATGAAAGTTTTCTTACAACAACGGCAAGTCCATTGACGAAACGGGTTTGCTCTCGCTTCTCTGCTGCTGCGCTATGACAAACATCATTCGTGTTTTGGTAAATTCGAACTAGTTACTTGTCCGGCCTGTAAGGGATCTCATAGCAGAGAGACTCATAGTCCGAAGTCAGCCACACTCGAGTGAAAATTCTGCCGTGGTGTTGGTGTAGGAAATATAATGCGACATTTGGAGAAGAACATGAAGAAAACATTTCGATCGTTAGCAGCAGTCCTCGGCCTCGGCTTGATGGTGTCTGCTGAGAATGCTTCCGCGACCGATTATCTTGTGACTCTGGGAAACAGCTCAGGCTCCCTCGAGAATATCCAAGTAGTAGAAGGGGACCGGTTCTTAGTCGATTTTGCGGCAAACCGGAGTTACTATTGCGAAGGTATACCGGTCTCGAACAACACTAACTTCGACATGAGCACCGGCATCGACCAGCTTGATGCAGGCGGGAACGTGGTTAGCACTTTGAATGGAAGAGAAATCGGAACCATCCCGCCTCCAGTAACAGGCGATGTCGGAGATTCCGGAGATAACCGACTTTCGCTTATTCCGACAGTGACCGCACGTTACCGATTTACCGTATCGAGCGCCGCTCTTGGCGGAGAACTCGTCAAATTCCGTTGTTTCGCGACCACATTGTTTAGCGGATACAACACCGTTGCGAACGATTTCAACTACCTCGAGTTGACGAACATCGGAAACGCGACCTGCAACGCCCTCGTGTCGCTGGTCGATAACTCAGGTACGCCAATCGTAACGAACGAAGCTCTTTCGGTCGCTGCGCAGCGCCGGGCCGATTACGATGTCCACAGCAAGGTCGGAGCAGCGAAGTTCGGATTCGTGAGAATCACTCACGACTGCCCGCTTGGCACGCTGCAAGGTCTTGTGTCGCAGTATGATCTGGCCTCCACCGGCGGATCATTCTCTCTGACGGCCTCGCTGCCGCTTACGACATTTGATCAACGGCAGTAGTCTGCTAGAAATGTTCCAACCGCGGAAGTTTTCGCGGTTGGAACCTTCGTCTCTCCGAAGGAAGGACCCGTGCAGCGGAGTGAAGTCGTGAAAGGTTTTTTGTGCGATCGGCAAGTTTGTAACGGGAGTGTATGAGAGCAAAATCCAAACTTCCGAATCTGCTCGTCGGCGGAGTTTTCATCGGTGTTGCAGCCTATGCCATGAGCAAGCCCTTCCTGGAGAAGGCCTCCAAAGTCAATCTGCCGGAACAAGTCGCTCGCACCTCCGACGTCGTCGAAGAGCCTGTCGCGAATGTGAACGGCACTCCTTTGATTGAACACATCGCTTCCGCAGAGAGCGTCACTCAGAACAAAATTGTTGTCGCAGATTCTCCGGCGTCGTCTCCTCCGGACGGTCTTTCGAGTGAAGCGTTACCGGTTTCCGAAAATCTGGATACGGCTGAAAATCCGGAGGCCGCGTCGGCACCGAGTGCGAATCCGTACAGCCCCGAGAAGCTCCAGGAATACGTCGCCGGGAACCTCGTGGATCGTACCGAAGAAGGATTTCAGCGCTACAAGGCAGAGAAAGCGCAAAAATATCTGGCTGCGGTGAAGCAGCTGGGGAGCGCACCTGCTCCGGCGGCGCCGGTACCGGGGAGTGCCGAGGACATTCGAGATTTCGCAAACAATCCGTATCGTCAGCTCCATGCCGCTCTTGTTCAGTCCTCGGATTCCGATCCCGAATTATATGCCCAATACGTTGATCAGCGGCGGGTGGAAGGCCTGATGGGATATCTTTCAGCGGTTCAGCAGATCGGAAGCGGCCGATAAGACACTGAACATGGCGAAAAACAGAGCGCGCATTTTTATGCACGCTGTTCTGCCTTTAAGTACATCTTTCCGTTGAATACTGGGAACGGTGCCACGGCTGAGCCATAGACATCCGACCCGGCTGAAGACACACAAACGTTCATCACGAAGTAAGTCTCAGCTCTGTGATTTCTAATATTGACAAAAGCGCCCGAGAGGGAGACCCGCAAAAGTTGTTGCCTTCCCAGGGCGCAGAGTCGCAACTCCTGCCGCTGTTGAGAATTCTTCCGATGCTGATTTTGCCGGCGCCGTCCGGAGGCGGAGTTACCGAGACGAATTCCCTTCGGCGTTTATCCCGATGACGAGCTCGATCATGGCCCGGCGAAGCAGGGCCATCGAGAGCGAGGGTGAGTCTTCCCACTGATTGATGGCCTGCTCTGGAAGGATCGGTAGGTGAACGAAGAGTATTACGGGGGAGGCGGTGCTGTTGTCCTCGAGAGCTAAATCCTGAGAATCATCCCGCAGCGCGAGATAATACAAATAATTACAGAGCGAGGCACCTGCGTGATTCGAAATTTTTACCGGAACTCCCTGAGACTGAAGAGTTGTGACGAGCTCAGGAAGACATGTACATGTGGAGACGAACGCCTGAGGACCGGATTCGTCGATCGGAGTGTTCTCTCTCGTTTCACCATCGGCGTCTGGAGAACGATAATCGAGGATGTTAACGGCAAACCTTTCGAGGTTTACAGCAGGTCGGCCGCGTGATTGTCCAAGGAGGATGCACGCGTCAAAGGAGTTTGCTCGAAGCTTCCACCAATCGTCAGCGAGCGTGCTCAGCCGTGCAGGTAACAAGGCGAACTGGACGCTTATCCCGTGCGACGCAAATTCTTCCGGAAGATCGTTCTGCAAAGACTCTAGCAGGAGCTGTGACGAATTCTGCTGCCATCCTTCCATCGGTGTAAAAGCAGTAATCAGAACTTTTCTTTTCATCGGGGTGGCAGTCATGGGAGCACGTTTTGCAAAACCTTTTCATTTCGAGCAAACGAAGGTTGGGTGCGGAACAGTTCAAACGATTGTTCCGGCAGTATGCCGGGAATAACTAATACCGCGAGGAGGCAAGCAAGAGCGACACGCTCTCGTAGCTTGAGCTTGAACGCCGAGAATCTCTCAACTGTGCCTTCTCCCAGAAAAATTCTTCCGAACAGACGAAAGCAGGAGAAACCATTCAGAGCAAGTGAAAAGATCGCAATGCTCAGGACGAGATGACGGTTATCGAATGCCCTTCGAACGAGCGATTCCTCGGCGATGAAACCGATCGTCCCGGGAAATCCGCTGAACGATAGGAGGCACACCAGAAAACAGCAGGCGAGAAATGGCATGTTCGCTGCGAGCCCAGTGCAGCTCTGACTGTATCCACGGCCGAGACGCACCAAGAGCACCGAGGAGACGAGCAGAATTCCAGTGATGGAAAGGAACGCAACGCCAATGGTGATCCGAAGTCCAGAGAAACTTTGGAGTGACTCCCCGCGAAGTCCCAAAAGCGCAAAGGACATTTGAGAGAGGAAGAGTAGTGCACCGACTCGGCGTGGCTGCTGCTCCGAGAAAAGGAGGAGCGCCGAAGCGAGCATGGTCGCTCCAAAGATAAACACTCCGGCGACATGCAGGCTCGGTTGCGATATGAAGACCGGAATTAAATACCGAACATAAATAAGTCCGAGTGCTTCCAGGTAGAGAAGCGTGTACACGAAATTATCCCGCTTGGCGCTGACCATGCTCAAGAAGCAGCTTGAAAACGGAAACAATCCGCAAGAAATCCAGCTGCCGAGAAACAATAGCGCGACGGGGAGCGTCTTCATGTTTCCCCACACCGCTGCGCTTTCCTGCCAGACGGGAAGTGGAATATTCGGGTCTCCGAGGTAAACCCCGAGGAGAAGCAAAGCGCTGCCGAGGCCATGAAAGATCCGGAGGAGTGCTTTTGGCTCACGCTCGACGGGATCACTCTTCGCACTCTTGGATATTCTCGAATAGAGAAGCGCAAGCACCGCCGTAATGGCGAGAGCTGCGGAGCGGGAATTTTCAACGTGCAGCCCGGCGTTAATGAGTAAAAATCCGAAAACTATCCAACGAGTTTCCGACGGGTTTTGGACCGTGCGCCGCGGCAATCCCAGAACACCGAGAACGAACAGGAGGTTCAAGAGAGCGGCAAAGCGAACCAGAGGAGATACTACCTCCGCAGTCTCGAGTATCGAGAGCCAAGCGAGCGTCGAGAAGACACCGCTCGCGAGCGGTAGGCTTCGTCCGAGAATTTCATTCCAATCCTCACGGCGGAGTACTTCGCTGAGCAAGAGTGCGAGAAGCGAAGGGCCGAAAATCGCCGCGCACTGGAGTGAGTAAATTGACATCATATGTTCCTCTCCTTATCCGTTCCCGCGAGACGCGTACGGAGTGCGAGCTCTCCGGAGCGTATGCAAAGTGAGATTCGCTCCAGAACTTCAACCGGCTGGTATCGTCCCCAGCCGTCACTGATTCCCAAATCGAAGGCGTAGCGAAACCATCGCGTTCGATTCGGGTTCTCCTGTTCGGATTCGTTGGTGTCGAACGGCTTCCAGATTTCCTGGTGCTCATGCACCCAGGAGAGTGCGTAGAGGAGCTGGTAGGTTCGAAGCGTTGAGTGTCCGATAAAGTGAAGAACCACCAACCATCGAAAACCGAGTCCAAGCTCTGCCATCATCAGCCCGACCTGAGCCATCGAAGCGTAGGCGAGCTTCCCTTTGATATCCGCTTGGATCTTTCCGACCAACGTTGCGTATACGGCGGTCACGGAGCCGATTCCCAAGAGGAAGAGCGTGAGGACGAATGGAACCTCAACTTCCGTGAGGAGCCGCAAACACAGAAATACCCCGGCATGAACCGAAAGCGCACCGTAGAAGATTGCGCTGGAGGGAGTAGGCCCTTCCATAGCCCGCGGAAGCCATTGTGAAAATGGAATCTGTGCGGACTTCGCAAGCGCCGGTAGGATGATGAGCATTGGCGCTGCGTATGCTCCCCAACCGGAAAGTTGGAGGGGGTGTTCGACCTGCATGTTCAGGAACGAAATCACCGGATCAAACTGGCCTTCGTGGCCCGCTCGCGCGAGCATTACAGCTCCCAAAAGGAGGCCGATGTCGGTTAGCCGGTATGCCCAGAAAGCCCGCTGAGCATTTTCGATCGATTGCGAATTTGTGAAGAAAAAAGAGATGAGAAGTGCGGAAGTCAGTCCGATGAGCTCCCATCCGACGAAGATAACTTCAAACGAGCCGCCGAGGAAGATGATCTGCATTCCGAGAACGAACATCAGATAGAGGAAGAAGAATCTCAGATATCCTTCCTCCCACCGGAGGTAGTTCAACGCAAAGAGTGCGACAATCGTCGAGAGAAATGTCGTCATGAGACTGAAGGGGAGAGAAAGGTAGTCGGCAAGTAACACCATCGAGCTTTCTGCCGAGAAAAACGGAAGATGAACTCGAGGAAAATTCTCCCCGCCTGCGCGAAGCTCTCCCAACGACCAAGAAAACAAAACCGCGAGAAAAATTCCGGTGGACACGACGCCGAGGACAACGGTTCTCGTGCTCGACTCGCGGCGCTCCCGAGGACCGAAGGCGAGAAATCCAAGCGCGGTGAGCCCGGCAGCAGGAGTCGCCACTGTTCCCAGTGTGAGCCACCAAACGAGGTCTGAGATTGATGTAACGCTAGTTTCCATGGTTGTTCGCACTTTGGGTGTTTTTGTCCAGCAACGCGGCAAATGGCAGGTACCCTTTTCGCCCGAAGACCCAGGCCTCCGAGCTTATGGCCCGTGGGAGTGGCTCAAGGTTTTCGGGTGGTGTCCAGGTCGTAAAAACGCCGTTTTTGTAGCGGCGGATGGTGTTGGTTTTCGTATCGTAGAGATTCATCAGAACCCACTCGTTCTGAATGGTGTCCCGGATTCCGACATTTCGCTCGAGCACAGATTTGAAGACCGACTCGTCAGCTTCGATCACAAAAATAAGTCGGACGGGCTCATGGATGTCGATCATTTGTTTCGGAAGCCCCGTCCGGAGATCGCTTTCGTATCCTGTCATCACGCCAAGAAGGCAGGTGATGTTTTGTGGAAGCTTCGACCCCGCTCCATACACCGTATTGTCGAGCGCGGAGAAGAAGTATTCGAGGTTGATCCCTGAGCAGACGGGTACGACAGCGGAGAGGACACCGAGTAACATATCTCCTTTTGGGTCGGCCTCCTGATCGTAGGAGACAAGAAACGCGCGCCGGTCGAGGAAGAGGTTTTTTGTAGATTCCCGCTTTCCAACGAAGCAGAATGCATTCGTCGCGTGACCGAACTCCGGCCGCGGTTCGCCGATGTGCTGAGATCTCCACTCCACGTAAGAAAGCGCCTTTTTGTAGTCTCCCTGTTTGAGGCTGACAGGAAAGCGGCGTGTACGTTCGAGCGCATTTTTGCCTCGAACTCGGTTGAACAGTCCACGGAGCTTCTCCTGCTCCGCGGTGGGAAGTGAAGCGGCTCGGTCCTCCAGGAAAAGCGGAACTTCATCAGTGCACGTATTGTGACACCCGCCAATGATGACGGTTTCCTCGGGGATATGCATGCCTCGTCGAGCGAGCTCGTCTCTCACGGTCGGAAGATTTGCCATACGTGCGAAGATTCGTGCGTTCATCACGCCGGGGTGTCCTCCGCAGGCACCGCAGTCATACGCCGAGCGCATCGGGTTATTTCGGCTGAATGACCCGTGGCCGAGGATGATGACGTAAGGCGCGAATCGTTTCGACAGCCCGATGGTCCGGAAGAGACCTCCTACTCGGCTCGCCATTTCGTCGACGGTAAATCCGTTTAAGAGTGGATCGAGACGTTTCAATTCTTCGTCGGTGAAGATGAGATCACTCAGATCATCTCGTTTAAACAGCGTTTCCCGGATCCAGCGAGATACTTGGAAGGCTGTCCGCGGGAAAAGCACGCGAATAACAAGAGGGATCGACGCCAAGCTTCCGAAGATCGAGTTTACAAAAACTCCGGAGAGTGAGTTCATTGAGCTTTCGGACATCGCTGCCCGGCTTTTATGCCAAACCCGCCCGCCGAACCGCCAAGATTTCAGACGATTCTTGAAGCAATCCTTGGGAACCTCGAACGCGTGATGAGTTGGGATAATCTGCGCAGGACAGAATGGCGCTGAATGCGAAGACATCGGGTGAAACTCGATATCCACGCCGAAAAATCCAGCGGCGCCGAAAGTTTCGACACCTTCTTCTTCGAGATATCGTCGAAGCGATTCTTCCCGATCGTCAAGACAACAGACGACTTGGGCAATCGGTGGTTCCGAAGATTCTCGACTGCGAGACTTTTCATTATGCATCACCAGCGCCCGCGAGACGTCTTCTTCGAGGTGATGCTCGAACGCACGGTGCCAGATATTCCGCCGTTCAGATTCACCCCATCGGCAAAGCTCGGAGAAGAGCGGCGTGGCGGGGTCCGGAGACAGAACGTCGATTTCTAAACCTGAAATACCGAGCGATTGTGCGGTGAGAAACAGCGAATATGCGAGCTGACATCGAAGATCTTCCTCGGACATCGCGGGACGTTCCTCCATCGCCCGGGGTGCCGAGGAGAACGAAGCAGAGGTGTTCTCGAGGAGCAGGCGAACTGCAAGAAAATCGGAAAGACTGCATGGTACTGAGGCCGGATATCCGGTGAGCAGATTCGGATGCCGTTCGAGCTCGGCGAAGAGTCCGGCCCAACCGCGAAGTGCGAGAGCTGATTCAAGTAATGTGTCTTTTTGTTCTGTGAGCGCGACACCTCGAAATTCGAGCAGCTTTGCGATGGAATGCTGCGAGTCATCCGCCGGCAATCGGTTGAGAACCTCCGTAACTCGCGAGAGCCAGTTCGGCCGGGCCGCACTTGGCTCGCGAAGATGCTTCACCACCGCCTTCCAGAATCCGTCCTCGCGGCCGGGAAGGGCCCAAGACGCGATTCCCTGATCGAGGAAGCTTTCTGCGAGCCGGATGAGATAGTGATTGACTCGATCGGTCGCTCCTCTTACCGCTTCCGGTGTTTTCGGAAGCATCGCTTGTGGAAGCGCAAAAACTTTGGAAAGGCATGAAGCCCACAAGATCCTCAGCGATATTTCATTCGAGAAGCTATGAAACCCGCTTCGCCTTCCCCAGCCTCTCAGCCGGGAGATTCGAAGGAGATGTTCACGGATTCGAGGGCGGTCGGACTCTTCTGACTTCTGTTCGATGAAGAACAGAGGGCTCAAGCTCGGATTGCTCAGCATTTCTTTCCGAAGGTGCCGATAGGTACTTCGCACTATCCGCCGAACGTTCGTCTCCGTCGCATTCTGGCTCCATTCGCGCGATGCCTCATGCTCTTCAATCATCCAAAGGACCGATGCCGCTCTCTCGATCGGCTCCGAGGAATGAAACAGCGCGAGCCGGAGATTCTCTCGCGTAATCTGTCGATGAACGAGTGTTTTCGCATCTTCCTGCGGAAGGACTGCGAGCAGATCCTTGCTCTGTATCCGACCCCTGCGAAATGCATCTCGCGCTTCTCGCTCACCCATCGCTGCTTCGGCGTTGAACAGCGTGGAAGCTTTATCGAGCGCTTCCCAGAAGGGAGTATTCTCGAAGCTGTGAAGAGTGTTCTGGTGAATGAATACCTCGATCGGCCCTTGATGAGGGAGCAACGACGCGATGTACTTGAGTGATTTCGGCAGTAACGACAGATGGGTTTCGCGTCCCGTCTCTCCGCTATTCGGGTCATGGTGGAAGTTCTTCATAAACTCTTCTGGGCCCGATGATTATTCTCGCCAGTGACAAACTGGAATTGTTCACTGCCCAGCTCGTTCGAGAGCGCATGCGCCCGCTCCAAGAATTCTCGGTCGACTACTCGGCAGGAAGACAAATCCAGATGCACACGCTTACCGGTCCGAATTTCTTCGTCGAGGGAGCGGCGGACTCCGGCAAATGAGGAAAATACAGCGCCGCTTTTCATGGCAAAAACAACAGCTTCTTTGTCTTGGCTTGATTGCATGACGGGGACGAAGAGGTCCTTAATCGATCGGCAGCGGATCGCCCAATAGGTGAGTGCGAGAACGAAGCCCACACCGACGCCGATGAGGAGGTCGACGGCGACGACCAGTACAAGAGTGACCAGGAAGATCGTGAGCTGTACAGGGCCACGTCTGTACATCTGCGCAAATTCTCTCCAGGAGGCGAGCCGCATTCCGATGAATACCAAAAGGCCGGCGAGTGCTGCAAGCGGTATGCGTTCGAGCACGGTAGGAAGGAGGACGATGGCGACGAGGAGAAACACTCCGTGGAATATATTTGCCGCACGGGTTTTTGCTCCAGCATCCACGTTCGCCTTGCTTCGCGCTACTTCACTGATCATGGCGAGCCCGCCGACTGCTCCGCAGATCATATTTGAAATACCAAGTGCGCAGAGATCTCGGTTAGCGTCGGCCTTGTGCCGGTTGCGCGTCATGGAGTCGAGCGCTTTTACCGTAAGGCAGCTCTCAATCGAACCGATGAGGGCGAAGAGAAGAACATGCTTCCAGAAAATCGGAAACGCAATGAGCGACCAATCGGGGGCAGCAAAGCCGGCCATCAAATTGGACGGGAGAGACACGAGATGCTCTTTGCCCAGCTGATACTCCTTCCCGAGGAAATGATAGAGGTGGGGATGCTCCATGTCGAATGTTTTGCTGGCGATGAGTCCGATGGCGAGCACGATGACGGCGGCGGGAATTTTCACGACGTTCTGCGCTTTCGGAGATGCGCAGAGGAGCATGGTGACAAGGCTGAGCACCCCGATGAGCAGAACTTCCGGATTTGCGTGGACAAGGCTGTGCGGAATTTCGCCCAGGAGCTCGACGATGGATTTCCCGGAAGGTTTTACGCCTGCCAGAACGTGAAATTGTTTTGCGATTACTATGACGCCAATCGCTGAAAGCATTCCGTGAATGACTGCTACTGGAAAATATTCGACCATTCGGCCGAGCCTCAAATATCCGGCGAGAGCCTGGAACGCTCCGGCAAGAACAACGACGGCAAGCGCCCGGCGATAACCGGATATCGGATCACCTGGAATGCTAAGCTCCTGCACCGCAGCGAGGACGATGACGATGAGTCCCGCCGGAGCTCCTTTAATCGAGAGCGGTGAGCCGCCCAGATACCCTCCGACTATTCCGCCGATGATCGAGGTGAGAACTCCAGACACCGCAGGGAATCCCGACGCGATGGCGATTCCCATGCACAGTGGAAGGGTGACGAGAAAGACGAGAAAGCCGGCCGTAATATCCGGCCGTAAACGAGAGAGCGAGCGCGCAAGCATGATTGCACTCCAGAAAAAGTTGGAATCAGAAATCAAAAACGTTCCGAGCAGCCGCAACTTTTGAGTAAGGGCCCGGAGAAACTATTGATGTAGGTGGAGTTTTCTATGCGCGAAGAGGCGGGCTGAGATCGGTCGAACCGTAGCCGACCACCAGATGGCAGACATCCGGAATGTTCAGGGCAGCCCGGCCCGGGAACATATCGAAGACGGAGTGAAAGCTGTTTTCGACCATAAGGACAGCGATGAATGAAATCGCTAGCAGGCCGAAAACCGGAGGTATTTTCGGAAGTGGGTCCGTTTCGGCAGTTCGTTCCGCCGTCCTTTCTTGCATCCGTGCGGATGAAAAATCGAGTGAATGTCCAAGGATACAGGTGTAAACGACGAACGTGAGAAGGCCTGCCAACACGCGGCCGCTCGAGACCCGGCCGCCGGGGAATCGGAGGCGCAAAGGGCTAAAACGATACGCAAAAGCGCAGATGTGCGAGCTCATGTTCATAACTTAAGTAGCGGGAGCTTAATTTTTTAGGAGAGGTAAGCTCAGCAGACTTTGTAGCAGGTGGGTAAAAGTATCAGATTTCGTAAAACGTGGCTAGAGACTGAAGTGATGAGAAGTTTTGATGACGCCATTCAAAAAGCCAAACGCACCTCCAAAGTTCTCGTCCAAGTCCTCTTCGAATTTAGATTTCAAACTATGTTACTCCGTCGTGAATCGTTCATGTCGTTTTGTGCTCGGGAGCTCGGTAGCATTCGCTTATGATTGAACGCCGATCATCGCCGCTGGATGTTCCGCTGCTTGACCGGGTTGGTCCACGCTTGCGTCTTGATCTCGAACTTCCGGTGATACCGCCATTGGAGCGCCCGCCCGCAATTCTTCCGCCGCCACCGGGCGTCGATCCCTTTGTCCATCGGGGATACGGAGACCAAAATGGGCGCCCGTTTCAAGGAGGGAGACCGGCTTTCGCCGAGTTGAACACGCTGCTAAACGATTTTGCGACCGCACGCGGGGACAGGGCAGCAAGATATGTCGTCCCGCCGGATAGAGATCGTCCTCACGAACGCACCGAGATCGAGGTGATCGATCAAAACCGAATCGTCCTCACTCTTCATTCGAGGGCCGACGGCTCGCCGACTAGGGAAGTATTTCTCGCAACCCGAAGGCCAGGTACTACCGAATGGACGGTGCTTACGCTTCGGCAGAATAACGGGCGATTGGCACCTGCCGATTTCACCGGTCAGCTCGATGGGGCGTCGAACAACGGTCCCGCGGCGGACGGGATGAGGCAGGTAGCGAATACCGACCGCTTTCCGCTCTCCCCGAGGAGAGCCGATGCGAGAGGCGAGCCGCTCGACAGCATCGTCGCCGAGAATCTCGATGAGCTTATTAGAAACAATCCTGGAAAGACGGGAACGTGGGTCGTTGCTCCCGACAGCAATGTGCATCATCGGATGGAAGTCCGGTTCGTCGATCCCGATCACATCACCATCACGACCTACAACGTCGTGGGCGGCAATCCACTAAAAGAAGTTGCGGTCTACAGCCGGGACCCAGGTGGTCCGTGGCGGGTGACGCGCGGAATGGAAGTAAACGGAGTCGTTGAACAGCTTCCTCTTGCCGATCAAAGAAACGGAGCGGCGGAGAATGGGGTGACGCAATTGCGTCTCACCCGGTTTTTGCTCCATCCGGATATATATCCGCTCCATCGACGGGGCCGTGCTGAGGGTACCGAGGTGTCACCTGAGCTCGCGACCCAAATCAATACCTTCATGGCCACGCATCGGCTGAAAACGGGCGACTACATTCAGCCTCCTGACGGAATTCACCGGATTCAGGTGAAGTTTACCAATGGTGATCAATTCGAGTTCAGTGTCACCAACGGCGCGGAGAGGGAGACGGTGCGATTCAGCCGGGTTCCCGGCGGACCGTGGCGAATGATCCGCTATCGGCCGGATGGCGACGGCGTTCTTCAGCCGCTTCCGGAGGGCGACCAAACGACCGGCGCCGCAGCGACCGGTGTGAACGTCATTCGATTTCAACGATATCTAAACAACGGCGCCTATCCGCTGACTCCACGTCCACCGGATTAGTGACTGGTTGCTCCGCCCAGGACGTTGCCGAGGCGACATGGGGGCGAAGGAAAGGAGTCGAACCTCATCCTCAGAAACTGAGCTCTCCGGGACCCGCTATGACCCGCAAAGCTTGGTGATTCATGAGAGTGAGGTTCGGCTCCTCTAGTGGATATTCTTGGAGGGGGTGGCCGTCGAATTTCTGTGGCCGATAGCAGCCGCTAGCAAAAGCGTCTGGTGGATTCCCTCAAGACTTTCGTTTTTCGGAATATAGTTGACGGCTCGTTCGAGCGAGAAGTTGTTGACGCAGCTTTGGGCGTCTTGTTCAGTTCGGATGACTACCGGTGGATGCTCCCCGTGGAGGCTGTCGATGAAGAGCTCTTTCTCTTCGTTCACTTCCCCGTCGAGCACGATGACGTCGGGGCGGATTTGGTCGAGCAAGCTGAGTGCTTCCGTCGCGTCCTTTGCGTGAAATAACTGCACCGGCGGCAGAGCCTGGAGTACTCTTGCCACACACTGTCGAACTTCAAACGATCGTTCATCTTCCTCTACGAAGAGAATTTTCGTTGGCTGAGACTCACCCATAATAACCTCTAAAATTCACCACACATCTTGCTCTCAAGATGATCATCGTCAGGTTTGAAAGAGAGCTGTAGCGGTTCCGGCTTGAACGAGAGAAGATTTCTAATCGACGCCCGTTTTTAGCGGTTTTCAGAGCGAAAATGGCATTCTGAATTGTCTCTTGGAATTGTGAGAATTCGTACAAGTGCCGCGTAATCTCAAGTAAAGTGCGACGCGTTTTTGTGGGTGCGAAATCTGGGTTCTGCTCACGCCGCACGGTGTGTTGATGGTAAACCCTCGGGAACATTGCCTTCGAAAAGCGCTGCTTGAAATGCCGTTCTATCAAAAGGTTTTTCGAGAACATGTACTGAGTATCTGCGGCGAAGGCGGGCGAGTGCTGTGGGGTCACCGAGGCCGGTGGCGAGAATAATCTTTGCCGGTGTGCTGAGGCTCTTCATGAAATTCAAGAACTCCTCACAAGTTTCACCTTCGAGATTCAAATCCGTAATGACTACTTCGGGATCAAGCTTTCGCACGGCTTCTACCGCGTCTCGGCAGTTCGTCACACGAACCACTCGTTGCGAAATTCCCGCGAGCATTCGGACATGGGCCTTTCCGGCTGCCTCATCGTCGTCCAAAACCAACACGCTCTTGTACACTGGGACATTTGATTCCGTTTCGCCTGATGCTCGTGGAAGTGAGAACGTGAATATGGAGCCTCCTCCGGAGTCCGGTGCGTAGTTCAGCGTTCCGCCATTTACTTCGCAAAGGAGTTTCGCGATGTTCAGACCCAAGCCTATTCCAGGTTGAGCGCTGGCGCCGGGTAACCGGCTGAACTCGCGGAAGAGAAGGTGCCTTTCTTCCGGCGCAATTCCTTGCCCACTGTCGGCTACCGAAATCTGAACTGAGTCGAGAAGTACTCGAAAGCAGGTCCGAATGGTACCGTGTTCGGTATATTTGACCGCGTTGCTGAGAAGATTTGAGAACACTCGCCGTATCTGCTTCGGATCGGCAAAGTAGCACTTTGTCGGCCAAGGATCGCATTCAAATTCGAGCCCTTTTGTTTCTGCCTCGTGTCGGTGGAGCGCTAGGGTCGCGCCAAGCTCGTCCTCGAGTCGAAATCGCTTCGATTGAGGCACCAAGAGACCCTGACGATGTTTGGCAAGGTCGAGAACATCTCCGAGCGTCTCCAACTGGTCCTCAAGACAGTGTCGAACAGTCGTGAGTGTTTGCTGCTGTTCAAGCGATAACACGTCTGATGCTTCGTCGAGCAATGCGCGAAGAGCAAACAACGCCGTATTTCCAGGCGCCCTGAGATCGTGAGAGATTCCCAAGAACCATCTCTTTTCTCTATTGTGCTCGGCTATCGTGCCTTCAAACTGCTTCGCGACCGCAAATGAGGCGGCGAAGTGCTCGGCGAGAGCTTCGATGAAGAGTCGTCGTTCGCGAGGGAGCGTGGATTCTCGCCGTCGGAGTCCGAGCCAAATCGTCCCCGCGAGATCTTCGCCATTCCTAATCGCAACAAAGCACGAACTTTCAATCTCGAATGCGGAGAAATCATAGGCTTTCCATTGCCGCACCTCGACGTGGCGCGAGCGGGGTACGCGATAATCACTCGTTCGTTCTTTGTCCGCCTCCTGCTCGAACAGACCGAGAATCGTCTCCTGCGCGCGGCTCCGAGGGATTCCGCGCGAAGCCGCGATATGCGGCCGCTTCTCGTCGTCCAAGAGTACCACAGCTACCGCTGAGACATCGGGCGAAGTTTCTGAGATCAAAATCGAGCACGCTTCTTCCGCAACAGAGCTCAGACGGTCGACCTTTTGGATGATTGAATTTGATAGGTTCAACACACTACCGATATCGGTCGCTTCTTGGTACTGCCCCCGGATGGCAGCAAAAGTTACGGCGATCTGACATTGGAGTTGTTGAGCAGCGTTTGATCGAAGGGAGAGACGACCTTCGGGAGCACCACCTTTAATTGAAACCTGAAGATGCTTTCGAATTCTGGAGATATCGCTTGCAAGCAGGCAGAACTTCCAGGACGAATACGCTCCAGCCGCCGTGAGGAGGAAAAGAAGAAGCGTCATATCCGACCAGCAGCGCGAAAAATCAAATTCTCAACCCACGCGAGCAATATCTGCAGATCCTCCCGTTTCCCCAGAAAAGCATGAGCTCCGAGTCGAGCCATCTCAGCTTGAATTGAAGGATCGTCGTCGGAAGTCAGCATAAGCACCGGAATTTGAACTCGCATCCGGTGCAGACCGGCGAGGAAGCCTCCGCCATCCATCTCCGGCATGTGAACATCACAGACAATCAGCCGGGGTGTAATCGAGCGGTTTTCGATCTGAGCAAGCGCCTCTTTCGCGGAAAAAAAGCTGGAGACTGTGAATCCGCGTTTCCTGAGAATTTCTCCCAGAAGAAATGAAAAGCGGCGATCATCGTCAATAATGATGACCATGTTTTGGGGAGGTGAGCCCGAGCACCACGAGAGTATATAGTCGGGCTCGTCGAGGGAAGCCTCACCTTCATTCGATTCAATCGCTTCAAGCAAGAGCTTTGGTATTTCGACCGACCTCGTTGATATTGTTCTCTCTCGATCGGCACCAATCAACTCTTGAAGTGCAGAGACGAAACGTTCGTGGAGATTTCCAGAATAGCGATGACCGCGAGCGGTGAACTCGTAGCAACAGCGGCCTCCGTTGAAGAGACGAACCTGATCAGCACCGTGTGCACGACACTGCACAGCGAGATCGGCAAGCGCGGTTGTGACATCTTCTTGGCAGAAAAAAATGTCGGGATCCGCCGGGGTTTGGTTAGATTCCGGCTCGATTGGAAGATCTATTTCAAACGAATATTCTTCCGGTTCAGTGGCTTGGCTTACTTCCGGCTCGCTCGCCGACTTGGTTCCATCGAGCAGAAAATTGTTCCAAGCTGTTTCAATCTTCGAACCGAGCGTAAGGCCAAGCCGAATTCCCAGACTCTCGAATTCCTCGATACTCACCCGCGTGGGATCGGCGAGAGCGAGGGAGTACGAAGACTCGTCCGGAGACGGTTGAGGGGCAACATCGAGACTTTGTAGCTCTCCGACAGTGAATCCGGTTCTCAACACGAGATCGTTGGTAATTGATTCCAGTTCCGGCAGAGCTTCGAGTTTGAGGAGAGCGGCCGTTTTTCCGAGAAGCTTTGTCGAATCGAGGTCGTAAGTCGCGCACAGGTCTTCAATCCACCGGCTACGCTTAGTTGTTCTTCTCACACGACGAAGGCCTCGACGCGGTATGACCTGCTGGAGAGCAAATTCAAGTGTTCGCGGCTTTTGAATTACAAGGCGAGGGAATTTGAGATTCATAGCTATCCGAGTAGGTTGCGGACCGGAAAAATCGCAATCTCGTGAACCACGTTCAGGTTGCTAAAGTTTGGAATGAGAGCGTCGAAAGGAAGCGCGCGCGATGAGGCAGCGACCTCGATGACGATGCTGGCTCCAGTCGGAAGGTAAGAGACATTTTCGTCGCCGAAGGGCGGCGTGACAGGAATCGCGAACGAAGAGGGGAATCGACTCGCTTCACTCTCAAAATGCGAGTCGAGAAAGGTTCTCACGGAAAGCGCTAGATATCGCGGAAATGCGGCCTCAAGCGAGAATGGTGAGTTGTGTGGGAAAGTTGCGTTTCCCGGAGAAACGCTGGACCGAAGTAAGGCGCCGGAAGCCGGATCAATGTCAGCGGTGACAAGATACCCCTTTACCAAAAAGTTCGCGGGAGTTTCGCCTTTTACGTCTAGAGCCCGGAGAATATTCTTCCCGATGCCCTCGGTCACGGCCTCGACGATTCGTCTTCGAGATTCTTGGAGGGCTACGGTATCGTTCGTAAACAGCACATTACTATGCGGTGGCGAAGAGCGATTTTCCTTCGCCTGCTCGCTGATTCCGGATCGAATGGCATCCAGGATGATGCTGCGTTCGCGGATGGCCAACACACAGTTCAGGGTGAGGAGAACAATCATAAGCGTCGGCGGTGCAAAAAGTAGAATCTCAAGAAAGCCGTTGCCGTTCTCTTCTGTTTTCATGGTTTATCTCCGCAGGACTATTTGGCGATCGACGAGGAGAAGTTGGGGGACCACTCTTGATTGAAGGTCTTCTGGTGATTGAGCCAACACCGTTCTTATATTTCGCTGATTCATAACTTCGCTCTCCGACCATGACCGAAGATTTGTCAGAAGCGTTGCGGTCTCAGGTGCGCTTAGCCCGAAATGCTGATAGGCGATTATTATCAGCGAGATTCGGTGCCGGCGGAGTTCCCGAAGTAAGTTCTCCGAATCCGGACCCGAAAGAAGAGGGAGCACATCGGAGAAAAGCAGAATTCTTTTCATTGACCGAAAAGCGAGGCTTCCGCGAAGGCGCACCAGTTTGTCCGTTTCCGCGCCGAGGTCAGGGTCAGTGAGCTCTTGAATTGCTGCTTCGAGCGCCGGGAATATTCGAGGCATCGCGTCGTAGTCTGGCAGAGAGAGACGCGCGGCGTGCCAGTAAACGGCCTGTCGGAGTGAGAGCACCTCATCGAGGAAGCACTGCGTCAGATGTCCATCGGGAGAGTGTCTTTCGCCGCATGGCGGATGCGGGAGCGGAACGGTGCATCCCTCATCAGCGAGGGCGCGAAACGGTTCGCCGAAGCGGGAGGGAGGCAGCTGAAAGCGATCGGTGAAGCTGGACAGCGGATGAGAGAAAAGCAAACACACCTCATCGCCAAGGAAGCGCTCGCCCTCAAGGTAGCCCGGCCAGCGAATCGAATTCAGCTTAGGGTTCAGTGACTCTCTTCGGACTCGCTTCACGATCAGATACCCTTGGTCGATTTCGCCACCGGGAGTGAAAATTAGCCCGAGACGATTTTCGGGAGCAGACGACAGCGAATCGATGAGGCTGATAGCACTGAGTTTAAGCGCGCTGAAAACAGGGTTGAAGCACGATTGAGTTGCCCAGCGTTGAAACCCGGTGTCGTCCCACCGCTCCCACCAATTGAAGGGATATTTAGAGTCCCGAAGGATCGGAGGCGCCGCGCAGTTGAAGTATCCTGACGCAGGCCACGTCTCCGGGTCTCCCCAGGGAATCTGGAATTCGCTCCCCCGCCCGGAGTTACTCGGGGCCAATCGGGGTCTCAGGGTCGTCCCGTCCGAGATGATGAAAACAGTGTCGCTCGGAACGATTTGGGCGACTGCTTCTTTCGTGATCTCGAAAGCACTCGAAGAGAGACCGGGTAAGACCTTCGAGAGTTGAGGTTCAAAACGCCCTGAGAGTCGGGCTCCCACACTCAATCGATTTTCTCCGATCTCAAACGCGCTCATCTGAAGGCCCGAAAGGTGTCTTGGAAGTTTTGTAGTCTGAATATGGGAAAACGCTGCTTCCATGTCGGGAAGATATCGAGCACCTTCCAGGGCGACGCTGTCTGCGAATTTTTGCAATTCGTCTCGAGCCGCGTTCCACCCCGAGATATCTATTCCCACCGCAGCCAACGCGATCAGAACTGGAAGAACGAGGAGCGTCTGAAAACAGACATTTCCTTGATCTCGCCTATTATGGTTGCCGCTACTCATCGAAACACTAACTCTCTGGATCGCCGTATGCTGCACCGGCGTAACGCCCCGCGACACGTCTTTCTCGAAGCTCCAATTTCTCGGCTTTAACGGTGAGCGACTCCGAGCCCAAGATCATACTGAGCGGAAATGTGAGTGGAAGCTCGTAGAGTACATTGATTTGCAGATGGTCGGGATCGAGCTCCGCAATTAAAACCTTTGTGCAGTTCTTTCCGTTGCAACCTTGCACTGCTCCGCTGAACGCTCTCTGAATCTCGCGATGTCCGGCGCGCTGGGCTGCTGCGATGTCGAAGTTTTCGGAGAACGGTTGAGTGGAAGCCGCTTGAACGACTGGCTCGCTGCGACACTCCACGTCAGATGATGCCAGGCATGACGCGGGTCCAAACGGATGGTTGGTGCTGTCGAACCGGCCGAGGTAGGTCGTGAGTGGGCAAACGTCTCGCTCGACCTGGTGGTAACTCAGTTTGGTGCACTGAGGAAGCGGAATTGCCGTCACTTGGGTCCCGGCGCAGGTGCTCGATTGTTGTGCGGGGATTGAATCGGCGTATCGAGCTGATGACTGGAATTCGATCTCCGAATCCATGAGTGCCGGAAGCTGAACGGCGGCATATGCTCGAAGCCGCGACTCGAGATCCGCCTCGGGTCCGTCGCAGACCTCTCCAGGAAGAGAGGCTGGAATCTCATATTCTGGCTGGTTCTTGAATGGATACGCACCATTCAGCCGTATTCGTTCTTCGTCAATAAGGTCGAAAGCGACTGGAGTTGCATGGTTTGTTGCTCCATAGAATCCGAAGACGGAAAGCGGGGGTTGCCAGTGGTTATCTTTCCTTCGGTAGACCGGAAGGACATTTTTCGATTTGATGATGCCCTTCTCGACGACTTCGGGGTCTGAAGCAAAATCTCGCAATTCCTTGGGAAGCGAGAATGATGGCGCCCAGCGGTGAGGAGGCGACTCTTCGCTCCAACGAGCCGAGATTGTTTGTGCACCGGAGAAGCGAGGGAACCCGGTAGGCTGATTGTGGTTAATGGCGTCTCGTCTCGCTCGATAGGAAGTCGTCACTTCGGCAACCCGAGGGCACAGGGCGACGTCGCCGAAATCATTCTCGACTTTGTAAACTATTTCCCTTTCGTTGCTTCCGCAGTCTGACTCTTTCTCGACGATTGTGCCCTCGGGGCAAAGTTCCGGAGTCTCGGCAAGCTCGATGACATCGCGGAGCACACTTGATTCCGACCATCCACAGTTCACTCTTTCAGGGAACCGCTTCTTTTCGTCGGAGCAGTCCGCCGGAAGGGAAGGAAGGAACTCTGAGTCACAAGTTGCCCCCGTCACCGAGTCCCCACACCGTACTTCGGGAAGTGCATGGGCGTAAGGATCCGATGCCGCAGTTCGCTCATCAATACAAATGGCCTGCCTCTCAATTGAAAGCACCGAACAGCTTCGGGTTTCAACGACTTTCGCATCTCCACACACTGCGTCTGGAAAACATGCCGAATCGCTCTCATCCGCCGGAGACCGTGCGGAACCGAAACACGACCTCTCCCGGTGATGCGTTTTGGGGAACGGCGCATACGTGTCGAAGTAGTGTTTGAACTGTACCGATGCTTCAACCGCTCCGGATCCCGATACTTCAAGAAAACCGGTGATGCGAAAGGCGCCACCCCGTTCGACGAACATGGAATCGTGAGCAGAGAATGACGAATTCTGTGAAGCGGGGCAATTCGGCGCACCTCCTCCATTCGACCCCTTTGGGCCGCGCAACCACAGATGAAACGGTTGAAAGTGATTGCCAGTAATCTCCGCCGAGGAAAACCGGCCCCCGAGGCATCGAATGGAGCTGAGCGGCTCGGGTACAATCGGAACAACAGAGTTCGGCGAAGTGTTTGCCCGTGTTCTATAGCTTTGATAGTCGGCAGCCGAAATAACTTCAATTTGAAGTCCCCATCCGGGACCCGAAGCGGAACCTGAGCCTTGGCCTCCCGCCCATTTAATCGATGGAGCTCCTGAGACGCGCCGAACGAGCGCGAACGGTTTTATCGCCAGTGCCGCATATCTTTGCCACGAGTAATCTTGCGCTCCAGCGGATCCTGCAAACTGGCGTATATCGCATGGTCTCCCGGCCGCATCTTCGCAGATTGATGACGGAGAATCGGCGGGGAGAATTGGAACTTCGAACAGTTCAGTCGAGAATCTTTGTATTTCCCCCGCAGCAATGATCTCATTCGGAAGCATTGTTGTGTGAAAGACGAGCTCCGGAAAGTCTCGGAATCCACGGCTCAGATTTGCACGATCTCGGAGTACTCTCGGATTCCAGAGCTCTACGGGAGCACGGTCGAGAGCCACTTCATAGGTTGCATCAAAATCAGGAAAGTAGGTGAGTGCGGCGCGAAAAGCGCTTGGCACTCGGAACTGTTGCTCCACTTCCTCGACGACCACTTGGGCGGCGATTCGCTTTACCCGATACTCGTACCGATTCAAGCCTCCTTGGAAAGTTTTGAAAGGTATCTGAAGCGCGCTCCATCGAACTGGAGGCTTCTGAACGAGATGGATGCGATATCCAGAAAAAGACGCCTCCCATAACTGGAGGTGAGCGATTCCTTCGTAGAAAAAACGGTCGACCCAAAGGGTTTCTCTACTGCCGCGGTGCGACGCATACCAATCCCGTTCGCCCGGTGGAGAGGTCGCATCCGATGAGACACACTTCGGATCGGTAGGAGTGAGACAGCGAGCTGCTTTTCGCGCGGCTTGCTGCACTGCATGTGAAGCGACGGTGAATCGAATGAGGTCGGCAAACAGAAGGATGGCGAGAAGTCCGCTCAGCATCGAAGCCACCATCGAGAGCGAGAGGCTTCCGCGAGAGCTGCCGATGAGGAGCTTCATCGCATAATCCCCGAATTTTGCTCCGAAGGCGTTTTCGCTTTGGATTCGAGAGTGCCCTTAAGATTGAGTAAGGGAACGATGGGAACCGCTGCCGTGACGAGAACCAACCCCATTACAGAGATGAACACCGGGAATACGACGAGACTCTCAAGCCGCCGGACCCTTTGTTCAACTGAGAGACGCCACTCTCGGTGGGTCTGGTCGCTCAGGCTCCTCAACGAAGGGATCAACTCTCCGCCCGCATTCGCGCTGATGTCGAGGTGGAGGAGTACGTGCTGCAGCACTCGAACGCGTAAATTTCTAGCGAGCAGCTCAAGCGCTTGATCAAAAGGAAGGCCGTTCTCAGCCAGACGATAGACGAGGAGAAAAATACGGCGAACCGGGTCGATTTCAGATGCGGGTGTCCGGTGCGAAAGGACGATTCGCAATGCCGGGAGTATACCTACCCCCGACTCGACAACAAGGACCAGTGATTCGAGGAAAAGCGGAGTCCGAAAAAGAAGCTCTCTTTCGAAATTCTGCGTGCGGTATTTCAAGTAAAAGAGCCATGCCGATAATCCGAACCAGAGCCCGGAAACGATACAAAGAAGAAGGGCAAACAAAAATTCACTCGTCGAGCCCGTTCGAGGAAGAAGAATCATTGCAATTACGAACATCGGAATCCCGATGAACAGAAAACACTTTCTCTTTGCCTCGGCCCGGGCTGCCCTTCCAAGAAATCCTGCAGATCCCAACCGATCTGAAAGTTCCTTTAGCTCCCCACGACTCTCGAAGTCGAAACGCTCGTTTTTTAGATCCGTGTCGTCGGGATCCTCCGGTCGGAGGGTGAGCAATTCAACGAGCCGAAATCTTGCTTGCTGTTGATGTAGGAAACGGCAAATCATGGTTTGAAAAAACTCATTTTACGAAGGGTCAAATAGCCGGTGAATATTGCGAAAATCCCAACTGAAGCGAGGGCGTTTGCCGTGGGATGAGAACGAATCAGCTCCCAATAATTTTCGATACGCAGCGAGAGCACGACGATCAAAAAGGGAAGAATAATCAGCAACACGTTGGCGGTCAGCCTCATGCTTGCGGTACTCACCGCAGCCATTCGGAGGAGCGTTATCCGGTTGTTGCTGACTTCAGCCAATCTTTGGAGTGTGGGAGAAAAGCGGCCACCGGTGTCGATGACCAGTAATAGGGCGGATCGAAAGAGCTCCAACTCCGGCAAGTCATAGGCGGCAGCAAATGAGCCGATTGCTTGCTCCTTGGAAATTCCTTGGCGAAGCTTCTCAAGGAAGAGCTCGACCTCTCGCTTTACCAAGCTTCCCGCAGGCATCAACCAAGTTGCTCGTTCGAGAGCCTGGTATGGCGTCATTCCTACTTGCAGGCTCGACGCAGTCGCCAGAAGCATCGTCGGATAGTCCTCTGCGAATACGCTCGCTCGATGCCGTATACGTCTCTTGATCCAAATCTCAGGAAACCAGAGCCCCACGAGCGTGAAGACGGCGACAAACGGAAAGGAAAAGAGGGTGTAGGTAATGACAGAGGTGAGCAACGCCGAGAGAATTTTTAAAAGAGAGAAGGAATGGATCGATAAACGGAGACGACCTTCGGTGAGTCCGGCCATCTGAAGGTACGTTTCTTTCAAATTGTTTGGTGTGGCAGGAGCTATCTTGCTTTCGCTGCACCTATGCGTGCGCTGCTCCAGTTTCTTCGACCGACCGTCACTCTGACGGAGAGATTCCAATCGTGAGCGCGCTTTCGATCGACTCTCCATGCAATATGTTGAGACCAGCAGATTCAAATTCCACCTCTGACATAAGAGTTCTCCGGATCCAAACCGAGAGTACCTCCGGCCGTGGGCAAGGCGAGGCCTGTCGACTGGAGTTCCGCCTGAAATTGGCTCAATCCGGCCTCCCGTCTCCACTGCGGTCGGTTGGGATGCGGCAAGTAACGAAACATCGGTGAGAGTTGAATTGCTCCGTCGGAGAAGGATCCGATTTCGACGACCTCGAGAATTCTGCGCTTCCCGGCGTCTCGATCTACGCCGAGAAACACGATGACCGAGACGGCATTTGCGATTTGTCGGCGAATCGTCTCGATTTGAACGGCGCCTTGAGCGCGGGCGAGAAATAGCTCCAACCGTCCAATGGCATCCTTCGCCGAGCGCGAGTGAATGGTCGACATGCCCGCATGACCCGAAGCGCAGACATCTATGAACGATTCGGCGGCTTCGGCATCACGCATTTCGCCGAGTATGAGCCGGTTCATCGCCATCCGCATTCCGGTTCTGATCGCGAGCGCGGGACTGATTCTGCCTGCGCCCTCCGTATTCGGTTCGCGAGTGATCAGAGTTCTTACAAATCGGCGTTGCAGAACAATCTCGTGCGTGTCTTCGATAACGAGAATAGCTTCGCTCTCAGGGATGCGGCTCGAGAGAGCTCTCAGAAGGGTAGTTTTGCCGGTTCCGACCTCTCCCGCGATCAGTACACTGCATTGGCCGGTGGCGACGAGCACCGCGAGATAATCGAGAATAAGTGGCGGAGCGAGTTGATGATGGATGAGGGCATCGAGAGAAATGTACTCATTCCGTGCAATACGAATGGTCAGCATCGGACCGGAGCCGGGTGGAGAGAAAGATTCATGAGTCGCACAAACACGCACGTGCGGATCGGGTGCTGCGTCTACAACCGGAGAACCAATGGTGCAAGCTTTGCCGGCCCGCTTGAGAAGATTCTCGACAAACGCTTTGTATGAGTCGTGGTCGGCGAATTTGAGGTCCGTCTGGATATTTCTGCGATTGGTTTGAACGCTAATATCGTCAAAGGCTCGAATGATGATGTCATTGACGTCGTGATTCTCCAGGAGCGGGGAGAGAATGTCGTAGTGATCGAGTGCTGAGTAAAGCGCAGTCACGACGGCAACTCGCTCACGCTCGGAGAGTTCCTCGGATTCTCGCTCTTCCACTTTCTTTACAAGCGCGAGTAAATCCTCCTCCGACGGTGCATGCGCTTTTTGTTCCGCGTCCGATTTTGTGGCCGCGGTCTGTCCGAGAAACTTCTTTACTTCGCGAACAATATATTTGCCGGAGGCCGTGAGCTCCGAGCCTCTCGCATTTTCGGGTGTCTGCACGAGTTGAGACGAGAGAGATGAGCAGAAAAAATGGCGCGCAATCTCTGCGGCACCAGGTCGAAATTTGTCCTCGAGAGTTTTAGCCGCGCTCATGGGACCGCCACTCCGTCATCACGGCTCGAATCGGTTTTTACCCAACGAGAGGAATTGCCAAGAGTGTACATCTGGCCATTCGGACCGCGGGCCACTCCAGTGATGATTTGAGTGGTGGCTTTTCCGGCTCCGAGCAAAGTCCGTTGGTCTAGTCGTATAGCGGTTGTAGGTGATTGATCTCCCGATCCTCGGAGAGCAAACGTGAGCTTACCCAAAGTCGACGCAGTTTTTATCTTCAGGGCATCCTCTTGATTCACCAGGAGCGTGACGGTGCTCGGTGGTTGGGGCGAAGCTTGATCATTCAGAGCGGGTTCTGCAGAACGGCCTGCCGAGAGTATTTTTATGTTCTCCGCAATTACCTTGGATTCGAGTCCGGATTCTTTGCCCTGCCGCACCATGATTACATCGACAAAGTTTCCAGATTGCGCCCAACCCTCAACCGCGGCCTCGGCATCAACGCGGACGGTAATCGCACGCATTCCCGGGGGGATTCGCTCCGTTACCAGATTTCCATCCGAGAGGTCTTGGCTTATCGAGGTGAGCGGAACGGGGAGGTATTTTGAGAGCGGCAGCGCAGCGACCGCCTCCTTATGCAGGTCTTCGCTTTGCAGATACTCTGACGAAATTCGGCTTCTTGGCCATTTTATGGTCGTGAAAGGAACCGCAGCGAGTCGCTCGCCCTTTGCGATGTTTCGAGTGGGAGCAGGGACCATGATCACATCGTCAAGTGCGAGATTGAATTCATGAGTCGCATTCGCCGGCTGAGAAATGATACTGCGAGGTTGAACGGCCGCCATAAATAATGCTCCTGCGACAGCCGTGGACACGGCCAGGAGTAACGACCCGGCACGCGAGCGAAAAACGGGTTTGATTCGCTTTGGGCGAGCAGGTGTTTTCATAAATTCAATGTCCGTCGAAGCATTGAGAAAGTCTCAAGGATTGTTGGTTCCAGAGCTCGAAGGAGAAATTGAAACTCCGGTCGGAAGCGCTGCGATGTTAAAAGTGCGGAAGTAGTTCGAGATGTTGTCGTAGAAGACGAAGAGACCTGCGGACATAGTGACGATGGCCGCTATGATTAAGACCTGCTCGAGAGCCAACGAGCCTTCTTCTTCTGAGCGAACATATTGCACGATTGCGATCATAAACTTCCTCCATCGACGAATTGGTTCAGGTACTCTGCAAAGTTGGACAAAATGTCTGGAATGGCGACGCAAGCGAGCGCTATCGCACCGCTAAAAAACAACACCTGTTCGAGAGTGAGTGACCCGTGTTCATCAAGATGCTCGCTTGGTGACTCACCCACGAACGCCTTTCTGGCGCTCAATCTCGGCCGCATTATAGAAATATTCGAGTTCGGGTCTTCGGAGAGCAGAAGGTTGGAAGGCGCTGGAAGGAGCCTTGTCGACGAGCGCCGCGGAAGCTTTCTGTGGATCTTTTCGATGAATTGCGTGAACGTGTGCGATGCGGAGGGCGAGCTCACTCCTTCGACCGTTACCGGCTTCACTGCTGCGAGAGGCTGCTTGGACAAGAAGGTTCGCGCATGTGTTTCCAGGACTGCCTGGGTCTGGCGACAGCCCTCGGTGTAGAGGGTATTCCCGGTTCCAATCCAGTGACGGGCCCGATGGTCGCTGGGTAACATCGGGAGATGAATGACGGGTCTCAATGCCGGCTCATTTATTACTGCAAATTCGAAAACATCTTTGTCGGTGAGACCTTCATTCAGCAGAAGATTTACAGCGACACACGTTTCGGCATCCCCAGGAATCTCAGCCAGCTCACAAAGTTCTCGCTGAAGCAGATACACTGAAGCGGGATCATTTGTTGTGAGAAGTAATCGAATGTCTGCCTGACTGTTCAGAGCAAATGGGAGTATGCCTTCGGCTCCAGCTCGATCAACGATGACGAGATCAAACATCTCCAGCAGAAACTCGAAGAGAATCAGTGAAAACTCAAATCGGCTCGCGTCTCGCAGCCACATTTCTCTGATCTCCTTACTTCCGCTGGGTGGGAGCAGCAGCGTGGTGCCATTCGGCGCCGAGACGAGGAGACGGTCGATGATTTCCCTCTGCGGGCGAAGTCGCTCGGAGAGAATTGTGGAATACTCACCTGAATGCCTCCGTGCTGCTCCCATGTAATGAATCAGCGCACCCGATGCCGACAGGTCGACGAGCACGGCCGTATGCCCCAGGGACTGGCCTGCGTGAGCCAATCCAGCAACATATGAGGTCGCTCCGATGCCGCCTTTTACACCCGATACCACGAGGAGCCGTCCGCGTTTTCGGCTTGGTGGTGAATTCTCGAGCTCAAGCAACGTGTGAACGAGGCGGGTAGATGGTTCTTCCCAGCAGAACAACGCTTTCGTAAAGCGTTCGAATCGCCGAAGGACGCGAAGAGAGTAATTCGCGGGTGCGAAAATCAGTATTACCGGTGAGTCAGGAAAATGTTCACAAATCTTGCGGCATGCCTCGAAGGTTTGTTCAATCTCAAACCCTGGACCGATGATGATTGTTCCGGGGTGAGCGACAAACATAAGCTCCTCTAATGAGCAGGAGGAGATTGCGGCGTCAGGCAGATGGCCGACTGCTCCGCGCTGCGAAGAAAAGGCTTCCTCCAAATATCGGATAATTTGCTCTCGCTCGATTGGCGAATTGTCGACGCAAGCAATCCTCATACTTTCAAAGAGCTCCATTTTTCGGGGGCCAATTTTGCGGTTCAGTACCATGGAAGAATAAAGTACTCCATGTTCGAAGGATCCTGCGTCTCGGCGCGCGATTTCTCTGCGCTCACGTGGATGACGAGATGTTAACTCCGCTCAACGAAAGCTGTTTTCATATTTTTATTTCATCGAGCGATGAAAAAAGCGGCTCGCAAACAAGGCCGTCGTCACTCTCGTCACAACACTATATTTCGTTTCTTGTACATACTTTGTCTCGTAATCGGCGATCTGCCCGCGAATGTTTCGTCTCCTTGGAAAGTTTTTTGGCGGCAAATCTTTCGAGAAATTGGGATTGAATCGGATAGGGAACGCAGCCCGATGAAGATTCACGCTGCATGGAGAATGATGATGGTATTCGGCGGGGAAAGGCCGGGAAACATCCGATGTTTTGACCTCTGATCGTGCGCGACAGCCGAGGAAGGAAAGCGAAGTCGGGTAACTTTCAGCGTTTCGAGAGATACTGCGACGAGCTGCCTCGTCCCTGCGAGCGGAACAGAGTCGAGCGACGAAAGAATAACGTGACCTGTGAGAATGCTCTCGCGGGTTGTCTGTGAAGGATCGTCTTAAAAATTGCCACGTCGTGACCGGCCGAGAGGGCGATTGTGATCAACAAACGAGTGTCAAAGAGACATGCTCTCCGTTCCTCTCGGGAGAAGAAAGTCTGAATGAAATCCCCAAATTGTTCACAGTGAATCGCCGGGCGGTTGGCAGGGTGGCATTTCGGTAAAAGCATGAGAAATATTCTCCTCTTTCAAGGTATTTCTACGTTTGGGAGAACCGCGTTTTGCGGTATGCTTTCTTCGCTCTGCAGCAGACGGCAAGGAGGAAGCTGCGCTCGACAACAACCGATTTGTTTCTTCTGTTTGATAAGACGATGTTAAAGTTTGTTCGCCATCAACGCCTGCGTCAGTCTCGTCGCAATACAAAATCGCAATATCCGTGGATTCTATTTTTCTTAATCTGCATTTCCCTCTATTTGCCCTCATCTTCGCGCGAGGTGTATGCCGCGGAGATTATCGAGCTCTTCGGAGTGAATCTCTATTGCGGAGAATGTGAGCTGAAAAATGAGCGGGATTGCAAGGTGCTCGAGGAATTCGGCGCCAAAGAAGTGAGCTGCGCTTCGGCATTTGAGATGTATTTACAGCGGGCGGTGGACTCGAATACCCGGATACCGGCGGCAAGCGAGCTTCGTCGTTTCCTGCTCGATGGACAAGCCAACGAGAGGACAAGCGTTGCGGCGCTGCAACTCCTGTCGCAAACACCCGAAGGCGAGAAGTTTATCTCCAGTGATGCCAGTCTTCTCGCGGCAAATGTTCCGGAGGCTGTCCATGCGCTGCTCAAGAGCCGGAAGGCGTCGCCACGGATCCTCGACGCGTTCTATAAGCTCCCGAGACAAAAATCGTCGGAATACATTCGAGGGCTCGTGGTCGCGGTCGACTCGAGGAGGCATGGAAATCTTCTCCTTCGCGATCTTCCCGGTATCGATCTGAAATTCGATTCGGACGATCTTGGCGAGTACCAGCGTGCTTTTGCTGGAGAGAATGTTGAAGAAGCCGTCCGATTCGCTCGCCTCCGCGGCACTGTGGAATCTTGCCGTGGTTCGGCAAACTCCGAATTTTACGCAGGATGTCTCGAGGCGAAGGAAAACCCGAAAACCGAAGCGGGCAAATATCTGATGCGGGTTCAGCGAAGAGCGACCAATGAACGTATGGTGAAGGGAAATGTCCCCCTCGAGACGAAGATCTCATGGCTCTCAATTCTCGATGTTCAGTTTGAACGCTCGAAGGAGTTGCTTTCGTTGTTTAAAAAATCTCTAGAAGAGCTGATACGTGCGCCGTTTGAAGAGCAGCTTCCGCTGTATGCGGCGTCGAAGCTCGAATTCCTTCGGCGAATCTCAATGTTTGATAATGAGGTCGCCGCTCTCTACAGTTTGTTCCTCGTTCGCTTCTCCGCAAACGCTTGGGAGTCAGGAAGGAGAGAGGACTCGGCGCGTGCTCTTCTCGGTTCGTATGAGATTTTTCCAGGAGAGCTTGCCGCGAGAAAGTCCCTCGTGGAAAAGCTCTCGCTTCTCCTGCCGCGCCAAGAGCCGTGGTTTCAAGAGCTGTGGGACCGCCTTTCACCAGAAGCGCATGCCGAGTTGAACTACTCGCCGGGAGAAGGAACAAAGCTCGTGGGGATACTTGTGCGGGGAATGTCTCTTCTGCTGGTTACACTTTGTAGCTTCTTGCTGTTTCATTTCTGGAGCCCTCGGCGATCAATTGAACCGCTTCGCCGGGCTTGGCCCGAGAAAAGTCGAAGAGCTCGCCCCGACGGAACTCAAAGGGTCTGGTCCGAGGGATCGCGAAGGACCTGGCATGGCGAAATTCGCGGAGAGGGAGCGCCAAGGTCTCGAACCCATGCGCCGATTCGCTCGGTCGCCGCCGCCGGAGGCTATTCTGAGCTCCGGGCGCTTCTTCAGTATTTTGAGCTCTCCCCTCGGGCAGATGAGGCGTCTTTGGTCCGGGCCTATCGGAGAAAAGCAAAGACGGTTCACCCTGATACCGCGACAGGTACAGCAGAAGAGTTTGCCCGGCTCACCCAGCATTTTCAGCGTGCGAAGGCCCTCCTTGCCCAACATGCCGAGATTACAGAAGGAAAAGAGGAACGTTTTGCCAAAAAAAGAGGCATAATATGAGGTCGGAGTCGGTCGCAGCGGTTTGTGAGCGCTACTCTCATAAGATGCGGACGCCGCTTGGGGTCGCGCTCGGCGTTATTACCGACCTGGTCGACGGTTATGAAGTACCCCCGGACGCTCTCAAGGACGCCAAATCGGCGCTCGAGAAGATTCGGGACATGCTTAATGAATTAAGGGATCTCCCAAAGGGGACTGAAGGAACGCACGATGGATAAGATTGTAGCCCGGCTCATCAGCGATTTGAAACACGAAGATTGGCGAGTTCGACTGAAGTCGGTGAGCAGCCTCGGGATGGAGAGAACCGAGGACTCCGTGAAAGCTCTGCTCGGGGCAGTGAATGACGAGAACGAGATGGTGAGAAACGAGATCCTCCCTGCTCTCGGAAACATCGGCGCGCTGGCGAGAGAAGCCATTCCCTACCTGATGGAAAAGCTCGATGCGCCGGACCTCGCTGTCCGCAGGGGTGCGGTGTTCTCTCTCGGAAAGATTGGAACCTACGCCCACATGGCCATCGATAAGATGATCTCGATGGTGCCCGGCGCTGAGCCAGAACTGCATTCGAGCATCGCTTGGGCACTTTCAATTATCTCGCTCGAAGAGATGGAGAAGCTCGTCGGTGAGCTGGAAAATCCAAATCCTGAAATTCGCGCGGCCGTTGCCGAGGCACTCGGACGTGCCGCTCGAGATGCAGAGCTTTGCGTTCCCGCGCTCATTCCGCATTTGAAAGATCCTGAAATGCAGGTTCGCGCCCACTCCGCGAAGGCTCTCGGAAATATGCGAGCGGCGAAGAAGGCTGAAGAAGCGGTTCCGGCGCTCATCGCGACGCTCACCGATGAGGATCCCGAAGTGGCATGGCTTGCCTCAGAAGCGCTTCGGAAGATTGCAACCGATGAAGCACTCGAAGCGTGGATGAATTTTGAACCGGAAGGCTCGGTGCCGAAGCTTATTAAGCAGCTCAAGAACAAAGACAAGGTCTTCCGCGCTGATGCGGCAAAGGCACTTCGTGACCTTGGAGCCGAAGCGAAGGACGCCGTCGATGCGCTCGCCGGAGCGATGAGAGATCAGATGTGGAACGTAAAGTCGTTTTCTGCGGAAGCGCTTTCACGGATCGGTCCCGATGCGGCGGAAGCGGTGCCTGCTCTCCAGAGAGCGATTCCCGATCCCGATCCGAGAGTGAGAAAGTCGGTCTGCCTTGCGCTTGGAAAGATCGGCGAGGCGTCCGGCGGGGCCGTTCCGGATATCGTGAAGCTGTTAAAGGATTCTCAGCGTGAAGTGAGAAACGCTGCTGCGGTTGCGCTCGAGGAGATTGATTCGCCTGAGGCGAAGGAAGCACTCAAGTCTTATGATTGGGAATAGCTGATATCTTCATATTTTGAAAGTTCGGCAGCCGGGAGTGTTTCGACACGCCCGGCTGCATTCTTTGTCACATTTGTCAGCACACTATTTTTTCGGAAGTTCCTTTGGAACTGGCTTTGGATCTGGGAAGATCTTTTTGCAGCACTGCACAATCCACTTAATAATCTCGATTTCGGTGAACTTGATTTTGTAATCGACCCCTTCCTTGAGACCTTGAAAGTTCATGCCGAGATTCAAGGAGAGGTAGGCGGTTCCCCCGGTTAACCCCCGATACAGATTGGGCTCTAATTGGTCGAAAGGAACACCTACTGGAACTCCACTGACGATCGACTCGGGCTTCTTGTTGTTGAAGCTATCAACGAGGCCTTTGACGAGGGCATTGTCTTTATACGCCTTTTTGCCCTTGTCGCTGATGAGTTCGACATAGGCAGTAGCCTTAACCTCGACAGTCTTTTGCGCCTGACATTCGACCTCTTCTTCTAGATTCGCGATCGTTTCTTCGCCGAATTCTGTAGCTTCGCAGACGTACTCACCGTCGCCGTATTCATCGTAATGTGTTTGCTCGGAGGATTCGATGAGGTCGATGAGTGCCGCTATCTCAGCCGCAAAGTCGTAGATTGTAGGGGTGGACGCCGCAGGAGCCGGTGCGGTTGTCTGCCAGGATTGCGTTGTCGAAGGTGCCGCATTCGCCGAGTTCTCGACTCCGAAGACAAGGACTCCGAGACAAACGGCGGCAGTGATAGCTGGCCTGCAAACTGTGTAGAGACTCTTCAATATCATTCGAATTTCTCCCATTTCCCGATTTGAGGAACCTTTCGAAGTATACGTTTAGGATGGTGGCTGAGCGATGCGAGAGTCCCCTGATTGCGAGTGAGAGAAACTTTGAGTTCGCTCATTTTCGATCAGGACTCTACTTTCGCAACAGAGAAGAAATCGGTGGCAATATCTATGAGATACGGTTTAGACGCGTACTCGAACCTGCATTGATCAACAATGGTGAGCAAGTTGATGCGTATGCGTCCGCGGATTTTAGTGAATCACACGATCGGTTGATTGCCAGGATCAGCGAATTTCTTCCGGGGGAGATCTCGAAGGCCCAGTGCTGATTTTGGGCTGCGGGAGCGGCGACGAGCCCTTAAAGCACCTGTACTCACCGCCGAATGCAACCTAGACGCCTTAAAGTGCCTGTATGGAATCTTCAGAATCCCATTTTCCTCGGACCCAACAGAGCCCGTCGTGTGTCCGAGGAAACTTGCTGAAAACTCCGTCGATTAGATTCATGGGATAGACCGGCGAGAGGTAAAGCAGAAGATTTGAAGATTGCCCGTGGTCGATGGGTCGTCTGGTTGGAATTGCAGTGGTGCGTGCTTATAATCGAAGCGCGGGTCGGTATCCGTACGAGCGTGGAACCGCAGAATCGGAACGGTTGAGACACTCGACCTTGAATTACCAGAGAGGTTTACTCTGTCGCCTATTTCTGTTGACAGAGACCAATCCTAACCTTACTCGTGATGGCGGCGAATTTTTTCTCAGATACGTGGTCAATTGTGAGGTCGAAAAGTGCACCCTGCCCTGTATATTGCCGATATTCAAGCAGAGGGTGGACGGAGTCTCGGTATCCGGCAGTTTGCGCTCGATTTATTGGGACAGCTTCATCGATCCTTTCCGAACGACAACGAAGAGCGATTGAGTTTGATTGTCTCGCGCTCGTCAATCGATGTCCAAGCTGAGAATTTTTCCAAGGTAAAAATTCCCTTTAAGAACGATCGCCCTGTATCTCGTCTCGTCATTGATCAGTTTCACAGGGTGTTCCTTCGTTCGAGGAAGTTTACCTGTTACCATTATCTGAAGGGATTTCTTCCTGTGCTGATTCCGGACAGCACACCGACCATTGCGACCGTCGCCGACACCATCGTCCAACACTATTCGGACGCCTATCCTCACTATCGGAGTTCAATTGATCTGGGTTATTGGATCATGCTCCTCAAACTAACGCTTCGACGGTCGAGAGTAATTGTGGTTCCGTCTGAATATTCCAAAGTCGAACTTCATGCTTTTGCGGAACGTTATCGCATCGGCGTAGGTGCTGTTGTCGTAGTTCCGAATGGGAGCGTCCTCGAAAAAGAAGATGCTGTGTTAGTCAAATCGAACTTTGTTTTACATTTGGCTTCGAAGGCGCCTCACAAACGAACCACTTGGCTTTTACAAATTTGGCAGAGCCTTCAAAACCGCAAACTCGAGCTCCCGCCATTGGAACTGGTGGGCGAATTATCCGACGTCTCGCTTCACCTTGCCTCGAATTTGAAGAATGTAAACATCCGGCCGGAGCTGCCTCGCGAACAGCTGGTCGACGTCATGGGACAATCTCAAGTGCTTTTGTTTCCGTCCGAAAAGGAGGGTTTCGGGTTGCCAGCCCTCGAGTGTGCTTATCTCGGCACTCCGGTGTGTTATCCGGCGGGGGGAGCTGTCGAAGAAGTTCTCGGTACCGGGTTTGCCGGTGCCTACAGCACGCACGATGAAGATTCCTTTGCAGATGCATTGAACCGCTGCCTGCAACTGAGTCCCGACGCACTCCAGCAGATGAGGGACTCCGTACGCTCCCGCTTCTCGCTTGAACGATCGGCGAAACAAATGATCGAAATTTATGCGAGCTTCTGAGCAACTTGATACTTGGAGGAGCAACCAGGACTCTATGTATGAGTCGTTTCTTGCGCGCTTGCTATCTTTGAAACTTCTGGATGCCGACAGTCGCGTACTCATTTGCGGAGCAGAAATCAGAGATGTTCAAGCCATGCAGAACTTGGGAATCCAGAGATTCGAGCTGTCAAATCTCGTTCAGCATTCGGAGTCAATTTCGTCGCAATTCTCGTGCCACGTCGAGAATCTTGAGAATTTATCCCATCCGGATGAGTCATTTGATTTCGTGATAGCGCACCAGGTACTTCACCACTGCCTTCATCCTCATCAAGCCCTGGCGGAAATGTATCGAGTTTCAAGAAAGGGCGTGATTTTTTTTGAGCCAAAAGACTCGCTTCTGACACGGATTGGAGTGCATCTCGGTATCGGACAAGAGTTTGAAACAGCTTCGGTTCATGCGCACAGATTGAAGGGCGGCGGCTCTGCCGACTCATCGATTCCAAATTACGTATTTAGGTTTTCGAAGCGAGAGATTTGCAAATTTTTCTCGGCAGCAAATCCGACGGGGCCGCATCGGATCATTTTCGAGAGTTTCGTTCGTCCGCCGACAAACCAGCTGAAATCTCGTTCTCCGCGATGGGCTCATCCGGCAATCGACCTGTTAGGAGTGTTAATGAGCAGCTTGGCACGGTACCTAACCGGGTTCTCCAACTCCTTTGCGGTGTTAGTCTTAAAACCGAATGTTTCAGGGGCGCTGTATCCATGGTTGACGCGAGCGTCTAGTGGGGAAGTGGTTCCGTTTAAAGACTGGTTCGACGCTCGATACAAATCTTAATTCGTTGAGAACTGAGCGAAATTCTATTCGCTTGTCGACCGGGTTGCTCGCCGGCCCCGCGAGAGGAGATCATTCTCCTAAGCGAGAGGCTAGTCTCTGCGCTCTTCCATGGGCATTATCCAAGTCACGCGGCACTCGGGCGCGCTAATCGCCACTGCCTTTTTGCCGGCATCCTTAGTAGCCGGAGCGGACTGTCGTCTAGTTCATTAACAAGGCGGACCGAAGTGGCTCGCAGTGAAATGCGAGACGACAAGCTCTTAAAGCACCTGTACGCATTCCCATGCGGCTATGAGGTCTTAAAGGACGTGTACGGAGTGCTCCGAAAGCACTTCCGTGTCGTCGCGTGACTCATCAGAGGAAACTTTCCCAAATCTTCGTCGATTAGATTCTCGCAATAGACCAACGAGGATCAAAAAATGACGGGAAATCTTTCCTTCGAAGACCCAGAGACAACCTTTTTCATCACATCAAAAACGATTGGCTCAAAGCTTTGGTTCGTAAACAACCCCACGCTCCATTCGAGAATAGCGGCATACCTTGCCAAGTATCAGCAGAAATACGGAGTCATCCTCCACGCGTTCATTATCATGGGAAATCATATTCATCTCGTCGCCCGCTTTCCGAATTCGAACAAGAAAATCTTCATGCAAGCGTTAAATTCGACCATCGTTTCGCTGGTGAAGAAATATGTGCCGAATTACTACAAAGGAAAGCTCTGGGCGCGACCGCCGAGATATCAGCCCCTTCCTGAGAACGCGGACATCATGCACTGGACCCTCTATACCGGGCTGAATCCAGTTCGAAGCGGTCTCACACCGAAATACACTCAGTACAAGACCTTCAATAGCCTTTCCCCTGCGATTGCTGGAAAGAAGTTGAAATACGAAGTAGTGGATTGGACCGCATACCATAACGCTCGACGAGCGAATGAACGCACGCCGATCGAGAATTATACATCGGAATATGAATTGGTCTTTTCTCGGCCTCCTGGCTTTGAACACCTTTCTCAACATGAATATTCAAAGATAATGGACGAGCGAGTCGAGAAGAGACGCTGCGAGATGATTGAGGAGTTGCGGTCCGAGGGGAGAGGGTTCGCGGGGCCGGAGGTGCTCCAAAATATCGAGCCGGGGGATTCGCCGCAATCGACGAAAAGTTCGGAGAGATACTCGAAGCGGCCGCTCGTGCTCACACTGAATCCCGAGGCGAGGAAAATTTACACTGATCGTTATCTTCGTTTGCTTGAAGCTTACCGTGAGGCATCCGCGCGCTTCCGGAATGGAGACTTGAACGCGGTCTTTCCGCCCGGCACCTATCGGCCACCGCTTTTCTGCTCAGGTTAGCGAGCATCCAACTTCGTTTAATTGAGTGTTTCGAAACTCTGCTTCGGCGGACCGATGGCTCGTTTGAGAGGTTTGTTTTTCGCAGAGTTTTGGGGCTGAGAGGTGAGTGAAGTGCCCTCGAAGACGGACGTTCGGGAGCCACAAGCTGTAAATCTGAGCGCTGTTCGGAGGTTGGGTGTCGAGGTCTCTGCGGGGCGTGAGAGGGGAAGTACGGGGTCTTTAAGTGTTTGGCGTGGGGGTGGAGTTGGCGGGCGCCCACGCAGTGTAACCTCACTGTGTGGGCGCCCGGGAGTGAGTGGGGCGTCCTACCGGCAGAGTTCGCGCTCGGCATTAGCGCTTCCGAATCTTCCGACTGTCCAGCAGATCCGCGGTCGGGACTGCTGCGTCAGGGTACTTCACCGGATCGAACCAGTGGAGGAACACCTGCTTGTGCTGCCATCTCAGGTCGATGAGGAGCTGCTCGAGCAACACCCCGGAGAAGCTGTTCAGGATGCGCTCCATCTTCTCACCCGGCACTTCGTTTGGCGCATCGAGAATTCGCTTCGCCTCCTCTCCGAGCTGCCGGTACAAGTCAATGACCTCAGCGGAGAGCTTGAGATTCCGTTCGTCCTTGTCCTTCAGCGCCTTCTCCGCCGACGCGGCGAGGTCCGCCCGTGCCTTGCCTTCTGGTTGCGGCGCTCGCTCGATCGCCTCCCGATGAGCTTTGAGGAGCTTTTCGCGCTCCGCGATGTATACGAGCTGCGCTGCGGCGTAATCTCCCTTTGCCGCCTCCACCGCCTTCCGGGCCGGGGCGTGCGGACTTTCGCTAACGTTCAACTGGATTGGGAGCTTCGTCTCGCGGATGAACGTCTGCATCGTCTGGTACATCTTCAGATGCGCGAGGATTTGGGCGTTCTCCTCGAGTGCGGCGAACCGCGCGGCCGTTTCCGGGTCCGGCTGCTCTTCGACCTGCTGCTGCTCTTCCTGTTGCTTTGGCTGGTTCACGGCGAACTTCATCACCGCCCAGCCGGCGGCGAGAACGAGAAGGAGGAGTAGGATCCCCCAGAACCATCGACTTCGGAGCATTCGAGCACCTCTGTGTATACGGACGGGTCGATGCCACTCAGTGCGGGCGCGGTTTTTCACCGCCCCGCATAACCATGCTGCGTGGATTCCCATTTAAGAGAGGAAAGGAGCGATGTTCCCCGAAATAGAAGAGAAAGAATGATATCAGATCGAGCTAAAATTGCGACCAAGTCCACAGTCAAAAGACGGCAAATCACCCGGAAAGTTTGCAAAATGGTGTCATTCAGTTGACCGAATAAAAACATTATTACTGGGATTCTGCTTTTGCAGGATGAGCAACGCTGTCTGCCGTGCAGCATTTTTTGAAACAATTGTTTCAAAACGCTTCGGAGCGACACTGGCGGTGTCCTTTAAAATGCGGCGTTTCAAGCGAAACGCCGCGCTCCGGAGTTGATATTACGCGAACGTCATCCCATAGGCGCGGATGGCATTCGTGCGGAAAAGCTTCACCGGATCGACCTTGCCCTTTCTGCTTTCCGCCCAGTCCGCAACCGCGACCACCCAGTCCTCATGCGCCCAGCTCACCGGATGATCGGAGCCGAAAATGAGTCTGTCAGGGCCGAATGTATCAAGCGCGTGATCAAGGAACGGATAGAACGGGAGTGGATCGTAGTGATGTCCGGAAAGCTCTCCTGGAAGTCCTGAAACCTTCATCCAGACGTTCGGATGGGCTGCGAGCTTCACCATCGCGTCTTTCCACTCCGGAGCCGGAACTCCGGTGAGAAGTCCCTCTGGCTTCAGGAGATGATCGACGACGAGCCTCGGCCCGCGGCCGTTTAGCCCGTCGACGAATGCAATGAGATCTGCGACCTGCCCCGGAGCGGACGAACGGACCAGCAGATCGAGCGTGACGTTCTCCCTCGCGAGTCTGAGCGCGGAGTGTGTCGCCTTTGGATGAAGATAGATGTGCTCATCCGGATCGCCGGGCTTCACCTCCTGCGGGCGAATCATCCTGACACCAAGAACGAACTTCGCGTGCATCGTTTGTCCCGACGCCTGCAGAAGGTAGCGCAGCTCATCAGGCTGCCGGAGATCTACTCCGATGATACATCCGAGAATCATCGCCGGGTACTGATCCGCAGCTTCCCGGAAATGATCAATCTCGACGCCAACATCCTCTCCGGCATCTCTCGCCTGCACGAGAATGATGCCTGAGAAGCCGTTTGCTTCGGCAGTTCGCACGAGCTGCAAAACAGGAACATCTCGTTGCAGGTCCGGCCGTGCGGCCGCGCCTGCTCGAACTCCGGGCGGGATATTTTGCAGGCTCCAGCTATGGACGTGCGCGTCGAGCGCGTCATCCACGCCGAGCAGCCGAAGCTTTTGCTTTGCGGCGGAATGCGTGCTCATGGGTGACTCCTCGAGGTTCGTATGGAAAAGGCAGCCATGCCTGGAAGAAAACCAACAACCAGTGTCACTTCAGGAAAGTCCGAGAATCTCGTGAAGCGACAATATTCTTCTCTGACGAGAGGTTCAAATATCAAATAAAAGCGGCGCATAGCACCTCTACGCCTGTCCTTCTCTGAAGGGAAGCGGGGAGGCGCCGATGCGCCGCGGAACGAGCACGAACTAATGTGTCGAGCGGTATGGGATGGCGGTCTGCTTTGATTCTCCGAGCCCTTCGATTCCGAGCTCGACCACATCTCCCGCCTTTAGATAAATCGGCGGATTGAATCCGAGTCCCACACCCGCCGGCGTTCCGGTGCTGATCACGTCTCCCGGAAGGAGCGTCATGAACTGGCTGATGTAGCTCACCAAAAATGGAACACGATAGACCATGTCTGATGACGTGCCGTTCTGCCGCAAAACTCCATTTACCTTAAGCCACATCTTGAGATTATTCACGTCTTCGACTTCGTCTTTCGTCGCAAGGTATGGTCCGAGAGGAGCGAAGGTGTCACAGCTCTTTCCCTTTACCCACTGTCCGCAGTGCTCGATCTGGAACTCCCGCTCGCTGTAATCGTTGTGGAGGCAATATCCAGCGATGTAGGTGAGGGCGTCTTTCTCTTCGACATACGAAGTGCGCTTTCCGATGATGATTGAGAGTTCCACTTCCCAATCGGTCTTTACGGAGTTCTTCGGAATCACGAGATCATCGTTTGGACCGACAATAGCGGTTGTTGCTTTGAAGAAAAGGACGGGCTCTTTCGGGATTTCAAGATTCGATTCCTTCGCGTGATCCCGGAAGTTCAAGCCGACACAGACAATTTTGCTCGGCCGGCAAATTGGCGGACCCAGTCGCACGGACCCGTCTACTTTTGGGCAATTCTTCAAATTCGATTGAAGCCACTTTTCAAGCCGCTGCAATCCATCGTTGTCAAAAAACGCCTCGTTAAAGTCTTCGCCAAAAGCGGAAATGTCTAGTCTGTTGCCGTCCTTGTCGAGCACTCCGGGACGTTCCTTTCCTGCAGGGCCGAATCGAATGAGTTTCATCTTCCTCCTTATCCGGTGGATACTCTTGAGATTAGCCGGGCGAACCTACCATGAAGGTCGGTGCTTTCCAATTCAGCTGTTCCGCTGGAGAATGTCCTGAGAGAGCGGTAAAAGAACTGGAAATCCTGGGGGAAGGAGGAGTTATGCAGGCATTTCGTCTTGATGGGAAAGTTGCCGTCGTCACCGGCGGTGGCTCGGGAATCGGTCACGCAATCGCGCTTAACTTTGCCTCCCAGGGCGCTGTGGTAAACGTGCTCGAAGTAAATAGCGATCAAGCAGAGAGCACCGTCCTTGAAATCAAGCAGCAAGGCGGTACCGCCTACGCATACTCATGCGATATCTCGAAGCAGCATGATGTCGAGGCCACGTTTGCTGATGTCCAGAACGCGTGCGGAAAGGTTGACATACTGGTGAACAACGCCGGAATCGCGCACGTCGGAACTGCTGAGACGACTTCTGAAGAAGACTTCGATCGAGTCTACTCGGTGAACGTGAAGGGTGTTTTTTTCTGCCTGAAGGCCGGCCTTCCTTTGCTCGTAAAAAATGGCGGCGGGGTTGTTCTCAATATCGCATCCATAGCCTCGCTCATCGGACTCCCAGACCGGTTTGCGTATTCCATGAGTAAGGGTGCAGTTTTGACCATGACGTATTCCGTTGCCGCGGACTATCTGAAGAAGAACGTGCGGTGCAATTGTATATGTCCAGCGCGAATTCATACGCCATTCGTCGACGGATTTCTTAAGAAAAATTATCCCGGTGAGGAGCAGAAGATCTTCGACAAACTCAGCGCTGCACAACCCGTGGGAAGGATGGGAAAGCCGGAAGAGGTAGCCGCCCTCGCCGTGTATCTCTGCTCTGACGCGTCGAGCTTCCTCACTGGGGCCGCTTACCCGCTCGACGGAGGAGTGATGTCGCTCCGTTGAGAAGTACATTCACACGGAGCTCCTTATGATGTTTTTTCTCCTCAAGCTTCTTCTTGGAAAGGCACTGCCTATTCCTCTCGCGTGGTCGTTTGCCTTCCCGACAATCGACGGGGATGTCGCATTCCGTAATATCCGAGTCGGAAACCCACCGTTATTCTCTGCCACTGAGGCAGAGGTCGAGGTCTATTGGTCCTCGCTGTTTGATGATGAGCTTCGAGTGAAGCGCATCACCGCACAAAACATCGTTGCGGAATTCCCCGTTGGTGATCCCGCCGCTCTTCTCGAATGCCTGGCAGGTGGACGCTGCCGCCGCGAGCTTACCTGCGACGGAATTTTACCCGTGCTGCCAGCAGTAGCGAAAGACCCTTCAGGGCCCGCAAAAAAAGAAACGAAGAAAAAGCCCGCGAAAATACTTGTCGAATCACTTCGCGCCGAAGGCGGAATATTCACTTTCTGCCGCGGAAGGGAACGGGTCCAGCTTCGTGTCGTGCATGCGGGGGCAGACGATTTGCACATTCCGCTTCACGGAGGAGGTTTTTCGGCAAGCGCGCAAGCAATCCTTCTCGACAAGAATTCACAAGTGAAAGGAGAACCGATTCGCGTTGAGCTCAATTGGACTCCACCTGATAATATTCTGGTCGTGAAGGCTCAGGTGTCTCGCTTCCCGATTTTTCCCCTCGCCGCTTTGTTTCCGGATCTCGTCCCCCAGGCTGGAAAACAATTGCCCCTTCGCGTGGGGTCGCAAGTCATCGTTCAAGAAATCAAGCAAGACATCACCGTGAGTGGTGAGCTTGAACTTCAATACGATCCTTCGAAAGCAGAGAATGCTCGTTGGACTCTCAAACTTCCTTAATTTTAACGATTCTCCAGCCGAAACAGCGAAGTATTCATATCTCGTCACAAACTCCCCGGCATTGTTACAGGCAGTTCTTGTATCGAGCCGAAACTTTTGCAGCATTAACAGCGGAGTTACAAGATGCGCCTGGTCGTGTCACAAGGCAGAGCGCAGTTTTTCTTCAACTCATAACATTCTTCGATTTCAACTTTGGAGATTCGATTATGATGGACCTCTCTCAACAAACGAGCGAAAAGCCGGTTATCAACATCCCGATTCCGGCAGGACTCGTTCTTCCACCGCAAGACAATGAGGCGCCTCTGGAAGACTTCTCCGTTTTGAAGTTAGACGGGAAAGAGAATCGAGCCGAAGCGCGGGCGAAACAATTTCAACAAGACGTGCAGACTCTTGCCGACGCCAACACGCCTGACGAAGAAAGAGCTGCGGCGAGGCGCCGGATCATCAACATGGGGAGCGAAGCCATTGTGATGCTTGATGAAGAGCTAAAAACTGCGCGCGGAGATACTCGGAACGAGCTCCTCCGGCTCCGAGCACCGGCCGCACTCGAAGCGGCAACTCAGTTCGGGCGTGAATTGATCGAGCTTGATTTTAGAATGACCTCCGATCGAGCTACGCACATCAGCGAATTGTTCAAGGCGATGGGCCCGAACGTACACACGACAGTTGTAAACGGTCACGTGTATGGAACGGTCGGCCAAAAGGAAGGGGCAGCGGTCTTTGCCGCGTTTTGTAAGGGTCTCGCCGAGTCGAGAGAGGTCACCGGCGCGCCAAAGATGCAGCAGTCAAAGGTCGATAACGACGGCTATGTTCATAGTGAGGCCATCTTCAATACAAAAGACGGGCGCCGCATCACGTTGACCATGGTGCATCGACCGGACAACCACAACCCAGCAGCAAATAACTGCCGGGGGATATCAGTGCAAGTTGATAAAGTTGAGAAAGACGGCGCGACGATGTGTCTCGAACAGTTCCGAATCCTTCAATTTCGTGAAGGGCGAGGGGGGAACTAGGGAACTAAAAAAGCAAACGCCCGGGCGGAGTGCTCCGACCGGGCGTTTGCGATGCGCGATTGTTGCGCGTTGATTATGACACGGCTCGCCCGCCCGTGTGATCCAACGCCTGTCCCGTGACAAAGCTTGCTTCGGGAGAAATATAAAACGAGATGAGAGCCGAAATCTCGTCGAGTGTTCCGAAACGTCCCATCGGGATTTTGCTCTTCATGTAATCGACGACTTTCGGGTCCATGGTTTCTACCATTGGTGTCATGATGGTCGCCGGACAGAGAGAGTTCACGGTGATTCCGTTTTGCGCATATTCCTTCGCTGCTGATCGCGCGAGCGCAACCACTCCACCTTTGCTCGACGAGTACGGCGCCATGTTCGGGTTTCCCTCCTTTCCTGCAACGGATGCGATCAGAAGAATTCTTCCGTAGTTTCGTTTTACCATGTGCGGAAGCGCGTGTTTGGTGACTAAGAAGGAACCGATAAGATTTACATCGATCGTCTTTCGAAAATCCGCGAGCGAAATGTCGCCGGTCTTGACCCCGTTCGGACCGATGATGCCCGCGCTGTTCACGAGCGCATCAAGCCGATTGTGCTTTGCGGCGACTTCGCCGATGGCGTTCTGAACCGCAGTTTCATCGGTGATGTCGACACGAAGTCCCTCGACTTTCAGCCCTTGTGCCGCGAGCGTCTTGCAAGCTTCGGTGATTGCCGTCGAATCCGAGTCGAAAATCGTTACCATTCCACTTTCTTTTGCGAGCCGCTCCGCGACCGCCTTCCCGATTCCTTTTGCGCCACCAGTGACGATAGCAACCTGATTTGCAAATCGATTCTGATACATTGCTTTACTCCTTGTGTTTTTGAAAAACTTCCGTCGAAAATATTGAGACTGCAGCACATGTTTCCGGACGAGGGTCTACATCGTCGGACCGATGTTCCAGGGCACGAACTCTTCATCGCCGTAACCATAGCTTTCACTTTTTGATTTCATCCCGCTCGCAACGAGAATCATCCGTTCAAAGAGCTCCCGTGTAACCTCGGCTCGCGGAGTTCCTTCGATGATGCAACCGGCATTGACGTCCATATCGTCAATCATCCGTTGATACATCTGCGTGTTCGTTGCGATCTTTATGGTCGGCGCTGGTTTTGTTCCGATGCAGCTTCCGCGGCCGGTGGTAAACACGATCAGGTTCGCACCGCCGGCGAGCAGTCCAGTGACAGACTCTGGATCATGACCCGGAGTGTCCATGAAGACAAAGCCTTTCCCGAGATCGACTTGCTCTCCGTATTGATAGACCGCGTTTAGTTGTGTGGAGCCTCCTTTGGTTGCGGCACCAAGGGACTTTTCGAGAATCGTCGTGAGGCCGCCTTCTTTGTTTCCTGAGGAGGGATTGCCGTCGACCGTGGCACCGAAGCGAGCCGTGTACTCGTTCCACCATTCAATCTTTTCAACGAGCTTCTCTCCGACAGCGCGGTTTGAAGCGCGCCTTGCCAGCAGGTGATGAGCGCCGAAAGTTTCGGGAGTTTCCGCAAGCACACCGGTTGCTCCAATTCCCGTGAGAATGTCTACAATCTCACCGATAACGGGATTTGCGGTGAGCCCCGAGTAGCCGTCGGAGCCACCGCAATTTGTTCCGAGCACGAGCTTTGAAGCCGGGCAGGGGACTCTTCGAATGGAATTTATCTCCGGGAGCCATTCCTTGATAATGTTCGCACCCATCTCAATTGCCTTTCGAGTGCCGCCGACATCTTGCATCGTGAACGCTTCGACACGCTTCGGATAAAGCTTGCCGTTAGCCGCAGAATCTTTCTGAGCTGGACCACGGAGGCTCGCTTCCGGAACGAAGTTTTTATCGGCGAGATACGGAACCCCTCCGACCTCGCACCCGAGGCCGACGAGCAGACATCGCGTGACGTTCGGATGGTTTGCAAATCCGGCAATGACCCTCGCGAATTGATCGTGCTGCGGAGTTCCGTACACGATTCCGCAGCCGGTCTTGTGGGTGATAGCGAGCACGCCGTCGACATTCGGATATTGTGCGAGCAGAGGCTCGACCGCCTTCGCAATTCCGCGGCACACCGTGGCCGAGCAATTCACCGTGCTGGCGATGAGAATGTAATTCCGCGTGCCCACACGCCCGTCCTCTCGGGGATACCCCATGAAGACCCGATCCTTCGCCCAGACGGGCACTTCCGGAATGGGCGGCGATTCGCTCGCGTAGTCATATTCCAACTCAAGGTTTTTCATCTCAACGTTGTGAACATGAACGTGCTCACCTTTCTTGATATCGCTCGAAGCCCATCCGATCGTCTGCCCGTATTTTCGGACGATCTCCCCGCGCTTCATGTCCGCGGTCGCCATCTTATGACCACGCTTGATGTTTGACTTAGCGTTTATGCCTTCTACCGAAACGCCTTCCGGAATTTCGTTGAGCGCTACGACGACGTTGTCGTTTTTGTCCAAGCGTAGAAATTGTTGGTTCGAGGTCTGCATGGTCCTCCCGAGATTTGTTTCAAGAAAGTCCGTGGCCCCGAATGAAAAAGAGTTGTTGGGACCAAAAGTGGAAAGAATTCGTATGATAGGGAGCTTGGAAAGGTAAAGCAATTTACTGAGGTGCAAAAAAAGGACCTGGAATCTTGATCGAAGCGGAGGCGAAAAAAAACCGGTCGTTACACATCGAGGGGATTGTGTAACGACCGGCCGGACCCTGCAAATAAACGTGGGCGCGTTACCTATCTACGGAGTCCTTCAAGTGGCTAACGAGAGTAGTGTGTGTTTCTCCATATGCGTTTAGTAAGTGATTTAAGAGACGAAACCGTGACTTGAATCTTACATATTTCCACTGAAATAATGCGCTCCCATATGCCGGATTGGAGCCGCCGTCTCAAGGCGGAAACACTTCTATCTTTTCAGCAAGTTATGGCTGGCAACGTGCCTCGACCAGGGCGACTTCTCGGTGGCCGGAACATCTGAACTCAGTCTACACGTTCGGGTAAGAGACAATTTTGAAGAGCCTTTTCGAGCGATGGAAGCCGCATTTTTCGATTCGCAATTCATGCTAAGGTCCCTCGTCCGGATGAAGAACTTGAATGTGCTGGGAGGCAATTCGAATGACGAGATCGGTGAAGAGCTTTTGGCTGGTCGCAATCACGTTTGTTTTCCTCGGTGCTCGATTTCCAATCGCGGCAAACGCCGACTTTCCACCGACGCCGACTCCTTCGGTAACTCCTGTCGAAACGCCGACGGCAACTCCAACTGAAAGTCCGACGGTCGCTCCGACCGAATCACCGACGGTTACGCCAACCGCGACTCCGACCAGCACCCCAACGGAGTTCCCGTCGATGACGCCGACTGCGACTCCGACGGAAGACGGCACGTGCGCCGCCGGTGCGGAAGAGGAGGAATATTACGCTCCGTCGTACGATGAGCCGGAAGGTGGCGGAGAGGAAGAGATCTCATTGCTCGATGATGAGGAAGAGTATCGCTATGAGGGACCAACCACTGATTTCACTGGAGTTCAGCTCATCTGGGAGAAGGTGTACAAGGGGAACAAGTGCATCAAATCGAAGAAATTCTATTACTGCGCTCCATGTTCGGACATGAATGATGAGAATCCGAGTATCTGGGTTGATCCGGCGACGGCCAAGTTTCTTTTCGAGCCGCCATACCTCATCGGGGGTCAGAAAACGCTCGGCGAAGTGAATTTCCTCACCCTCGAGATGGGGGCGGTGGGTCGCTATGTGAAGGATCTCGACCCTGATGAGACCAATGCCAATTCTCCCCTTCAGCCTCCAGCGGCTCAGAAGCAGCGAGTGGTACAGTCAACGATTCACTATGGGCTAACGCCGATTCGGACATACACGATTCCGTAGAGTCGATGGCAAAGACGCAAACCTTCCGAAGTTGGAGAGCATGCGTTTTCCAGATTTTTCTCTACGCGTTTTTGTCTTCAACCAAGAGCTTGGACATCATGGCGATCTCAGGCCGGTGCTCCCAGCCTGTCCCGGTCCAAAAATCGATGGCCCTTTCGTTTTTGGTAAAGACGCTAAGGAAGATTTTTTCGATCCCCTTTTCTGAAAATCGCTTACACATCTCTTCTTCGAGCTTTCGTCCGATGCCTTGTCGGCGATGGGTTTCTTTGATCGTGAAGTGATAGATGTACCCTCTTCGCCCGTCGTCACCAAGCAAAACCGCGCCGATGAGCTCTTCCCCGTCGAACGCCACGAGGCTCATTCCCGGGTTCCGGCGCAAGTATTTCGCAATGTTCGGAGCCGAGTCTACGCTTCGTTTCGTGACACCCTCGGTGATTCCCCACAGTTTGGAGACGAGGTCGTAATCAGAGATGGTCATGTCGCGGATTCGCATCGGGGCACCTACGCGAGTAGGACCATATATCGGTTCTCCAGGGCAAGACCCCGGTGTCGCTGAGGAAATGACGAGCGATCGCGCGAAATCGAGAATCCGGTCCAGAAAGCAAAAACTTTAGATCGGGAGTCCGAAATGAGACAAAAGGACCAGGATGTGTCGAGCAGGAAACGGGAGAAATGGTCCTAACGTGTTCATTGCCGAGAATACGCACTAGTCTAACGGTTCCCTAAAGCTCCAACCGCCCGCCGGTATAGCGCTCTCTTCGAGATTAACCGAGTAATTTCTCTCACGGCGTCTTTGACGTCGAGGAGAGCACGTCCCCGCTTTCGCGGGTGAACGAGCTTCTCGCGTTGCCCGGAGAGAAGGTCCCTGTCCTCAGTAAACAGCTCATTTCCTGTTTTCTGAGACGCAGGGATGATGGAGTCTAGGTTTTTTGAATTTCGGTGCGACACGGCCCGGAACGGGAATTCCTCCGATCGAACATTGTTACTGACCTGTCACCTTCAGGTCGCCACTCTCGGCGACTTGAGGGTGGCAGGTCGGATTTGCGCCTCATGGGCAGATCTTCAACTCAGTTCTTTGGAGGATCGTGGAATGGGGGAAACCCATCCCATCCGGTTGAAGCCTCGGCGGGCTTCAGCTGCGGATGTTCATTACGCCGTCCCCGCCGTGGACCTCATCTCGGTCGCCGCGAGCGAGGGATTCGAGATCGCCCGAAGGAGCATTCCGGAGCTTCGTGAGAAAATCGCAGCCGGTCATGCCGTCCTCCTGCTCGATGAGGCGGGCGCGCTGGTCGGGTTCGGGTACTTCTCCCCGTGGGCTGGTCCCTCGGTGTCGTACTCGGGCATCGTCATGTCGAAGGTGCTCCGGGGTCAAAAGTACGGGATCGACATCGTCCGCGTGCTTCTCGAGGTCGGATTCGCCGAGTACCCCACGGCGGTTCACTTCATGCTGACGACGAATCCGGCCATGCGAGCGATCGCGGAAGGGCTGGGGTTCGTCGACGCGGGCTTGGGGCATACGACGGCCGATCCCGACTTCTGGGCCGGCTGTGCGGGCTGTAACAAGCACTGCGAACTAAACACCGCCCCCCCCCCGGCGATGGACAACCCGCATCGCACACCCCTGGGAACGGTGTGCTGCTGCAAGGCGCTGGTCGTTCCGCGTCAGTAAATGGGGAAACCTCGGTCTATTAGAAACACCAACTCTGGGCGAACCGTCTGGTAAACGGTCGAAGCGGAGGTGGTGGAAGGTCAAATACTTCCATCATCCCCCGCGTCCCAAACTTTTCACTTTCGAGCGCAGGGCCTATCCACTCTCCTTTTGTGATTCTTGCGCTCCTGCCCCTTCTTTTCTCGTGGCGGCTTGAGTTTCGCCGAAGTTAACGCGATACGAAAAATCTCAATTCTAAAAGGGAGTCCGTTTCCGCACATGATGGCAATGTGGGAAATCCTTCTTTCTCGGAGCCGGAGCGGGGCGAGTCGCTCCAGTTTCCAAGATTCAGGAGAACATCACTCTTCGAGACCGCACTTCGCGGACTGACGGATCGCCGCGTTCAACTCCCGCATCGTCAGCGCGGCCGGCACGGTCGTCGCCTTCGCGAGCGCGGTGACGTAGCGCTCGAACATCCCGACGGACATCCGGCGGGCGGAGGGCGTCGGGTTCCTGGAGCCGCGGAAGATGGAGGGCATCTCGACCTCCCGCACGAGGAGATGGTTGTTCTCTCCGTCCACCGCCACCGCGATGAGGGTGGTCCGCACCAGCTTCGTGGACTCGAGCGGCATGATGAGGACGCCGTTCACGCGGGGGATCTCGAGGGCCGCGACCAGCTCCGGCCACTCGAGGAACGTCTCGCGGGGCGCTTCGTCGCGCTCGACGAGGGGCGGCGCGTCGCCCCACCCGTCGTCTTCGTCCTCGTCGTCGTCGGCCTTGGCGGTCACGCCTTCGACCTCGTCGTCATCCTCCTTCGGTAAGTGCCACTCCTGCCCGCCGTTCCAGGCGAGCAGGACCTCCAGATCCAACACGACAATCTTCGCCGCCAAATCGCGCAACTTTTCCAACTGCATCGACTCAATACCTCCGGCCTAAATCTGCTCAGGGCGAACCCGGGTACCCGAAACTTCGGGAACCAGGGTGCACCCCGTCCAGAAAGGCGGTTCAAATTGGAGCGCGATGTTGAATGCGAGTTTAGGGAGTTATGAAAAAATAACCTTCGTTACATGCCATCATGTGCGTTCGGCAAAGGTGTCGAGCGACCAACGCCACACGCCATGAAACGGAAATCTTCAATAAAGCTGAGGAGGTAAAGATCAGCTTAACGCTTGCGATTGATTATGCAGAGTTTCGAGCATTAAATGTGAAAAACTCTCCTCGTTGATTCACAAGCGTAAGGAGATTGGATAAACTGAGACTTCCTTCCGTAGTCTCTTTCGCGGAACCAGCTCGAGTAGAAACAGCACATTGCCCTTTCGTTGGAGACGAACGCCGAGGGTTCGGTTCTTCGAACCAATGAAGAGGCAGTGGCTGAGCACGAAAGGTATTTTCCGGTTTTCATTTTCACTTTTACACTCTTTCAAGTCTTTCATCCCAAGCTCGCCTGTATCTCCCAACGTGAATTACATTCATCGTCTCGACTTCACTCGGGCTGCCGGGCGAGTTTCTTTTCCATCTCTCTATGGAAACGAACGTCGCCCTGTAAACG
>CAZDWZ010000005.1:356620-441644 GCA_964509425.1 uncultured Bdellovibrionales bacterium | reverse complement strand
CTCCCGTGGGAGTCTGGACCGTGTTCCAGTTCCAGTGTGGCTGATCATCCTCTCAGACCAGCTACCCGTCGTAGCCTTGGTAGGCCATTACCCCACCAACTAGCTAATAGGCCGCAACCCGATCTCTTCGCGCCTTACGGCTTTACCGGAAAGGTCCGCAGACCTCGCCAGATCATTCGGTATTAGCTTCGGTTTCCCGAAGTTATCCCCAGCGAAGAGGTACGTTAGTTACGTGTTACGCACCCGTGCGCCACTCTACTATAGGCCGAAGCCTAATTCGCGTACGACTTGCATGTTTGAGGCATCCCGCTAGCGTTCGTTCTGAGCCAGGATCAAACTCTTCAGTTTGTAGTTATCTGCTGTACGATTGAGTGACCAACGGTTAATGTGTCATCTCAGTCGTTTAATTCAAATCTATATACAGATACTTCGTCCTGACTTCTTTTGTTGTCCGGTTCTTGCGAACCAGTATTTTCAAAGTAATTCTCTTAAAAGAATTAACGTCACGCACAATTTGTATTGGTGAACCTGATTTGGTTCGAACCAATCTCATTGCTCTTCTTCTTCCCAACCCAGTTTTCAAATACTGCCAATAGTTCTTTCCAGTGAAAGAACCCTGTTTCCTAAACAGTTACGGCCGAGCATCTCTGCTTTTCCGCTTTACTCCTTCTTTCGAAGCAGTCCCCTTCATTCGTTGGGGAGGCGGAACATATTCATCTTCGCCGTCTTTATCAAGTGCCAGCGTCGACTTATTTTCTTCTTCTTAGTTTTTTTAAGAAGAAGCCGTAATTCCAAGAAAACACACTCTTTTTCGGGGAACAGCCCCTCGTTGAGCGGACGGCAATCTGCCCCATCGGTGGGGTAAACGCAAGAGGAAAGACAAATATTTTTTGAAATTCTGTGGACTTGGGATTTTTGGTGACGAAACCACCCTGTGGACAAGGGAGATAAGCTCCGGCTTGAGAAGAGAAAAGCTCGCCCTACTCGAGCTTAAGGCGAAACGGCCGGACCTTCGCTCGAGCAAGCGTTTTCAGGAGCCGGGCTTCATCGCGGGCGCTAAAAATGGCGCTTCCGCCGCTTTCAGCAAAGACTATCGCGACCTCAAGCACGAAATTAAGCGCCGTTTCATCGAGCGCATCTGCGAATTCATCGAAAAGGAGAACGGTGTTCTCGGCCTTCGCCTTTCCTCCGAGTGCGCGAGCGAAAACGTTCGCGAGATACAGTCGAAGCTGCACGGAGGTGGTTTCGAAGGACGCAACTGCACCGAGCATAACGCTCGAAAGGCCCATTAATGCGGCCTGATGCAGCGTTCCGGCGAGCGCATCATGATGCTGAAAAAACGTGAGCGCATCAGCGACGGTGAACGTCATCACATCAGCGAGCGATCGACTGAAGAACTTCACATCCAGGATATTCGCTGAAAATCTAAGGCCGAGACACTCCGGACAGAGTGGCCAAAACTCCGGCGGAGTGTGTGTATCGCGCAGTTTTCCGAGGCCTCGGCAAAGCGGGCAGCAGTTCTCTGCGATGTCTATTCGCAGTTGTTTTACGTCAACTCCCCGCCGCCTTGCCTCCGGAAGCGAAGCAAAAAGCTCCGCGAGCGGGGCCGCGAGATCGAGGACCTTTGCGACGGAGAGAAGAGCGCTTCCCGAAGATGCCGTGCCGGAAGATCGCGCGCGATCGAGGATCGTCTCGGCGTCTCCATACTCGCACTTCCCTCCCGTCTTTCCCCTGCCCTTTCGCTGCGAGTTCAAGATTTCGTTGATTTTCCTAAGCGATCGGGACTTTCCGCTCGCCGTGCCGCCGGCGAGAACGGAAACGGCACCGAGCGGAAGCTCCTCGTTTCCGACCGGAAGCATCCGATCGAGCTTTCCAGAGGATTGAACGAAAAGAGTGAGCTCGTGTTTTTCGCTCGATGTTCGATCGCTTTCATTTTCTAGAATGAGCGTGTTTCGGCCACGAAGAAGAAGCGAATCCAGCGCTTCGAGAGATTCCTCCTGCGCAACGTCCAGCTTCGTTTTCCCCGAGGAACCAAGGATGAGCACGTCTTGATAGCCTAAACAGACGGGCAAAAAGCGGCTGAACAAGAGGCGCTCTCCGGTTGAAAGCTCGCCCAGCCTCCGGTTGAGCGGAATGTCTCCGAGGCCCGCTATCCGCAGATGCTCGAGCGTTTCTCGAAACGGAACCGCAGAGGCAGCAAGCGTATTCCCCGAGCGGTTGAAAAATTCATCGTAGAGAATGCCTTCAAACTCGATGGTCGATGTGAGGAGAGATGCCGGCGTTACGGGCGGGAGAGTTTTCTTACAGCGTTTGCAATAAAACCCGAGAACGGCCTTCCGCCGTGCTCCCAGCTCCGGAAGCGAATCAGCGGCGCCTCGTGTTTCGTGTTGGATGATAATCTCGAGCTCGCTTGAGCTCTGAAGCTCTGCTTCTATTCTTTTCACAAGCTCTTCCGCGGTGAGGCGAGCGATTGAGAGCGCTTCCGCGACCGAGAAAATTTCGATCGGACCGGAAGTGGCGCTCACGATTCCGAGCAGGTCTTCCTTCTGCGCCGGGCTCAGAACTCCGTTTACATGAGGGAGAGAATCATCAAGACGAAAGTATTTTTCGTTGATGTAGGTTCTCCGGATTCCTGAAAGAGCGAGCGTTACGAGAACGGCTTCTACCTCCGAAACGCCTATTTTCTTGGCTTTCTTGTGCTTCTCGACAGAAATAACTCTGCCCAGAAGAACGCTCCGTGCCGGGATGAGTGATTCACCACTGTCTTTAAGAACGTCAGATGCGAGCTTGGAGAGGTCGACCTTCTCGACATCACACTGCGGCTTCGAGCAGCGTGGCTTTCCTTCGCGAAGGTAGAGAGAGAGCGCTGCGTTCTCGAGCCCCAGGAAAGAAAAGAGGCGCTCTCCTCGCAGCCATCGGGGAAGGCGCTCGGTGAGAAACAAAACAGGTTTTAATCCGGAGAGCGACGTCCAACGGAGGCGTCGCTGGATCTCGACGGGTTCCGAGCTCGCGATGGCAGAGACGTGAAACTCGCTTTCGGCTTCGAGCGAAACCAGCAAGTCTTCAGGGCGAAAATCGAGATTTCCTTCAAGAAGCGACTTCTCGCCGTGCGGAAAAAAGAGGTTGAGCGACTCTCCACCGGGCGCAGCGACGCCCGTGATCGTTATTCCTCCACTCTCTGCGCACTTTCGATTTGCTTCCAAAAACGCTGCTTCTCCTTGATTGCGAAGCCTCGAACCTAAAGCGTCTCCGCCAAATGGAGAACTGCTATTAAATTATCATACAGCCGAATTGAGATTTCTGATAAATTCAGGCAGTATTGCGATGACCTTGCCCCAGCTGACTCGACTTGCAAGGCTCGTAAGAATTCGGCAAGTTTTCCGTCTCCTCCCTTGCCTTGTAGCCGCTCTTTGAAGCGACGAATTCCAGAAAATGAAGAGTTACCTTCGCTTGACGCTGTCCGGCATTCGCCCGGCTCCGCTAAGCGATGGGAAGAGCAAAGTAGGTTTTACCTGCTGTGGTTTGTCCATGGATCTCAGGATCCGCGGGCAAACCGCAGCAGAATACATAACCCTCCGGACAATCTGGGGGGTGCGGTCGGCTACGAGTCGAGGGTCGGTCAGATGTCGAAGGCTATGTACGGGTATGTCTTGTCACACGGCAACGATGGGAACGCGATCGCCGGCGTCCCCCGCCTCAGCGAGGTCACGATGGACCTGCTGCGCATGCTGAACGGGAAGCTCCTGCCGCAGAGCGGGACCATCGGCCGGAGCACGAGCACCACCATCTCCCTCCCGTTCGACGGCACCAGCCGCAAGCACGGGGAGTACGTCCTCACGGAGGAAGGTGTGAGCGTCACCGTCAACCCCACCAAGCTGAAGCCGGACGATCCAACCGGGAACCTCAACCCCACCTACGTGAACGGACGCAAGGTGGAGTTGCTGAACTTCCACGTCAACCCCGGTGACATCGTGGCGTTCGGCGGCGGTGGGGTCATGTTCGTCCGCATCATGCCGGAAGAGGGCGGCAGCCAGACGCTGAACCTCCCGACGCTGAACGCCGCCAAGGACGACGGCGAGGACGGGGTCGAGTTGGTCGGGGTGCAGTGACAACCAGTGACAACGAACTGAGATAGATCAAGGCGCGCGGATGTAGATCCAGAAAGGGGAGCTCTTCCCATCCGCGCAACTGCTTGTTACCGTCGGTTCAGCTTTGTTCGGAATCAATCCTCAGCGGACGATGGAAGATTGAACTACACAAATTTAAAGTCGATATTCTTCATTACGATCTCGATTGGGATCGCCGTTGGCGTGCTGAGGTATCTCAACGGAAAAGAATTCGCCGCAGAGTGCCAACAGTTCGACGAAACCTGGAAAGTACCGTTTGCAGAGGGTGAAGGGTTCGCTGCGGTCGGAAAGGTGGGTTGCCGCTATTGCGGGTATGTACTCTGCACCGCGAAATCTGAAGTCGCGAAGGAATATTTCCGAGCGAAGAATCTGCCCGACCAACTTTTTTTTGCCTGCGATTGCGCCGGCCCCCCACTACAGCCCCACGAGAAAAGAAAGTTTTGAGAATTAGCCATGCACCCGGACTCGAATCCGACCGGCTACCGGTGACTCACCCCGTGATAGAGATAGCGGCCCCACCCGAGGGTGAAAAGCAGAACTCCCCACAAAGAATGCTCAATCCATACCGGAAGGAATGCTTTCGTTCTCGCGTATGTTCGCGCGAACATGAGGCCGCCGAGAAAACACAGGATCATCGCTGTCGAGTTCAGAAGTACGATGTGCCCGTAGGCAAAGACCACGGCGCTCGCGATGATCATCGTCGGTTCGCTGTTAAAGAGCGTCGAGTACCTCCGGAAAAACCAACCCCTATACAAAATCGTCTGCGCGATGACCGAGCCGAGCGGATAGAGAATGCTGAGCAGTATCCAAAAATCGGGTCTCTGCCGCGGGAGGATGAGGAAATTGTCTTCCAGATAGTAATACGAAAAAATGATGAACGCTGGAGCAAGGAGGATGAAGCTCTTCACCGGTTGTAATTCATCGCCACCCTTCCACAACATCCGCTTCCGGAGAATGATGTAGGCAGGAAGCGCCAGAATGTTGAGAATCAACAAGAGATATCTTCGCGGGATGAGTTCCATCGCCATGAAGGTCGGAATGCCGATGAAAAGCGCAATGAGCTCAAGAGCTCGAAGAATTTGTCGGAAGTTCATAGTCTATTCGAATATGATCATTTCGCGGGAATCCCGCCACGGAAATCAGCTGAATTATTTCTCATCTTCGGGATCGTAATCCCCCGGGAGCATGACCGTCCGTCGAATGCTGAAAAGAAGCAGAATGACAAAGAGCGCGGTGAACACGGTCTGCAGGTACCGCCGGGATGAGACGTAAGCACCGAGCTCGTCGTAGGCCCTGACACGAAGACCGTGCATGTTTTCGTTTCTGGTCCGCTGCGATGTCCAGGTTTTCTCGGCGATGAGCCGCTTCAATTCCGTTTCATCGAACGGGGGCGGGAGTACTTCGGAGAGAGTCTTTCCAGTTTTTTCGACCGCAATCGCCGCCTGTCGGAGCCGGTCGCCGCGCTCGACAAGAAAAATGGTGAGCAGGTCGGACACAATGCTTCGCCGGTCTGCGGCAAGCGAATTATTAAACGTAAACGAATGCGGAGCCGTGAAAGGATTAAACAGATCCGCCGTGACGTCCGGGAACTCGCTGTAGAGCTCGGGCCGAACGCTGAGCTTTCCGAGGTAATAGCGCTTCGGGCCCGACGGATGTCCCTTTGGAAGGAGGAGGAGACGCTGTGCCTCCCGCGACATCACGTAATCGATAAAGGCGCGGGCGAGATCTCTCGACGGCGCGCCCTTGATGATTCCCACCGCGTCGCCGTTTACGGTGAACGCATCCTCGGGAACCTTAAAGCCAATGTTCTCCTCCCCACCGCGTGCGATCGCTTCTCGCGCGTAAGAGTCGAGCGCGAACCCCGCGGCGACCTCGCCATCGACGACGTCTTTGGGAACACTTCCTGCCGTGGCACCGAACCCGCGGAGATTCGCGCCTATCGAGTAGACAAGTCTCCAGCCGCTGTTCCAGCCGTATCCTTGAAGGAGAATTTCGTAGAAGAGATGCGCCGCGCCGCTTCGTCCCGGATCAGCCGAACCGATCCAGGTGCGAAGCCTCGGGTCTCCGAGATCAGACCATCGGTGCGGGAACGGCACACCGAGGAGCTTGTATATCTGTTTGTTGTAGACGATCCCCATCGCGGCGAGCGTCACCGAATACCACCGGCCCTCGAGATCGCGGAGTGGGCTCCCGAGCACGGTCTCGGGGATCTCGGCAGCCCACGGTGCCTGATAGGGATCGAGGAGATTTAACTTCCCGAGCTCGAGATAGGGATCGAGCCCGCCGCCAAAAAGAATATCGATGCCGATTCCGCTCTCTCGAACCGTGAACTCACTTTTAATATAACGAAGTATGTCCGCAGTCCCGCCGAGGTCGAGCCAGCGAACTTTTACCGGCTTCCCGAATTTCTTTTGAGCACTCTCCGAAAAGCCGTCTGCAATCTCCTGCCGCAGTCCCTCCCAGTGAGGAGAGACGACGATGAGTTCGAGGTCGTCCGCCCGAACCCCGCTCCCAAAAACGAGAGCGAGCAGGAAGAAGCCCAGGAGATTTTGCCAGAGAGTCTTCATTTGGAAAACCACCGCTGGCCAAGGAGACTCAAAACCGAAGTGAAAATCATCACCAGGATGCCGAGTGCCGACGCAATCTCGACTCCATCAGGACGAAGCGAGAGCGCGAAGAGGGCTTTGCTGATCGGGAAGTGTTGGTCTTCTAACGCCAAGATCATGCTGTCGCTTACTTCAAGCATCGCAAACGCAAAGCAGAGAAGACCGCCGGCTACGAGATGCGGGCGAATGATGGGCAGCGTGACTCGCCGCAATGTCCTGAGCTTCCCCGCTCCGACCATATACCCCGCTTCTTCGAGCGAAGGGCTTGCCTGCGAGAATCCGGCCTCGGCGGTCCGAAGGATGAGTGGAAGCCGACGGACCGTATAAGCAAGGATGAGGAGAGGAAACGGGTGAATCCGATTATCGAGAAATGTTCCTGAATAAGAGGTCGCATATCCGAAAGCAAAGACGATTCCGGGAATCGCGAGCGGGAGATGCGCGACCTTCATGAGAAACTTCGTCCCCCGGTATGAGGTACGGGATGAGAAATAACTGAGGAGGAATCCGAGGCCGACACACAGAATCACCGTTGCAAAGCTGAGGACGAGACTGTTTGCCATCGATCCCAGTGTGAGCGGATGGAAGAACACCTTCCCATAATTCGCGAGGGTGAAACGTTTCGGAAGTAACGTCATGTGCCAGCCGTCACTAATCGAGATGAGAAACACTCCGACGTGCGGGAGGAGTGCGAGCAAGAGAAGGATGAAACAAAGCGTAAAGACTAGCTTCTCCATCGCGGGCGGGAGCGGCTTCGCGGCCGAGGAAAGCGCGGTGCGACCTCCCGAATCAAGCTCGAGCGTCGAGACGCGTTGATTCGCGAGGACGAACAGGACGACACTGACCAGCGAGAGGAGCACGACCAGTGCCGCTCCGGATGGGTTCGAACTCACCTCGGAAAGCGAACGAAAGATCTGCACCGAAACACAGTTCCTAAAGTTCAACATGAGCGGAGTCCCGAGATCGGTGAGGCTCCCGATCGCAACGAGTGTCGCACCGGCAAAGTACCCCGGAAGGCAAGACGGGAGAATCACCTTCCAAAAGATCCTTCCTGAGCGAGCTCCTACCATCTTCGCGGCTTCAATCGCCGCGGAGTCCAGCTGATTGAGCGAGGCCCTGAAGGTAAACACGATAAGCGGGAAAAGATGGAGCGTTTGCAGCAAGACAACGCCGAAGAACCCTGAGTTCCCCAGCCAATCGTGCATGCCGTTTAAGCCGAGCTTCGCGAGCAGGAGGTTTACGATTCCAAAACGCCCCAGAAATTTTTGAAGTCCGAGCGCGCCGACAAACGGCGGAAGAAGGAGCGGTAACGCGATAAGAGCCGAGAACGCGGCGCGCCCGCGAAAGGTTCTAAACTGAGAGAGCAGTGCAAACGGCACCGCAATAAGAGACGACAACACCGTCGTCGAGATGGCAAGGAGCAAGCTGTTCCCCACCATCTCCCGGTGCAGGCCGGAGTTCAGCAAGAGATTGAAGTAGACCAGTGAAAAATTCCCGTCTACGAAAAACGCCTGAACGAAAACCCAGAGAAGCGGATAGACGAGGAACGCAAGGAAGAAGAGATAGAGTGGGATAAGCACTCTCAGGCCTCCTGAACAATCGTGAGCGCTTCGAAAGCGAGGAAGACATCCACGGCCTCCCCTTCTTTCGGATCAAACTGAGAACCGAGTGGGGTGCGGAGCGTGAGACTTCTCCCGTTCTCGAGCTTGACCCGATGCTCGAGCTTTGAACCGAAGAAGTTCCGGGATTCGACCCGGCCGGGAAAACGCCAATCGTTCGAGCTGCCCTCGAAGCGGAGCGTCTCGGGGCGAAACACCGCGAAGGGGCCGGGGGTCTCTCCTGTCACGGAAGCTGATCGCGGAAGCCACTGCCCCTCCTTTTCTTCAATCGGGAGGATGTTGGCCTTCCCGAGAAAGTTCGCGGTGAAGAGATTCGGCGGACGACGGTAGAGATCCTCGGGCGTGCCTGAAGATCGAAGTCGACCGGCTTCGAGGAGAAACATCCAGTCGGCGATGGCGAGTGCTTCTTCTTGTTCGTGGGTGACGAAGAGCATCGTGAGATTCAGCTCGCGGTTTAGATGCCGAATCTGATCGCGAAGCTCACTCCGTAGCTCGGTATCGAGATTAGAGAGCGGCTCATCGAGAAGGAGGATCTTCGGTTGCAGCACTAACGCGCGGGCGAGACTGACGCGCTGTTGTTGTCCGCCCGAGAGCTGGCGTGGATAACGGTCCCGGAATTTCTCGAGCCGCGTGATGCGAAGAATGTCCGTCTCTCGCTTTTTCCGCTCGGCGTCGTCGAGTGATTTTGATTCAAGGGCAAAGCGGAGATGTTCCTGAACCGTCATATGCGGCCAGAGCGCATATTGTTGGAATACCATGCCAACGTCGCGGGCCTGAGGTGGGAGCGCTGCGACGTTGTTTCCGAAGAGGAGAACCTCGCCGCGATCGGCTGTCTCTAAACCGGCGACGATGCGGAGGAGCGTTGTCTTCCCGCATCCGGAGGGACCGAGTAGGCAGGCGATCTTCCCTGCGGCAAGCTCGAGCGAGATGTCTGATAGCGCGTGGATGTCGCCGAAGGATTTGGAGATGTGAGCGACTGCTAATGCGTTTGGGTGTGCCATGAGGGAGAACTACCAAATGAGTTCGGGGGAGGCACGGAGAAGATGGGGGTGGGGGCTTGCCGCGGCGGAGCCGGGGGTGGAGATGGGCTTGTGGAGGCGGAGACGGGCTTGCCGCGCCGAAGCTCGCGCACGGCGAGCGAAGGCGGGAGCAGCTGCGGGCATCATGCCTGCATTGCGAGAAAGGATTCTTTCCCCTGCTCCCCCACGAGTCAGTTCCTGACCTGCCAGTACACGTTCGGCCGCACCCAGAGCTGCGTGCCGACGTGGACCGCGTTGTAGATCAGGTTCCGGTCGTCGTCGAAGGCCGCCCGCGGACAGTAGACGGTCACGGCGATTCTGACGTCGTACTTGCTCCAGCCGTGCTTCCGTCCCGAAGTGGCTGATCGAACTGCCTCGGCGATAACGTGGAAGGAGTCCTTCACGTCGATCTCACGGGGAAGCACGATCTCCACGTCCACGTTCATCGTGGTACCCTCGGGAGACTCCATCGAGACCCTCGCGTTTGCGCTCACACATCACCTCTCGAAGAAAGGATCCGCCGCCTCTGTACGGAACGAAGAGAAGACTTCAAAAAGTGTTCTACTCGTTCCGCTGAGACGGCACCCCACTCGAAAGCTGAGACATGAGGGAAAGAAGTTAACCGGAGCGAAAACCAAAGTTCGCCCGAGCTGCTTCCTCGGCTACCGGGTACAGCAAATCCGGCAGCCGAGATCTCAGATCGATATGTCCGGCAATTTGGTTATCGACCCGAGACTTTCAGCTTTCTTACGAGCGTTCGATTATTTTGGTGGATTTGATTCTAGATTTCGTAACGCTTTTGATTCTAGTGCTCGTAACTCGGAAGAAACACTAGAACTTCGAAGAAGTCCCGGGGTGATCGAGCAGCCTGCTTGGGCAAGAGCTTCCGAGGTCCAAGAGTTACACGTATGGAGAAAAGAGAAATCTCCGACCGCCTCATAGAAACTTCCGTCACCGTAGAGACTCTTTGCCACTCGCTTCAACCTCCCCTTTTCATCGCGGACCAGCGTGCTTTCGATGGTTTGATTGAGGCTCGCTATTCCCTCTTCGGTGAGAACAATCTGAAACACCTCAGAGTGTTTGAAAAAATCATGCGGAAGTGTTGGGAGACCCGAGACTTGAAGCACGGTCGCTGAAGAAAAAAACGCGGCCCTGAAAGCTTGCCAATACGAATATCCAGAGGAGAGATAAAAATCTCGGTCTCCCCACCCGAACTCGAGCCACTCCGAGGTTTGCGTCTCGGGAAGCGAATCCCGAAGAGAGCTTCCGAGGTCGTCGCGCGAGAGAACGATACCCGAGTGCCACCCCTGATTCACCACAAAGATAGGGCGAAGTGAAGGAGAGGATTTCGGGGAGAGACAGGCGATCTCGTGAAAGCCCGCGGCTCCGGAACCGGCCACGGATTGAAGCGAGCACCCGGTGAGAGTTATCAAGCACATCAGGACGCAGACGGAGAGCAGCCCCTTTGACGCGCCCTCCCCTTTGCGGAGGTTACTCCTAAAAAGTCTCATCGATTCATCCCGCATAGTCTAATTTATCGACTTCTCCAGAGTTCCTCACCTTACATTCGACGCCGACTGGCCGGGGAAAATTGCCGTCCCGCCCCTCAAGGAAGTGAACACACCCCGCCAATGTCACAAAGTCTTACCGTTTCCTTAAACTCTCGCGCCAGAAACTGAATAACGTCTGATACCGCGATAAGCTGGAGGGGGCCTCCCTCATAATAAAATCTGTGCCGTTTGATGCGGCGAATCTGCTCTCACGGCCGCTCTCTCGAGTTAAAAACATCTGAGATGAGAATCTTGTCTCTCGACGGGTTGGTGATTCGCCAAGCCTCCGAGAGTCGAGAGAGGGATTTGGTTAACTATAGTTTTTACCAGACTGGCTCTTTGAGTGAACGATTTCGCTGACAGAGCTAGCCTGGCTCACCGCCTATTCGGCGGTATTCACTCCCCCGGAGGCCTTATGGCCACCACGACCCCGACGAACTCGCTGAAGGTACCGATCGAGCCCATCCCCTGCTTCCCCACCACAACGACGACGGACAAGGCGCCGGTGACGGCGATCTACGTCCTCGTGATGCAGGTGGCGGGGAAGATGCCCCAACTGTTCTCGTACGAGCACACCGCGCCCGACGTGGATAAGTCGTTCATCGACTCCATGGCGACCATGCACGGCATTCTCTTCGAGGCGGACGGCGAGCACCGCTGGAAGGCGGCGCAGGGGACAACGCGGCACGATCTGTCCCGACTGAGCTAGCGAGTCCGGGAGGTCGAGAAAGGGGGACCGGCGTTACCCCCCTTTCTCGACTTCTCGTGATGATTCAATCGAGGATCAAAATTTCCTTCTCTTACAAAAACTCACCCACGCCATACGATAGTCGCACGACTACTGCACCATACTTCGCGAACGCTCATACTTAATTGTGAACCGTGTTCGAAACGAACCGGCGACTCCGTTCGCTCATTCCAAAAAAATACTCTTGGAGATTCTCCGCTCTCGGCGAGCCGTCTGCTCGCAGTCCCCTCACCGAGAGACGAGAGAGGAAATCGGTTTACCAATTGTTTTTATCCCGACCGGCTCTTTGAGCTTACAAGCTGAGAGAGCCGGTCAGCTCACCGCCGAAAGGCGGTCCCACACAACGAGGACTCCCATGTCCACCTCAGCCGCCCGCGCGTGTCTCCCGCCGCTTCGCACGAAGCCGCGGTCCTTCACGTTCGCGGAACTCGCGCCGTTCTTCGCGAACCTCGCACCGGTTCGCCCGGTCGAGGCCCAATTCCAGCTCATCAAGTGCGCCGTCGGCTGCCTGCCGTCGTTCGCGGTGATCCCCGTCACCGCGTACCCCGGACTCATCGACGAGATGGCGCTCTCGGAGATCGGGAACAACGAGGGCGTGCAGTTCGAGGCAACGGGCGACACGGGTCACTGGATCGCGCAGGGGACGAACGCGACGTACCACCTGTTCCGCATCCTGTGATCGCACGGGCGGCCGAGAAAGGGGGAATGCGGTTACCTCCTCTCTCGGCCTCTCGCTGCTCTAGGCTTTTGTCTGATTGTATTTGCGCAGCAGAATCGAGAAACGAGTTCCGTGAGCCTTGGAACTTTCGACGGAAACTTTCGAGCCGTGAGCTTCGGCAATCTTTTGTACGATAGAGAGGCCGAGGCCGCGTGAATCAGGCGATTTGGCGATCCCCTCTTCTCCCTGATATTTGCGGTCGAAGAGATGCGGGAGGTCTGATTCTGCGATTCCGATGCCGCTGTCTTTCACGGACAGCTCAACCTTATCGTTTTTCTCCTTGAACCCAACGATGATCTTCCCGTTTCGCTCGGTGTAGCGAAGCGCGTTTTCGATGAGATTCTGAAGGAGGCGGGAGAGCAGATTTGCATCTCCTAAAACAATCGGCACCGACCCCTCCGTCTCGACCCGAAGCTCTATCCCGGATTCCGACGCCCGATGAACGAGACCAGCACAGAGATCCTCTGCGAGATCGACGATGTCGATCGCTTCGCTCGCGGGGATCTTTTCCTGCATATCGAGATCGCTCACGTCCCGAAGCTCATCCAAAAATCGGGAAAGATGGGCGGCGTTCGCCGAGATTCCTCCCGCAAGTTTAAGCAGGAGATCCGGACTCTGGTCCTGACTTTTCTTCTCCATCACCTCAGCGAGACCCCTGAGACCGGCGACGGGACCGCGGATGTCATGCCAGATGTTCTCGACGAGCTCTCTTCGAAGCACGTCTTTTCGTTCCAGCTTCGCAACGGCCGACTCGATCTCCTGCGCCATCCGGTTCACCGCGCCACCCAGCTCCGAAAGCTCATCGTTCCCGGCAGTTGGTGCTCTCGCCGTTCTGTCGCCCTGGCCAATCGTTCGAACGGTGCTCATCAATCCCGCGATACGCCTCGTGAGCGGCCCGAACATGATAGACCCGAGAATACTCGTCCCCAACAACGCAGCAAACGAAGACAAAATCATCGAGAGGATACTTGCTTGCCCTTGATAGCGGGTCTGCACCCGATCGGCATGGCGATTACTCAGAACAACATAGACATACCCCCGATCGCTCCCGAAGTTTATCTCCGTCGCCGAGAACAACGCATCGTGCCGCGCCGTGTATGGGTTCAGACCGTAGAGAGGAGCGCTCCGACGCCCCGAATCTTCGAGAAACTTAAACACCGGCGAGAGTGGAATTGTCTTCGTCAGCGGTTCGACGCCGCACCGGCAAAACGACATGAGGATCTCGCCCCGCGAGTTTAGAAAGTGAATATCCTTATCGAGATTCGCTTCGAGAATTTCGTCGCTCGCTCGGCGGAGGGAGCTGAAATCTACCTGCGGAGAATAATAAGGCTCGAGCCGCGAGGCGACCTGTTCCGAGAACGTCCACTCGGATCGCTGTTTCTGCTGGGCAGAGAAATACTGCCAAATAAAATAGAAAACGACTCCCTGCACGAGGGTGAAGAACAGCAAAAGCAAGAAAATGCCCCTCGAGAAGGATCTCGCGAGCGACTTTTTTCTGCGCTTTCCGTCGTCATCCACGGCACGCTCGCGGGGATTATTCGTCGGAGCTATCTGCTGATTCGGCGAAACGGTACCCTACCCCACGAACCGTCATGATAAAGCGCGGCTTGTCCGGAACTGGTTCAAGCTTCGTCCTAATCCGACTCAGATTCGTGCTTACCGTTGATTCGTAGTTCGACGTCGCATTCAACGTATATCCCCAGACCTGCGTGAGGAGCTCCTCTCTCGGCACAACCCGTCCGCGATTCCTCGCGAGGTAGGCGATGATATCAAACTCTAATGCGGAGAACTCAAGCTCCACCCCGCTGCGGACTATCCGGCGTCTTAGAAAATCTATCATCAGCTCGCCGACCTGAAGCGGCTCGGTTTGCGAAGCTGCGCTGCCAGGTCCCGCCGACTCATACGCCTGCTTTCTTCGGAGGATGGAGCGGACCCGTGCGACCAGCTCGTGTATCCCGAACGGCTTCGTCAGATAATCGTCGGCGCCGATCTCAAGACCGAGAACCTTATCGACTTCGGCTGAACGTGAAGTCAAAAGGAGAATCGGCAGCGTCGGATGACGCTCGCGAAGTTGTTTTAGAATCGACATCCCTCCCATGTCCGGAAGGCTCAGATCGAGAATCACGAGCTCGTAAGTTTCCTTTAGTCCGAGCTCGAGACCCTTCGCACCTTCGTTTACCGCATCAACGACGAGCCCAATCTCAGGCCCAATACTTTTGACGATGGTATGCATCGAGAGATCATCATCGACGAAGAGTATCTTTCGATTGTCCATACTCTAGTGCTCCGATATTTTTTAGTTCAAACCCAATCCGTAAATTCGTGCGCCTGCCCATCTGTACAAGCTCCAAAACCGCCGGAGCTCCCAACCGGTGCCGGGTCATTTTCGTAAAGCGACCCAAGTCTTCGGTTCCAAACAGAATATTTCTCTTCTATTATCGGCAATTCCAACCGATTCCAAGAGGATAATCGAGAGTGCTTGAAATGCGCTGTTTTGGCCGGGTCCGGAGGGTAGTCGCGAGAATGACGAGTTCCTTGCTCGTTCCCTTCGTTTTTTTGCTCTGCGGACAAGCCAAGGCCGATGAGTATCGAGGGCAAATCCCTGATATCTGCCAGGACAACCCCACGCCGAACCCTGGCAAACCAAAATCCGTGGTATTTCAGCTCACGGAATTCGAGCGCACTCCGCACTTCGCGGTGAAAGAGTGGAAACATGATTTTCTGCCGGCGCAATTCGGCAGCTTTCGCCTCGGGGACTTCGATTGCGATGGAAGGGCCGATATCCTTGCCTTCGATCCGAGTTCGAGGCAGCTTATTTTGGGCGTCTCCGATGGAAACCACAGCTTTCAGCCAAAACTCGCCGGGGAAGCTTCCGAAGTCCGGAACTGGTCGAGCGTCACAGTAGCCCGTTTGCAGAAATCGGCTTGCGCGTTGGCAATCACTCCCGCAAATCAGGAATCGGGAATTCATATCGCGCAGCTCTGCGGCGATTATAAATTCCGCTGGCAGACACAACAGATCTTCGATCAAAACGTTCCCGTGCATTTTCTCCGCTTCGGCAAGCGGCGCGACGGTTTAGATGAGAGGTTCTATACGAACTGGCACATCGCCGATGTGCTGGTCATCGGGTGGTTCAACCTCGAGCACGGCTTTCGGAAGGAATTTAAGCCGACCTTTAGCATCGACTCGGCGACTTTCTCGTCGGTCATGCGAATCACCCACGGCATGCCTTCGTATTTCGTAGCCGAGAACTCGACTGGCCGCTTCACCTACCTGACAGACGAGCGCCTTGGAGAGCTCGCGCTTCCGTTCTTTTTGGAACACGATTCGGGATCGATGGCAGCCGGAGATATAAACGGTGATGGGCTCGATGATCTGGTGATCCCTTCGAGTACGGCCCAAGGGAGCTGGATCGCGTTCTCATACGGAGGGGAACTCTTAGAGTTTCCGAATGTGACCCTCACGTCGGCACTTCGAAAGCGAAAGCTCCTTGGCACGGAGGACTTCGACGGCGACGGTCGCGACGACCTTCTTCTTGCCGAAGGAAACCGACTTTTCATCGGGACGATCACGCCCGGAGCTCCGCAAGGGCACAAAGGAGTAAGCGTGAACGGGAAGTTCCACGTCTCGGATGAAAATGGACGAATCGAACTCGGCACAGAAGGTGTTTCAAAATTCGAAGTTGACACCACCGAGTCAAAAGAGGTGGTCCTGAATCCGCGGTTCACGATCGAAGTCGATCGCACCTCCCGGCGACCGGTGCCGATAGTCTACGACAATCTGGTTAAGGGAGAGGTAGGCGCGATTGTAAATCCCTTACAAAGCGACGATACAGGACCATTCATCTGCGCCAGCTACACCTTCGGAAGCGACAACTTGTATCGGAATGGCCGGAACAGTTTTTGCCCAGAGCACTATGCATTTATGGAAATAGACGACGCGGGACCGGTCGCTCTCGGAACCTGTTGCAAGCTCCCGAAGAGCGACATTCTCACGAAGAGCTTCGAGTGGATGCCCAGCGCTTGCCCCGATGATTCAATCCTGACGGCGATTCAGCTCTATCCCATACTCGAAGTGATAGACAACAAGAAGCAACGCCCCTACTATCGCTGCTCGAAGATCAACACCGCGAAATACATGCTCGGCCCCCCAACGGAAGGTATCCTCTACGGCGAAGGCGGATCGCTTTCCATCGTCTCCGAAGACCTCGACCGCAGCCGAATCCCACTCGCCGCACGAAAGGGCTTCGGGATGATTGCCGCAGGTGCTTCTGATCCGGATGGCTGCGTCGGAAAGCCCTGGGGCGCACTCCTCACTGGAATTAAAGGGCGAGATTGCCATCAAAGGACGTTTCGGACGCTGCTCAGGAAGAGCGATAACGGTCCGCCGGTGCCGGTGCCGGTGCTCCCGAAATGCGCCAAGCTCTTGGACATCTACGATCCAAGCCGCGGATGCATCCCCGAGAAATAAAAACGGACGTTATACCGGCTGGTTTCCGCTGGTCTGCGCTCTCAAGATCGGCTCAATACGCTTTGCAAGTTCTTCGCCAAGAAGACGGTAGCCGACCTTATTCGGATGGCAACCATCATTTGAAATGTAGAAGAAGTCGTTCTTCTTCAGATCCTGAGGATAGAGCGTCATCATTTCCTGTAAATACTCCGGGTGAACGTTCCCGGCTTTTATCTCTGGAATGAGGTCGGTCAGATGTTTCTGCCCGTCAAAGAAGAGATACTTCTTCTCGTCAGCGACGCCGGCGGCGATGGTTCGATAATCGCGAGGCACACACATGGTGAGGATCAGAGCCTGTTTCGCTCCCGCAGAAAGTCCGACCTTTGCGATCGCGTCGAGATTTTCGGCGTAGCGCTCGGCTGGAACAGCGGTTGCCTTCTGCCGCTTGTCGGCGGACTTCTGGCGACTCCATTCGTCGGCAATCGTCGTGAGGCTTCGGACGAAGGCGCTCTTCTGCGCTACCTGGCGAAGAGTTTGCATCTCGGAGTTCTCTCGGAAGCGGTCCACCTGCTGACGATGCGGTGTGTAGACCTTCTTCGCATCATTCGCGCCGAAGCCGATGACGATGAGATCCGGCGCATAGCTCTTCGCATACTTCTCGGCGATGAGTCTTCCGAACTCCGAAGAATCGCCGGGGATCGAGAAATTAAGCACCTCGATTTTCCTGCCGGGACTCAGCCGCTCGAGCTCGCGCTTCATCACCGAAGCGTACGTGTCACCGTCGTCTACCCCCCACCCAAAGGAGCTCGAATCTCCGAAGATCAGAATGCGAAACGTGTCCTTCGATTTCTCCGAAGTTATTTCTTCACTCCGGAACCCGAGAGAATTCGAGCGAACGAGATATTGACGGGAGCGATCTGCCGAGACTTGGCTAAAAGTGTTCGTAATCCTCTGCTCCTTCCCCGGCACCATCCGAATGCGGTATCCCACACCCGGCTCGAAAAGACGCATCCAGTCAAGAGAATCAGGGCGCTCTGCCGCATGCGCCAAGATGTAGGCGGACTGATCGCTTGATTGCACCCAGGTCGGCATGTCGAGATCGACTGCCTTTTTGCTGCTCGACAAACGGTCAGGAACCGACGCAACCCGGCAAAAGATCTCGATTCCCACGAAGAAGAACAGCGGGATGAGCGTTGTTAGGAGAAATTTCTGTTTTAGTGACGTTTGTGGGCCGTTCATGCGAGCTGTTTACTACTTCAGGGGGCGCCGGGCAATTGATGGCCGGGAGAGCCTGCGGTATAATTGCTTTACCTGAATCATGCTCGCTCTCTCCACAACGAACATGAAATTCCAAGAACCACTTTTTCTTGTTTGCCCGCCGATGACGGCGCTGCTCGCTGGGACAGAAGTGGTGCGAATTTAGGTTTCAATCAGGTTGTATCCTCGAGCCATTTTCTCTTCACATATTCTCTTCTCATCAGAATCCTTTCGACGCCCCCAGGCCCAAAGCTCGGCAGGGTGTGGAACGGGTTCTGATTCCGGACTTCGCTCTCGCGGGGCTCGGGAGAAGACGATGGAGTGAAATGAGCGATGGCGAAAGATCGACGTGAGCAGGATCGCCAAGAGGCGGAATCCAAGCGTCAGGCGGCCGAGCAAATGGTCCAGGCGCGCGAGAGCCTGGGTTACGGCGGCGTCTCTGGAAGCAACACCAGGTACGTTTCATATCTCTCTGGAAACTTGGGCTGAAAACATCCGATAGAAGATATGTAACGAAACACCTCCGACCGATTATGACGCTATTCGTTTTTATTTCAGCCTATGATAATTCAGCTTTCCGTGCGCCTTCCTGGGAATCCTCTAGCCGGTCGCAAAACTCGTGGGCTATTTTTTCCTTTTTGTTGTTGCCTATTTCTTCTTTAAGGCACTTCGATCCCCAAAAGACAAATATACATCCGTCGGGAAGAGCAACTCGCCCAAATCGGATCGTCGGCGATTCTCCGAAAGTACAGACTGGAAATGGATTCCTCCCGGGGAATCGGTGAAAGTCGATCGATTCACAATACCTGACGGGATGCTCTACATCGGTTCCGGAATGAAGGCTGCCAAGCTCTCAGCTCCCGATCCTGGACTCATTGATCCAACTCTTAAAATAGCCCCCCAGGTGAACCACTCTGATTCGGGATTCTGGCCGTCGTACTCGGACATCAAGCCCGGCACGCGCGCTGGGTATCTGCAATGGCTCGCCGATGGACGTCGGGACCAAGGCGCTCCACTCACCTATGTGTTTCTCTACTTCTACGGATTGGAACGCCGGTTGCTGGTTGATTCTCCTGGAAGCGATGAACGTGAACTCATCGAAGCTGAAATCACACGGTTACTTTCACTCTACCGAAGCCATCCCTCGTTCGATCGCTATGCGACATCGCTTCTCGAATTCCTCCGTTTCAAGCGGTGTGTGGTCCAGACGCACACAGCGCCACCGAGTGCCAAGGGAGAGACGGCGACGACTTCTTCTTCGCCCTCGGCCGAATTGAGAATTGGGTTGTCACGGTATGCGCTCGAGCGAACCCTCCTTCCCGCCGACTGGGCGCTAAGCTGGGTGCTCGCCGCGGGAATGGAAAGTCGGGCCGTAGTGAGGCGATGCGGCCAACAGTTTGGCGCTCTCTTTCTTCATCGATACAAAGAGCGCTTTCCAAAGGGGATCGTACTTCGGGCCAATAAAACGATGATTGCCGGCGAGTACAGACCCGCGAGCGGTGGATGGAACAGGGAGTCAATCGTCGAGCTCACCACTCTCCCAGACGTGACTGTGTTGAAACAGCCTATCGACCGACTTCTTGCTCTCGCCGACGATTGCTGCACCGAGCTGGATTCTTACAGCCGGTTCATCGGACGGAATCCCGACAAGAAGGAGTCGACAGAGAGTTGGGCGTTGCTCCCTGAGCCGCTGTTGCACTCGACTTCACGCGGCTCCGCGATCTCATCTTCACAACTATGGTTAGAAGCCGTGCTTACAGATCTCGAACACGCCGTAGTAAAGAGCTCAGATCTCTTGAAGATACTCGATTTGAGCGACGAATCGGGAACCAGCGGAAAGCGCCGTTCAATAACCGCTTCGCAACTCCTCGAAAAAATGGGTTTTGGATTGGAACCTGATGTTCGCTTTGATGGTCCTCAAATTTCGAAGGTTGAGTCGGTTGTTGTCTTTCGAACGCGAAGCCAGGCAATGAAAACACCGGGAGAGGATTACCGGCTGGCCACTTTACTGCTCCACCTTGGTTGCGTCGTCGCTCAGTCCGATGGGGTGTTGGAACAGAGCGAACAAGAATTCCTGGAAAAACAACTCGAGCGCTGGCTCCGACTCTCGCTTGCGGAGGCAACTCGACTGCGTGCACATCTGATTTGGCTGAAATCGTCCCGGCCCTCACTAAATCGGATCAGACAACGACTCTCGGTCCTCTCCTCGGAAGAGAAGGAAGCAATCGCAAATAATCTCGTATCTGTCGCGCAAGCGGACGGTATCATCGATCCGTCGGAGATGAAGTCGCTCACAAAAATATACGAGTTACTCGGTCTCAGCGTTGAGCGCTTATTTTCGAGCGCTCACGCTGCTGCGACGAAGCCGGTCCTCGTAAGCACCCGCCCAAATCACAGCGTAGGGTATGCCATCCCCGCTCCAAATGGCGACACGGCAGGGTCGCTCGACTTCGAGATGGTAACGCAGAAACTCGCCGAGACGGCGACCGTGTCCGCGCTCCTTAAGGGTATCTTCCTCGATGAGCCTATCGATGCGGAGCAAAACAGCAAGAGCTCTCCTTCAACAGAGACGGCCACTGCAGCGGTATCCGCCGCGAAACTTGGGCAACGAAATTTCGGAATTGCACTTCTAGAAAAACGTCGATGGAGCCGAAGCGAACTTGAAGAGCTTTCCGAAAAATACGATATTCTTCTGGACGGCACTTTGGACCTCTTGAATGAGGCGGCGTTTGACAAGTTTTCTGAGCCGCTCTTCGAAGGCGAAGATCCTCTGGAAATCAACACGGAACTAGGAAGGGAATTGTTGTTGTGAGCATAAATATTCGTCCTAGAGAAAGAGATAACGTCCTGCAGTCGCTGCGTGCAGGTGTCGTTCCAAGAAGCGGGCAACATCTGATTCAAGTAGGCAGAGCAAAAGAAATCGAAGGACTTGTACGAGACATCGACTCCGTCGCGGATGGCGGCTCTTCCATCCGATTTGTGATTGGCGACTACGGTTCGGGGAAAACCTTTTTCCTAAACTTAATTCGCTCAATCGCTCTCGAGAAGAAATTTGTCACGATGCATGCTGACCTTGCCCCTGACAGACGACTTCACGCTAGTGCAGGACAAGCTCGAGGTCTCTATTCAGAGCTCATGAGGAATCTCTCGACCCGGCTCAAGCCGGAGGGCGGTGCCATTCAAAGCGTTGTGGAGCGTTTTATAACTGAAGCCCTTGAAGAGGCTAAGACACGAGACGTCGATCCCGGTATCGTTATTAGCGAGCGAACTTCGAACCTTAACGAATTGGTGAACGGATACGATTTTTCACAAGTGATCTCCGCGTATTGGAAGGGTCACGATACTGGAAATGAGCAATTGAAGTCGGACGCCGTGCGGTGGCTTCGAGGGGAGTTTTCCACTAAAACAGAGGCGCGTAACGCTCTCGGCGTGCGAGTCATTATTGATGACGCGTCCGTTTACGATTTTCTCAAGCTCTTCGCCCGATTTGCCAAGCTGGCAGGCTTCAAGGGTCTCATGATTTGCTGCGACGAGATGGTGAATCTCTATAAACTAGCAAATACGCAGGCGCGGAATTCAAACTATGAGCAGCTCCTGCGAATACTGAACGACACTCTCCAAGGGGGATCATCGGGGCTCGCGTTTCTGTTCAGCGGCACACCGGAGTTCCTCTTGGATACGCGGCGAGGACTCTACAGCTATTCTGCATTACAGTCCCGCCTTGCCGAGAATAGTTTCGCCTCGACGGAGCTTCGAGACTATCAAGCACCCGTTTTAAGACTCCAGAACCTGACGGCTGAAGACTTTTATGTGCTTCTATTGAAAATCCGCGAGGTATACGCCTTCGGCGATTCGACAAAATACCTTCTTCCCGATGATGCCCTCCAATCATTTATGGAACATTGCCGAGGGAGAATTGGTGAATCGTATTTTCGGACACCCCGAACGACGATAGTCGCCTTTGTGAACTTACTTTCTGTTTTGGAGCAAAATCCCCACGTCAGCTGGAAGGACCTTTTGGCAGACGTAAACGTGGCGGTGGATCAGGAGGAGCTTGGTCCGGACATTGATGACGAAAATCTCGAAATCAATTCGAACTCTGCGGAGGGAGGCGATACGTTGAGTTCTTTCAAGCTGTAAAATGCATTTATCAACTTCGCGTGATCATCTGTGACCTCGTCCTCAGCGTTTCACCTTCTCGACATTCGAATCCAAAAGTGGATTTGGGAGAAGCGTTGGACTGCTCTTAGAGATATCCAAGAGCAATCTATCCCCCTGATCCTCGAGAACAACTGCGATTTGATCATCAGCGCTGCGACCGCAAGTGGAAAAACAGAAGCGGCGTTCCTGCCCATATGCTCTCACCTCCTCAGTCACCCGGGCTCCTCCGCCCTCTACATCGGCCCACTCAAGGCTCTTATCAATGATCAATTCGATAGATTGATCAATCTCTGCGAGCATTTGGAGATATCAGTTTATCCTTGGCATGGAGACATCTCTCGCCCTCGTAAGAAGCGCTTCCTTAACGATAATCAAGGAATAGTTCTTATCACGCCGGAATCCCTGGAATCCTTGTTCGTGAACGAAGGACATCGAATACCCTTCGTCTTTGAATCGCTTCACTATATCGTCATCGACGAATTGCATTCCTTCATAGGGAACGAACGGGGAAAACAGTTACAATCTTTGCTCCGGCGGATTGACGTGAGTCTTTGTCGAAAAATTCGCCGAATAGGATTAAGCGCGACTTTGGGTGAAATGGATTTGGCGAGTGATTTCTTGCGGCCGGGGGCGGGTGAGCAAGTAAAATTGATCGACTCAACCGTCGAGGGCCAGGAACTCAAGCTCATTCTAAAAGCATTTCAGAACGAGTATTGGGATGCGGAGGCGCTTGCACCAAAACAGGACGAGCCTCTCCCAACAATTGGAGCCGCAAAAATAGACATTGCCCGCTCTCTCTTTGAAACCCTGAGGGGAACCACTAATCTCGTTTTCGCAAACAGCCGCAAAAATGTGGAACTATATGCGGATCTTTTGCGAGACATTTGCATGCGCGAAAACGTGCGCAATGAATTCTATCCTCATCACGGTAGCCTGGCGAAATCGATTCGAGAACATGCGGAAAGTGAAATTAAAGATGGCTCGAAGCCCACGACAATTATTTGCACTTCAACGCTAGAAATGGGCCTCGATATCGGCAGCGCACACTGTGTCGCACAAGTCGGCGCACCGCCGTCCGTCGCATCTCTTCGACAACGGCTCGGTCGCTCGGGTCGTCGCGGCGGACCCGCGATTCTTTACCTCTACATCGAGCATCAGGCGATGAGTCCGTGGCTCACCTTTCCAGAGCTTCTGCGTTCTGAGCTATTTCAAACGATAGCCACAGTGCGGCTGCTTCTGGAAAAGTGGTGTGAGCCGCCGAACTCGGGGAATCTTCACCTGTCCACGTTGATTCAGCAGATTCTCTCTCTGATTGCACAGAATGGTGGAATGAAGGCGGAAGAACTTTGGAACGTCCTCTGCAGCTCAGGACCGTTCGAGGGTTTGACGCAAGAACATTTCATATCCCTGCTTCGAACGATGGGAGATCGACAACTCATAATGCAGGCGGGTGATGGAACCCTTTTACATGCGGCAAAGGGCGAAAGGATCGTCAATCATTATGAATTTTACGCTGCGTTCGCGACGCGAGCTGAATACAGACTTGTGGCAAACGGACACACCATAGGGACCCTCCCGCTGGAGCGTCCGGTAACTGAGAAGGCGCTGATCATATTTGCGGGAAAGCGTTGGCACGTGCTGAGGGTCGATGCCGCGAAGAAGGTTATTGAGCTTGCTCCGGCCAAGGGTGGCAACCCTCCGTCGTTTGGAGGGGAATCAGGTCAGGTACATGACCGAGTTCGATGCGAAATGTTTAGGGCTTATCAGGAGCAATCGCCGCCGGTATTTCTCGATCAAAGCGCCCGGCTTCGCTTCGATGAGGGACGCTTCGAATTTGACAATCGCAAGCTCGGAACGGAGCGAATTGTGGACCACGACGGCAGTACCTGGTTATTCCCTTGGAGCGGGGACAGAATCTGCGACACCATCTCGGTGCTTCTTCAGACTCAAAACCTGAAAGCGCAAAACTGGGGTATAGCAATCGAGGTGGAAGCTCCTCGAAGAGTCGTGGAGAGCCGAATCCAAACTTTAGTCGATTCTCCGCCCTACGATGAAATCATGCTCGCCCAATCCGTGCGAGACAAGCTTTCACAAAAATACGACGTCTATCTATCGGAGCAACTTCTCTGTCTTGAATATGCGAAGGCTAAACTCGATGTTTCCGGCGCATATTCTGCGCTCGAGACCCTGGTACGGTGAGCCTACACGCCTGCTCGTGGCACGAGTTTGAAATCCTCAACCGCGAGAAGAGTCTTCCACTTCAAAAAATTTCGGGGCGCTCGGCTCTTTTACGAATGGAGGGACAGTGCTCGATTTCGTCTCTTGATATCCTTTGTCGAGCGCCTGTTGAATAAAGCTCGCGGAAAAATCAAGGAGTCCGATCTGCGGGACCGCGGGATACAGCGTGACCGTCACGACTTCTTCCTTCGATCGCATGTCGAGGATCTGCGCTTGGTCGTAGAGATGGTTGAGCGAGACCGCGATATTCGCCGCAAAGGAGCCCGTTTTCATCAGCTCCGAAGGAGACGCCTCGATGAGCAGGATATGTGTCGCACCCCATGCGACCGCGGCGTCTATCGGACTTCGGTGCGAATAACTTCCGTCAACTATCTCCACAGCCTCAACTCCGGGCATAATCGAGGGAATCTCACGAGCCGGGAAGATTGGATAGATCGCTCCCGACCCCATCATGACGTCAAGGAGGAGGTTCGGATGCGAACCCAGATCCACTCCCCGTTCATTAAATCGAGGAGCAGGTGAAGTGCGGTTCGCTCTCGCGTAGAAATAGAGATCGCCAGGGAGCGTGGTCGCCGCGACTCCTAGTCGAGAACCGGTGAGCACCAGATCTCGCTTCAGAAGACCTTTTCCTAGAATGACTTCACTCAGTTTTTGAATCTTCGTGCGGAGGTCTCCCTCGGCAATAGGCTGGAGCGCGGAATCACCCCGCGAAGTGAGAAGAAGATTCGAGAGACGGGAAAACTTCTCAAACACGGTGCGCTCGATTCCACTGCTTCCGGAGAGCGTCGGCTCCAGGAACAAAATTGTGTAGGCCTGAACCAGTGGAAGTCCGAGAACTCCGGTGAGACAAACACAAAGCGCGATGAGTCGGCGGCGGCTCCAACCCTCCGAAACTTCTTCCGGTGTTTGGCTTTTTTTGCGGGACACGGCGAGCAGCCACGCCACTGCAACAACAAACAACACCGGACCTGCTCCTTCCATCCCCCACCCTGCCCAAAGCCAGAGCTTCTGACGTCCGGAATCGTTTCCGAGAAAAAAATCGGGAGAGTAAAATCCGAGCGCAAACAAACTTTGCAGGAGGCCAAAGATCGCGGCGATGAAAAGGACGGTCCTCCGGCGACCAGTGACCGTGTCGATCACAAAAAAGCAGAAGAACTGACACGCAAGAAACCATAACATCATGTTCGCCCTCACCCGGAAAGAGGGGCGGATAATTGTTCGCTGATCAAGCTCACGCCAGAGTGACGCAAACGCCTTGAAGGTCTCCGCGTCAGAAGACGCACCCATGGCAACGGCGAGGGCATTAATCGCTCCGCCGGAGGTGCCGACGACGAGTCCGATATCAAGTCCCGGGTCGGAGAGCGCTGTCCGCAGCTCGATCAGTTTTTCTTCGAGGGCGCGAATCGCACCCGCTTGAAACGCGCACTTCGCCCCCCCGCCGGAGAACACGACCGCAAGCCGAAGCGGCGTGGGGAAGTTTTTCACGTGGTGCAGAATCAGATTGCCAAATTCATCGAGAGTGATTCGCTTCGGATCGCGCAGTGAATTTTTCCCGGTGAATTCATCAAGGAGCGTTCGAGCCGACTGCACCTCGGACTTCCATGATGAATCGACCGTGACAATCTCCGAAATCTCAATCGATCGCAGAAGCTCGGGCGTTTTAAGAGATTTCTTCACAAAGACAAGTCCTCGGGGGACTGCTTGTGATTCGAGAGCTGGAAACGGCAGCACGCGAAAGGCCGCCTGGTTTGGGTAGCTGTTCAACTCTCCGTTCCAAACGCAAGCAACGGACGGGGCCCCCCCAGACTTCGATCGCGACTCAAGCAGTCGCAAAGAATTTTGATGGGACGCGCTGAAATTCACCCTGAGCTTGGGAATCGGGACACCAACAGACTTCAGCGCATGAAGCGGCGCTAAGAATCCGGAGACCGAGTAAGAGTCCACAAACAGAAAATCGACTTCAGCGTTTTCGACGCGGGCTTTAAACTCTGACGCGGATTGGATAGGCGAATCAGTCGGCACGACGCACACCGACGCTGAGTGACGGGCTTCGGTGACCGAGGCAAGGTAATCCCATTCACTGAGCGACGGCACCTGAGAGATTCGCCGCTCGACCTCCGACGCAACGCCGGGGGTCACGACGGCGAGATCTATGAGGGAATGCTCAATCCAGTTCTGGAGGTCGCCGTAGGATCCCACGGCTAACTTCACATGGCTGTCCGGCCTTGATTCGCGAAAAAGCGTTTGAATCCGCCCGCCGAGCGCTTGCGCGCTTTCCAGCCCGGAAAACGCCACCACGCCCACCCGAATCTCGCCCGGCTCCGCTTGCGCAGGCGGGATCATGAGCGCCAGAAAAAAAATTAGAAGAAGGAGATAGGTGGAGTGTTTGTCCCCGTTCATTTGGGCTAGAATCCGTGTATGCACCGTTCGCGTTGCCTTCGAAGGCTATTGCTTGTGAATCGATTTCTGTCCATATTTTTCTCACGAATCGGCCTCTCCGTCTTCACATTCATCGTGAGCGCGTTTTTCGTGACTGCCGCACCTGGCATCGCAGAAACTTCGGGAAAATCTCCACTCACGCTGACAGCCCCCTATGCCATTGCGATGTTGGAGAGTCAGGGGTTCGGCTTTGCGAAACTCGCGTTCGGAATTGACGGCGGCTCGAATACGGAATCTCTAAAATCGAATCCTGATTACGAGCTCCTCCGGAAGACTCTCGACGCGGATTTCACCGAGCTTTATTCATCGGACCCGAAATATGGAATTGGCATGTCTTTCGTGCACCGGGGATTTGATCCGTCGTGGCTGAGCTCCCGCCTCACCCAGTTTCGTCTCGGCGCGATTTCAAATCGAATCGACCGGAAGGTCTTCCATCCGGGCACATGCGGAGAGCTGAGATTTATCTACCGCCTCGGCTACACCATGGCCGTTCAAGACGGAGTCGTCTCCTCCAGCCTTCCGATGACGGTAAACGTGGTGTTTTTCCTTCGAGAAAAGGAAAACAACTGCCGGACTGTTGCAACTACTCTCGAATCCGCGTTTCAGGAAACGACGAAATTTCCGGCGCTTCTTCCGATGCTCGGCCCCGAGAACCTGAAGTCGGTTGAAGTGAACGTCCAAAGCGTTCGATGGCCATCGACGATTCGACCCGACCTCGGCGGGCACGCGGAATATATCCTCCGCGTCTTCGAGCGGAAAAATGGCAAGCTTTCTCCCGCGCGCCTCGAGAACACTCCCGACCTTCGTCGGTTGGGAAAAGACGAAGTGCTCACCAAAAAACTCATTGAATGGATTCGCTTGCCCTCGAATCTCGCGGCGATAGACGAAGGTACGGTCGTCATTCCCGATGAGTTTCTCGCTGAGCGCGCGGTTAGTGTTACTCCACGCGGATTATCGCGAGCGCAGAACAGACCATTCACGAAGCTTTTGCGAAGCAAACTTCCTGATAATATTCCTCTCTCCGAGTATCAGTCGATAGGCTCAAAAAACGCGCTTCTCCGGCGTCTCGATGGATTGTCTTGCATGGGATGTCATCAGAGCAGATCAATGGCCGGCTTTCATGCGCTCGGGGAAGAGCGGGACCCGGCGCGGCGGATTGACGCGCTCGCGACACCTCTTTCGCCTCACGCGGCTGAAGACCTTCCAAGACGGGAACAGTATGTCGCGGCACTCCTCGCGAATGAAATTCCCCCCGACCGCCGGGAGCCTCCCGACCACGAATTATCCTCGGGTGGATTCGGTCAGAGTTGTGGCCTCGGCGACGCCGGATTTAAAAACTGGAAATGTGCGCCGGGATTTCACTGCGAGAAGGATGAAGAAGAGGTGGGAACCTGCATGCCCGACCAACCCGAGGTCGGTGCCGTCTGCCGCGTGTCGGACGTAAATTTTGAGGCGGATGAAGCTGGTGCCGAAACACCAAGACCATGCCCGTCGAATTTCCTCTGCGAAGGAGTTCCGGTGGGATTCCCGGGCGGAATGTGCTCGGGGCCCTGCGAGGCACAGGAGAAAAACGGAAGCTGCGGGGCTATCGCGATCCTCAGTAGCTTCAACGCCTGCCTCGGTTCGGGGGGACTCTTCGAGGACTGCGCCAAGTTCTCCCGTCCCGCAATGCTTCGCGCCTGCGGAGGGGAGAATCCCTGCCGTGCGGACTATGTCTGTGCAAAAACTCCCGAAGCCGGTCCCGCCTGCCTCCCCCCGTATTTCCTGCTCCAAATGAGAGTGGACGGGCACCCCCTCACAAAAGTGCCGCTTCGGAACCGCGTTACCAACCGCCTCCGGTCTCTGTTTTAATCGAGTGAATTCGGGATCTTCCGGTTTCGCCCCCAAAACTCCAAATCAGGTGTGAAGAATCACAGCCTCATTTCACTAACATTTCCTCAACATTCCATAGGCTGCTACCCATAACCTCATTACGGTCTCCCGCGTCCAAGTGGAGATCAGCTCTCTAAGGGTTACGAAAATGGATGGGTGGTTGCACGGGGTTCCGGTCGGGTTGGCCGCTATCCCCGTCGTGCTGGTGGCGATTTCCGTGCTTCTCGTCTGCCTGTTGGGGACGAAAAAGCTGACACTCAAGGACTTCACGCGAAAGGTCGGCAAGCAGAACGCGCCGATCGTGAATGTTGTCTATCCCTTCTGCGCGAAATTTCACACGAAGTCGGCGCTCGCGGGCCTCGCGAGCATCACGCCGGTCTTCACACTGGAGTTTCGGCCGGGGCGGTTTCGGAAGTGGATCACCGAAGTGTGCTTTCAGGACGGAGACGTCTACGGGGCCGATGCCGAGAAGGTCTACACGAACGCGCTCCTGCTCCTCGAGGCGTCGTTGTGGGGACTGATGGCCGATCTACCGGAAGGCACAGTGTTCCAGTTGAACGGCAAGGAGCCGGACTGGATGACACACTGGCTGAAGGCGATCGAATTCGGCCTCAAGTCCCCGACTGACATTCGGCCGGGCTGGACGTACTGACCGCACACACCACGCGTCACAAGGAGGTTTTGGAGAGGAAGTCGACGCACCCTTAACTGGCTCAGGGAATAGAGCCAGTTCACTTTTTTCCCTCGACAGCATTCCGGCCGGGCGTGATGATGGGCCCGCCATGAACTCAATCCATCTCACTAAGCCGTATAGCTTCGTTCCTCCGCACGAGGGAACCTTCGTTCCCACACTCATGCGGTACGTCCTCCCGTACTATTTGAAACGCACGTGGGGGATCACCCACGTCCGCTGCATCGGAACAGAAAAACTCAAAGCTTCCCTCGCACAGGGCGCTGGAGTCATGCTCTCTCCGAATCATTGCCGCCCATGTGATCCGATGGTGATGGGAGCTCTCGCCTCCGAATCAGAATGCTTCCTCTATATCATGGCGAGCGCTCACCTTTTTTATCAGGGGAAAATTCAACGATGGCTTCTTCCGCGAGTCGGAGCGTTCAGCATTTTTCGTGAGGGGTTGGATCGTTCTGCACTCGAGCGAGCAACTGAAATTCTCGCGGAGGGTAAACGACCGCTCGTCGTATTTCCCGAGGGCGTCATCTCCCGCACGAACGATCGATTGAACGCGCTCATGGAGGGAACACAAATCATGCTCCGCGGCGCCGCGAAGAAACGGGCGGAAGCAGGAAACAAAGCTCCGGTGGTCGCCCACCCGGTCGCGCTTCGCTACTTCTTTCACGGCAACTTGGAGAAGACGGTCGAATCAGTCCTCCGCGACATTGAATCACGGCTCACATGGATGCCGCTTCACACCATGGCCTTAAATGATCGTCTCCGGAAGATCGGAAAGGCCATCGTCTGCTTGAAGGAAATTGAATATTTCGAAGTTCCCCAAGCCGGCGAAGTGCACGAACGGATCGAGAAATTAGTAAACGCTGTTCTCGACCCGCTCGAGACGGAGTGGCTAAAAGCCCCGCAGAAGGGAAGCGTTATTGCAAGAGTGAAGAAACTCCGGTCGACCATACTTCCCGACATCATAAAGGGTGAGCTAAGTGAGACCGAGCGCGATCGCTGCTGGAGACACCTCACGATCATCTACTACGCGCAGCAAATGTCGTTTTATCCGCCGGACTATATTTTCCCCGAATGCCCTCCCGAACATTATCTCGAGACGGTTGAACGATTTGAAGAAGACCTTACCGACGTAGCGAGAATCCATCCCCCGATGTCGGTGGTGATCGAGGTCGGCGATGCGATAGAGGTTTCGCCCGAGCGAGACAAAAGTGCGCCGTCCGTCATGCAAAAGATCGAGGATAGCCTCGAGCAGATGATCGAAGGGCTAAAAAACGCGCGGCCGGATATTCCTGCCGCCTGACCCGCGAGGAGCGGCACATGCAGATATTTCTACGACTGCTCACGGTCATAGTGGGACTTGCCGGGTGGTTCTTCACGCAAAGTCTTATCGCTTCAAGGCCGTTTCCGGAAAACGGAATCGGAGACGGCATTTTCGATCTGACCAGCGGAATTCATCATTACCTATTCACTAACGTGGAGGCCGCGAACCTACTTCTGATCGTGAGCTCCCTTGTGATCGATGTGCTTGGAGCGTTTCTCCTTCTCTCTTCCATTTTCGGTTCGACTGTGCGTCCGTTTATTGGACTCCTCATCGTCTTCGCACTTCGACAAATCTGTCAGGCGCTCTGTGCACTCCCCGCCCCTGAAGGGATGATTTGGCGAGATCCCGGCTTTCCGAATTTTCTGGTCACCTACGGAACGGCGTCTGATTTCTTCTTCTCCGGACATACGTCCATTGCCGTCGTAGGAGCGGTGGAGCTCGCGAGACTCGGCCGCCCTTCTTTAAAGCTTCTTGGCTTTTTCATTGCGATCTTTGAAGCAACCACCGTGCTCTTCCTCCGCGCGCATTACACGATGGATGTCTTCACCGGGGTGATTACTGCTTTGTGGGCGACAGGCGTCGCTGCATACATCGCACCTAAAATCGATGCTTTCCTGGCCAGATTGGGGAAAGGCGGGGCGGAGTCGGTGCGGGCCTGAGACGTGAATTTTGCTCGTGGCGTCCCACTCAGGCTGGAAAAAAGTTAGGTTCAGAGAAGCGAAGGCCCGGCGTCGTTCGCGAAGTATTTCAGGCGAGGAAGGGGTGATGGTCGTGCTGCGGTCCGTGGCGACTTGCTCAAAGCACTTCATGAGCAACCTCATAACTCCCCTCGATTGCGAGACTCCGGCGAAAACGAATCCCATAAAATAAAAATCAGGCGGGGGAGTTCTCCACGGATAGCGCTCTCAAGGTCGAGACTGTCACTCGACCCTGATGGGTTCAATTGCATCTTTGAAAGCTCGGACGGTGTGCGATGTGGAAGCCGGAAGGATCTGGAAGTTGATCACATCGTTCCGTTTGCAGCTGGTGGAGAGACTGGCCCGGAGAATTTGAGAACGCTCTGCGCATCGCATAATTTGCATGCTGCGTATCAGGTGTTCCCGAGCGGGTTTATGGATGCTTGTATTCGTCAGGGATAGAGAGCGGCGAGAATAAGCGGCTGTTGGCTGACGCATTCTTCCCCCGCCTGAAATACGTCTCGAACGACGCCGGGCCGTTGCTTCTCGATCACCTCCCTACATCCCCCGCCACCGGAGTTTACCACCGCTAGCGCTCTCCTCAGGGTCGAGTGTGGGAGCTCGACCTTGAGAGCGCTATCCGTGGAAAACTCCCCCCGACAATTTTCGTGTTGCTGGAATCATTGAGTTGAAAATCGCGAATGTGCTCGGCAAATATTGTGTTCGGCGCAGGAGGATCTCCTGCGCCGGTCGGACACTCTTCCTTCCTTTGAACCTCACACTCGCCATGTCGCAAGCAGAACGAAGACGCCTGTCGGAACGGTGATGAACACCGTTTCGATCGCGACGCCGTAGGCGAACGCAAAGCGTCCGCGCGCCGTACTCAACACGTCGAGAGGGAGATCATGATTCAACCGGTAGCCGGTAGTGTACCAGTGCGTGCAGAACGGCGCGAACAGACAAATCCCCGTCGAGCCGTCGACCGTGTCGCAGATGAGGTGAAGCGCGACGACTCCGGAGAAGACGCTGAACATCGCCGCCCCCTTCCACGTCAGGATCGGGCAGTTGAGAAGCATCGTCGAGAGGAGCGCGAAGCACACGCAGCCCACCAGCCCGTGCGTGATGCCGCGGTGCGTCCACAGCCGGCTCTCACCGCGGACCTTCTTCGGCACGAGGAAGAGCAGCAGATCGATGTCGGGGATGTTGCTGAGGCCGATGAAGATCGCGATCCACATCGACTTCGAGAGGCTGCTGTCGAACACTTCAGGCATCATGGCGCAGGCTCCCGCACCGAGCGCGCCACCCATCAAGCTGTGCGTGATAGTCGTCATGATTGAGTCTCCTTGAACCCACAGAGAGAGGCACCTTTTGGATTGTCCGTTTGTTTTGAATCTGAGAGCCGGGGGGAGGAGGGGTCCGGGTCATGAGCGAACATGACCCTTCCCAAAACCCCTCAGGCGACGTTCCGGATGGCGAGCCACACCGTGATGGCAGTTCCGCTCAGGAGACTTCCTGCGAAGACCTGTCCCAGCGTGTGCTTCCCGAGTATCACGCGTGCCCAACACACCACCGCAAGACTGACTCCGACGGCGAAGGCGAGGGCCGTGCTCTGCGGCCAGAGAACGGCGGTCAGCGTCGCGAGAGCCGACGCGTGCACCGAAATTTTCCAGTACAGCGAGATCAGCATCAGCGCTCCGAGGCAGACCGTCTGCGCGCCGGCGAATGACGCGAGCGCCGTCCCCGGGGAACTCGTGCGCAGCAGAATCCACGAGAGCAGCGACGACGAAGTCGCCGCGAGCATCGGCAGCGCGCGCTCCGATCGCTTCGTGAGATCAAAGTCTCCGACCATCCCCTTCGCGCGGAGGATGAGGAGGACAGCGAGCGGCACGAAGATGCAGATTGCACCGTATTTACAGAGATCCCCGTAGCACTTCCGCCGCGGATCGCACTCGGCGACGACAGCTGCCGCGGCGAAGATGATGATCGGCGGAGCGGACACTTTGGAGACGAGCCGGGCGATACGGTATCGCCACAACCTCTCACGGACAGCAACATCCATCGCGGAGTCCTCCGATTGAAAACAAACGAACAACATTCGCTCATGTCCCGAGATAAACTTTCAAAGAGCCGGAGTACCGCACGCGCGATGGTTCCAGAGCGTGCACGGCTCAACAAGTTAGGAGTTGATGAGTTGGTGGAAGAAGGGAGTAGTACGCATGACAGAGGCGACTATTTCTTCCACTGATGTTCCTGAGTTTTCCGGGCGTTATCAACGTTATGAGGAATGTCATGAACGCCGAACCGCAACATGCGTTAGAATTGCATTATGGTTCAGCCAAAACACTTACATCATCCAAGGCAGAGTGTTGTGTTCCGCGATCGCCGCGAAGCCGGGGAGCGAATTGCCGAGCAACTCAAATCTCGAGAGTTTGAAAATCCTCTTGTGATTGGAATTCCGAGGGGCGGCGTCGTTGTGGGCGCAGCAATCGCCGAGAGGCTGAGCGTCGAGCTCGATCTCGTCCTCGCGCGAAAATTGCGCTCACCATTTCATCCCGAACTAGCAGTCGGTGCCGTGAACGAAGACGGGCTTACGTACCTCGCTTCGGAGATCTCCGCCGATCTCAGACCCTCCGTCGCGCGCGAAAGATTGCATCAACTTTCAGAAATTATGAGAAGGCGGCGTTTGTTCCGAGCAGTACGACCAGCAGCAGAGATCACTGGGCGCTCAATAATTCTCACTGATGATGGGATTGCGACGGGATCGACGCTCATTGCAGCACTCCAAGTTCTTACCGCAAAAAATCCAAAACAAGTCACCGTCGCCGTACCCGTCGCTCCGGTCTCTTGTTTGGAGCTCGCCCACCGGTATTGCAATGACTTTGTCTGCCTGATTGAGTCCGCGAACTTCTCGTCGGTCGGCTCATTCTACGCGGATTTTAATCCCGTGCCCGATGAGGACGTTTTAGAGCTGCTCAGGAACTCCAAAGGACAGTAGTTCCCGCATTATGTCAGTCAGAAACAACCGTCGCCGAAAGCCGTGCGACGACTCCCCCCCCGCTGACATCATAAGGCGGTCAGAAATCTTTTTTCGGAGCGGGCGGGTTTTCATGCAAAAGACAAATCTCTTTGAAGCCTTCGAAGGTAAGGAACCGATTGGAGTCGCCTCGCAGATCGGTCAGTCGACTCTCGACGTTACTCTCTCCGAGCGCATGCCGGCGGGACTGCAAGTGGGAAGTTACGTGCTCATCGAAAGTTCCGGGATTGGAGTGTTCGGGCAGATCACAGACCTTTCGCGGAAAGAAGGAGATAACGGAAGAGCCGCGTCGTATATCGCGAAAATCCAACTCCTCACCTCTCTCAATCTCGGAAACGGAAAAGTATCTCCCGGAGTTCTCAGCAAACCGCGGCTCGGCGATAAAGTTTTTATTCCGGACGGGGCCTTGGTTCGGCACCTCATCGAATCGCATTCGAGCATGGAGGGGACAAATGAGAAGGTCATCCTTTCGGTTGCGCGCCTCCTTGATCGCGACAGCTCGCCAGTTGCATTTACCCCTGAAATGATTTTCGGCCGTCACTGCGCGATCGTTGGAACGACCGGCGCCGGAAAAAGTAACTCGGTCGCCCGAATCGTCGAGCAGTGCGCAAAACACAAATCAAAGGTCGTCCTCTTCGATGCCACCGGAGAGTTCGGAAACTTGAAGGGACCGGTGCTTCACGTGTACCTCGGGAACCATCCGCGACCCTCGCCGAATGCTCGGCAAGTGGTCCTCCCCTACTTTCAACTTACTGAAAACGACCTCTTCGCGATTTTCAAACCGACCGGACAGAGCCAAGCTCCCAAACTGCGTTCCGCAATCCGAAGCCTGAAACTTGCGCGATTGGCTCCGGCCACCGCACTCGACGGACTCATCAACAAGGCGAACAAAGCGAAAGAGACTTTCGAAGCGGAAGTTGCGAAACACATCGTCGCGATCGAAGACCCTCAGGCGCTCTTCAACATCAAAAAGCTCCCGCAGCAAATTCAAAACGAATGCGTCTTCCCAAGTCGAAGCGCGCTCGAAACGCAATATTGGGGAGACATCAACGGAAACGAAGTTTCGCAATGCATGCCGATGGTGAACCGAATCCAGGACATCCTGCAGTCGGCGAACCTTGCTCCAATCTTTGATCCTCAAGACAAGCCTTCACTCCTCGAAGTGATTGAAAAGTTCATCGAACATCCGACAGTCTGTATTCTCTGCGTTTCCCTCCAATACCTTTCGTTCGCTCACATGGCGCGAGAGATCATTGCAAACGCCACCGGCCGTTATCTCTTGAAAATCGGCCGGACCGAGCGCTTCCAACAGAAGCCGCTTGTCGTCCTCCTCGACGAGGCACACCAATTCTTGAACGTCACCCTTGAAGGCGACGGCGGAGCCTATCCTCTTGATTCGTTCGGGCTCATCGCTAAGGAGGGTAGAAAGTACGCCTTGAATATCTGCATTGCGACACAGCGGCCGCGAGATATTCCAGAGTCGGTTCTCAGCCAGATGGGAACGCTCATCGTTCACCGTCTCATCAATGACCGTGACCGAGGAGTGGTGGAACGAGCGTCCGGATCAGTCGATTCCGGCATATTGGCGTCACTTCCGGCCCTGGCACCCGGTCAGGCAATCGTGCTCGGAGTCGATTTCCCTGTCCCGCTCTCGGTCACTATGGAGCGTCCAGAATCGCCGCCGACATCATCAGGGCCGAACTTCCAGAAGTTTTGGTAGCTAAAAAGCCGCAGGATTCTGAAGGATATTGACACTCGTTCGTCGAACCCGTACGCCTAGCCGTTGCCGTCACGGGTTAAATTCGCTGAAAACGCGAATAGACACTTGAGAGACTGTGGCGGGTATTTTGGGATATCTAAGGCCAAAAGACCCCGTCATAAAAATTCGGCAGCGCTTGGCCAATCGAGACGATATATAATCTCGTGCTTGGCTGGTGCAGAGGATTGCGTCAGTGTTGACGCAGGTCACATCCAGCGAAATACGAATCCGACGACAATTGCACTGGAGACAGGTGATGACATCAGAGGTTAATGGATTGAAGGACCCCCGCCACGGCTCAAACGGCAGCTATCCCGCTTATCCAGTTCCGGAAGCTCCGAAATGTAATCATCTGCCACGGATGTTCGAATACCTCGCAAACGATCTTCTCGCGGGGGTAGTCGTATTCCTCGTCGCGATTCCACTCTGCCTCGGAATTGCGCTCGCTTCCGGAGCTCCGCTGTTTGCCGGACTCATCGCGGGAGTGGTCGGCGGCATCGTCGTTGGTGCGGCCTCAGGCTCTCAAGTGAGCGTCAGCGGACCCGCTGCAGGACTCACCGTCATCTGCGCTCATGCGATTAAAGACATCGGCAGCTACGAAGGCTTCCTCGTCGCGGTGGTGCTGGCAGGAATGTTCCAGGTCGCATTCGGCTACCTGAGACTCGGCGTCCTCGGAGAATACTGCCCGAGCTCGGTCATCAAAGGCATGCTCTCCGGAATCGGCGCTGTCATTATCCTCAAACAAATTCCGCATGCGCTTGGAAAGGACTCCGACTTCCAAGGCGATCTGAATTTCTGGCAGATCGGTGGCGAGAATTCACTCAGCGCCATTGTTCGCGCCGTCGTAAATTTCCATCCCGCGGCAGCGACGATTGCCCTCACTTCGCTCGTTGTCCTCGTTTCCTGGGAGTACTTTGCGAAAAAAGGGGTGAAGCTTTTCAAGGCTGTCCCGGGATCCCTCGTCGTCGTAATTCTCGGAGTGACGATGGACTGGCTCATCACTACACTCCTTCCCGAGAAAAGCCTCCGAATCGTTCCCGAACACCACGTCCAATTGCCGGTCTTCGAAACCTTCGGCGCTTTGTTCTCGAGTTTTTCTGTCCCCGATTTTGCCGGCGTGCTGCAGCCGACGGTCCTGGTTGCCGCGATTACGATTGCAATCATCGCCAGCATCGAATCTATCCTGTCGGTCGAAGCTTCGGATAAGCTCGACCCGTATCGCCGAATCTCGTCAATTAATCGTGAGCTCCGTGCGCAGGGCCTCGGCAATATTCTGTCAGGCGCGATCGGAGGTCTTCCGGTAACTTCCGTCATCGTCCGCAGCTCGACCAATATTTTTGCCGGAAACAAGACGCGGCTCTCTGCCATCTTTCACGGATTCCTGCTCTTCGTCGCAGTCGTCTTTTTCCCGTCAATATTGAACATGATTCCGCTTTCCACGCTTGCGGCTGTTCTCATCGTCGTCGGATTCAAACTCGTCTCACCGAAGATCATCAAGGATATGTATAAAGCAGGAACCGATCAGTTCCTCCCCTTTATCATCACGCTCCTTGCCATTCTCTTCACTGACCTTCTTACCGGCGTTCTCCTCGGTCTCGCCGTAGGATTATTCTTCGTGTTGAAGACAAACCATCACGACGCGATCTCAATTGTGAACGATAAACATGAATTTCTGATGAGATTGAACAAAGACGTTTCTTTCGTGAACAAGGCCGAGGTGAAACGCGCTTTCCGGGGAATTCCCGATAATGCCGTGTTGCTCATCGACGGCACGAAGGCGATGTTCATCGACAAGGACATCTACGACATGCTGAACGACTTCCAAGAGCAGGCCCGGCACCGCAATATCACCGTAGAGTTGAAAAATGTTCACAAGAAGTCACTCAAATTTCTGTCCGGGTCAGTGGTGTAGAGAGAAATAATCGTATTCGCTCGCTTACCCCTCATAAGTTCGATATACCTACCGCCTCACGTTGGATGGAGAACTGCCGATGAGATCCGATCGCAAACTGTTGCTCGCAAACAAAGCCTGGGCAAAGGAAAAAGTGGATCTCCGCTACGACTACTTCCAGCGAATGGAATATGCGCAAAAGCCGGAGTTTTTGTGGATCGGCTGCTCAGATAGCCGAGTGCCCGCGGAGGAAATCACCGGCACTGAGCCGGGGGAGCTTTTCGTTCATCGGAATGTGGCGAACCTCGTCGTACACACCGATCTTAATCTCGTCAGCGTTCTGCAATACGCGGTTGAAGTACTCGAAGTTCCCCATGTGATCATCTGCGGCCATTACAATTGCGGCGGAGTCAAAGCTGCGATGACCCATCGCGACTTTGGAATCATTAACAAGTGGCTGCGGCACATCAAAGACGTCTATCGCTTTCACAGGCAAGAGCTGGAAGCAATTCGAAGCGAGGAAGATCGCACGGCTCGCATGATTGAGCTGAACGTGATTGAACAAGTTCACAATCTCGCCTCAACCTCCATCATCCAGCGTTGCTGGGCCAAGAACAAACGCCCTCATGTTCACGGCTGGGTGTATGACCTTCGATCCGGGATGTTGAAGGAGCTCATTTCCCTTGAACCTGGTGCGAAGATTGATCCGATTTATTCTTACCACTTCGAGAAAGAAGAAGTTGCGACTGAGGCGGAGACGGAGGAGTCACCCGCTGTCCCTCGCCTCCCATTCCTCTCGCAAGGAAAGCGTTGAAGAGAGCAGATTTTCTGTCGGGTTCGTCCGTTCGAATCGCTGGCTAAACGTTCATTCTTTGAGCTTGTGAGCCGCGATCCACGCCTCCCCCGCCTTTTTCAGGGCCGGATCCGCTGCAATATCTATCCGAAAATCCGCGAGGGGGAATCCTGCATCCAGTGACTTCGGGTCGAGAAATTCGAGACCGGCGATTTTCAGCTCCGGGGTAACGAAGTGCTGCCACTCCCACGCAGCGAGCCGCCGCTTATTCTCCTTCAGAAACGTAAGTATTTTCCTTTGCTCGACGACGATCTTCGCGCGCAACATCACATCATCCTTCGGCTGATTTCCGTAGACAACGAGGGCTGCGGAGAAATTGCCTTTGAAATCTATGAACGGCTTAAAAGTAAGATCCACCCCAAAATCAGACTTGGCAGGCCGCCCCCCTGCGGGCTCGAGGATCGCTGCGCTCATCGCGATTTTCTCAAACCTGACGCCCTTAAATCGTGCCTTCGCTATTCCCGAAAAGTCATGCGCCTGGCCGAAAATGAGGGCTATCTTTAAAGCTCCGGTTTTTTGCACCCTTGCGACCTCTTCCAGAGCGGCCTCGTCTCGCTGCTTGAAAATGAGGTCGGACAACTCTTTGTCTTTTCCAATCATCACCGGCCAGGCTTTCCCGTATTTTTTCTCGCCTGCCGCGGCAATCTTCGCGTCGATCGCCTTCGATGCTTCGGGGCGGATCGAACGGTAGACTTCCTTCAACTCTCCGGTGAACCACATGCTCATCGCAGCGCCGTTCTCATAGAGAAATTCCTTTTGCAGATCAGATAGTTTCGAGAGATCCGCCGGTATGCCTTTAGGAAAAATGAGCTTCGCGACCCCGAGCATGTTCACTTTGGCAGGATCATCCAGCGCTTTGAATAGCGCCGGATTGGCGTCTTCGAAGAGCCCTTCGGCAATGACAGCGACAATCTTCTCTTTACGGAGATACTCGACAATCTTGATTTGACTATTCACCACGGCTTTCCGAAATTCGTCGGGAACCTTGCCGGGAATTTTGTGAACTTGGCCGAGGTGGATCAGGGTAAGACCATCTTTCTCGTCTTCGAGAAGCAGAGAAACAAATTCGACTGGCTGTTCCTCTTCCGGCATCGGCTCGAGTGCCAGAATCGCCTCGAGGTCCATCGCAAGTGAGCCGCAGTTAATTTCGCAAAAAGGGCCGGAAAAAAAACGACGCAAAGATTTGAAAATCGAGCACTTCCGTGGTGGTTCTCGTGCTGGTCAATACCTCCGCCCTCACCTCTTGGTGAAAACCACAAACAAGTGAAAAAATTGATGCGAGAATCGCGCGCCCCAAAAAAGTGTCTCAGCGGTCCGTGTTCCATAAGTGCACCCTCCATTCGGCAAGGTGTTATGGAATTGGGAGTCGCGGAAGGAAGAATCGAAAAAGACAATCTTGTGACAATGCCACGCGTCTTCGGAACGCAGCTCACAACGACATTCCGAGTTCCAAAGGACGTTCGACCTTGACCTGGGTCAAGAATCGCGCTATCCCCTTTTCCTTGAGGAGTAGCGCATACCTAATGATCACGCGGACACACTCAGTTTCACGAACTTCGGACCGGCTTCACGCTGGTGACGTCGTGACGCGTCCGCTTGTCTCGAATGCGCTTGTCCTAACTCTATCTTCGCTAGGCCTACTACTCGGGTAATTCCTCGAGGGTGTCCTAGCTACAAGACTAAAAAATCCAATTTTTAAATTTTGTTCCTAGCGGCCCTCGAAGAGCCACCTCGCGCCCCGTGAACGACAGAGTCGCTCTTTCACATGCTTTTTTGGAAGAAATTCACTCCGGCTGCCGCTGTCTTGTTCTCAAGACGGGGGCAACCGGTGGGGTATTAGGAGGATTTAATTCCCACCCACCAATTCACAACCGACGTCATTCTACAAGCGGGAGGACTGGGATGGGACAGATCGAAACCGGCGAGCACAAGAACTTCAGCACGCCGCGTCAGACGAAGCGGAACGAGGCCAAGTCGCGGGTCTGGAAACCGCGCATCGCAGAGCAGAAGGAGGTCCGTGATCGCATCGACCTCCTCGCGAAGATGCTGCACTACAGCTTCATCACGTCCACGACGGACCACGACAACCCGTGGGGCTTCAACGAGACGAACTGGCCGCTCGGACCGGCCGAGAACGACGACAGCGCCACCGGATTCCTGCTCCAGCTCTACCGGTGGGGCGCGGAGTTCTTCCTCGTCGAGGACGGAGGCAGGATCCTCGGCATGGCGATCACGCTCGTGCTGAGCGACGCGGTGACGAAGCACCCGCGATACCAGTTCAGCGACCTCGGGATCCTGCCGGGGGATCTGGATTTCGTCGTGTACTGTGTCGATCCGAAGCACCGTAGCCTCGGGATCTCCACGGCGCTGATCGAGGCGAGCATGCGGCACACGCGACGGATGACGCCGCAACCGAGGACGTTCTTCGTTCGCACCCACGCCAATCACCGCGAGCGGGTGATCGGCAACTTCGAGGGGTACGGACTGAAGCAACTCGGCGCGTACTCCCTGAAGCAGTTCGGGGAAGAGACGCCGCGGGTCATATTGGGCACCTCCGTCAAGGATCTGGTGCTCCCGAACGACTGATACGACTGTCTGCAGGCCGACAAGCTGCCGACGGAGACGGAATCGTTTGTCTGCAGGCTGCCAACCTGTAGATAAGTGCTAAGCGCGGTTTTATGCTACTGGTAGCGCAGCTATCAGTGCGTAAAGGGACACCCCCACCGCGCCCGGCACTTTATGGAGTTTATGAAACAGACATCCACGACCGAATGGCTTCGAAGCGAATACAAAAAGAACGAAGCCTCAATCATTGAAGACTACCTCACCTTTCTCAGATTCCCGAGCGTGAGCGCGGACCCGGCCTATAAAGCCTCGGTCCTCGACTGCGCGAACTGGCTCGCTTCAAAGCTGAAAGCTCTCGGATTCTCCGTCGAGTTCTGGGAGACGAGCGGACATCCCACACTCTTTGCCGAGTGGAGCGGAGCCGGCCCCGACGCTGAAACATTGATGATCTACAATCACTACGACGTGCAGCCCGTTGACCCCATCGAAAAATGGACATCACCTCCGTTTGAGCCGGTGGTGAAAGACGGAAAGGTTTATGCCCGCGGTGCACAGGACAACAAAGGTCAATGCTGGTACGCTATCGCCGCACTCCAGACTCTTCTCAAGCGAGACGGCAAACTTCCGCTTAACATCAAGCTCGTCATCGAGGGCGAAGAAGAACTCGGGAGCATCGGCCTCGCCCGAATTCTGAGCGATCACAAAGCTGCGCTGAAGGCGGATCACCTTCTCGTTCTCGACTGCTGTGTGCCGTCGGTAAAGACACCCGCAGTCACCCTCGGTCTCAGAGGATTCGTCGGTTTCGAAATCGAGCTCACCGGATCAAAGTTCGACCTGCACTCCGGCTCACACGGCGGAGTTGCATTCAATCCGAATCACGCGATGGTGGAGCTCCTTGCAAAGCTCCGCGATCGAAACGGCGTCATCAAAATTCCCGGTTTCTATGATGAGGTCGTTCCCCTCAGCGCAGAAGAACGAGCCGTCCTGTTTATGGATTTCGATTCCGGGCAGTATCAAGACGAGTTCGGCGTGCTTCCGGTCGGCGGTGAAACAAACCTCACTCCGAACGAACGCCGGTGGACGCGGCCCTGTCTCGATGTGAACAGCGTCTGGGGCGGGTATATCGGAGCTGGAATCAAGACGATTATCCCCGCAAAGGCGAGCGCCAGAGTCTCGGCGCGACTCGTTCCCGACCAAGATCCTCACGTCATCGGGAAAAAGATCACGGACTTCCTCGAGGCGGAATGCCCCGCCGGGTTCGAGCTCTCAATTCGGAAGTGGCCCGGGGTGGGTTGGCCGGTGCGAACTTCACCCGATGCGGCGGTCGTTCAAGCGGTTGCGAAGGGCTATGAAGAAGCTTGCGAAACTGACTGCAAGTTCATTCTCGAAGGCTGGAGTGTGCCCGTTATTGCCGAGCTCGCTGCAGTATCCGGAGCGGAGATCGCGCTCGCGGGTTTCGGGCTCTCTTCAGACGCGATCCACGCTCCAGATGAGCACTTTGGACTCGACCGATTTCAGCTTGGTTTCCTGATGACGGCTCGCTCCGTGGAAATTCTCGGGGAGCGGGCTCGGAATAGACAGCAATAGCGGACGCTTACTGGAGCTGATTGAATTATGTTCGGCGTCATAGCTGAGATCCATCGATCCCAGGTATGCTGCCCTCATGCTAATCGGTGATGACTCAACATTGTGCAGAAAGCAGCTTGGTCGATGTGACTGCGGAGCGTGCATGGAACGCCGCCGGAATCTCGAAGAAGAGAAAAAACAACGGTGGTATCGAAGCACGAACCGGACTCTCTCGAGTGATCGAAAGAATCAGGACAACAACAGATCGTCCGACTAAGAAGAAGCTCGGCAACTCAGCCGTTCCTGCGTCCATTTCGCGGCAAAAGCCAGTTTTTTTGGCTTGCCGGGTCGCATTTGTTTTACGACTTTTGTTCACTCAGCTGCGAATGATTCACTTCGGCCCACCGAATGCGATCGCATCGGAAGGGAGCCGCGTGTCTTGAATGTAACACTTGTCTTTCTCGCGGTTCGACGGCCAGGTCCTGCATGATTCCTTCGGCAGACCTCTCATCTCGCAGGTGTAGGGACAGAACGAACGAGTGATGCTCCCGTTTAGACTCACCACTTCATACTCACCTTGCTTCATGTCCCCGTTTGAATTCTCGGTCATTGACGGATGAGGGGCGAGAGTTCCCGGCGACGCCTTACCAGCAGCAGTGTCTTCAGCACGAGCCGAGCTGAGCCCCACATGCAACACGAGAGCGAAAAAGATAATCCCGACTTTCATGACGCCACCTCACCGTTCTTGAAATCGACCAACAAGAGAACAAGTCTGGGGAAGCTACGACTTCCCAGCTCATGCACGTATGTCGGCCGTCATGTGAAGAGAGCCGGCCGCAAGCACGGCACGGCTTTTAAACTCAGCAAGAAACTAAAGAGCCGCTGCTCCAGCCTCTGCAACCGAATGATCCTGCTCACCCGAGCCGCCACTGACCCCGATAGCGCCGATTACTTTGCCGTTCTTCTTCAAAGGAATTCCACCCGCGAAGATCATAATCTTCCCGTCGTTTGACGCGTGAATTCCAAAAAACTGCTGGCCTGATTGGGAGTGCTCGGCGAGCTCCTTCGTCGAGATATTGAACGCTCTCGAAGTGTAGGCCTTCTTAATTGAGATATCGATGCTCCCGAGCCAGGCATCATCCATCCGCACATGCGCGATGAGGTTTCCGCCCGCGTCACTGACCGCGATGTTCATGGGTTGTTCAATTTCTGCGGCCTTTTTCTCAGCTGCGGCGATAACGCGTTTTGCGTCAGCGAGGGTAATCATACGGTCTCCTTAAAGGTCTAATTTCGGCGAGAACCTTAGCAGACTTATTCCTTTCGCCGGCATAAAATTTGTAAAATGCCTTTAGGTGTTCGCGATAAAACGTAGGAGTTTGTAACATTCGAACTCGAAAAGCCTTCAAAACGTTTAGGACCGCCGAAAACGTGGGCACGTGGGGTGCGGGGAGACATCATTCGAGACTAACTTCGCGTAATGTTGGGGGATTCTATATGTCGGCTCGCATACTGATAATCGAAGATGATGACGCGACCGTAAACCTCATCGAAGAAGCGGTGAAGGAACAATACTTCAGCATCGACGTCAGCAGAGACGGAAAGTCCGGCTTGGAGAGGGCCGTCTCTGCAGAATACGACCTCGTGATTCTCGATTTGAACCTCCCATCGATGAACGGGTTTGATATCTGCCGGAGCCTGCGTGAAAAACGGCCGCAGCAGATGCTCCTGATGCTGACCGGCCGCTCCTCCTCCGTCGACAAAGTCGTGGGCCTCGAGCTCGGAGCAGATGATTACGTCGTAAAACCGTTCTCACCGGCCGAGCTCGTTGCACGGGTGCGCGCGCTGCTCCGCAGAAGGCACCGGGCATCGGAAGGAAGCCTTTGTCTGCATTTCAAGAATCTTCAGATTGACGCTGAAAAGCGCCAAGTGCTCGTTCGCGGAGACGACGTCAAATTCACAGCCATCGAATTTGATATCCTTTTCTATCTGGCGTCTCACGCCGGACGAGTCATCACTCGCGACGAATTAAGGGATGCGGTATGGGATTTTCGAGCCTCTGAATTCGACGCGACAATCACGTCTCACCTGTCTCGCGTTCGTGCAAAGATTGAGACGAATCCGGCGAAGCCGGTTTATATAAAGACGATGTACGGAGTGGGTTACAAATTCAGCGCTGCGGCGGAGCTTGAATCCTCGGAATGACGCCTTTCTTCAAGACGTTTGCGTGGAAGCTGTACTGGAGAACAGCAACAGCGCTCATTGTCGTCACATTGATTGACCTCGGTGTTCTCATTCTTTTTCTATGGAACGCGAATCTCCGCAGTGAGCAGGCCCACCGCTGGGGGCTCGCTGAAGAAATTCAACTGCTTCTGTCGGAGCTTCCACCGGATAAACAAGATCAGCTTTCCTACACTCGCGCTCTTCGACCTCTGTTTGCTGCGCTCCCCGGTATGGACGTGTTTTTGACGACCTCTGGCGGGGAGATCAAAGCCGCTCTCAGCCCCGAGACGGAAGTGCTGCGCTGGCGAATAGATCCCCAGCCGCTCGAGGAATTCGTTAACGCAACGGCAGAGAGCCGGAGAACTCCACTCTTCGGCGACTCACCCGTGAGTTTTAAACGACAGGAAGTTTTCTCAGCTGCAAGATTCGAGGTCTCCGGGAAGCCGGGATTTGTGTATGTGCTTCTCCCGACTCCGATCCGCAGTCAGATATTTCGAATCATGGCGGTACGTGAAGGAATTTGGGCGATCGCTGCGATGACCTGCGCTTCACTCGCCGGCGGCTTCGTGTTGGCATACTTAATCTTCAATCATTTGACGAAGCGATTCCATCGCCTCTCCACCGGAGTAAGCCGCTTTCAAGCTGGTGATCGGTCGGCCCGAGTACCGGTCGGCGAGTCGGAGGATGAAGTTGAGTCGCTGGGCCGTTCATTCAACGAGATGGCCGAGACCATCGAGTCTCATATCTTGGAGCTCGAGCGAAAAGATGCTGTACGCCGCGAGCTCGTCGAAAATGTCTCGCATGATCTTCGACGCCCGACGACTCTCATCGTCGGCGCAGCAGAGCTGGCGGCATCGGAGTTGCATCGCCAGAATTCTAACTTGGTCTCCCGGCACTTAAACGTTATTAACGAAAATGCAGAAGCCCTGAAGCGCCTACTCAACGAACTGTACGATCTCTCCGCCTTGGAAACGGCCGAGATGAAATCCGAACCATGTCCCTTCCCCGCCGCTGAATTACTGAACGATCTCATCATTCGCTTCGCTCCGGCCGCGGAACATAAGGGTCTATCGCTTGTTTGCACGCCCGATCCCTCGCAATCATTTGCGATGGGCGATCCCAATCACATCGAACGAGTCCTCTCAAACCTACTCGATAATGCGATCCGGCATACTCCTGCCGGTGGGCGGATCGAACTGAGTGCGCTTCCGAGTGGCGACTCAGAAATCCGATTCTCCGTGCAGGACGACGGCGAAGGTATTCAGGAAGAAGAAGTAGATAGAATCTTTGAGCGGAGATTTCAGTCGCGGCAAAGCTCAGAGTCCACGGGTGCTTCCGGGCTCGGCCTGGCGATCGTCGAGAAAATTCTTGCCGCGCATAAGTCAGCGATTAAGGTTGAACGTCTCTCCCCTCGTGGAACGAGATTCGCCTTTATTTTGCCTCTTGCTTACGAAGCACACAGCCGGAGTTAGGATCGTTTACCTCTGCAAGCGAGGCACAATCCGGAAACATCTTCACCGGTGTGCCGGCTCCGGGGTCTCCTTCCGCCCCAGCATACTGGAGCTCTCTGAATACTTTTGAGCTGCATTCCTTTCCATCGACGCCCGTCAGCAGCGAACCAATAGGCTGTCCGATACAGCCATTCTTTCCCCATCGGAGTACTGATTGCCGGTTGATGCCGAACCGGATAGCAAGCGGGAGTTCCGTCCGGACGTATCTGCGATCAGCGTTCCACATCGTTGAGCTTTCACCTAAAAGCTCTGCGCCTCTTGGAGCTCCAAGCCGATATCGATTTGTATTGATTCTGGTGCACCGGAACATGGGGTCACTTCCAGAATCGCCCGTGTGGACGATGAGCCCCCCCGTCAGCACAAAATCCGGTGGGCATATTGGTTGTTTCTTCAGTACAGTCTCCTTCGTGAGCACGTCGTCGGACGGCAGGCGGCAGCATGAAAGGAGATTGCCCATCCCCCGCTCTACAGCATACGGGGCGTAGTTCTCAGCACAATTGAGGCCGGTGTGAAAACTCGGAGGCAGGCTGTCGTCGCCGGGATTAAATCCGAGACAAACGTATGGGCCCGAAACATCCCCGAATCGCGACATCGGAGCACCGACGGTTTGTTTTTCCGCAGGTAAACCGAGAAAAGAGACAAAGCGCCATGTGTGTCGTTTCTGAACAACAGGTATCGATGTCCGAAAGTATTGAAAATCGGGGTCCGCTATCTCCACCACTCCGTCGTCATTCCGAGGTACCGCGAATTCGAAGCTCCCGTCATCTTTCGTTCGCACCGTCTCACCCGCAAAACGGACAGACACGCCCGCACGGGGACGAGAGATGCGAGAGAGGGAGATAAAAGAAGCCGAGTCGTTGCCTTCCCTTCGGCGGAGAATGTCGAAAAGACCATCGCCATCGAAATCCCCCGTAAAGATACGCTCCTCCGGTTGAGGTTTCCCCACCGATCCAGCGGGTAGCGGTCGCGGATAGAATTCCTTTCCATTCGAGAACGCGACCCACCACAGGTTGGGCGAATCGGGGACGGTGAGGAGGAGATCATCTCTTCCATCTCCGTCGAAGTCACCGGTGTGGACTTGTTCCCACCGAAGGAAAGCGTCTTCTGCCAAGAGATAGGTGTGTCTGGAGCTCAGGAGGTCCGCAGAGTGAAGTAGCTGAGATCGATGCCCACGTGGATAAACGTCGACGATGATGGTGTCACGCCCTGACCCGTCCGAATCAAACGAGCCAAGCGGCACTCGATCGCCGGCGTTCAGGCAGAACGGCATGCCTTCAAAGTGGAACGAAGAAACTCCATCCATGTCTCCGACAAAAAACGCCCAAGGTTTCGGACGTCCCCCGCAAGCGACGATGTCATCGTTTAGTCCCATATTGATGTTCAGCTTGACGACTGCATCAGGGAAATAACCAGGCTCGCGATACCCTTTCTCAACCCATTTCGTGGGCGCGGACTCGCTGTATTCCGTGAAGATGACTCTGTCTCTCAATTTGGACCAGAGGAGCACCGTCACCCTGCCGACACCAAGAAATGTTCCCACGTGCGCGCCTTCGGAAGTAATCACAAATGGAGCGGAAAATGGCCGGCCGGGCCGAAAACTATTCCCTGCCTCCGAAAAATACACGCGGAGCTTCTTCCGGTCTGCCTCCACGACAAGCAAATCGCTTCGACCGTCCGAGTTAAAATCATAGATCGCGAGAATCTGCGATTGAGGAGGTAAACCCTGCCACGGCTCGGTCTTGAATTTCGACTCATTCTCGAGCTCAAACACATGTCCACGAAATTTGGCGGGTTGCGGCGGGGCTTGAACAGCACCGGGCGACGGTTGCGGGGACTCTCTAGGCACGGCGTCGCAGAATGCGTTCGACTGGAGGAATACAAGAAGTTGGATAACCAGCGCACGCCCGAAAAAGCTCCGGCGCCCGCGTCTACCCAAAGAATCGCAAATCTTCGGCATTCCCCCCTCGTAACGTCCATGCATATTCAGCGGCAAGGAATAGTCCTCCCGCAACATAGACGCCCTTTCGCTGTTCTCGTGCGAGCGTCAGCGAGAGAGATACCGCCTCCGAGATTGAAGCAGCAATATAAAATTCCTTGGTCATATCAATTCCGGAGAAGGTCTCTAGAATTTCAGCAGCTTCGGCACCTTTGTGAAACGCTTTCGTGCAAACGACCGTATCAAACGCCGGAGCGAGAAGTTTCAGAATCTCCTCTCGTTTCTTGTTTTTTGAAACTCCGGTCACCAACACCCAATCAACTCCGGGCCGACTGAGCCTTAATCCTGACAATGCCGCACGGATCGCGTCTGGACTATGGCCAACGTCGATGACGACCGGAGGATCACTTTTGATCTCTTCAAGCCGCCCCGGCCATTCCATCTGCAGAAGACCGCTTCGGCAGAGTTCGGGAGAGAGCTTCCGCCCCACCTTTTCCAGCCACTTCGAGAGCGCCAGCATCGCAAGTGCCGCGTTGTTCGCTTGAAACTCTCCCCACAGCGGTGTTCTCAACGAAACAACCTGCTTCGAATCATTCAGGTCAAACGATACGCCTCCCCCGTCCTCCCGGATGCCTCTGACAAAAAAGTCCTCGCCCGAGAGAAGCGGAGTGATTCCTCGCGCCGCAGTATGCCGTCGAATCAATTCTGAGAACGGCCGGCAATTCTCACCGTAAAAAATAAATCCCTGGTCGTCGCAGATGTCAGATTTTTCAAGGCAGATAGCCTCAAGAGTCTCGCCGAGAATCTCCGTGTGCTCCAGATCGAGTGAAGTCACTGCCGCGACTTTGGCGTTTGCAGCCCTCACGGGATCAAATCGTCCGCCGATGCCTGCCTCAAACACACAGAGCTCGCACTTCGCCTCTGCAAAGAGGCAGACTGCGACCAGAAACATCGCTTCGAACGCGCCAAAAGCATCGTCAAGAACAGAGAGCACCCTCTGTTCAATTCGCGTGAGCCGCTCGAGTGGAACACACTCTTCCCCGACCCGGAATCGTTCGCGGATATCAAAGAGGTGAGGAGATGTGAAAAGCCCTACCCGTAATCCGTGAGCAGACGCCATTGAGTATAATGCCGCCGAAGTGCTTCCCTTCCCATTCGAACCCGTAATCGCGATAGAGGCCGAGGAGAGCCACTGCGAGTCAATATCCAGCCGCTCCAACGCTTGCGAAACTCTCGAAAGGCACACGCCCTTTCCAAATTTCGGTAATTGAAGAAGCTCCATGGTTCCTTACGGCAGATTACGTTTTGTTCCGAACGTTGATTCTATAACATTTTTCGCAACGTAAGCCTTGCTTTGGGGAATCCGGTCGGGCACGATAAATAATGAAGGTTCTCTGAAAGGCATAAATAAAAAACTGTAGAGGGATGGAGTTCCGAGAAATTGCCGAATCGTACGCCTTATTATCCTATACGGTTTCTCTAGAACGATCCTCCACTCTCTTGTATCTCCGCCTTTGCATCTGACCCGTTATCGAGCCGAAATAATCGGCCCCCATAGAAATTCCTAATCAGAAGTCGTGCTGCGAAGTTCATGCTGTGAATTTCATTGGCACGGGCATTTGCCGCCGCTTGAAGCGCTTTCCGAGAGAGCGTTTCGAGCGGCGTCAAAATACTCGTACCTGGGGGTCCCGTGACTAAGTCCTATCGTTGCTACCTCGTCGGGCAGGCCATCAGCCAGTTTGGGGACTGGTTGTACATGGTCGGCCTGAACTGGCTCATCATCGACGTCCTCTTCCTGTCCTCCTGGCATGGGAACCTCCAGCGCCTGCTGGCCGGTCTCACCGTGCTGTTCATGGGCGCGCTGAACGCTCGCTTTCCGGATCGCTGGTCGCCCCGCGCGATCGTGCTCGGGATGATTCTGTTCAGTGTCGCGAAGAGCGGCCTCCTCGCGGGGCTCTGCTACCACAACAAGATGAGCTTCCATGTGCTCCTCGTCCTGTCGGTCTTGGGCGGTGCGCTGACAGTGATGTCGTCACCGGGCGGGGCCTACTTCCAGAGGAGCATGGTCGGCGAGATGCAGCACAAGGCGGTGAGCTGGTCGGACTTCGTGTACTGGCTCATCCGCTGCGCTGTGGGGATCACGGTCTCGGCCGGGCTGGTGACGGGAACGTGGTTGCTCTTCGCCCTGGACGCCTTGAGCTATCTTCCACTCATCCTCATAGTTTGTCTGGTGCACCTCGCGTACCGGAAACCTGAGGCGGAGAAGGAAGGGAGCAAAGAGTCGTTCTGGAATGGGCTGGAGTACCTCAAGTCCGACACGAAGACCCGGTTCCTGTTCATCGTTGTGCTCTCGCTGGAAGCGACTTGCGCGATAGTCTTCACGCTCGTGGCGGAGATTATCCGGAAGGATCTGGGGGGAGAGGGCGTAGACTACGGGATCATGCTCGCACTGACCGGCGGAGCCGGACTGGTGGGCAGCACGATCACCCTGTTTATCGCGGGACGCGGTCAACGGACGAAGATCGCTGCTTTCGCCTTGTCGTCGATGTTCGTGCCCCTTGCGGTTGCGGGCATCGGCATCAGCGGCGGCGTTAGCCTCACCGGGGTCTGGGTGTTCTACGCGCTCTTCACCCTCACGGTGTGCCCACACCTTACGCTCTCGGCGGCGGAGATCAACCTCGTGCCGGAGAAGAAGCTGGGATCCGTAAGCCGAGTGAAGACGATTATGAGCAACACGATCTCCCCAGGCCTGTGGTTCCTGATCTCCTTGCTCGGCTGGGCAATCGGGCTCACCGCGAGTGAAACGGTGTTGGCGTCGGCTACGTTCGGACTCATCCTCACCACGGCGCTCTTCGCGTGGGGATACAAATCGGGCGTGGTCCAAGGGCTCTTCGAGCCAAAGAACACGGAACCGCAACCGTGATTTCTTTTGGGCGAAAACCTCGCTCACGGACAACGCACCAGACGTTACCGAGCACTGCTTTCTTCGTTCACTCACACTCACCTCAATCGCTGTTCTTCGAAAATCTCTCGACTCACTTCTAACCGAAGCGAACGAGAGATTTTCGAACGAACGCAAACTGAGATGAAATGTAAGTAGAAAGACGAGACAGATTCGGATTAGTTCAAACTCAACCGGTAACTTGTTGCCAACCGAGCTAAAACTCTCCGACTCGCTGCAGGGAAAATCCTGGTTTGGGTTCGCACCCCAACTGGGATAGCCCCCACCACAACAACCTTGTGGTGGCGAGAGCTCCTCACGTCAAAAACCATCCCTCTACACAAAAAGGAAATTTTCTAGCGTTCTTACGTTTGTACATTCGAGAAAATGTACCGGGCTGGGCCACCGTTCTTGGCCCCTCACTTTTTCTTTCTTCGGTCGAATCCACTGAGACGAGAAGTATTTGAAATATTCCACGCCGTAGGTGCAGTGCGCCGAAATGTCGAGCCGCTAGGCGACGTGCTGCGAAACTTCCTGAACGGGAGTGGACATCTGAACGGAATGAAGCTTCCGGAATTCAGTGAGGATGAGCAGTCCCGGGAGGAACCCAACAAAAACAACGGAGGTGGCAAGCGTCGTGAAAAGTCTTAGCACGGAATCAATACCAGAGGGTGGAAGCTTGAGGGCAAGGCAAACCACCGCACAGCAAATAAGGAATATCGGCGCGCCCACTTTTCGAGCAGGGTTCCAGGTGATCTCCTTTCGAACATAAAAAACCATCTGAGCCGCTGCCACCTGAGCAAGGAGGAAGCTGAGAATATATCCCCAACGACCAAGGAGCGGGACACTTAAGCACGTCCCCAAGAAGAGCACGCCCATGCTCACAAGAGACGCTCTCAAGACCACACGCGAGAAACCGAGGCAATTGAGCACCGCGGCCGAGACAATGGTGAACGGTAGAAAAAGATTAGCGGCGGAAAGCGCATAGAACTCCGGAAGCGCCGGCAGCCAACGTGGATGAAAAACCAGGCGCGTGATGGGCTCAGCGTAGAGAAGAATAACTGCCATGAGCGAGAAAATCAGAGTGGCTATTCCCTGAACAAAAAATTCGGAGCTCCGCTTCATTTCTTCCCTCGAGGCGACGCCTCCGGCGCGGGCTGCCCGAGCGAGGTAGGGTAAGAATGCGCGCTGCATAACGAAGCAGCCAAGTCCTATCGAAAGCGCAAACATCTGCGCCCAGTTGAGGACTCCCACGTCGGCGGCACCGAGGAGCGCCCCTGCAACCAATGGAATCGTGCTGTCGCGAAGAAGGCCGAGCGCGCCAATTCCCTGAAATGGAATCGAAAAGCCAATGGCGCCTCTCAACCACGGCACGTCCAAGCCAAAGCGAGGAAACCAAGGTGAGGAGAGCTGATACCCGATCGTCCCCGTCATTCCGTGCGCTAGCCATGCGATCGGAAAAGCGATGATACCGTTCCCCGAACGGACGGCTGTCAGCACAAAAAGAGCAAACACCGCGGTTTGCGTGACTTCGATCATCGCAAGTCGGCCGAACCTCAGCTCTCGTTCGAGTTTCACGAGAGGGACCAGGCCGAGCGCATGAATCGGCAATAGGATCGACAAAATCTGAACGAAGTAGATCTCCCGCTCCGAAAGTCCATAACTCGAGCCGAGCCCCGGGAAGGAAATCAGGAACACGGTCATGACCAATAAATCGGAGAGCAGCCGAACGGAGAACACCGTCCGCCACTGGCGCTCCGAAACACTTGATCCGGTTCGAAGGATAAATCCGCCGAGTCCAAGATCTCCGACCGCAAAAAGAAGTCCGGCGAGGCTCGTGCAAAGTGCATAGACACCAAACTGCCCGGTCTCGAGACTTCTCGTCAGCCAGATTCCCAGCGCAAGGAGAATGAACTGCACCGAAACTTGCCGCATGAAAAGAAATACAGGACCAAAAAGCATTGCCGATTTTACCGCCTATTCTCCTCGTCCGCCCCCAAAAGGGTGAGCTCATCAACGACGAGCCCCGCACCATAACTCTCCTTCGTTTGAATTTCGAGGAAGATCTCCCCAAGCCCGGAGAATCGGCTCACATCGAGGGTTAAAACGGACGCATCGGCACCCCCGGTCAGGGTTTCAATCACCGACCACTCCCGATTCGAATGAGAAAATTCACGAAAATAGAAACCGAGCTGACAATCCCGCTTCGAGGTGCACTTCATACGAATTCTCTGAAGTGTTCCATCCGGCTCCAGAAAAGCAGACGCGGATTTCCCCGGGACCGAAAGCTTTTCGCCCTCTCCCGTGTCCCAGCCAAATTGCAGCAGGAGCGGCACTTCGGATCCTTCGTCTCCCAGAGCCGTCTTTTTGGAGAAGCGCTCCAGATTATTCCGCTTCACCTCGCGAGAGTCGGGAAGCACCTTGGGAGGACGAAGAGCAAGAATTCGGAGGTACGGCTCCAGGTTCCCCTGCCAATTCAACATCTTCATGCGGTCGGATAAGACCGAGAAAAGATGAAGCACGTTCCAAAGCCACGCGAGAGTGAGGATGACTCCCCTTCTCCACCGCTCCTTGTTGAAGAGTGAACCGGACCAATCACCCGCCTCTGCCAACATCCATCTGCCGATTCGAGATATCGGTTGGAATTTCAGTCCAATGCGAATTCGCGCGGCCTCAAATCGAAACGGGCGTTTCACTCGATTCCGCAAGGTCAGCTTTTCTTCCATCGAGACATGAAGCTCATGATCAATTATCGCAAGCGGTGAGAAGGCAACGGTAAACCCTGCTCTCCAAACTTTAAGCCCGAGCTCAACATCGTCATACCATCGCCGCAGCACCTCATCGAACGGGCCTATCTTCTCGAGCACCTGTCTTCTCACAAGCATCCCGCACCCCATCGGGAACATCACGCTCTCCGGACACCTAAGCTGTTCAAACGGAATTGAGAATCCGACGTCCTGCCCGATCCATCGGCGGTCGAGAAATCCGCCGAACCCATTTACTACTCCGGGGGCGTTTGAGAAAAAAACAGCCGAGGCCACCGCACCGTTTTTCTCGCTCGAAAGAAGCGTCTTCACTGATTCTGTCAACCAATTCGGCTCGGGATATCCGTCGTTATCGAGAAACGCGATGATCTGGCCGGTGCACTGCTCAACTCCGGCGTTTCTCGCACCTGGGATTCCGACGTTTTTTGAAAGGAGTACTTTCTGGAAGTTGGGTTGATGATCAAAAATCGAGAGCTGCGCTCTGCTCGTGTCCGTTGAGGCGTCATCGACGATAATGACCTCGAAGTTCGGATAGTCCTGCTCCAAAACGTGCCGGAGACATCTTTCAATCACTCTCGCCCCGTTATAGTTAGTGATGATGAGCGAGACTTTAGGTGTTCCCGGCTCCAGTTTTGCGGTACTCGGAGGGTTCGAAGCCTGCTGAGAGATTAAAAAGCTCCGCCGGCGATTCCGGATTGCAGCGAGCACTTGTTCAGCATTTATCTCTCGAGCGGTCATGTCTCGCCATATCGAGGAATGAGGAGAATGTCCACGCTCAAGTCGGATTCAAATCGGAAGAGAAGGATCGGCATCGACGCCAGGATTGCGAACTACTCCGCATCCGGAATCTCCCGATACGCCTGCGGCGTGCTCCGCGGCATCAGCGAGGCGCTCTGCGAAACGCCGGGGGCGGATTTTGACTTCCTTGCCATCACCGCTCGGCGAAAGCGCTACTTCACCGGAATCCCTGATCCCATCGCCGAAACCCGCTCGTTTACCCCACCCCATTTCCCATTTGAGCGCATTACGCTCCCGCTCGAGCTCCAGCGTTTGAAGCTTGATCTTCTTCACTGCACTGATTTCTTTACCTTCCCGCCGAAAGACGTACGCGCCCTGTTCTCGGTGCATGACGTGTTCTTCCTGAAAGACCCGGAGATACTCGACCGAGGAAGCAGAAGACACTACGAACAGTTGGTGAAGCTCTTGCCCGGTGTTCACCATGTGACCTGCATTTCCGAGAGCACGAAGAGTGAACTATCGTCGATGGGATTCGTCCCGGCATCGCGAATCACTGTTGTTTACCCGGGCGTGCAATCGCCGGCCGAGGTGACGAACGCGGAACTGAAAGACATCAGAAAAAGATTTGACCTCTCCGAGAGACTTGTTCTCTTCGTCGGTAATATCGAACCCCGAAAGAACATCCCCTTTCTCGCACGGTGCTTCGAGCGTGCGCGAACGCGGTTGCCTCGAGATCCATCGCCTCAAATCGTCTTTGCCGGGAGACGCGGCTATCGGAGCGACGAGATCGAATCGGAGTGTGCGCGGACAGTTCCCTCGGCCAATCTTCGCTTTCTGGGGGAGGTGTCGGAGCGTACGCTCTCCGCACTGTACAGATCCGCCGGATTGCTTCTGTTCGTCACCGGGGGAGAAGGTTTTGGGTTTCCGATCGTCGAGGCGATGAGTGCCGGCTTGCCGGTAATTACCTCAAATTCCTCGGCGTCTGCTGAGATCGCAGGAGAGGCCGCCCGGCTCCATCATCCGGAGGATGAGACCGGAGTTTCCGAGAGCATTGTCGATTTGCTTACCGACCCAGGTTCCTGCGATACCTACCGAACCCTCGGCTTAATGCGGGCAAAGGAATTTACCTGGCGGCGCACCGGCGGAGAACTGCTGAGATTGTATTCCGACCTGGTGAAGTAGTGCATGGTAATCGTCCTCGCCGTAAAAAATGTGCCGTTCCCGCTCCATGACGGCACCTCGATCCGGAATTTTAATCTGCTTCGCGAGCTTTCTAAGAAACACGAAATTCGGCTGGTGACGTTCGTGCGTTCGGAACGCGAAGCCGCGGGACTGCGTATCCTCGCCAAATTCTGCAGTCAAATCTTTCCGGTATACGAGCAGCGCACGTTCGGGCGAAAGTTAAGAGATATGGTCTCGGCGGTCTTCGGTGAACTCCCCTACACCGTGCTCGCTCACCGTTCGAACCATTTCGAGAATGCTCTGCAAGAGGCATCGAAGGATGTCCAGAACGGGGTGATTCAAATTCAAGAGCTCTACCTTTTCGAGAATGTTCGAACCGGGGGGCGGTCGCTTCCTGTAATTCTCGATGCGCATAATATCGAAGCCCGAATCCTCGAGCGGCTCGTTGATGTGGAGCGTAATCCACTCCGGCGGATATTCTACGGCAAGCAGGCGAAGGCGATGGCCCGCTACGAGGCGGATGTGCTCCGAAGGATCGATGCGGTCGTTTCTCTCTCGGCAGAGGAGCTCGAATACTTTCGTGCAAGACAACGCTTAACCGGTTTCCTGCCAAACGGAGTCGAATCGAGGGAGAATTTCGTTTCACGCCCGCCCGGAAAACCGCCGATGGTGCTTTTCGTCGGAAGCCTCGCCTACCCACCAAACCGTGATGCCGTGCAATTTTTCGTTCGGGAAATCTGGCCGCAGATACTCATCCGTCTCCCTGAAGCGCGATTTCGCGTAATCGGCCGTCTCCCAGATTTTGGAAGCTCGGGACTTACCGGTGAGGGTGTCGAGCTCCTCGGAAGAGTGGAAGAGCTCGACCCTTATCTGCAATCGTCTCATGTCCTCGCGGTTCCGCTTCGCGCGGGTGCCGGAACAAGACTTAAAATTCTTGAAGCATTCACGGTCGGCTTACCCGTCGTCTCGACGGGTATCGGCGCTGAAGGTCTCGGAGCACAAAACACAGATCATCTTCTCGTGCGTGACGATCCCAAGGATTTCGCAGAAGCGGTGCTCGCTATTCTTGAAACGCCGGCTCTCGCTGAGAGACTTGCGAACAATGCATTTATCTGGAGCCAAGCAAATCTGCGATGGGAAAATCTTGTTGCAAACCTCGAGCCCATTTATGAAAGTGTGCTTTTGAGCAACGCCGAATGAGACCAAGAATCCTGATCACTCTCCCGCACGACACTCTCCTCCGAGCCGAGGGTCATCGCGTGCGCCTACTGGCGCTGGTCGATTCATTGTCCCCTGAATTCAATCTCGCGTTCGTGCTCCCCCGATCGTGTCCTGCGGATGAACGCCACGTGCTCGGTGACGTGCCGATCTATGAGTTCGAGGAGCCGCGGCTTCTCGGCCTTGCCATTCCCTACCTCTCGGGATTCAGCAAATCCTTCCGCAAAACCTGCGAGTATGCCGCCGATGATTTCCGCCCTCAAATGTTTCTCACCGACCTCCCGTGGGGGGCGGAATGGCTCGGAAAGCGCTTTCGGGAACCGGTGATTCACTTCTCGCACGGCGTCGAACAGGATTTCTCGGAGATCACACTCCGGCAGCTAAGACTCAATTTTTTCCCGTTCACCTCAATCGGACGAAGACTCACCGGGGCCATTGAGAAGGCCGCGTGTGTACAATCTGAGTTGACAATTACGATGAGCGTTCAGGACGCGGAGCGATTTCAGGCGCTCTATTGGATTCCCCATACACGATTGCTCCCGCTTGCTCAGCCGGTTCGCTTTGGACCAAACTTCCAGCGGTCCGATGAAGCTCTCCGGCGGAGCCTCCGGAAGAGCTTCCGTATCGAGGACGGTCGATTCATTTGTGTATTTTTGGGAAGCGGCCATCACCTTCCGAATCGACTCGCGGCCGATGCGATTCGATACGAAGTGGCCCCCCGAGTCGCAAGGCAACATCCAGAAGTTTTGTTCTTGATCGCGGGAACGGGGATGAAAACATTTTCGGATGGCGCGGTTCGCTCAATCGGGTTTGTTGAAAACATTCAAGGCCTGCTTCAGATGAGCGACGTCGCGTTGCTCCCGATTCTCCATGGGGCCGGCGTACGAATGAAGACGTTTGATTTCATCTCCGCCGGAGTTCCAATCGTCGCAACGAAAAAAGCGGTCGAAGGAACCGAGCTCGTCGACAACCGGGATATTCTCGTCAGTGATGATTCGATCGAAGATTTTATCGAACGGCTGTCCGGGTTACTCGAGATCGAATCTCATGTTCGAGAATCGGCGCTTTCTCCTGTCGCACGCTCCGCGTGGAAAACGGCAAAAGCGGCTCACGACGCGGAACTGATCGGTGAGCAGCTACGACACGAGCTTCTGTATCGATTTCTTCCCGAATACCTTGATTCGACTGGCTACGCGCTCGCGAATTCTTGAGACGTGCCAATATCGAGCGAGCCCGCGCGGTGAGATTTGCACTGCGTGGAGAAGCAGATCAAAAAACAGCGGGCGATCTTTCTGAAAAAGTCTCGCCAGGAACATGTTCACCTTCACGGAGAACCACGCGAGCCGCTCCAAACCCGGGTCATTCACGATTTTCACTTTCGGATAATGTTTGGTGATGACTCGGGCGAATTGCTCTTGAAACTCCGAGTCGGCTTTTGATTTTGCCGTCAACGATTCATGATGAATACGGAAACACGTCCGCGGCTCGGGATCGTAGAACCACGCACTCCGTGACGCAAGGGTAAGCCACAAATCCCAATCGGCCGTGTACCAGAGCGACTCATCGAGTGCATCTTGCCCCGACTCGAGCTCCCGTTGGAGCAAGTGCCTGCGAAAAATCACTCCGGGCATGGCGATGAAATTTTGGATGATGAGATTTCTGGCGACGACGAGACCATCGTTCAATCCGGGGCGGAGCGGCGCACTCCACAAACCGCTCTTCGTCCCGGCGTCGTCTACGAAATATGAGGCATTGAGAAAAACATCGAAAACTTCCGGCAAAGCAAGCGCCTGGTAAAACCGCTCTAGACGATTCGGCAACCAGACATCATCCTGATGGAGGAACGTCACGAACTCTCCGCTCGCTCTCTCCAGCGCCCTATTCGTCGACCGCACCCAATTGCCCCGGGTTTCGTTAACTTCGATCCGAAGTGGAAGCTCCGTCGCGAACTCCTGTGCGATTAAAATCGTCCGATCGGTTGATCCGTCGTCATAAAGTAATACCTCGGAAGTCCGGCGCGTCGAGCACAGCAGAGCATTGAGTGCGGCGGCGATGAAGCGCTCTCCATTATACGTGGGAATGATAACGGAGAGACCCATAGCCGGATTTATTTCTTGGAGTTTTTCCATTCGATAAATCGGCTATCGATTCGCTCTTTCACCACCGCATAATTCTCCCGATTGTCTTTGACCTCGTAGAGAGAATCTACCTTCGGAAAAAGCCGTTCGTAGTCTTCAAGATAGAGATCTTCGAAATAATACTTCGTAAAGAGATTCCCTTCGGCGTCGATCATATCGCTTGTAAGAACGCCATCGGTAATCTTCAGGAGCTTCGGTGCAGTGAGTTCGCCTTTCTTAAATCGAGCGATATCTTTCTCGAAATCTTTATTGAACTCGGCCGAGGTGTGACTCCGGTCGATGAGCCATCCCAAATAATATCCTATGTGAACGAAAGACTGTTCCTCAGGAAGGCCCTCCGGCCACTCGCCCTCTAGGTGCCAGTCCGCTTTGTCGTAGACTTTTACTTTTTCCGCGGCAAGAACGGGCACCGCAGACAAAAACAAGCTCACCATCAAAAAAACTTTCAGCACCCCTTGAATCATTCGCTGTCCTCCATTCGCTCTCCGTTCCGATTCTTAATATAGGTGTGGTCGCCAGGTCACGGACTCGCGATTCCCCCCGCCTCACGCGGTTTCTTCAATCCGAGTCTCGGAAAGTGGACTCCGTGCCGGGCACCGGGTAAGAGCTTTGGGTAATCACCATTCCAATTTTCACATGGGAGCCGAGCAGCGGGTGGACTGCGAATTGACCGTCGTCATACCCTGTTTGAACGAGGCCTCGACCGTCGGGGACTGTGTGACGCTCGCCGTCGAAACGATGGCCAAACACGGCATCCAAGGCGAAGTGCTCGTGGCGGACAACGGCAGCACCGATGGCTCTCCCGAAATCGCGTCCCGTGCCGGGGCACGAGTCGAAACAATTCATGCGCGCGGCTACGGCTCCGCCCTCCGCGGAGGGATAGCGGCTGCTCGCGGGCGTTATGTCCTGATGGGTGATGCAGACTGCAGTTATGACTTCGCTGACATCCCCAGGTTTGTGGAGAAGCTCAGAAACGGAGCGGAGCTTGTTCAAGGGTGCCGGATGCCGGCCGGGGGCGGCACGATAATCCCCGGCGCGATGCCGTTCCTTCACCGATGGCTCGGCAATCCGTTTTTCTCCATGCTTGCCCGCCGATTCTTCCAAGCGCCGATTCACGACATCAACTGCGGCATGCGGGCCTTCTCCGTTCAGCATTTCAAAAGACTCGACCAACGTTGCGACGGAATGGAATTTGCGGTTGAGATGGTTTTGAAAAGCGTTCTTCACAAAGCCAAGATTGATGAGGTGCCAATCACGCTTCACAAAGACCGGCGAAACGGACGGCCCCATCTTAAAACCTTCCGGGATGGTTGGCGAACGCTCAGATTTTTCCTGATGTGCTCCCCGGTGTGGCTGTTCTTTGCACCCGGCGCTGCTCTGATATTCTTGGGAGTCATCGGCTATGCAATTTCCCTCTCGGATGTGAACTTCGGGGGCGTCAATTTCGGCGTGAATACTCTTGTGGTCTCCACGATGCTGATCCTTACCGGCTACCAAAGCATCATCTTTTCCGTGTTGGCGAAGCAGTTTGCCGCCACGGAAGGTCTGTTCCCCGATACTCCTCGCTTTCGCCAAAGGATGAATATTTTCACCGTTGAGCGCGGACTACTCGCTGCGGCAGCATCCATCTTGGTCGGCTTCTCCGCTTTGGTGGCCCTCACTCAAGAATGGCGTATGGTGAATTTTGGGTCTCTCGATACGCTGAAATCTCTTCGTGTAAGTATTCCAGCCGTGCTTGCTATCTGCATCGGTGTGCAGACGGTGTTTGCGAGCTTCTTCTTGGGAATTCTCGGAATGCAGCGTAGCCGGACGCGAGAATGAACACGTCAAAAATGCGTCTTTTTTCGGCAGCCTCCTCCAGCCTTTTTTTCACGGCAATTCTCATTTCAAACGCAATACTTTCCGGAGCAATTCGTGCTCTCCTCTCCGTGACTATCGGGATAGCGTTTATCGCAGGTCTGATTCCGGTTCTCCTCGCCGGATATTGGCTGCGCCGCCGTGTGCGGAATTTCACGACCGCTGAGCCGAGCTCGGTGGTGCTTCTCTATTCGCTGGTTTTCGGAGGCGGCGCTTGCTTCCTCCTCTATCATGGCCCTTTTCAGGGACTGGTCAGCGTCGGGGGCGGAGATGCCGGAAACCACGTGTATTCATTCAATGAGTTTCTCTTGAGTAATCCCCTTCAGAACAGCGGCTTCGTCACCTTCTTTTCGCTGTCCTACTGGTTTGGACGACTGTTCAATCTCGACATCTTTTCGTCTTTTCGGCTGACCTATTTTCTGGAAATCCTCTTCGTCGCTTTTGCTCAAATCATTTTCTTCCTCTGGATGACGGATACTTCGAAGCGATCATCAAAGAGACTTCTGTTCTCGAGCGCTGTGCTGGCCTTGGTGTCATTCTTCCCTGCCGAACGGATTCTCCTTCCGCTCCTCCACTATCTTCAAGGTGCCGGATTTTTTCCGCAGTTGTTCGGCCTCGTCCCGATGCTCCTCTGCTTTCTCTGTCTGCCGATCATGCCCACCATTCACCACGCTGCGTTCTGCCTCGCGGTTTTTCTCGGACTTCAGAGATTCAGCTACGGTCTCAATCTCGGAGACTCAGCTGCGGCCGCTGCGATTTTTCTCTCCGCGGTGCCCTATCCTTCAGCCTCTCGAGCTTGGCGGTTTGCGTATGCGGGCTTTTTCTCAGTTGTCGCCTACTTCGTCTATTCGCGTCTCGCGCCCATCATGCCGCTTACGGGTGAAATCACCCGCGTCAACTTTGCGCTGCAGCTTGCCGCCTGCTTCACCGGAAGTGTTGCGCTTTACGTCGTGTATCGATTTTTCGGTCGGGAAGCAGGTGCGCCCAACGCATCCGAGAATGCCATTTTTCGCGCCCGTCTCTTGCTCTATCCCGCCGCGCTGAATGCGGTAAGCGTTCTCGCCGCGGCTCTGTTCTCGATTTTCGTGGGAGATTCGAGCTCGTATTACATACAAAAATATCTGCTTCTTTCCACCGCCTCGATTGCGCTTCTCCTGACCGGTGCAACGACGGCCCTGTTGCTTCGGATTTGGGAACACCAAAAGGGGATCTTTGATCTTCGTGTGGTTTGCGTCGCACTTTCGCTGTTCTCGCTCTACCTGCTCAACAAAACATATCACCCGTATTGGGCTTCGTTTTTCGCTCGAATCCGTCAGAGCACCGATACCGTGCTGCTGTCTCCCTTCCGTGACATCGAGGCCGAGACGATCATCAGGCAGGTGCTTACTGAAGGAGAGAATAACTTTGGTGGATTTCTTGTCCCTGATTGGCCGCAGTCGAATTTTATGAACGCGTCCCTGGGGGCTTACGGCGAGCTTCCGCTCTACCGCCACGGGCGATTTCCAAAACGCTCGAATGCTTGCGTCTTCTGGAGGAACGATCCTGAAGCGCTCGAATCATTTCGCAAACAAAATCTGTTTCGGGTCATTAAGAAGATCGAGGCGTTGAAGGAACGTCCTCACGTCCGTCTTTTCCGGTATCGGAGTCGAGAACTCGGAGCCCCGCGAGAACTCGGCGCTGTCTGTCCGTCTGCAGCCTCGATCGATTGAAGAACTAGCCATTATCCTTCTTCTTGATTTCACGAAAAAACACGGAGTTCTGGTGTTCTGGAGTTGTCGGAGTGGGCTAGGCGATGATTCGATGTAAGCCGAGCTTGAGCGAGGGAACGTGGAAGTTCAGCAGCAAGCCTACTGGCTTATCGGCGAGCCGGAGATAAGACAACAGCTGGGCTTTGTGCAAGGCTCTCACCTCGGTGACAGCTTTTAATTCGACGATAACTTGATCTTCCACGAGCAGATCGACCCGGTAGGCGCAGTCAAACACTATACCATCATAGACAATAGGCAGCGGCATCTCCGAAACGACAGTAAGCCCTGCCTTGGCAATTTCATGCTTCAGGCACACCAGATAGGGATGTTCCAGCAGTCCCGGACCTAAATACGAATGGACCTTACAGGCCGCCTCAATAATGGCGCCTGTGATTTGTTCATGTTTTATTCTCCCCACCCCGGCGACTCGAGAACACCAGAACTCCGTGTTTTTTTCCTAATCAATCGTCCGAATCGGACTGACAGTTTCCGGGAATGTTTGCTTTTCTTCGGGATAACAAACGCGTGGTGCCGACGGCGGTGCCGCGGCACACGCAGACGTTATTTGTTCTCGGGTAACGAGGCCCAGAGGAGATCAAAAATTGCGAGCATCGAGCGATACAGAGCCCCGCTTTTAATTCGCACGGCAAACTCTTCTGACGCGTCGTAGTTCGTAATCACCACGCTTCCCTTATGGCAGATGATGTCGGCACCGAGCGGAACAGAATCGGCGACCTGTTTCACTTTGTGATTCGGATTTTTTATCGACTTACGATACCAGTCTGCCTGTGGACCCTTCACGATGATCTCGCGAATCACCGGTCTCGATGATGCCGTGGTTTTCAGAAAATGCGCGTGGATCCGCTTCCCCTCTCCGGCGCATGCCGTTTGGGGATTGAACATCGCCGAGAAATCCCCCTTTCCGAGGGTCTCCTCGAGATGCGTATAGACCGCCTGCACGGATTCAAACACGGTCACCTCAAAGCCCTCGGAGTCCTGCAACGCAGCCTTTGAGAGCGTTTGAATCTCGGCGGGTAACCGGGCCGAAGCAAGCATCACCTCGGAATACCGGTGACGGGCGGAATTCTCGACGACCTTCCCGAGGAGCTGCGGGGTGACCGGTGCGAAGGACGTAATATTTCCCCGCTTTGATTTATTGACGAAGCCTTGGCGAACGAGGCTCATCAGGGCCGAGTACACCGTCGAGCGATTTAAGCGGGTGGCTTTTGAAATGACTCCGGCATTTCGTGAGCCGTGTTTTGCAAGAAACAGGAAGACATCTGCTTCGGTTTTATTAAGGCCGCATGTGTGCAGCAATTCTTTGATCATTCGACATCCCTTCGATTTTTGTAGCGAGAGAGTTTCGAGCGACAGCCAGAGAGACGGTATCCAAACGTTATGCGCTCAGGCAGCACAAACAATGACAACAATTCGACAACAAAATTTTCTCCCCGGCGAGCTTGAAGACAACCTTTTTTTGAAAGGTAACCTTCAAGCCCGCCGGGGAAAAAACTCATGCCTCGACCGAGATTCCGGTGAGGTCGGGCAAGAGGATCAACTCCGAGCCGACGGTTCGGCAATGGCTCCAAGCCGGGTAGTAATCCCGGAGAGGTTTGTAGGGGTTCCGCGGGCAGATGATCCGCCGAACCCCAGCCTTCGCCGCCGCGAGCGCCACCGCCGGACTATCATCGAAAAGCCAAACGTCCGCGATGTCGGTGTCGAAGGTGAGCGCGCCTTGCAGGAAAGTCTGGAATTCGTCTTTGTCGCGAACCCGCCCCTTCGCGTCTCGGGGAAACAACTCCGACGAGAAGAGACTCAACCCGCAGTCGCCTAGCCCGAGCAGTCGAACGAGAAGCCGCGCGACCCGACTTCCCCAAGCCGTGAAGATCACCGTCTTCACTTGGCCGTTCGTCGCAGCGTCGATCGCGGCGAGTCGTCGCACGAGATCCACAGCGCCCGGCACGAGCTTCATCTTCAGACGGAGATCTTCGAGCGCTCCCGGTTGCGCGGTCGCACCGAGGAGCACGTCCAGCGTCTCCCCGAAGCGCGCGTAGAGCGCCTCGGCGCTGAAGCCCGATGGCACCGGACGACGTTCCAGCTTCGCCTGCTCGACCGCTTCCGAGGTCAGACGCCGGAACATCTCACCGCCGTGATCTTCGGGAATCTCGGCCGGAAGGATGCTGTACGCGAACCGCGGGTCCGTGAGGCGAACCGGCAGACCCAGCTCGCGCAGGTTGCCGTGGATCACCCACTGCAACAGTTCGACCGGGTCCGTCACCGTCCACGTGAGGTCAACGAAGTTCGTCTGCTTGCCGTTCACCTTGAACTTGTAGGGCCGCTTTGAAACGCACGATCGTTGCACGAGCCACATTTGCGACTGGGTATAAATCCAGTTCATGGGATCCCTTTCGAGGGTAAGTGTGAGAGTGCCCGGGTGAAACAAAACCGGTTTGCTCGCCAAGGAGCGGCTGACTGAGGCCCGCTGCTTCTTGACGGAAGAGGAATTTCCCAAGCTGAAGTGAGGGAGAGCGGGAACGGCAAAGGGTTGATTGTAGGGTGCTTCCGTCGCGAGAACTCGATGAGCAGCGCGATAGCGAAGAATCCTCAGTCACTCCGGACTGTTAGGCTGGGAAATATTGTTGATAGACTTTCACCACGGCAGACGGCGGGTGGATCGCCGTTCGATTTGATTCCCGCAAAGATAACCAGTAGAATCCCGCACGAATTATTGCCCCCGCCTTCCCGGAACCAAGTAGAATCCGCCCGGCAGTTCAACGGCAGTTAAAATATGATGGGTAGAAGCTCAGTGCGGCTTTCTTCGATGCCAGACTTCGAAGAAGGAGCGCCCAGTGTCGCACACAAAGGATTTGCTACGTAACATACCCACTCAAACGACGGGAGAACGCGCTATGGCGTCATTACTCGACAGCCACGACGAGGATCGCGACGACGATACCGGATTCGCCGTTTGCAGCGAACACGACCCCGACGGCCCACCCTGCATCGAGCGCGAGTGCACCGGATGCGGCAGAGAGTATCTGGTGAACCTGTATTTCTCGGACACGGTTCCCCCGGACTCTTGGTTCAATCAGTGCCCCCGCTGCCAGCTCGCGATACGCGCGCAGGGCCGGCGGATTCGAGCGCAGCATGCTGCTCGGAGAAACAGAACGTGAACGTCGAAGGCAATGTGGTTCGGAAATCTGAGTCGGAAGGATGATGGAGAAGGGACGGCGCCGGACGCCCCTTCTTCACGAATCTTTTGTATGCTCCCGTAGCCTACCAGAGGCTGAATTTCCGGGGCGAAATAACTGAAAATAATTAAATACGAGGAGAGAGAAAGCGCGCGTACTGCGGCCCGAAGCATCTCCCTCCTGCCGCTGAGATCATCACGACTGGGCCGGACGCGCGCTGTTCAGCCTTTGCGCGAGATCCGGTTCCAGACTTGGTCCTCGACGTACTCTCGCAACTGCGGAACGACCATGCCCCAGGGGAGGCAGAGGTCGTCACACAGGATGCTGAGGACGGCGATGACGAATTCGTGATTCTTCCAGCGGGCGGGGCAGTTCTCTTCGATGACGGGGAAAGCCGACAGGCCGTCCCGTTCGACGAGGTCCAACGCTTCGTTTTCCGACATGCGGCGGTCGCGAGCCATGACTGAATCTCCGTTGAGGCTTGTTACCAGGAAAGTGTTTGACGGCGTGTTCCGCCGGCGAACACTTTCCTGGGCAAGCGACGTCTCAGGGAGATCGAAAAATTGGAGGGGTAAGAAACTTGGGGCGAACCCTAAGTAAAATTAAAAAAAACCATTTTGTGCTTTCTCTTCTCCAGCGCTTCGCAGGGGCGAGGCTGCGTCGGCTGAAGAAGTAAAACTCCATGCTTCACATGAGCTAATCATCCCGTGTCAAGGATCGGCAGCGGGAAACCTGAATGAACCTTGGATACAGACCAGCTTAATATCCTATTAATGTTATGACGTTAACTGCATAACATTTCCCTCCGTCACGAAATTGATTAATCACCTAACTACCGGCAATTATTCCGAATAGTTCACAACCTTCGTGAAATTTTCTTGAGATTTATAAATTTGCGGGTAAGCAATTGACTGGCAGATCGGGAAATTCCTTCTTCAGCGAGGCCGACCAGTCGCGTCGAAGAGGGTTCCTCGGCTCGAATAAGGCAGGTCAAATCTAAAAAAATTCTTCATTTTACGTTTCATTCGTCTAACGTTTTCGCCTTGAGCGTGTTGAGAAATGGGACGAATTCGTGCATAAATTGTGAGTAATGTTATGTCATTGAGACAGCGACATTCCTTTTTAAGATAGTTGTGGTGGGAGCTTGTTGTTAGAGCAGCGATTCCCACAAACCAACTCAAGAACAAAATCTGTTACGGGGTACTGAGTGGAGAACGCTCTCCGGACGCGACCTGTGTCTGCGTCGGCGGCTCACCACTCACACCCCATGAAATTTTTATTTGGGTAGTCCACGTAGAGAAAGGTTGTAACGCGATGATCTTGCGTTCTCTATGTTGATCGCTTTTTTGCTTTCACGATGTGGAGACCGCGAGACCATCGTACTGGTTGATAGAATTCCGAAGATTCGCGCTAGGACCGAGGCATTTACCCAGTCCTTATCCGCCGATAGCGCCGGCAAATAGTCCAAGAAAGTTTTTCGCTTCAGAGAACACAGGCGCGGCAGGTATATGGGTGAGGCATTTACCCCCCATGAGCCACCGCGAACGTGCCACTCGATGTCGAGGCTTTTGCACCTGAGGTATTTACCCGGTGCTGGACATACCTTATCGAGGCTAACGACCTCGACAACAACGACGTGAGGTATTTACCCCGAAGTTGTTGGTAGGGAGTCTTTCGAACGGCAGGATCGTCTTCGCAAAACACACGACTGGCAAAAGGGGAAGATGCCAATCTCGTGTGAGTCCGAACAAGCTACAGACTATCTTCCTCAACACAACACGAACCCTGGGAGGTACCAATCGTGTTGACCCGTCTCGTTCTCGCGTTGTTGCTGCTCGCCGCCGGCATCCTCGGCCTCAGCAACACCGCCGCCGCGCAAACGCCGGCGCAGACCAAACTGACGGATGCGAAGAAAGACGCGGCGGCCAAGAAGCTGACCGCGGAGGCCGACGTCAAGACCGTCGCCGACCTCGAGAAGCAGCTCGACGAGGCGCGGAAGGCCGCGGCCAAGTCGAAGGCGGCGCACACCGAGGCCGAGGCCACGGTGATCATCGCCGAGGGCGAGTTGGACCTCGAAACCCTCAAGGCGTTGAAGACCGAGTACGCGGAGTTGCTCCCGCGGATTCGCGTCGTCAACTCCAAGTACATCGACCGCAAGAAGGCCAGCGACGCGGCCCCGAAGGAGCAGGACAAGGTCGATCTGACGGCGCAGGCGAAGGCCGCGCTGGACAAGTTGATGGAGAAGAAGGCGAGCCTCGAGAAGGAGATCCTGAAACTGGACAGCACCTTCACCCCGACCACGATCAGCCTGCAGACCACGGACGTCCCGCCCGTCGCGAAGGCCGTCCCGAAGATGGAGCCGCCCGCCAAGAAAACCAAGTACGAGATCAAGCCCGAGCCGTACCCCGGGGCGACCGTCAGAAACGAGGACGGCACGGCCGTCCAGACCGAGTTGAGCTACACCTGCGGGGCCTACGGTGAGAAGTTGAACGTGAAGTACGGCGACCGGACCACCACGGCCAGCTACTCGAAGCACGAAGGGGTGATCTTGGACAACTTCTACCTGCCGGCGGCGCTGGTTGCCAACATCGACTACGTCGATCGCGAGTGGCGGTCGGACGGTGAGAAGCCGGACGGCTGGTACCCGCGCACGCGTCTCGACCGGTCGAAGGCCCCGGAGAAGACGCCGGAGCGGTTCACCAGCATCCCGACCCCGGCTCCGTCGTCGTCGTACGTCGTGATGTCCGGCGGCTCGGTGATCATGTCCGACTGCGTCGCCTGCGGCGTGCCGGTGCAGACCACGCACACGCCGCTGATGACCACCCAGACGATCCGGCCGCACAGCGGGTACGTCCTCCCGGCGACGACGACGTCCAGCCACCAGCGCATCACCTTCGGCGGCGTCCAGCGCGCGCCGCAGAAGGTCTGCCCCGGCAACGGGCAGGCATGCTACTGGCAATGATCAGTATATCCGGCAGGGTTGAGACACCCAGTCGGACGTCCGAGCAATTGGACGAAAAATGGCGGTTCCCTTCCTAAAGAGCCGGCCTCGCGGCGGCTCTGATCATAGTCTGCACGTGGAAGGGGAGAGTCCGCTCTCCCCATTCCATGACACCTCGAAGAACTCGAACCCACGTCCGGTAAGACAAAGAGTCAGTTGAACGGTACTCCATGTTAACTCCGCGCTTACATTTATTGCGGGAGCATGCGAGACCGAGTCAACGATTCACGTCGATGATCTGACGTGCACATCGTCTCCCATTCCGAGAATATCCCGCCGAGAGCCTCTGACAGGCACTTGGCGGGACCTCTCTTTGGGAATTCTTCGGAAACCACGGTTCTGGGAAATAAGGAGGACCATACGTGGACTCCCAGACCTTTTCGTCTGGTGCATCTTCAAACAAGCCCCAGCATATTCACGCCCGAGATCACGCCGTCAACACAAGACGACTACGAAAATCAATCGGCCATCCGCAGGAAACCGCATGCCTCCTTGTGCGCGTCGAAAATTATCCGGCGCAGCTCATGAAGTGTCAACAAAACGGCCATGCTCATGAATCAAGCTCAAATTTTTAGAATTATTCTGCTTCGCGATTTTGCTCGCGATTCCGCTCACGCTTTCTTTGAGAAAAAGTGTGGGAGGAGTTGGGCGACTCCAGTCCGCTGATTGTTTCAGCAGACCCTTTCCTCACACGTATTGCACTGACGGTCTCCTCCCCAATGGAGTCAGACCGTCAGGTTCCGATGGTCAGTCGAGGATGCGCGGCGCGCGCTTGACCTCGTCCGGCAGCTCCTTCAACGCCGCTTCGACGAGCGCGACGTTCGCCTTCCACGTCTTGTCCTTCGGGCCGTTCTCGTCGAGCGCCTTCGACGGGTCGGTGTGGTCGCGACCGAGTTCCGTCCACAGCTCCTTGGGGGTTGAACTCAGGTCCGGATCTTTCTTCCAGACGGCCGTGCCCTCCTTGGTGCTGTAGTGCCGGAACACGATCCACCGCTCGACGCTGTCTTTGGTGATGTCCTTGATCCCCAAGACGTGGTGGTACATCAGACAGGCCGAGATCTCCGAACCCGAGCCCTTGGTCGGATCCCCCAACGCCAGCGGGGCGTCCCGCGTCGAGAACTTGGACAGGGCGTTCCCCGGCTTCAGGTCCGAGACCTTGGCCTTCGACGCATCGTACCACTCGTTGAACTTCTCGGTCGGGGTCTTCTCCTTCGGCATCGGCGGCGGGAGCGGATCCTTCTCCTTGTCCTTGTCCTTCGGCATCGGGAGGGGATCCTTCTCCTTGTCCTTATCCTTGTTCTTCGGCATCGGGAGGGGATCCTTCTCCTTGTCCTTATCCTTGTCCTTCGGCATCGGCATCGGGAGGGGATCCTTCTCCTTGTCCTTATCCTTGTCCTTCGGCATCGGCGGCGGGAGGGGATCCTTCTCCTTGTCCTTGTCCTTCGCCTTCGGCAGGATCGGCTCCTTCTGCTTGTCGTCCGGCGTCGTCGCCGGAGTTCCGTTGTTGTTGTTGGCGTCCTCGCCATTACCCCCGGTTTCGGGCGGCGGGTCCTGCGCGACTTCCACCGTCGCCCCGCGGTTCACCGCGAACCAGAGGGCGGTGCCGCCGCCGCCGAGCAGCAGCAGGGCGACGAGGCTGATGCCCACCCACGCGCCGAGCGGCATGCGGGGCTTGGCCTTCCCGCCGGCGAGTTCGCCGTCGCGATCCGGCTCGATCACGTCGGGCGGGCGGATCACCGCGGTGACGCCGTCGCGCGTCGGCTCGGGCATCATGGTGCGCAGGCTGGGGACGTACACCTCGTCGAACAAGGTGTCGGGCGCGGCCATGACGATGGTGGCCGTCGGTTCCGGGGTGCTGGTCTTCTGCGCGCGGAGGTACTGGCCCTCCAACGCCTTCTTCAGCAGCTCCTCGTCGGGCATCGCCTCGCTGCCCTTGTAGGTGGCGAGGAAGAAGCGGGCGATCCCGACGGCGAAGTACTTGCGGGCCGCGTTCGAGAGTTCCGGGATGACGCCCCAGACGAACTTGGCCAGCTCGATACGGAATTCGTTGTTCAGGTCGTTGTCCTGCCCCGGCAGCTTGCGCTCGATCCAGAGGCGCAGCGCCTCTTGGAGGTGCGCCTTCTGCGGCGTGGAAAGCACGAGTCGTTCGGTCATTGCTCCCTCATGTGACGGTTGGAGTCTGCACGCACGGCTACGAGCCGCGATTTCGTCCTGCCCCCGGTCAAATGCACCGGTCAGAAGCAGTTCCCGTTCTCCGGCCCAGCAAGGGTTCGGAGTTGACGAATGTGAGTGCGTGATGTCCGGAGAAGCGCATGAAGTATCGTCACGGCCAATCGCCGAGCGAAAAAATGCACCTCTACGGACAACACGCTAAAAAATTAGAAATGAAAAATGAGAACCTAAATTACCCAACTCACTCCATATGAACCCGGGCAAAAGAGGGGCCCGGGGACGGAAGAGAGCAACGCCCAAAACGGCGCAGCATCGAGGTTGTTCCTGGTTGCTGAAAGATGACGATTTAAAAACTTCGTCAATTACGGAGGAAAATACAATAAAATCGGGACTTTTGGAAGCCGATCCGGAGCAAATATACTAGCAAAATGCCACGAAAACCTGACTTTTACCTGATCTTGGCTGCCCGACACATGTTCGGCCATTGCCTTTCCGCGGTGGGCGGAGTGGAGTTGGGCGAACTCCTGTCGGCTGCCGGAACGCGTCCGAACAGCAAACCTCCGCACCACTTTGAACCCGTCGACCGCCCTGTTCCGCCTTACAGAACGGCTGCCAGCATCCAGGCGACTGCCGACAGCAGAATCAGGAGTCCGAAGAACGCCGCGACCATGTGGATGCTCCGCCAGAACTTCGCCCTCGCCGCGATCGTCGCAGGACTGTGCTTTGCCCGGGCCAGCATCGCTCGCTCGTCCTTCCAACCGTAAACGGTGCGGCGCATCTTGTCTGCCATCGCGAAATACCTCGGGTGAAGCTCGCTTTACGCACACAAACCGCGGGGACAGTCCGGAAAGAGAGACTCTTGGTCGAGTCTTTCTCCCCCGGGGTTGCGGTGGTGCCATACGCTGCTCCGCGAAATGCCCACGCTTTTTTGGAGAAGACACTTCAAGGAGCAACGTAGGGGTTAAATCCGAAAAAAACGTTGCCCAACTCACTCCCTCTGGACCTCGAGACAGAAAATGTATTTTCGAGCGGAGAGAAACAAAAAGGAAAGAACTGCACCCGCGCTCGTCGCGCGACGTCTAACGTTATTCACTGTGCAGACGGATACTGGGGACGGATCTTGCCGTCCAGTTGGTTTCATTTTCCGATCATTTTATGATCGCGCAAAGTGATCACGCACGGCCGAAAAAGCGGCTCACTCCATCGCTCCCTACGGAATGAGGATTGAAGTCTTCAACTTTCGTGCAAGCTTCGGATAGAGCTGACTTGTAAACAAAGCCCCGACCTGCGGCGCGGTCTGAGCATAATAATAGTTCCCTTGAACGTTAAATCGCGCCGAGTTTTGCTGCGCGCGCGTCTTCGAGAATTCACCGGGGAAATCCGCGAACGGACAGAGCAGGTTCATCTTCTCCGGATCATAAGCTACACGCGCCAAGAGACAGTCCTTTCTCGTGTGATCATCGAGCGCGTTTTGATACGGGTCAGTGGAAATCGCCGGATTCGCGCCGAGCGAAATCGCATAAATCACTGAACCCTTCAAACGCGCGAAGTCGGACATCGCGATCACGCAGTGATAGAACTGTTCGTGATAGTCGTAAAAGCTCGTGGTCCCTCCCCAGGTTTTTCCATCGGGGGTGTTGAAGGAAAAATCCTCGAGACATTGCTGATACGCGATCGCAGGGTCGGTCTTGCTGGAAATGCTGCACGAAACCGTCGAATCGAGCCCAGCCGGGTATGCCGGCCAATATCGGTCGCCCGCGATGATTCCCGGAGGAGATCCGCGCAACCACGCATAGGGCACCCGAGACTTGGCAAGCCGGGATACACTCGGGATCCGGCTGCCGGTTGGATCTGAACCCACATACTGGTTGAAGGTCACCCAGTTGGTCGCCCACTGCGTGTAATCATGCGATGTCGCAGCAAGGCCGAGAACGTTATTCGCGGGAAGCGCCGCTTTCGGCCTCGCAAAAAAGAATCTTCCCGCAGCTGGAGCTCCATCGGTAAACAGAACGCGTCCGACGTTTCCTCGATGCTGCTTGAGTGTCGGCGGATACGTCCCCTGATACGACTGATGAACCCCGTCGCAAGTGTTCGTCGAGCCCTGCAGGTGATACCCCGCACTGATATTCTCGAGATGATTTAAAGCGTCTGCTTTATTGAAACCCTTCCCTCGCCTACTGAAATCCATCGTAAAATCAGTAATCGCCGATACTGAGTACCAGGTAATGTCGACGAGATCGCGTGCGGGATTAAGGAGATCCAGAAAGTCTTTTGCCGCGGTGATAACATGGAGAATCCGCGGCTGCGGACACACCGGCGGAATGAGCTTGCTGCATGAGCAATCGTTGCCAGTTGACGGGCAGACCATCGAAAGTGAAGTGTCCATGATAAGACTAATCATGAGCTTGCGGGCAAGAGAACGCGAAACGACCGTGACATTCACCGTGGGTGTGTAACCGGGGAAGTTGCCGAGAATGTAGAGCCTCACCGGCCAGACGGCGCGCGCGGTGATCGTCTCTTCGGTCACGTCTACGTCGAAGCTATCTATCGCCGGAAAGTTCGGAATCTGTCCACGCGCGGCGATAATGTTCGCCTTCATCACCCGAACCACGTCGTCCCGCACCATCATTTCGAATCCGGTGCCACGGTTGGTATGCGCATACTGAGCAAATTTCTTCGAAGCGGCCCTCGTCGCCGCGTCCATCGAGCTTTGGAGGTCGACTCGCGCCTGATAGAGATTCCCGCCGTCCACTGCGAGCCCAATGACCGCGAAAATAGAGAACAGCATCATCGCGACAAGCGGGAGAAACAGTCCTCGCTCGTCGCCTGGACGAAGTCCAAGCGCCTTGCGGCTAAAATCAGCTTTAGTAAATAGCGACGTCATACAACTGTAAACTCAACGGTACGTAAACTATAGGAACGTAACGAAATCCTACTTCCGCAATGACCACCTTCCCCAGTTGCTCGAAAAATTCTGGGAAATTTTCATTTACGCCGGGTCCGCCAGCCACGGAATACTGGGACTGAAACACCGACGGCGGAAGTGGTGACGGTTCCGTGTAGCGCCCGTATTCGACCACACCGCCGCCCGGCGTGTGAATGTACACGGAGACCACCAGCGAGAGACCTGGAGCAATAAGGGTTATCTGTTGAGCAAGCTGTTGAACTTTGTCCCGCACGCAGTCCTGAATGTGCGGTGCCTGCCCTCCCCCCGCGGTGAGCGTGTCGAGCTCCAAACAATCGCTGAAAACAAGGTTCGCCGCGTTATGGGAGAACATCGACATCGTCGTCCGGATCTGCAGAATTCGGGTCAGCTCAAAGCTCGCAAAGAAAATGACGAGCAACACGGGAAGAACGAGGGCAAGCTCCATCATCGCCGCACCAGACTCAGCGGAACGAGAATCGCTTTGGGTCTGCAGTGCTCTAGCGAAATTCATAATCTTCGTTCTTAAAAACTGTTCGAGTAGTGGTCGTCCAGCCGATTCCGAAAACCACAAACCGGAACCGAATTATTGATTCGATACGGACGAGATCGTTAAATGTCCCGGCATCCCGACCTGGAGGATTACAGGACGGCGGCTGTCCAGGCCTGGGGATCGGACAGATTGAGATCTCGTTCGGCGCATCTGCAAAGTTCAGTCCATACGGCGCTTGAAGAGTCCGGATATGTGCAATGATATCCCCAGCACGACGCTCCCGGGCGTTCGAGATGACAATAGGATCAACATTGTTCACGTCGAGGTCGGCAGCTACCGGCCCGTTTACGGAGGCCTGGCGGGCGGCTGTCTGAATGACGTACTGAGACGTCAAAATCGTGAAGCCATACCGCAAGAGCTCTATCGAGCAAAAAATAAAGAAGAAGAAGACGAGGACGGAGAAAGTAAACTCCACCATCGTGGCTCCACCTTCTGACAGCCGTGAGTTCATCTGATTGTTATGCGTGGCAGATAGCCACATGACTCCTCCGGCTGAATTCTGTTCCATCCTACTTGGACGGTTTCTTCCCCTTCGGCCTTACCTTTTGCAAGGTCTCAAGAGAAGGCAGCGAGGTGAAATGAGGGTGTCGTATTGACCCCTTACTCACTAAAACTTCGACTATCTTCCCTGCCATATCTTGGGCGACCTTGGCGCTATCAAAGGCCAGGAGCTGATAATCTTGCTTCCCGGGCTCCATCTCTCCCGCGAAGAACAGATATCGCCCCTTTTCATCCCAAGAAGGATCGAAGTTCCGGCCCGGCCGCTGCACCATCAGGGTGGCAAGCTGCTTGCCCTTATCACCGCGGAAGATATTCAGCTGCTCCGGAGAACCATATGAAAAGACTATCGACGAGCCGTCTGGATGCCAGCTCGGACGAACAAACGAGCCAAAGGCCTTCGTCATCGTCTCTGTCTTCCCAGTGGCGAAATTGTAGAGCTTAAGCTCCCATCCCGGCCAGGATTCATCGGAAGAAAAAACAACCTCGTCCTTTCGTGGCGACCACATAGGGCAAACGTTCCGCTGTCCGTTTTGCAAAATCGCCCGCTGCCCCGTGCCGTCGGCGCTCATGACATATAAATCAGCACCGGTTTTCCGGCGTTTCGTTTGAAAGACGATACTCTTTCCATCGGGAGACCACGAAGGATTCTCATCCGCGCCCGGCGAGTTCGTCAGCTGCTGGAGATTACTGCCGTCGGCATTCACGACGTAAACCTCAGTGTCTCCCGTCGCATCGGAGTGAAAGACAACCTTCGAACCGTCGGGCGACCAGCTTGGGGATTCGTCATTGGCCAGCGTCGTCACGAGCGGCTTGACCGTGAGCTCCGTAAAATCGAGCACGTAGATATCGAAATTTTTCTCGCTTACTGCGTAGCTGAAAACGAGTCGTCCCTGTTGTATATCGAAGAGTTTGATCTCAAATCCCGCCGCATCAGGTGCGGCCCAAGAAGAGCTCGGCGCTTGAAGGGCGAAGCCCAGAAGAAAAATCAGCCCTGCAATTAACCGCTGGCTCACAGATCTAATCTTTACCGTCATATTATATTGTCTCGGCGGAGCTTCCGCCTCTTCCTACCCGATCGATATTCCCACACGAGCCAAGAAGAATACTCTTAGCCGTAAGCTCGCGGCAACACCCGCTTTCATTTTGGTCGGTCACCGCCGCCGCTCTTTCAACGAAGAGATTTGTCAAAATGCCCCACGGCCCCAAAACTTGCTGCATCGCGAAAAACAACAGTATAGTGCTCTGATGTCTGAATTCGCGACGTCAATCGACCATTTCTGATGTTTGTGAGCGCTCATGAGATTTCCTTTTATTTTTCTGCCCCTGTTTTTTGTTCTCCTCGCCGTTTTTCCGGCTTCTGCCGCACCGCTGACCGAGGTCAAAACCTCAGGTCTGAGAATCGAGCTGACCTCGGTGAGCAACAACTCATACGAGCTCTACATCGGCCTCGATAACGACGAGGGCTCGGAGTTCCCCGAGGTCCCGGCTCCAAAAATTCTGATTCTCACGAACCCCGTGCGGCTCGTGATTGACATACCCGGCGCCGTCGCCAAGCGGACTCAAACGATAAAACTAAAAGACCCGATTCTTTCGGCATTTCGCTACGCCCCGTTCGGCGGGGGAACTCGGCTCGTTTGCGATATCAAGCCGAATGTCGAGCCGCAGTTTATCTGGCAGAAAGATCCAAGCGACGGCTCGGCGACCGTTAATTTCACGTTTGATCTCGATAAGGTGCCGACTTCGGAACGGCAGCCCGTCAACATGGATCCGGAGATCGAAGAAGATCCCAAGCCGGTGGCAACGCTGAAGCCGACTCCGAAACCAACTCCCGTTTCAACCCCTACTCCCAAGCCGACACCAACTCCAAAGCCGGCACCAACTCCCGTAGAAGAGGATCCGGAGCTTGAAGAACCGTTCCCAATGACCCCGACTCCGAAGCCGGTGGCGACTCCAAAGCCCGTCGCGGCTCCGGAACTTGAAGAGCCGCTGTTCGAGCAAACTGAGGAAGAGGTTCCCGTTCAGCCCCAGACCTTGAAAAATGAAGGTCCCGTCCTCGAGAGTGTCTCGTTCAGAAACACCGGGACGACCAATGTCCCCGCTGCAGTCTTTGCGATCTCGAATCTCAGCAATTACGCATTGAACAAGGTGAAGGACGGGCTTTACGAGCTTCAGCTGAACAACGCCGAGGCGGCAAGCCAAGCCTTGCTCCTTCCGCAGGTTCCCCCAGAGAGCGTCGAAAAGTTCGAGATGGTCGTCCCGAAGGTCGATCGGAATGGACTCAAGGTGAAGATCTTCGTTTCGAAGGGAGCCACGCTGTTCCCGTTTGTGGTCGGCGGAGAACTGTGGATTAAGGCTTCTTCGAAATAGTTCGGAGGGGCGAAGTCTTTCTTGGGTGGATCTTTTTTGATCCGCCTACCGGCGGGCGTTTTCTTCGCCTCGCTTACGCTTTCGCGTGGTTTAATTTTTAGATTTGGGGTGTTCGCGCTGGTGCTCTTTTGGGGAACCGGGTGCGCGGATGATTGTTCCAGAGAGAGCCAGAAAGAGGCTGTATCGGGAATTTGATTGGCCTTACAGGGGGGAGGATCCGCCTTCGCTGAAGCTTCGGCGGATAAAATGATTTCTGAAACTTATCCGCGCGGTAACGCGGATAAGTTTCGAAATCATTTTAAAAGAACTCCTCAGCGAGGTTGTCTTTCCAGCGATCCTGTCCATCGAGGACGAATTGCTTTTGACTTCCGTCCGAGCCGGTTATCTTGGCGTAGCCCTTAGCTACCGGACCTTGCGGAGTTTCTTTCTGCGGACGCTTCTTGTCCCACTCGTCCGAAGAGAACGAATCAGACCCCGGGCTCGATACATCGTGCAAACTTCGGAGCGCGAGCGAGATACGTCCCATGTCGAGAGCGGTTGTGATCTTCAGCGAGTCTTGAAACGGAACACCAAGGGTTACGGTGGAGATTTCTAGCGGAGCTCCCCGGCCGATATTTTCTTCCGGTGCCTTCGCATTTCCGCCGAAAGAAAGAACGATGGCGTTCTCAACGACGACTCTCGTTTTGTTAAGATTGTCTGCACTGTCAACGTAGGTCAGGAGCACGTCTACGTGCGCACCCGCCGTCGCCCAGCCTTCGATACCAGTCGTCGCGTTTACGGCGATCGTGACCGCTCGATGTCCTGGAGCGAGGAGTTCGCTGATTCCGAAATTCGGAGCATTCGGTGAAAGAGCGGTTCTCAAGAGCGGCTGATTCTCCGGAAGAGATGCAGTCGCATACATATTGACCGCTTCTTCGAATGAACGGAGCGCCCCCTCAGGAACCTGATCTCGCGGCCAGCTTACTTCTCGAAGCTGTTGCGCAGTGAGCTTCGTGCCCTTTGCAACTTTGCCGGTAGCAGTGATCAGCATCACCGTATCGGAGAGCTGATCTTTGCCTTCGTTGCCTGCCGTTGAGCGGGCAAAGGATTGATTCTCTGTGAGGAACTTCACCGACAAGAAGACGAATGCAAACAGAAGCACCATGCCGCCTGTGACACAGAGCATCCGAACGAATCGACCTCGTTGGAGAGCAGCCCGTCGAGACGGGTCACCCATGACGGTGAACGTCACTCCCATTGGTAATCTAGGAACATCTTTTGTAGCTTTTCGCGCCATGTACACACATCTTGGATTGAAAAGTTTTTACTTCACATTCTGTCAGCAATCCGGGCGAGAAATTCGAGAATGTTCTTGAATACCAAGCGCTTCCTCGAGGCGAAAACTGTCCGGAGCTGTCCGAAGCTGACCGTTTTAGCCTGATTCGGAATTCAAAAATTTGAGATTCTGGAACAAATGAAAAAGCCCGGTCTGGCTGGGTACAGCCGGACCGGGCGGAGTGTATCACGAAGCCGGAAAGTCCTAAACCCGCCCCTCGTCAATTGTCGTCAAGAAGACGGAATGGACGGAAGGGCCAGATTTAGCTGACTCGGCTGCGCCTCGCGTGCCGCACGAATTAAACGAGTTTGCTCGCTTAATTCGCGGAAGCGGCACTAGGTTAGTTGCGGACGCGCAACTACTGCACCAGCGTCGAGAAGATATATTGCATCCTTCCATCCACTTCGAGGTAGCGATTGACGAAAGGAGCAATTGTTCTCGGCTTCCGAGTGGTCTCAAGCCGGACAACGCCGTAGGCGTTCACCGGGAACCCAGAGCCCTGAGCGTTCAGCACATTCAATGCTTGAGCATTCGCACCGACGTTCAAGGTCTGCTGCGGCAGAGCCGGGAACCCGAACGGCGTGATGTCGAGCTTCGCCACCGCAACGTCTGTGGTCGTGCTCGCTACGAAAAGCTCGTTCTTCATTCCGAGGAACGAGTTCATGGTGCCCGAGCTCACATCTTGCGCCGGAATACGTCCCTGCGTCGAAAACGCTGTCTGGAGCTGGTTAGCGGAGCAGTCATGATAGTAGACCAAGCTCTGCGTGACCAAGCTTCCGGGCACGTTCGACTCAATCTTATACGATCCGTCCGTTCCCTTCTCGAGCAGCGCACTCGCGTTCAAGTGGAACTGCGATTTCGGCTGGAGCGGCAAGTCGGTCGATCCGACGATCTCTCCTGCGCTCGACCGGAACCAGACCTTCGCCAAGACCGGGATCTCCCGAGTGTTCACGACTTCCGTCCAGTTCGTTTGCGTGTAGCAACCGCCCACACGGTTTTGGATCGGCGCATATTGCGGCGTTCCGTTTCCGGCGCGAGCTTCGAGGGCAAACGCGAACTTATAGGAAGCAGCTTCGTTTCCACCGAAGTCTTCGGAGCTGTAGCGCGAGACATACGACAGATACTTCGTCGCTCCGTCCAATGGCTTCACCTCGAAGAGGGTTACCGTCTGACCGAACTCGTGTCCCGCCTGAACGTCTTGCTCACCGTATCTTGGAACGGAGATCTCTCTCGAATAGAGGAGAACTCCCGATTGATCATACAGGTTGACCAAGAACCGACGAGTCACCTCGTCGAGGTTCACAACCTCTCCCCAGTTCGGGATGAGGAAGCCAACACCCTGTGCATCGAAGCTGTTCCCCGTTGCATACGTGTCTCCACGCGTCGGGTTCCGGAGCTCCTTCGCGAAGGCGAAATCAGTCGTGCCATCAGGCCCCGTGCGGTAGTTCGCCATACGGCCGAGAATCGTGGTGCCCGGGCCGTAGTTGAAGTCGATCTTCACAACCCCGTAGGTATCGATCCGGCCGCCAATCAGTTGAAGGATATCGAAATCCAACTCCTGGCCGCGCGCCAAGATGAACTGCTGCGAGTTCACGAATGCTCCGTTGATGTCGTAGACCGTGACCGTTCCACGAACTTCATTCGTGCCGTTCGCAATGACTTCGAGGTAATTGCGCTGACTCAAATAGACGTTGTACTTCGTAAACGCCGGGCTGCGGAGATGGAGCTGGAAGCTTCCTGGATCGCAAGGATCCGTTCCGTCCGCAGTTTCTTCCGCGTCAGTCGCGCCATCACCGTCACAATCTTCTTCACCCGTCGGAGTTCCACGGAATCCCGAGTCGGTGCTCGAAGGACCATCACCCCACTGGTTGCGCGGGATGAGAGTGTAATAATACGTGACGCCCGGAACGGCAGTAGTGTCGTTGTAGCTCAATCCCGTCAGGTTTCCGATCAGGAGAGTTCCCTGAGTTCCTTGGAACTGCGACCGGTAGATTCTGTAAGAAGTTGCGCCGGACGATGCCGTCCAAGTTAATCGAACCGAGTTCAGATCCGTTCCGTCTGAAGCCGTGAGCGTCGAAGGACCTGGGCGGTTAACGTTGTCCACCGTTTCATCATCAAGACCTGGATCGTAGGTGTTCGGGTCTTCCGGATTGGTGCGGCATGCCGGATCTTGCGCGTCCGTAAGCCCGTCGCCGTCGTTATCGATTCCGTCGTTACAAGCAGTCGTGCGGAATGTGAGAATATATCCGTGATCCCGCCAATCGAGGGTCTCGCCGCCTGCCGGATATCCTGGAGGACTCGTGTTCGGATACTGACCGAGATTCGGCGGAGTTTTTTCGCAATAAACCTGATACGGACGAAAATTGCGGTTGTGCTGGCTTTCCAAGCGCTCAGCCGAAAAAATCATCGGGTATCCATAGGAGGCAAAGCTGGAGTGCGTGTACGCTTCGGTCCCCGATTTACAGGCAATGTGAATAGTTGAATTGGGTGCGTAAATGGTTTTCGACGTGCCCACCGGGTCATCGTTCCCGAAAAACGGAACGAAAGTCCCTTGAGCATTTTTGTAGCCGAAATTAAGGTCGGCCTTGCAAAGTGTCGAGCCCGAGGTGCGGCGTTCGCAGAAATCCCGCGACACCGTCAGCTTCCATCCACGTGCGTTCATCGGATAGAGCGCGAAGAAGTGGCGGTCGTGAATACAATTCGCGTTTGCCGGATTGCAGGCCGCGCCGCTCGTCGTGTGAGTGAGATTATAATCGAGGAAATTGTAAGGAACTGGGTTCGCGAAGGTCGAGTAAGCTTCGAGCCGGATCGCATCGGATGCGGCCAAGTTATACTGCACTCGTGCGTCTAAAATAGGGTCCGCGGCCCGAGCAGTCTCGGTGAAGCCGAGCGGCATCACGAGACCAAAGAGCAACACCGCCAACGCTATGAAAGCGAATCGGAGGTTCTTCATAAATCCTTTCTCATCCTCGATGGGTCAATCCAAATAAAAAACCGAAACTTTGCAGCAGGGCGATAGACTGTGATCAGTTCTGCCCTGAACTTGCCACACGCCTGTTATGCGACAGGGGTTTTGAACGGTATCCTTCGGAGCGAATTCGAGACAGCGCGCAGAGGCCCAAAAACAGGCCTTGAAACGGCGATCACATCGCGAAAGTGAAAGGTGTGTTAAAAAACACAGTCGAGTTTGATTCTTGCTTCGAAGTCCAAAAAGGGTCGGCGGCAACACTCGCGCTCTCGCAGTAAATTCAGCCGCTTAGAAAAATAGTGAAGAAAAGTCGCATCTGCGCGAGATTGGTAGAAGCTGGTGCCATTTGGTGTCTGGTGTCAGCAATGGGCTTTATCGGGGCAAACATCGACGAGACGCAAATCGATCTTACTTGCGCCAAGACAGCTAAAGGCATGTTTCCCTTGATTTTACTTTCTCGGCCGCGTAAGAAGCCGTGCATGCTAACTGAGAGGACGGTGGTGATAACCTCAACGAATAGCAACTGTCGTATGCAAAGTTTTTTCCAGAGACGCAGCTTCTTCTTGATGCTGCCACTTCTTGTTGTTCCCTCCCTTGCGGTACTTCATTCCATGAAGAGTGAGGCAGGTGCAGCTCCATCTTCCAATTCGGCTTCGACGACTACGGTCTATTTTGCCGGATCAAATACCGCTGCAAGAATTTCAGAACGAAGTTATCCAGAAGCCGCTGTTCGGGCAGGAGAAGGAAGTCAACGCGCCGCATTAAGGACGGTCGCATCTTCAGGTTCACTTCGGAGAGTCGCCGATCCCCTCGCCTTTCTTGAAGGCAAAGCAAATTGCGCGTTAATCAGCAAGGAGATGGGGATTCGCTACTCAAACATCGGAACCAACTTCCTGCTTCAAGAAGAGCATCGCCATGTTTCCCAGGAAACATGCACGTCCCCAAAGTTTTCAGCCTGCAATTTCTCTTGGTGTGAAGGGCAGATTCAGCACGCGGCAGTAGAAGTGACGAAATCCGCTCCTGTCCGTGAGATTGCGATCGAGCCGATTAAAGCAGAGTCGGCAAAATCGATACTTCCGACAAAAACTGCAGAAGTGAGCAAAAGTACCGCAGCGCTTAAAGCCAAGGCGTCCATAAATACTGAGTCCTTGATCGACGAGTCAGTTCAAACGGAAGTCGTTCTGGAGAACGTGAAGTCGGCAAAGCCGATGGTCGCAGAAGCTCCGAAGGCCTCCGAAATTCCGGTGGTCGACCCGCTTCCGGCAGGTGACGCGATTGCTCGGGCGAATGAGTCCGATCTCGCCGAAGAAAAGCTGCACTTGGCCAAGCTCGCCGAAGACAAGATCGCGATGGCAAAGGCAAACGAGCCGGCTTTCATTCGCCCGGCTGCAGTGGCAACTCCGCCTGGAATGGTTCCAGTCGAAGAAGCTCAAAAGAAGCTTGAAAAGCTCATCTCGGAACGTGATAAGCGGGCCGCGGCACGCATCGCGCTCCGGAAAGCAGAAGAAGAAGATGGGAAGTTGAAGTGGGTCATGTTCAGTGTGCCGGGAGCAATCCGGCCGCCCAGATTGAGCGCGGTCAAGAACGAGCGGGCAAGCCAACTCGGCGGAACACTGAGCAATCACGTAGCCCGGGCGGAGAAGGCTCCGAACCCGGCGGAAGTCCCGATTGATCACAAAGAGGCGGTTTCAGCCAGATTAAAAGAAGCAATTCGCCTCAACGACCCGACATTGAGTAATGCCCAGGATGAATATTTCCGCTCGCTTAATTCGGGTGGGACATCTGCCAGAGGCAAATTGACTTTCCCCGGCGCCGGAGCCGGTGGAGCAAAGTAAGGGGGTTGGGAGTTTCTTACAATTCGGATGCAATCTGTTGGATTCTCTGAATAGTACGGCAACTTCTGGAGAGAGATGACATAACTCTCCGCGGGCAAACCGAAACCGTTTCGAACCAAGATTCTGTTTATGCAGACTTGGGACCGGTCATAGCTACTGGCAAAACAGACGCAGGGCTGGAGAGATTTTAGGATTTGGTTTTTTGAGGAATGTAGGAAGAACAGACGATTGGAGACACGAAAGAACGGAGAAGTGAGGAAAAATGAAGAGTAAAAATTTGAAATCTTGTTGTAGAAGCATCGTTGTGATGCTGTTTGCCTTCGGGCTCGTAGCGGGCGGACTTGCCATGAGTCCGCTTTCTGCGCGTGCAGAAGAAGGTGGGAATGATATTGAAACCCAAGGGGAACACGATACCGCTCAAACCGGTACCGGGTACGGAGACCCTGAGGCCGATAATTACGACAACCCGGCACCAGAAGGCTGTCAAACTTGCAATCCGGCAAACGGTTGCAACCGTGACAACTGCCTTGCCTGCGGGTTCTGCGGAGACGGAACTTGCCAACCTCCGCACGAAGATGCTTCGGGAAACCCAGACACCGATTGTATCGATTGCTATGATTGCGAAGACGAAAATAACGACGGCTTCTGCGACGGCGAGTGCGAGGACGAAAACGATAACGGAATTTGCGACGACCAAGAGTGCGAAGACGCAAATGACAACGGAATCTGCGACGTCCAAGAGTGCACCGATGCAAATGACAACGGAATTTGCGACGAGCAAGAGTGC
>CAZDWZ010000005.1:269431-356520 GCA_964509425.1 uncultured Bdellovibrionales bacterium | reverse complement strand
TGCACCGATGCAAATGACAACGGAATTTGCGACGAGCAAGAGTGCACGGACGCAAACGACGACGGAATTTGCGACGCGCAAAATTGCCCAGATACCAACAATAACCAAATCTGCGACCAGCAAGAGTGCACTGACGCAAATGACAACGACATTTGCGACAACCAAGAGTGCCCTGATGCAAATCGCAACGGTATCTGCGATGCGCAAGAGTGCCCGGACACGAACAACAACCGAATCTGCGACACCCAAGAGTGCCCAGATGCGGATGGCGATGGCATCTGCGACTCTCAGGAAACGGTTCCGCCGCGGATTGAGTGCGAAGGCACCAAATCGGCTCCGACTGTCGTGCAAGTCGACACGGATGGAGACGGAAATGTTGACCGTGTTCAAGTTACTTGCCCACGCGACCACGAAGTCTGCTTCGATCCTGAAACCCGCATCTTGATGGGTGATGGAAAGACTGAAAAGCGGATCTCGGACATCGTGCTTGGCGATACAGCTTGGAACCCGGTTACGAAGCGCGCGGTTGCAATCCAGTCGGTAACGGTTGGTTCTGAACTCCCGCCGATGCTCGAAATCGGATACGGCGACACGACTGTGTTCGTCACCCAAGGACACCCGATGGTTGTCGGAGCTGACTTGTCGGCATTCCGTCAAGCAGCCCTCGGCGGTATCGAGACGAAGATGAACGGCTACCAAGTAAAGAAGGCAGTCGATCTTACCAAGTCCGATAGCATCCTTGGATTGGACGGAAAGCTCCACAAGGTTTCGACCTTGAAGCTTCGCCCGATTCAAAAGGACCAAACCGTTTGGAACATCACCCTCGATACGAAATCAACTCGTCTCGAAGACCGGATGATTGTCGCAAACGGCATCGTAACGGGTGACGTAGGTATCCAAGTGAAATTGGTTCGCGCCAAGAAGTAACTCGGACTATCACGATAAACTCGTAGAGCCCCGGTTGTTGAAAGACAACCGGGGCTCTTTTCTTTTGGAGCGGGGGCAGCCGGGTATTTGAGGGATCTCTTCGTTGAAAAAGCGGCTGCGGTGCTTCGACCTCCGCTCCTCGCCGCACTTCGCCCTCGACCTCCCTCAAGATACCCCGCCCCGCTTTGCCGTTTCGCTCGCTCCACTTCGCCATTTCGGCGCGCTTTGTCTGATCAAATGATTCGTCTAGACACCTTTGCTTCTTCCAGAATCTTTAGCTTCCGTTCATCCGCCCCGCTGGGCTATGCTTCGCACCCGAGACGACTACAATTACGGGGGTCCCATATGCCGAAACGAATCTTGAATCGTGGCCTGACTTCAAAGCTCAGCCAAGCCAAAATTTCCGACAGCCTGAAGAAGGCTCCACTTTCGACCGGACTGCGGTCCGCGTTTTTCGCAGCTTCGACTGCGCTGCTTTTCTCCGCAGTCCCCGCGATGGCGCAACCCGCGAACATGCTCACCATGCCGCTCAAGGGAAACTCGCTTCGCCTGAAGTTGAGTGTCCCCTCAACCACGAACTGCTCGGTCGGCGATTGGGACGCGATCCAGCAGGAGCTTCGCTTCTCGCCTGACCGCCGCCTTCTTGTTTCACTCGAAGGTTTCGCGGGAAGCGATCTGAAGCCGCTCAGCAAGGACATCGGATCGTTTGACCTCTCAAAGGGATTTGTCGCCGCGTTCGATCTTCCGAAGATCACGAAACCAACGCCGGTCGCAATCTATGTCTGCAAGGACACGGATAAGACGGGCAAGTGCTCGGGCAAGCCGCCGATCAGCATCAACAAAATCTGGGAAGCCTACTCCCAACCATACCCCAAGGATCCAAATCAGAAATATCTCATGCCGACGCCGACTCCAGCGAAGCCATCGGACAAGATTTATCTGTTCGGATTCTTGGTTCTCACTCCGGACGCCGTTTATGCTGTAAAGCCAGAGCTCCGGAAAAAGGGATCGAACGAAGCTCTCATCGAAGCAGATTTGGGCAAGCTTGGAGTCGCCGATTTCAAGAAAGTCTTCGCGGAGTTTAAGAAGGTAGACGGGATCACCATCTCCGCTCACCCACTCCCGGTCGCGGCTGAAAATCTGCTGGAAGTGTTCTTGCCTCGGCTCGATCCGAAGCAGTGCGAGCCGACCGGTAAGCCGAGTGTCTCACCTTCGCCGGCAGTTTCGTATATCCCGGTTCCGCCGAAAAAGCCTCGAGCAAAGGCTGGCATGCGCGTTCCGACCGGTAAGCCGCCCGTTCCGAAAACAGCGCCTTCACCGGCTCCGACCAAGTAGACCAAACCCGGGCGCGGCTTTTTAACGAAGTGTTAAGAAGCCGCGCTCTTTTACTTCCTTCACCGCCACGGGCAGATCGAAACGATTTGAATCGTCGAGCCGGTAACTCCCCAAGACTCCACTAAAACCTTCCGGGCGGTGGAGAAACGTATTGATCGCTTCCCGGTTGGAATTCGCTTCGATAGCCTTTCCGAGGAGGAGTAGCGCGTCATGACCATTCAAGGCGTTAAAGATCTTACTCCCCGGAAATCGCTTGAAGTATTCCTCCTCGAACTCCTTTGAAGGGCTCGCTTGGTTCACGAACCATTGTCCGATCAGCGCGCCATTTGAAAGCGTCACTTCGCTCTCATCCTCAAACATCTCCGACTCAAACAGCGGCAGCGTAATCCCCAGCTCTCTTGCTTGCCGCGCAAAAATTCCTGCCTGACCGAGAACGAGATTGACGTAGATAGCATCGACGCTCCGAAGATTTTTGAGCTTCGTCAGAAACGGACGAAAGTCCCGGCTCTCGATTGGGTACTCCTCATCCAACACAATATCGAACTTCCCACCCGCGGCTCTGTCAAACTCCGTCCTCATGGCGAAACGTCCGTCGTGAATAGAGCTGATACGAGCGATGCGCCGATAGCTGCGGCGATTAGACTCCTCCACTAAAGCCGCAGCCATCCGTTCGGCAGTTGCGTAGAAAAGGACGGTGTATTTCCTCCCGGCCGAGATCTGTTTCGGAACCGCAATCGAGATGAACGGAATCCGATGCTGCTCGGCAAGCGGCGCAATCGCCAAACCCGGTTGCGCGGTGATGCCGATTATCGCCGAGACACCGTCAACTTTCAGAAGCTTCTGAAACGCCGCGACGGCAATGGCCGGTTTCCGTTGATCATCTTCGTAGACGACACGAATTTTTGCTTGGAGCTCGGGAGGGAGCTTGGAACGGGCCAGCTCGATTCCGTTCCGGACGGCCTCGCCCCAGCTCGCCGCGTCGCCGGTAAGCGGCAGGATGGCGCCTATCGTAACCTGCGAAGTTTCGTCGGCTCGAGCCGCAGAACCAAAAAAAAGGAAAACGAGTATCAACCCGGCAAAAATTGCCGATAACATTATAATTTTATTCATGAAAATGCTGAATGTGAGAACTTTCGTTACCGGCCGGGATTGGCCGTACGGCTCCGAGGGGAGCATCGCTATTCTGCAGTATCTAAAGAGATAATTGAAGATTGTCGTCGGTAGGCGACAACAGAAACCTCCCGAGACCATAAGGGACTATTTTGACGCCTCGAGAAGGATTTCGACATTCCGGAATCCCTCCTCTCCATCGACTTCCGGCTTAGCGCCGTTCATGATCGACTGCGCAAACGAATCGAGTTGGGCAACAAACGGATTCACAATGACAAAATCGAGCGCGCCGCTGTTGGTCCAAATTTTCCCCGCACCATGCCGCCCGAACGTTCCTTCGCAGATCGCGTATCCTGCGCTTCCGTAGATTTCCAGACGCGTCGGCGCATCGAACAACACCGAAGAGCAGAGCTCCGCGGTCGCCCCCGAAGCGAACTTCAACGCCAGCACCGCGGTCTCGTCATGCGGCCCCTTCCACACGTCTTTCGCAATCGCAGAGCCGACGGACACCACCTCTCCGGCACTCGGGAGCAATGTCCAACGCACGAGATCGAGACAATGCGTCCCTACTCCGGCAAGACTCCACCAACGCCCCACATCCTCCGTCGCGCGCCAATTTTTTGCGTCAGGGGCCTTCCAAGTCCACTGCGCACGAACATGACGAATCGTTCCGAGAGTCCCCGCATGCACCGCCGAGAGAAGCTCCCGGTGCCCGGCGTGAAATCGAAGGTGATAAGCGATCGCAAGCTGCACCTTGTTTCGGCTGCAAGCGTCGATGATCGCTCTCGCGCTCTCGAGATCTGTCGCCATCGGTTTTTCAAGAAGAATATGTTTTCCGGCTTCTGCGGCCAACACCGCCTGCTCCCGATGCAGCCGGTCCGGAGTGGCAATTATCACGGCATGGAGCTCGGGATCCGCAAGCATCTCGGAGAGAGAATCAAACGCCGGCTTAGGGGCTTGCGCCCGATGAATCTGCGCAAATGAATTTGCCCGCCCGGCATCACGGCTAAAGACGCTCCAGAGTCTTGCGTGCGTCGTGTGCTGCAGCGCGAGTCCGTGGCCCCCCTGGGCAATGCCGCCGGTTCCGAGAATTGCAAAATTCAGTGCCATCGCAGTCTCTCCCAAAGTCTCCCTTCTGCCCTACTCTATTACTTCTCAAAAGTCATAAACTTTCAGCCCATCTCTGGGGCGAAAGCGGTTTCTAGAGTGATTCTCAAAAGTTTTGTCTTTTGAGAATCACTCTAGCGAAGGTCTGATTGACCTTCGCTGGTGCTCCGGAGGCGCGACCAGTAAGCACAGAGCGGTTTTCGTTAGAGAAAAGCCGGAAGCCGAAGGCTTCCCAATATTCATTCGGACAGAACTTTCGAGAACCGCTCTAACAATCGAAATTAATTGGAAAGCAATAATGGGCAGGGAAATTAAAAGGCACGAACAGAATTGAGATTAAGTTTGGGAGAAGGTCCTGAGCCAGGTTCCTTCCTGCTCCTCCCAAGTCCTGTTTCACGTTTGTTGGACCGTCAGCGTCTGATCACGCGTCATGCGTGTCACTTTCGGAACTCCGCGTGGACCACGTCGGATGCCACCTTGACGTTCGACACGCTCGGCAGCATCGGCCCCTGCGGTTGCGGCGGGGCGGGCGGAAGCTGCGGCGTGTAGACCGGGGGTTGCGATGACGAGGTCGGCGGCGGGGCCGGAATCGTCGGGACTGCGGGTAACGCCGGCGGCGGCGTAATCGTCGGGACCGGGACCGGCGTGAACGGCAGGGCGACCGGGCTGCTCGGCACCGGCGGGTTCACATTCGGGATCACGGTCGGGTTCACGGTCGGCAGCGTCGGCAGACGCTTCGGCTCGGACGCGATGTTTGCCGTCGGAGCCTTCGGGGTCACCGTCTCCTTCTCCTCCTCCTCGACGATCAGGTTGCCCCGCTCGTCGTACCGACGCGCGGGGATCCGCTCGCCGTTCGGTCCGGTCTGGTAGACCCGGATGCTTCCGATGATCGGCTTCTCGTCGTCCACCTTCGGCTCCGTCTGCTTGCCCGGGATCGGGTCCAGCAGGGTCGCGCCCCGGTCGCTCAGGCTCGTCGGCCGCTTGGTCGGGTCTTCCGGCGGGAGCTGCCCCATCGGATTCACCGGTGCGACCGGCGCGGTGGTGGTGGCCGGCGCACCCTTCGGCGGCGACCGGTAGCCCGGGTTGTTGTTCACGCCGTTGTTGTCCGGCGACTGCCCGAACGACTTCCCGTCGTCCGGCCCTTCGTACCACTGCGTGGCCTTCCGCTTCACGAGGTCGGGCTGGCCCGGCAGGCCGCTCACCTTCTCCTCGAACACGCGGACGCCCTGCCGGGTGACCGGGGTGGCGACGACCGGGTCGCTGCTGATGACGACGGGCTGCGCCGGGTGGTTCACCGGGACGCTGGCGACGATCGGGGCCGCCGGGCGGGTGCCCGCGGCGTAGTTGCGGCTCTGACCGCAGCCGCTGGCGATGCACGCCAGAACGGCAAGACCGACACACGAGACTCTTCGCATGACTGACACTCCACGAAACAGGGATGGTAAAGAGCCAAACCGGGCGACTTCGGGTCGCACCCGGCCGGGCTCCAGCCAAGGCAGCGGCTTTTGAACACAAGCTCACTGCCGCCGACGGAGCCCCCCGGAAGCGGATTGAAAAGTCACGAAAACAAAAAGATTTATAACGCCAAGCTCACAGGACCTTTTCCGAGGCGTTATGTGCAGTATATTTAACCGCATGTCAACAGCGGTTTTAGATGATTGAGCTACTCAACTAAAGCTGAGCTTGTCGGCTGCTTCACCAGCAAAAACTTGGTCTGATAGTCATCGTTCTTGGGCAAACTCGAGTGGAGAATCGTCAGTCCAAAAAGCTCGGCCGCGCGCTTCATCGCAATGACCGCGGTGTGCGCCGGAAGCTCACCGGCGGCTAACTTTTTCGCGGCTAAACCTGTGTCCGGAAGCTCCAGGGACGAATATCCTGGGAACGTGTTTGCGAGAAAATCTCGGTGTTTTGCGAGCGGAATTCCGTGCGACGCGACTGTAGTTATCGGAGCATTTTCCTCGCCTGGACGCACCAGTATGCAGTGGCGAACCTCGGAGCGAAGTTCCGCGACTTCATCGACTGCGGGATAACGAGGCAAGGCCACCGCCGTCTCCGGAACTGGAATCCCCAGCGGCGACTCGGCCGCCAGGACAGCGGCATCAATCGACCCCTCAAAGAGGGCCGAAAGCACACCTTCGGCGTCGGTGAGATAGACGAAACTTGTCTCTTCTTCTTCGAGGAGAAGAGCCGCCGCTTCGTCACAGGCGCTACCGGGAAGACCTTGAATTCCGACTCTCATTATATTTTTGCTCCTCCGGCGAGATAACACGGAGATGGAGGGTTAGGAAAACCCAGTCTCCAATATGGCTAGAATCAGTTCATGAAAGAGAGGATTTGGTTAGAACGCTCCTGGTGGGGCTCTCATCAAAATAACCCTCGGCAGGAATTAAACTTTTGAGGAGCGCGGGGAGTCCGGTAGTCCGTTCCCTCCCCCTAGGGCACAAGACCTGGGGACCGTTGCCCTGTCCGATTCGTTCGCGGCCTGTTCGCGAATAAAACGATCAGGGTACAAAAAGTCCAGTGCCCCGAAACGAAAGAAGAACAGTATGTCCGTTATTCGAACTCTCAAACGCCCGCTCTTGGCCCTCGCTGTTCTGTCAGTTCTCCTTCTGGTGGTGTGGAGAGCGGTGGGAAGTGATGCTCCAACAGCAGCCTTCCGCACCGCTCCGGTAAAGCGATCCGACCTCACTGTTACGATCAGCGCGACCGGCACTGTTGAGCCGGAAGAAGTCATCGATGTCGGCGCTCAGGTCGCCGGACAAATCTCGGAATTCGGAGTTGATAAAAAAGGACAGCCGATCGATTACGGCTCAGAAATCGAAGCGGGCATGCTGCTCGCGAAAATCGACGACACCATCTACAAGAGCGACGTCGATCAAGCCGAAGCGCAACTGAAAAACGCTCAGGCCAATCTCCTTCAAATGAAGGCACGACTGAATCAAGCCGAGCGCGATTGGGCACGCGCGCAAAAACTCGGCGCATCGGAAGCGCTCTCTCAAGCGAGCTTCGACCAATATCGCGCCACGTTTGAATCAGCGCAGGCGAATATCGCGATAGCGGAGGCGCAAATTGTTCAAGCAAATGCCAGCGTGCAGAAGGCGCATCGAAACCTAGCATTTTGCACGATCAAGTCTCCCGTGAGCGGAGTCGTCATCGACCGACGAGTCAACATCGGGCAAACCGTAGTTTCGAGTCTCAACACCCCGAGCTTGTTCCTCATCGCCAAAGACCTCCGCCGAATGCAGGTATGGGTCGCCGTCAATGAGGCAGACATTGGAAACATTCGAGTCGGGCAACCCGTTCAATTCGGAGTGGATGCCTTTCCGGGCGAGGTTTTCCACGGCGAAGTTGGAAAGATTCGCCTTAACGCGACGATGACGCAGAACGTGGTGACCTACATTGTTGAAGTCACGACAGACAACTCAAACAATCGACTCCTTCCCTATCTCACTGCAAACGCAAAGTTCGAAGTAAGTAATTCAAAAGGTGTACTCGTTGTGCCGAATGCGGCACTCCGCTGGTCACCACTCCCCGCTCAGGTCGTAATGAAATCCGACGATCGGAAGTCAGCTCGCTCAAGAATGTCGGAAGAGGACGCTGGCACCAGCGACGAGTCGTCGAGAGAGTCCGGGGTTGTCTGGTTCGAAAAGGGCGATAAGGTCGAAGCCGTGAAAGTGCGAGTTGTGGGGTCAGACGGAAGTTTCACCCAGATTGAGGGAGATGGAATCACCGAAGGCGCATTCGTGGTCGTCGGCATGCAGAAACGAGATTCCGCTGAGAGCGCCTCCGGAACCACGAATCCCTTCGCTCCTCAGATACCGCGGCGGCGAAATAACGGACGATCGGGCGGCTGAGGTTACGCCATGAGTCTCATCGATCTCAGAGACATTTATAAAACCTACCACGCCGGCGAGGTCGACGTGCCGGTCCTGCGCGGCGTCTCTCTCACCATTAAGCCCGGCGAATTGGTCTCGTTGATGGGAGCCTCGGGATCCGGGAAGACCACGTTGATGAATATCCTGGGTTGCCTCGATCGCCCCACATCCGGCGAATACCTCTTGAACGGCCGAGAGATGGGAGGCTTGAGTTCCGATGAGCGCGCAACCATGCGAAATGAGCAGATCGGCTTCGTGTTTCAAAGTTTTAATCTGCTGCCCCGAACCAGCGCATTGGAAAATGTCAAAATGCCGCTGTCCTATTCGTCAGCGACACTGAGCGACGCCGAAGAGAACGAGCGAGCAGAATCGCTGCTCCGCATGGTAGGACTCGGCGAACGAATCCATCATGAGCCCTCCCAGCTCTCCGGAGGTCAGCAACAACGGGTCGCTATCGCCCGGTCACTCATCAACCGTCCACAAATACTGTTTGGCGATGAACCGACGGGGAACCTCGATTCGACGACCACGGTCGAGATTCTCCGAATGTTTCAACAGCTAAATGAGCAGGAAGGGCTCACCATCATCATCGTCACTCACGATCCGGAGGTCGCGAAACATACGAAACGTGTCATCCGGATGCGAGATGGCCGCGTCGAGGACGATCGATGAAATCATCTCGCATCATTCGCATGGCAGCCGTCGCACTTCGGAGAAATCCAATGCGCGCAACGCTGACAACGCTCGGGATTGTCATTGGTGTTGCGGCCGTCATCGCGATGGTTGAAATCGGTCAGGGTTCGTCGCTGGCTATTCAGAAAACCATATCGGCGATGGGCTCTAACAACCTCGTCATCCGTCCTGGAGCTGCGGCAAGTGGCGGAGTCAGCTTCGGCGCCGGTAGTGGAAAGACGCTTACCCCGGGCGACGTCGAAGCAATGATCCGGGAGGTGCCGAGTATTACGACTGCCGCACCGATGGTACGAGCATCCGGCCAAGTTATCTACGGCGGAAGAAATTGGGTCCCTCAAAGTATCGACGGAACAACGCCTGCCTATCTGCAAGTGCGCGACTGGACCGAATTCGCCGAGGGCGAAATGTTTAGCGATCGCGATGTAAGAAATGCCAACAAGGTGTGCGTCGTCGGAAAGACGATCGTCCGCGAGGTTTTCCTCGGAGAGTCTCCAATCGGAAAAGAGCTTCGAATTCAGAACGTTTCATTCCGAGTGATTGGGGTCCTCGCAGCAAAGGGCGCAAACATGATGGGCTGGGATCAGGATGATGTCGTCCTCGCCCCCTGGACCGCGGTAAAATATCGGCTCACCGGCTCCACACAAGCTGGCAGCACACAATCAGCAGCCGCTTCCACCGCGACCACTGAGAACAACACTCTCAGCAACCTCTACCCATCCACCGAAACCGCGTTTTATCCCAAGCAGTCCGAGACGCAGGCGCTAAACTCGCCCCTACCGGTTCGCTTTATCAATATCGACCAAATTCAAACCGCGGCCAGATCGCCGGAGGAGATTCCGATCGCGATCGACCAAATTACTTTGCTTTTGCAGCAGCGACATCGGTTGCAACCCGGTGAGCCGGATGATTTCAGCATTCGTGATATGACCGAGATGACAAAGGCACTGACGAAGACCAGCACGCTTATGCGTACGTTGCTCTTGTGCGTCGCACTCATCTCACTCATCGTCGGCGGTGTCGGGATTATGAACATCATGCTTGTTTCGGTAACCGAACGAACGAAGGAGATCGGTCTTCGAATGGCGGTCGGCGCAAAAAGCCGCGACATCCTCAAGCAGTTTTTGATCGAGTCGGTCGTTCTCTGTCTCATCGGCGGCGCAGTCGGAATATTATTGGGCCGAGGCTCGTCATTTCTCGTTTCAGTCATTCTGAAGTGGCCGACAGCAACTTCCGTCGCCGCCATCATGGTGGCGGTCTTTGTCTCCGCAAGCGTGGGCATAATTTTTGGATTCTATCCGGCGTGGAAGGCGTCGCGCATGGATCCCATTGAGGCACTTCGTTACGAATGAAAATCTCAAGAGACATCTTCTTTCTACGCGCACCGGCGATGCTTTTGCTTCTCCTGTCCGGATGCGCGATCGGCCCCGACTTCTCGCGGCCGTCTCCGGAGACGCCGGAACAGTTCCGTGGGCAGAATTTATTTGGGGACGAGAAAACTGGTGGAGTCCGCCTAGAAGGCGAGAAAATCGGGAAGTGGTGGGAGACTTTTCAGGACGAAACCCTCACCGCGCTCCTTCAGCGTGCATTCGTCGAGAATGTCGACCTCCTCACCGCGGAGTCGAGGATCCGCGAAGCTCGAGGTGGTCTGCTTTTCACAACTGCCGGACTATTTCCGCAAGTAAATGTGACCGGGACGTATCGTCGGAACAAAAACGCCAATCCGGTGGTCGGTGGAGCGTCATTCAACAGCGGCGGAAGCTCCAACAGTACCGGCAGCATCCGGAATCTTTTTCAATCGGGATTTGATTCTTCGTGGGAGATTGATGTCTTCGGAGGACTCCGGCGAGAGCGGGAGGCGGCGGCAGCCGATACCGAAGCGGCAGAAGAGGATCTTCACAATGTCTTCTTGACCCTTGCGGCTGAGGTCTCTCAGAACTATCTACAACTTCGAGGCACCCAGCAACGACTTCGGATTGCGGAAGCCACATTAAAATCTCAACAGCGCGCGGCAGAGCTGATGCGCACACGTTTCGAAGTTGGCTTTGTCAGCAAGCTCGATCTGGCAAACGCCGAAGCCCAAGCTGCGACTACGGCGGCGCAAATTCCAAGGCTGCGCGCCGAGGAGCAAAAGTTCATTTTTGCGCTGAGTACGCTCCTCGCGATGAGGCCATTTGATCTTGACGAAGAACTAAAGCCGCGAAAAGAGATCCCTCTCCTTCCCCCGGAAATCCCGGTCGGCGTTCCTTCAGATCTCTTGCGGCGGCGCCCGGATATCCGCCAGGCGGAGGCAGCGCTCCATGCGGCGACTGCTCGAGTAGGCTCCGCAGAGTCGGATTATTTCCCGAAGTTCTCGTTGACAGGAACTTTCGGCTACAACGGAGACAAGGCTTCCGCTATCGGAAAGGGGTCCAATCGCTTCTGGTCCTATGGTTCCAGCGTCAGCTGGCCGATATTTGATGCCGGGCGAATTGCCGCAAACGTGGAGATTCAGAATGCCCGTCAAGAACAAGCGCTCCTCGCGTACCGAGGCGTGGTTTTAAACGCGTTTAGAGAGATCGAGAGCGCACTCACGGATTATGTAGCAGAGTGGGAACGGAGCGCAGCGCTGCAAGAGAGCGTCACCCAAAATGAGCTTGCATTTACGCTCGCAAAGCGGCTCTACGAAGACGGAAACACCGATTACTTGAACGTTATCACCGCTGAGCGGAGTTTTTTCACCGCGCAAGACACCCTCGTTCAAAGCCGTCAGACGATCGCAACGAACCTGGTTTCCATCTACAAGGCGCTCGGCGGGGGCTGGGAGAGCGTTGATGAGGAATCCGTAACACAATAAATTTTTCCGAATTTTTTCATTCCTGTGTTAACGATGCTTCTCGGCAAATAATATTGAGCCTTCGGCTCAGTTTTGCTGATTGCCGGAGCAGTAGATCTTGCTGGCTCGGCTGCGCCGAGCAGTGCCGTACTAAGTAACAGGAATTCGCCTGCTCCTTAGTCGCCGCGGCACTAGGTCGTTACAATCTTTGTTAATTTTTGCGAGAAGCTTCCTCTCTGGTCCCAAAGAGCCGCCGAATTTTCACACAACAAACTTCGGGCGGCCACAATCGGGACTATTCCTGAAGCTGCTTGTGCCATTTTTTAGGTTTTTCTCGATCACTCCACCGTTTCGCGTCTGCCCGTGCATTCTGCCGGTTCACTCGCGCGCTGATTTCAACTCTCCTTCTGAGGGTTGAACTCAGCGCGCGCTGAGACCCGAAGATCCACTTCGCCACGTCGCCGACGCTCTCGGTAAAATAAGGAGAAGACGCTATGTCGAAAGGCAGGCAAGTCGCCAAGCCGCCTCCGGTGGCTCCGATCCCGTCGAAGCACGATCGACCGCCCAAGGAGTACCGTCTCCTGTACCTGACCGTTCACGGGATCTGGTTCGTGAACAACGGCATCCGCGAGTACCTGAAGTACCGCTGCTTGATTCGCTCCGGAGACGACTGCCCAACCGCTCACCTCCTGAACTTCCTCGGCTTGTACGTGGAGGTCATCGAGGCGAACGGGACTCACGGAACACGCATCAAGCTGGTGTTGACGAAGCGGGCACTGAGCTTCTCCGTGAGCCGCACCAGCGGGGAGTGCTACTGGGTGACGGAAGCACTTCTTGAGCGAAAGAGCCGGACCAAGTTCGAGGTCGTCTCCTTCGTCGGGAACGCTACCAAGCCGTAACCCGCCTCCAAGGAAACCGCGCTGCAGAGAAAAGGTTGGAAAGGCACAAGCAGCGCGCCTTTCTCCAAGAGAAATTTTTGCGGAGAACGAGAGGCTGTTCTCCGCTGTGAATTTTCCTCAACCTCCCTTCTCTTGTTTGTTGTGAACGGGTTCCGCGTGGCCGCTTACTGCAACTGGTACATCCGCTCCGCATCGACCCGGCCAGCGACTCGCCCGGTCGTGAAGCTGCCGTGCTCCGCGACGACGAAGTACGCCTTGGACGCGCCGATCTCGACTTCGGCCACGAGCGGGTGTTCCGGGTAGAAGAACCCGGCGAGCCAAGCGACCTTCGCCAGACTGAAGCGAGTCGCGGCGCGCAGCAGCTCGAACGTGATGATCATCGGCTTCGTGGTCGTCCCGAGCGCGAGAGCCGGGTGGGCCAGCGAGCGCGCGAACAGCGTACCGGCCGCTCGATAGTACTCGACGTACTTCGCCACGTGCTTGTTGTTCGGGAGCGGCACCGGCCGACCGGGGCGCACCTCAGACACCGGCCGCAGACGGAGGCCGCTGGCGATGAAGCCGTAGACAGTGGCCGGATCGGCGACGACCTCGCCGTTCATGGTCACGGCGCACTGGTGGTGCCGCGACCCGAGGGCGTGGGCGATGCCCATCGCGGCGATCACTCCTTCGACCCCGCTCACGACTCCGCGGTCCTCCCGCTCCCACTTCATGCGGGGCAGGTCGGTCAGCACCGCGTCCCCGACGACCTTCGCGACGCGCGGCCAGTGGGACATCTCGGTCTTGGCGTCACCCACCACGTTCAGCGGCACGAGCAGGTTCGCCGCGGACAAGACCCCGTACTCGAGCCTGAAGCCCGGGAGGGGGGAATCGACGGCACTCATGCCGGCCGGTCGCAACAACAATTCATCCATCTGAGTGATACCTCGCAGTTGGGAGATCCGGGACCCCTGGATAGGGTGTCGCACCTCGATGAGAATGGACTGACGGACGGCCCGTTTGGCGTCTCACGGGAACTTCGACGCTCCAGTGAAACGCCAACTCTGCGAAGAAAAAAAACCTCGTTGCCTCTCACTTCTCCTATGAGAACACGCGCCTCATAGGAGTGGAGAAAATCTTTACTCGTTCGAAGGAGAAGGAGATCAAACGCTGAAATTTGCGATGGGATCGGTATTTACTGTAATTTTGAACGGCAAACAATCGCAACCCTGACGAGATTCTCTGGAATAAAATTGTCCTGACGGCCTGATGAGTTAGGACAGGGTAAACGAGTAGGGTGTGGATGCGCCCCGAGAATCAATTTGAATAGAGATTCCGCTTTGCGATGAGCTCAGCGACAGAAGGAGGAACGAACCGAGTCCACATTTCGTCACCCGCTCGTATCCGCTTTGCCACATCCGTCGCGTAGATCGACAAACACTCTGGATGATACTGCTCGACGTCGACGACCGCCTCTCGCCGCAAAAGATACCGGTAGATATCTTCAAGCGGAGAAGGAGGTTGGAAGCGCTCAGCCGTGACGAGGTTTCCTTTCTCGTCCTCCACGGGATACGTGTAAAACGTGAAGTTCGTTTTGAAGAGAAGTCCGAGTCCTTCGAGAATACCCCCGTCTAAGTGCTCGTAGTATTTCTCTTCGAACAACTCTTTCAGGTGTCCGACGCTCAGCGCCAGTCCGCACGGCTCTTGGGTGTAGCGGCGCAGATACTCTGCAAGTCGGTAATACTCGGGAAAATCTGTGACGAGCACCGTATGTCCGACGCTATTGAGCATCTCGACTCGAGCAAGAAAATCAGACGGATCGAGCTCTCCTCCCGCGATGAGATTACTCGTCGTCATCTCCATGAGCACCACTGGCGATCGCTCGGACTTTGCCGCTCGCTCGAGGAAACCGCGCTTCGCGCAATCCAGAATATCGAGGTGCGTCAGTGTGACGGGATTAAAGCTTCCCCGCTCCACAAGCACGGGACGCCGGAAAATCACATCGGAGGGCTGCAGCACCTCTCCCTTGGGTCCGAGCATCGCTGCCTCGCTGAGGTTCAACCGGAGAAGCCAGAGCGCTGCGAGACGATTATCGAAGCTTGCGAATTTTTCGCCGGAGAACTCCACCATGTCGATCTCGATTCGTTCTCTGGACAGGTTGTCCATGAGCGAGTCCATCATCTCGACCGGGTTCTCATATTGAAAGGCGCCGTAAACCAAGTTTACTCCCACGATGCCAAGCGTCTCCTGCTGGTCGGCAGCATCGTTATCGAGCATGTTCACGTGAATGAGAATCTGCGAAAGCTCACTCCCGAAATGCTGCTGAAATCGAATCCCCATCCACCCGTGCCCCATGGACGGACCACGGCTGCTTTTTGTGGCGACCGTATCGGCAAAAGCAAACAGTCGACCGTTCGGCGCCACTTTTGAGCTCAATCGCTCGACGTTCAAGGAATATTCGTGGTTGAGCATCTGAAGAAGACGCTGTTTGGAAACGTACCGCTCGGTTTTTCCGTAAACAGCATCACTGACCGTCATGTCGTAGGCCGACATGCTTTTTGCCACGGTGCCCGAGGCTCCGCCGACGAGAAAGAACCATCGGACGACCTCCTGGCCCGCCCCGATCTCGGCGAACGTTCCGTATTTCGTTCGGTCGCGGTTAATTTCTAAAGCTTTCTGGGCAGTTGGAAGAATCGGCGTTGTTCGAAGAGTGCCGCATTTATCAAAAAGTCCCATTAGAATTCCTATTCAGCCGGAAGCATCGGTTCATTCTGTATTCGGCCTGCACCCTAACATTATACGTTTCCGTATGCACTTGCTGCCCACGTTCAGCAAAAGGCAACTCGAAACGAATGGCACGAATAATCTAAAGAGAGAAACCTGGTGTCTTAGGTTTTCAGTGTAAAGTGAGGTTCCATGTCAGCAACAGCAACAGCATCCGCCTCATCGTCAGTTTCAACAGTGTCGGCATCGCTCAATCTCGTGCCGCCTGTCGGAAAAGAGATGGTGCTTCCTCCGCCGATATCACGCGGACATGACCCGGAGAAGAGCAACCAAGATAACGAGTAACGTTGTCTCTGAGCTAACTTCCCGTGCCGATCTCCGGCTCTGAGCCGGAGATCATGTCTCGTCGAGAGTGAGTTCATCTTTGCGGGTTCGCCCCTATTCGGGCGCCTGCGAAATTGAGAACGACTTTTGCTCCGGTTCAAAACCATCGTATTTTCCATTGATTACGGAGAGGATGTCGGAAATCCTCAAGAGCGTGTGTCCGTTCTTCCAAAGCCGGGAGAACGCAGCACTGTCCGGCCAGCGATAGTAGCTCCCCTCATCAGGGCTTTGAGCCTTTGCGGTAAGCCTCCCCTCCTCCATTAAAGAAAGCGTTTCTCCTAAAACACTCGCCGCGCATCGAGCGGTCAGATAATACACCAACGAAACGGAGCTCTTCGGGGGAACCGAAAACGACGCGGACGCGAGCACTCCGCCCGTGTCCACACCGTCATCCTCGATAAGATGAAGAGTAACTCCCGTCCGCCCCGCTCCTTCGGAGAGGGCCCAGAAATATGGTTGGATTCCACGAAATGCCGGAAGCAAACCGGGATGAATATTGACTATCCCCTTCGAAGCGAGGGTGAGAAGCTCGCCTTTTACAATCTGGTGCATCAACGTCACGATGACATCCGGCCGTGCCGCACGAATAAAATCAAGACTCTCCGGCGACATGATACTCGCCGCTTCAAGATACGGTAGCCGATGAGTGCCGGCTATCCAGCGTAACCGGCGGAATACCGCTCCCCGCGGCAAAAGCTTCGGCGTCCAGGTGATAGCGCCGAGCACGAGGAACTCGACGAACTTCTCGGCGACGAATCGCGAACTGAGCTGCGGGAGAATTTTCTTCCCCGTCTCAACGCGGCTCTTGCCCTTCACGACGAGCGGCACTTTCAGAATCGATACCTTATCGTCCGGCCGCTCCGCGAGGTACGACGTGATGATATGATTGTGCAGACTATATTCATTAATGAGAAAAACGACGTTCACTCCGGCACTCCCACCCGGACCGCGCCGGCATATGTAAAGCTTAACCGCTCAAACGATATTGCACCGAGCGATTCGCCGTCCACCTGAATGAAGATTTTCTCGTCTGCCAGAGGCTCGATGACAAATTTCCGTGCTCTTTTAACGGAACTTTCGAGTCGGCCGCTCCTCATCGCGTAGGGGAAGAGCATCTCGGAGTAGCCGAGAATTCTTGCGACCGGCTGCAGCTCCAAGATATCGTCTCCAGGGTCAGCTAAACGAGTCAGTCGGCCGAGCCCCATGATCGACTTGATATTCGAGGCAACGATGCTGCGATAACCTCTTGGAAGTTCGAAGCGTTGACCGTCTGACTCAACTCTCGCAGCCGGGAGCATCGTGCCCAAGGTTGAGAATCCGCTCAGAAAATAGAGAAGACGGTTCCCCCAGGGTCCAAACTTCCCGCTCAAAGGATGCCCAGCTTTTCGGCGGCGATCGAACTCAGCGACGACATGCGCATCCCAGCCAAGCGAGAAGTAGTTCACGAACTTTCGCTTCTGTGTCTCGCCGGTGCGCAAAATCCACTCCGCTTCCCATATCGAAATGACTCTCGGACGGCGGTCTCCGAGACCCTCCATATATCGAGGGAGCTGTTCAAATGACGGGCGAGTGATTCCGAGCTCACGAGCAAGATCGTTCCCTGTCCCAAGCGGAAAGATATGAAACAGCGACGGCAGATCAGCAAACTCCGTAAGATAGGAGGATGCCGTACCGTCACCACCCGCCAGCACAACATGCGAGTACCCTGCGTTGCGGATTCGCGACTTTTCGAGAGGGGCATCACTCCCCAGCGGCCTGAGGTCGAACTTGAGATGATCACGGTGATTCAACTCTTCCAACACTTCATACAGCCGAACGCCCGACCTTCCGCCGGCGCTTTTATTGATAAGAACGAGAATCGAACGTGTGTCGGTTATCACTTTTTTCCTACGCGCCCCGCCCTTTCCTTTCGCTGAGACGAAGAAGGCTACGTTCTTATTTCAGACCCGAAACATTCTAAGGACATTGCTCGCGAACCGCCAACACAAAGCATAGTTGGCGCATAAAACTATTAGGCATCTAAGGGTTCGCATCAAAGGTTCTTGCTATGAGCACTACGCAAAACGTGGTTCCCCCACCCCCTGGTCGATCGACCGGCGTTCCAGCATTTCCAGACCTTTTCCACGAGGCGCCAAGCGCGCCGGCGGAATTACAGCTCGCGCCTGCGATGGTTCTTCCAGTCGCAATCCCGGGATTGAAGTTAGATGCCGCCCAGGCAAGGGATTTTTCGAGAGACCTTAGAAGGGTCGCAAACGAGAATGCTGCTTTGCTCGCAGGCGCCGACAGCTCAAACATGGCCGAACGCCAAAGAACCGCCCAAGCAGCGCGCAATGATTTAATTGCTTCGCTCACCACCATGCCGTACGGGCTCCGCATCGATCCAAACTCGCCATCAGGCCGCGCGCTCAACACCGCGATCATGAACGAGCTGAAGCAAATTGAAGATCAGACACGGTTGGAGCTTCTCGCCGTCAACGCCCAAGGAATGGGGCGGGGAAACCGCACGGTCCAAGGTCTTTCCGACACTATGCCCGCTCGTCTTCACACTCAGTGGCTCGAATTCCTGGCGCTCCACGAAGACGTCCTCACACCGGATGCTCGAAGATTTCTGAATACTCGCTACCAAGCCGGAGTCGGCGAAGTGCAAGAGGCAATCGACAAGGCGAGGAACATATATTCGAGGCTAAACTCTGCGCTTCTCTATCGCTTCGGCGGCTGCGAGGGCAAAAAGGTTCAAGCCATTCTCGGCGAACTCGACGGAACCACATACGCGTGGCTCGAACGAGTCCACATGCGGAACCATGGCGGACAAAGCGTTGGAGACCGTCTTGGTTGGGCATCGTTTAGCGGGGTCCTCGAGTTCATCGCCACGAGCTATTTCTCGGAGAACTGGAATACTACGCTTATCAAACAGCTAGACGGAATCGCAAAACTTCCGACTCCGCCGATCGCGCGAGTAAGCGCGGCACATCTCTTCGGACCCGCCGAACGGGTGCCGTTTGAGACACGACTGCAGCAGCTTATCGGAGCAAACCGTGATGAGTTTCTCGCCGCCATCGCGTATTCGGCGATGCAAAAGCCGGATCCCATACTGGGACTCCTCGAAACTCTGCGCGGAACCTCCATCGAAGAGCGGCGCGTTATTCTACAAAGTTACCGAAGACTGTATTGTTCGAGTGCGCCGTCAACGAAATCGGATCTCGACGCCTTCATCGACAGCCGTCCGAATCTTCGAGCTTCTGAACGTGCAGTGATTCGAGAGCTCTTTACGAGCGCCACCGGTTCGCCGACAGCCCTCCAGATCTCCGCGATGATCACTGACCGAGGCGCTGACTTTGGGAGGAGTCAAGGGAGCTGGCTCGCGTCCGTCCGCAGCACAGGGAGTTCGGAAGAGAACCTACGACTCCGCGAAACAATTATTTCGAATATGGATCATCAGGAGCGGAGCTTTCTCCGAAGCGTTCAACCGTATTTCGGGAACACGTCAGAGCATTTTCTCGACGGCTTGAGGTTGGCACGAGGGACCGTCTACCGGAACGAACTTCGACGTTCGCTCCTTCTCGAGGAGCATCGACTTACCATTCGTGAAGAGACGGTGAAGGGAGGCACTACAGGCGCTATTACTCGCGACTCCGTTCGGGACTCGCGTGCGAATCTCACCACAACTCTGGACCTGCATGAGAATCTATTCGTCGCGCTGATTCTCACAAACGGCCAAATGAGCGGAATCGGGATTTTCGGGGGAATCCGGGCCGACCTCCATCGGATGCATGACGAGACCCATCACGCCTACCTGCACAACTCAAAGATCGCCGATGAGATCTTCACCTCGCTCCACGAGAATGCCAAGGCGGACAACCGTGGCTTTTGGGACGGATGGGCGGATATCGGGACGGATGGAAAACGTCTCGCACCCGCGCTCCGGAGCATCAGGAGAAACAATGAAGGACGCCGTGCGAATAGTTTGCTCACCGAGATGGGTATCTCGGATCTTCACATTGTAAACAGCATTTATAGCGACCGCTTCAATCTCGATGCGCGAAGCGACATACAGATAGACCTCGGCGACTGCGCGGAAGGCCGAATGATGCTCGCGCTCTACGATGGAAATCGGGTTCACGCGCTCGTGCACGAAGCACATATGCTCTTTGCGGGAGGGCACAAACACTGGTTCGATGACGGTTGGGGAACGAGAATCCGTACTCTATCCTTCAGTCCGATAGCGGCTGAAAAGAAAGATGTAGAAGATCTAATTCGCCGATATCACGAGATGAGCGAGACCGAGCGAGCAGAATTTGATCGCATGTTCGTCGAGGAAGTGATCCCCCATCTCTCTGGAGCAAGCGACTGTAGGAACTTCAAGGAAGTAATCGGGCGATTCTTCACTTGGGCCGACGACAGAGACTCTCTCGTTGCTCGATGCGAAGGGAAGATTGAACTCGCCCACGCAATCGAAACCCACCAGATGCTGAACCGCGGAGTGCCGCCGGTTGCAGAAATCCTGACGCACGCCCGTGCGTCCTGCATCGGACACGACGGTTTATACGATCAAGAGAAACTGATGAAGTTTTTCCAAGCGCTTGATTCCGATCCCTCCCGCGCGCGCCTCATGGTGACGGCCAAAGCGAGGTTGGGAACCGGGTCAGAGAATGCTCCGGCTCTCGAAGCGCTCCAGGCTCTGGCAAATGCCGCAGCACTCGGAAAGGATCCCGCCAAGGCCACAGAACGACGAGAGCTCTACGCAAAAGCCGATGCGTGCATCATCCGATACGGCCTCGCAATAAACGGCGGGAACATTAACTACAACCTCGTTAACACGCCGGTTCAATTCCACTTTCGGCCCAATGACGAGCAGAAGCGAGTTCTGGATGGACATCTCAAAGCCGGGAACGGCGCTGAGTACCGGCGGCAGCTCGAAGCCTACACTGAAGCGGCAAGAAGAGCGCAGGTTCAGCACAACCGGAGAATCGAAGAGCAATACAGCCTTTGCTATCAAGGTGATAATCTCCGGACGGATGCGGACCGAAGGTTGAACACACAAAATCTCGGCAAACTCCGGGCCGCTTCGTTCGGCCACCGTCTGCAGAGCGGTGATTTAGATAGCGTTCAGAAGCTCGCCGAAGCCCTCTCAGGGATTACTGGAAAACGAGACATGGCCGTCATTCGGAGCGCCATGGAAAATCGATTTCGGACGGCGGAGGACAAGGCCGCCTACGATCCCGATGGAAAACGGGATTGCATCGACAAGCTGAGCGACGACTTCGTCCAGTACTTGAAAGAAAACGGCATCAGCGCCGAGTCTCTCGAAGATTACGGATCTCGGAAGCTTACCGGAGACGATCGGTTCGATTTCCGGAACGACCTCGTTCCGGGAAATGCGCTTACTGGAAGCGAGATGATCGAACGACTTGAGCGTCGAAAGGTACACGAGCAATCCGGCGGCATCGGCTGGGGAAGTTGGTCAGTAAATACCGGGAGAAGCCTTCTTAACGCTGCTCACCTCGACCGACAGATCGCCGAGCTAAAATCATTTCATGATCGACAAACCGAACTTTGGCTTGCCAGCCCTCAGCGCCGAGAATCAGAGTCGCGAGGGCGTCGCACGCGATCGGGCTCGATACAAACGGAGCCAATCATTTACGAATTGTCCCACGGAATCTGCGAAGAGTATCTGACTCGCAATCACATCTGCCAGGAGAGCGCCACGATGCTCCGGGAGATGAAGAACGCAATGGCCGAGCGCGTTCAAATGGTAGGAACGATTGCGGCCGTCACTGTGGCAGGATTTTTTACCGGCGGTGCCGCTTGGTATGTAACCTTCGGGTTCATCAGTGCGACGAGCTTGGCAACCACGACGTTAATCAAATACGGCATCCGGGGCGACGGATACCAGATGTTCCGCCGGGACTGGACTGAATCCTTCGGGGAGAATTCCATTCTCCAAAATTGTCTTATTGTCCCCATCGCCTACAATCTCTTCACCGACGAATACAAACACGACATCAATCACGCCGCAGTCGAAGGTCTCGCACTCACGATCACCATGGGCTGTTCTCATGCTATCGCGGAGTTCGTCGGTAATCGTGTCGTCCTCCTGTCTCTCGGAAACAAAGTTCATGGTCTCACCACGGCAGAGATTCTCGCCGGAGGGTTCAGCAAGAACGCTCTCGCGGCGATGGAGAACGAATTCATCAAGAGGGCCGTTTCCGACTTCACGCACAATATCGTCGTCTCGCTAATTACGGAGACAAGCGGCATGATGACGGCGGAATTCGTCTCGGGAATCGGGATGAAGATGGTAGACGTCGGGATGGAGAAGGGTCTCATCGGACTCGTCTCAAACATCGGAGGCACTCTCCAGGACGGTGTGAGGGATGGAGCAAACCGGGCCGCACATGCCGCGTATATGGCTCCGATGTTCGTTCTGGGGATGCGATACATTGCTCAACCGGCGCTCACCGGCATCACGAATTTCGCAAAAGCCTGCTGGACAGGGGGAGTGAAAGGCTTTCGCTGGACCTTTGGCATCGCAGAACCCGTAGCGGCGGAAGGAGCCGGTGGGAAGAAAACTGGTGCCACCCCAGAGCAGCAGAAACCCGGCACCGGTGAAGAATCGACACGCCCAGTTGAGGGGCGAGAAGCTGAAACCGGCGGGGAGCGCCGAGTCGTCGAGCCTGCAGAGGCGAATAGGGCAGAGACCCCCGTGCAAGAGGGTGCCTTAACCGATGGTGAGACGGTCTTCGTAAGCCACACCGTTGAGGCACCGGCTGGTGATACGGTCGTCAATAATCACCCAGGCACTGGAACTGAGGGCCGGCCAGTCGTCGAATCCCGCCAACCAGTTGTTGACTCTCACCAGCCCGTTGTTCGAGGTCCGGATACGGTTGATCCAAATCTCTTCGCTGATGCCGGATTGCATCACGGCTCACCACTCGAGGGAGGAAACCCGGTCGTAGCCGATCACCCGCGCACACCGCTGGAGCAGCATCGCGGACGGACGAACGATACTGCCGAAACGCGGAAGAAGGCGGACGACTCCCGGAGAGCCGAAGAGTCGCGGACGGAACAACCGAAAAAAGAAGCCGCCCCTGAGGCCCGTCCCATCGAGCCGGTAAACACTCACGGTCACGGTGGTCAGCAAACTCCTGGCAGCGCACCCGAAGCCGCACGGCCAAGGACGATTCCGGAGGAAGCCCCTACAACCGCAGAAGGTCAGCGCAAAGTGCTCGGCCTCGAGAATAAAGAGACTCCTCGGACACTCGAGGAGTGGAATAAAACTATCAACGAAGCGTTGGAGCACGCAAAGACTCCGGCGCAGGAGAAGGCCGTCGTCGAATCTGCAAGACGCCTGATGGATCCCCAACGGCCGGAAGGGTCTTGGGCTGCCTTTCTCTTCGGGCCCTCCGTAAACGGTTGGATGTGGCGCTCGCTCCAGGCTCTGTACTATGTCGGGGAGAGTCTCGGAAATGCACTACGGTTCCGTTGGGGTGCTGCTGGCGAGTCTCTCCAAAACGCGCGCGCCAGACTTCTCGAACGAGGCTGGGCAGATAATGTCAAAGCCTTCCTCGACGGTGGGCATCGGGCGTGGGATCCACAAATTCATTATCGCGCCCGCGAACGCCTTCTTGAAAGAGCGAAAGAATTTGATCCAACGTTGAAGGAAGTCCCTAAGAATCGCGAGCAGTGGATAGAGCTCATCGATAAGGCGACTCGCGGTCTCGAATCAAACGAAGCCCGGGCGGAAGTCATATCAAAAATGAACAAGCTCATGCGCGAGGCGAATGCGCATGAATTCTGGGTCGCCGAAACGGGCCGCTACCGTCACATGCGAGTGGGTGAGGCTGAAGCGTACTTCGCCAAAATGGGGGTCGACCCCGATACCCTCCCGCGGACCTACCACCAAATGGAGGCCCGACTCCTCGAATTGCAGAAGGGAATGTCCGACTACCAAATCGCAAGATTACGTGAAGCCGCTCAATCCTGGTTTAATGCGAATGGACACCCCAGAATTTTCGGCCACTACATCGGCTGGCCTCACCAATGGTCGACCGAGGGAGCATTCCAACGCCTCGGCCTCTGGAACGATTGTTTCATGGTCACCCACGAAACTGCCGCGGAGATCGTGGCACACGCTCAGAAAGCAGTAGCGAAAAATTCAGAGGCCACTGCGCAACACCATCGTGACGTTGCCGAGATGGAAAGCGCGCTCCGCTACTTGCGACGGAACGTCGATATGAATGGGTCCGATCCTCACACCTATCGGGCTCTCAGAAAACTCGACATTCTGGGACAACCCTACGAAGGTGAACTCCTGAAAGCCGCATATGACGCGAAGATCGCGCCGGCAAATGCTGAAGTGCGGCGGATTCGAGAGGAACTCCGGAAAACTCAAGAACAATTGGATCGAGCGAAAGAGGCCGAACACGCCCGGAATCCGGAGGGCAAGACACCTCAGCAACCTCAAGAAGGGCGAAGGAGCACGGAACGCTCGAGTGAGTCACGGAGATCGAATACGGAACCTCTCTCGGCGGAGGCACGAAAGATCGCCGATCTCTTGAACGAAATCCGCAAGCTCAATCACGATTTTCTTGTTGCTCAGAAAGCCGCCGATGAGATTCACGTAGCGTATAAGTACCTCGAGGCAAGAATCCCACCCGCCGAGACGCGATCGTGGTACAACCCGAAACGATATTTTGTCGCAATTTTCGGAGAATCGTTTGCAAGCTTCACGAATTCATCCGACCTCCCCAGCTTGGATGCGCTCCGTCGGGCCTTCCGTCTTCAAGCCAATGCAATGGAAGCTTCCCTCGCGGCACTTGGCGACAAGGGCGGCGCTCGCATCCTCGACTCCGAAACGATCAATCGCCTGCACGAGGCAGCACTCCGGTTACATAAGGGAAATGCCGCCATGTGTGAACAGGCAGATCTCGCGGCACTCCACCTGCATCTTCTCGCGCACTCGAGAAGCATGGCGGATGTGCCCACGCTTGAAGTCTTAAAGAGCCGCATCGAGCAATTCCGGAAATCGGCGAACGAGCTTGGCGCAGTGCACCGTGGCAGACCGTACACCGCTGCCGAAATCGACGCCCTGGCGAGCAGACTACTTGACCCGCTTAGAAAACTTCATCAGCAACTCGTAGCTGCCCGGAACAATCGTGCAGAGTTCGAAACCCTAACCAAAAAGCTGGAAGCGATGGAGAAGAAAACTCCCGACGCGAATCGAATGAGACGCATCCAGGAGATGAGAGACCGCCTCGGCGAGCTCGAGGCCGAGTATGCAAAGATGGGAAGAAGCGGAGAGACAGCGAAGCAGCTCAATAGAATGATTGGAGAGAATCTGCATAAACAGAGACTCATCGAAGCACACCGCGCCTACGTCAAGGATCTCCTTTGCCTTCAAGAGGCGGACGGCACCATTCGTCCCCGTTTTGAGAAGTCTCAAATTCGCACCACTCGTCAGGAGACCGCAGAAGGAGGAACGCGCACCACGCATCACGTTCTTCAAGACGTTCGCGGTATCGACGAGCGTGTCGCGGTCTTCACCCGGCGGGATGCGACGACGGCTCGATTAAAACTCACTCCGGGGGCCTCCGTGGAACAGGTAGAAGCCGCCCTTCTCGCCCGCCGCGAAAAGGCGCTCGCACGGGTGGAAGAGATGCGGAAGAAGGGATCGGATTACGAAAACTCCAAGCTTGACGCCTCTGAACGAGCCAAGACTATTGAGTCGGAGATTACCAGGTTGCTGATCGAGCAACGTCAAACACTCGAGCGACTCGATGAATTCCGGAGAAATCTCGGCAACCGAGAGCCGTCCCTTCGCGATGTGCTGAAAGAGCAGGAGTGGCTGGAGCAGTTGATCCAGATCGACCGCCGGATGAAAAACTGGCAGAAGCTCGAGCGACAAGTAAACGATATCGAACGCTGGACCACCGATATCCTGACTCGCTCGATGGCAAGCGCTGATCTCGCAGTGCCCCGCGAGATACTCATCGAGCTCGCGAAGGCGAAGACTTTCGACGAAAAGATTGAGCGGCTGGCGGAGCTCCGTGAGCAGCTGTCGAAGGCCGGACATGATCAGGCACTCGCAAAAGAAGCGCAAGTGGTCGAGCAGCTCACGCGCCGACGCACTGAGCTCATTCGCCAGGTCCAAGAAGCGACCCGAGTCTTGGCAGAATTGGATGCACGCCTGTGCTCCACACTCAAAGCCACTGGATCCCCTCAGCTGCAGTTGGTTGTAATTGAGAGTGCTCGAAGGATGAGGCAGCTCGCGGAAATCATGAAGCACCTCTCTCCTGAGCACGCGGAACAAATCATCCAAAAGATCCTGAGAGACCTCGGCGTACCGCCGGGAGCGGATTCCCGTGGTTCTTCCACTCGGAGCCTGGCACAGATCGAAGCACAGGTCCGGCAAACAAACAAGAAGGAGCTGGAGCGACTTTTCCGATCGACTCGCCGGGAAAAAGCAGCCGAGCTTGTGCATGAAAAACAACAACTGGAAACCCAACTTCGCGACACAAACGATCAGCTCCAGCGGGCGCTTCAACACCCGGCCCGGAACCTCGAGCTCACAAGACAACTCCGGAGCCGAATCGAACAGATCAAGGCCCGGCTCGCAGAGCTTGCTCCAACGCGGCTCCGGGCCGCGGCGCTCGAGGCCGCACGCCTAGCGGAGGATTTGGAGATCGCAAGGCTCTGCAATCAAGCTTGGATTCGGCAGATCGAACTCCGCGCACACGACGTGATTGTCGAACTCCGGAGGCGATGTGGCTTTGACTTTGATCTTTACACCGAGCAGCAGATTATTGAACACGCCGCGAGAACCGGAGCCGCTCCAGAGCAAGTTGCTGCCGAAATCGCGCGAATGAAGATGGAGGCGAAAGATGAGCTGCTCCGATTGTATGACGAGGCAAGAAGTCAGGCGACGATCGAGCAGCAGGCAGAGAACTTCCGCCATTCCATCTCCGAGGCGGAGCTGATCCTTCGCGAAGCACCCGCCGAAATTCGTCAACTCTCGGACGGCGAAATCAAGCGAATCGCATCCGAGGACGCGCAGCGCGTCTTAGAGGCACACAATTCTCACATCGAATTGGAACTTCTCTCGCTCATCGAGGAGGCAGTCGCGTCCACGGCCCGACAGCACCTTTCGCAGCTCAGGGGTTCTGCGGGCCAAAGCCCAGCACTGAATGAGGCCGCCTTCGAAGGATTGGTGCGTGACTCCATCCAAGCACAGCTGAGTGAATGGAAGAAAGCAATCGACTACATCATCCAAGCTCATGACGAAGCACGGGCCTTGATGAAAGAGATGATGCGGCAAGAGTCGCTCTTCCCCGAATTGAATGCCCTGCCTGAGGCAATGCGGCATCACGAGCAGCGCGCCAGGAACTTGCATAAGAGAGAGACTCGGCGTCTAGAGAATGAGCTCGCACGGGAGACGGCAAGGCTTGAGAGTGAACTAGAATACGGTGGCACGCGCGAGGCGGCGCTTCGGCAGCGTCTCAACGAGCTCAATGAGCTGAAGCAGACCGAAGAGGTTGTGCAAGAACGGGCGCGGCTCACGCGGGAACTCGCGAGAGAGGATTGGTCGCGGAAACGTGAAAAGCTGGAGCGACGGCTGGAGGAACTCACCGATGAGCGGATCGCCGCCGAGGTGGAGAGCGCAAGAGAAGTTCGACGTTTACTCGAAAGCGATCAGGCGGAAGCAAGAAGAGCGCAAATTGAACGAAGCTGCAACGCGGCCGAAGGCCGCCTCGAACGGCTCAACCAACGATACAACGAGCTGACCCCGGAGTTTGTCGCGGCCGAAGGGCAAAAGGCCAGAGCCGACCTGCTCGAGAAGGCACGCGGGTCAACCGAAGCGGAACTCTCTCACGCGGCCACCAGGCGGGAGCGCCAACTGAAACTCGAACGGGCGCAGGTCGCACGAGAAATTCGGCGTGTTGCGGAGGCGGTAAGAGGCCCGGTTGGAAGTGACGTCCCTCAGCTCACACGCCAAGAGATCGAGTTTGAAGTAGCACGTATTCGCGCTGAGGCAGAGAAGCGCCTGCCCCAGAACAAAGGCGCCGACGATCTTCAGCGAAAACTGCTCTCGGAACGAGAGGGCATTCAGAAAACACTTCGCGAAACAAATTGGGAAGGTGAACGGGCGAAACTTCGAGAGAATGTGGCGCGACTGCGACAGGAATTGAGCGTGGACGAATCCGCCCGGAGACTGAATTCGCTGCACGAGCAGCTGGCCCAGATCCGCCGGAATCGTCTCACCGAGAAGCGGACCCGTCACTCCCTCAATGAGGAATTCGTTTCAAAGTATGCCCGGGAGGTATCGGAAAGATATTTCAAACAGGAGTCGAAGCGCATCGAGAGTGAGAAGCACCGCATTCAACAAGAACTTCGAGAGCTTCAGCGGATCGAGGATGAACTCCTTGGACGGGTCAATGAGGGCGGCGAGCGTCTTGGAGGCCTCTTAGAGTTCTCGACCTGCTTCCAGGGTGGATATCAACCTGGTGAATTAAGCACGGAAGCAGCGATTCGCTGGCTCGGATACAAACCAGGGGATGTGCTTCCCGACACGCCGGAAGGTTGGAGAGAGGCGATGCACCGCCGACTCGACACGGAATTCGAGCTCTGGAAGCGCCTTCGAATCATTGATGCCGCAACGAAGATGATGAATGACTCACTCAACATTTCAAAACGGCCGGTGTTTTGGTCCGAGGTGTGGAAGGCGACAGTGAACTTGAGTATTGAACGAGGGTTGTACCGGATAGCCGAATTATTCGGCGAGCAGCTCGTCTGGTCGTTCCGACAACTCGGCCAGGCTCTGTTTTACGATCCATGGTCGATGAAGCTTGACCGAATCGGACGAATAATTTTTGGGGATTCGTTCTGCATCTCACGCGACCTTCGGTGGGCACTCGAGTTCCAGGGGAGCAGTAAGATCAGCGAATATCTGCTTCACGAAACCGTCGTCGCTCGCGATTATGGATTGAAAACGACGACGAGCACTCGAAACGTTTTGATTGAGAATTGGATGTGTTGGATTATTCCGCTCCCCGATATTATCCCGATTCGATTCCTTCGCTCTATCAATTTTCTCATCATATTTCCGAACAGGGCGCTGCAAGCAAATCTTGCCCGCGAGCTGATCCTCCGCCATGGAGATTTGAATCTCGCCGACCCGAGCTTCGCAAAAGCATGTCACGCAATCGAGGCGAGGAAACACATCGGCCGGCTAAACGCACTCACCGAATCCGAGATCCGATATGCGGCGTCGAAGGCGCGCGCAAATCCAGGAGCCAATGCCGAAACCATTCTCGCGGCGGAAACATATCTCTGTGGATTATTGCCGCAATCGGGTGTCTCGGAAGCCTGGTGGTTCATGAAGCCGTTCGTTTACCTCGCCGAAGTGCTCATGCCGCCGCGGTTGGTAAACTCCACGATCAAATCGGAGAAATTGTCACTCGCGAACTGTGAGCGATTGGCAAAACTCCATATCGAGGGCATCGCACGCGCGAAGAAGGTCATTAGCCGCACGGGCGAAGCGGTCGGTTACCACGCGGACGCGCTGAGGAGCGATATCCACCTCTCTGAGTATAGCCCGGCACGGTATCGTGCATTGGTCGAATCGAGGGATCCGACGCTCTGGGCCGAATATGAAGCCGCTTTCACCTATCTCGAGCAGTTTCCATCGGGAGTCGAAGGACGGACTACGGCGAGAATCTTCCGAAGTCTCTCTTCGCACACAATGCATCTGAACGAGTTTGTGACTTTCGAGCGGCTCTGCCAGATCTACCGGAATATGAATTCGGCGATACGCGCTCTGAACATGCGAGACGTCTCCGGATATCACTTCTGGAATAACCTGAGTCGCGGCGATTTTTCCGTCCACCACGCCGCGGAACAGATTCTCACGAGATTAAACGGCGAGCTGGCCCGCGCTGAGAGCGTTTATGATGCGCGAGTGGCGGCACTCGGTCGCCACGCGCCCCCACAGACCCTCAAACTTCTGAGAACGGAGTTCCTTAAGACGAAGAATAGACTTCTCCGGGAAATTCGCGAGGTCAGTGCTTCGCGTGACCTTCTCATGGACCTCACGCTTCATACGCGATCGGAGGACCCGTTTAGAATTGTCGCTTTCCGGGAAGGCGCCCGGTCCCTCGATTCAATCGCGCTCCTCAAGGAAAGAATCGAAACATTCCATCTGCGAGATCGTCTGAACGCGTCGATTGGAATGAAGGCCGGAAAAGATCATGCGCCCGACGTTGTCCAGCAGCACACGAAAAAAGCGCTCAATCAATTCGCCGATGAAGTTCGTCAAGCGCGCGATCGCGCGGTCGAGGAGGCCTACCGAAAACTGAAACCCGGTGAAGTGTTCTCGATGAACAACGTCGACATGCGGGAGGTAAATGCACTGCTTGCCTCTGAACGGGGGCTCCGCCTGCGCTGCACCGAGGATTTCCTCATCGAGTTCGGGGAACGAGGAACCCGATTGCGCTCACCCTGGCAGTCGGAGGCGGTGGTCTCCGAAAAGGGACTTTTGCGCCAGCGAATTAACAATTCCGTCGTTGACCATCCATTCTCTGAGGCACGGCTCCAGGCATTCCGCGACATGATGACCGTTGGCGAAATTCTCGGTGTCCCAGGCGAGTTTGCATTCTCGCGCGAAATGACGAATGCGGCGAAGTACGAATCATTCCGGAAATACTACGAGACCGCACTCGCCAACGCGAAGGATATGGCGAGCCGAAATCGCGTGGAAGCCGCGATGTCATTCGTAGAGGATCTGTTGCTCCGCAGCGTGAACGGCCGTGTCGCGAGAGTTGATCAGATTGAGAGCCTGGCAAAGCGGCTGAAGAAAATTCAGGAGCGCGCTCTCGCCCTCGAGATGGTCGGCATGAATCCGGAAGCTCGCTGCTTCACGGCCGAGGAAGTAAAAGCGTATCACGACGCGCAGGTCGAGAAGATGCCTTGGCTCACGAGGGAGCTCGGCGCCGCGCGGGACCATCTCCTGATGCTGCTCGGAAGAAAACCCCGCGCGCTCGCCCTCAAGGAGCTCGGTTTGCAAGGCGAAGGCCGCCGGTATTCGTATGAAGAACTCGACGCTGCCTATAAGAAAAAAGCGAGTGAAAATCCAGCGGACGAGCCGAGTCTCCGCGAGGCGAGAGACTCGGCATACGAGATCCTTTGGAAGGAAGGTGAAGCCGATGTGCGATGGCATGAGCGCGGCGGTTGGTGGAACCCGACCAACTGGCCAATCATCTCCTATATCAAATTGCACCACGCGTTTAATCTCGTGGGTGATGCATTCAACATCATTCGATGGATGCTTCCCTCCCGACTCGTCTCCTGGTTCGATCGATCACTTAGTCTGATCGCCGATCAAGCCGCTTTCTGGAGGAGAATGGGGTGGGTGCGTGCCGAGTATCAAGGCACGGGGTTAATGGAAAACCTCGCGAAGATTGCCGCCGAGGGCCGAATGAGTCGAACGGACGCCGATCTCTTCCGCTATCAACAGAACCCTGCACAGACGAGACCGACCGGCCACCACGAGCAGCTGTATCATGATCTCATGAATGACCCGAAGGCATTCTGGAAACACTTACAAGGCGCAGTAAAACGGACACCAATCGACAAAGACCTCATCACGCTGGAGCTGTTTGGAAACGGAGGAGTCACGCGAGAACGCGGGCTGCTCCTCGAATCCCGGAAGGCGGTCCAGAATCTCGAGGTGCTCACCGACCCGGTCAAGCTCTTGGAGCACTGCGAGAGGCTCATTGCCGAAGCAAACGGCGATCCGAAAAGAATACGAGAGATCGTCGAAGCGTATAACCGCTTAGCGGCGAATCTGAAGCCGGGGCTCCCGTGGCGCTTCGGCATCCTCCCGCCCCGAGATTCTTTCATCGGGCGGCTCCTCGGCCGGTATTACGATTTCCTCGGTACGATGCTTCATGACATACCGAAGTTCCTCCTCATTATGTATGTCTTGACGCGTTTCTCGTTCTTCCGGTGGTTGTTTGGTAACTGGGATATTTTCGGAACCGGTGACGACGATTTCGATGATTTCCTGAAACGACTGAGCAGGAAATCGAGCCGCTGGGGCAGCCCCCTCAAGAGCAGGGGAATGCTTTCTCCAAACGCGGACGATGACGTCATCACCGCCGACTCGCACGGTTGGTGGGAGGATATGGGCCAGAGAGAGTTAGAGGACCCCGAGCACCAAAAAGACGAGAAGGATTTCGAGACCGCGAACGTGCTTCAAGAGCAAAGAAATGAGTTCTTTGCGGCGATGCCTGCCCCAATTGGTCAGTCGGACTCCGACGACGATGGAGAGCCCGGAGTTCCACGAATCAAGCCTCAGGCTCCGGACGCCGAGGCGAGGGAGAGAGACAAGGCACAAGTTCGCTTCCACGATGCGATGTCGGCAAACTCGGCGAGACACGCTCGAATGCAGAATCTCCGTCTTCCCGACAAAGGCACCGGGATGTTGAGCGAATATTTCTCCAGATCGCGGTTTCCATTCCTGGGATAGGGACGAATATACAGCACTACGGCGAGAGGCGAGAGAATAAACAAGCAAAACCAATCGAAATGATCTTTCCTTTAATCCGCATATCGCGGAACCCACCGGGGGACGGTGATGGCTATCACAAGCACCCTTCCCTCCCGGAAAAAGTGACCGGGAGGGAGCAATCACAAGGTTCAAGGTTTGGGGGGATCGGTAGTGTTACGCCACATGATTGGCCAAGGCTTCTCCGTCGTCTACCAGACGGCCGAGAATCGAGTGACGATCGAGCGGGACGACAAAACCGCGGAACACATCTGGATCAGCGTCGAAGAGATCCTGCTTCTCGTTGCGTGCCACCTGCACGCGACCCACGACAACTCTCGGAAGAAGAAGCGCCGCAACTCGCCGCTCGCCGACCAGACGATCTTCGGCGCGTTCATCTCGGAAGTGATGGGCAGCTACCGCAAGAAGTTCGGCGACGTGCTGCCGAACCAGAGCGGTACGCTCCTCTGGGCGGGAGAGATGACGAAAGTGAAGTCGATCCTGCTCTCGCCGGAGCGCCGCAAGCGGGACGACCCGGTTCCGGCATTGTCACTCGACACGCGCTACCTGCTCACGAAGGACCCCGGCGGACAGCTCGTCTTCACGCTCAAGGAGTGGAAAGAGTTCGTGCTGGTCGCCGGCGTGGAGGTACTCGCGCCGATCTGGTCCGCGCTGAACAGTGAAGTGAAGCGCCAGGTTCCCGATCGCGTACGCGAGCAGGACGGCGCCGAGGAACTCGGGCAGGTCATGAAGCCGAACTGGTTCGCCTACGGGGTGGTCTGGATCTGGGCGCACACGTGGCTCTGCGTCACGCACTGGTGGCGGCGACATGCGCTGAAGTGGGACGCGGCGACGCTCTCGGGCCTCTTCCGCGAAGGCGTGGAGGCGACCCGGAGCAGGGCGGACGAGTTCACCGCTTTGGTCACCGCGGCGAAGCTGGAGATCGGCACCGCTGAGGAACAGGCGGAGCGAGTTCGGACGCAGCACGACGCGCGGCAGCGGGAGATGGACCGCACCGCACTCCAGCTCGACCAGAGGGAAGCGGCGATCCGAGCGCGCGAGGAACAGCTCGCTCGGCGGCTCACCGAGATCGAGCAGATGGGCGCGACGATCACGCTTCTCGAAGGCCAGAGGGATATGTATCGGGACCAGGCGAACTCCGCACGGAACGCGATCGGCCTCGATCCGCTCCCGTGACGAGAATCCGCTCCCAAACGTAGAGTGTCCGAACCCGATATTGAGGAGGGGGGGCACGGAGGTTCGCGCGACTGCCATCACAGTCCCGCGACCCCTTTTCTGCGTTTTGCCGACCTTAAAATACCTCTCCCAACCCGGTTTTTAGAATTCTCCTATGATCATTAGTGGGGTATTTTGACCGAGGTCGAGGCGAAAGAGCGGCGAGGAGCCGAGTTTACTCCCGATAAATGCGTGTTCACCGTAGCTTTAGCGAAGGTGGAAGCACCGCAGCCGCTCTTTCAAACGAAGAGATCCGTCAAAAGACCCCACTCCCTGATAATCTGAGCCCTTTCTCACGTCTAAAGACCCAGGTAAGAATCACTTTCTCGCGCCGATTTCGGGAGTCAGAGCGTCTTCTGATAGGTAGCGACTTGAATACACTAAACTATTTACCCCTGAAGAGACGTGCAGCCCGTGTCGGCAACCGCGACCAATATAAATACAGGAGAGGTCCGGGGTCCGGCCGCCGCAGCCCCCAAACCCGAAGTAATGAGCGCCCGCCAAATCCTCTGGCAGATTTGGGCGTGGCAGCCGTGCACGCTTCGCGGATTCGTCGCGATTCTGCTCTCCACGGTCGCGGTGAGAACTTTGGCCGTTGCCGAGTTCGATCTCGTTGCGAACATTCTCGGCTGGTCGGTCCTCGCCCTGACGGCAGTGACACTTCTCGTCGTTTTTCTCTTTCGATTGCGAGTGTCAGGACAGCTTCAAATAGCGCCGCATTTTGCTTCGCTCTCCGTTCACTCGGAAACTCCGATTCCAGGGGGACTGACTTTAAAAAGCAGCAGCCTTCCTCCGTTCTTGTTACTCGAACTGAGGCGCGTCTTCGCTCACGGTGGAGTAGTTTCTCCGACCCATGTCATCACAGGATATCAAGCCCCCGCTTCGCACCGCATCTTAGTCGACTCCGTTGTCTTCCCGCATCGCGGCCTTTGGGAGTTACTTCATATCGAATGCCGACTTTCGGATGCGCTCGGGTTTTGTGCTCTTAGTTGGAGGTTTCCACTCCACCACAGAATTCAAGTGTCGGCGCCGACGATTCCCATCGAGCCGCTCCCAATCGTCGCTTCCAGCCATCGATCGGGCGAAGAGCTCAGCACATCCGCCGAGAGAACCGGAGACCTCTTCGATATCAAGGCGTATGACCCGAGCGACGGGATCAAGCGAATTCTCTGGAAAACCTATGCCCGCTCCGGGGAACTTGTCGCTCGCCGTCCCGAACCGGCCGCAATCCCCGACGGCGAACTGGGAATTTTTCTCATCGCCGATCGAACGGAAGATTTTGTCGCCGGAGCGCTTCAGGACTATCTCGAGCAGCTTCGCCGACATGATATCGAAGTCCTCTTCGGCACCGATACGCTCACCACGAGCGGACACGTCAAGCGCGAGCAGGATATCCAGGAAGCCATCGATGGCGATGTTTGGAATGTTACTGCCGGCACGGGCCGCGGCTTCCTTCCGTTTCTTGAGTCACTCGAACGAAGCGGACGATCGATCGAACAGATAGTCATATTTTCCTCTGCAACGAACTCCAAGTGGGTAAATTCCATCAAGCAGAGCTTGGAGCGTTTTCCCGCTCGCGGGAACGTCGTCCTCGTCGACAGCTCGATGATGGAAACAATCGGACGGTCGAGCGTCGTTCCTCGATCGGCGAATCGGGTTTTGAAGTTTCGAGGTGCGCGCTCCGGAAGCACGGGATTGCCGAAAGGAAACGGCAGCTCCGTCGTCCAAGGACTCTCCTCCTCCGGCTTCGATGTATTTTCCGCGCACGGCCGGTTGAGGGTGTCGTAAGTCCATGATGTTTTGGCTCGCAAAAGCACCATCTCTTCTCCTCTCTGCGGTCACCCGCCGCATCGAGGTCAAGCGAACGGAAGAAGATATGAAGCGGTTGTCCTGGTTACAGGCCGTTCGTGTCACGCTGGCGATCGGCATCACCGCCATTCTTACGCGCCTCCTCGGTATTACGTTTCCGGAAGAGTTGCTCGACCTCGCCGCGATTGCCGGAGTGCTCACCGCCGGACGAGCGTTGAAACGCGGAAGCACATTTCCTCGTGCGCTTGTGTTTCACCTCGCCGCTTTTTTCCTCATCTGGGCGGGTCTCGATCAATGGAACTCGTGGTCCGGAGACTCAGACCCCCGCTCGGACTTCCGCGTCGCGCTCTATCTTGATGATGCATTGCTGCTCTTGGTTTGGTACACCGCAGCCTTTCTTTCAACCTGGCTGTATTGGTGCAGAGATTGGGCGGCAACGCTGGAGGGCGGGATCGCCGCTTGTTTGCTCATCTGGTTGATGAGCGGGCACCGAAATTACCACCTCGACGCACCAAAACAAATCAGCTCACTCACGTGGAAGGTTCCGCTCCTTCAGCGTTATCACGTCGAACCGCAACATCTCTTCCTTATTTTCGCAGCCGCGGCGACAGCGCTCCTCGTCTTTTACCTGGTGCTCTCTGCGAAACGCCCGCTGTTTCGCGGTGACGTCACTCAGCGTGATCGCGGAGTGCGTCGGGTCCTCTATGCGACATCGGTTATACTCCTCTCGGTCTTCGCGCTCGTTGGATACACCTATTATGTGAATCAAAAGTACGCCGAGGACATGAGCCGAGCCACGCAAGGCGTCGGGCAAATGAAGGAGCAAAAGCCGGGCGGCAGCAATCTTGGTTTCCATTCCGCGATGGGGGCCACCAAGCAACCTGCAGCACTCGTCCGTCTCGAGGGCGACTATTCACAAAACCCATGGGCTCCAATGCTGTATTTCAGGGAAGGCGCCCTCTCACATTTTAATGGGATTGATTACGTGCTCGCCGAACCGAAGTTCGACACCGATGTGCCCAGAATTCGGCCGGGACAACCATTCATCAGCGTATCTGAGCAGTCTTCTGATGAGTTCAAACAAAAATTGCTCGTCGGCGCATTCTCTTTACTGAAGCCAGGAGTACCGTTTTCGATTGAATACGACGAAAACGCTTATTTCATCCGGAGCTCATCCTACGATCTCCTTCCCGAGGCGTTTCGTGCCGACGAAGCGTTTATCCGGCTCACACCGCCGCTTGTCGACGAGTTCCGTCAATTGTTTCTCGATCGCCTCGCGCGGTTGCTCGACTCGGATCGGCCCTTCACGTTTCAGGCATACGACGGATATCATTATCTCATCGGCCCAGGGTTCGATGCCGAAACGATGGAGATCCTCCCGAATCTCGTCTTCCTGCGATTTTCATCGCCGATTGCTGAAGCCGCTCGGAAAAAGATCACGCAGTCGATCTTTCTCATCACGGACCACAACGCTCCATTTGCCATCGATTATCCGGAGAGAATGGGTCTCATCAAGAACCCGAACAAGAACCGCTACACCGTCGCCTACCAAGCCATATCCGACGCCCCCATCACAAAAGCGGAGGACGTAGAAGATCGGGATGTGGGAGATCCGCTGTGGACGAAAGAGACTTGGGAGCACTATCTAAAAGCTCCGGGCAGCCGCTCGCTTGATCGATCCGACCTTCCGACGGACTTGGAATCATTGAACTCAACTCCCGTTCCCGATCAATACGGCGAAGATCTGAGATACCTTGCATTCGCACGTCGGCTGACGGACGGCATCGATCATCCGCTTGATAAAGCAGCGGCGATCATCAACTACCTCTCCGAGAAAAGTGTCTACACTCGTCAGCCCGGACATCAAATCGCTCAGGGCTCGGATCCGGTGGCCCCCTACTTGTTCGCTGTGAAGAAGCGTGGGTATTGCGTTCACTTTGCACACGCAGCCGTCTTCTTGCTCCGGCTCGTGGGAGTGCCCGCGCGAATCGGCACGGGATACTTAACCGATCTGCAGTATGCGAAGGACGGGCATATCCTGCTCAGCCTCGCTGACCGACACGCATGGCCCGAGATATATGTCGACGGCTACGGTTGGCGAGTTTTCGACATTAATCCGGCTGAAGCAGAGAACGAACAAGCGCCGGTACCGGATGAAAAGCTCCTCGAGGAGCTGATGAAGAACCTGGATCCACTGAACGAAATGGGGAAAGAAGATCCTTCCGTCGCGGTAAGCGAAGAAGAAGGAGAGTCGATTTTTGCCAAACTGCTCGATCAGCGAATCTTGATTGTGCTCGTAACGGCTCTTCTCACCGCGTTTTTCGCCATCAAAACTTGGCTGCGCTTCGGGTATCTTCTCGTGGTTTCACCCGAAGAGCGAGTGCGCCGATCGTATTCAATGTTTGCCTCGCAGATGATCGACCTCGGACTCGGCAGGGATCCGGGTGAGACGCGGCTCGAGCACACCACGCGCTTGAAGAGCGGTATACAAATTGAATCAGCCTTGCTCACCCGTCTCTTAGAGCGCACCACCTACGCGGGAACGGGACGTGAAACAGATCCGAAGGCGATTGCGTCAGCGAGAGACGACTACCGGGCGAGTCTCCGGGCGAATATCGCGTGGTGGAAGCGAGTGCTGGCATTTTTTAATCCGCTGTCCCTTTCGAGGATCAAGCGATGGTAACCCGAATCACCATTTTCATCCTTCTCGGCATGATGAGCTTCGGGGCCGTTACAGCTTCGGCGCAAAGTCCATTCGAGTCGGAAGATTCCGTCTCGATTCAAGAAGATAAGTTCTCGGACGACCCAGACGAGCTCGTGCGCGAAGCCGAGCTTCTCCTTGCGAAAAAACAGCCAATCGACGCGCGCGCGCGATTGCAAAAGGCGCTTCAGCTCCGCCCGGAGGACTATCGAATTCATCTGATGCTCGGGCAGTATTATCTCGCGGAGGTCGGACACTTCACGCTTGCCTACCGCTACATCAGGCGCGCCGAAGAGCTGTTCATGCAAAAGTATCAGGTCTCAGACGGGTTCGTCGTTGCCGACAAGCTTCGCGAGCAGGTGATGCTGTTATATCTCAGAGCCGAAGCGGAGCTCAGTCTCGATAAATACCAGGACTCCTTGAATACGCTCGATCGATTGGCGAAGGTGTACCCGCCGGCAGAACTCAGCTGGTACATGGCCACTCGGGCTTGGGTCCTGATGAAACTAAAACGCCTCGACGAGGCGGTGCAGGCCGCGCAGCAGGGATTGCTGATCGATGAGGACTCCAAGCGAATTTACAATATTCTGGGAATTCTCCTCTCGTTGAAAGGAAATCGCGAGCTTTCCCTTCGCGCATTTGCAAAAGCCGCCGCGGGTGAGATGAGACTCGGCTCCTTCGGACAGGCGGCAACTCCGCTTAATAACGCCGGGGAGGTCTACCGAGAGCTCTTCAAAGACAGCCTCGCGGAGGCGAGCTGGATCCGCGCGCTGCAGATGCCGGACGGCTGCGAGCACGTACTTCCGAGTTTGAATACCTCAATTCTCTACATCGATCAGGTCCGTTTCTTCCAAGCGGACCGCACTCTAAAAGATTTCGAGGTCTGCTACTCCGCCCAGTCGACGCGGCAGGACACGGAGCACCGGGCACTTCTCGCACTCTCACGCGGCCGGATCGCGCTTCACATCGGGGAGTTTGATCAAGCACTAGAATTGCTCAAGGCAGCGAACGAACGTGAGCAGTGGTTTGGGAAAATTGGAACCAATGAAAACGACGTCCGGCTTGCGGCGACCATCGCTATGGCAAACGCACTCACCGCCAAAGTCGGAGCGCTTCGAGATACGGTGAGAGACCGGTGGTCTGATCGCCTCAACGACATGGCGGAGATCCCGCAAATTCGAATCCGCGCATGGTGGCTCCAACGTCAGGCCCGCCGGATGGCGCTTGAAGAGCTCGCCGACTTCGAGGATCTCGAGCTCAGAAACAGCGATACGATGATTGAGTACCCGACTCTCGGATCCACGCTCGCTGGCTTTCCTGTGAAGTCGCTTGAGCGCCGCATCAACCGTCTTCTCGAGAGCGATGACCGCGGACCGGCGAAAGATCACTACCGCCTCTACTTCGCTTGGAACTTGATGCATCACGGGAAAACCGCACGAGCGCTGCCGCTTCTCGTCGAGCTGCGAAAGACCCTTCGCCCGATAGACCGGCTCGCAAGGGCGGAGGTGCTCACCTTGCTCTTGAAAGCTGAAGCAGCAAATTCATCCTGGTGGCGCAGCAAGACGCTTGATGAAAAGCGGGATTCGCTTCGAACGCGCGAGGAATTATTCGAGCTTCTCCCCTCACGTTTTCGTTCGGCGGACCTTTCACTCCCCGTAATATCAAACTTGTCGAGCACCGAAGGAACACGTGGCGATTTAGCAAAAAAAGTTCGAAAATCCCTCGCTCTCAGACTTCCCGAAGCCGACGCAGATGAACAGCCGGCCAGCAATTACGTGCTGAAAATTGTCGAATCAAAGGGTGAAAAAAATCTCACCGTCAGCCTCATTCGAAAAGCCGACAATATGCTCACGATTCTCGCTAACGAGTCGGGCACCATTTCAAGCGACGGAACGGGATACGAGGCTTTGGTAAACAAGTTTACCGCCGCGGTCTTTCATCATAGAAAGGATCTGCCCGGTGAACTGGTTCCAAAGCTCGAACTTTTCGATGAGATCATGAATCGTTGACGCAAGGAAAGACTATGTTTGATGAATCAATACAAGCGCTCAAGCTCCTCCAGACTTCCCTCACAAAGGTGGTCCGGGGCCGGGAAGATACGATCGGCCTGGTGCTCACGGGTCTCGTTGCCGGTGGACACGTGCTGATCGAGGACTATCCTGGATCGGGGAAAACGACGCTTGCAAAAACACTCGGACGTTCGATTGATTGTTCGTTGCGAAACTCGCAGATGGATCACATCGTCCCCTTTCGCCGAATTCAGTTCACTCCGGACCTCCTCCCTTCGGATGTTCTCGGCGTTAATATTTTTGAGCCGAAAAGCGCGACTTTTCGCTTCTCGCACGGCCCGGTGTTCGCAAACATCGTGCTCGCGGATGAAATCAATCGAACGGGCCCGAAAGTCCAGGCCGCATTCCTCGAATGCATGGCCGAGCGGCAGGTGACTATCGACAATGTCACCTACCCTCTCGACGAATTGTTCTTCGTCATTGGGACGCAAAATCCTCTCGATCTGGCCGGCACCTATCCGTTGCCGCTCGTGCAGCTCGATCGTTTTCTTCTCAAAGTCCCCATGCGGTACGTGGCCGCAGATACGGAGCTCGAGATTCTTAAAGACTCGAATGAGATCGCTTACGCGACCGAAGACGTGAGACCGGTTGTTACGCGCGAGGCGATTTTGGCTGCCCGTAAGGTGGCGCAGGACGTAAAGATTAGTGAGAAGATTCTAAGAACCATCGTCGACATCGTTCAAGGCTCAAGGAACTCGCCGGTGCTTCAATTCGGAGCATCAACTCGCGCCGCGATTATGCTAAAGAAAACGATTGGTGCCTACGCGCTCCTTCAATCACGAGATTATGCGACGGAAGATGACCTAAAGACGGTCGCTCCGTATGTGCTTCAGCACCGGCTGCGTTTCCATCCAGGCGCGGGCGACGCCTCAGGGGCATTTCAGGAATTCATTCGCCCTCATGTCGAAAAGCTCGTGACCAGTAGTTTTCACTGATAAATCGGGGGGGGGGGTTCTCGAGAGGTCATCACCTTCGAGAACCCTCAGAAATACCAAATCCCACTCAACCATTCACCGAAATCCGATTTTGGTATGGAATTGGTAAGCTCCGGATCGCATACCTGAATCGTCCGGCCGGAGTTTCTCTGGCCACTCACGAAGGTTTGGTATGGTCCAGCAATTTTTCAAAGGTCTTCTCCTTGTCACGACTGTCTGCTGCGGAGTCAACACTTCCGGCGCTGCTGCCGAGAACCTGCATCTTCTCACGCCGGTCCTCAAACGGTCAGCCTCCAATGAGTCAGAAATTCCGGTCGACTTGCTTTACCGAAACCTCCAGTCGACTGATGAAAATTCTCGCTTCCTCGCCCTCTCATTTCTTCTAAACGGCGATCGTATAGGAGGCAGTGAGCGTGCGTTCATCGCGGCTATAACACGGGATGACCGAAGCGAAATTGTTCGGAACCGCGCGTCCGCTTATCCATCCCGGGTGGACGGGCCCGCACCCGGAGAGTTTTTCACCGCGAGCCTTTGGAGAGAGCTCCGCCGCGAGAACGATGCGGCGAAAAAGATGGGCGTCGCCATCGAGCTCAAGCGTCATTCGATTCGCCTGCCCTTCTATCGGGATGAACTTCTCGACTCCTTGAAAGCAGCACGACAGGTCGAAGATGAGGCAGTCCGATGTGCCTCGATGCAAACGCTCTTCTACCTGCTTCCAGAAGCGCTTTCTCGTGACGCCGGGCTTCCGGTGGGCGACGAAGAAATTTTCTTGAACCGGCTTCGTGCTGTCGTCAACCTCGCCAGCGATATGGAGCGGGAGTGCGGAGAAGGGGCGATCTCGAAGAAGCTCTTTCCCGGCGTTGGAATTCACCCCTCGGAATTAAAACTCAAGGCGGAGAAATCGGTGCAGGAGCTGCTCGCCCGGTGCCAGGAGCATTGAGAATTTCCGGTCGACAGCCGGCAGTCGCGTCAAAGATATCGACCATCTCGCGGCATCGGGGAAACATCACGATGTCTTCCTTGCTTTCCTTCTCTTGCAACGTAGAAAACTCAACTTGGTCGCATCGCTTTCCCTTTGCAGCGACCATGAGCATTCCCGCCGATTTTCCCAGACATCCATCGACATCCCAATTAAGCAACGACACGCGGCCCATTCCGGAACGAATCGCAACCGGAAGCTCGTTTCGCTGAATTCCCAACCCTCGCATAAACCCGGAAACGCCGGTGCCGTAATATCTGCCTGGGGTGGGTTTCGAGAGCCCAAATTTTGCGGTGTTAATTTTCGTGCATCGGAGAACATAATCGCAAGAAGGACATATTGCCTCGAGCGCTTTCCGATCAGAAGACAGTCCGGTGACGATACTGTCCGAAGGACAAGCATCCTTTGCGTACTCGTATGCCTTGAGCAGGATGTCCGCGCGCGGGAGCCGGCAACAAGTCCCTAGGCGAAATCCCATTGAGTCATCAACTTCTTGAAAGGCGTACCCATCGGGGCAGAGTTGCACACGTCCCCACCTGGAGCCGGCGATTTGCGTCCCAGTGCAGACATAGGGACCCGTTCCGGATTCATCGAACGCTCCACCGACTTCATCCCGGTCTTTCCATACTTTAAAAAAATGGAGTGGGCGTCCCGATCGGCTCGCGACATAAGCAGCTCTCGCGGACGGTGAGAAGTCCGACACATCCGATGCCGGTGAAACTACTCCAAGCGGAGTGTCAGATTCGAGCTGATATGCTCCGTCCTCACGACTCAGAGTCGATACGCCGTTTGAGGCGCGAATCTTCACTGGCTCCGGTACAACTTGAGGTCGAACAAGAGAAAGTACGAGAAATCCTCCTGGTTGAATAGCAACCGCCTCCGAGAATCCATCGCCGTCGAAGTCGCCAGCTGACTCCAGAGAGAGCGAAACGACCGCGGACGGAAGCGGCAGCGGACGTTCCACCCCGAAGTTTCCAAAAGAACGAATGAGCCACTTCCCGGCGATTCCTTCACCTTCCGTGAGGACATCGGCTCTTCCATCGCCGGTGAAATCTGCAACGAGCTCCTTTCCTCGCCAATCATAGTTCGCCGGTAGTTCGCCCCACGTCGTATCCGATGCGCTTGAGGTGATGTAGTTTCGTGATTGGTATCGATACAAAAGCTCGTCATCCTCGAGTCCGTGGAAGTTATCCGCGGCCACCAACGTATACGATTCCGGGTGTCCGCCTTCACTCCGAGACTTTACGAGGTTCGAAAAAAAAGCGGTGACAACACGGAAAGGCTGGTCGCGAATGATCCCCAGCACCTGCGGCGCGGCATGCGAGAACAAGCCGAAAGTTCGTGAGAAGACGCGCTCCGACCATTCGATCCGGTTCCAAGGCTCTTTTTCCTCACAGGGTGATCCAAATTGAATGGCGCCCCTCTTCTCTTCGGGAACAAGAAGGAGATCACATTTCGTGCGCTCGGGATCAAAAGACGAGGCCTCGCGCCAGCGGCCGCGGAGCAGCGCCTCACGAGCGATTCCGGAAATGGCTCGCGAAACAAAGCTGCGCTTCCCATCGGAAATCGCCACCATCGGCTGCCCCGTCGAATCCTCGACGAAAAGATCGTCGGCGCCATCACAGTTAAAATCACCTGAAGTAATGATCGCCTTCGGTGTTGCCGGACCTCGAAATTTCCAGAGGCGTGACTCGGCGCGAAGCTCCCGAGTTTCGACGAATATTGAGCCATGGATTCGGTACGCAGGCGTTTCCGGTCGGTTTACCCGAACGCAGGAATCCACGCCGATTTCAGGACTCTCATCTCCGGCTGACGCTGCGGGGTGGCCGAGGAGCAGTATACTGCCCAAGAGCAGCGATATCGCGAGCTTTTTTATCGAGCCACAAAGCAGCATAGACTCTCTAGGATTTCCTATTTGGCTGAATTCATCCAGTTATCATCTGCCGCTGGAATCCACTCAAGCCAAATCATGGAAATTGTCGATAGGAAACTCGTTAGGTAAAGAAGCCCAAAATGCAAAAGCCTATTCTGATTGTCGACGACGACCCTGCCGTGCACCAAGCACTGGAAGCGGCGATCCGTGAGCTTGGCTATCCGCTTGCTCAAGCGGCGGACGGCCGAGACGGTCTCGCTCTCGCGCTCAAAGGCGAATTTTCTCTGATCGTTCTCGATCTGACGCTTCCGCTCATGGGCGGCCTCGAACTTTGCCGCCGCCTCAGGGAGGAGAAGCCACAAGTCCCCGTGCTCATGCTGACGTCTCGTTCCGATGAGATTGACAAGCTGCTTGGTTTTGAAGCGGGTGCCGATGACTATCTCGTTAAACCGTTCAGCAGCCGAGAGGTGGTGGCTCGAATTCGCGCGATCATCAGACGCTCCGGAATCGCCGAACGGGCCGGAGTCAGTTTTCCGACGGGTGGAGAGTCAATCATTGTAAGCGGGCCGCTGAAAATCGATCTCCTTCAGCGCCAGGTAACGCAAGCTGGAAAACGGGTAAATGTCTCCGCATTGGAGTTTGACCTTCTGGTCTATCTTGCATTGAATTCCGAACGAGTAATTACCCGCCAGGAGCTCATGGAACAGGTCTGGGGATATTCGGCGTCGTCTTTCGACAACACCGTGACCACGCAGATGAGCCGGCTCAGATCGAAGATCGAGATTGATCCGGAAAATCCACAGTTGATTCTCACCCTGAGAGGAGTCGGTTATCGATTCAACTCAGGTCCGGAATCCGCAAAATAATCCGAGGTCTCGTGCCTCTCCCCGCTTTCCGAAGTCTCTACGCGAAGATTGTCGCAAGCAATTTCTTGCTGCTGTGTTTGCTTGGCGTCATTCAGCTGGGACTATTCTCCTACTTTTGGACAAAGGCACAACACGAATCGGCCCAGACGAGTCAAGGAAACATAGCGGAGACTATCGCGCTTCGGATGAAGCCGTATCTCGAGGGTACAATCGATCTGGCAAAGCTTTTTGTCCTCGCCAAGAATTTCGAAGAGATGAGTCCCGGCCTGAACATTTACCTTATCGATTCGTCCGGGAGAGTACTTCAAGATTTCAGCATCGACCCGGTCATACACGCCCCATATATCGTCGACATGGAGCAGGTTCGCCGGCGGCTCGCAGAAACGGATCGGAGCAAGCTTATTTACGGCACCGACCCACGAGAGAAAGATCAAGCAATTTTTTCGGTGGCACCTACTCAGATCGGTACCGACCCGGGGTATGTCTACGCCATAATTTCAGGCCAACACGGTCGGCGACTCCATAAGATATTCCAGGAACATGCGGCATTTCGCTTCACGCTCCTTTCCTTCATCACGGCCGTGCTTGCAGTGAACTTCATCGGTTTACTGCTATTTAAGACCATCACCCACCGTTTTTCCAAAGTTCTAAAGACGGTGCGAGCGATACAATCAGGAAATTTGACTGCACGACTTCCCGCCACCGCAGCGGACGACGAGCTGAACCAGCTGAGCACTGCGATAAATGAGATGGGTGATGCCATCGTGGGAAACATTTCAAAGCTCGAGAAAAAAGACGAGCTCCGACGTGAGCTCATTTCAAACTTGTGGCACGACCTCCGAGGCCCGGTGTCCTCCATTAATCTTTTGGTTCAGCTTCTGAGAGAGCGGAAAGAAGCTTCTACCGAAAACAGGGAAACCCTCGAAGACGGAATCACGAAGAACACAGAACTCCTCGCGCGACTCATGGACGAACTGCTCGAGCTCAGTAAGCTCGAGACGAAGGAGGTCGCTCCGAAGCTCACCCCAATCTCCATCGGCCTGTTGTTCGACGATCTCAGTCTCATGCTCGGGCCGCAGGCAGCAAGCGCGGGGGTTGAGTTTCGAATCTCGCTCCCTGAGGCGCCGCTCCCGAAAGTTCTCGGGGATCGTCTAATGCTCGCGCGCGTGCTCACGAATCTCGCGCAGAACGCGCTTCGATACACACCGAAAGGAGGCGTCGTGCTCCTCACTGCCGCTCCGTCAGCCGGTGGAATAGAAATTAGTGTCAGCGATACTGGGATAGGAATTTCCGCGGAGAATCTCACTCGATTATTCGATAGGAATTTTCAAATCGTTGAGGATGGCATCACCGCCGGCGCAATGGGGCTCGGCCTCGCTATTGTAAAGAAGATCATCGAGGGTCACGGAAGCGAAATCTATGCGGAGAGCGTACGAGAAAAGGGATCGCGCTTTCACTTTACTTTGAAGCCGGCGCCGTAACTTCGCGCCCGATGGGTGGCGTTGTTTGGTGCGAGTATTCCCAAATCAGCCACATCAATCCCCCGGCGGTCAGCCAAAACAGAAAAACTGGACGAAGGAGAAAGTTCGCCGGTCGGAGATTGAGACCCCTCCCTACTTTTCGCCGGGAATCAAACGCAAGAGAAATGATGGTCGCGTTATCCTGAGAGCTAATTTTCTTCTCTCGGATTATCGAAATAAGGCCTTCGGCAAGATCCGGTGGCGACGTCTCTGAGAACACTTCGACCTCTTCCGGGGTGAGACTGCGATACACTCCGTCGGTGCAGAGAATAACTTGATCGCCTTGCAGAAGTGCAAAAGGTTCCAAGTTTCGGTTGACCTGATGCACTCTCCCCTCTCCGAGATAGCTCGTGAGATGCTCTCGTTCGGGATGATCTCTCGCCTCTTCGGGAGCAATGAGCTGATCTTCGACCTGGCGATCGAGCTCGACGCCATAGACATGGTCTTCGGTAAGCTGGCTCAGTTTCCCTTCGCGAAGGAGATAGATTCGACTATCCCCAACCGAAACCCAAGAGAGCTTGCGATCGAAACACACGGCCGCGACTAACGTCGTTCCGATGAGCGCCGGTACCTGAAGCACCATAGAGCGCCGGACTACGGCATCGTTTGCCGTCTCAAGCGATCGCACCAGCGCGTCTTCGACGGATTCATTCCGCCGCTTTTTTGCATAGGCTTCAAGGAAAGATAACACAGCCGCGTGACTCGCCTCACGGCCATACGCCATCCCGCCCATCCCGTCGGCGACAACCGCGAGCACTCCCCCGTGCGCGACGAACTGCCGATCGAAAAAATCGGAGCATCCGAGCGCATCTTCTTGCCGTTCGCGAGTTCCGAGAAACTGGGCGTTCGTGGGAAAGATAGTCGCCTCCCGTTCAGAGAATTTTCGTCTCGCAAACTGAAAGCCGTCCTTGGAGCCTTGAACAATAACAAAACCGAGCCGTTCAAGAAGCGGCAGCAGCCGGCGCCACAGTTTCTTCGAAAGGCGTTTACCGACGGTGAGACCTTGCTGAAAAGCCTTCTTCGCGCCGTTAATAATATGCGGAGGAATTTTAACCGCCACGCTCTACTCCCAGTCGAAATCGGCACCGCACAGAGGCACGAACATAAGAGAGGATTGACCGATCTCGATCGTATCGCCCTTCGTAAGATCCTTCGGAGAGTCTACTTCGTCGCCATTGAGATAGACGAGTCCGCGACCTTCGCCGGGAAGAATCTTGAACGTCTTTTTCTTCGGATTGTAGCTGATGCCCGCATGGTTCTCGCGCGAGATCGTCTCATCGTGCTGAACACAAATATCCATCGATGGAGCACGGCCGATGAAATTTTTTTCGCCTTTGATTCGATAGTCCGCGCCGCGGTCTGGGCCTTTCGTGCATACCAGCCAACCAACCACGGGATCGATTCCCATTTCTTTTTTCATCACGGCGACTGTTTTTCCGCCGCCTGGAGCTCCGGCTTGGGGGCTCGGACTCTTGGCCTCTCCTGCCGGTGCTGGAATAATCGGAGGACCGTCCTTGTGGCCTTTCGGCATGGGATCAACGGCGGCACAAAGGGGGCAAACCTTATTCTTCCCCGTGTCGTAATAATGTCCGCTCTCGCAACGTTTCATTCCCATATGTGTCTCTCCATCTTTCTCTATGGGTTTTTCCGAGTTGGCGCATCAGCCGCGCCCCCGGAACTCTTCGATCCCGCCGCATTCTGCAGTGGCTCGATCCGATAGGTCTGTCGTGAATCCGCCGGGGTGGCAGTCGGCGAAGCTTTTCTCGCCGCATCCCGCATCGCCTGCAGACTCTCTATTGGGACCGGATCCCGCGCCGGTCCGGCTGTCTGAGACGGCGAATCGTCCAGCTCGAACTGTGGAATAACGTCCCGCTTCTCAAGACTGCCGCGCGGATCGTCTGCGTCAACCATACAGGGGCTATTTCGAGGACAGTTCGCCACCGACTTCAAAGGGAAATACGGATCCTTATTAAGCTTTCCTTCGAGCTGGATCCGGCCGACTTCCATGCCCCAAGAGTTCTCGTCGACCTCATCAGGTGTAGCGCCTCGCCGCGGAGGATACCAGCGGAACTCGAACGTATCCGCGGGAGGCACCCGAATCACGCCGATAATCGACATCCACCAATAGATTGGAACCTCCTGCGTGGGCATCTCCGAGGCCTGGAAGATATCAAGACCGTGATTCACCATGGCAAACCCCCTGATCTTCGCTTTGGGGTAATGCGCGGGGTACGGTTTTGGCTCACCCGGTCCTCCTCCAACTCTGTCTTCGAGCGGAACAGACGATTGAGCGTATGCGTTTTCTGGGAGCCATGGAGCTCGATTGAAGATGGAGAAGATCCGATTCGAGTTCAGAGACAGCGGCCCGGGGGCAGTGGGACGAGGCCCGGGTGCCGGCGATCCAAAGTCATCGAACAGACCTTGGAAGGGAGAGACCTTCTTGGGCGTCGCATCCGGCTTAACAGTGCCATCAGGCCCGACCGATTCTTCCGGCGGTCGCCCTCGTCCGATAATGCCGAGGTAGTATGTGCCCTGCATCAAAAAGGCATCGGCCGTGAGCAGCAGCATATTCTTCGGTCCTTGCTGAAGGTGTCCTCTCACAATCGTTTCGAGCTCGAACCCGCGTGAGCGACGGCCCCGCACGCGCATGCTCTTTCTCCCGAGAGGGAATGTAGAATCCTGATTGAACCAAACTTTCTTGGGATCCAAAATCGCGAGCTCGAAGTCCGCCTCATGATCGACGATTACGGCGATCCGGACGGTGCGTTTCAGTGCGGAGATTTCGGCATTCGCTTTCAGGAGGAGCGCTTCTGCCTGTGGGTTCCCTTCGCGAATTTTAGAAAGCCGATCCTTTAGTAGCTGAATTTCCTTCTTCAGCGCCTCGATTTCCTTTCGGAGCTTGTCAAGCTCGATAGTGAGGAGAATGTTCTTGCTCTTCAAGTCTTCGATGGTCGCCTCGAGAGAATCAATTTCGGCAAGAAGCGCTTTAATCTTCGCCTTCAGCTCCTCGTTTTCTTTTCGAAGTAGGTTCAGCTCTTCCTCGAGCTTCGCGAGCTCCTCGGCGCTGACATCCCCTTTCCCGCAGTTCTTCAGTTTCTCGATGAGCTCGTCGATCTTTTCTTGAAGTTCTTTCTTTTCCTTCTCCAGCTGCTGGATCTCTTGCTGAAGCTCTTCCACTTTTTTCTTCTGCTTCTTGAGATCATCAAGCTCGGATTTCTCGATCTTCTCCTTGTTTGGATCTTCCTGAAGCTGCTGCTGCATCACGATGTTGTAGTACGGCACGAACGAAAGCATCATGAACATGAACGCTCCCAAGGCACCCGTAAGGATGTCGAGAAGCGACATATTGAAGATGTTAATCTCTCGATTCTTCGTTCGCATGAAATTTCTCTAGACGTACTCCCGAGCTATGGATCAGGTGGAGAGCCTTCTCCCCCCAATTAAACGTTTCCAGCGTAAAGCCGGTTAATCAGATTTCGAAGCGTGTATGTTCCGGCGAAGTTTACGCTCATTTCTTCCTTTTCTTGAACGAGGTGAAGAAAGAAAACGAGAATCGCACTCCAGACGAGAGCGACCATCGTGCAATCGAACCCCACGGCAAGCTGCTGCGCGAGTTCATACATCACGATGTTTCCCTCCCTTGGCACCGAGGCCAGCGAGGCGCCGAGTCCAATAACCGTCCCGATAAATCCGAGCGTTGGAACGAACCAGGCGATGTATCGAACAAGTCCATACCGAAGGTCCACTCGATGCTGGATAAGCTCAAGATTACTGGTCATGACCGCCACCGCTTGATCAACGGAACGTCCCGATTGAAATTGGAGAATGCTCAAATCAATAAGTGACGGCAGAAAACCGTGTTCATGATTAAAGAGCTTCGCCACTTGCCGCCGAATCGGGCCTAAATCGCTTTGCTGGAGCACCGTTTCATCGTCTTCAGGAAGGAGATGCATTTCCGCAAACTTCATCTCACGAACGGCGATTCGCCAACGGAGATAAAGCTCGCCAAGCCCGATGAAGAAAATAATGTGCTCAAAATTCTGAATCGTAAACGGATACGGAAAATGCGGCGACATCCGGTCGAAGAGGAGAATGGCGGGGCGGCCGGTCGGTTCGAGCAAAATCGTAAAAACTGCAATGAACAAAAGCCCGAGCAACACCGAGATGCCCATGATCATCCGGCGATCAGGCAGCTCCCAGAGAGCAATCCGTAAGCTTTTTTCTGAATTCATTCGACCTCGCGTTAAAAAATTCTGTCCCACTGCATCGTCATGCCGGTTCGGCCGTTCAAAACCACATGATTCGGTCGATCGGGATTCGAATCCTGAAAGATGTACGTCCCGTATTCTTCGACTTCATCGATACTCGAGCGAAGTTTCCAGATTCCATCTCTCGCTTGAATTTGTCCCGCACCGTGCGCGACGATGATAAGCTCGTAATTCCCGTTATCGCGAATCGTGAGCACTCGCTTTCCCTCGGCACCGAAATCCTTGAACTCCTGCTCCCAGATTCCGATGACCGAATATCGAGCCGCGCGAGACGCGGCCGGAAGCAAGCTCCGGCGTTTGAACGGAACGATCGGTGCGGTTGAAAGTGGGAACATGCCAAGAAGAATCGTGTTCCCGTCTTCGAAGGCAAACGTTCCGCCTCTCGGAGGATTTTTCGACGACAGCATGCTCCAGCTTGATCCGCCGCGAATCTCGAAGACGCCCGAATCTTTGTAGGTGAAATCGCAGGTGTAAGCACCGTTTCGCTCAAGCTGCCATTTGGCGCCAATCGCGAGGCCGTCCATCGTGCGCGCCTGTTCCCACCGTCCGCGGAGACGCTCTTCGACCATCGCTTCGGAGTAAAACGCGCCTTTTGCGAAGTAGCCTACGACCGCAAGAACAACAAGAATCGCCGCTCCCGCACCGGCACGTCGCCAAGGGAAGCTTTGTTTCTCACCGCCGTTTTCCGGTTTCCTCTTCTGCCTCCGAGGCTTTACCTTCTCATCTTCTTCACGGTCTTCTCGTGATTCGAATCCAGGAATTTCGACCGGCACGCCGTCTTCCATCAGCGCATTCTGGAATTCACGCATAGATTGAAAACGATGCTGAAAATCGACGGCGAGAGCTTTTAAGAGCGCAGCTTCCACTGCCGGGGATATCTTCTCTCCGAGGCTGCTCGGTGATTTCAACTCGTCTCGATAGAAGCGCTCTACGGATTGCGACGGCGTGATTCCCGTTATCGCTTGGTATAATGTTGCTGCGAGCGCATACACATCGGTCCACCGGCCTTGCTTCCCCTGCGACATGTATTGCTCGGGCGGAGCAAATCCAGGCTTGTAGATCACAGACAGGCTTTTTTGCTCTTCGCCGAGCGCCATCCGGGCCGCGCCGAAATCGAGCAGCTTCACCTGTCCGCTGTGCGTGATGTAGATATTATCCGGACTGATGTCGCGATGAAGGACTCCCGCTTCATGCACTTGCGCCAAAGCGTCCATGACCGGCAGTAAAACCCGAACGGCGGCCTCCGCCGAGATTTTTCCACCTTGCTTTTCGAGGTACTGCTTCAACGTAATTCCCTCGACGAAACTCATGACGAGGTAGCCGGTATGATTCTCCCGGAAGAAGTTGAGAACAGAGACAATTCCCGGAACCTGGTGAAAGCGGGCGAGCGTCCGACCCTCATCGAGAAACTTCTCGAGACCGTCCTTAAAGTGCTGGGCAGCTTCCTGACTGTGAACGCTCACCCCTGAGCTTCCCGCTTGCCGAGACGCCCATTGAGACGGGAAATATTCTTTCAGTGCCACCTTCAGTTTGAGATTCGTGTCCCAACCAAGGTAGGTGATGCCGAAGCCCCCGTGTCCGAGCGCCCGGCCGACCAGGTATTGGTCCTTGAGCAGGGTTCCGGGCAGCAGCTCTAAAGGGTTCCGTTCCGCCGTGATCCCGTCAAACCCGCAAATTCCACACGCGGAAGCGACAGAGGTGCCATCCGCGGTCCCGTCCGCGGACCCGCTGTGGGGTTCCGAAAAGCAGCCCGGACAAAGCCCTTCGGGAGAGTGTATTTGGGGAACGCCGTGAGTCACGATGAGTGCCGCTAATGTGCGATTTCCAACACTGAAATACCGGGACCGAAAGCTACCTGAGTTTAGTAATTTGGTATAGTTTCAAAGCCGGTATGGACAGTCGATTTGTGATTTCAGCTCTGCCCTATTTTTTGGCCCCGTGGGCCAAAATGGCCAGACTTTCGCTTGGAGGGCTGCTTTTCGTCGGCGCTGTTCTTGCGGATGAGACTCCAACGACGCCCGCACCCGGGCTGTATTCTCCCTCTTTCACTTTTCGAGGCGCCCCCGAACTCCCTCTCACTTCGCTCACCATTCTTCTCAAGTCCCTCAAGTATGAGGAAACGACCAAGGCGCCTGAAAAAGCAGGCCAGTTTTCGGTCTCGAGTCGCGACCTCAGAGTCATCACCAACGAGTTTATCGACGAGAGCGGTGAGTTCTTCCCGAAAATGAACCTCCGGTACTCCTCCGGAAATGGGACCATCGAAAACTCACTCGGAGAGGCTCCAGACGTTATTCGTCTCGAACCGCTTCTTCTCTCGTCGCTCGAAGAATCAAAGGCAGATCCGAATCTCGCAGCCTTTCTCTCGGCAGTAAAAGCTGAGCTGCCAGCCGAGCTGCAGAAGTCCGAAGTCAAGAATCTGCGAGTCTTTACTCACCTCATTCCCGAAGCACAGCGATGCGCGCTCTCGGCGGTGAATAAAAAAGGCGGCGCTGAGTCGCGAGCAATAGTCGCCGTCGACGTAAAAACGAGAACGGTGCAAGCTTGGGCGGAATCCGCTCAGGCCGCCGGCAAAAAGAGCTTTGTGACGGAAGAGAGAGACGCTTCCTCGATCACCAAGCCATTTGTCTTCCTCGCCGCCGTAGACGAGACCCTTTCAGGGAATATTTCGCTCGGACCTCTGTCTCCGTTGGAAGAGCCGAAACCAGCTGATGTCGAAGCCATTTCTCTCGAGATTCCATCCCCTGGAACAAATCCGAAAAACCGAACTATAAGAGAAGCCGTCGAACTGCTGACTGACGCCGATGTTCAAGCGTTCATTGCGCGAATTGGCCAAGCGAAAGCAGACTCGATCTTGGAAAGCTTCGACATCAAGAATGCTTCTTTGTTGAAAGTCACTTCGGCCTACGCCTCTCTCGCGAGCGGGGGAAAACATCAGAAAGCGCGGCTTTTTGCCGCGGTGATCGACGCTCAAGGAAAGCCGATTTCGATTCCCGCCCCAGAAACCAAAAACATCGCAAACCCGGTTTCGAGTTTCTTACTCACCGACATGCTTCGCGGAGCGATCAATCATGGGACGGGGAGAAAAATTCGCGAGGCAAATTATCAACGGGATGTGGCTGGTTCTTTAGGTGAGCAACCGGGGGGAAAAAGCGCATGGCTTGTTGCCTACACCCCCTCGCTCGCGATCGGAGTATGGACCGGAGATGCGAAAGGTCTCGCAACCGAAGCTGATGCGGCGAATACTTGGACCGATTTCATGAGGTGTGTCGACGGACTTCTTCCTCCGGAAAGTTTCAAACCCCCGATAGGTGTTCAATATTTCCAAGTCGACCGGACGAGCTTCCGGCCCGCCTCTCAACAGTGCCCCCGAGATGCGATCGAATGGATGGCACTCCCCGCCGCTCGCTCACTCCCGCCGGTCTGCGAAAGCCATTCGCGATACCAGCAACGACGAGACAATCGCTCTCGTCCGGCATACCGGGAGGACTCCTACAATCCTTGGCCAAACCCCACTCCCCAGAAGATTCCCTCTCGACAACCGGCGCGGCGGAGAGGCAATTCTATGCAAGAAGTGTGGAATGACCTCCGGCGGGGAGCGAACAATTTGTGGAGGTAACGAAGTCTGGACCCTTTCGCGGAGGGAAGAAGCCGGGCGGTAAACCCGAAGGTATGGAGACGAAGAGAGCTATTATAGTCCTCAAGCGAGGAGATATCACGAAGGAGAGCGCTGACGTTATCGTGAATGCCGCAAACAGTGGCCTCTCGGGCGGCGGCGGTGTTGACGGTGCGATCCATCGCGAGGGCGGACTCACCGTCATGGAAGAGTGCCGGAAGATTCGTGAGGCTCAAGGTCCGTGCCCAACGGGAAGCGCTGTCATCACCCGCGCCGGAAATCTCAGAGCAAAGTATATCGTTCATGCAGTCGGTCCCGTATGGGGAGGTGGACGGCAAAAGGAGGCAGAGCTTCTGACGAGTGCCTATCACAAGAGTCTCGAGCTCGCGGCAAAGGCCGGCTGCTCGACGATCGCCTTTCCCGCCATCAGCACGGGCGCGTATCATTATCCCGCAGCTGACGCCGCGGAGATCGCGATTCGAACATGCGCCGCTACCGCGCAGCAGCTGCCGATGATTAAGGAAATTCGCTTCGTACTTTTCTCGAACGAAATGCTCGCCGTCTTCAAGAAGGTGCTCGAGAAATTCGAAAAGAGCTCATGAACATCCCGATTGATTCTCGAGTCCGAATCGGCCACGTCCATCTTAAAGTTTCAAATCTCGAGCGGGCTTTGGATTTTTACTGTGGGGTTCTCGGGTTCGAGCTTCAGCAGAGATTCGGAACGAGTGCCGCATTTATCTCGGCCGGCGGATATCATCATCACATCGGCCTGAATACCTGGGAGAGTCTCGGAGGAAGTCCGCCGCCTCCCGGTTCCACCGGCCTCTATCACACGGCAATTCTCTATCCGGACCGTCGTCAGCTCGCACGAGCCCTCCGTCGGGTTCTCGACGCCGGAATCAAACTCGAAGGAGCCGCGGATCACGGGGTGAGCGAAGCGCTCTACCTGAGCGATCCCGATTTAAATGGGGTTGAGCTCTATCGTGATCGACCGGAATCAGAGTGGCCGAGGAACGCTGACGGCACGCTCGGCATGTTCACAAGATCGCTCGACATCGAGGGGCTCTTGCGTGAGGCCGAGCAAGAGTTGCAACGTTGAGGTTCAAGTGGAGCAGCTTGAACCTCGGTTGTCGGTGCGTTCTCGATACGCGGGATCCGACTCTATTGTCGGTAGCCTGTGCCTACTCTGGTATTAGATCTCCACTGCTACGTTGCTGTGCCGGATTCCTTGACGAAGTCCCAGATCGAGTCCATCACCGCGTAGCCCTCAGCCGCCACTCACCGTTCAGCCGCTCGATCTCGCGAGGTGAAACCCTCTACTCGCCCCGCAAGAGCGCCCGCGCATCGAGTCCAAAACGAGCGAGATACTTTCTGACACGGTCGGAATCGTTACTGTGTTCTCGGGTTTTCCGGCTCACTCCGAAGAGCTTTCTTCCCGCTTCAGCGAGTGTGCGGCTTTCACCTAAAGTGCGGATGACCGCAGAGAGTTGAGGACGCTCAAACATGTCGAGTCGCTCCGGCATAAGCCCGACTGCGGCGATTATCGCGTCACCATTCTCGCTCGACGCTCCGTTACTCGAGCCCCTCGACCAGCTCTCGCCGAGCCTCGCGACCTCCCGGGCTACACATTTCTCCGTGATCCGACCCTCCGGCGCCAAGGTCGCGAGGCGGATCACCGAAGCGTTCAAATCGCGAAAATTCCCGTCCCAGGTGGCTTCCGATGAGAGTGCATAGTCAAGATAGCTCCGCTTCGCTTCTCGGCCAAACGTGATCCGGCGGCCCGAACGATCTTCAAATTTGCGAAGCTCAAAATCTAAGTTCGGCTCAATGTCTTCGCGGCGTTCCGAAAGGCCCGGAAGCACGAAGCTCCAGGTATCCATTCGCTTTAGGAGATCCTCGCGAAATAAACCTTCCCTCACTCGCTGTCGCAAATCGCGATTCGTGCCGACAATCAGTTGAAAATCGCTCGATTCCTCTTTATCGCTCCCCAGCGGAAGAAATAATCTATCTTCGATCGCGCGGAGGAGCATCGCCTGTTCGTCCATCCCGAGCTCCGCGACTTCATCGAGAAAGAGGAGGCCGCGATCTGCCTTCTTCAACAGTCCTTCACGCCGGTTGAGCGCCCCTGTGAACGCTCCTTTAACGTGTCCAAAAAGTGCCGACATCGCCTGCTCACCACGAATGGTTGCGCAGTTGATATCCACGAAGGCTCCGTCGACCCGGTGTTGCGAGCGCCGTAATTGATAAATCTGCTTCGCGAGATGCGATTTCCCCGCTCCGGTGGGCCCGAGGAGAAGAATCGGCTCGGTGCTCGCTCGTGCCACTTGCTCGATTTCGGTAATCAGGCGGTTAAACGCGGAGTTACGAGTGTTGATGCCGGCCTTCAATATCTCCAGATCCGACTGCCGCTTTCGCTCGAACCGCTGCGCGAGCTTGTCGTAACGCGCGAGATCCAGATCGACTATCGAAATCGACGGCCGGTGTGCTTCCTGTTTTTCACTACGTTCCGCGGGTTGGTCCTCGCTCCCCCGGTCCGCGTTTCGAAGCTCCTCCGTTTGTTGCCCATCACTTCGTGGACTGGTTTGAATGAGACGAGCCGGGAGATGGCGCGTTTCAGCGAGGAGAAACAGACAGATCTGCGCGACGTGAGTGCCCGTGGTGAGGTGAATGAAATATTCTTCCTCTTCCGGCCGAAACACGTAATCGGCGGCAAAGTCGAAAAGGAATGCGTAGACTTCCTCGAAGTTCCAGGGATTCTTGATGTCCGCCTTGCGGAGGAGTACTTCGGGTGGATTCTCCCCACTCTCGATGTCCTCTTTCACGAGGTTCGCAAGCTTCTGGAATTTCGTGTCGTACCAGATCTCAAATCGAGAAAGTCCGAGCGACGCGTCGCGCGCGAGGGCGATGCTCGGTCTCCAAAAACTCTCTCGCTTTTTTCCAAAACCTCCGGCGGCATCAAGCCGAGTGCCGAGGAAGCCGAATGCTACTTTCTTCATATAGATAGAATCCTAATTCTATCCATTATACTAGATTTTGCCCCCACCGCCCTGAATAAAAATCCAATGATTCCCGCGCCGTAACACTTGGCACAGTCCCTGCCTAGAGAAGGGTGACTGAATAATCGCGGCCGGCTTCTGAAAGGCCAGGCGGCGAAGAGGAGGGATGGTCAAAATCTTCTTTCTCTTCGTTCCGCGCCGGGAGGACCCAGTCCCACTGGAGTAGCTCATTGGGTAGAGCAGTCGACTGATAATCGACGGGTAGCAGGTTCGAATCCTGCCTCGAACGAGAAAAAACTCTCGTGCGTTACGTGAGGGGAATTCCCAAGCGAGGAATACCCTCGGCGGGAACCTTGCCTTGCATAGGCGAATTCTGCCGAAGCCTCGAGGTGCAAAGAGAGTGCGATGAACTTTGTCACCCAGAGCTTCGGAGATCGCCGTCCGCTCGGCTCTCGTGAGGAAGACCCCTTTTTTTAGTTTTTGTTTGGAAATGTTGGAGTTGTTTTTATGTACAGAAAATTTGTCATCGGAAGCACTGAGAGAGGAATCCTCTATAAGAACCGGCAATTTGTACGGTTGCTCGCTCCGGGTACATTCCGGATGTTCTCGGCGCTTGAGAGTTATTCAGCCGAGGTCTTCGACATCGTAAAGACTCCTGAGCTCTCAGGACCGATTGCGAGCATCATCTTCAGGGATTCGAGTTCCCTCGTCGAAAGCTTTTTGTACCGAGTCAGCACAGGACCACGAGAGGTTGCCGTGGTTTATCGCGACGCCCGGGCCGCAGCCGTCATCGGCCCGGGCCAAGAGCGGCTCTTCTGGAAGGGAGTCTGGGAGCTGCAGGTGAAGCGGTTTGATATCACGGACGAATACGAGATCAACCGGGAAACTCTTCGAGATATCTCCGGGATCATCGACGAAACCAAAGTTCTCGAGGTCAGAGTTCCTGAGCAATGCAAAGGAATTCTCTTCGAGTCCGGAGTCATCGTGAGAGAGCTTCAGCCTGGATACTACGGATTTTTCCGGGCGCAGCGTCAGCTTCTCGCCACGGTCCTCGATACGCGGGTGACCGCGCTCGAAGTCAGTGGACAGGAGATGCTCACGAAGGACAAGGTGTCCCTGAGAGTGAACTTGACGGTCGCTTTCTCGATCGTCGATGTGTCAAAGGCCGTGCGGTCATTGTCCGATATCTCGGGCGAGATCTACCGGACTGCGCAGCTCGCTCTCCGGCAGGCGGTCGGCGAGAAAACACTCGATGAGCTTCTTGAAAACAAAGAGGCCCTCAACAGGGGATTGGCATCTGAAGTCTCGACTTCGCTGGAAAAGTTCGGCATCGAAATTTCACGGATCGGGGCGAAGGATATCATCCTGCCAGGCGATATGAGGATATTGCTCAATCAGGTGGTTGAGGCGGAGAAAGCCGCTCAGGCACAGAACATCCGGCGAAGAGAAGAGTTTGCGGCAACGCGATCACTTTTGAACACTGCTCGGATGATCGAGGGGAATCCGGTCTTGCTTCGGTTGAAAGAGCTCGAAGCTGTAGAACGGATCAGCTCGAAGATTGAGAAGCTTACTGTTTATGACGGATTAAAGGGCGTCATGAACGGACTCGTTAAGCTGAGTGGAGATTAGTGCTCCGACCGTTTAGTTCTCGCTAGAATGGACTGAAGCAGTTTTCCCTTTGTGGTGCCGGAGCGCTAGAAGCCATTTCATAGATATCTCCCAAACTCTGGAACTCTGGAACTCCGTGTTTTAACGAAGGCAGCTGCTTTCCTTTTAACACGGAGGTCTGGAGTTCTGGGGGTCTAGAGGTATTTGTGAAATGGCCTCTAGATAATGCTGGCTCGGCGGAGCCGAGCCAGTGAAATCTGGTGCTTCACTCACCCCAAAAAGGCTGTCTCGAGTCGATTCGAGTATGAGAATCGCCCGAGAGAAGCAGAAGGAAAGTATATGAGTATCGAAACGAAATACGGAGAATTAAAAATTCATGTGGAAGACGAGGCACGGGGATTTCTCCCCGTGCCCGACTCCTCGGTGAAGCCCATCACGGTTATCGGAACGGAGAGCATTCGGGAAACATTCGACCAGAAGTGCCTCGTTCAGGCTATCAACAGCCGGCTCGCACCCGGCGTCGACGAACTGGTGTTGAATCCCGACGCTCACGCCGGATACGGAGCACCGGTCGGATGTGTGATGACTTCTCGAACACATATCTACCCTGGCCCAGTCGGGGTCGACATCAAATGTTCGATGAGTCTTCTTCAGACGGATGTTCCCGACGAAGAGCTTATTTCAAAACCTGCTCGCCGGGCCGTCATTAACGCTCTCCTCGAACGGCTCCCGACCGGAGCAGGAAAAGGACAGCGTTCCGTGAAGAAGGCGCGAGACGTCGACTACGATCTCGGCAAACGGGCCGTCATCGAAGGCGCTTCTGATGCCGTGCTCCAAGGACTCGGTGTTCCGCTCCATTGGTTTCAAGCATGTGAAGATGCATTTCACATGGGTCACGATTTGTCGCGTGATGCTCTCGCTCTGCGACTTCAGCTTCATGAATCCGAGAAGGGAAGAGATTTTCTCCTGAATAAATTCCGCCAACTCGGCTCATACGGAGGTGGGAACCATTTCGGTGAAGCAAACGCGGTTCGGATCACCTCTGGAGAGGAAGTAATCGCCGAAGCATTTGGCCTTCGCGAAGGAAAAATCTCATTTCTCTCTCACTGCGGCTCAAGAGGGTTCGGATATTTTCTCGCGCAGCAGCAGTTTAAAACTTTGCAGCAGAAGTTCGCAGACTGGAGCATCCCCCTCCCCGGCGGAGACAAGGAGCTGGTCTACGCGCCACTCGGCTCACCGGAGGCGAACGACTATCTCGACGATCTTGCGCTCGGTGGAAACTTCGCGACACTCAATCATTTGGTTATTAACGCTCTCGTGCTTGAGGCGTTCCAAGAAGTGTTTCCCGGAGCGAAGGGTGACCTCGTGTACTTCATCAGCCACAACATAGCGAGAAAGGAGAACATGGACGGCCGTCCAACTTGGGTTCACCGGAAAGGGGCGACTCGAGCGTTTCCGGCGGGACATCATGCACTGAAAGGCGGCCGTTACGAAGCGACCGGACACCCGATTCTCCTCCCGGGGAATCCTGCGGCCGGTTCTGCCGTGATGGTTGCGAGTGAAGGTGCAGCACGTGCAGCATACAGCGTGAATCACGGGGCCGGCCGAGCGCTGAGCCGCGGCCGTGCCATGAGAGAGCTTTCTCAGAATGAAGTAGATGCGGAATTCGAGAGGTGCGACATCCTCAGCAACTGCCGTACCTATCCTCGGGACGAAGCACCTGCCGCGTATAAAAACTTCAGCGCGGTGCTCGAATCCGTGGAAAAGGCGGGTCTTGCCCGATCAGTCGCAAAGCTCTCTGCACGCTTTGTCATCAAAGACAGCGATCCCGCAAACGGGGGAAGCGCGTAAGCCATATTGCCGGCTTTCAAAAGCACCAGGCGTTTGAGCATCGCTCTATAAAAACGTTAGCATTTGATAGCCGGCTTTGAGGGCCCGGTAGGGTGCGAGAAGCTTCTCCGGCAACATCGAAATGGTGACACACTCTAGAGAAGAACTTTGCTGACGAAGAAAGTTCCGTTCCGAGCACCACACAGAGCTTCTCACAATTCTTTCGCAGATCAGATAAGCTCCAAAATTGCCTTCGAATTCTTCGGCACATTTTTTTCGATCGGGATAATTGAATATGCCTGCCAACCAGCCTCCCTCGTGCATGAGGCTTTGTGAGAGGAGCTTTTTCGAACCCAAAAAGTATCGAAATGCCGGAATATCACGGTGCTGAATGAGCAGCACAATCGGTGAACGTTTTGCGAAATTCAAAACCTGGGAAAAGGATTCAACGGTGATAGCCTCTGTTCCAGCATAGAGTTTATTGCGGTTTCGCATAAAATACAGCTCCCATAACTCACGTCGGTCAAATACGAGGATGGGAAGCCCTCGCTTCATCGCTTCCTTTCGAACTTTCGGAAGGAGACGCGCGAGGCTCTCCGAGTAGCGCCGATCGTCTATCTCGGCTTCGGCCATCTCCCGCCGCCACTCACCCGCAAACCGAAATTCCTCGAGGATGGGAACTTGAAAGGGGCTCGGATCATGAACCAATCCGCCTTCCGCCGAATACGCAAATGAGAGTCCGGGAAAGATATAGAAAGTGTTTGCATACCAAGACTTTGCCGTTCGGACATGAGCGGCCAGAATGAGACTCGCTAAAAGCGCGATTGGAACGACCCTCGGCAGCGTTCGAAATTCGAATATCTTCTCTACGCCGGCCGCTCCGAAGATAAACACAGGCGGGGACAAATAGATGAGGAAGCGAACGTCGACAAAACGATAGAGCAGAGCAAAAAATAAAAAAACGGAAAAGAACCAACCGAGTAAAAATCCCGCCGGTCGCCGGAGGGATGGATCGCGAAGAGTTCTCCACACTCCAAAAAATGCGAAGAGCAGCATCGGCCATGAAAAGACCGAAAGCATCCCGGCAGAGTAATATGGGATATTCCACGCAAGCTGAACCAATTCTCCGTGTTTGACCTTCTCCTCGTACAGCAGATGATAACGCCACCATCGTGGCAGCAATAAACCGAAAAGAATTCCAGTGGCCAATACCAGCGGGGAAACAAATGCCCGCCATTCTCGCTTCAGCTCCACGGCGCGGCGAGTCGTGAACACGGCTGTACCGGGCGCCCACGAGATGAAAAACGAGATTATCAAAAAGGGCAGCACCATGACGCCGATGTACTGAGTGTGCAGCCCGAGTGCGAAGAAGACGGCGGTTAATAAAAGCGACGACCTCTCCTTCGTGGAAAGAAACGACAAGTAAGAGAACATACAGGCCGTAAGAAATGCCGTCGCCGCGACGTCGCAACCGACATAAGCCGATTGGCCGATCGTATTCGATGAGACTCCGAGAAAAAGCGCCGATACAAGCGCAATCTTCTCGCCAAAAAATCGCCGGGTACCGAAATACGTCGCAAGCACAAGGCCGACGAAACCCACCGTGCCGAACAACGGAAGAAGGTCCTCCAGGCCTCCTCGATAGAGAAAGCTCCCGAGAAGAGTAAAGAGCATCCCTCGGTGAGAAACTTTTGCGACGGTCTCCTGAGAATACGCGAAAGCATTCCAGAGCCAGTCGTAGGAATCGGGAAAAAGCCAGGGGTAGAAGAGGACGTCAAAAGAGCAGCGAATCCACACGAGGAAGACGCACACTCCCACCAAAAGAGTGATCGCTCCCCTCAAGACAAACGGTGAGACGCGGGCGTCTTCGAGCTTGTTAGTCGCGAGATTCACTGACCGGGCTCCGTCTCAACAGGTAGAGAGTCGGAAATGGGTAAGAGAGGTCATGGGGATAACTCTCAAACCAGAGTGAACGTCCAAAAATCGTCGGTGGGTTCTCAAATTTCTGCTCCACGACAAACTTTCCCTTTTCACGAAGCTCGGCGATTCGAGTCCGAGCTTTCTCGAAGTCCCGGCCTTCGAAGGCGGAGACAAGAACATAATTGACGTTCCCGGGATTTTCAGCGAAATCCTCTCGGTACTCAAGCCGCAGATTATCTTTCTTCAGCACTTCCAAGGTGGGATTGGAGACGAAGTAATTCCAAAAGTCCGGATATTGCCCGAGGACCAGTCCCTGCGGACGAAGCCGCCGCTTCAAGTGCTTGTAGAGCTGAATCCTGGGATCGTCGCGCTCGAGCGCCAACCCGTAAGAGATGTCATAAACCGCCGAGGCCGACAGTACTGCGATCGCAAGTGCGAGCAATCCTCGCCAGACGTATTTCCGATCCTTGTAGAGGTGAAAGCACTCGGCAACCGCCAGACCGAATAGAATGGCAAATCCAGGGAACATCAAAATCACGGCCCGGATGAAAAGCGGCCCGGTGAGATACCCCTTCCCCATCCCGTAGAGGTAACCAAAAAGCATCACGAGGAGAGGAATCGAGTATCGGTAGCTCGACTTCCGAAACAACAGAAAAAAAACGGAGCCGTAGAAAAGAAGCCACAATAACGGATAGGTCCCGTAGGGGATAATCTCTATCACGTAGGCGAGAAGTCGAAACAAGCTGAAAAGGTTTAAGAACGAGAATTCCTTCGTGTCTGCGAATTTCGCCTGATACTGCAAATGGGGAAGGATTTCGTCGAAGTTGAATAAAAACGCCGGGGCCGAAAAAAGGAACCCGAACACCGAGCACACGAGAAGCGCCCAAAGTTGCCCGTCGAGGAGGACGGCAAATACACGTTCACGGATAGGCTTGCCGAGAGCTTTCAGCTCGCCAAAACGGGCGAAAATGATCATCAAACCAGGCACCACTCCGACAATGACCGTCGGATAGCGAGTGGCCGAGCTCACTCCGATCAAAAGACCGATGACCGCCCCGAGAAGTTTACTTTTCGAGCGATACAAATACGCCGAGAAAAACATCACGAGGCAAGCAAAGAAATTTGCCATCGTATGGGTCCGCATGAACCGGCTGTAGATGATCTCGAACGGACAGACAGCGAGCGCCAAAGAGCCCAGCACCGCTGCCGGAAGCACTGGAGTCATCAGGCGGATCGAGAAGAAGATCAGGGCAACCGAGAGGATGTCGAGAAAGACGACGATTCCTCGAGCGAAGCTGACGAATGAAGCATAATAGATATCTTCGGTGCCGATTTGATACGGAAGGAAACTCAAGAACCCGAATTGCCGGGCGATCATCCCACTGTAGACCCACACATAGGCGCTGACCGGCCCCTCGCGAAACGCCTCTTCGGGAAGAAAATCTCCTGCTTCAGGATTTAGCTGAGACAGCACCCGCATCTCCCACACTTCATCAGGATGAAACGGGCGATGCGGAATCTCAGCAGTCGGTATCCCCCAAGACAGCCCCATCAACCTCAGGGCCGTCGCCAAAACGAGGACAGAAAATAGCCAGATTTTAGGCCTTGATGACATCGACATTGGGCAGCGGGAAGATCATCTGGGTCCCTTCCCGCATGATGTCGCGCTCTCGCTCCACAAATTCTTTCTTAAAGTGCCACGGAAGCACGAGATAGAAATCAGGCTTCATCGCACGCGATTCAGCTTCACTGATAATCGGGATATCTGTTCCGAGGGTCATGGCACCGTATTTATCCGGATTCCGCTCTGCCGCAAAGTCGATAATCCGGTGATCGATTCCGCACCACTGGAGGATAGTGTTGCCTTTGGTCGAAGCTCCGTAGACGTGAATTCGGCTGCCCTTCTTCTTCAAATCGCGCAGCAGGCTGTTGAGCTGCTCGCGGTGGACGTTGATGCGATCCTGAAAGTTCCGGTACGGCTTATCCGTGTCGAGTTCCAGATCAAACTCTTCCTGCCGAAGAACGGATATCTGCCGGGCGAATTGCTCACGTTTAAACTTGAAATTCTCGGTATGCGTCGCAAAGCAGCGGATACTGCCGCCGTTAATGTCATTCAACTCAACGTTTACGATCTTCATGCCGGCGCGATCGAGAATATTCTCGATTACCGCGAGACTGTAGTACTCAAGATGCTCATGGCAAATGGTGTCATAGGAGTTCATCTTGAGCATCGTCGGCATATACGACATCTCAAATACCCAGATACCTTCGTCCGAGAGCTGATTCTTAATTGCCTTCGTGAAGCTCACGGGATCCTCGAGATCATAGAACATCGCTATCGCGGTGATGATGTCGAGCTTCTTGCCGTTTAACTCCCTCGTGAGCTCTTTTGAAGGAAAGAGCGCTTGAATGATCTTCGCCTTGACGTTTGCTTCCTGGGCGATGTCGGAAGGATCAACTCCAAAGCAGGTATAGGTATCGGGATAGTAACTGAGCAACGTGCCGTCGTTGCAACCGATGTCGAGCACATGGGCGTTTGGCACCTTCACAAGATCGACGACCTGTTCGACTATCCCCTTCAGGTGATCCTTCATCGTCCGGTTCGTTCCGGAACGATACCAATACGCAGAGTAGAGGATCTCCGGTGGAACCGTGTGCGCCATTTGGAGCAGCCCGCATGCATGCTCATCTCGGGAGGGATCACATCGGACAAGTGAGGTTGAAATTCGCCGCGATGGGGGAAGCTCCTTCCCTTCTTTGACGAATGATCCTTGGAGGTGCTGTTCTCCTATATCAATCACCGGTGTAAGCGCGGATGAACTGCAAACTCGGCAAGTCGTTCGGTGAATGAGATGCATAACCCCCTGATATTTTCGAGATTCCCTTATAGCCTAAACTTAGAGTCGGATTTCAAACCGGAAGACGCAATATATCATGAGAAACCGAGCGAGACACCGCACGATTTCACCTTCGGATTAATCAAGAAGGTGCTAGCTCCGGCCTAGTTTTCCAGTTACAAGATATTTTCTGGCGGTTTTGGTGATCCTCCGGTGGCCGCCCCCGTATTGAGAATTCTCGTGTTCTGTTCCAAACCAGAATATGAACGAAAATCAAATTTGCTTGGTTATATTGTGAACAGAGCGCTCGTCTTCATCCCGACGTATAACGAAAAGGAAAATGTCGAACCCCTCTGCGCGGGCCTCCTCGACCTGAACCTCGACCTTGATATCGTCTTTCTTGACGACAATTCACCTGACGGCACCGGCGAGATTCTCGACCGGCTCGCCGAGAAACATCCGAATGTGAAGATTATCCACCGGAGCGGGAAGCTCGGTATCGGCTCGGCGCACTTTGACGGCATTAACTGGGCCTACGAAAATGGCTACGACATTCTCGTGACGATGGATTCCGATTTTACCCATCCGCCCGCAAGGGTTCGCGACCTTCTCCAAGAGTCGGAGCGGAGGCCGGACGCGAGTATCGTTCTCGGCTCGAGGTTCATGCGTTCAAATAGCCTTCCGGGTTGGAACCTGCTCCGCCGCAGTCTCACGAACGTCGGCCATATTTTAACCCGATTTCTTCTCGGCATGAGATACGACGCCACCGGCGCTCTCAGACTCTACAAGCTGACGAATATCCCGCGGCATGCATTCGACGTGATTCAATCTCGAGGCTACGCGTTCTTTTTTGAGAGCCTCTATATTTTTCACAAAAACGGCTTCGTCATCGCCGAGATTCCAATCGAGCTCCCGGCCCGCACCTACGGCAGTTCGAAGATGACGTTTGCCGAGGTGAAGCGAAGCGTAACTCTTCTCTTCTCTACATTTTTCATCTCCATATTCAATCCCGAAAAATTCCAAGTTTCTGAACCCCTAGACCCAAGCCTCATCGACAAGTCGAAAGTCGATCCTCAGGGTTGGGACGACTACTGGAGCACCAAGAAGCAGAGCGGCGGAATTCTCTATGATGCCGTCGCTTCCCTCTACCGGAAGTTGATTATTGGGCCTGCCTTGGCCCACTCCCTCAACTCTCACTTCACTCCCGGTTCACGGCTGCTTCATGCGGGCTGCGGCAGCGGCCAGGTCGACTTGTCGCTCAAGAAAAAATTCCGCGTTATCGGTTTTGATATCTCGGCGAACGCATTGCAGTATTACAAGCGCACGCACGGGCCGGAATCCGAAGTCCTTCACGGCAGCATTTTTGAGATTCCCCTTCCTGACTCCTCAGTCGACGGGATCTACAACCTCGGTGTGATGGAGCACTTCTCCGAGACTGAAATCAACCAGATCTTGAAAGAGTTTAGAAGAGTGGTGAAACCTGAAGGCCGAATCGTGATTTTTTGGCCGCCGGAGTTTGGCTTCAGCGTTCTCTTCTTCAAATCTCTCGGATGGATATTCAGAAACATCCTCGGGAAAAAGGACGTTAAATTCCATCCCGATGAAATCACCCGCGTTCAGTCGAGAGCTCATGTCGAGCGAATGGTGAGCGATGCGGGGTTAAAAATGGAAAGCTATTATTTCGGCCCCAGAGATATGTTTACGCAGGTCGCCGTCGTCTGCCGGGAGCCGGCAGTCTCTACCGCCCAAGGAATCATGACCGAGGCAAACAGCTCCGCCTAGCGGACGGCGAATTTTGGAAGCCCGGTCTTCCGAGCTGTTTATTGCCGCTCCGCGGCTGAAAAGAAATTCTCGAGAATGATATCGAGATGACGCGCGTTTTCGGCGAACAGCTTCGTCTGTCCCGAGATTTCATCCGCTGTCTGGACCCATCTGGCCTTGGTCAGCTCTCTGGCGCAATGCGAAGAGATATCGCTTGCATCATCAAAACTCATCTCGATGTGAAACTGCAGGGCGAGGACCGTGAGGCCAAACGAAAACGCCTGATTCCGGGTAAGCTCACTCGACGCGAGACACACGGCACCTTTCGGAAGATCAAACGTATCACCATGCCAATGGAGGGGGACAAACTCCGGACTCATCCCCTCAAACATTCGTGACGTTTTTCCAGCCTCTGTCAGCCACACCGGGAACCAACCGATTTCCTTTTCGGGCCCCGGATAGACCTTTGCTCCAAGCACATCGGCAATAAGCTGCGCTCCGAGGCAGATGCCGAGAACTTTTTTCCCCGTTCGAATCGCATCTTCGATGAAGGCTTTCTCAGGTTTCAGCCAGTTCAATGCATCGTCATCGTAGGCGCTCATCGGCCCTCCCATTATGACGACGGCATCTATTTCATCTGCACGAGGAAACTGGGGAGACTCGTGGATCTTGGTGTAGGTCGCGGTCCACCCCTTTTTGGCGACGAAGGGAAGGATATTCCCGGGGGTCTCAAAGGCAACATGCTGAATGAAATGTACTCTCATCGAACACCTCCAATCCAAAAAAAAAGCCCGCTCGGAAACCGGGCGGGCTCTTCAGCAAACAAGCGTGCCAAACGCAGCGATACTATCGCTTCGAGAACTGCGGACGCTTTCTCGCCTTGTGACGGCCTGGCTTCTTACGCTCGACCGCTCTCGGGTCACGAGTCAAGAATCCTTCCTTCTTCAAAGCTCCCCGGAGCTCCGGCTCGGTCTTTTGCAAAACGCGCGCGATGCCGTGGCGAATCGCTCCAGCTTGTCCGGCGATCCCTCCGCCCTGAACAAGGACGCGGAAATCATAATGGCCGAGGCGGTCAGTAACTTCGAGCGGCTGGTTGATCACCATCTGCCGCACGTCATGGCCGAAATAATTCTCGAATGCACGACCGTTTACAACAATCTTTCCTTTTTCCTCGGCGGCCGGCGCTTCCTTATTCAGTTTGCCGTCTGCGGTCAGCGTCCCCTTCGGGAACATATAAACTCGGGCGGTCGAGGTCTTTCTTCGTCCGGTTGCAAAAGCTGCTTTCGTTGCCATCTCGTAATTTCTCGTCTCTTATAATTCAATTTTTTGCGGTGATTGTGCCGCGTGTGGGTGTTCCGAACCGGCGTAGACCTTCAGCTTGCTGAGCTGCTTCCGTCCAAGAGCGTTCTTCGGCAACATGCCCTGAACTGCGCCCGTAACGACTGCTTCAGGATCCTGCGCGAGGAGCTGTCCTGCGGTCTTTTCCTTGACGCTCCCGACAAAGCCGGTGTGCTTGTAATAGACTTTCTTCGCTTCTTTTCCGCCGGTGAACTCGATTTCAGCCGCGTTGATGATCACGACGTGATCACCGGTATCGATATTCGGGGTATAGCGAGGATTGCGCTTTCCTCGAAGGATTGCAGCAACTTGGGATGCGACACGTCCTACGACTTTGCCTTTTGCATCGACAATCCACCACTTTCTGCCAGCGTTGGCAGCTTCCACAGTTTCAACAAACGTCTTCATAAGGGCCAAAAAGTATTAATTCTGAAAAAGCGAGCGGCCGTAAATACCACAGCGGGCACCGGCGTCAACCTAAAGGCTCGATAAATGAGTCGTTTCATTACGCAGATTTCCGGCTTAGGGGAAGCACTCGGCTTTTATGCCGGGTCCGGTTACGCTATTGAGAATAATAAATAGTGGATATATCCTACTTATCCACTGGGAAATCATATGTCTAAGCACGGCGGTCTCGTTCCGTTGAATAAAATTAAGCTCTTTGTCGATTGGATGAAGGGCGATCACGTGCTTATCCAGATCGATGCCCGCCGAGACGATGTCGTCGTCCCCCAACATCTAAAAGATCATCAGGCACTTCTGCTGAAGCTTAGTTATCTGTTTCAAGGAAAAACGGATCACGACGAGAACGGCATCACTTCATATTTGAAATTCTCCGGCCAGTATCACGAATGTTTTGTGCCCTGGGCGTCGATTTGGGGAATCACCTCGGCGGATGGTGAACGAGTTGTGTGGCCCGAGGACGTCCCCGGTGAAATCAGATCAAGCAGCTACGTGCAAGAAGCGGATCAGCAGGCGACAAATGCCGAAGGTCCACCGCCCGCCGCCGAACCGAGACCAAAGCCGAACCTGACCACGATCCACAGCTTCCGTCCGAGAGACTATCACCCGGAAGAGACTGACCCCGATGATTCGGGCCCAGGGTCATCGGACTCGCGCCGGAAAGGCCTCACCCGAATTAAGTGATCGGAATGTCCGAAGGGAAAAAGCGATCCGGACTGAAGGTCTTCGGGGCGGTCCTTGCCGCCACGCTCATACTCTGTTTCACCCCGATGAACGTGAGCGGGTGGAACAAAACGATGAACGCCATTTGCGACGCGGGCCATTTTCCGCTGTTTGGACTTCTGGCGTTTACCGCAATCTTTCTCCTGTCACGCACTCCATCCTTCGATCATGGCAAACGTCAGGCACTCCTCGTAACTCTCGGGGTGCTGGTGAGCATCTTTATTGCGGCACTCATCGAGGTCATTCAACCGATCTTCGGCCGTTCGGAGCAGTTTGATGATCTCATCACCGGCGGTATCGGCGCGCTTTACGGCGGACTCGGCGGCGCACTTTTCCTGAAGCGAAAGAACATCAAGATATTCGCTCTCTATCTGGCACTTCTGCTTCCCATCGCCGTGTTTCTGCTCCGCGAGGTTCCGAGAGCGTATTCAGCCGATGCCTACCGGAGACAGCATTATCCAAGACTCGGGGATTTTGAAGACGAACTCGAAATGCTCTTCTGGTCGTCGGAGAAACACATTCTCCCAGAAGATTTACCGGCTCGCGTCGAAGCTAATCCGGCTACCGGAGGGTTCGCTCTGCACATAAGAGGTCGACAAGGGATGTGGATCCCGGCGATGTACGCAGCGGGAAAGCAAGATTGGTCTAAATTTACGGAACTCCGATTTAGCGCCTTTAACCCCGGAGCGCCGTTTCCCCTCTTGGTGCGAGTCGACGACGACGGGGACTGCAAGGAAGTCTCCGGCCGGTTTAATATTCAAGTGTCGATGAAAACGGGAAACGCTCAATATGCGATCCCGATGGAGAAAATCCTGAATGGCCCGAAGTCGAGAAAGTTGAATATCTCGAAAATCAAATCGCTCATCATCGCCGTGCCTCCCATTCAGGAGGGAAAGTCCGCGGAAGTTTATCTCGACGACCTGCGCCTACAATAACCCTTTCTCAGCGGCCGCTTCCTCACCGGCGATAACCGACGGCTCCTCGGCAAGCCGACGCATCCTTCTCAAGTAGAGCCAGAAGGCGGCTCCAACTATCGCAATAAGAACGGCCTTCGCCCGAAGCAGTATCGCGACCCCGAAGGCCTCGGCCTTTGTCGCTCCGATTCGTTGGAGCAGAAAAACGAAAGCGCCTTCCTGAATCCCGATTCCACTCGGGGTAAGCGGAATGGTTCCCGCGATGAGCACCAGGGGAATGACAACGAAGAAACCCAGAATTGATGGACCTTCCCAACCGACGGCAAGTCCCGCGACGCAGGCGTTGAAAACCGAAAGAATGTGAAATACGAACGCCCATGCGAGCCCCTTCGAGAGAAGAAAACGCGATTGCTGGGCTTGTTTCATGGCCGCTTCGATCTTGAGCAAGAGCTTCCGAATTTTCTCCGCCCAAGCAGGAGGCAGGAGCTTCCCGCACACCGAGTTAATCAACCGGAACGTGGGCACCCGGAGCACGTCATAGAAACACACGGCCGTCCCGCCAAGAGACGCCGCCGCTACGGCGAGCACCGCGAGCTCGAGGCCTTTTGCGGCCGAGTCGCCTATCGCCACGGCAAACACACCGAGGAGGGCCATCGCAAGAAGGCCGGTAAGCCGTTCGAGAAACGTCGCGACCAGGGCCTCGCCCTTTCGAGCTCCGCTCGAATCAAGATGGATGCTCCGCATCACGTCACCGGCAACTTGAGCGGGCGTGAAGAGGTTGAAGAAGTATCCCATCGAGTAGAGCATCATCATCCGCGAGAGCGATTCTTCATATCCCATGGCTCGTGAGAAGACGCGCCATTTCATCGTGCTCGCCCAGATGAGGACGAATGAGAACAGAATCAAGATGGCAACGTATCCCCAGTTCAGCTCTTTGAAGACGGAGAGTGTATCGGCAGCCCCCACCCACCAGAACAGACCGACGAGGATGAGGACCGAGATGAGATATCGAAAAAATTTCAAGCCCGCACGCTAGAGTGACTTACCGTGAACAAATCGTGTTCCCCGTGTGTCCGCTCTACTGTTCCGCTTCTTCGTCAACCGGAGTCGGAGTTTTGGCCGGTGCGGCCTGAGGAATCGGGACATCTTGCTTTGAAATACCGAAAAAGGAAAGGAACGGCCGAAGCCAAAAAAGCGGATCGTCTGGGACGACTCCGTTTTGTCTCATCTTCCACCACTCCTTCGCTTGATTCGTCTCAGCGGCGACCTCATTCTTCGGGTGCCACAGGTCGACCAACCGGACGAAGGCTCTCGGTACGTCTTTTTTGGGAGGAGCGTCGGCAGCCTCGTCTCGGTTCCAAAGAACCGTGACGAAGTCCTTTGTCTCGGACATCCCGCAAACTTCTTCACTTCGGGACAATTTTCCGACGACTTCGCTTCTCCGATCTGCCTCTGCAAAAACGGGAACCTGCGCTTTCTTAGACCGGAATACCCGGCACGAGACTCCATACTTATTTTCAGGGAGCGCCAAGGCGGAAGAAGGCAGAGCCGCGCAGAAGAACAAAACAAAAGCTGCCACAGCCGTGCACACAGCCCAGAGCTTTTTCGGCAAGACCACGTGAGATGGTGTAAAATTGTCCATACGGAACATAGACGCCGTTATTTGACAGCGATTCCTCCGGGCACTACCTTTTTCTTATGGAAACGCCAGTAATCCCCATACCACGAAACCGAGAGTCCAGTGATCTCGCCGGTAATCTCACCTCACCCTCAGCGGGACAGGCTCGACTGAGCGGCCAAGCGCTCGTTGATGACATATCCCGGTTACGGAAGGAGAAGAACGCCGTCATCCTCGCACACTACTATCAGACCGGCGACATCCAGGATATCGCGGACTATGTGGGGGATAGTCTCGGGCTCGCTCAAAAAGGAGCGGAGACGTCCGCAAAAATAATTGTTCTCGCCGGCGTTGTGTTCATGGCCGAGACCGCAAAGATTCTAAACCCGGAGAAAAAGGTGCTCTCTCCCGATCTTCAGGCGGGCTGCTCGCTCTCAGACAATTGCCCCCCCGATCAATTTCGGGAGTTCATAAGAAAATATCCCGGCCACGTCGTCGTCACCTACGTGAACTGTTCGGCCGAAGTGAAGGCGCTCAGCGATATTCTGTGCACTTCGTCAAACGCGGTGAAGATCATCGAGTCAATCCCCAAGGATCAACCGATCATCTTCGCACCCGACCAGCACCTTGGACGTTATCTCATAAAAAAAACCGGGCGAGACATGGTGCTCTGGCCCGGGGCCTGCATGGTGCACGAGACGTTCGATGCGAAAACCATCACCAAATTCAAAGCCCGGTATCCAAGCGCGCTCGTACTCGCCCACCCTGAGTGTCCTGAATCGGTGTTAAATCATGCCGACCACATCGGTTCGACGGCGTCGATTCTCAAATACGCCGTCACTTCGCCTGAGCAAGAGTTCATCGTCGTTACGGAAGCGGGAATCGTTCACCAAATGGAGAAGGCGGCTCCAGAGAAAAAATTCTACGCGGTGCCGAACAGCGAACACTGCAATTGTGCTGAATGTCCCTTCATGAAGATGAGCACGATGGAAAAAATCCATCAGGCTCTGTTGAACGAGACTCCTGAAATCATCATTCCTGAAGAAATCCGCATAAAGGCCGTAAAGCCACTCCAAAGAATGCTGGAGATCTCGAAATAAACAACGATGAAGTATTCCATCTATCTCGACAACAATGCGACCACTCCGCTCGATCCGAGGGTTTTCGATGCGATGCTCCCGATTCTCAAAGAACATTTTGGAAACCCGGCGAGCGTTTCCCATGAATACGGCTGGTACGCCGGAGAGCTCGTGGAAGTCGCTCGCGAGCGCCTTGCGAGAACAATCTCAGCCAGTCCCGAAGAAATAATTTTTACAAGCGGTGCCACGGAATCGATCAATCTTGCGCTCCAAGGAGCGATCCATCACTCCATCTCGACGAAAAAGAACATAAAACCTCACGTCATCACCGCCGGCACCGAGCATAAAGCGACTCTCGACACGCTGAGACTTCTTGCCGAGCGCGGTGAGATCCAATTGACGGAAACAGGTCTTTCGAAGACCGGCGAGATTTCGCTCATTGATATCGAGCTTGCGTTTAAACCAAACACCGTTCTTGTGAGTCTCTTGCTTGCGAACAACGAGATCGGAACGCTCCACCCCATCCATGATTTTTCGAAGCTGACGCGACTCCGCGGCGCCCTGCTCCACTGCGATGCCACACAGGCGATCGGCAAGCTTCCGGTCTCTGTTGAAACACTGGGCGTCGATCTGCTGTCACTCTCGGCGCATAAAATTTATGGGCCGAAGGGAATCGGGGCGCTCTATCTCCGGAAATCAACCACGGAGAAAAAAATCTCTCCCCTCCTCCACGGCGGCGGGCATGAGCATGGGCTGCGCTCAGGAACCCTGAACGTGCCGGGAATCGTCGGACTCGGGGTGGCTGCCGAGCTTGCTGAGAAGGAACGAGCCACTGTCTCCGGACAGCTTCGCGAGCTCTCCAAGAAATTCCTAGAAATTCTTTCTGCTGCGGGAGCCAAGTTCGAGCTGAACGGTCCTCCCCTCGAGAATCGACTGCCCGGAAACTTGAATCTGTATTTTCCGAAAACGACGAGCGCCCGACTCCTTTCCTCCCTTCAAGGTAAAGTTGCCTGCTCCTCCAGCGCCGCCTGCTCGTCTGCTGCGGGAAGGTCCTCGCATGTCCTCTCCGCTCTGGGCTTTACGACCGAGCGAATACAATCGAGCATCCGCATCGGAATCGGGCGGTTCAATACGGCTTCGGAAATTCAGAAGGCGGGCGACCTCATCGCAGAGCTGGTGCAGACTTAGGATAGCTCTGATCAAGTCTCTTATTCTCTGGGTTCCGGTGCTCTGTGGTTCATTTCTTTGATTTTTTTTTATTGAACCACAGAGCACCGGAGACAGTTAAGAAACCCTTCCCGAGAGTGATTCTCAAAGAGACAGAACTTTTGAAATCACTCTAATCTTTCGTCTCTCTCATGGTTCGACACGACGGACGTTCGACTCTGCTCCACTTCTTCGATATCCTGCGCGGGAACTAAAATACGGTACCTCATGAAGATTTCAGAATATCGCGGATTTATTTTCGACCTTGATGGCGTCATCTGGCGCGGGAAAGACATGGTGCCCGGGGCGGACGAAACGGTCCGGCGCATTCGTGCTGCCGGGAAAAAAGTGGCGTTCGTCACCAACTATGCCGCTGAATCCCACGCATTCCAGCTGAACAAGCTCCGGGCTATGGGTATAGATGCGAACCCCGAAGAACTCGTCACCTCCGGGTCTGCCTGTGCAAGGTATCTGAGTGAGTCAAAACCAGGCGTTAAGGTTCACGTGTTTGGACCACAGACTCTGGTCGACCAACTCACTGCCTTTGGAATCGAGGTCGTAGACGTTGGTGCCGACGCAATTGTGGTCGCTCGTGACGAAGATTTCAGCATGCGATCGCTCGATGCGGCGTTTCAGAACCTGCTCCGCCCCGGATGCGAGTTCATCGTTTGTGCGGCGAACCCAGTTCACCCGGGTGCGAACGGGCGGCTCCATCCCGGTGGCGGAACAATGGTAGCGGCACTCTCATTTTGTTCCGGGAGAACTCCGGACCTCGTGGTCGGAAAGCCCAATACGTTTATGCCTCAAATGGCATTGAAGAACTTTGGGCTCCCGGCATCTGAGTGCGTCATGCTTGGCGATATTCTCGATGTGGATATCGTCTGCGGACAGAACGCCGGCCTCGAAACAATTTTCCTTCTCTCGGGTGTCGGGAAGAGAGAGGACATCGAACGGCTCGGAATAAGGCCGACTCACGTGCTCGCCTCGGTTGCGGACATCGCGGTCTAAGTCAGCGTTTCCCGAAATTCCGCAATTTGAATCGCAGTCGCATGGCGCGGAATTTGCGCCAACGATCAGCGGGCTCTCTTGCAAATCATTCGAACTCTCGGTCTATCGGCTTCATCCGGCAGATGCTGCGCGGAGGAAACAATTTCAAAACCATTTTCTTCGAGCACCTTCCTGAGCGGAGCTTCCTGCCAGTAGCACATGTACCTTGGCGGCATGGATTTCTCTGTTTCCCAGAGTTTTTTGTCGCCTCCCTTCATCGCAACCGCAAAATATCCAGCGGGCGAAAGCGCTTGTCGAATGCGATCGAGCGCTCGACCAAGTTCCTCTTCGTCAAAATGAAGCAGAACGCAGTTTGCAAGAATGAGATCCCAGGGCCCTTCCAGCGGATCGGTGAGAATATTCAGCTGTTTCGCAGAAAGTCCTCTCTCGCGAAGGAGATCGACCATTGCCGCCGCACCGTCCGAGCACTCCACCTCGTATCCACGAGAAAGCAGATACAACGCATCCCGCCCCGCTCCAGACCCGAGCTCTAAGATCCTGGCATCTTTTCCTATCCGGCTCGCGCTTTCATCGAGCCAAATCTTCAGGCTGCCTTCTACTTTGTCGAATGTGTTCGAAGCATACTCAGCGGCCGCCTCTTCGTAGGCTTGAAGGGTCTTGTCGTTATCCGAACCCATAGAACTCCTTGTAGTTTTATTTGGATGCGAGCGATCTGTTCATCCAACGGCGGGAAGTCAAGGAAGCCAAAAATGAATAAATAAATGACTACACGATCATAACATTTTCATCTCGCTTCCTGACCGAGATCACTTTGAAACTCATCGCGGCCAACTGATTTGTTATGTGATCAAATTCGATCATATAGTTCGCGCACTCGGTTCACCGGGTGAAACACGTCGTTCTCTCTACGGACCTACACCACTAACTAGAAGAAGAAGGAGGTGAAGCGTGAGTACGCTTCACGACGCAGCTCAGAACTCCGAACTCGCGCGGGCCCTGCTGGGCTTGCCGCGGGCGGACGGCAACAACAGCAACCTGTGCGCCTTCATCGACGAAGGCGACCTCGACACCCTGAACGGCGCGCGCGCCATCGCGGTCCTCGGCGGCACCAGCTTCGCCGGCCGCTCCTGCCTCCGGCAGGGGAAGGCCACGCACTTCGAGGACTTGACCCCGTCCCAGCTCCTCGCGCTCCTCGGGTACGTCTTCGAGGAGACGGGGGTCCAGCTCGACGAGCTGGGCAGCCGCCTCGGGAAGGTCAAGATCATCGGGGACGGGACCCTGAACGTCCGCGGGACCGTGATGCCGAAGGCGAAGTACTTCGACTACGCGAAGCGGGTGATCGACCTCGCCGGCGCGGTCAACGCCGACAAGCGGGTGCGGCGGCCCGACAGCGTGCCGCTCGCCCTCCGGATGTTCGACGGCTACCCCGGCGACGGCCTGACCATCGAACACTGCTTCGGCGAGGCGACCGACATCACCGGCCAGACGCTCGCGCTGGCCGATGCCGCGGGCCTGATCGCGGGCATCGAGACGGAAGCCGGGCTGATGGGCCAGAGCGCGGTGAACATGCTGCGGATGCACGGCCAGCTCGGTGACCGCTACCGGGTCGTGCTGGATCTGGGCAATCTCGATTCCCTCGGGTTCGGCGACGACGGGGCCGTGGAGCAGGCCGAGAAGCTGCTCGGCATCGCCGCGCCGTGGTGGCACATCAAGGCCCACCTCGGGCAGCCCGGCTGTCGGCCGGGGGATCACATCGACGAGGCGGCCATCCGGCGCTTCGGCCCCCCGCACCTCGACGCGGCCCACCTCAAGTTCGTGCCGCTGCTCGCGCGGGCGATCCCGTCCATCCTGAAGCGGGCCGGCCTGAATCCGGGGCAGCACCGCTCCACGTTCGAGCCGCACTACCTCGCCGGAGGCCAGTTCGGCGGGTACTCGTGGCTGGCCGGGCTCGGCGCGGCCTTCCGCTCCGGGCAGTACGTCCTCACGATCTCCGGCATCGGCTACGCCCTGACCCAGTACGAGGACCTGCGCCCGGACAACCTGACGCTCGTCCGGTCCTGCTAACCTGATCCCGCTCGGGTCAGTCTCAACTCCTTCCTCTTCAGATACCGAAAAACGACGTGTTTCGTACCCAGAAGAGGTTGTGACGAAGGACTCCTAGCGGATCCCGCGCGCTTCCCCGCGGTCAACGGGAAGCAATTTTGTGGTTGCGACTTTTGACGGATCTCTTCGTTGAAAAAGCGGCTGCGGTGCTTCCGCCTTCGCTGGAGTTTCGGCGCGACAAGCATTTGCGAGTAGCGAACTCCGCTCCTCGCCGCTTTTTCGCCTCGACCTCCGTCAAAATTCGCAACCACTTCGATCGAGTCTCTTAATAGGCGGAAAGCGCCAGCTACGGGATGTTTCTCACCGGCACTGAAATGATTCTCGGCTGATGGCTGCGAAGCTCTAGAAACTTCAGAATTCCTTCCCACGAAATGGTGAGCGTTGATGTGTTCACGAGCGGGTGACAATGGATCGCTTCTGCGCCGGAGAGACTCTCATCGATGAGAACCTCGACGGCGCCTTCAGGATCTGAGAACACCGCGAGCACGGTTACTGAACCGGGCTCCAGATCGAGATAGGTCTTCAAACGATCGGGAGAAGCCAAAGAAAGCGGCTTCACCTCGAGGCTTTTTGAAAGTGCTTTAAGATCCACTTGCTTGTCTTCGCTGACAACGAGCAGAAAATGTTTCTTTCCCTTCTCATCACGGAGAAAGAGGTTCTTCGTTCCTCTTCCCGGAGCTCCGGCGAGGGCCACCTTCGCTTGCTCACAAGTGAAGAGGGGTTCATGATCGTAGCGGGTATAGGTGATCCCGTTGGTCTCCAGGAACCTGAGTAATTCATTCATCGTCATCCGCTCCTGCGGAAAGAACAATCACCGGAGCTAAAGCCCCGGCTTCGTCATAGAAAGGAGGTCGAGCGCTTGATCGACCTCGGCATCGCTGAGAAGCCCATGCTTCAGCACGAGTGATCGCAATGTTTCGCCGGTCTCGAGCGCTTCTTTCGCGAGCTTCGCGGAGCGATCGTAGCCAATCTTCGGAACAAGCGCGGTGACAACCGAGATGTTTGCCTCCGCCAACTCCTTGATGCGCTTCGTGTTCGGCTTGATGCCCTGCACGCATTTGGTCGCAAAGTTTCGCGCGCTGGACGCCATGATCGCAATCGATTGAAGCAGATTATGCGCCATCATCGGCATCATCACGTTCAGCTCGAGAATTCCGCCGCTGTGTCCGCCGACTGTAATCGCCGCATCGTTTCCAATCACCTGAGCCATCGCCATGAGCAGGCTCTCGGCAATAACCGGATTCACCTTCGCCGGCATGATCGATGAACCAGGCTGAACTTCCGGGAGGAACAACTCACCGATCCCGCAGCGTGGACCAGAACCGAGCCAACGAAGATCGTTAGCCATCTTGCTCATGCTGCAGGCGATGGTCTTCAACTGCCCGCTCATCTCCACGAATGCATCTTGAGCAGCCTGCGCTTCGAAATGGTTCGATGCTTCAAGAAACGGAATGCCGGTCCGCGAGGAGATCTCGGCTATAACAGCAGGAGAGAACCCCTTTGGCGTGTTCACTCCGGTACCCACCGCGGTGCCGCCGAGAGGCAGCTCATAAATCGTCGCCATTGACCGTTGAACTCGCTTGATCCCCTGAAGAATCTGCGCTTGATAGCCGCTGAACTCTTGTCCAAGCGTGATCGGTGTCGCATCCATGAGGTGCGTTCGTCCGGTTTTTACAATCCCGGAGAACTCCACCACCTTCTTCTCGAGCGCAATCGCCAAGAATTCCAATGCCGGCAGCAGTGTCTTCTTCAACTCAATCGCGACGGCGACGTGAATCGACGTCGGGATGACGTCGTTTGAAGACTGGCTCATGTTCACGTGATCGTTCGGATGAAATCCGAGCTTTTCGGTGAGCGCTGGACCCGCAAGCGCCTTCGCGCGATTCGCCACCACTTCGTTGGTGTTCATGTTGCTCGAAGTTCCGGAACCGGTCTGAAACACATCCACGACAAAATGAACGTCAAGGTCACCGCGCTCGACTTCCTCTGCAGCCTGAAGAATGAACTTCTTCCGGTCCTCGTCGAGAAGTCCCAAACGATGGTTGACGACAGCGGCGCAATACTTAATGGTTCCGAGGGCGCCAATCATCGAGCGAGGCAGACGAAGTCCGCTGATCGGAAAGTTTTCCACCGCCCGCTGGGTCTGAGCGCCCCAGAGCGCTTCAAAGGGTACCCTCATCTCGCCCATCGAATCTTTCTCAACTCGGAAATTTTCCTTACCGCTCATCTCACTCTCCTGTGCCGCTCGAATTTTTCAGTAGAAATTGCAGAACGTTCCTATAGCATCAAAATCTGCCGCAATAAATTGCCTTGAAAGGCCTGGAATTTTGGGCTCTCGAGGAAACTTTTTGGACTCTGCTCCGATAGTGGAATTGGTTTGCAATGAGGAGCTTCCCAATATGCCTCTCCAACTCGATAACACCACCGGCTTCACGCTTCTTGAGCTCGTTCTGTGCCTCGCCGTATTATCGATTCTCGCGGTCTCGAGCCGGCTTCTCTCAAGAGAGATACTCCGGCCCAAGCTCGTGTCTCGTGCAGCGATGTCGCTCGAACGCGTGCTTAATCATAAATCGCTCGAAGCGCTCTCCGGCGGTCGCTCCGTGATTCTCGCCTTTGATGAGGGTCGCGGCGAAATGTCTCAAATTGAGGATGCATCAAGCGAGCGGCACAGTATCAATCAATTCGGATTTCGTTTTCGCTTACCCCCAGGCATTCGCTTTCAAACGCTTCGCCTTCCGCGACTAGAATCACAGGTGCCTCATATTCGCTACACTCCGGAGGGCATCGCTTCACCGGGGACTTTGATCCTAGAGGACCGAGAATCTTCTCATTCGTGCTCGATTGTTCAATCTCTCGCCGGATCACGAAGAGTGCAATGCAACTAAGCGGAGAAACACAGAACGGTGGATACCTCATTTTTGAAGTGCTCCTCGCGCTCCTCCTTTCAGTCTCTATCTTCTCGGTCATTTTGTCGGAGGTTCGAGCGCTCGGTCGGATCGCGGCGCTGCATCGCCGCCACGACAAACGCGAGAACTGTCTTCGGCAATCAGTGTTTCTCCTTTCCCGAAGCGCGCCGCTCTCAGAGAGTTCATCGCCTGCTATCGACCGTGAAAAGTTAATTACACATGAATGCCTGGAATTCTTGAATATCCGCTGCAACGGCGGGAGCACGTGCGAGGTAGGTTTCCCGAAATATCCTCTGCTCCCGCCCATTGACGTGGAGAATCCGGAGAGCGGATTCACCGTGCTTGAAGTTCTGGTGTCGCTTCTGCTCTCGGCCTTAATTCTCCTGGGAGTCATGACGAGTTGCCTACAGTCGACGAGTACATTGACTCGCTGGCGACAGGATGCCGCAGATCGCGCCGTTACGGAGAAGCTTCAGCTCCTGCTCGAGAACTGGATAAAACAAGGAAGCGCATTTCATTTTGCGGAGGGCGCTCGAGTGGAGCATGCCGATCCGTCCTCTCTGATATTTCGCGCACTCTCAGCGGGTCGAAGTTTCCCGCCGATTCCCGGAGACAAGATGTTTGTCTTTCGCTTTCTTGACCCCGGTAGAATTTGGTTGCGGCAAACAGCCGTGCACCCAATTTCAGTTCGTTCGCTCGCGTGGTGCCGCCAAGCCCTCACCCTCCCGGGTGGCTTCATCTCAAACGATAAGCCATCGCACCATGGCGCTCTCCTGATAACTCTCGATGGAACATTCGACGTGGAGGCGGAATTCAGCCGGGTTCCGAACAACACGGCGAACTGCCCTTACCGATCGGAGCTTTCGCGTCCTCCGGCACTACTCAAACACCGATCGATTACGGGCGAGAATAACGTCGAGCTTCCACCGGAGTCGAGCTGGATCGGAATCGTCGGCATCGATCAAGAGTTCGTCCTCTATCGAGACACCGAAAATCGCCTTCGGAAGGCTTCGCTCGTAAACTCGTCCAATGAAGTCATTGCGGGACCCTTCGAAGAGATCGAGCTCGAAGCCGCTGAGGATCCAATGGGCCGTTTCCTCCGGGTGTCAGCTCGCGTGGATCGCCTCCGCCGACGTTCAGAATTCTCGCTGAGGTTACCTCCCGAGCGACACTCGAATCCCATTGACCTGGTGTTTTGATGAATCGAGGATGCTTCAGGCGCTCTAACGCCGCGTTTGCAGTGCCCGCGATCCTCGTGTCACTCCTCGTGGTGAGTGTCGCTTTCGGGCTCCTCGCTCCGCTTCTCCATTTCGAACGGGCGCGTCTCGTCCTCCGTCATCATGCTCTGCTGGGAAATGTTGCCGCCGGAAACGTTCTGTCGCTTAAGCACCGTGTCTTAACTTCGGCATCCAGTCCAGAACGGCAGGCGTTCTTATTGAAGCAAAGCCACCTCTTCGAACTCTCCGGCGAGGCGATGACCGATTTCTCAGCCGCAAAAATTTTCCGTAGAAAATTTTTTGAGTGGCCCGGCAGAGCTCCATCATGGGCGGCGATTGAGCGAGCGGCAGAAGTTCCGGATTCCGGTTGTCGCGAGTGGAGAAACTCTCCGCCCACAATCTCCCGCCCAAACCTGATAGCCGCAAACCGAACTTGTGTTTCACTTTCGAGAGAGCGGGTGAAGGATTTGTATTTCGCCGGAAACCTCGACGTTGAGCAAAACAGCGAGGTCTCCCTCTGGAGCGGCGCCGATTCGGTGATCGCCGTAGCGGGATCGGCCGGCTTTCAGAAAGAACTGCTGCTCTATCCCGAAGGAGCGAAGTCGCTGGCGATCGTCGCCATCGGCGACATCTCCATTCATCGAATTAAACGAAGCGGCGGCGACTTCCATCTTTCGCTCGTTTCTCTCGCCGGGAGCGTGGAGGTGAAAGAATTCTCAAACACCTGGAACACGTGCTCGAGCTCCCTTGAGACATCCCCGGCGAAGCTCTTTGTCTCGGCTCCGCAAGAGATTCTCCTCGGTCCTTCGGTGCGTACCGCCGGCATCGGCATCGGTTGTGAGCCCGCATTCTCGCCCCGCCTCTGGCCCGACACTCAACATCTGGCAACGCTCGGACGCTGAAGCAAGCCTTCACTCCGGGCAGAACTTTTGCGTAACAATTGGAATGGGTTATCACCCTTCCTTTCCAATATTTCCGAGACATATCCGAGGTTTAGGGATATAGCCAAGATGCCGATAGAGTGAGAGAGCACGTTTAGAGAGGAGGCTCGATGTCCAAGGGGAAGAATATTCTGGTGGTTGATGACGACTTCGATTGCCGGACTCTCGTTCGCACGGTGCTCACAGGCAGCGGGTATACGGTCATGCATTGCGCCGACGGCATGGAAGCGGTCGAATACCTGAAATCAAATCAACCTGACCTCGTAATCCTCGACATCATGATGCCCAAAATGTCGGGCTACGATGTCGCCGCGCACATGAAAATGCGGCCCGAAACACAGAAAATTCCCATCATCATGCTTACGGCAAAGAGCGATCCGGAAGATATGATGCGCGGGTACAGCGAGTTCGCGGTTGACTACTACATTCCGAAACCGTTTACGGCGAAGCAGCTCGTGGCCGGCGTTGAAATGGTGCTCGCCCCATAGGACTGTAGTGGGGTCTTTTGACGGATCTCTTCGTTAAAAGAGCGTGCGGTGCTTCCACCTTCGCTAAAGCTACGGCGGACAAGCATTTACGGGTACTAAACTCCGCTCTTTCGCCTCGACCTCCATCAAAATTTCCCACTTCTGAATTCTAGGGCAGTTTGCTCCAGACAAACGTGACAACCGTTGGGGCTGGGGATATTCTTCCGGACTATGTCCGGATTTTTCATTTCCATTGAAGGTATCGAAGGCTCGGGGAAATCCTCGCTGATCAGCTCGTTGACCGAGTGGCTGAGCAGCCGAGGTGAAAATCTCTTGCTCACTCGGGAGCCAGGCGGCACTGAGATCGGTCTTAAGATTCGAGAATTGTTGCTCAGGAAGAGCGACCCTCCACCTTCTCCCACGACAGAGCTTTTACTATTCTCAGCGGATCGCGCCGAGCATGTTTCTCAAGTACTGAGACCGGCGCTCGCCGATGGAAAAACCATTCTCTGCGACCGCTACGTTCACTCAACATTCGCCTATCAAGGGTTCGGGAGAGGCATATCACTTGAAAAGCTTCGCTCTCTCATCGAGGTGAGCACCGAAGGACTTCTGCCTGAGTTGGTTCTTCTCTTGGACCTCCCGGCGGAAGCCGGACTTGGGAGAGCAAAAAGCCGGGCCGCCGGTGCGACCGGAACGACCGGTGCGACCGGTGCGACCGGTGCGACCGGTGCGACCGGTGAAGGTGTGAATGAATCATGGACGCGGTTTGAAGCGGAAGAGTTGGCGTTTCACCGGAGGGTTCGAGACGGCTTTCTTCAGCTCGCCCGAGAGGATGCAAAACGTTTCGTGGTTCTCGACGCCTCTGCAAGTAAAGAAAATGTTCTTGCTGGGGCGAAGGCCGCACTCGAGAGGAGAGCAGTTCGATGAACATAAATCCTTTCGAAAGCCGATTGATCGGCCACCAAAAATCTTGGGGCAATTTGCTCGAGCTTTCGAAGCAGCAGAGAATTCCACACGCGTTACTTTTCACGGGTCCTCCGTCCGTGGGGAAGCGACTCGTCGCCTTCGCCCTCGCAGCCGATATTTTGCGGCGGCACAGCAACACTCCGGGCTCGGCGGATCGTCCGCTTCAATCCGGTTCGCATCCCGATCTGCACCTCGTTCGGCGGGAAGACGAAAAGAAGGATATTTCGGTTGAGTCGATCCGGGAGCTTCGATCAAGCCTCCAGCTTCAGCCGTTCATGGGGAAAGCCGCGGTTGCCGTGATCGACAATGCTCATGAGATGACGACGGCAGCGAGCAACGCGCTGCTTCTCACACTGGAAGAACCCGCGAACGGCCGATTCCTGTTTCTGGTCACGCATGCGCCGCAGCGATTACCGGATACAATAGTCTCCCGATGTCAGACGGTATTTTTGGGGGAGCTCACCGCGACTGAAGTAACGAACGTCCTCAAACAGCTCTTTGCAGAGAAACTCACCGAGAAGAGCCTCGCGGCAATTCTCGCGCTCACCGGTTCTTCGATTGCAGCACTCGGGCTCGAGCAGCACGTGAACTACCGGACTTTGGAGCTCGAAAATCCGGCTGCAGCCTGGAAGGGAATCGCCGAACTTCTCACCCGAAGCGAAACACTTTCCGTCACGCTCCGGCGCATTTTCTCAAGCGAGAATAGCCTCGCAGGGGACGCGCTCTCGGTCGCTTCGCTCCTCAGCGAAGAGAAAGGCGACGATCTGAACTGGCTGGTTCTTAAAAATACGATTCGGACAGTGCTTCGAAATGCGGAGCATCCTGAAGCAACCAAATACGCCGACCTCCTTTTGCAAGCACTGGAAGCGGAACGTCTCATTCGGGACCGGAACGCGAATCCGCAACTTCAGCTTTCCTCGCTCTTCTTGAACGCTTCTGGAAACTGAGACGTCCGAACTTCGAGCACCGGTTAAGCTGCGGTCTCGGGAGCCACGATAGGCTCGAGAACTTTAAAGAGCGGTACCGGCTTTTCAAACGGGGTCCCGGACTGAAGCTCGCTGATCTTCCACCGATCGACACCTGAAAGCTCGAGCTTCGTTGGGGAATATTTCAACACTTCATACGTATCGCCGGTATCGGTGTGGTTCACGATTCCCGTCGTTCCGAACAATGGCTCCGTGTAGCCGAGCATACGGTGAATTTTCTCGCAGCTCTCGGGGAGCACCGGTGCAAAAAGGAGCTTTAAAGAGTCGATCGCTCTCATCGCAACGAAGATAGCCGTCTTTGCCCGAGCCGGGTCGGTTTTGATCGCGGTCCAAGGTGCCGTATCGTCCAAGTACTTATTCACTTCGCGTGTGAGACGGAGTGCTTCGCGGAGAGCATCTCGAAGCTGAACTGATTCATAGAAACTCGATACCGTTGAAAAACCCTTCTCGATTTCACTGAGAATCGTTTTGTCGCGGTCTTCGAGCGTATCGGCGTCAGGAACTTTCGCGTCGAACCTCGAGAATGCAAATCCGAGAACGCGGTTCACCAGATTCCCCCACGCTGCGACGAGCTCACCGTTGTTCTTAGTAATGAATTCATCCCAGCTGAAGTTCGCATCTTTCGTCTCCGGCAGGATGCTGGTGGTGTAATAACGAAGGGCGTCGCTATCATATCGATCGAGCGTGTCGTGCAGCCACACCGCGAGTCCACGGCTCGTTGAGAATTTCTCGCCGTCCATATTGAGGAACTGATTTGCCGGAACATCAAACGGGAGGTTCAAGGCCTTATCATAGGCCATAAGCTCGGTCGGCCAGATGACGGTGTGAAACGGAACGTTATCTTTGCCAATGAAATAAAAACTCTTCGCGTCGGCGTTCTTCCACCACTTCTCCCAGGCTGACGCATCGCCGGACTGTTGCGCCCATTCCTGTGAGGCGCTGAAATATCCAATCACGGCGTCGAACCAAACGTAGATTACTTTCTTCTCCCAGCCCTCCACGGGAACTGGAACTCCCCAATCGATGTCGCGAGTGATAGGACGCGGCTTGAGTCCATCCTCAAGCATAGAGCGCGTGAAATTTTGAACTGCGGTTCGCCAGTGCGGAGCACGATTCACGTATTCGAGCATTGGCTCGTCGTATTTCCCCATCTCGAAATAAAAATGGCTCGTCTCACGAACGACGGGGGTTGTGTTGGTGATGATTGAAATCGGGTCGACGAGCATCGGTCCCTCGAAGGTGACCCCGCATGCTTCGCACTGATCTCCCCTCGCCCGGCCGTTCCCACATTTGGGGCAAGTTCCTCGAACATACCGGTCCGGCAAAAACAGGTTGGCTTGCTCGTCGTAATATTGTTGCTCGGCTTTCACGGAGAGGTCTCCCTTCTCGTGGAGCTTCCGGAAAATATCCTGCGTGATTCGTTCGTGGTTCTTCGTATGCGTGTGCGTGAAGAGATCGAAGCTGATGCCGAGTCGGTTCCATGACTCAAGGAACCGGTGGTGGTAATGCCGCACGACATCATACGGAGTGCGATTCTCTTCTCGAGCCTTTAAGGTAATCGGTGTTCCATGCGAATCCGAACCGGAAGCAAAGAGAACTTTGTTACCTCGCAACCGGTGATATCGAGCAAAGATATCTGCGGGAAGATAGGCGCCTGCCACATGCCCGAGATGAAGATCCCCGTTTGCATACGGCCATGCGGCGAATACAGCGATATATCGACTCACAAATTCCTCCAAAACACCGAAAACAGATTTCGCAGATGAAAGGGGGCTATATAGCGAAAATTACCTCGAAGGCCAAAGTGTCTTTCAAAGTGGGGAATGCCCCCGTGATTGAGTTCGATTTTGGCCTAAGCCGAGGCGCGGGAATGACGAGCACCGGAGTTTACTACTGTAAATGAGGAGCGGAGACATCTCCCGCAACGAAGGATTGGGGCAAAAGCAAAC
>CAZDWZ010000005.1:117416-269331 GCA_964509425.1 uncultured Bdellovibrionales bacterium | reverse complement strand
TGTAAATGAGGAGCGGAGACATCTCCCGCAACGAAGGATTGGGGCAAAAGCAAACTCATACCAGTTAGGTTTGATTTTGGTCCAAGCCGAGGCGCGGGAATGACGAGCACCGGAGTTTACTACTGTAAATGAGGAGCGGAGACATCTCCCGCAACGAAGGATTGGGGCAAAAGCAAACCTAACCTAGAAGAATAGGAAAATGACGACGAGGGAAAATAGATACGTAAGGTTGGTCCATCCTGGAAGGAGGACGGAGAGGAGCATCAACAACAAAATCAGATATCCTCGAAGCGGCATACAACTTCCCTACAACTTTACCGACTCCTACTTCGACCTAGCCCCGAAGAACTCATCACACGGAAGAACTTGCGACGCAGAAGAACTAGTGCTTCAACCGGTAAACAATGCCGCAAATTTGACCTTTTCTTCTCTCAGGCTCGCTCGGTCCGAGGCAGGCTCGCATAGACAGAATGGCTCCGCCAGAAAAATATCCTGCTCGAGCAGAGAGATTTTTAAATGAAATTCGATTTCGTTATTCGAAAGAAAAGATGAGTGAAAAATTCCAAGCGATTGTCGTCGGTTCCGGCCCCAACGGACTGTCTGCCGGAATTACGCTGGCGAAAGCCGGGATCTCCGTCTTGATCATTGAAGCTGAAGAACGAATCGGCGGCGGGCTGCACACCGCAGAAAAAACCCTTCCGGGATTTCTCCATGATGTGTGCTCCGCTATTCACCCGCTCTCGGAATCTCCTTTCTTCCGCTCGCTTGATCTTCAAAGTTCCGGCGTGGAGTGGATACATTCGCCGTTTGCGGTCGCTCACCCTCTCGAAAACGGCCGAGCGGGATGGATCGAAAGAGATATCACTGCTACCTCCCGTCAATTTGGCGTCGATGAAGAAGCCTACCGAAAGCTTCTTCAGCCGTTCTTGGAAAGATGGCGAGAGTTCCAGCCTGAAGTGCTCGGTCCTCCACGGCTTCCCGCTCATCCGCTGCTGCTTGCTCGCTTCGGACTTCGCGCAATTCGCTCGGTGCGACATCTTGCACGAGAAATTTTTAGTGACGATACTCTCGCCGCTGTCTTCGCGGGGAATGCAGCACATTCGGTACTCCCCCTCGACCGTGCCGGAACGGCGGCGTTTGCCATCCTATTCTCTCTGTTCGCTCATGCCGACGGATGGCCATTTCCGAAGGGTGGTGCGGGCGAGCTCGCAAAGGCGCTTGCGCAGATCTTCCGGAGCCTTGGAGGTCAGATCCGCACGGGACAAAAAATCAACTCGATCGCCGAGCTACCTCCGCACGAAGTTGTCCTGTTCGACCTGACTCCGAAAGAATTTCTCCGGATCGCGGGCGCAAAACTTTCACCGGCATATCGACGGCAGCTCGAGAATTACCGATATGGCGCCGGCGTTTTCAAAATCGACTACGCACTTTCTGCACCCGCACCGTTCCTCGCCGAACCCTGCCGACGCGCGGCTACCGTGCACATTGGGGGAAGCTTCGAGGAAATCGCCGAGTCCGAACGACTCGTCGGAAGTGGTATCCTTCCCGAAAAACCATTTGTTCTTTTTGCGCAACATACTCCGTTTGATCCATCCCGAGCACCGGAAGGAAAACATACCGCCTGGGCATATTGTCATGTGCCGAACGGCGCGGATGCCGACATGACCGGTCGAATCGAGAACCAAATTGAACGCTTCGCTCCGGGCTTCAAAGACTGTGTTCTCGCTCGTTCTACGATGAGCTGCCGGGATTTCGAAGCGATGAATCCGAATTACTCCGGCGGTGATATCAACGGCGGCTCGCTCCACCTCCGGCAGATTGCGTTCAGGCCGGTGGTCTCACTTTCGCCATACCGAACATCGGCGAAGAACATGTATTTGTGCTCCGCCGCCACTCCTCCCGGAAGCGGAATCCACGGGATGTGCGGGATGCACGCCGCCCGTCAGGCTCTGCGAGACCATTATAACCTCTGACATTATTATACCTGTATTGACTTCGCTGAATCCGCCGAATACGTAAGCAAGCTCAAACTTCGTTCTTTCATTCTTCATCTCAAAATTCTTCATCGTGAATCGTTTCTACTCTTTCGAGAGAACAGCTCGCCGTTCGCTTTTCGGGAGTGGCGCACTGCCTCGGCGGAGTTGGAACGGTTCGCCCTAAACAGGTATTTACTTGAGGTGACAATGTCCAACGCTGCCTTACTCGATCGCATCAACGGATGGTGCGATGCGAACGGGGTGCTCCGCTTCGGCCCCGAAAATCTCTCTCGCCCCGACGGACTGGGGCCCACGATCGTTGACTTCCTTCCCGAGGAGAGCCGCGCAAACCGCGGCTTCGCCAGTACGATGTCGTTCAAGTTCTCGAGCGGCAAGGGAACGTACATCCGCCCCATGCGCGTCAATAGCTGGAAGGAAGGCATCCCTCCGGCCATCATCGACGGTGTCCTCACTGTCGTGCTCGTCCGCGTGGGGGTGTCGATCTTCACCGTCGTGTCCGAGCAGTATCGGCAGGCGGTGGGCGGCTTCCAGCTCGAACCCGGCCGGGGCTTCGCGACCGACACGGACTGGCGAGGCGAGGAGGCGGAATACACGGACGTCTACTTCCCGAAGTCCATTTGCGATCCCGCTCTCCCGGCCGACGGCATCCTCGGTCTCCGCGCCGCACGGCGGGAAGCGACGGAGGAGATCCACGGTACGACGCCCTTCTCCTCGATGCGGTACTGTGGGTACATCAACGAGACGGACAGCACGGCGCGCATGCGCACGTCCGTCTGGCTCGCGACCGTGGACCTGCAGAACACCAACGAGCTGAAGGCGCTCGAGCCGGACTCGCAGCAGCGCGACACCAAGGTGTTCTCTTTGGGTCAGCTCCGGCAGATGATCGGCCGGGAGATTCGGAGCGCTCAGGTCATCTCGGCGTTCTGCTACGCCCTGAACGTCGTGGACGCCATGAACGCCCGGTTCGGGAAGCTCGACAAGCTCTGGGAGCCGAACTTCGCCGCCTGAGCCCGCGAAACAAGAGGTTTACAACAACAAGGAAATAAAGGGGGACCACACCGCCTTGGGAACGCTGTTTCCAAGGCAAAACTTTTCTCTGCATCAGGGGCGCCACTCGCCGAATCTTTTCGAGGAGCGACTAAACTTCCATCATTCGCGATGCTCAGAACTCAAAGAATCCACCAACACAAATTAGGTGGGGAGAGTTTTCCACGGATAGCGCTCTCAACGTCGAGCCTGTCACTCGACGCTGAGGAAAGTGCTATCCGTGGAAAACTCCGGTGGCGGGGGAAGAAAATCAAAAAAAAACGAAGGCCCGGCGTCGTTCGCGAAGTATCTCAGGCGGGGATGGAGTGGTGGTCGTTCCGTGGGGTGTGGCGGTTCGCACGCGTGCGGGGTCGCAAAACAAATTACGGGTGAGCGAAGAAAAGTGAAGATAGGTGTTGACGACTTTTCGAGGTGACATCAGCCACTTTGCAACGCACCCGCGAGAGGGGTGCTCTCGTGAACAGAATCGATCTCGGTGAAGCGACGTACCTGCTTCGGCTGTATTAGGTGTCGGTGACATCTTAGGTTCTCGTATGGGCAGATTGTGACGACCGGTTTTCCTGCGTGTTAGACTCTTTGAGTAGAAATTATTCTCTCGTCGGAGTCGAGCTATGGTCGAAGTTCTTTCAAGCCTTTCTAATAATGAAGTCATCGCGCAGCTTTCACGGTTGGTGAAAACTGAGAAAGAAATCACGGAACAGATCGTTCGGCACTTTGCTGAAGTTGAGCGGAGACGACTGTACTTGGAGCTTGGGTATGGGAACTTGTTTGACTACGCGACGCGGGGTCTCGGGTATTCAAATGCAGCGGCGATGAGACGAATCAATGCGGCTCGCGTAGGGCTTCAGGCTCCCGAGGTGTTTGAGTGTCTGGAGAAGGGCGAGCTCAATCTTTCGACCATCGAGAAGTTTGCTCCGTTGATGAAGAGGCATAAAGCTTCGGGGCTTGTTGAACAGTTCAAGGGGAAGACTGCGCAGGAGGCGGAGGAAATTGCTGCTCTGCTGAACCCGGTTTCTCAGAATGAGATCCGAGAAATCGATGCCGCGAAGACTCCTGAGTGAAGTTTCGCGCCTACGGGTCTCCTCAAAGTCGCAGCGTCGCCTGTACGGGAATGTGATCGGAGAGTTTTCGCCAAGTTTTCCCTTTCAGAATCTTTGATTCTGAGATGTCGAGGCCGCGGACGTAGATGCGGTCAAGGTTGAACACGGGAAGGCTCGCCGGGAACGTCGGATGGAGGCGACCGTGTTTCACTTCGATGACTTCTTTCAGACCCAGCTCCTTCTCGAGCGGCTCGGAGAGTTTGTTCGTCCAATCGTTAAAGTCTCCTGCGAGGATCAACGGCGCGTCGCCGGGGATCTTTCGTCCGATCCAGGAACAGAGCTGCTTCAGCTGCGAGTTTCTTCCTCGCTTCGTGAGATTCAGATGCGTGCAGCATGCGTGAACGATGCAATCATCGATTTTTATTCTCGTGTGCAACAATCCCCGCCGCTCGAGACGATTTGTGCTGATATCCACATTCTCCCAAGAAACAATTGGAAAACGGCTGAGAATCGCATTTCCGTGGTGTCCGTCTTCGTGAACGGCATTCCGCCCATAGCTGTGGTCGTTCCAAACAGTGTCGGCGAGATATTCATACTGCGAGGTTTCGGGCCAATCGTCGATGGACTTCGCATGAGCGGTATTCTCCCCGATGACTTCTTGCAAGAAGACGAGATCAACACGAGTCGTTCGAAGGAGCTCTCGCATCTCTTGGAGAACGAACCGCTTCCCTCCCGTTCGAAATCCTTTATGGATGTTGTAGGAGAGAACTTTCAACGACTCGACTTCGCGTTTCATATTTCGTGCACTACGATTTCTAGTCCATTCGAGCAGTGAGCCGCTGTTTTTCTAAGCTAGAGAACCGGACTAAAAAGCCTGGCAATCTTTGCACCAATTTTTCGATGGAGGGGAAGTTTCTCCACCTCCGAACGTTTCAAGAGTCTCGAATGCTCGAAGTCTCGAAGAAACATCGCTTCCATTCTTTTGGCGAAATCCTCACAAGCAAACGCCAAGGTAATCTCAAAGGCACTTCGCATCGACCTTGAATCAAAGTTCACCGATCCCACGGTCGAGAGATGATCATCGACAAGAATCACCTTTTCGTGAAGGAAACCTTGAGCATATCGGAGAATTTTAGCCCCTTCCTTCGAAAGACTCGGGAGAAAATTATCCGCAGCCAGTTCCACTATGGGATTATCCGTCTTTTCCGGTATGAGGATGCGCACGTCGACGCCTCTGATTGCTGCAAGGCGGATGGATTGAAAGATCGCTTCCTCTGGGACAAAATACGGAGTCGCGATCCAGAGTCGCTCCCGCGCCGAGCTGATGAGCTGCTGAAAGAAGAGTATACAGCGATCCCGGTCGTCTATGGGTCCGGTCGGAACAGCGAGTACGGCGCTCGTTCCACCCCCAATCGGCTCGTGGTTTTGGAACTCCAATTTCTCTCCTGATGCCCAAGCCCAATCCGAAGCAAACACAACTTCGAGTTCTGTAACAACCGGACCGGTCACTCGCACCTGGGTATCCCTCCAGTGCCCGAACTCTTCGGTATGTCCAACGTATTCGTCGCCGACATTGAACCCGCCCGTATAGGCAACCTCATGATCGATGACCACGATCTTCCGGTGATTTCGAAAGTTGATTTGGAAGAAGTTCTTGTAGCCTCGCCGTGTATTAAAATCGAATATCTTAACTCCGGCATCCCGCAACTCGCTCAGATACTCGGACGAGAGAAAGATGCTGCCGATCGTGTCGTAGAGAAATCGAACTTCGACTCCGCGTTTGCTCGCCCCTATCAACTCTTTTTGAATCTTCGTTCCGAGGCGATCGTTTCGAATGATGTAGAAACAAAAGGAGATTTCGCGTTGGGCTCCCCGTATATCGGCTATCAGGTGCTCAAAAAACTCCTTCCCTGTCGGGAGCAACATCACGCTATTCCCGCCAAGAAATTGAGAGCCGGCGACGGCCTCCAAGGATTTATAGGTGGTCAAGTTTGTGGTGAGAAAGGTTTGATCAAAATCGGCGAAGTCTTCACGGTGGTTTTCGGAAAATTGGCCCAAAATTGAGAGCATCTTACGCGAGACTCTCTTGTAGCCGTGAAATCGTCTCCTCCCGAAGACGAGATAGATGGGGATGAAAACCGCGGGAAAGAAAAAAAGCGAAAAGGCCCAAGCAATGGCGCCCTGGGGTGTCCGCGCCGTGAAGATGGAGTCAACCGCGGCGAGTGCACCGAAGAGGTGAAGAAGGACCATAAGTTCGGGGAGATCCGAAAACATCATCGCTCAATCGCCTTGTTCATATACCAAGCATTCAAATCTTGACTCTTTCCTTGACCGCCTCGTCAAAGGTGTATTCCAGATATCCAACTTTTTACCCCTAACTCTTACATGAAAATTCTCTCCCAACTTCTCCTTTTTGTGGTGTAAAGATACGATACGGTGCATCAAAGTACGCAAATGATTTTTAAGGAAAGGTCACATGGAACTCAGTAAAACTCTTGAACAGGCGCTCAATAATCAGATTGGAATGGAGTATGAGGCTTCCATAAAATATGATTCGATTGGGTCATACTTCACGAACGAAGAGCTCCCGATGCTCGCAAAGTTTTTCTTTCAACAAGCGACCGAAGAGCGGCAGCACGCGCACAAGTTCATAAAATACCTTTTGGACCGTGACGGGCAGCTTCGCATCCCGGCCATCGCAGCGCCAACATTTAAGTTCGGCAGTGCGGTCGAGGCGGTAAAACATGCGCTTGACGGAGAGATGAAGGTCACGAAATCGATTCATGATTTGTATGACCTCGCAACGAAGGAGCGGGATCACGCTACCTCCATCATGCTGCATTGGTTCATTACCGAGCAGGTTGAAGAAGAGCAGAGAGTCCGTCAAATGCTCCGAACGGTCGAGCGCGGAAAGGAATCCGGAATGCTGACCGTGGAAGACTACCTGGCGGAATTCAGCGAAGGTGGAGCGGCTGAGGACCATAAGAAGTAGTCAGCTCCAATCGAAACCGTTCGCGCAAGCTTGGCGCGGAAAAGGGCGAGAGGGAAAACCTCTCGCCCTTTTTAGTTTCGTGATCAGTGCGAGCGTCAACGCAGGACGAGCTCCAACACACGCGATCGCTACAACGGAATCCCTACCCGGAGCAGAAAGGACTCTTCGCTGATGAATCCTATCTCTGCGTTCAGAACAACTTGCTCTAACTTATAGTCGACGCCCGCCCGAAGTCCGACAGGGTCATCACGGTCCAGATCGGTGTCTCCTGCTCGACCGTCAATTTCTCCATCGCTCCAAGGGATCACGTCGATACCGCCGTAGATCGACCATTCTCGGTTCACCTTTCCGCGAAGTACAAGCGCAAGCGGGATCTCAAAAAACTGCCCGTCAGATCCTCCTCCATAGCTTTCCGTAATGAAGCGGACACCCGCGAGACCCATCAGGCTGATTTGGTCTCGTTCGAAGAAAAGTCCCTTGACTCCACCGCCGAGCTGGAATCCGTCGTCGTCGCCGCCCGACTCGATTTCAGATTCGACGATGTAGCCGAGCTCTCCGTAGAAATCGACCTGCCGATTCATTCCGTAAACACCGGAGACACCGAGGATGGTTCGATCGATTCCCACCGAGCCACCGGAGTCGAGGTCATAGTCGATATCAACGAATGAAAGTACCGGTGACAGGATAAGTTTATTATCCGGTGCATCCAGCTGAACGGGCACGAGCAATTGCGCGGACGCGTAGGGGACCATCCCGAGCATGATCACAACGAAGGCAATAATGCGAGAGCAAAAAGAAGTAAGTTTTTTCATAATACGAATTCTCCTGTCACTGAAATCTGAGAGAGGCGGAAAGAACAGAACTGTTTAAACCGTGCCGTTCGAGAATTGCATGACCCCGCGCATACCGAAATGCCTCGAGGTGCCGGCAAGGCTGACCGGCCCTACTTCGCCGGACCGGATTCCTTGCCGCCGGGATTTGCTGGACCGGGGATCGTTTTTCCGTGAGGATCGATTTCGCTGTCGGTAACCTTCTCAGCCAGCGCCTTTCTCATCGTCGGGCTCGTGAAATGCTCCAGTTCCGTCGCCCGGGGGTGAACGTGATCCGGCCGGAGTCCGAGGCGCTCCACAAGATAGGACTCCCAAAGCCGGTGAGAACGGACGAGATCACGGCCACACGCCTCGCCTTCGGGCGTGATCGAGATTTTCTGATCGTCAATTCTGACCTCCTTTCGCCTTCCCGCTTGATACAGCGCGAGTCGCGCGGCAAGCCGGCTGGGAGACGCCGTAACAAACTCGGCAACAGAAAGATTGTGCTCGCGGCCCTCCGTTTCACGAATCCGGTAGAGGACACCAAGGAGATCCTCCCGGAGCACATGGACCGAGAGCAAGAATCGTTTGAACAGCTTGGCGATTAAGCCGTATTCCGGTGCTGCGAATACGACAACCGCCAGAATTCCTCCGGCACAGACTGACATCATCCCAGCCGCACTCAGGGAATTTGGTAAGCCGAAGAAGTACGGTGCAAAGGCTCCAAGACAGTATCCGCCGACTGAGGCAATCGAGGCGAATACGACGCTCAAAAGTATTTGAGTTTTCATTCGATCGGTCAACAACCGCGCCGTGGCCGCGGGGCAGATCAGCATGGCGATGACAAGGATTGATCCGACGGCTTCGAAGGAAGCAACGACCGCACAGGCCACAAAGATCATCAGCGAAAAATGCATAAGCCGAGCGTTGAACCCCAGCGCCGTCGAGAGCTGCGCATCAAATGCCGAGAGGAGAAGCTCCTTGTAGAAGAGAGCGACAAAGCCGATGGTAACGAGCATCACCAGCAAACTGGTGTGGAGCTCTCGAGGAAGTTTGAGGAACGTGTCGACGGTAAAAAGCTCAGACACCGATCCGGGTGGAAACCAAAAAATAGTCTCCAGTTGTCCATTCAATAGGCAATCTGCATCGATGTCGACGCTCCGGGCGGCAGCTTGTTCGATGAGGAGAACACCGAGAGCAAAGAGTAAGGAGAAAACGACACCCATCGCGGCTCCGGTCTCCAAGCGGCCGAAAACCCGGATGCTCTCGACGAGAAGTGCGGTCACGATTCCCGCGATCGCTGCCCCGATAAAAACCGGAATCGACGAGCGGCTCCCGGTGAGCAGAAACGCGCCGACGATCCCTGGGAGAACCGCATGCGAGATGGCGTCCCCCATGAGACTTACCTTTCTCAGCACGAGATAGTTTCCAAGAAGCGCGCAGGACACCGACGCAAAAAGTGCAGTGAGGAGCGGCGGCAAGTCGAGCGACAGGAACTGGTGGAACGAAGGATTCATCGTCGCTCTCCTCCGTTCGGGCCAGCGGGAAGTGGATGCACACTGCCTGGGTTTGCCAGTTCTGCGGCAATTCGTCCTCGCTCGAGAAGCGCCTGCTCTAACGCCTCGATTATGGAAGGCGACAGCACGTGTTCGGCGAGATCCGCTGAATAGTCAACGTGACTTGCGGGCAGCTCACCGTAGGTGAAGAGATACTGCTCCCACAGGCGGTGATTCCTCGTATATTGCTTCGCCTCTTCGAGTCCCTCGGGAGTAAGCGTCAGAGATCCATCGCGAACAATGAGGAATCCCGCGGAGCGGCTCGATGCGAGCGCAATCCAGCGCTGAAGAGGAGACCAGCCTCGAAGGAGGCGGAGAGATTCGACCGGAAGCGCGCTGGGTGAAAGGAGCCCGCCGGCGGACCCGGCCTCGTAAATTTCGTAGAGCCCTCGAAGCAAATGCTCGCGAGCAACGCGCGATCTCAACCGGAGCAAACGAATGGCGCCCCCGACCAAACCGCGCTGCGGTGCAAAAAAGAAACTGATGAGAAAAAACACTCCCGATGTCAGCACGATCACTGCTCCAGCGGGTAAACGCGGAAGCAGCGTCGAAGCGGCGGCGCCGAAGTATCCGCTCAGCGCTCCGAAAAGTCCGCTCATGACACACATCGAGTTCAGCCGATCGGTCCAGAATCGCGCCGCACTCGCCGGAACTACCAGCATTGCCACGATGAGAATAAGTCCGACCGCCTGGAGCCCGGTCACGGTAACGACGACGACAAGAGCCATCATGATGAGATCGATGAGCCCGACAGGCCAACCCTGAACGGCGGCGAAGTTATCGTCGAAACAAACAATCCTAAATTCCTTGAGGAGGAGAACACTCAAAAAAACGGCAACGAGCGCGAGCACGGCGGTGAGAATTGCGTCGCTTCGCTGCATCGCCGCTGTCTGTCCGTATATGAAATGATGGAGTCCGCCCTCACTCCCCGTGTGAAGATTCTGAATCAGGCTGAGAAGCACGACCCCGACTCCGAAGAATACGCTGAGCACGGCTCCGATTGCGGTCTCCTCCGCGAGCCGGGTGTAATGAGTGAGGAAGTGAACAGTGAGCACTCCCGCAACACCACTTATCGCCGCACCACTGAGCAGAAGCGGCATCGACTTCCCGTTGTAGCCGAGGGCAACGGCTGCAAGAAACGCCAGGCAAATTCCTGGAAGCGCGCTATGCGCGAGCGCATCTCCCATCAATGCCCGATTTCGCAGCATCGCAAATGTTCCCACGACGCCTGCTGCAAGACCGAGGAACGTGGCACCGGCGATGACAACCGCCGAGTTAAACCCGGCTTGAAACGTCAACACCGAGTAGATTTCGCTCCACGCCGGAATGGTCGCGCTAACGTCGGTGATCGACTTCGCGCCGCCGTCGTTTAACAATCCCGGGGCGAGCACAGCGTTCATTTTGCACCACGAGAGGCGCGCTGAATCGCCTGTGATACTTCATCGAGAAGCGTCAATCTTCCACCGTAGGTTCGAAATAGGTTTTCTTCGATGAACACATCTTTGGTGGGTCCTGCGGCGATAATTCGCATGTTCAAGAGAACCACCGAATCGAAATACTCGGATACGGTCGGCAAATCATGGTGAACGCAAATGACTGTCTTCCCGGCCTCCTTTAATTTTCGAAGCAGCTCGACGATCGCGCGCTCGGTTGACGCGTCGACTCCGGCAAACGGCTCATCCATGAAGTAGAGATCAGCTTCCTGTGCGAGAGCTCGTGCCAGAAACACGCGCTGCTGTTGTCCGCCGGAGAGTTGATTAATCTGCCTCTCCGCAAAATCCGCCATGCCGACTTGATCAAGGTATTCGAGCGCGGCATCCTGATGAGCCTTCCCTACCCGCTTGAACCAACCAATGCGGCCGTATCGCCCCATGCAGACCACTTCTTTTGCGGACACCGGAAAATCCCAGTCCACGGACTCCCTTTGCGGGACATATCCGATTCGATGTCGAGAGGCTTCGTAGCTCGCTCCCCAAAACGCCACATCTCCCGAGGCACGCGGAAGCAAATTGAGACAGGCTTTGATGAAAGTGCTTTTTCCAGCTCCGTTCGGACCGACGACGGCGATGAGCGCGGCAGAGGGTGCATCGTAGTCGATATCCCACAACACCGGCTTCTGACGGTAGGCGACCGTCATCGCATGGACCGAAAGGGGGCTGCTCGGACTATGCTCCGGTCGAGCGGTCAGCTCTTCGGTTGGTTCGCGCTGCTGAAAGAATCGAAACGGCATAAATGTTTACTCCGCGAGTCTCCCGCGCATTCCCTTCGGCGGGACTGTCCCGGACAGGGCCGCCGCGATCGTGCTGACATTGTGATCGATCATTCCTTCGTAGGTTCCTTCATAGGTATTCGGTTTTCCCATCGCATCCGAATACAGCGTTCCGCCTATCTTCACCGTATGGCCGCGTGCGGCAGCTCCTTCGATAAGGGCTTTGACATTCCGATCGGACACGGTGGATTCAACGAATACCGCGCCAATTTTCCTTTCGGTCAGCATTTTTACGATTCGTTCAATGTCCTGCACTCCGGCTTCGGACTCGGTGCTTATTCCCTGGATTCCCACCACTTCAAATCCATATCGTCTCCCGAAATAATTAAACGCGTCATGCGCAGTTACAAGCACCCGAGCCGTCGCAGGCACCGAGGTTAAAACCTTCACGGCGTACTCATCCAACTCAGCGAGCGACTTAAGATATTTTGCAGCTTCCGCCTCGTAGTAGGTCTTCCCCTCCGGATCTGACTCTGCGAGCTTGTCTCGCACCGCCATCGTCGCCTTCGCCCAAGCTTGAGGATCCATCCAGACGTGGGGATCGTAATGACCTTGAAACTCCTTCGGTTCGAGAAGGTATTGAGGATCAAGCAAGGCCGTCACCGCAAAAACCTTCTTCCCGGATGATGCAACGCGGATCAAAGCGTCCGTCATCTTTCCTTCGAGGAGGAGCCCATTATAAAAAACAATATCCGCTGATGTGAGCGTCGAGATATCGGAGCGCGTGGGTTTGTAAAGATGGGGGTCGATTCCTTCACCCATGAGCGATTGCACGACCGCTCGATCGCCCGCGACGTTCTTCACGATGTCAGCAACCATCCCGATCGTAGCGACGATGTTGATCTTTTTCTTCTCCGGAGCGGCGAGAGCGGAGTCGACAAACAACAAAACGACGAGGGTCACGCAAATCCGGGTGAGCAACTTTCCAGGCTTCATGTCCAGCTTCCTTCTTGAAGATAAAATGTAGCCTATGCTACATATCTGCTTCTAGGATACTCGGCTAAGTGTCTACGGTCAAGGCGCGGAAACCTGCGAGATTCCAGCACATCTCGGTCACCGTTCATCCGACGCTCCGGGAGTCGCAAAACGCACTCTCTCGAAAGCGGCCGTCAACGACGCGGCGAAACTGACGATGAAGGGCCGATAGCCCACGAATCAGTCTAAATAAGCGGCACAAGTGTTCACAAAATTCTCCCTCCGGATCGGTCTGCCGGAGGATGCCGCGGTACTCGGGGTGGAAGACGTCCATCACCACAACGCCCGTCGAACTCTAGGCAATCGGAGCGTTTCTCGAACGGACATGACACGCTTTCCGCCTTCCAAGTAGAAAGAGACTTCGCCTCGAAATCTTAGTATGAATCGGGCGCGGAGCGGGTATGCTCGGCGCGGATGAGTTTCTAGAGGAGAAGAATCGTGGACACGCGAAAAGATAGTCTTTCTCGTTCATTTTTTGCTGGAATTTCATATTTAATCCTCGGCGCGTGCTGTGCGCTCGTCGCCGTTTGCTGCCTCCCTCTCCAGGAAGCGAAAGCCGCCACCGACATCGAGTTCGTGCTCGATATCTCCGGTTCGATGAAGCAGAAGCTGGGCGGTGAGACTCAGATTGAGTCCGCCCGGAAGGCGCTCCTGAAATCGCTGGACGAGATCCCGAAAAATCAAATGGTCGCCGTTCGAGTCTACGGCCATCGCGTCGATCAGAGCCGAAAAGAGGAAAGCTGCAAAGACACGGAGCTGCTCATTCCGTTTCAAGAGGTAAACAAAACGGTTATCGGGGAGAAAATAGCTGCTCTCAACCCTCAGGGCTATACGCCGATTGCTTACGCACTCCAAGAAACCAGAAACGATCTCTACGACGTGGGTGTAGCCCGCGAAGCGGAGCGGGTGATCATCTTGCTCACGGATGGTGAAGAAACGTGCGGCGGCGACCCCATTGCCGTCCTCAAACAGCTTAAAGCGGAAGGTTTTAAGCTGACCGTTTATTCAATCGGTTTTAACGTCAACGACATCGCTCGTCAGCAGCTGCGCGCAATCGCCGATTTCACGGGCGGAAAATACTACGACGCCAAAGACGCTCAGCAGTTAAATGGCGCTCTCAAAGAGGCAACCCAGGCGTCTGTTGTCATCGCCAAATCCACAAAAACATTCGGAACGGAAGTGCGAGGCGGAGATAGCTACGACGATGCGAAGCTGATTGAGTTCGATAAAGAATACCGGTTGGATCATCATCAACAAGCGGCACAATACGATTATTTTTACGTCGAGCTCGCACGCGGTTCAGAGGTCACCGTCACGATCAATACAGGAGAAAAGAGCATCAGCGGCGTGAAGGAAGGAAAGCCGGTGGAAGGTCAACATCCCTACGGTGGGGCACAACTCCATGGCAAAAAGCGAGACAAGCTGCAGTCCGCGGCCATTTTTGGAGAAAAGTTCAAGGCTGCTGAATTCACCTACCAGCCGCAAGAAGACGGGCGGTATTATCTCCTCATTGGCGCAGACAGCGCAGACACCCATAAGGATTTCTTCACGTTCAAAATCACTCGAACGAGTAAGGGAGATCTCGACGGGGAGAAAGATGCAGGCTCCGCTTTTGATCAAGCGATCAAGATGGAAGCAAAGCGTTATACGAAAAATTTCATAGGAGACGCCGACGACCTCGACGTCTTCTCCTTTGATGCGAAGTCCGGAGATAAATACTTCGTCGGAATCGTTCCGGCCGGAAAGACCACATCATACTTCACCGTTCGCGTACTGGATGAATTCCGGCAGGTGCTGCTCAATGAAAACTCTCAGGCCGCTGCCGGGCTGAAATCCAATCCCTTCACCATTGCCGACGACGGTATCCATTTTTTGGAAATCGGATATGTCGGCAGTGAGTCAGCCGAGTACAGCCTCATTCTGAAGAAAGTAGGATCAGCGGCGGAAGAAAACACTCCGAAAGAGTGAGGAAGTTTGGAGGACGACAAAACGATACGTGAGACACCCGCCGCCGCGGGCTCTGGAGTGGTTTCTCCGGGTACGTTGATAGCTGGCCGCTATGAGGTGCTGTCCCTTCTCGGTTCCGGGGGAATGGGACAAGTATACCGAGTTGTCGACCGGGAGCTTCACGGTGAGACCGTGGCTCTCAAGCTGCTTCATCCTCAACTTTCGCAAGATCCGTCAATCTTCGAGCGCTTCCGGAATGAAGTGGCTCTGGCTCGTTCGCTCGCTCACCCGAACATTGTGCGAACGTTCGATCTCGGGAAGGCTCCGGAGGGATATTATTACCTCACCATGGAGTACGTCGAAGGGAAGAGCCTCAAGGAATTCATTGAGCAATCGGGCGCGCTTCCCGTTCAAAAAGCCTCGCAGATTCTTCTCCAAATACTGGATGCCGTCTCCTACGCGCACGAGAAAGGAATCATTCATCGCGATTTGAAACCGGCGAATGTCATCTACTTCGAGTCCGGTGAAGTGAAGCTGGTTGATTTCGGAACAGCGAGGCTTCTGAAAAGTAAGCTTGAGCTCACTCCGACGGGTCACATCATCGGCACTCCCTACTACATGTCCCCGGAGCAAATTCGCGGAGAGGAGGTCGATGTTCGCACCGACCTCTATGCGCTGGGGATCATCGGCTACGAGCTGGCGATGGGTAAGCGGCCGTTTGAAAGCGATAACTATATCGCCGCGGCATTCAAACAATTAAACGAAGAATTTCCTTCGATGTCGGGAGGACGCCGGAGCGTCCCGGCGTGGTATGAAGCCGCGGTTCGGAAGGCTGCGGCGAAGCTAAAAGCGGATCGATTTCTCGACGCGAAGGAATTTTCGGATGCCATTCGAGGGACAAAAAAGCCGGAAGCCGGGCCGGCATCGAAGTCGTATGCTCGTCCCCTCCTCATCGCGGTGCTGCTCGGAATAATCGGTTATTCCTATTCGATCTTAAATCGCGAGCTCCCTTGGAACGAACCACAACCAGGGCCGCCTGTGGTTCCGGCAGGAACGGCGATTCCAACGCGAACGGTTAGTCCCTTTGCGACAGAATTACCCGCGGCGACGGTGTTCCCGACGGCGGCGGCCCTTCCGACGGCGACCATTCCGTCGGCGACGGGCCAAATTCCCGCGACGCCATTCCCGACGGCGGCAACACTTCCGAGCGGCGCTCCAATGCTGTACCCGACCGTGGAGACTCCCAGCGCGACACCGCCGGCAGCGCCGACGGAGTTCATCGAGCCGGAGCTTCCAGACATGGGAGTTAAGGAGACGCCACCACAGGCTGTGACTCCGATCCTCGAACCGAGCCTGGAACCCATCGCACCAGAAGTTCTTCCCGAGAAGGCTGGAACGCCCGAGCCGCGTCCGCAGGAAACGGCTTCGCGGATGCCGGCACCGGCAAGAACAGCAGAGCTTCCGGGTGAGGTGTTTTTTCGACGGAGCGGCTCGCTCGCTTCCGAGCAGGAATTTAGTTCCGGCGAGATTGCGCAGGTACGGTGGAGCGCGAGCATTCCCGGGCATCTCGACGACGCAGAGCTCCGGGATTTGAAGCTCGTTATTTTTCGGACGGGGGAAACCAGGCCGCTCTCCGAGGTTCAGGGAAAGCTCATCTCACTCGGCACATCCACAAACCCCGAGACTCGAGTCGGAGGTGCGATGTCTGAAAAGCTCGTTCCTGGGAAGTATGAGGCCGTGGTGCTCCAGGGCTCGAAACGGCTCGCGGCTCGGATAATTACCGTCTACTGAAGAGCTTTCGAGTGTTTCATGTGGCTTGAAGTGCCCGACATTATTAACAAAGATCGATTACATTATTTCGTTTCAGGGATGTTCATTCCTTGCCGAATCCGGTACAAGGCTTGGTGTGGTTTACGACTTGGGAAGAGGTGGAGAATGAATTCAGTGAAGAATCTGGCGCTTGGATTGGGATTATTTTTCGCTTCGGTGTCGGCAGCCCATGCGACACCCGTGCAGAGCCTCGGAGTGCCGGTCGCATCGTTCACTTCGGACAATCAGGTGGTCCCGTTAGGACCAAACAATTTCATTGAAATGTTCATTCCAATCTCGGCTGCGGGAAGCGGAGTGTTCGGCGTAAACGGTGTCGGCACTGCGGCGGACAACGGCTCCGGTGGAGGGAACTTCGACATGTTCCTGAACTTCGGAATCTTCGCCGATCCATTGGTAAACGTTCAGCTCGTATTTGATTTCATCGACTTCGATCTCGGTCTCGTAAACGACATCAACGAAGTTCAGCAGGGCGACTTCCAAGAGACCGTCCGTTTCTTCGGCGTAAACGGCTTTACGACGGCAGTCATAGAAGATATCGAGGACGACGTTCCTGGCATGTTCAGCGTCGATGGAAACTTCGATACCCAACAGATCATTTTCACCGATATCTCAAACTTCTTTACTCCATCGGCAACTGACCCATTCGTCATCGGCTTGAATTTCTCGAGTTTCGTTACTCTGGGACTTCAGGGCCTGAATACGGCCGAGTATGTTCGCGCGACCCTTTACGCGAATGCGGTGCCGGAGCCTGCAACTTTGGCGCTCCTCGCATCGGGCGGATTGTTCGCGGGTTGGGGCGCACGGCGCCGGGCTGCGAAGAAGTAGTCGGAAGAAAATCCGACACACCACTATTCAAGCATTGCGGGGCGGTAATACGCCCCGCAGTTGCGTACAAACGCTTGCATACAGACACTGGCGAGGACGCGAAGACGCGGCCTTACGGAAGCACATTCTGATGTTTCTGTAGGCAAAAGTCTCTGGAATGAAAAAAAATGCGTCCGGAGCGACTTGAACGCCCGACCTACTGGTTCGAAGCCAGTTGCTCTATCCAGCTGAGCTACGGACGCGCACTGATGAGGCCGCCGAGAGTCGCACGAACCTCCGATGAAAGGCAAGTCCATCGACTCTCGGTAGTGGGGTATTTTGACGAATCTCTTCGTTAAAATACCCCACTACCCAAGTCCCGGAACTTAAATTGCTTCGAATGTATCTCCCAGCTCCAAGGTCGCCAAAGTCCGCGCGGACTCCGCCTCATCGCCGAGGAGGATGGACTGCACCTTCGCGCGGCGAAGAGAGAGATGGAGGTCGCTTTCAAACGTAAATCCGATTCCGCCGTGAGCTTGAATGGCAGACTCGACGAGACTCGGGATTACTTCGCTCGCAAATGATTTTGCCGCATGCGAAGCGATTTGAAACTGCGCGTCGTGGGTATCGGCACACCACGCTGCAAATCTCGTGAGCGATCTCGCCTGTTCCAGCGCAACAAACATATCAGCAAGGGAATGCTGGATCGCCTGGAAGCTGCCTATCGGCCGGCCAAACTGCTCACGGGTTTTTACGTATTCGACCGTCATCCGCATAACTGCGGACCCGATGCCGACCAGGTCGGAAGCTGCCAGTACGAGTTGCGCGGCCTCTACTTCTGTGAAGACGGCCATCGGCAAAGTGCCGAGTACTTGGAATGGAGTCTCTTCGAGCTTGAGAGATGAATACTCGCGAAGGAGGTCGAGAGTCTCGAGCGACTCGAGTGAGAACGATCCTCGCGGCGCGTTCCTTAAGTCACAACCGAGAATATTTACCTCATCACCTTCGATAAGCGACACGATGAGCACTTCGAGCTCTTTTCCTCCGGTGAGCGGAAAAACTTCTCCCGAGAGGCGCACTTCATCTCCGGATTTCTCGGCCTCAAGCCCCTCACCGGCCACCAGTGTGACGCCGGATGCGAGCGCCTTACCCGACGTGACTGACTCGAGAACTGCAACGAGCGCTTCACTCTCCGGGCAGACGCTGAGCGGAATGATTGCATAAGCAAGCGTCTGAAAAACCGGCAGGTGGTTCAAGGGCTGGCAGCTCTCGACCGCCACGGAGGCCGACAAGAGGCCGAGGCCCAAGCCACCGAGATCCTCCGGTAGGCACGCCGAGACCGCGCCAAGCGACAAAAATTTCGTCCAGAGCTCACGTTGTGCGGGATCAAAGCGCTTTGAAGGATCGGCCAGCAAACCGCGAACTTTCTCTGCCGGAAGCTCGGTCCGGAGAAACTTTTGAACGATCTCGCCGATTGCCGATTGATCGGAGTTGAGAAGAAAATCCAAATCCCGTTCCTCCCCTTAGAGAATACTAGATGATACCCATCATCGCTTTTAATTCCTCAGAAGGTTCCCACGGAGGACGAAAGACGACCTCGACTGTGGTAGCAGCAATTCCTTCGAGTTGCTCCGTCTTGTTCTTCACTTCCTGAACGAGCTCAGGTCCGGAGGGACATGCGGGGGAAGTGAACGTCATCTTCACGTGGAGCTGATCGCCTTCGATATTCACATCGTAGATAAGCCCGAGCGTCCAGATGTCGATGTAGAGATCCGGGTCGATAATAGTTTTAATCGCTTCGATAACATCATCGCGGGTAGCCATAGACTTCTTCCTTGAGCGAAACTCAGATTCTGGAACAGGACGCTGATTGCATTTCTCATCACGGGTCCGGAGAATTAGTTTCTGTTCCTTTCGGTTAGCTTATATCATCAAATCACAGAATGAAATTGTTCTCTCCGCACTTCGGAGCGAACTCTCGATTATCTGCGCGGCCGGAAGCAAACTAGGAAAGGTATTCATGGGCATCTACAGCGAAGAACATCGTTTGTTTCAGACAGCCATTCGCCGGTTTGCGGAAGGCGAGATCCTTCCCCACGTGAATCGTTGGGAAGAAGAGAAGAACTTTCCCTCTTCACTCTTCGAGAAGCTCGGCTCCGCCGGATTTCTCGGCACTCTCATCGAAGACAAGTGGGGCGGCTCGGGTGGTGACTATGCGCTCGCAGCGGCCTGGTGCGAGGAGTTCGGGAGAATTCCCGCCGTCGGGCTTACGACCGGTGTAAATATGCACGCGCTCGTCTGCACTCCGGCCATACAACGGTTCGGCACCGAATCAGCGAAGGAAAAGTGGCTGGCGTCCGCGGTGGAAGGAAAATCCATCGGAGCCTACGCATTTACGGAGCCCGGCGCTGGAAGCGATCTCACGCAGGTTCAGACAAAAGCCGTAAAAGACGGAAACGGCTGGCGGCTCAGCGGATCGAAAATCTTCATCACGAATGGTGCCCGAGCCGCTTACATTCTGGTGCTCGCCAAGACCGACGCGTCAAAGGGTTATCACGGATACACGACCTTCATCGTCGACGCGAAGAGCGAGGGGTTTTCGGTTGCACGAACCCTCACAAAACTCGGCTGGCATTCCTCTGATACGGCAGAGCTCGTGTTCGACAGTGTCTTTGTCCCAGACGAAATGGTCCTCGGTCAGGTCGGAGAAGGATGGACGCAGGCGATGTCGTCACTTGAATGGGAGCGGCTCATGCTCTCGCTCGCGGCTCTTGGCGGCGCGAGAAAGTGCCTCGAAGACACGGTGAGATACGTAAACGATCGGAAACTCTTCGGTACAACTGTCGGAAGCTTTGATTCAAACCAAGAGATGCTCACCTCGCTCTGGAGCCGGCTTGAATCCGGCACCGCGTTCTCCCATCACTGCCTCGCGATGCTCCTCGAAGGGAAACGCTGCCGGAAGGAAGTCAGCCTCGCAAAAATTTTCGTCACTGAGCTTGCGATTGAAGTTGCCGATCGCTGTCTGCAGCTCCACGGGGGATACGGCTACACGACTGAGTTTCTCCCCGAACGATGGCTGAGAGATCTGCGCTTGAACACCATCGGCGGCGGAACAACGCAGGTTATGATTAAAGTTGCCGCGGGCGAAATGTTCGGCGGCTCTTTCAAGAAATAAAACCTCGATCTCCAGGGCTCTGCGATCCGCTATTTTACCAGTCGCTTGGCAGCGAGAGAGGGAGCGAGTTTTCTCTCGCTGATATCAAGAAGGAGCGCTTCGCTACCGCCGGCCTTTTGAACCGCTTCCAGAGCCTTTTCCGTCGCTCTCTCCGCGAGCGCCTTGTGGAACGCAGCCTCCAATATCTTCTTTCGCCGCGCCGCCTTTTCACCCGACGATTCGGCCCATTCTGCGTGTTTTCTGATCGAGAGAAGAAGCTCCCGCGTGCCTTTCCCCTCGCTCGCGACGGTCTCCACGATAGGCGGCCGCCAAGCAGCTTTCGAAAGCGATAAGAGAGCAAGCAGATCCTTCTTGAGCCGGTCGGCTCCCGTGTAATCGGCTTTGTTCACCACGAAGAGATCCGCTATCTCGAGGATGCCGGCCTTGAATGCTTGAACGGAGTCCCCCATCCCCGGAACGAGAACGACAAGCACGGAATCCGCGAGCTGCACGATTTCCACTTCGGCTTGTCCGACGCCGACGGTTTCAACCAAGATGTAATCGTATCCGGCGGCATCAAGCGCGATGACCGCCTCGAAAGTTCTCGGACCTAGTCCACCCAGCGAACCTCGGGATGCCATCGAACGGATGAACGCCGATTGATCCGCGGATGCTTTGACCATCCGGATGCGGTCTCCGAGCAATGACCCGCCGGAGAACGGACTGCTCGGGTCGACGGCGAGCACGGCCACTTTTTTCTTCTCGAGCAGCAACGCTTCGGCAAGCTTATCAACGAGCGTGGACTTTCCCGCACCCGGCGACCCGGTAATTCCGATCACGTAGGCACGCCCCGACTTCGGGTAGAGGGTTTCAAGAACCTGAGCGGCGTCAGGCTGCTTGTTCTCGATGATGGTCAAGATTTGAGCGAGTGCACGCTCGTTCCCGGCGAGTAAGCCGTCGATTAGAACTTTTGTATTTGATTTCATCGCTGGGTCTCCGGCACCGCTGTCACTCTTGAAGGCACTCTTTAGGGCCACTCGAGGGACGTTTCGTTCTTTCATGCCGAGAAAATACAATTACAGAAATGCGAAATCGTTTGAAGAGCGCGGACCATCGCCGGCGTCTCGGAATTTCTTCAAGGATTTTAGTTATTTACCCAGACATTCGGGAAGGAAAATCTTGCCCGAAAAACAAAAAAACCGCCGGAAGAAATCCCCCGGCGGTTTAGGCTCCAGTCGCACTATAACGAATTACAGCGCGATTGAAGCGCGAAGCTACTTAAAGAATTAAGCAGTCTTCTTCTTTGCAGCCTTCTTCACAGTCTTCTTGCGAGCTGCGGTACGAGCTGGCTTCTTACGAGTTACAGCCGACTTACGAGCGGTTGTAGCCTTCTTCTTTGCCGGCTTCTTCTTTGCAACAGTCTTCTTCTTTGCAACTTTCTTCTTAACAGCCATGTCTTTTTTCCTCTTCAGTTAAAGATATCAGGCGCATCAGGCAGAAATAAGCTTCCGCCAGCGCGGTCCCGACGTCTGGCCTCGGCTTCTATCAGCCGAAGCATTGTTGTTTCCTGTCTTCCTTCCGACCCCGTTTAGAGAGGCGGTCTTCCGGAACACACGGCCCGTTTCCGATCGTTGCAACGCAACCAGCACAACTCGATTTCGACAACTCCGTCTAACAACTTTTCTTCCGAAACTTTCGTCTCAAAAGATTCTGCGGAGCCCGGATTTAGCTATCCGGAATACAACTTCAAGAGTTGTTACCCGTATCGGAAAAAGGTGAAACACCACACATCCACCACACCAACACGATCTCTCTTAACACAAAAAAATCTTGTCCGCACAGAGAAATTGTGTAGGGCAAATTCTGTATGCCGACAAGATATCTTGCGAGAGTCGCGCATCACCACCGAGTGGTGAATCGGAAGATTAGATGTCAGCGACACCTAGAAAAGTTTCAGAAAGACGATCAAATGTTGAATCGAAAGTGAACGATGTCGCCATCGCGCATGAGGTACTGCTTTCCTTCGACGCGCAGCAGTCCCTTTTCTTTCGCGCCGAGCTCGCCGCCGAACTGAACGTAATCGTCGTAGCCGATCACTTCAGCGCGGATGAAACCCTTCGCAAAGTCCGTGTGGATCTTTCCTGCAGCGTCGACCGCATCGTCTCCGAGCTCGCACGTCCATGCATGCGCTTCTTTCGGCCCGACGGTGAAAAAAGTAATGAGATTCAACAGTTTATATCCGGTCCTCGCCAGACGATCGAGGCCGCTTTCTTTCAGATCAAGCGACGCGAGGAACTCTCCGCGCTCGGATGGATCGAGGCTGCTGATCTCGGATTCAACACGGCCGGAGATGACGACAACTTGAGACCCGACAGACTCCGCGTAACGAACTAATTCGCCGAGATAACCACTCGCCGAAGGGGTGGGTTCAAGCGCAACATCCGCCTCGGCGACGTTCGCGAGATAGACGACAGGCTTAGCTGTAAGCAGGTCTAATTTCTTTAAATCGTGTCCCTCGGGGTCAACCAAGCGCAGTGAGACACCTTGATCGAGATGTTTTTTTGCGAACTCGAGCGCCGCAAGCTCCGCCTTAAGCTCTTTATCACCCCCCTTTGCGGCACGGGCGACCCGATCAATCCGTTTATCCACCGACGCGAGGTCGGCGAGGAGAAGCTCAGTTTCGATGACCTCGACATCACGCTTCGGAGAAATAGAACCGTCGACGTGGACTATGTTCTCATCATCGAAACACCGGACGACATGAACGAGCGCATCTACTGCGCGGATGTGCCCGAGAAATTGATTCCCCAGCCCCGCACCCTCAGAAGCACCTTTTACCAGACCAGCGATGTCAACAAATTCCATCGCTGCCGGAATCAGCTTTGCAGACCCTGCAATCTTCGCAAGCACGTCGATGCGCGAATCCGGAACGGCGACAACGCCCGTGTTCGGCTCGATAGTGCAAAAGGGGTAATTCGCAGCCTCGGCTCCGGCCGCGGTAAGTGCATTAAAGATAGTCGACTTTCCGACGTTCGGCAGTCCGATGATTCCACAATTCAGTCCCATAACTCCCCACAAAATCCAAATTCTCTGCTGCTCCCCCCTCTGTGCCTCTGTGGTTCAAAAATTAAGAAATACAGTGTCTATTGAACCACAGAGACACAGAGGCACAGAGGGGGGACGGCGATGTCTAGTTCTCGATCGCCGGACTAAATACACGAAGCTCGGCGATTGACCAATCGAAGGGGCCCTTCCCATGATCTCGCTGCTCAAAATGAAGCGCTCGAACTTTTCTCGGAGCGAAATGCAGGCGGAGGAGGCGGGGGAAAGTTTCAAACTGGGAGGATTGGAGGAGATCGGAAGTCTCGAAGCCTCCGAGGTCCACGAGCTCGCACCAGCTTCCGTCTTCGAGGAGAGCGAGCACGGCCAAATGACGGGGGACATCAGTTACGTACCGCCCGTGATCGAGCTCGACCCCGGCTATCGCGGTCGGCGTATCAAACCAGACCTCCACCCCCATTCCGGGTTCTTGCGGCATCCCGCTTCCCCAGCGCGTCCCACTGTCGCCGTCGACCACCCGGCCCGTCCATTCCTTCCTTGAAGTCGCTCGAATCTGGTCCGGCCGGAGGGCGATAGGCGCTCCCTGCTCCGATTGGGGACGGACCTCATCAAAGACCACATACTCGCCCACCTTCGACACTCGGAAGGCGTAACCCAGCCGGGCGAGCGCTGCCCGCCAATACCGGGATTCGCTCTGGACCAAGACATACACTTCGTCATTATCGAACGGTGAGATTTCGGATTCATATTCCGGAATCCGCAGCGTTCGGGGATCTCCAAAACGACTGAAGGTAACGGTTTCATTCGTTTCAAAGGCGGTTCGATACCCAATCCAGTAGTTCGTCCAGATATGGGAGTAGCGATTCGCGGCAAGCCATCGGTACAGTTCGCTCTGGTCCTCTGCTACCCGATCGCCGTGTGCGACGAAGGGCTGTGCCGGAACGGCGAGCCCGCCGATCCAGGTCGACGCGGTGTTTATGAAAAGCGTCACGGCAACAAGGAGGAAGGCCGAAGCTCGGGCGGGGAGCGACCCCAGCCGCCAAAGATCGTCGGAGGCCGCCGCGATACAGATGAAGAGCACCGAATAAAGGGGCAGCAGATATCTTGGCGCCTTCGACAACCAGCCGAAGCTGCTCGCTGAGAAGATAAGCGGAACGGTCAGCAGGAAGACGAGGACGATTCCATTCGCGGCCCGAGTCCAAGCATCCCCGGACGAACGGACGGCCCGGATGAGGAAAAGGAGCAACACGATCGAATATACGGCATAGGCCACCGGCGTCGCATACGGAAATAAATCCACGTCGGACCAAAAACGGCGCGCCCCAAAGATTATGGGGAGTGCCTCCGAGAAGTAGCCGGAGAAATGATCGGAGAACCCGGTGGAGTTTTGCGGACGGGTGAGCAGCTCAAAGGTCTGCCAGCGAGGCTTGCGGAGGAGATTAAAACTCCAGAACGGCGCACTGCCCACGAAAAAGCCGGTCGCAGTGAGCAGCAGCCAAGAGATTGCCTTCTTGAACGGAAAGCGCGCACCGAACCAGGCGAGAAACACCAAAGCGAGCGGAACCAGATAGAAAATCATCTGATTGTTCGTCCACCACCCAAGACCGAGGATGATGCCGAGGAAGAGAAACTGGGTCGAGCGCGGCGTTTCGGTTCGGAGGATATCGATAGCGAGAATAAACGATAAGGTTCCGAGAACCACCAATTCGATGAACCCTCCCCTCGCCATCGTGCTCCAGAGCAGAAAACCAGCGGGCGGAAGCGCCGTCAGGAGTCCGGCTATCGCAGCACCCTTCCGCGTAACGAAGCGAAGCGCCAAGAGATAGACCAGTGCGATTTGAAAGAGAGAGAAAACAACAGGAACAAGCTTGAGCGAGACATTCGACTGTCCAAAAAGCCGGAAAAAGATCGCGGCGACGAAAGATTCGAGCGTCCCCATGTAGGGTTGGCCGTAATAGAAGATTGGCCAGGGACGTCCCTCGTTTATGTGCTTCGCCATCAGCCCGACGATCGCTTCATCGGAGTCGATGATGCTGCCGCGACCGGAAATGAAAAAGAGCCGGAGGGCGAGTCCGAGGCAAACCAGAACAGCAATGAGAAGATAATCCTTTGACTCTAGGCGGTGGGGAGTTGGGCGGAGCGTTCCGGCCATGCGAACTACTGCCCCACGCGCTTTGCGGTTTTCCCCGCTTGCGCCGGAGGCAGGAACTGTCTCAATCCCCCGAGAGTCAGCTCCGCCGTCCTGTCCCAGGTGAAGAGCTTTGCGCGCTTCAGTCCGCATTGTGCCAGCCTCGAGCGTTCCGGTTCATTTGAGAGAACCCACTCCAACTTTTTAAGCCAATCATCTACGTCTCCGTCGCGGCAGAGAGGATAATCTTCCCCCATCACTTCAAACAGCGAGGAGTTCCCTCCCGCGAGCACCGGAACTCCGCACGCCATCGCTTCAAGGACCGGAAGTCCGAATCCTTCGTAGAGGCTGGGAAAGGCCAGAACATCGGTTGCCGCAAGAAGAGAGAGGAGGTCATCCTCGGAGACATATCCTAGCAAGCGCGTATCTTCGTTCAAGTCGAGAGCGGCGATTTTTTTCTTCAGATCAGGAAATCTTTCATCCTTTTCATATGCCCCGGCCAGAATGAGGAGCGGGAGCGCCGACTTTCCGAGATTCTTGGTTTTGTAGGCCCTCAACACCTCGAGGAGAAACGGGACGTTTTTCCTGGGGTCGATCCCCCCAAAATAGAACAGGAGGGGGCGGTCATTCGGAAGCGAGAACTTGGATCTCACAGCCTGCCCGTCGACCCTCCAGGAGGGTGCCCGCAACTTGAACTTTTCATCGACTCCGAGCGGCGTAACGACGATTCGCTCCGGAGCTATCCCGAGAAGGTCCACCACGTCCTTTTTCGTGGCCTCGCTGATGGCAAAGATGCCGGATGCCGCCCGGATGGTATCCAGCTCGAGTTTCCTCGCGAGGTGAAATCTCCAACTCGCGCGCTTTGGCTTATAGAGGTCCGGGAAGCGAATAGGAATGAGATCGAGAACCGTGACACAAAACGGAATCGGACAACGAGCCGTCGTGTCTCCGTGATGAGGAAAGTGCAGCGCGTCAAATGGAAGTCGGCCGAGAATTCGCGGAAGCACCACCTGCGTGTGGAGAGTTTGTTTTCCAAGAGGGAGGAGCTTGAGGAGCTGCTCCTCGAACCGCATTCCAAGTAGTTGCTCGGGAAGCATGGCCCCGACCTCGATGCCGCCTTCCGATCTTCCCACCAGGCGGGCGGCAAGCTCCGCGGTATATCTCCCGGTGCCTCTTCCGAAATGCGCGCGGAAACCCGGTTGGGTCGCTCTGATATCGAGACCCACGCGAATCATGCCGAGAAGAGCGGCTCAATCAACCGCGTCCGCAAATGTTGACGGAATGTTTCCTCGCTGAACTTTTGAACGCGGTTTCTGCCCTGTTGTTTAAGCTTCTCCCGAAGTCCGCCGTCGCTCATCACAACCGCCATCAACTCGGCGAGCTCCGCTGGAGATTTCCGCCCCACGAGAAGGCCGCCGTCGCCCAGAGTTTCTCCAACCGCGGAGGAATCAAAGGCGATGACCGGAACAGAAAAATACATCGCCTCGATGAGTGGAACACAAAATCCCTCGTGCTCACTCATGCAGAGATAGAGATCGGCATTCTCGTAAACCGCTTTCACCTCGGAATCGGCGAGACTGCCGGGAAACGACACTGCATCCTGTAGCCGCAGCTCACGAACCAGGTTCCGCAGCTCAAACGAATAAATCTCCGTATCGACCTCTGAACCGATGAGCCACAGGTGACTCTTCTGCTCGATTTTGTGGTGATAGAAATAAAAGGCGCGGATGATGTCTTCGATGCACTTATTCGGCGCAAAACGCCCCACATGAACGACATTCACCGAGGCTCTCCCGCGGACAGCTCCGGCGATTCCGGCGTTTGCCGGCACCGACCATTTGGCGAGATCCACCAGGAGTGGCAGCACATGGGAACGTTTGGCGCCGAGCGCCAAGAGATCCTTCTCGTTGTATCCGGAGTCCGCAAGACAGAGATCCGCTGCGTTCACGATCTGCGGAAGCTCATCCTTTCCCCTGGTGAGGTCGCTCGTGACTCGCGGATTATATCCCTGAAACCACCTATCCGGCGTGAGGTTGTGGTAAATCACCGCGCGCTTCACCCCTGGGTGAGACAGATACAGAGTGTTCAGCGGAGAGCCGATTGAGTAGTGCAGCACGATCGCCACCGGCGCACCGTTCTCAGCATTCAGATCGTCTTCAAACTGTTTATAGCTCCGCACCTCGCCGTCGTATTTCCCGTGCCAATGTGCCGAGTAAATCTCGCTCTGAATCCCCTCGGCCCGAAGCAGACGTGAAATGGAACGAGCCTCATCGGAGATCGCGTCCCCGACGGTTAAGGTGTGAACGAACTGATGAATTTTCATGTTCTCTGCCCCACCGCGCTCTCCACGGTTACACCAACTCCGCAAAACTCTCACGGTAACGATTGAACACTAAGCAGCCTGCAATCCAGGCGATCCCTGCCACACAGGCCGACAGCAGCAGCTTCTCCGGTTGCGGGGAAACTCCGTTTATAAACATGCCCTGATACATCTCCGTAAAAACAGCTACCGGATTCAAGAGGAGCGTGAATCGAAACTTCTCGGGAACGTTCGAAGCGGGATAGACGATGGGACACAAGAAAAACCAGAGCGTCATCAGGTTCCCGAGAATATGCTGAATATCGCGGTAGTGGACGTTCAAAGCCGAGACGGCGAGAGAAAGTCCTGCGAGAAATATCAGCTCGATGAAAATAACGAGTGGCAGAAACAATAAGCTGGGCTCGACGCTCTTTCCAACCGCGAGCATAAAAAGGAAAAGAAGCGGAATCGCAAACAGGAAATTCGCCAGGTTCGTAAGGACCGATACGACCGGCAGTATGTGAGCCGGGAACATCGCCTTCGTCACGAGACTCCCCCCGCCGCTGATGGAACTTGTCGCCTCAAGGAGCCCAGAAGAGAACCAGATCCAGGGCAGAAGTCCGGCAAAGAGAAACAGCGAATACTTATCCACTTCGTTGAAGCGAATATAATACTGGAAAACAAGTGAGTAGACGGCGATGAGGCAAAGCGGGTTTAAGAATGACCATAGAAATCCGAGCAGGGACCCACGGTAGCGCGCGCGAAGATGTCGGCTCACAAGGGCGAAGATAAGCGAACGGAATTTCCAGAGCTCGGAAAGATTTCTGAACATTATTGCCGCCCCAGCTTGCAATTGGGGAGTCGCCGCAATTCCGAATGCGGCATGCGAGGCAACACCGAGCCGGCATAAGGGGTTACTTTGGCCATTCGAACAAAACAGTCTTTCGTCAGTTGCCGCATTATCTACTCCCGGTTGAAGGGCTAACCCTTCCGCTTCATGACGACATTCTCTGCCGGATAATTCGGTAGAAATTCCCAGAAATGCTCTGGCACATAAATCCCATGATATTTTTTCTGCGAACGCACTGAGAATCGATAGACCAAGTGATGGTAGTCGTAGGGCGTCCCATCCCGCCGGTGAATCGCGACGTCGAGAAAATAACTGTCTTCCGTGAGCCCGAGCCGATCGATACGCACTCGATACACCCCTTCCGACCCTTCCTGAAAGTTTTCCCGTTTCGGAAGCGGGACTCGTTGTTCGTCAATGTCGGAATTACTTCCGTGAACGACAACGCCGTCAGCTCTGACGATGCCTATCCCGAAGACGAGATCCTCGATGGGTTTGTGCAACCGGTAGCGCACATCAATGCGGACAACCTCATCCTCGCGGAAGATCCACCGGCCGTCCCCTTCCAGCCCAAACATTTGAACTTCGAGAATTTCGACTTCGCCCGAGCCCCAACGGTGCTCGCTGTCGACCGGCCGCTTCGAGACTGCGCGCCGCGAGGCATCAACGCCCGCCGGACCGGAGTTCTGCAATTCAAGCTCGGCCTCTTCGCCCACCTGGACGCGTTCGAGGTAGGCGTCGATGACCCGCCGCGGGTCCCCGCGCTCTCGCACCTTCGCCTTGTCGAGCCAGATTGCCTCATCACACCAGCGTTCGACCGAGCTCAGGTCATGAGTCACGAAGAGGAGTGTCTTCCCCCGTCTCCGGAACTCGGAAATCGTATTGTGACACCGCTGCACGAAGGACGCGTCGCCGACGGCGAGAACCTCATCCACGAGAAGGATATCGGGGTCAGTATGGATCGCGAGGCTGAATCCAAGACGCATATACATTCCCGAGGAATACGTCCGGACGGGGTCATCGATGAAATCCTCGAGTTCGGCGTATTGCACGATGTCGTCAAAGCGTGCCTGAATTTCTTTCTTGCTGAGCCCGAACATCACCCCGCCCAGGTAGATATTCTCCCGGCCTGAAAAGTCAGGATGAAACCCCGCGCCGAGCTCGATGAGGGCCGAAATTTTGCCGCTGACCTTTACCGTCCCCTGATCCGGGCGGTAGATCCCTGCGATGAGTTTTAGAAGCGTCGACTTCCCCGACCCGTTTCTTCCGATAACCCCGAGCGACTTTCCGGGATCGATCCGAACGTTCAAATCAATAAGCGCCGGCAAAAAGTTTTCTTTCGGATACCGGCCTTGAAAGAATCGCTCAACAAGGCTCGATTTGATGGTAGTATAAGATTTCTTGGCGACGGTATGCTTCCGGAATCGCTTCGATACGCCCTCGATGAGAATCGTGCCGGGCGGAAGCGGCGCATTTTTCCGGGAAGCAGACTCCGCCGGAGACGCATCCTCAGAAGTTTGAAATTGAAAGCCGGAAGAACTCATAGGGTGGTCATCGAGTCTTCGTTCACGAGTTGAACGACCAAAATTTGATTCTCATCTGTGGCCCGGATGGAACGGAGACTAGTGCTTCAACCGGTAAGAAATGTCGTAAACTTGAGCCTTCGGCACTGTTTTCCATAGTGTTGAAGAACTAGATCTTGCTGGCTCGGCTGCGCCTCGCGTTCCGCAAGAATCAAACGAGTTATTCGTTCAATTCGCGGAAGCGGCACTAGATTGCCGGCCAAGCCGCGCTCAATCCGTATCTAGAGCGGGCGATGCCTGGTGAACCCTGACCTATTTCAAGAATTCACCGAGCCCGGCACTATAGATTAAGCGCCTCTTGGTGTCACCGAAGATTGTTGAGAAATAGACGGTGGAAACTTTGGAAAAGAATAACTTCATAGCGAAGCTAAAAGATACCCCGAAGGCGGACCTCCATGTCCACTTGGAGGGTAGCGTGAATATAGAAACTCTGACCGCCCTCGCGGAAAAAAACGATATTCCCTTGGAGACTCCAGTTTTTGTCGCCGGCGGCCGCGAGATTCGGCCTCCCCTCCCAGAGCACCGTCAAGGGCCATTCGAAAGCGGCACATTTCGGGATTTCATTCGCTTGTATGTGAAGATCTCAGAATGCATTTGCGACGCGAAAGATATCGCCACGATCGCGGAACGCTATGCGGCAGCCGCTTTTGAGGACGGGGTGATCGCGGCAGAGATTTACGTCACCCCGTCGACATTAACGGCCTTGAACATCAGTCCTCAAGATCTCTTCGACGGACTGGTCGAAGGCCAGCGCCTGGCTCGGGCAACCTACGGCGTTCACATAGCCTGGATTTTCGACATCGTGCGAAACAGTCCTCAACCCGCGGCGGATACGATTCAGTACGCGATCCGCGCGCGGAATTCTGGAGCCAACGTTCGGGCAATCGGGCTTGCCGGATTGGAAAACGGCTTTCCCGCAAAAAATTTCACCGAAGCGTTTCAACAAGCGAAGGCGGAAGGCTTCGCAGTTCTCATTCATGCCGGAGAAACGGAGGGAAGCGAGAGCATCTGGGATGCGCTTAATGCCGGAGCTCCAGAGCGCATCGGGCACGGCATATCGGCGCTTGAGGATCCGGAGCTTGTCGCCAAGCTAAAAAAGACCGGAATTCCGCTCGAGGTTTGTCCTTGGAGCAATATCGCCCTCGGCATCAAGACCAAAGAGCTTCATCCGCTTCCGCAGCTCATCGCCGAGGGGCTTCCCCTCGTTATCGCGTCCGATGATCCCGGGATATTCGGGAAGTCACTGATCGATAACTTCGCTCTGGCATTTGATCTCGGAGTGCCGCCCGAGACACTCCTCAAACTTGCAGAGCAGAGTCTTGTCTACATCCGCCCAGCCAAGTAGCGAAGTTTAAAGCAATTCCAGCCTCCGCATTGACCTCGAACTTCGGGAGAGGATAAACAACGCCCGGATTTCCAGTTCGCTCTTTTCTCAACTCTCTATTTTTGTCTACGGATTCACCTTCCTTAGCGGGCGCGCGGCATTTTACGAACGCGGCGTTCTCGCCTGCTAAGGATCGGCTGCCAGGTTTTGCAAGGAAGCTTCACTCACCGTCACACTGTGTCTGTCGCCTGAAGGAGGCCCTGTTATGCAACGTACGACTGTCGCCATCATCGGCGCCGGGGGCATCGCGAAGAGCGCTGTCGTGCCCGCCCTCGCCGACCTCGGCTTCAACTTGGTGGGCGTGTCCCGCCGCACGCCGGGGAAGGCCGCGGAGTTCGCGGCCGGGGTCACGAACGCCGACGGCACGCCGGTGCTCGGCTTCGACAACGTCCGCCGTATGCTCGAACAGACCAAGCCGCGCATCGCCATCGACTGCTCGGGGAGCGGTGGCCACGTCCAGAACGGGATCGACTGCTGCGAGAACGGCGTCGCCTACCTCGGCGAGAAGCCCCTCGTCATGAACATCGCCGAGTGGCAGGCGCTCCGCGACGCCGCGAAGAAGTCGGGCACGAAGGTGGGGGGCATCCTCCAGCACTTCTACCTCCCCGTCTACCGCGCGGCGCTAAACGCGATCGTCTCCGGCCGGCTCGGCAACATCCTGCTCTGGCAGGTGAACCTGCCGTGGTTCCGCGGGAAGGCGTACTTCGACTCGGCGGATTGGCGCGCCAAGGCGGCCTCCGACGGCGGGGTGCTGATGAACCAGACGTTGCACGAGGTGGGACAGTTGACCCTCCTCGCCTCGGGCGCGATGCGGCTCGCTCCCGGCGTGAACCCGGTCTCCCGGCTCACCGCGATCTGCTCCAACCTCGCCCACACCGGCACCGACGAGCGGTTCGGGAAGATCGACGTCGAGGACACCGCCGCCGTCTTGCTCCAGATGCGGGACGGCTCGCTCGCGACCATCGGCTGCACCACCGGGGCCGGCGGCGCGAGGGACGGGGCGAAGAAGTTCGCGGTCTACGGCACGCGGGGGAAGATCGAAGTGAGTGGGAACGCCCTCACGCTGTGGGACCTCGGCGAAGCGGCCGAGACGGACGAGATGATGCGCGAACACGGCACTCCGGCCTCCGGGAACGCCGCCAGCAACCCGCTCGCCATCGGCCACGCCGGCCACCGCGAAAACATCCGCGCCTTCGCCGAGTGGGCGTTGGGCGAAACCGATAGCTACCCGCTCGAACTCGCCGTCGCGGCTCTCCCGGCGCTCACGGTGGACACGATGTACCAGTCGTCAGCTCAGAACAGTGCGTGGCTCACGCCGCCCGACACCACCGAGCTGTGACGCAATGCGGTCCGGAGACCCGGCACCGCTTCAGGTTCGCGCGTCCGGCGGAGGAATAACCAATCCTCCGCCGGGCCGCCGATCCTTAGTGAATCCGCACCCCGGCTAGTCTGCGGGAGTTTCGAGGCAGCGTATCTTCGAGACAGAGTGTCCTTAAGGCGCAATGCCACTTAGTGAAGCTGTAACGGAATGAAATCACAGAACCGTTTTTGCTGCGATCGCGAAAAACGGAAGCAAGGTGAGATTTCTTGAAGCGGAAGACAGCGGGCAAAATTCAACTCGTGAGTATCCACTTGCTATAAAATGTATCTCCAAGGGTGCTAGTCGCTGCATCTTTTACAATCTTCTCCCACCCGTCCCGCTTAACTAAGTGGCGTTCCGCTCTGAGGATGTGAAGATCGGGGGGAGGACAAGATCAAGGGCCAAATTTTTTTTCCCTTCGCGCAACAAGCGCGCGGAACACCAACGAGCCGAGGATGAGGTATATACCCCACCGAACGGGGATGAGAACTCCGAGTAGATCTCTCGAGTCAGTGGCGAAGACACTCATGTGAGCGTAAAATTCCAGCATCATTGAAAATGCGCATCCCTGTAGCGAAGCAAGACGATTTAGCACGGCGAGATGAAGAGAAATCCTTTCCCGTGTTCCAAGCGCGCCGAACACTTCCCGTATTCTTTCGCGTGGTGCTTTGACTAGAATGTACCGATTTTTTGCCTGAAGTACTCTCTCTTCAGTGCTCTTCCCAACTGAAACAAAAGGAAATAATGCGCGTTCATCCGCCACTGCATCCCTTATGGAACGCTCAGAAATTTCGGCTTCAATCGCTGGCGTCCCAAGGCTAATCCATTCACTCTCGTTGAGAGGAATGCTGTGAATTATCTCGACGCGGTCGCCGACGCATCTATGAATATCCAGCGCTTCCGCCAAAAAGAGGAATGCGAGAAGCAAGAATCCGCCGCCCAGACCAATCCGGAACACCCATTTTTCGAATCTTGTCATTTGGTTCACTCTCCTGGGGCCCGAAGGAATCGTCTGACAACATGTCCTCAGGGCGTCCGATATCTCATTCACCAACTCTTACCAATCGAAAAAAGTCCGATCCCGAGGAAACACTTCCGAAGCTTTCGTCGATAGAACTCCTGGCCACCAAACCCAGGAACGGAAATGTCTCTCAAACGTCAGTCTCAGCCCCTGCGCGTCGAATGTGCGGATTATTGGTCCCTGATCACCTCGCGGACCATCAATTCTCGCCTCTGGTTCGTAAACAACCCGAAGCTCGAGAATCATTGTCTCACGCACCTCGCTCGATACCAGGAGAAGTACGGAGTCGATCTCTATTCGTATTGCCTCATGGGGAACCACCATCATGAGGTGGCACTGTTTCCAAACTTGAATCGGAGCCATTTCTATCGAGACCTAAACGCGCGGATTGCCGAAGGAGTCCGACACTTTGTTGATGGCTTCGAAGGTGGGCCAGTATTCGAGAGACGCTATTCGGAGCAGGCACTTCCCCTTCCTCAGGATGTCGAGAGCTATTTCTTGTACTCATCGCTCCAAGCCGTAGAGCACGGACTCAGCGAATTTCCGGACGAATATCCGGGATATAACTCCTTTCATGACGCCATCAACGGCAGAAAGCGAATCCTCCGTTGGGTGGACTGGGCAACGTATAGAGACCGAAAGCGCTTCAATAAGAAGCTGAAGCCTGAGGACTTCACGACGGAGCACGTTTTAGAATTCAAGCGACTTCCCGGCTATGAGCATCTCACGCAGCGGCAGTACAAGAAGCTGATGCTCAAGAAGCGAGAAGAGCTGAGGGTTGAGCTTGTGAAGGAGCGGAAGGCGAAGGGCCTTGGGTTTCTCACACGCGAGCAGCTGCTGAACACTGTCCCTGGTAGCCTGCCGAAGACCACGAAGAAGAGTAAGAGAGACAGCAAGCGCCCGCTGGTTCTCACCCAATGTCCCGAGGCGAAGAAGCGTTTCTTGGAATGGTATTTCTCGATTTACCAAGCATACAAGGTCGCGGTGAAGTTGTACCGGCTTGGAAAGCTTGATGTGAAGTTTCCGGCGGGGACCTATCGACCGCCCGTTTTCTCGCCTGGCTAGGCGAGTTTCACTTCACCTCACCGCTCCAAATTTCGCTTACGCTCCTCGAGTGCCCCCACCCCCTGCTCTCTGCTGATATTTTAACGCTGTTCATCGATTACGCGTCGTTTCTCCGCGCAGATTGGATCGACCTCGATGCTCCGTTGCAGCTCCTCGGTGAGGGAATGGAGGATCATCGAGCGTTTCGCGCTTGCTTTGTGGAGACACTTATCGGACGCACTGAGGCTATGAAGAGAGGCTCTGACTGTATTTTCGAGATTCTTCACGCCGATTCGCGCTCAGCAATCTTCGGGGCTCAGGATGAACCCGGTACCAGGAGAAGAAAACTTCTCCGTGAAACCGCTCTCGGCACGGCCTTTAGGATCAGTTGGAGTGTGAGAAGCAGCGCGAAAGCGGTGTTTCCGGTTATGGTGAAGACGAGAGCGAGGCCGAGGGCGGTCATGCCTTCAAGTCCGGCGACATCGAAGTAAAAGCGGTTCCGGTGAGTGATGGTAGGTGGTGTGTCCGGTGCATTGCCATGCACAGTGAACTCGTAGAATGGATAATGGTCATTTGAAACTTGGCCGCCGAGCGCTTCTACGAAGTAGAAATGATCACCGTTTGGAGCTCGGAGTTCAAGAGCGTAACCGTTGAATCTCGAACTTGAAGAGTACCCCGTCGTCGACTCGAAAAGTTCACCGGATGATTGAATTGCCGTGAGGATTGACCTTAGTCGTTCTCCTTCGAAGCGCGATGTTTCGCCGTCGAGGAGTTTCCGACTGACAAAACTTCGATAGGCGCGACCGATGAAAGGAAGTTCCTCGTCGATGTGGTTGAGACTTCGACCGGACACGATGTCTCCCGACACATTAAATTCTGAGAAAGCAGCTACGCGAACCGCCTCGGTGACCTTGGGATTAAGAGCGGGAGGCCAAATGCCATAGTTCCAATACTCAAGCGAAATGTAGACGGCCAACGTGAGGCTCGTGAGAGCACAGAAACCGAGAGCAGCGAAATTGAATCTGAGCATTCGATTGAGACGATTGTGAGTACGGGCAGAGCGTGTGAAGAGAAATGAAAAAAGCATTGAGACGATGGCCCCGGCTACGACGGCGGCGTTCCAAGGGAAACAGACGCTCTCCGGATCTCTCGGCTCTCGGGAGTGGATTCGCCAATCTGCGACGGTATCGAGCAAGGCCAGAAGACCCCCGGAGACATCAGCCGGGCAGAATTTTACTTCGTAAGGTCTCGTCTCGAGTTTATGAAGGTTACGATTGAAAGTGACCGTCGCCCCGGGAGCGGTGAAGAAGACCCAAGCAGACAGGCAAATGAACGTGAATGAAAGAAAAAGAAGCGCCAGCTTAAGTGCTTGTTTCATCTCGAATCCTCCGTGTCGTGAGATCCGGCAGGATACCGTTTCAGTGTGAAGAGTGCTTGAACACACGAGGGAATCGGCGGGAGATTCGCGTGTAATCACGGCAGAAGGAAAAGCAGCGGCACTCGCGCTCTCCTTCAGGGAGCGAATGCCGCTCGATCCTTTCTCTCTTGATGATGGATCGCCTACGGGACGAAGTCGAGAATACCTCCGACGGCTTCCGGTTGACGCACCATCGGAGCGGGGCAAAAGAATTCTCCAAAAGCGATGCAGGCCCCGGCGTTTCTACGATCTGCTTCGCATAAATAAATGTCGACCTGAGAGTACGGATCTGACAACTCTGGATTCATGAACGTGCGATAGCAAAGTTCCCGGATGCAATCGTTGCATGTTGCGTATCCGGTCGACGCAGAGTTCGAGAACAACGGCGTGGTGCAATGTTGCACGATGTCGATGCCCGCGAGAATGCCGGCGCGATTGATTGGATCTTCGATTGGAGGCGGTCCAGCTGCATGTGAACTGGCAGCAGAAATCGAAGATAAAATTGCAATTGTAATGAGTTGTAAACTTGCTTTCATAGCCATCCTAAAAGATTCAATTTCCGAAAAGACAGGGTGGTTATGGGCGTTGCTCCCGCCTGAGGCGTCGGATCTCCGATTTGTTTGGAGTTTGTCTCATGTGCCCGATCTTCGAACTCTCAAAGACGTCGTACTAGAGCACCGCTTCAGGTTCGCGCGTCCGGCGGAGGAAACACCAATCCTCCGCCGGACCGCCGATCCTTAGTGAATCCTGATCGCCAACTACCTGTTAATTGCTCCTTTCACAGCATGAAGATTGAAGGGGGACTTCATTCCGAGAGCGGCAGGACGAGAAGCTCAAGAGGCCCAACATGTGCGGAAGCTAGGTCAGGATGCTCAGCGGGAGCACATTCGGTTCCGGCAATGGTTGTGCTCTATTGGCCTTAGGGCAATCAATCTCCCGAAAAACCACGAACAGCACAACTCCATCCAAGAGAAATCCGATCTGCATGATCGCTACATCCCGTCCGGTCAGTGGAATCCACGGAAACACTGAGACTCCAACAATCATCAGAACAACGCCAATCAGGAAAGGCCATTTTCCAATATCTCTCAGGAAGAAAAGCGAGATCAGTCCCGCCCACCGAATGAGAGGTATTTCCGAGAAAGTCGATGACATGCTGAGAGTACATTCCACCTCACGGGAACGTTCATCGTGCAGCGGTTGCATCTCGCCAGAAATATCACCCGCAACGATAATGTCGTTGACAACCAGGCTTTCAGAAAGAACCGGCTCCGCAAATAAGAGAGTGGAAACGCGAAGAGTGAGAACTGCGGGGAGAACGTGCTTCGGCCTTCCTGCTACATTCCACGGATGCAGGAATACATGAGCATCGGTTTGGAAAAATTGGATCAATCGCCGGACGTCCAGAGAAACAGGCTCCTCAATTACTTCGTAATGCTTGAGCGCGTTATGGTCCGCGAAACTAAGTCCAACCCTGCCGATTGAGACAATGCGATGACAACACGAATTCGGTGAGGCGGATAAAAATACAAATTGGGTTTCAGATAGAGAAACCCAGTGGGTCGGAAGCCGGAACGATCCTTTCGGTGATGTGTTCAAGCGAAGCCTTCGCCCTCCGTCGATTTCAGAGAAGAGCTCATTTACGAGCTCGCACTCATTCCCCATTTGTCGACCGGATCGCGCCTTCCACTGAGCCGCGGTATCGGGAAGACACGTGAGACAAACTCCAAACAAATCAGAGATCCGACACTTCAGCCGGGCGCAGCACCCATAACCACCTTGCCTCCTGGGATTTTGAAGCTTGCTCGGGATGAACCCGGTACCAGGAGCAGGACCAACTCATGAATAATCTCCTTCCTGAAATCGACGGAGGGCGCAGAGGTCGAATTGTTCCTAACCACAGAGACACGGAGGCACAGAGATTGCGCAGCGAAGGAATTATTGCGTGAGTTCTCCCTTCGCCGACGGTCCTCGGTTCAGTCGCCGCGCCATGAAGGCGTTCATGAACAACATGCTGGCCAAGCTCGCTATGGTCGCCGCCCAGAGTCCATTCAAATCAAAGACGTGCACGGCGATGACCGTCGCACTCATGAATCCCAGGAAATCCATAATCGCGACTATAGATATCTCGCGGCTTCGATGTTCACTGAGGATGCGGCCGCGCTGGTAGGCGTAGAGCACGGAAAGTGAAGGGTGAAGCACGAACAAGAGCATCGGTCCTAACGCGAATGCGCAGAGCTCCGGCGAGAGACCGTTTACCTCCGCAAGCCAGAACTCGTCGAATGGAGAGAGCACCGCAACGAGATACACAAGGGTCGACACGAATGCGAGCGCATATGCGAAGCGCCGGAGTTCTCTCAGCGGGATACTCTGATTCGAGAGGAGCGCAACGACCGTATCCTGATAGGCCAGTCCGAGCGCACGAAAAAGAGCCACGAACCCGAAGACAACGGAAATGGTCGCGAGAGACTCGAGCGCAAATCGGCTCTGAGTAATGACGGCAGTTTGAAGCGATGCCCCGGCAAAGGGGATGATATGCGAGAGCGCAAGCGGGTAATAATAACGGGAGAGATCACCCACCGTCCGAATCTTCGCCGTTCCGGAGTCGGTCTCCGATTGTATCGCTGCTATCGCCTTTCGACCGATATAGACGGCGACGAAATAATCGGTAAACATTCCGAACAACCAGCAGATGCCAACCACCTGCATCGCGTTTAGTCCGATGAGCGCTGCTGTGACACCGCTCGCCGCCATAGCAAGCAAACGGAGTGCGGTTCCGAGGGCGACAAACTGCGCCTGCGCCGCACGAACGAGGATGCCTTGATAGAATCGTCGGAGCGCGACAACGAGCGGGATGGGAATGGTGTAGACCATCACCTCCCAGATAAGCGGTTGAAGCTCGGTCGGAACTCCCATCCATCGCTCAATCAGCAGATCAAACAGCGGAGTCGTGCAGGTAAACACGATCATCAGCGACATTAGAAACCCGTTCCAAAGCGTAAACGAGTGCATACGTCGGAAGGATTCTTTTCCGGACACGGCGGCGATCGTCGCCGAGAAGATCATGAGAATCGGGCTCTCGAAGAGGAGAAGGACGCTCTGCGCAACACCGAATGCCGCAAGGTTGTGTTTGTCGTTCGGAAATCGCGCAATGATCGAGCTTAAAATTTGAACTTCGGAGAAAAGAATCAGAACGGTGACCGAGATCGGCCACCAAGTCCGGATGATCTGCCGGAAGGGGTGCGATGAATCAGCGATTCTCACAGAGCATCGGCTTCTAACTCTTTTTCTCTCGATTCGAGGACTCGATTAGCATCTTCCAGCTTTTGAAACAGCGTGTTGATCTTCCCGGAGGCCCGGTGCACGTCGGTCATCAGATCTGCAATTTGCTGATGAGCATTGCCGTCGGAGAGTTCAGCCAGGGTGAGACTTTTTTCTTTCACTTCCTTTTCGAGGCTGATGATCTCAGCTTCGATGTCAGAGACTTTCTTCCGAAGAGGTGCCAGCAACTTCACCTTCTCGGCTCGTTGCCGTCTTGCCTCTTTCTTGTTCAGCGAAGATCCTTTCTCCGAATTATTGTTCCGTCGCGATTGTGACGCTTCATCGCGTTCATCTTCCCAGCCGATTCGTTCGAGAAAATCTTGATACCCACCCTCAAACACGGTGGCACCCTCTCCGTCGAAAATGACGAGCCTGTCGACGAGCGCGTTTAACAACAACTCATCGTGAGTCACGATGATGACCGCTCCCGGGAATGCGTCGATTGCATCCACCAGCGCTTCGATGGAATCCATATCCAAGTGGTTCGTCGGTTCGTCGAGCAGGAGACAATTCGCCGGCGTGACGATGAGCTTGCCGAGGAGCACGCGACTCTTCTCTCCTCCCGAAAGAACCGAGACACGCTTTAGCGCCGTGTCGCCTTCAAACATCATCGCGCCGCAGATGCTCCGTGCGACCGTCCGATTTCGATCCGGGTGAGTTTGAAGCACCTCTTCTTCGACGGTCTTCTTGGGATCAAGACGCGAGACGTTGGTCTGCCCGAAATACGCCATTCGAGTATTTCCGTTGACCGTGACCTCTCCGGATTTCGGCGCGAATTCACCAGCGAGAATATTCAGGAGTGTGGTTTTTCCACGCCCGTTTTTCCCGATTATTCCGATGCGATCGCTTTTTCCGACCGCGAAGCTCACATCAGTGAAAAGTGGATCGTCTTCGGTGTATCCGAACCCGACGCGTTTTGCCTCGAGCACCCATTTACCGGGGAAGTCGACTGAGTTGAATTGAAACTCCAGCGTGGCGATATCTTGAAGTTTATCTCTCACCCCTTGCCGCTCGAGGGCTTTGACGCGAGATTGAACGGCACGCGCCCGCGTGGCCTGAGCTCGAAAGCGGTTGATGAACGCTTCAATGTCCTTCCGCTTTTTCTCTTCGTTCAAGCGAGTCTTTTCGTAGATTTCCTCTTCCTCGAATAACTGCTGATAGAGCTTCTCCGTTCCGCCCTCGACCTTTTTCACCTTCGCGCGATGAATCGCCATCGTGTGGGTGGTGACGCTGTCCATAAACGCGCGGTCGTGCGTGATGAGAATCATCTCGGACTTCCATGCCCGGAGAAATCTCGTGAGCCAACGGACCGAGACGATATCAAGATAGTTTGTCGGCTCATCGAGAAGCAGGAGATTCGGGTCCATCAAGAGGAGCTTCACGAGATTGAGCCGAATCTGAAATCCGCCGGAGAGTTCACTTGGCGGGATATCAAAATCCTTGATCGCGAATCCGAGGCCCGACAGCATGGCCTCCGCTTTGTAGATTTCCTGGAAGCCGTCGTCGGTCATGGGAAGACTGGCGGAGGCCTCCTCGAGAACGGTCGGCTTTTTAAAAACGAGGTGTTGAGAAAGGTGTCCGACCGAATAGCCCTTGGGGATGACCACCGTCCCCTTGTCCGGCTCTTCCTCACCGAGAATAAGCTTGAAAAGAGTCGTCTTTCCATGACCGTTCTTCCCGACGAGGCCCAGGCGTTCACCTGGGTTCATCGCAAAGCTAACATGCGAAAATAACTCCTGTTTTGCGTAACCCTTCGATAGTCCGTCAATTCTCAGCATGGAAATGGTCTTGAAATAAATTACCGGGGAAGAAAAGCTGTCTTGCCTACCAGATCTGGAAAACCGGAGAAAGGCCCCGGAAGTACTTAAAAGAAACTTTTTTGCAGGAATTATTGAGGAATTTCCACGACTTAGTCACATCTGACGGGGGTATCAGCAAAAAAGATGAACTTTGCTCATATATATATCGGTGATCGTAGTCATAACACTCGGACGGGATTGTTGAGAGAAGTGGAGAGGGTACTTCTTTATTTTACAAAAAATAAAGTGTAATCTCCAGTTTCGAAAAAGTGCGATCTATAAGTCGCAACGAAAGTAGACGGCGGATGCCGCTACCGGAAAGCGAATACTGAATAGTTAATAAGTTGCTGGAAACCGTAGTATGAATTCCAAGAACCTTTTCTTATCCGTAGCAATGCTTTGCGGTGTTGCAGTTGCATCGGCAACTCCTGCATCAGCAGTACCAATCACCGTAACAGGCACTCCGGTCTCGGGCTTCGGCTCGACGACTCAAGTCGCTTCGCTAAACGGCGATGGGTATCTTCCTTTTTTCATACCTCTCTCTCAAGCCGCAAGCGGAACTTTTACCGTAAACGGCGTGGGCACGACAGGTGATGTTGGAAACAGCGGCGGCTCGCTGATCATGACGATTGGCTTCGGATCATTTGCCGACATCCTTCAGGATGCGAAGTTGGTCTTCGATTTCATCGATTTCGACATCGGGCCGACAAACGACTACTTCGAAAACGATCAACTGAGCGGGTTCTTCGAGAGCGTGAGATTCTTCACCTCCGACGGATACACCACCCAGGTCATTAACCACACTGCTGACAGCATTGCCGGATTCATCGAAGTCACTTCGACCGGTAACAATCAGCAAATCGTAATTTCCGATCTTTCGGCATTCTTGCCACCGGCAGGAAATACACCGTTTGTTATCGGCCTTGAGTTTACGAGCTTCAGCGCGAACGCACTGCTTACCGGTCTGAACACCGTTGAGTTCGTAAGAGCTACGTTAAGCGGAACTGCTGTTCCTGAGCCGGCAACGATGTTGCTTCTCGGATCGAGCGGCCTCGCTGGCGCCTTCATGCGGCGCAGAAAAAGAGCCTAAGCAGCTCTTTCATAAACACGGGGCAACAAGTTCGGGCCCGCCGTCTTCATACCGAAGACGGCGGGCCCGAATCTTTTCCGGGGGTGGCTTCACATCTGAGGGAATTCTCCGCCAACTCCCACATCGATTACATCCGGGAGGCGATTATTTCTCGAGTCAGTTGAACTGAGCATTCAGGGCAATTCATATTCGCTCCTCTGAAAGCCCTAATTTGGACACACCGGACTCCCCTCTTCAACAGGGAAAACGGTGTGCCCAATCCACTGCAGGGCCGGAGCCGCGCTGCAGACCGGAGGGGCGAATCCTTGTTTCACTATGGCCTCGGGCGTGTCTACGCACGCTCCTAGAGTGCCCAAATCAGAATGACGGTCTTCTCGCATTCCGGGCAGTCCCGCACGATGCCGGGCCGCTCGATGGCGCTCTCACAGATGCCGGGCAGCCACGTGTGCGCGATCCGGTAGGTGAGGCCGTCCCGATTGCCGTGATGGACCTTGAGGCATCGCTTCTGCGCGCCGAACCGGAGCTGGATCGCCAGCTTCAGCAGTTCGGGGGCCTCGGCGGCGGGGTCCGATAGCTCGCAGAGGTCGAATAGATCGGGGGCGACGGGCTTGACGTCGTGCTGAAGCATCCGGACGATCCTGACGTGGATGACGCGTTCTGGAGCACAGAAGCCAAAGCCACCCTTGCGGCGCTCGTCGGCGCCTTTACCGTTTCTGCTCATGGCCGGGTCCTCGGAGAGAGGTGATAGTGGATGTGGAACCTTCGGGCGTGAAGGGGAGTCGGTGCCTCCGCCGGACATTGCGGCAGACGAGATTCCGGAGAGCAGATGCGCCGAAGGAAACACCGGGGAGAGATCTAACCGAGAAAAAGTGAGAAGGACCTTCTTCCGGCTTAGCTCAGAGCGAGCGCCAATAAAATATATCAAAAAAATTCATACGTGGAGAACGAAGTCTCTCCGAGAGTCGAAGAGGGATTTGCTCAACTAGAGAATCCCCGTGTCTCTGTGCCTCTGTGGTTAAAGAAGGCATCGCGAACCAGGTCGCAACGATTTGGAAATTCGTTGTCTTGTTAAACCACAGAGGCACGGAGAACGCAGAGGTAGAGGCTCTGGGGTTTGACCTCACTCAGGGAACCGCACAAAAGCGTTCATCCGTGGAAGTGGCTTTTCAGGGTGTAGATGTTCGGGACGGCGGCTGCTTGCGTTCGTATTGCGGAAGGGGAGAGAAACGCTACTTTTCCGCAGCGAGCGCTTCCATCCAATACGCAAGGAGGCTGTCCATGCTGGCTTCGCGCTCGACACGGGGCTTCCAGCCAAAGTCCCGTAGTGCTTTCTGAGCACTCCCGTAGATTTCGGTGACGTCCACCGACCGCATGCGATTCGGATCTTGAGTGATCTCGACTTCAACACCCGAGCGTTTTACCAAAAGCTGAAGGAGATCGGAGATGCTCTTTCCCTCGCCGGAACAGATATTATACGCCTCGCCCGGCTTACCGTTTTCAATCGCTTCGCGGTAGGCGCGGACCACGTCCAACACGTCCGAGTAATCGCGCTTCACTTCTAGGTTACCGGCGTTTACCGTCGGCTCCCGGCGCTTCAACTGAATTTCGGCGATCTGCTTGGCGAAACTCGAGAGCGCAAACTTCTCGCTCTGACCAGGTCCGATATGAGGGAAGGGCCGCACTCGCACCGTGTGAAGCTTGTGCCGCGAATAGGCCTCAAACACGGCGAGCTCCGCCGCGGCCTTCGACACTCCGTAGGCGTTTAACGGACGAAGTTCCGCCGTCTCGACTATCGGCAAGCTTCCCGGCCGCGGCTCTCCGTAGACCTCTGATGAGCTGACGAAGAGGAAACGAGTATCTGGTGAATGCTGACGCACGGCTTCGAGCAGATTGACCGTGCCGAAGAAATTAATCTCGAATACCTGCCGCCCCATCGATTCGCTTTCTTGAACCGATGAAATTGCAGCTAAGTGATAGATCGCATCCGGGCGGAGCAACGCGATGAGCTGCTGAACCGCTTTTGTGTCGGTGATATCGAGTGCCAACGTCTGAGCTGACTGTGGAAGAGCAACCCGGTTCGCCGTTGTTCCAAGAGAGATATCGACTGCGCCCGCCGACTCGACGAACTTCCCAGAGGCGAGGAGTTGATCTCGCTCTTGTGGAAGATATGTGACGGCAACGTCATCTCCGCACCGTACGAGGTAATGTGCTAGGTGCCTTCCGACAAATCCATACCCGCCGACAATTAACGAACGCATAAGTCTCTTGTTCCCGATCTAGAATCTTTTTTCCGCGCTATGGCGCTTCATATCCGCATCGACCATCATCTTCACGAGCTGCGGGAAGCTGACTTCCGGCTGCCATCCGAGAACTTGCTTGGCCTGTGTAGCATCTCCAATCAACAAGTCCACCTCGGCCGGACGAAAGAACTTCGGATCGACAACGACATGCTTCTGCCAGTCGAGCCCAACATGTTCAAACGCTATCTGAACAAATTCGCGCACCGAATGGGTTTCACCCGTCGCTACCACGAAATCTCTCGGCTTGTCTTGTTGGAGCATCATCCACATCGCACGAACGTAGTCGCCGGCAAATCCCCAATCACGCTTCGCATCGAGATTGCCGAGTCGAAGCTCAGTCGCAAGTCCGAGCTTGATTCGTGCGACGCCGTCACTGATTTTTCTCGTAACGAACTCAAGTCCCCGCTTCGGTGATTCATGATTGAAGAGAATCCCCGAAACGGCAAAGATATCGAAGCTCTCTCGATAGTTGACGGTGATGAAATGTCCGTACGCTTTCGCGACACCGTACGGCGAGCGCGGATAGAATGGAGTGTTTTCGCTCTGAGGGACTTCTTGAACTTTGCCGAACATCTCGGAGCTGGATGCTTGATAGAACTTGATGCCCTTGTCGACATGGCGAACGGCTTCAAGAATTCTCGTCACTCCAATTCCGGTGAACTCCGCGGTCAGGACTGGTTGTTCCCAACTCGTCGGAACGAAGCTCTGCGCCGCGAGGTTATAGATCTCCTGAGGACGAATGTCCTGAATCAGCTTCGTCAGGGAGTATTGGTCGAGTAAGTCACCCGCACGAATATCGATGTCCTGTCTGAGATCCTTCAGCCGGGAAAGGTTGTCCGAAGAAGTTCTCCGCACCATCCCGACGACGTGATAGCCCTTCCCAACGAGGAAATCGGCCAAGTATGACCCGTCCTGTCCGGTTATCCCTGTGATCAGTGCAACTCGCTTCGACATCCTATTGCTCCGTCCTCTTCATAATCTATTACCCTACTGATTTCATCCCCTATCTAGGAAATTCCTTTCCGGGTGGACTCCCTCTAGCAGAATCTGAGTTCTGCCAATATCCGGGCGCACCGCAAAGTGAGCGATTTTTCTCAGAGAAGGTCCTTTCGGCCCTTTTCTTTCAGTATATCCACCACACGCTTAACGTCCTGAGCCCGGTTTCGATGGCAGACGAGAATTGCTTCGTCGGTATCTACAACAACGAGATCGTGAACTCCAACCAACGCGATGAGACGCTCTTTATTTCTCGGTTCGTGCCCCTTAGAAGCTGAACGGGAGAAATGTGACTGGGAGAACACTGCGCATCGCTCGGTGTCTACAAAAATCCCCTCTCCGAGACAGACCGGCTCTCCGGTTCCCGAGACACGCTCAGCATCCTCGGCCCACGAATGCCATGAGCCGACGTCACTCCAGCGGAGCCCTTCGCCAGAAAGCATCAACACATTCTCTGCCCGCTCCATCACACCCACATCGATGGAGACCGATGGCAGCGCGATATATCGATCGTTTAATTCTTCTGCCTTCGCTCCGGCATCTGCTCGAGACGAGAGCTCTTCGAGCTGCTTCAGGAGTTCCGGCTGATACGTTTTTAGAGATTTTAGAATTACGGATGGCCGCCAGACGAACATTCCACTGTTCCAAAGGAAGCGGCCTGAAGAGAGAAACTGACGTGCCCTGAGCAAGTCCGGCTTTTCGTAGAACTTCTTAACTTTGAAAACTCCTACTCCCTTCTCTTCCCCGCTCTCGATGTATCCGTAGCCGGTTTCGGGCGATGTGGGCGGGATGCCGATTGTCAGGAGAACTTCTTCCTCACGCGCGATCGCACAGGCCGTGAAATATTTCGCCTGCAAAATCTCCGGTCGCCAAACCATGTGATCAGCGGGCAGGCAAATCATCGGCACATCGCCAACGAGCTTGAGGATCGAGAGAGCCGCAATCCCGATGCACGCGGCGGTGTTTCGAGCGGCAGGTTCCGCAACGATCGCAACTTCGGGAAGCTGCTCATGAACGAGATGTGACTGATGATTCGCCGTCACCACCAATGTAGCGCCTTCGCCTACGACCGAGGCAACGCGCTCGGCAGTGGCCTGAAGGAGGCTCGTTTCTCCCTCGCCGAACGGAAGAAATTGTTTGGGATACGAGCTCCGGCTCACCGGCCAAAAACGGGTTCCACTGCCCCCGGCCATGATGACCGCAACCGATTTTGCCGTCGGCGACAACTTTCCAGTAAAAAACGGCACCTGCTTAGCCATTGCTCCGGCTCCTCCTCAGATCCAAATGGGCGCGGAGCCCGTCCTTCCACGAAGGACACTCCTTACCGAGAAACTTCTCTAACTTCGAGACATCAAGCGTGGAATACGGTGGACGAGGTGCTGGGCGCGAAAGCTCGGAAGATGTTTGTGGATGAACGGAAATTGAAGGCGCTTCGATCGCAGCAATCTCCTTCGCGAATTCGAACCACGAAATGTCGCCGCGTGAACACGTATGAAAGGTCCCCCGCGCATTCCGGTCGACGAGTTCGAGCATTATTTCTGCAAGCCATTTGGAATACGTGGGCGACCCGATTTGATCGTCGACCACGCGAAGCGGCGTGTTTTCTCCGGACTTCAGCCGCTCGTGCAAAACTTTCCGGATCGTATCCACAAAATTCGGTCCGCCGAGCCCATGCAGCCAACTCGTCCGGAGAATAAGAGACGATTCGGGGGCGATGGCTCTCACCATCTCCTCGCCCATGCGCTTGCTCTCACCGTAGATTCCACACGGCTGTGTCGGATGTGTTTCGGGAATCGGCGCCCTTAAACGAGCAAGCTCAGCGTCACCGCCAAATACATAATCCGTGGAAATATGAACGACGATCGCGGAGTTTAAGTTCGCCCAATTCGCAAGAATCGCAGGGCCCATGCCGTTTACGGCAAAAGCCTTCGAATAATCTTTCTCGGCAGCATCCACCGCAGTGAAAGCCGCGAGGTTCAAGATGACTTTTGGCTTCTCGAGGTCGAGAACTCGCGCGACACTGACACGATCGGCAAGATCGCATGTCTGGACGGGTAACCCGTCAAGGTCTCCTCCGATGAGATCACACAGGGAAAGCCTGTTATCGCGTTCCTTTAAGAGTGGGATCACGTCGGAAGCGAGCATTCCTCGCGCCCCAATGACGAGAACCGAATTTCCCGTGATCATTGTATGCCCAGACGATTGCCGTAATACCGCTCATAAAAATCCTGATACTCGCCCGTCTTCACGGACTCCCACCAAGTGCGGTGCTTCACGTACCATTCAACCGTGTCTCGAATCCCTGCGTCGAAAGTGATCGCAGGGGTCCAGCCGAGCTCTCGATTGATTTTTGAATAATCAACAGCGTAGCGACGATCGTGACCTTTTCGATCTTCGACTCGTCGAATAAGGTCGTCGGGCTTTCCAAGCAGCTTCAAGATAGTTGCCGTTACTTCCCGGTTTTCCTTCTCTGACTCCGGCGCACCACCGATGTTATACACCTCGCCGGGTTTCCCGCCGGAGAGCACCATCATGATCGCTCTAGAGTGATCATCAACATGGAGCCAACTTCTGACGTTTTTGCCGTCTCCATAGAGCGGAAGCGGCTTGTCCGCGAGGGCATTCGTGACGAACAACGGGATGAGCTTTTCAGGAAATTGAAAGGGGCCGTAGTTATTCGAGCAACGGGTGACCATCGACGGAAATCCGTGCGTGCGGTTCATCGCAAGCACCAGCAGATCCGCCGCCGCCTTCGAAGCGGAGTATGCGCTGCTTGGATCGAGCGGTGTCGTCTCCGTGAACCGACCTTCCGGCCCGAGCGATCCATAGACTTCATCCGTGGAGATTTGCAAATAACGCTTGACGCTGCACTCCATCCCGGCGTTCAGGAGCACCTGCGTGCCCTCGACATTCGTCCGGACGAATGCAAGAGGATCGAGAATTGACCGATCGACGTGACTCTCCGCAGCAAAGTTGACGATCGTATCGATCCGCTCTTCGCGCATGAGCTCGGTAACGAACTCGTGGTCTCGAATATCGCCGCGGACGAATCGATAGTCGTAGTTGCCTTCGAGGCCCTCCAAATTCGCAAGGTTGCCGGCGTAGGTCAGCGCGTCGAGCACGACGATGCGCTGTGGCCCGAAGGATTTCCCTTCACGCTCGAAAATCCATCTGACAAAATTTGATCCGATGAACCCGGCTCCGCCGGTGACGAGCATTCTCATGTTCACTGCTTGACCCATAAAGTTCTTTCCTCGCCCTTCGGAACCGTCATTTCCCGAGATCGAGACGGTTCGCTCCGCTTTGTGCGACGAGATTCGAGGCGCGACGAAGCGACTCAAATGTTCCAGCGTCGGTCCACCACCCCTTCAACGGATCAAAGGTGAGGTCACCGCGCTCGATGTACATGTTGTTCACGTCGGTGATTTCGAGCTCACCACGTTGAGATGGCGCGAGACCACGGATAAACTCGAAGACCGTTTCGTCGTAGAAATAAATGCCGGTGACCGCCCAATTGCTTTTCGGCTGCTTCGGCTTCTCAACGATGCGCGCGACACGATTTCCGTCGAGCTCGGCCACACCGAACCGGTGAGCATCGTCGACTTCCTTCAGGATGATCTTCGCTCCCGTCGGCTGCTTGTCGTAGGATTCCTTCGCCGCTCTGATATCTCCCTCGATGAGATTATCCCCGAGGATCACGCAGACTCGCTCACCGGCGACGAAATACTCAGCGAGGGACAGCGCTGCCGCGATCCCGCCTTCGCCTTCTTGGTAGGTGTAATTTAAGTGCTGCAATCCGAAGTTCTTGCCGTTTCCCAACAACTTCAAGAAGTCACCCGCAAACGGCCCACCGGTAACAATGAGGATGTCGGTGATGCCGGCATTGATGAGAGTGCGAATCGGGTAGTAAATCATCGGCTGATCGTAGACCGGCAGCAGATGCTTGTTCGTGACCAAGGTGCAAGGGTGAAGGCGTGTGCCCAAACCACCGGCCAAAATGACTCCCTTCATCTTTCCTCCTCTTCAAACTTCACGCACTCAGAAAATCCCGGAGCCGCTCCCAGGTTCTGAGATGAACAGATTTCTGAGATACAGTCTCCGCCGAATAAACGGCAAATTCACCCCACGCTCCGACCTTTACATCTCGAAACAAAATGGAGCCCTCGGCATAGCTCTTTCCGTGTCGAAGCACGAGATTTTGCTGGTTCGGCATCGGCCGAGTAGTAGGGACAAGGTTCTCTACGGACTGGAACTGCCTGCAGCCCCACTAAAAGACGACATGACCCTCTGGTTCAGCTCTCCAAGACCGACAAGAGTAATTCCGACCAGAAAACTCGTTTGATCTGGATTGATCTTATCGATCACGTCCATATCGAAGGTCCAGCATTTACAACTGCTGAGGAACCGAAGTCCAGCACGATTCTCGGTAAATTTACCGGATATTGCTTCGAACGTCGCGTAATGTCCGATGCGTGTGTAATCGGTGATTCCAAACTCGATGTTCGAATGAAGCTGGCGGACGGTTTGACCGGTCACATCGAACCGGGCTCGGATCTGGTCACCTCGCTTATTCTGAAGCTGGCCTTCCATCATATACGACGTGAAATCCCGATCCTGGACGTTAAAGTTCGTCCGCCCGTGAAGGGCCACATATTCGTTCGGAAAGAGCGTCATGTCGGCGAGGACGTCAGAGTATGGATCGAGCTCATCGCCGGTGGTGGCATCCTGCGTGATGAAATTATAGCTCTGACTGAGTTTGAAGCTCGCAAGCTCCTTCAACGATCCGATTCGGAGGCGCTGGAAGTCCGCGCTCGAAACGTCGTCGACGCCGAATCCCAACTTATCATCGATCGGACCGGTGCCCCGAAGGTTCCCGAGCCCACGAAGACTCGGAGTAACTTCCTCGATTCCATAGAGGTACTGATTTCGCGGCTCATAGCGGCCGAAAATTCGCTGCGTGAGGCCATAGGTCATGACATTTCGTTGCGCGAGACGGTCGTACGAGTCGAAGAGAGGATTCTCGCTTTGATCAACCTGCGGAACAAGGCGATAGCTTACGGTCGGCTCGAGGGTGTGTTTCAAACGCTTCAGCTCCTGAGAGCGGCCGACACGTCCGAGCTCGGCGATTCCCTTGATGAAACTGTCGTCATCGAGATCGATTACCTTTTCGAGCACCGAACCGATCTTCGCGTTGAACCCGGGCACAACTCGATCAGATGAGTCCTTGAGATCGATGGTCTTCGTTTGCCCTGGATTAGCCGGGTCAGCGATAATTTGCTCCGTTTCACTCAGTGAGTACTGCGATGCCCGCACGTTTCCCTCAAACTGAGCATCGAAGATATTTCTCAAATGGAACGGGAATTTCAAACTTTGATACGCCTCGTATCTCGCGCCCGTATACTGATCGATACGAGTGAAGTTCGTCGCATCAACCGTCGAGCTGCTCACCATTTTCAGGCCGAGGTCGTTTTCGCCGAACGGCCGGAATATATGGAGGCCGTTTACCTGAGCTTCGGGAAGACGTTGGAACACCAAGCTGTCCGAACCCGACATTCTCTGGTTGTATTCACCCGCCAGTTCAAAAGAAAAATCAGCAGGAAGCTTTGTGCGGAGCGCTGCCCTCGATGTGAGGTACGGCGAGTTATACGGCGCGATATCTGTTCTTTCGTATTCTCGGAGCAGGAGGTCGTCGCTCACCGCGTGTCCGTCAATTACGGTTTGGAACTCATGCCCGGCGACATCTCCTCGCCAGTTTTGAGAGAGCACGCCGCCGAATCTGTTAATCGGTAAATCGTCGCCCTCTAAAACGCTGACGTTCGAGCCGAGCGCCTTTCCGTCCCGCATCGTCTCGTCGAAATACAGGAACTGCCCTTTGATGTTGCTCTTCTCGGAGAACATCTCCCGATAGTCGACCACTCCTCCATAGCGAGCGCGCGTCTGCATCACGGGGCGAAGCGTCATGTCCGACGAGTCGTCAATCGCCCAGTAAAACGGCAGCTCGAGCTCAAAGCCGGTGCGGCCTTGTCCGAACGTGGCCGGAAGCAGCCCAGATTGCCGCTCGCTTTTTGCCGGGAAGAGCAGATACGGAGTGTAAAAAACCGGAACGTCAAAAACTTCCAGAGTCGCGTCCCAGACTTGCCCGTAGCCGTTTTTGACGATCTTTCCCTCGCCCGCGCGAATCCGCCACGGAGCGCAGTTCTCGTCGTCGGCGCACTGACAGGTGGTCAGCGTCGTATCCTTCAAGATGTAGGTTTCGTCCCCGGTCCGACCCGCCTCTTTGGCTTTGATATGGAAATCACCTTCCGCGAAGTGTATGTCAGCATTTTTGATGGTTCCCGAACCGTCCTTCAAGTTCACCTCGGCGGAATCCGCGACGATGCTTCCGGTGACGTCCGTGATCCTCACCTGATCAGACACCTCCGCCCGGTTCGCCGTGAGATCCACCGTGCCATTCATCGCTTCGAGAATCATCGAGGAGTAGGTGATGATAAGCCCGCCTTCAGCAAGGAGCTTGGTTCCCGTGCGATCGTAGTTGATGGTCTTCGCGCTGACATTGAACGGAAGCTTCCCAGATTTCTCTGCCTGCTGGTACACCTTTTTCTTCCGTTCGATCTCGGCGGAGCGCTGACTTCGAAAGTCTCGCTTTAACCGGCGGTCCCGATCTTCAGAGAAGAGATAGTCGCGGTCAGGCGGCGGAATCGTTTGGGCAACGGCATCCACCGAGAGCAATTCAATGGAGACGAGAGCGAAAGGAAACAGAGCAAAAACGACGAGAAGCACTTCGACGACGAGCGCGAAGGCGTTCCGATTTCCACCAAAGTTCTTGCTGTGCAAAGGACGATACCCGGTTCAAAGCCTAGTGGGAAAATCAAAGCCTGCTGGGAAACGCTGCGCCGTTCGAGTTTGCCCCTGCATTCGCTCCCGCAACCGAAACCGGTCCCGCAGGTGAAAGAAGATCGAGCAAATGCGAAAGCGTTTCCTTCAGTTTTCCACGCTCAACGATAAGGTCTAGCATGCCGTGTTGCAACAGGAATTCCGCTCTTTGAAAGCCTTCAGGGAGTTTAGCGCGAATAGTCTGCTCGATAACTCGAGAGCCTGCAAAACCAATCTCCGCATTGGGCTCTGCAATGTTGATGTCGCCCAGCATTGCAAACGATGCCGCAACACCGCCTAGCGTCGGATCAGCGAGCACCGAAATGAATGGCTGACCTTTCTCTGCCAGCCTTACCAGCGCCGCAGTAACCTTTGCCATCTGCATGAGAGAGTAAATTCCCTCATGCATTCGCGCTCCGCCGGACGCGGAAACAAAAATCAACGGAATCTCCTCCGTCGCCGCTGCTTCGGCGACTCGAGTGAGCTTCTCGCCCACCACGGTACCCATACTCCCGCTGAGGAACGCGAAGTTGAACACAGCGAGCATGACGGGGCGTCCGTTCATCCTCGCGCGACCCGTTCTCACTGCCTCGACCGTGGCGGTATCCTTTTCTGCCTTCTTCAGACGTTCGCGATAGCGCATCGTCCATTTAAAATTGAGGGGGTCGTTTGATCGGAGATTTGCGTCAAATTCATCGAACGAGTTTCTGTCGCACAGGAGCGCAATTCGCTGTTCCGCCGAAAGCCGGAAGTGATGCGAGCACTTCGGACAAACCATACGGTTACGGCTGAGCTCGCGGCTGTAGATAATCTCCGCGCAACCCGGACATTTCTCCCAAAGCCCACCAGGAAGCTGGATCTTATCCGCATCTTCGCCGGTCGGTTTCGGCGCCTTACTTCGTGAAAACCATGCCACGCTGGATTCCTTTTAATACTTCGCTTGAACTCGTCCCAACAAAATCCGGGGGATTCAAGCAGCTTTATCAACTGAATTCAAGCGGATCAGTTCGAGAACTTCTGCGGAATGTGATTTCGGGTCCACTTTCTCAACAATCTCGACTATCCGCCGCTCTTTATCCAAGAGAAACGTCTGGCGAAGAATACCGAGGTATTTCTTCCCCATGAACATTTTCTCGCCGTACGACTCATACGCCTTCGCGAGCGAGAAATCGCCGTCCGTGAGGAGGAGAATTTTCTCGAGACTGTGTTTATCGCAAAATTTCGCCTTCGTCTTGTCGGTTCCACCCGAGATTCCGACGACCGCGGCATTTAATCGCTGATACTTCTCCATATCGGCTTCGAAGCCAAGTGCCTCGGTCGTGCACCCGGGCGTGTCGTCCTTCGGATAAAAGAAAAGAACGACGAAGTCCTCCTTTATGGTTCGCAGCGAGTGCACCTTCCCTGTCCGATCGGTCAGATTAAAATCAGGCGCTTGTTGTCCCTTCGCGATGTTTTCCACGTTTGTGTCTCCAGATTCAAAAAACGAATTTTAATTTAGGTGCCCAAGCTTACTCCGCTTGGTCTCGAGGTAGCTGCGGTTATACTCATCTACGGGAGCGAGAATCGAAACTCGCTCAGCTATTTGAATGCCGTAACGCGATAGCGAGGTGATCTTTTCTGGATTATTCGTCATCAGGCGAATCGAGGTGAGCGCGAGATCGCTCAGAATTCTTGCCGCGGTACGATAGCTTCTGTCGTCGATAGAGAATCCAAGCTTCACGTTTGCCTCGACCGTGTCGAACCCTTTGTCCTGAAGCTCATACGCACGCAGCTTGTTTGAAAGTCCAATCCCCCTTCCCTCTTGGTGGAGATACACAAGGGCACCGGTGCCGCTTTCGAAGATGCGTTTCAGAGACTCGGTTAGTTGGAAACCGCAATCACAACGGCGGCTCCCAAATATATCCCCTGTCAGGCATTCGGAGTGCACCCGGACGAGCGCGTCTTTTCCGGGAGTTCCGCAGACGATTGCGAAATGCTCCCGGCCGTCGACGTCATCCGTGTAGACATAGAGCTTCGCCCGATGTCCTGCTTGCGATACCAAAGCGCTCAGCTCCTCCGTTCGGGAGAACATCGATGATTCGGTCAACTCAAGCTCAGCAACACGCCGAACGCTGGTCTCTCGGTCGATACGATACTGAACCAACTCAGCGATGCTGACGAGCGGAAGCTTGTGAGTCTCACAATATTTGTTCAGCGCCTCTCCGCGAAGCATCGTCCCATCGTCGTCCATGATCTCGCAGATAACTCCGGCAGGAAAACAGCCTGCAAGCCTCGCGAGATCCACTGAGCCTTCAGTCTGTCCTCGCCGGCGAAGTACACCTCCGGGGACAGCCCCTAACGGAAATACAAATCCAGGCCGGACAAATTCGCTCGCACTGACTTCTGGTTTGACGGATTCAAGAATTGTCTTTGCGCGACCGGCGGCGGTCACTCCGCTTCCGGCGGCCGATTTGTGATCGAAGCTAACGGCGAAATTCGTTCCGAGCGGCGAAGAATTTTCCGCAACTTGCCGCGGAAGCCCGAGTGCTTGAAGGCGCTCTTCCGGAAGCGCGAGACAAACAAGACCCCGACCAAACGAGAACATGAACGAGAGAATTTCAGGAGTCACTTTATCGGCGGCGACGACCAGGTCGCCTTCGTTCTCGCGATCGGCGTCATCAATCAGAACGACCATTCCGCCTTCGGCCATCACGCGAATAGCCTCCGAAACGGGATCCTTCGCGGCGGTGTCCTGCGTTGTGACCGTATCAACCGCTTTCACAAATCTCCCCGCGAAAACTGAATGACGCGCTCTGCATAGCGAGCAAGCATATCGACCTCGACGTTCACAAGCTCTCCGGGCTGAAGCCCTCCGAAGCGGGTGTTTTGCAGCGTGTGCGGGATAAGGTAGACAGAGAAACTATGGTCGGTAACCTCACCAACCGTCAGACTCACTCCGTCGAGCGAGATGCTGCCCTTCACGGCGACTTTGGACGCAATCTCAGGTGAGAGTGAGAACTCAAATCGAATCGTCTCGCCCTCTGCGATCTTCGATAAGAGCCGAGCCGTCGTGTCCACATGGCCGAATACGAAATGTCCGTCGATACTGTCACCGAGCTTGAGGCTGGTTTCGAGATGACAGCTCTCTCCCGGTTTCAGCGTGCCGAGCGTCGTTCTTCGGAGTGTCTCGGAGGCGATGTCAAAATCCGCCTCTTCCTTTGTAGCGTCAAACGCAATAGCGGTAAGACAGACACCGGATATCGAGATCGAATCACCGACCTTCAACGGGTGAAGCGAGAGACTCTTCGAGGAAAAAACGGAAGAGGCGAGCCGAAGTACGGCCCCATTTTCTACACTCTCGATGGCGCTCACCCGCGCCGTATCTCGAATCACACCCGAAAACATTTCAGCGGACTCCATATTCAGCAAGAGCAGTTTGCCCCAACTTCCGGACACTGAGCAGATGTAGCATTCCCGGAAGTTGTGGGGAAACTTCGGCCGCATCTGATTGTTGGCCCTCGAGAAATGCGCCTTGCTCTCCTAGAAAAATCGGGAGGATATATACGAAAATGATGTTCGGCGTGTGACGCAGCAACTGTTTCACGGAATGACCTTCGGGGAGCGAAAAATCTCCTTCTTTTTCGAAGAATTTTTTCTGTCGCTCGAGCACCCGTTTCGCGACTGGAGAAAGTCTCGCCGTCCATTCCTGCGAGGTCACGAAAAATCTCCCTTCGAGCGAGCGCCCCACGGCAACTGCTCGGCACGCGGTCCCGTTTTTCACCCGGTGCTTCCAGGTTCGAAGCAGCGATTCACCTGACTCGGATTCGCAACCGTCCGAGACCAGAACTCCAGCCCCCTCGAGCCGAGCCCGCCCACCACCCGAGACCTGCGGATTCGGATCGAGACATGAGATCACGACCCGACTCACGCCGGCCTTGAGGACCGCTTCGGTGCATGGCGGCGTTCGTCCGTGGTGATTACAAGGCTCCAAAGTAACGTAGAGAGTGCCGCCGCGAGCGCGTTCGCCCGCTTCCGCAAGCGCAAACACCTCGGCATGGGACTCGCCCGCGCGTTGATGATATCCACGTCCGACGATTTTTCCTTCGGAGACCACCACCGCGCCGACGGGCGGGTTGGGAAAAACGCCGGGGATTCCGCGACGTGCGAGCACCAAGGCCCGCTTCATGAAATAGGCGTCACGGTCCACATCTTCCACCTTCATTCGTCAGTGCCCAGGTTGTCCCGCAGCCGAGGCGGAATGATTGGAAAAAAGCGGAGTTTACTTGAGGTAAATGAGCATTCTTTCCAATCATTCCAACGAGGGATGGGGGAAACCTGGGCACTGACGTTCATTCTTCGCTTTTTTTCGAGCCGTCGCGGAAGAGTTCCTGCTGCGGCTCCGAGTCGGAGGCAGCAGCTCCCCGGCGTTTGGGTCTGATGGAGAGGACATTCGACGGGCGCTCGCCGGCCTGCACGAGGGATCGAAGCGCGTCCATGAACTCCCGGACATCAGAGAACTCTCGATAGACAGAGGCAAATCGCACATAGGCCACTTGATCGAGTTCGTGAAGTTTCTCGATGACCATCTCGCCTATCGACTCACTCGACACCTCTTTATGCCCGAGCTCGAGGAGTCTTGTCTCGATGGACTTTACGACGTCCTCCATCTCGACAACGCTTATCGGCCGTTTCTCGCACGCTTTTTTCAGGCCGTTCAAAATTTTGTAGCGATCGAAAGACTCACGCTGCCCGCCTTTTTTCACGACCATCGGCAGACTTTCTTCGATGCGCTCGAAAGTGGTGAAACGGAATTCGCAGGATTCGCATTCCCGGCGCCGACGAACGGCTTTGCCGTCAACCCCTTCACGAGAGTCAACAACACGAGTCTTGGTAGATTCACAGCGGGGGCATTTCACAGGACGCCTTTAGCAGCCATTCCTGAAAATAAAAACGCCGCCCTCGAAGTTCTCCGCTGCAAAAATGCAGCAGACGAAACTCCGAAGCGGCGCCTAAACAGTGTAGCCTCTTGTTTCCAGGAGTCGGTATGGATTCTGCACCGAAGACTTTCCGGCAGACCTTCCGGCGCCCCGCTAACCAGCACCATATGGTCTCTGGCAGCCGGCCAAACGAACCCGACTGGAAACGAGGTTCTAGGCACTATGCTCTTGGATATAGTTAATCGCATCCCCTACGGTCTGGATCTTTTCAGCATCCTCGTCGGAGATTTCGATGTCGTATTCTTCTTCGAGCGCCATCACGAGCTCGACGATATCCAACGAATCAGCGCCGAGGTCTTCGATGAAGGATGCCGACTCAATCACTTCTTCCGTTGGTACTCCAAGCTGCTCAACGATGATCGCTTTTACTCTTTCATTCGTATCCGAACTAGACATTCCTCTTCTCCTTAAGTGTCCTAGGCACTACCTTAATATTCAAACTGTTTTTCTGTATAATTGTCGGCGCCTTAAACACGCAGCGCCCATTCATTTCAGTTCAACCAATCGATCTAATCCAGAACTTACCTAGTGCTCCGTGCAGGAAATCATCTATCACACTGCGCTTCGCACTATCACACTGCGCTTCGCACCGTTCTCCACTGGCGAACGGCACACTAGACATTTCCTGGCTCGGCTTTGCCTCGCGTATCTCACAAAATAAACTCCCTCGAGGAGTTTATTTTGCGGACGCGGCACTAGCTGTAATTCGGGGCGAATTCCGCTCCGAGGTTGAGCCGCCCAGGTTACAAACTACAAAATGCCTTGAAGATCAACAGTAGAAAGGCCTCGCCTTACGGTCCGTTTCCCCCCAAAGCTACATGTAGAGACCGCCGTTCACTCCCAGAATCTGACCCGTTATATACGCAGCCCCTGGGCCAGAAAGAAATGCAACCAACTCAGCCACTTCCTCCGGTTTTCCCAGACGACCCAGGGCGACTGCTCCGAGGAGAGCCGCCTTTTGATCTTCCGTCATTTCCGCGGTCATGTCGGTTTCGATGAACCCCGGGGCAACGGCGTTGACTGTAATACCCCGGCTCCCAAGCTCCTTGGCCAGCGTTTTTGTCAGTCCGAAGATGCCTGCCTTAGACGCCGAGTACGAGACCTGGCCGGCATTTCCCATCTCTCCAACAACCGAGCTTATATTTATTATTCTGCCGCGACGGGCCTTCATCATGCCTTTTGCGACGGCTTTCGCGCAGTAAAAACAGCTCGAAAGGTTGGTTTCAATGGTTCTGTGCCATTCCTCTCCCTTCGTCCGGACGAGAAGTCCGTCGATCGCCACGCCCGCGTTGTTCACGAGAATATCGATCGATGGGAACTGCGCGAGAACTGCCTTGATTCCGGTGTCGACGGCTTCTTCGTTTCCGACGTCGAAGCTTATCGCAAACGCTTTTTGATTCGGCTGGACCGGCGCACTTTGCAGCTCGGCAACGAGCCCCTCGGCAGCCGACGCATTCTTCGCGTAGTTCACGGCGACGGAGGCGCCATATTGCCAGAGCACTTCACAGATCGATCGACCGATGCCTCGCGAACCGCCCGTTACGAGAGCGGTTTGACCGGCGAGAAATTGAGGGCGTGAGATTTTTTCCGTCATTTGACTACGTTCCGTTCAGGAAATTATTTATCAAACCGCGCCTTGCACCGTTTGCCCGTGGCGAACGATTCACTAGATCTTGCTGGCTCGGCTGAGCCTCGCGTGCCGCACAAAATAAACTACCTCTGGCAGTTTATTTTGCGGATGCGGCACTACTCGTCGCTCACCTCAGACGCCGGAGTCGCGGCGACCGCTTCCATTTGAACGGTGTTTCTCTCGACCACGAGTGCGTCGCCGCCGTCAATCATTCGTCTTTTTTTTCCGAGTGAGAGGACTTCGTTTTTCGAAAATACACCGGAGAGAATTTCTCCTTCGAACTCTGGAATCTGTTCTTCGAGCTGCGACAACTGGAGTGTGATCTTATCAAGCATCCGGCCGCGCACGAAAGAGTCCGCAACGCGAATTGCGTTTTTCACCGCGCGGTTGCCGGAACTTCCGTGGAGCACGATGGCGAGTTTTTGAAGGCCGAGCAGCGGCGCGCCGCCGTGAGCCGTATAATCGAACTTCTCCGAAAATACTTCTTTGTACGCGCCACGGGAAAGCGCAAGACCGAGCTTTCTCATGAAGCCCTTTCGGCTCTCATGAATAAGCTGGTCGAAAATAAGGCGAACGCAGCCTTCCATGGATTTGAGCAGAACGTTCCCGACAAAGCCGTCGCAGACAATGACGTCGGCATGGTTCGTCGCGACTTCGCGGCCTTCGACATAGCCCACGAAGTTTATCGCATCGCTCCGGGAGAGAAACATGGATGCCGCGCGTAAAAGATCCGTGCCTTTTGACGGCTCGGTTCCGTTTGAGAGTAACGCAACCTTGGGACGCTCAACCTGAAAGAGGGAGTTACAATACACCGCTCCCATGATGGCAAACTGCACAAGGTTCTGAGCGTGACAATCGACGTTCGCACCGGAATCCAAAATGACGTTCGGCTTCCTGTCGCCGAGAACGGGAAGGAGAGTCGCTATCGCCGGGCGCTCGATACCCGGAAGCAGACCGCAGAAAATCCGGCCTGCTGCCATCATCGCACCGGAGTTTCCGGCGCTTAAAATCGCGCATGCCTGGCCGTTCTGAACAAGATTGTAGGCGACACAAAGGGACGCCTGAGGCTTCCGCCGGACGGCTTTTGCCGGTGTGTCCTCCATCGTGATCACTTCGGGCGCATGCTGAACGATGATGGGAAGGTTCGAGGCGCCGAGAGCATCGAGCTTCGCGCGGATGTCCGTTTCCGTGCCGACAAGGACGGATTTAGCACCGAATTCTTTATAGGCTTGGACCGCCCCTTCGACCTGGACGCCGAGACCATGATCTCCTCCCATCACGTCAACCGCGATGGGCAAGCCGGCATCCCCCGTGAGGGAGTCCGACAGACGGTGAGCGGGCAAATGGCCGTTGGTTTCCATTAGGCGAAGCAATCTCCTTGCAGGGCTCAGCCGGAACAATCCAGTAGGCCTTGCAGGACTTTACTTTAGAGGAACCTATTCGCGAACTTCAGCTTCAATCAGCTTCCGGCCTCGATAGTGGCCGCAACTTAGACAAACATGATGAGGCAGCACCGGCTCACCGCACTTCGGGCAGGTCGATGACCGCCGAGGGGAGAGCGCGTGATGCGACCGGCGCATGTTACGCACTGATTTTGAAGTCTTTCTCTTGGGAGCCTGCATATGACCTCACATTAACGAAATCTGGAGCTTATGTGACTTAACTCGGCCCGAAAGCGGGGTCAGCCGTACTCAGCCGGCATAATTTGCCGAGCCACAAAAGCGGGCATCGTTATAGGGAAACTCGGGGGCAAACACAAGGGCGGGACACTGAGTTTAATACCTCTTCGTAAACACCTCTGCGTCCTCCGCGTCCTTGGCGGGTGCTTTTGAAGTTCTATATTGAAATGCAACCGCAGAGGGCGCGAAGGACGCAGAGGTGGACTTTGGAGGAGCGGCAACCTGCAATTACTGCAGTATTTTCATGTCCTTTAGGATACTAAACGGGCTTTCGAAGCCTTTATCCTTCTCGCAGCCGCAGTCCCCGAGATTGAGATTCGCCCCACAGCTCGGACAGAGTCCTCGACATTCTTCGCGGCAGATGACGACAAACGGCAGACTGAGCATCAGCGCCTCCTCGGCAACCGCCCCGCAGTCGATTTCCTCGCCGTGGTAATAACCAAAATTCACGTCCTCCGGCTCGTCCTCCGACTTTTGAGTATCGGGCTTCAGCACCATATCGACCGGCACATCAAGCTCCTGCTTGGTCGCCTCAGCGCAACGGGCGCACGATGAAACAAAGCGGCCGGTCACTTGCCCACGCAAAAGAACCGTTCCGCCGTCTGACGTAAGGTCAAATCGTACTTGAGGATTTTCGGGGAAACGGTATCCCGGTGCGTCAACGTGCGGCGTCGAACCCTTCTTCGTTGGTGAAGTTTCCAGCTCGGGAGAATCGGCAAGCGACGCTCGTCGCGTCACCGCTTCGCGGTCAAGCTCGAATTCGGCGGGACACCCTTCATGGGTAATGTCGGAGATACGAATCTTCATAATATCCGGGTGCAGTTTGTGCTTCCATCATATAAGCGATTCGAATTCTTGCAAACTAACGAGGTTTCATGAACCAGATCCGCCTCGCGGCTATCGTTTTCCTTTCAGGGGCCTGTGTCATGATGTTGGAGCTTTGCGGTTCTCGGGTGCTTGCACCCGTTATCGGGAGCTCGATTTTCGTTTGGACCAGCCTTATCGGCGCCATTTTGGCGGCGCTCAGCGCGGGCTATTGGTGGGGCGGCGTTATCGCCGACCGCTCCCCTTCCTACGCAAACCTCTCCATAATCCTCATCGTTGCCAGTGCGTTAACGGCCATGATCCCCGTTCTCAGCCCGCCGATCCTCCTGGCCCTCCTGGCCTTGAACCTTGATGTCCGCCTCGCGGCGCTCCTCTCCGCGGTCATTCTCTTTGGTCCGCCAAGTGTGGCTCTCGGGATGGTCTCGCCCCATGCGCTCCGGCTGTCCATTCATTCCCTCGAGTCGTCTGGGCGTTCAGTCGGACTCCTCTCGGCATGCTCGACGCTCGGAAGCATCGCGGGAACTTTCCTCCTTGGATTCTTCTTGTTGGCAAAAATCGGTACGACTCACACCTTGATGAGCATCGCGGCCCTGCTTGCCGGTTGCTCACTGCTCGCTCACTTCACCGCGAAACTCCCCGTGAAGCTGATTCTCATCGGCGCGCTGTTTGCGGTTCACCAGATGCTCGGTGTGTATGCTCACGCGCTTTTGGAGAAAGGAGTGACGGACCTCGACACTGCCTATCAACGGGTGATGGTCGTCGACATGACCGACGAAAAGACAGGAAAGAGACTCCGGATACTGAGCACCGGTCCTGAAGGCTCCCAGTCGATCATGGATCGCGACAAACCCGACGAGCTCGCGGTGGAATATTTGAAGTTCTTCGATCTTGCGCTCCGGCTCTTTCCGGAAGCAAAGCGCGGAATCATCATTGGCGGCGGCGGATACTCTTTTCCGAAACATGTCATCGCCCACTATCCCCAGCTCAAGCTCGACATCGTCGAGCTCGATCCGGGGATTACTGAAGTGGCTCGGAAATATTTTTCCTTCCGCGATTCTGCAAATACGAAAATATTCGACGAGGATGCGAGAATGACTCTGAACCGGGTGTCAAATGCCGGTCCTGAGGAAAAATACGACATTGCCTTTGCAGACGCGTATACGTCTGCCGCGAATATTCCGTTTCACCTGACGAGCCAGGAGTTTTTGCAGTCGCTCTCAGCCTCCGTCACCGAAGACGGCATGGTGGTCGTGAATGTCATAACCACCGCAGAGGGTCCGAAGACCTGCTTGTTGCGGCAGTTTTATCACAGCTTGAAGCGCATTTTCCCGAAGGTAAACGCCTACCGCGCGAACCCGACGCTCGATACCACGGCGATGCAGAATGTCGTAATCATCGCTAAGCGCGGGAAGCTCGCTGAACGTGAAATTCCGAACGACACCGTCGTTCAAACACTTCTCCAGCAGGAGCTGAAGACGGAGCTTGCACCACCTCCGTTTTTCTTCACGGATGATTTCGCGCCGTCTGAGCACGCGATGAATTTCGGCTGCTGATTGGTATTTTCTCCGAGCACCAAACAGTCTTCCTCCACTGATAGTCTCTCCGCTCCCGGCCTCGACGGGAACAGCGACACTGACCGAAACCCCGACGGGCAGGTCGATGCCCGGCAAAAGCGGAACACCGACTCCCTATTCAGGGATGCCGGGGATGCCGATGTCGGAAGGCTAGGAGGGAACTGAGTATTTTCGAGATGAGCTGCGGATTGGAGTCGGCCAGAAAGCTACGGCTTTTCGATCAGCTCTTCGACAACTTTTCCGTTCTTCCGCTTTTTCGACCAGACGCCGTCCGCCTTCGCAATGAGGATCTCTTGTGCGAAGCCGATGAACAGTCCGCTTTCAACAACCCCGGTGATGGTTTTGATCTCAAGCTCGAGCTTCGGCTCGATGTTGTCGAACCATGCGTCGATGACGACATTTCCGTGCTCCGTGATGATCGGACCGTACTTATTGCTGGCTTCGCGGATGACCAATTCTCTGGCCCCGAGTGCGCTGAGTCCGGCCTTCACGATATCAACGGCTTCGGGCACTGCCTCGACCGGCACGGGCACCCGGGTGCCAAGCCGACTGACCATCTTCTCTTCCGAGGCAATGATTACGAACTCTTTCACGCGGCGGGCGACGATCTTCTCGAGCAGCATCGCGGCTCCGCGGCCCTTGATGACGTTGAATGCATCGTCTATTTCGTCGGCACCGTCGAAACCCCAATCAAGCTCCTTGCTAAAGCTCGGCGCGAGAACCTGGAGACCGCTGGCTTCCGCGACCGTGGCGATACGATAACTCGTGGGCACAACGGAGACACGGATGTTCTCACGGGCGATTCGCTGTCCGATTTGATCAACGGCAAGCTCGACCGTCGTTCCGGACCCGAGTCCGAGAATATCGCCGTCTTTCACCCGCTTCGCTAACGCCCGCGCAACCAATGCCTTCATAAGGTCCTCAATCGAAAATTCCTGGGGGAGGTCTCTTGCTTTACCCAGGACATATGATGCTAAAGAGAACGAAAGACAGTCACTCATTAGCGGGTAGAGCAATAATAATTGCCTGCTCGGATTCACCGAGCGTACCGCGAAATTGAACTGTCGTTCAAATTCGGGGGCGGCACTATACCGCTTTTACAGGGAAAAAAAAGGAAGCCGGTGGAACCTACGTCGACAGAGAATAAAGAGAAAGTAACTGAGGAAATTGCGGCTACCCCAGCTCAACCGGTGGCTCTCGCTCCGGAGCCCCAAGAGAATTTGGTGAGCATCGAGGATTTTTTCAAAGTACAACTGAAAGTCGGACAAATCCTCGCGGCGGAAAAGGTCGAGAAATCGGAGAAGCTTCTCAAGCTGCAAGTCGACCTCGGAGAAGCGAAAGGTGCCCGCCAAATCGTCTCAGGAATCGCGAAGCAATATGCCCCCGAAAGTCTTCCGGGCCGAAAGATCGTGGTGGTCGCGAATTTGAAACCGGCGAAGCTGATGGGACTCATGAGCGAAGGCATGTTGCTGTGTGCCTGTGAAGACTCCGGAAACTTGGAGCTCATCTCACCGGGCGCTGGAATGCCGGTCGGGTCGACCGTCCGCTGATGAACGACATTAGCCTCATCGATACACATTGCCATCTCGATGTGCTGGAGCAGGCTCCTGTTCAAGAAATACTCGAACGCGCGAGAAAAGCATTCGTGCGCCGCGCTATCACTATCGGAGCGGGAAACGGCTATACGTCTCCCGAGCGAGCGGTGGAGCTCGCCGAGGCATACCCGAACGTGTTCGCGGTTGTCGGCATCCATCCGCAGGAAGCGGGAAAGTTTGAAGACCTTGAACGGCTTCGTCCCCTCCTCCTCCATCCGAAGGTTGTCGCGCTCGGAGAGACCGGCTTGGATTTTTATCGAGACTGGGCTCCGGAGGATAAGCAGCGCGAAGTCTTTGAACGTTCCATCATTCTCGCAAAGGAAATCGGGAAGCCAATCGTCATTCACTGCCGGGATGTCACCGGCTCGAACCGTGCGGCGGATAGCATCCTGCAGACGCTCCGAAATTTGCACGCGGAGGAAGTAGGCGGCGTATTTCATTGCTACCCAATGGACGCCGAGTTTGCCGCGAAGCTCCGAGAGATAAATTTTCTCGTTTCCTTCCCCGGCGTTTTGACTTTCAAATCCGCGCACGCACTCCGCGAAACTGCGAAAAAAATTCCCCTCGAGCAGATTATGCTTGAAACCGACGCGCCCTACATGGCGCCGGAACCATACCGAGGAAAACCCAGCGAACCGGCTCACGTGCTCGCCATTGCGGAAAAGCTGGCCGAGGTCAAAGGCCTGCGGTTAGAGGAAATAGCGAGACAAACGTCGTTTAACGCGGAGCGGCTCTTCCGCCTTCCCGTTATTCACTAATACTCTGTGCCTCGTGGTGCCTCTGTGTGCCTCTGTGCCTCGTGTCTCTGTAGTTTCGTCACCAGAAACCAGAGATGAATTCACTCGCCGGGCTATTCGGAATGATGCTTGCCCAAGAGCCGGTCGAACATGATCGCCGCTGCGGCACGCACCGAGAGGTGATTGTATCCCGTGAACCCGTCGATCGGATCGAGCAACAAATCCGCTCGCTCATGGATCTCGGGGGCCAACCCCCATCCGGTTCCGAGGACGATGAGAAATGGCCCCTCTTCTTCGTAGAATTTTTTCTTCAGGCCAGTAAATGTAACTCGCTTCCCGGATTCCGACGGACGAGCCGAGGTGGTCACGATTACCGGGAGCCTGCCCCGCCGCTCCTCGATGTCCATCAAAATTTCATCGAAGTTGGTGACTATCTTCACAGTCTGCAGCGCTTCCTTCCGGTTCGGATTAAACTCCGCTCCGTATCCGATATCCCAATGTTCGAGAATCTTCTCGCTCAGTCGACGGATCATTTTCGTTGGATGAGCGGCGTAGAAATATTGCACGCCGTAAGTCCTCGACGAGCGCGCAATATCATGGAGGTCGATGTTGGTGATGGATGAAGCAATGATGTCGCCTTGCTTATTCAAAACCGGATGGTGAATAAGAGCGACGTCGATCTCGGCCTTGGGAAGCTCTCTCTGCCACAACATGTCAGGGCGGCGTCTCCGCGTCTCCTTGAGGGACTCCGCCCGCCGGTACTTTTCAATCTCCGCGTGGTGTCCGGACAAGAGAACCTCCGGAATACCGAGACCGCGGAAATCGGCGGGCTTCGTGTAGTGAGAATGCTCGAGAAGTCCGTCTTCGAATGACTCACGGCTTAACGAGTCCGGGTTTCCGAGCACTTCCGGAATGAGCCGCACAACAGATTCCAGGAGCGTGATAGCCGCGACCTCTCCGCCCATCAGGACGTAGTCACCAAGACTGATTTCTTCATCAACCCAGTTGTCTATGACACGTTGATCAACTCCCTCATAACGTGAGCAGAGGATAATGAGCCCTTTCCGCTCGTCGGCGAGCGACTTGGCCCGCTCCTGGGTCAGGGTTTTCCCGCGCGGACTGAGGAGCACCACCCTGGCGGAGGGATCCTTCGCCTTGGCCGCCTCGATCGCCGCGACCGCCGGCTCACACCGGAGCACCATCCCGGAACCGCCGCCGTAAGGGCTGTCGTCCACCTGCCCGTAGGCATTTACGGCATATTGCCGGAGTGTAACGGCCTCAATCTCTGCATGACCCTCCGAAACGGCACGCGAGAGCAGGCCGTGCTTCAAAAACGGCTCGAACAATTCTGGGAATATCGTGAGAACTTGAAATCGCACCCGGCCCTCCTCGTGGGCACCGCACTCGACAACGGAGCCGGGTTTTCTATATTAACTTCACGAGAAATCCAAGCCGGGCGGCTGAAGGGTACTGCCTCAACGTGAATTACTGCAGTATCTATCTCTTCTCTGCGTCCTCTGCGGTTGCATTTTTGTTCAATTCTTAAATGACAAATGCAACCGCAGAGGACGCTAAGGACGCAGTGGAATTCGAACTGAGACACAACCGGCTGAACGAACCAGGCGAAAGAGGGAGCACGAGGTGAAGAAGAAGCAGCGACTCTGGGAAAAAGGCGAGGCACTGAACGAAAAGATCCACGAGTTCACGGTCGGGGACGACCCCGAGGTGGATATGCAACTCGCAGAGTCAGACGTCTATGGTTCAGCAGCGCATGCCCGAATGTTGTCAAAAGTCGGCATCCTGTCCGCCGCTGAGTTGAGTTCTCTCCTCACCGGCCTAAAAGAGCTACTCCCGGTAATCGAAAGCGGGAAGTTCACGATCCCTCGTGAGCTCGAAGACTGTCACACGACCATCGAGTCCTATCTCGTCGACAAATGTGGAGAGGCCGGCCGGAAGATTCATACGGGGCGTTCGAGAAACGATCAGGTGCTCCTCGTCGTAAGGCTCTTCATGCGTTCAGCCGGAAACGCCGTTCAAGGTCAGCTCCTCAGCCTCGCGGATGTCGCGTTTCAACGCGCGAGGGCTAATTTTGAACAAGCGATGCCGGGGTACACACATTTCCAGCCGGCGATGCCGACGACGGTGGGCATCTGGTTCCACGCGCTTGGCGAAGCGATGATTGACTGCATCGAGCACGGCACACGACTCCTGCAAGGAATAGATCATAATCCCCTTGGAGTTGGTTCCGGTTTCGGAACGACGTTCGCGCTTGACCGGAAGCTCGTTGCCGACCTCCTCGGATTCTCCGGGGTTCAGCGAAACGCAATCGAAGTGCAGAATAGCCGTGGCAGGTTTGAACGCCGCTTTCTCTCCTGGATGAGCGACATCGCTTCTGCGATTGAAAAATTCTCAAGTGACCTCGTGCTCTACACGATGCGGGAGTTCGGCTTCTTCAGTATCCCGTCCGCGTTCACCACAGGTTCTTCTATTATGCCTCAAAAGCATAACCCCGACGTGCTCGAGCTTCTGAGAGCCCGTGCGGCGAAAGTGCGGGCCGCAGAGACCGAGATCGGTCTCGTCACGGCAAAGCTTCCGTCTCACTATCATCGTGACTTTCAGTACACGAAGGAGCCGCTCATGAGAGGACTTCGGAATATCAACGAGATGCTTCCGGTTCTCGAAGAAGTCATCAGCGGTGTGACGATAAACAAGGAGCGGCTTGAAGCGGCAATGACCGCTGACTTGTTTGCCACCTACGACGCTTTCCGCGAAGTTAAGGCGGGGCTTCCGTTCCGTGACGCGTACCGGAAAACAGCCGAACGAGTCGGCGCAGGAACTATCAAAGCCGAAGATTACAAAGATGATTTTGCCTTCGTGATCACCGAAGCAAAAAAAGAGCTCGATCAAGGCGAAACGCGCTTGAAAGAGCTCCGTGAGCAACACGCACGAGAGCTCAGCCGAATCGACGCGGTAGAAAAAAAGCTGCTCACGCTCTAACGTGAATCGAGGCAAACGAGGTCGTGCTCCGGGAGGCGAATCGGAGCACAAACCTCTTACGCGGCTATCCCTTCAGCCCGCTCAGGCCAACATCTGTCGCACCCCATCCGATGTCCCTCTCGAGTTCCCAGGAGAGGTTCCCGAGCTGAGAGATCGGAACATAGAAATCGCTTGTTAGGCGCCGACTTTGACGACCCTTCCTTTCTCGGCCGATTCGTAGATCGCGCTGATGATTCGCATATCTTGGAGGCCATCTTCGCCAGAAGTCGTCGGGTCGGCGTCGTTAACTACACATGCTGCGAAATGATCCATCTCCGAAGCGAAATGATTCGCTGCTTCGATCTGGAGCTGCTCGCGACCCGACTTGGTTCCTACATATGCCTGCAGTCCGGAGTAGCTAAACGCCGGGTCAAGTCCGAAATACCCGTTCTCGCAGAACACTTGGTAGCGCCGAGAGACGAAGGAGCTAAAGCCCGCTGAGCAATTCGCGAGTACCCCGGACGGGAAGCGAAGCTGAAAGATGATGCGATCTTCGACCTCTTCGAACCGCGGATCGTCTTTCGGTCTGAGAAGTTGACCGAACACTTCCACCGGCTCCTCCGCCGTCAGGTATCGGCATGCGTTGATGCAATACACTCCGACATCGCCAAGCGCTCCACCGCCGAGTTTTCGGCTGAGGCGAATATTCGGTGCTTTCACGTCTTGGACGTTATCAGCCGTGATGATGCGAATCGCTCCGTATTTTTTCTCACGGGCGAACTGAATCATGTGTTGATTGAACGGCTCATACCGCAATCGGTATGCGGTCATGAGCTTCCGACCGGTGCTTCTGGACACTTCCACCATTTCTTCCGCCTCGGAAACGGTCGCTGCGAGCGGCTTCTCACACAGCACATCTTTCCCGGCTTTCATCGCGCGAATGCTGAACTCCGCATGCATCGAATTCGGGAGGACAATGTATACAATTTTAATATCAGGATTGTCCTTGATGCGGTCAAAGTTCTCGTAGTCATAAATATTCCCAGCGGGGACATTGTAGTGACCAGCCACCGCCTTTGCTTTGTCCGGATGACCGCTGACAAGCGCGGCCGGATACGCGAGCGCGCAAGAAGAAAATGCCGGGAGAATCTGAGTGAGCGATAGTTCGCCGAGTCCGACCACCGCAATTCCCACTTTCTTCGGACGCTCGCCTGGAACTTGAATTGACGGCGGCTCCTTATCCTTGGGGGCGAGCTCAATTCCGTAGGCGGACGCCGCGGCATGAACGCCGGTTGCAACGATCCCCGCTCCAGCACTGTGCATAAATCTGCGGCGCGAGAACGAACGAATGTTATCCTGATGTTCCATAGCGTGAAGCTCCATTGGTTTACCGCGAGAAAAATTCCCCAACGGAGTGAAATGATAAGCACTGGTTGCGCTTATACTTGCCATGCGCGAAGTCATGCGATCGCCGCGTCTTATTCGGCTAACCGGGGTCCGATAGAGATCAGCAAAGTGGGTTTAGGGTCTTTTGCGCCAAGCTGTGGAGGCGAAATGCTCGACTGGGAAGCTTTGCTCATCCCTGAGGTATCGCTAGACGAGAAGAGAGAATCGCCAAAGAGGAGTTAAAAAGTGAGTCTCGTCTACAAACCACCGTCGATTTGAGCTTCGGCCAATACTTTCCGTATCTCTCCGGCGGCCACTTCCCTCCCGCGTCGGCTCCAGTGTGAGTCGAACTGATAATAGAGGAGAGCCCCATTCGACCGTTCGTTTCGAAACGCCGGGAGGAGATCAATGACCGGGAGCCCAAGATCGCGCGCAAGCTGGAGAAATGCCGTGTGAAGATTGTCTCCGTATCGGGCCTGCGTTTTTAGACGCTCGGCTAACAATGTCCCTTCTTTCGCGGTCGCGATGTCGGCATAGACCTCGGACGAAGTAGGAATATACAGCAGGAAAAAGCGCAATTTTTTTTGCTCCGCCTCGCGTTTAATCTTCGAAATAGTTTCCGTGAGTATCCGCCAATCCGGATCTCTTGCGATATGTTCCGGCGTCATCTTTGGATTGAAGTAGCGAATCGCGAGGAGCTTCTCACCATTCTCAGTCGGAACCTTCGCAAGCGTATCCAGATATTCGCCCGGATTCCGTTTCTCCGAAGAAAGCCAACTTTGGATCGAACCCTGCGCGACATTCAGAACATCGTGCAAAGCAGCATAATATTCATCGACGAAGCTCCACTTTACCGCCATCTCTCTTAGTCGATCGGCATTCGAAATGTCGGCAATATCGTTCCCTGAGTAAAATTCGACGATAAGGGTCTTGACGTCTGTTCTCGGGAGAACGTGTCGCCGGAAGACTTCGAGGTATTGAACGGGACCGTATCCACCCATGCCAAAATTGCAGACACCAAATTTCCCCGACGCCGCCATCATCTCGGTGAGCGTTAATTGATCAGTTTCGCCAATCTCCATAAACGAATCGCCAACGACCGCGATGTCACAGCTCCGCGAAGAATTTTTCCGAAATCCACCCTCATAGGTTGCGTGATACTCAATCCCGTCATTCGACAATCCATACCCGTCCATCCAGAGATCTCCCTGGAAGTGGTCCGTGTCCAGGTTGAAGTTTTCTCTTCGGTGCCGAAAACCGAGATCCTTGTCCGGAAGGAAGCGTGAACGATGCGCGAGATACGGTGCTTTCTCCTTCAACACAAAGCGCGTGAAACCCGGAGAATTGAGAAAGAGCGTGAGCAGGAGGAGTACCGAGAGGACGATGGACCAGCCGACGATCAGAATTCCTCGAATCATGCGAACTCCCGTGACGGTTTTCCGAGAGAGACCGCGTACAAGGCGAAGAGAACTGCTTTTGCGATCCACAGCAGCTCACGATTCCATGGCGTGAGGAGCGGATTGAAATTCAAGACCAGGAAGAGGAGCAGCAAACACGAGAGAAAGCGGCGGCTATCGAGATATTCCGGAGCACCCGAAATGATGAGAAGGATTGGGAACGCGGCGAGTATTTCCTCGTATGGGCTCAAGTACGGCGAAAAGAGCACGTAGCAAGCTGTCAAAATAATCATCCGTCGCTTGGCGCCGATTTCATCCTGTCTCTGCAGGTTGCGGAGAATCGAAACGGCTCCGCCTGCCACAGCGATGAAGAGCACCGAACGCGAGAGCGTCAAGAGAGTCTCCTGAGACGCGAACGACGACCAACCGCTCCGGAAGACATTCATCTGATCAAACGCAAACGGCAACCGGAACTCCGGGGGAAGCGGATAGCGGCTAAATACCGTGAACATCGAGACATACTCGGAGATCCAGACAGGTGAAGTGTAAACCGTGCAGAAGAGTGCGGCAGCAGCGAGAAATGATGCGGCAATAGAGATTGCCCTCCATGCTCCGTAGACCAAGAGAACCAGCACCATGATTCCGAAATAGGTGGGTTTCAGCCCGGCAAAAAACAGCGCCGGAAGAACCGGGAGAATCCTGCGATCTCCCTTTCTCAAGGCGTTTAGCAATGAGAGCAGCGAAGCAAAAAAGAACAGTGATGTTTGTCCGAGCCAGAGCGTTAGAAAAAAACTGTGCGAGAGAAAAACTATGGCGGCAGCGAGCCCCAGTTTTATGCGGCTGTGAGACGACGTGCCCGTCCAAATATCTCTGAATCCAGAGGCGGCCGTGAGAACAGCCGCCATCGACAGTCCGCACCAAAAGCTCTTTGCCACGCTCATCGAGAACAAAGAGACGACCGCAAACGGCAGGAACAGGAAAGCCGATGCCGGGGTCACCGCGAGAGGCATTACACCGCCGATATCGGTGCCAAGAAGCTCGCGCAGCACCGCGAGGTTATCCTCCAAGCTGTAGATGCCTCTCGGACCACCGAACCAGAACGAACGAATGATCACGACGTAGTAAGCAAAGTCGGAGATTCTCAACGCCCCGTTTTGAAGAAAAATCGGATCGTTGTCGATTCCGTAGTAGGCAAGATGGAGCGCCCCGAAAAGAACTCCGAGCAGCAACACGGAGAGCGCTTTCACCGCCCTCCATTCCCGCCGGTTCTTAGCCGGCGGCCATTTTTATCGAACATTCGAAAGGACGCGAGATTCCTCCGTTGAAGAAAAAACTTCGTGCTTACAATAAGCACACCGAGACCGTATTTCACGCTTCGTGAAAAACTGATTGAAGATGAATCAGCTGCATAGTGTGTCGGACAGCTGACCTCACCGACGCGAAAGCCGAAAAACATCATCTGCGCGATCATTTCATTATCGAAAACAAAATCATTTGAATTCTCCCCGAGTGGCAGTGACTCGAGTATCTGTCGGGAGAAAACCCGATATCCGGTATGGTACTCGGACATTTTCTGCTGCATGAGAATGTTCTGAAACAACGTAAGGCATCGATTGAAGATGTATTTATAGACCGGCATTCCGCCCTTCACCGCACTCTGAGCTAAAATGCGGGAGCCGAGCGCCGCGTCATATCCGCCGTAGGCGACCATCGCAGCAAGCGGAACGATGAGCCGCGGAGTATATTGATAGTCGGGGTGGAGCATGATGACGATGTCGGCGTTTGCTTGAAGAGCTTCTTCATAACAAGTCTTTTGATTTCCGCCGTAACCGACATTCCGGCGATGCACGACCGTCTTTATTTTCAGTGCCTCCGAGAGTTGTGAAGTATCATCAGAACTCTGATCGTCGACGAGGATGACTTCATCGACGACGTCGTGGGGAATTTCGGCGTGCGTTTTCTCCAGCGTCTTCGCCGCGTTGTAGGCAGGAAGGACAACGACTACTTTTTTCCCGTTCAGCATAAAAATTTCGTTCGCTCGACTGTCGACTTTCTTCGACGAATAACACCCGATTCCCCGGTTCGCTACGATCGAACACGCGTCGGACTCTCCGCCACCCTTTTCTCTTCGCTCCGGACCCACAACCCCAGGACGAAATAGAAGATTGGTATCCACGCAAACTCTGCCGCGAAGCGAAACGCAAAGACCATCTGGAGCCCCACCGCGGCATTCAAGAGTACGATGCTCAGGATGAATGAGCGTTGCAATTTTACAGTTCTCAAGTGCGAGATTCTCGCGACAAGGAGCACATGGACCGGGAACAAAAGAGCAAAATCGTGATGCCACGCGTAGGGAGTGAACATAAGCGACAAGGGGAGCAGCCACGGCAGATCAGCCTGGACCGTGAGCTTCCGGCGGGACCTTCCGAGGAATACGGCAAGGCCGATGATTGACAGCATCGAGAGCCCAAAGAGCACTGGAAGATAAATTGATGTCCCGCCGCCGGCGAGAAGACCCGCAAGCGCTGGGATGTTCGCGCTCCTCATAACGGAAAGGTCCCGCGAGGCGAGCTGGGATGCGAGAAGCCACGACGAGGTGATTCCCGGCGAGTAGGCTTCTAATCCGAAAAGAGCTCCCGCCAGAATCAGAATGACGGAAACCGAAATGCGAAAACACTTCCTCCGAACCGACTCATAAAGCGCGGCAAGAATCGGAAGAAAAACCAGATGCGGCTTCAGCGTGAGCAGCACGGTGCCTGCCGTAGCGAGCGAGACCTTGTTCCTCGACTCGGCAAGAACCAGGAGTGCGGCGCCGAAAGCGAGCAAAAAGCCGAGCTGTCCCCAAATTACGCAGATAATCCCCGGAAGAAATGCCGCCGACAAAAGCAGCTCGAACCCAGTCGGAGGTCGGCTCGGGCGGATCGATCGGAAGCACATCATGATAATACTGAAGTAGAAAAAGGCGTTTGCGATGGCCCAAAGAAGGGCGGCATCGAAATACGGCCAAATCAAGACCGGGGCGAGAACCAGAAGCGTCCATGGAGGATTGAGAAACGGCGTGTTCACGTCCCACCCCACCACATTCTTTTCGACGGAACGGAGACGCGAGAAGTCGTAGGCATTCTCACCGTTCCGGAAGAGCTGAAAAGCGGAATGCCGGACCACAAAATCCTGCGCGGCAAACGAAGCCGCAAGCGGAGTGCCGGGAGCAGCCAATGTGTTCGCGACCGGTTGGATAACGAGATTCGTGTCGAAGTCATTCCAACCGACGGGAAGACTTCGAAGCGATCCGATGGGCACTAGTTCCTTGAGCTGACCAAGCTCTCGATTCTTTAAAGCCGCCTGAATTCTCGACGCCTGTCCCGGCCAAGCCGCTTCGAACTCGGGAGATTTCGGGATATCGGGAAAGATCGGAAACGCGATGAGGTTCCACGACAAGTAGACGAAGAGGAAGAACTGCACATATTGCGTGCCGCCGCTCCGTGCTCGAGGAATGGAATAAATAAAAGAGGAAAACACCAAAAGCACAGCGAAAGCCGGAAGAAACGAATAGCGATATTCAAACGACAAACCCGGACGGCTGTAGATAGGAATGAGATAGCTCCTCACGAGAATAGACAGCGGCATCAGGCAAAGAACGCATGCTAAAAGGAGACTGAGTATCTGAACCTTTTGGCTCTGGATCGCCTTCGGAAGAACTCCGCGCAAATGGGCGAGACCAGTAATTGCCGCGAGAAAGAAGATAGAAATTGACCAGAAGGCCAGATCGGGGAGCATGATAATCCCCTGTGCAATTCGGCTCCCGAAGAGCGGCAAATAGATCACCCGCGCGAAGAAATTTTCAATCCAAATCTGCAATGATGACGCGACGGTTCCGAAAAGCGATCGACCGACCCATTGGTAACGTCCGTCGACGGAGAAGACCGCGACGATATTGACGAGCACGGTAAGCATCAGCATTCCGGCGGCGAATGCGTGATTTCGGCTGCGATGGAAAATAACGAAATAGAGAATCAGCGGAAGACAAACAATCGCGTGCCCGGTGGAAAAAAAGAGGACCGTGAGGAGAAGCAGGCTCTGAAACGTGAGCCGATGCCTTCCACCCGCGTCACGCTCGATAATGAGGAGTAACGACGCCAGCAGAAATGGATAATAAAAAGTGCAAATCGTGACCGCGAGCTCAGAGGCTCCGGGAAGAAGAGAGAAAAGAAGACAAAGAACCATCCGATCGCTGTCCTCGGAGACGACCCAACGGAATCCCGGCCGAGAAAAAATTGAAAAACACCAGGACGTCACGAGGAGGGCCGCGGCTTTGTAAACGACGGGAATCCAAACGACCGGAAAAAGGAGTGCGAGCAGCGCGGTGAGACGCTGAAGGAGGTTGTGATGTCCGACAACATCGATGAACAGCGACGGCAGGCCGAGATTGATGCTGTCTTTGAAGAATATTGCTCCGTCCTCGGCGTAGAAGAACGGATGCGAAAAAAAGCCGGTCAGCCTCAGTGCGCCGAAGACGAAAAGCAATCCGATAACTGCGAGCTGACGAATTGGCATGACTCCGGCGCGAAAAAACGGGAAAGGCGGATGGTTCTGATGCCATCCTGAGCGATCGGACTCGGTCTCCGCAACGGAAATCCCGGCTCCCTGCATACTCACAGATTTCCGAGCAAATACGATGACTATCGGTGCCCGTTTCAGGAATCGATCCCTTCCGGCTGGGCATCGACAAATCAGTCGCCAATGAATCTCGGAAGGAATATCTTCAAGCAACTCATCGGAAATCTCGTAATCGAAGAGAACAAGTGGACGCAGACCTGCATCGCATCGGAAAGGCCGCCAAGAAACGCTTGCTCACGATGCACTACGAGAGCAAGGTCGGTCACATAGGTGGTAATTTATCCTGCCTCGACGCTCTCCTCGCGCTCCACCATAAAGCACTCCAAAGCGACGACGTCTTCATCCTCTCGAAGGGCCACGCGGCCGGGGCATACTACGTCACTCTGTGGTCGAAGGGGCTCTTGAGCGATGAGGAGCTCCGGACCTTTCATAAAGACGAAACGAGACTCGCGGGACATCCTATCGCCGAGAGTCTTCCAGGATTGCGGTTCGCGACCGGGAGTCTCGGACACGGTCTTGGTCTTGCGACCGGCGTCGCACTCGGACGCCGACGATTACAGAAATCAGGGCGGATCTATTGCCTGACCTCCGATGGAGAATGGCAAGAAGGGTCCACATGGGAGTCCCTTCATTTTCTGATAAGCGAGCGCCTTTCGAACCTTTGCATCATGATCGACGACAACAAAGTGCAAGGCTTCGGGCGAACCGCGGAGGTGCTAAAAATTCCTGAACTTCGCTCGCGGCTTCAGCAATTCGACGCCGAGCTCATCGTCGTCCCGGGACATGATACTTCGAAGATTCTCTCCGCCTTGGCCGTCCGGGCAGATCGACCGGTCATCATCGTTCTCGATTCCGTGAAGGGAAACGGGGTCTCCTACATGGAGAACACGGTGGAATGGCATTACCTTCCAATGAGTGAAGCTCAATACCAGCAGGCATTGTCGGAGATTGAGCAGTCATGAGAAAGGCGCTCTCTGAAAGCCTGGTCCAACTGTACGAGACAAACCGGTTCATCTTTCTGACTGGCGATTTAGGCTTTATGGCCTTCGAAGAGCTTCGCTCCGTGATGGGCGATGATTTCATCAATGCCGGAGTCGCGGAACAGAACATGATCTCGATGGCTGCCGGCATGGCCTCCGAGGGATTCTGCTGCTTTGCCTATAGTATCGCGCCGTTCCTTTACGCCCGGCCGTTTGAGCAGATACGAAACGACGTTTGCTTCCACGGCCTTCCGGTAAAGCTCATTGGAAACGGCGGAGGCTTCGGATATGGGGTGATGGGCTCCACTCATCATGCTCTCGAAGACTATGGCGCACTCCTCACGCTGCCGGGGATGAAGGCGTTTGTCCCCTCATTCCGCGAAGACGTTCCCGAGATTCTTCGCGCCGCCCTCCACGATCCCTCCCCCGCTTACATTCGATTGGGGATGGACGAAAAACCGGCCGGGTTCTCGGCTCCACCGTTTGCTGCTTGGCGAAAGCTTTGCGACGGGCTTGGCCCACTGGTTCTCGCCGTGGGTCCTCTCGCGGGGACCGCGTGCGGTGCTCTCCAAGAATCTCGCCTTTCCGTGCTCCCGGAGATTTGGGCGGTTTCGGAGCTGCCAATTACCTACGAATCAATCCCCGAAACGTTCTTGAACGGAATCAGAAACAACCGTGAAGTTGTGGTTCTCGAGGAACATGTTCGTCAGGGGAGCGCGGGAAGTCTCCTTGCACTAGAGCTGCTCAGGCACGGTGTCCATCCTTCGCGCTTCACCCACCTCTCTCCGGATAAAACTTTGCTGGAAAGGTCTGGCTCACAACGGTATTACCGAGAGCAAACAGGAATCGGAAAGTCTGCGTTCTTGGACGCACTGACGAGCGCGGAGTCGAGGGTGGGCGGCGTAGAATAATCATGGAAAACTGGAAAGAGATCGTTTGCAATCAGCTCCACGGCCCGATAGTGGTGCTCGGTGCGAGTGGATTCGTCGGCGCAAACCTTCTGCGATATCTGCTCTCTTTCCGGGACGACGTGATCGGAACCTATAACGACCCACATCCGTGGCGGCTCGATGGGATCAACCCGAAGAATCTCTTCCAAGTTAATTTGCTCTTGAGCGGCGATGTCGAACGGCTCTTGAACAAGCACAAGCCACAAACGGTCTTCGATTGCGTCGCGTACGGCGGATATTCCTTTCAGAACGATGCCGACCTGATCTATCGATCGAACTTCCTGTCGAAGGTTCGACTCATGGAGCTGCTCGAACTTCACAAGGTGCAGCGATATATTCACGCTGGAAGCTCTTCCGAATACGGGAGAGAGGCGGCGGGACCGGACGAGAGCGCTCAACTAACGCCCAACAGTCATTACGCCGTCTCGAAAGCCGGCGTCTCGGGACTCATTCACTACTTCGGAAAGTGCCGCGGCTTTGCCTGCGCGAACCTGAGACTGTACTCGGTTTATGGACCTTACGAAGATTCCTCGCGGCTCATTCCTGCCGTTGTATTTAAGGGACTAAAAAGAGAGCTGCCTGAGTTCGTCGATCCGAGAATATCCCGCGATTTCGTTTATGTTGACGACGTGTCGAGAGCGTTCGTGCTCGCCGCCGTAAACCTCACAGAGGATCTCTTTGGAGATTCGTTCAATATCGGGAGCGGCGAACAAACGACAATTAAACAAGTCGCGGACTTCGCAAGGCGGCATTTCGATATCGCGGAAGAACCGAAGTTCACGATGACCCAACGAAGTTGGGACATCTCGAACTGGTTTTCTAATCCCGAGCACAGCGAACAAAAACTGAAATGGAAGGCGACGACTTCATTCGAGCAAGGGATTTCAACATACGTGGAGTGGGTTCGCGCCCTCCCCGACCTGGAAAAATATCGAGCCTCTTCCAAAAAATTCTCGAACACGGTGGAACGGTCTGTTTCAGCAATCATTGCCTGCTACAAAGACGAGCAGGCAATCCCGATCATGTACGAGCGTCTCACGAAGGTATTTCTCGAGCTTGGCATCGAATACGAAATAATCTTCGTAAATGATAACAGCCCCGACCAAAGCGAAGAGGTCATCCGGCGTATCAGCGAAACCGACACTCGCGTGATCGGCATCAGTCATTCACGCAATTTTGGTTCTCAGTCGGCTTTTCGAAGCGGCATGGACATCGCATCGAAAAATTCTGTCGTTTTGCTCGACGGAGACCTCCAAGACCCTCCCGAGCTCATCACCGACTTTGTCGCCAAATGGAAAGAGGGGTTCGAAGTCATTTACGGCGTAAGAACAAAACGAGAGATGCCCGTTCATTTGGCGCTTTGCTACAAACTGTTCTATCGCATCTTCGAGAAATTTTCGTATATCCCGATTCCGAGAGACGCCGGAGATTTCTCCCTTATCGAACGCCGGGTGGTTGAACATATCCTTTCATTTCCAGAGCGCGATTTTCTCCTGCGCGGTGTTCGCGCGTTTGCGGGCTTCAAACATACGGGTGTTTCTTACTACAGACCCGAGCGGATGTTCGGTAGATCGACGAACAATATTTTCAAGAACATCGGGTGGGCAAAGAAGGGATTGCTGGCGTACAGCAACACACCGTTGAATTTCTTGACGACGAGCGGGATATTTCTCTTTCTCATCGTATGCTTTTTCATCGCCCTCCAGATCGTGCTCCGGATTATTTTTCCGGATGCTGCACCGAGGGGTATCACGACGATCCTGATCGTCGTCGCGTTCTTTGGAGCATTTAATCTGCTTGCGATTTCGATTCTTGGCGAATATCTCGGGAAGGTGTTGGAAGAGGTCAAGCGTCGCCCGCACTATATCCGAAGAAATATCATCCGCTCGGGAAAGCTCCAGGAAGTCGCGTCCAGTTCGCAACAGGCTTCCGTCAAAAATGTCTGAGCAACCATCTTCGGTCCCGTTCAAAAGCACGGACTCGAAACACTCCATGCTTCCAGGGCTGAATGCACTTCGGTTCTTTGCCGCGAGCGCAGTTTTGCTCTGCCACATCGAACAACAGAAAGCGGTGCATGGATTTCCTTCGCTTTGGGCTTACCCCGCGGTTCAGTTTCTCGGAGAAGGAGCGGTCACCTTCTTTTTCGTACTAAGCGGATTTTTGATTACGCATTTGCTTCTGAATGAGAAACGCGACTTTGGGACAGTCTCGATAAGATTGTTTTATATCCGCCGCGCACTCCGAATTTTGCCGCTCTACTATTTTGTCGTGCTCTTCGCCTTTTTTGTGGTTCCGAATATTTCGTTCATGAGCGTTCCCGGATGGACAGAGGAGCTGCAAGTTGATTTCTGGAAGAAACTGCTCCTCTACCTCATACTTCTCCCACAGCTTGCATGCAGCGTCTTCTCGGTTCCCGTTCCGTACGCTTCCCAGGCGTGGTCAATAGGTGTTGAGGAGATATTCTACTTCTTCTGGCCTTGGTGTGTTCGATCGTCGAAACAGCTCGTCGCAATTCTTCTCTTCTTCGTTCTTTTCTTTGGCTTTCTCATCTTCCCGCTCGTCCAACTTATCGAAGGCGAGTGGAGTCCAATTATCGAGAAATTTTTCTACTACACGCGGCTCGGTTGTATCGCCCTCGGCGGACTAACAGCCATCCTCGTTCGAGAGCCTTCACGCGTTCGCGCGTTTGCATATCATCGGTTCACTCAAATATTCTGTCTGACAGTGCTTCCTGTTCTACTCGGCTGCGGTGCCGCGCTTTCAAGAGGAACACATGAGCTGTATTCGCTCTTCTTCGGATGTTGCATCGCTAACATCGCAACGAACCCCGGGTCTCTCGTAAAGCTCCGGCAGTCCTGGCTCGATCAGGCGGGAAAGATTTCGTACGGAATCTACATGTATCACCTGCTTGCCGTGGTGCTGTCGATCCGGTGCCTCGATGCCCTGTTTCCTGCGCTCCGCTCAAGCACCGCAGGGAGTCAGATGTTTCTCACGCTTTCTTCCTTCGTGTTTGCGATTGTCTTCGCCCAGGTCTCCTATCGGTTCTTTGAAAGCCCCTTTTTGGACATGAAGAAGAGGTTCACACCCAAAACATCGGCGAATCGGGTAGCCACTGCGCCCCTTTCCACCGAACACTCCACTGGACGTGGATGAGAAAAAGTAGGAGAACTTTTTTATGAGCAGCACCCCTTCTTCATTCGAAGTTTTCGACAAAGACGCCCAGGAGCGAGGCGGATACGGATATACTTTCGACCGTCTATCAAGTCGCACCAGCAACAAACGGATGTCGGACGGCATCCTCGGACTGAACTTGTTTCAAGGAAAGTCGGTGATAGACGTCGGGTGCGGGGATGGCACATATACGACGGAGCTCTTCGACGGCGGGGCAAAATCGGTTCTTGGAGTTGATCCGGCACCCAACGCGATTGAAGTCGCAAAAACGAAGGCCGTCTCCAAAGACGGAAAAGTATCCGAATTTCACGTGTGCAACGCCTACGAGTTGCAAAGCTTGGGAAAGACGTTCGACGTCGCCGTTATGCGCGGCGTTATCCATCACATCCCCGAGCCATTTCGTGCGATCGCACAGACCTGCAAAATTGCAAAGGACATTATCGTTCTCGAGCCGAACGGGCACAATCCGGTGCTGAAGCTGATTGAGTGCTTCTCGCCGTATCATGTCGAGCACGGCGAGCTGTCGTATCTGCGGTCAACACTCGTGAAGTGGTTCAAGGACGCCGGTGCGGATGTTCAATCGTATGTCTACATCGGCCTCGTTCCGATTTTTTGTGCCGATTGGGCAGTAAAGCCGCTGAAGGCGCTTGAGAAACCTATCGAGTCGATCCCGCTCGTTCGCGACGTTGTGTGCGGCCAGGTCGTCATTCATTTTCGCTCGACGGTCTGTTCCGGAGCTTAAAATGGAATCGAATACAGCGCGCGCCTCTCTCAAGGATTCGATCGTCACGATTCCGCTGGTCTACAAGCTCATTCAGGTGCCGTTTGTCGAAGGCAAGCTCGCACCGGTGCGCGGAGAGATCGAACAAGCAAAAGGAAAACGAGTGCTTGATGTCGGGTGCGGCCCCGGAACAAACTGCAAATTTTTTGGGGATTCTGATTACACCGGAATAGATATCGAACCAAAATACATCAATCATGCACGGGACAAATATCAGAGGAACTTCATCGTCGGTGACGCATCGAAGCTCTCGAGCATTTTCGAACAGCCCTTCGATTTTATTCTCGTAAACAGCCTCACGCACCATTTAGACGATGAGAAATTTGCCGGCCTGATTATCGAATCGAAAAAGGTTCTCGCTCCGGGCGGCACACTCTGCGTCGTCGATATCGTAAACGACACGAAGCATTGGTTAAGCACGGCGCTCACAAAGGCCGACCGCGGAGACTTCGTCCGTCCGTATTCGAAAAATGTCGAGGCCTGGACCTCAAGCTACTCCCAGACCCGCCTCGGAAGGTTTCAGCTTTATCTCCTTGGATTTACTTGCGCCGAACTTTTTTATTTCGTCGGCTCGGGCGACGGGATCCGCTGAAACATCACGCGCCGCAAGCCGTCTGATGGCTCACTGCCTGCCTGTACCTTGTTCCCCCAATCTGCGGAGTCTCAGACTCAGAACCTTCTTCGACTTGCCGGCGACTCGAAGTCACCTCTGTTTGGCGGTCGGCACGATCGCTTTTCCTCCTCACGGCACTCTTCCGAATCAAAGTCATATTCATCATTTTTTCGCGCATTGAGCCGTTCTCGTTCCTCCGTCTCTTCAGAATCCATTGAGTTGCCGGGATCGCTAAGCTCCTCGACATTGGTTTTATCGGAGCTGTGGTTTGCAACTCCAGAGGGCAGTTCTTGGAATTCCGTTGAATCAAGACTGTGAGAGGGCCATGCTTGACAAGGAGTGGTGAGAGTGAGGCTCGCCATCAGTAAGATCGGCTTCCAATCGAGTCCGCCTTTCGGCACATACTCTGATCCACGATATGAGGTATGAAATGGAGAATCAGAGCTCAACAGATTCGTTCATAGTTCATCCGTTACCCGCGGCTACTTACGTTTCTTCGTCACCTTTGCTGACAGGAGATTCAGGCTGAGATTACCGGTTGCGACGCAATCAAACACTTTCTTGGCTACCGCTTCCCCCGATTTTAACTGCGCACGCCTGGTTCGTACAAAGATACGCTCTCCAGCCTCATCAAAACCCTCAACCGAGAAATGAACCGTGTAAGGCTTCTGTCCGTTATTGACGATCTTCGCGACGCAAATGTCTTCGCTTTCCCGGTCGATTGAACCGGAAAGTACACTCTTGGCGTCCCCCGGCGATCCTCCGCCGGTGTCTACGTTTATGTGTGCGAATTGTCCAAAGTGTCCTTGGGTGGCGATCACCCCAGTCGAAACGTGCTCTTCAATCGCATTCACCGTCCCTGTTGGTTGCGGCTCAAACGATACCTGTGGAGTCTGCGCGCCTGCGCTATGGAGGAGCATGGTCAAATGAATGACAAAACAGCGACCGGATAAGAAGAAAGAGCGCATGAATAATGAGGACGTTTTGGTAGTTGATTCGTTCGTTTTCATAGCTGCCTTTCGGTGGTTGTTTCTATCCAAACAGTTCCGTGATTTCGTCAGCTCCGCTGTCTTGTGGAGCGCAACGTCCACCGCTTTAGAGACGTCACCTCACTCGAGGAACCCGCCGCCGAATAAGCATCGAATTGCCGATTGTCATATTATTAGTCGAACTCACGCTCGGACGTATGTCCGGCGACAGAGTCTCTCAGCTGAACAAGAGGCGACATCGTCTCTACTCGAGCACCGTCGGGTGAAATTATTCCGGCGCAACAAACCGGATATTGGCGGTTTACGAGCAGCCTGATCGGTCGCATGCTCTTCTGTCGTAAGGCACGGTCGGCAGAGTAGAGGTGCGGATAGCCCTGCGATTCGAATTGACTCTCGGAAACGCTGACAGGATCGTCATGACTAAACGTTCACCTGTTTTTTGAAACCACGATCGAGAAAACAGAGAACCTGCTGCACACGCACGCTTTAACCATTCCATCACGGCCTTGAGGGCTCACTCCATCGGCCTTCAAGCAGTGTAGCAACGCTCGAAAACCATCAGCGAGGTTCCGTGCATTCCACCGGCAGCTCGTTAATCTTATACAACCCAAATAGATTGCCGTTCGTCATGAACTCCCGCCGCAGAATCGTTCGTTTCTCGGGGGCAATCGATTCCAGATCGGGATTTTCCCAAATGATGTATCTCCCTTGAAGCGAGCGAAGGATTTCACATGGCGAAAAATCTTTCGCTATTTCTGCGGCTCTCAAGCATGCGTCGCTCCTTCGGTATGAAATCCAGTTGTGAACTGACCATCGCCGCCCGCTCGTGTCGTAGGGCACCGGACATTCATTGAAGAGCTCAAACTTGTCTCTCAAGAACCACGAGACAAAGAGTTCTTTCCGAAGTCCTTCTTCACGGTGCTCAAACAGCGTCGTCAAGAAACTGGGAGCATCAACCTTACGTCGGGTGAGCGCCTCGACCTCAGGCGGGAGCTCATAGTTTGCCGCATTTGGAGAGAGATAAAAAAGTCGTTCTTTCGGCGCCGTTTTCGAAACGATAGCTTTACTCAGGAACTCCAAGTCCCACATTCGGTGATGGTAGCGCTCTCGAAAATTAGAGATATTCTGCTGCTCGCGAGCGCTGAGCAGCAGCAATACGAGCACAAAGGCAATTTGTGTTGATTTCATCGCAAGATAGCCGAATATCAAGGCGCTTACCGCTCCGGAAAGCAGCGGCTCTAAATAGAAGATTCGAAAGTGATCCTCGAGCCAGAGTTGTCGCGAAATGAGTTCGTAGTTCGGCAACATTACTTCAGCTGCAAGCACGGAAAGGATAAAGTCTATGACCCGGTTCTTGTCCGGATCCTCTACTCTGCTCCGCGCAAAAGCGAAAAATCCGATCATCAGCAGAACCATCGGCGAGAGATGGAAAAATTTCGGAAACCCCTCGGGCAATACCAGGCTCTCCCGGATGGGAGAATATCCACACAGGAACCACAGCAGTCCGGGTGCGGAAACCACTCCGGCGGTCAGGGCAAACTGGATGAGATGTTTCCAACGGTCCTTCGAACTTTGCAAAACAAGGTAGATTGCCGACACACAGATCGCGGCGACCCAGGCAAAAACGTAGAAATAGATGAGCGAACCGAGGAGTGCGCCCGCGAGTTTGCGGCCGAACCGGCCCGAAACGAGAACGAACAATCCGGCGGCAAGTACCGGGTAGCTCAATTGGGTATAAAAGCCGCGCCACACCGGAAGGGACGGCCAAACATTGCACGCTCGGGAGGTCACGTAGATGCCGGAAACTTGAAAATTGAGGGGGACGTCGCACGCGCGTTCGGGAAAGAGAAGCCACGGCAGGAGCAGCATCGTGCACGCTGCAATCTCACCTCCCCATCGAGATCCCGAGAGCGCTCGGAAGAAAAATGTAAATCCGACATACGAGAAGAAGAAGCAGAGCACGTCGAGCAGCCAACCAAGCGTAACCGGCCAAAGTCCGAGGGCGAGGCCGAATTTCCCCAAAAGGACGTCGGTCATGCTGCTCGGAAGTTCCATTCGAAGCCGCTCCGATTCGTGAGCGGAGATCCAGGGCATCCGGTCGGCAATCTCGCTCCAAGGAAGCTCCCCCATCCGATAGGCGATAGTAAAATAAAATGGCTCGTCCCAGTCCGTAAAAAGCTTCGGCGAGAAGCCGTCGGAGCGCATATGCTCGCTTAACAACGGGACTTGAAGCAGCACGGCGAGGATTCCCGCGCGCAAGCAAAGGCGAAAGAACGATTTCACTCCCATTAATAGTTCCCTCCCGAGATGTGGCACTCAAAGGTGCCCTCCCCGAGCTTTCTCACGCGAAGACTGGACCAAGGGACACACTCGTCGGTGTCTCGTGTTTTCAACATCGGAAGTATGGGAACCTGAGCGTCGCTCACACTTTCTCCGAGAAACAACTTCTGAAAGCTGACCCAATCCGCGGCCGAATACTTCGGACATCCCGGAACGATAATGAAGGGAAAGATGGCATTATGGAGCAGTGGCAGCATGCAGAAAAAACGGAATCCGACACGCGCCAAGGCCGATCGAAATTGAAAATGTGCGGTCAAGAATACGGTAGAAATCGTCAAAATAACGAGACTTGAAAAGAGTGAGTGTCGATACCCGAGGGCGACCTCCGCGTTTAAGAACGGGGAATCCATCCGATCTGCACGGGCGATGGAGTGCATCGCAAAAAATATCAAGGGAATGCTAAGGAGCCCCAGCGCCACTTTTTGTTTCTCCGGTTCCGCGCCCAATTTTCGCAATATTCCCAAAAAGATCGCGAACACGAAGAGCGCTAAAACGAAGCAAATTGCCGGAGCAGTTCCGAGAATGTTTCTCGCAATGACCGGTCCCACCCATTGCGTGGCGAACGTCTCATAGAGATACCGATCCGCTGTCCCCACGAGTTTCATCAATGGGTTTCCCACCCTGGGGGCGACTTCTCGATAGGGCGAGGTCAGTGCCAAGCAGAAATTGAGAACGGCACTGAAAACCGCAAACATGAACGGAACGAAGAGGACCTTGTTCCTCGAAACCCAATAGACGGCCGCAATCAGTCCGGCGAGCGCGGCCGAGGTATTCGCCGAAACTGGGACGGCTATCCAGAGGAGACAAAGAATCCAAGTCGGCGGAAGCGGCCGCTGCAAAACACTGAGCGCCAATGCCCACGTGCCAAGGTAGGTAAAGCCGATAAGATTCGTCGTCACCTCATCAGTGCCGGATCGGAGACAAAATATCGCTGCGAGCAGAATTCGCGACCACTTCGGGCGAATGAGCCAAGCAAACTTGTCACTCACGATAAAAGATAAAATAAGCGCCGAAAGGAAAATGCTCGCGAGAAAAAATAGTTGAGGTGCGTATTCGGGCGCGGTGCCCACAATAATTTGAGCCAGAGTTCTCTCGATTGCGACCGCGGTCGATGCCGCCGGGAGGAGGGCATGGACTCCCGCTCCCCCAGTGAACGAGAATCGTTCAGGTGATCCGCCGGCGCACAGAGCTTCCGCGAAAAAGTAGGGACCGTCCTCACCCCAAAAGACGGGAAATTGGAGCCTATCCCGGAAACGATAAATCATTCCCGCGAGGCAGAGGCAGAACACGGCAAGATGAATCGCAAAGCCCCGCCGGACACTGAGAGTCGAATTTTCCATCGGGTGAATCTCTACTGCAAAGTCAACGGCCGCGACAGAATTTTACCCGTGTGACATTTGGTATCCCCACGAGAACTATCTGTTTCTCCGAGAGAATTATGGTTTTCTTGGTCATCAGCCTGAAGTAGACAGAGAGACTACGTTTTATGGAAACTCTCTCTATTATCGTCCCCGTCTACAACAACCAAGAGTCGCTCCCCGCGCTGCTGAAAGAGACGCTCACGCTCGAAGAAAAGATACCGGAAATTCAACTCGAACTGATTTTCGTGGATGACGGCTCGAAGGATCGCTCACTCGAGGTGCTGCTTGACCTTCAGAAACAGCACCCCAAGAAAGTTATCGTCGTGAAGCTCGCTCGAAACTTCGGCGCCGTCAGTGCCGAGCGGGCTGGATTTCCGATCGCTACCGGAAACTGCGTTGGAATACTCTCGGCCGATCTGCAGGACCCTCCCGATCTCTTCGTCCAGATGTATCCCCACTGGCGTCAGGGCAGCAAAATGGTGTTCGCCGTCCGAACAGAACGGCAGGACACTTTCCTTTCGATGGCATTCTCCGCAATTTATTACCGGTTGCTCCGTGGAATCGCATTCCCGAACTATCCCAAAAAGGGGTTCGATATCTTCCTGATCGATCGGGAAGTCGTGAATGAATTGAACCGCTTTACCGAGCGAAACCTTCAGTTCCAGCCTCTCCTCGTTTGGCTCGGCTATCCGGCAACTCTCGTCCCATACGCCCGGCGACCGAGACTCACCGGGAAAAGCGGCTGGTCCTTCCAGAAGCGTCTCAAAATGGCGCTCGACGTAATACTCGGGTTTTCCTACGTTCCGATACGCCTCATGTCACTCATCGGCATCGTTTGCGCACTTTTCGGGTTCGCTTACGGACTCGTGATCATCGTCTATTGGTATCTGTATTCCGTCGAGGTCCGAGGGTATGCTTCTCTGATGGTTGCGATCCTCTCGGTTTCCGGACTGCAAATGATCATGATTGGAGTGCTCGGTGAATACCTCTGGCGAATTCTGGACGAGACTCGCCGAAGACCCGCCTACGTCATCGATCAAGTGTTTCGCCCCGAAGCGTGAGGCAAGGGGCGACATCATAGACGTGAGCCCAGCAGCAGGAGAGCCGGGACCGAGATAATCGATGGATAAGTTGCATATCACGCCGTATGACTCGAGTTTGAAAACCGTGTGGGACGGATTTGTCGATCGGTCCCTCCAGACGAATTTCATCTTTCGGCGGGACTATCTCGAATATCACGCCGATCGGTTCCACGATCAATCCATTCTCGTCTTCCAGGATCGGAAAGTTGTTGCTGTCCTTCCTTGCGACGGAAAGGAACAAGCGATTCGCAGTCATGGTGGACTAACCTTTGGAGGTTTGCTCTGGGATGAGCGGCTTGATCTGTCAGCGCTCTCCAAAGTTTTCACGCTTACTCTCGGCTATTTCTTCGAAAAGGGATTCAAGACCCTGGACTACAAGTGCATCCCCGCGATCTACCATCGTCAACCAGCGGAGGCGGATCGATACCTGTTGTTCATATCCGGGGCCGAACATATCTCATCCGGAGTTGGTGCCGCGATTCCGCTTCGACGTTGGCTTGGATTCGCCAAGGGACAACGCCAAAATGCGGAACGCGCTCGCCAATCCGGCATCATCGTGGAACGAGGGGCTCATGTTCCCGAGTTTATGACTCTTCTCACGGAGCATCTCAGTGCGCGGTACGGCGGGAAACCCGTTCATACCGCCGAAGAATTGAAACTCCTGATGGATCGATTCCCAGAGAATATTTCACTTCACGTCGCTCGGCAGGAGGGGACGCTCGTCGGAGGAGTTGTCCTCTACAAAAACGATGCGGTCATTCGCACCCAATATATCGCCTCATCGCCGGCAGGTTTTGAAACTGGCGCCGTTTCACTCATTTTGGAAGAGCTGATTACAAACGCCACGACCTCGTCGACCGAATATTTTGATTTGGGAACCTCTCACGTTCCAGGACCGGCACACGAGATTCATCATGGGCTTCTCCACTTTAAGGAGATGCTTGGTGCCCGGATAGTCACCTATGACGTATTTCGAATAGATTTGGAGAAATCATGCCGCGCGATGTAGACGCCTATGCAGCCACCTACACGACGGAGTCGTCGTTTGAACCCTACATGGTTAAATACCGGCGTCGACTTGTGCTCGAAAACATCGGACGTTTCAACCCGTCGACGATCCTCGAGATTGGCTGCGGCATGGAGCCGATCTTCTCATACCTAAAACCGCTCTTGAAATACATCGTCGTAGAGCCCGCCGCCGCATTCGCCGACCACGCAGAATCGTTGGCCAAAAATGCTCCATTCGTCAGCATTCTCCGACTCCCGCTTGAGGCTTGCGCCGACCAACTCAAGGGCCAGTCATTCGATCTGATCCTTGCGAGCGGAGTTCTTCACGAGGTGCCCGATCCAGCGCTTTTTTTGAACTCAATCAAAGACCTCTGCGGTTCTGACACCAAAGTCCACATAAACGTTCCAAATGGTCGTTCTCTTCATCGCCGCGTTGGTCTGAACATGGGCGCACTTTCAGATTTTCAATCACTCTCACCCAGAGCCGAGCGACTCCAACAGCACACCGCTTTCGATCGCGACTCTTTGCTGAAACTCCTTACGGAGACGGGATTCCGGACAATTGATGAAGGCGGTTATTTCATGAAACCGTTCACCCACGATCAAATGGGGCGAATGGTCGCGGAGCGCATCATCGATGATTCAATTCTTGACTCACTCTACCTGACTGGGAAAGAGAATCCCGAAATGGCTGCCGAGATTTTCGTGAATATATCTTTGAAATGAGTATCGACAATACATCTGTCTGCATCGCCGGAACGAATATCGCTGCGTGGGAGCTCGCGAGACTTCTCGGTATAAAAGCGGTGCCGACCACGCTGCTCTGTCATTCTCAGTATCCTGGAGGGATCTTCCGCGGCGTCGAGTGCGACGGCACACGATTCGATACAGGCCTCGTCGTCATCGAGCGATTCGCCTCAAACCGGGATGACTCCGCAGATCTTCGGAGCTATTTGCCTTCTGTTCGGAACGATTATGGAAGATTCTTCCGTTACGTCGAGTATTCCCTCGAGTCCCTCTCCCTAAAAACCAAGGAACGGGAAAAACCGGAGCTGGTATTTGAGGGACACATCATCCCGGATTTTCTCTCCGGCGATAGATTGTCCGGCCTTCAATCACTTCCACCCCCAATGCAAAGGATGATGAAAGCGGAGCTCGAGGAGATTCTCCGGAGGCCGGAGTCACCACTTCACCCTCGCGGAAAGTCCCTCAAACCCGGCTTCTCCTCCGCTAGCTTGTCCCAAGTTTCCCGCGAGAATCATGGAACGACGTTCCATAAACACTTCATTCAACCGTTCGTCGAAAAGGCATTCGGAAAGGACTCAAGCGGCGTGCTCGGTCTCTACCATCGAGTGTTGTGGCTCCCGCTCTTCTATCCGGAAACTCTTCTCGCCGGATTGACTGGCGAACCCCAGGGACTTAACGAGAGCGTATTTCATGACGTTGAGAACGGTCTCGTTGCCGACTTTGCACGGAGACTTGAAGAGGCGGTAGTCGCTTCGCCTTCCGTACAATGGGAGAAGAGAATAATCGAAAAAGTGGATCTGACTCGCCCCGATGAAACAACGATTCACTTCACCCAAGGCGAACCCATTCGCACCTCAAGATTTATATGGGCCGGCGAACCGGATGAGCTCCGGAGGTTGGCAACCGGCGAGACGCAGCCGAAGCCGGAGCGCGCCACGCTCTCGATTCTTTTCGCTCTCCTTCCCTGTGGCTTTCTAAAAAGGGCTTTTGCTTCGCTTTTGCTTCCAGAATCGAAGTCTTTGTTTTTTCGAGCATGTATACAAGGTGACGCGGTTCCGTCTTCCTCGGGAGAGGCGTTCCGGCTCGTATTCGAATTTAATCCAGGAAACGTGAAGGAGACGCTTACACCGCTCGAAGTAAAAGACGCTGCCCTTCGAGTGCTGAAATCAGCCGGATTAGTCTCCGAGGAAGCAGACTTCTCTGGATTTTGGTTGAAGCGCTTTCCAAATTCTATTTTGCTTCCGACGATGGAGAATCTGAAAAAATACTCGTCCGACATCTTCTGGGCCGAAAATAATGCACCCACCGTGTTACGCATGGGAAACTCCCTAGGATTCGGCTGCAACGCTTTTAACGAACAGATCGTTCAGGCCTATTATCTGTCCGAGGTGATCGCATGAATATCCCGTTATTCGACAGCAGCAGACTGCCGCAAGAGATCGACACTCGAACTCGATTGGCCGTCGAACGAGTGCTGACACGGAGTTTTTACGTGCTCGGCCCCGAAGTCGGCGGATTTGAAACCGCCTTCGCAGCCTACCACGATGTAAAAGAGTGTATCACTGTCGCAAATGGCACCGACGCGCTCGAGCTCTCGTTACGGGCTCTCGACATCGGAGCGGGTGATGAGGTCGTTACTCAATCAAACGCAGGCGGATATGGAAACTCAGCCATCCATCTCGTCGGGGCTTCGCCTCGATTTGTTGATATCAAACCTTCTGATTTAAGCTTTGACGAAGAGCAGCTTTCGTCGGCAATCACCCCACGCACGAAAGCAATCATCGTCTGCCATCTTTATGGCAAAGCGGCGAAGATCGATCGAATCTGCGATATCGCCGCCGCCTCAAATATCCCGGTGATTGAAGATTGCGCGCAAAGCCACGGCGCCGAGTATCGGGGAAGAAAAACCGGAAGTTGGGGACGCCTCGCATGTTTCAGCTTCTATCCGACTAAAAATCTCGGTGCGATCGGAGACGGTGGGGCTATCCTGACAGACGACGCCGCACTTTCCGAGAAATTGCGAAAGCTCCGGCAGTATGGATGGGGCGAGAAATACCGAAGTGAGATCGCCGGTGGTCGGAATAGCCGCCTCGACGAGATTCAAGCTGCCGTATTGTTCGAGCGACTCGAGTTCTTAGAGCACTTCAATCGGGAACGGAGAACGATTGCCCGCCGTTATCTTCAAGCGTTCTCAGGCCTTCCGGTGGACCTCCCGGAGCTCGGCGACGACAAAGAACATGTCTGTCATCTCTTCGTCGTCCGAATCTCAAACCGCGAGAACGTTCGAGCCGCCCTAAAGGCCTCGGGCATCCAAACGGCAGTGCATTATCCGGTTCCCGATCATCAGCAGGAGTGGATGAAGAAGCTGGGAAGGGCGTCCGCCAGTCTCCCGGTCACAGAGGCTGAGACAGAGAGAATACTGACATTGCCGTGCTTCCCCGGTATGACTGTGGAGGAGCAGGACCGAGTGATAGAGGCATTTACACAAGCCCTGCGCTAGAGCCGCCTTCTCAAAATAAACTACCAGAGGTAGTTTATTTTCTGCGGCACGCGAGGCGAAGCCGAGCCAGGAAATGCCCAGTGTTCCGTTCACCACGGGAAAACAGTGCAAGGCACAGTTTAATGGATTATTTCCTGAACGGAGCGCGTGAAGACTGTAAACGAGAAAGGACCCATGTCGACCCAAGGTGAAATTCAGTTATTAAAGCTTCCGAGAATTGAAGATCCTCGGGGTACCCTCAGTGTCGTCGAGGGAATGAATCAGATTCCTTTCGAGATCAAACGTGTCTTCTATCTCTACGACGTGCCCGGAGGATCCGAGCGCGCCGGCCATGCTCTCCGCTCTTGTCACCAACTGTTGATCGCGATGTCCGGCAGCTTCGATGTTCACCTCGACAACGGTTCAATCAAGCAAACCTATCATCTGAATCGATCGTATTATGGACTCTACCTTCCGCCCCTCACTTGGCGGGAGATGACAAATTTTTCTTCCGGATCCGTGTGCCTCGCACTTGCGTCCGAACCTTACGATGAATCCGGCTATTATCGGCTCCACTCCGAGTTTCTCCGGGCCGTGAATAGTTTAAACAAACCCTGACCGAATGAAGGGGAGCTCTTTCGGCAGGTGCGGATTTTTCCTCAGAGCCGTCCTCTTCTCATCCCTCCTTCTCCTACCGGCACTCGTTCGCTACTGGCAGAACGGCGAGTTCGATATTGATTTCGTTCATATCGATGAATCTGTTTATCTCCGGCTCCCGTTTGATGCCTACGAGCTTCGCTCTCCGGAGTCGATTTACTTCGAGCATGGAGGGAAAGAAACTACGCGTTCATTCCTGACACGATATCCGAATGCTGTTGTTGACTACGGTGCGGGATGGATGGCCGCCGCATTTCACTGGGGCCCGGTTGCTCTTGGGCTTTTTCTCGATTTCTTCGTCGGGCTCATCTCCTATGTGCTCGTTTCGCTCTTTTTCCGCGGCATATTTCGGATACAGCTCGGCGCAGAAGTGGCCGCGGTGATTCTCCTTGCTTTTCCGGGCTTGCTCATACCCAGTCAATATTTCGATTTTTCTCTGCCATTTTGGCCGGCCCTGGTTCCCGCAACATATGTCGATTACAGCCTTCCCGTGCATCGCGGGGTGTATACGCAGGTGAGTTACCTCCCGTTTTTGTGGAGTCTTTGGCTTCTCGCTTCAATTTGCCTTTCAGCAAATCTTCCTGACCGGAACCGAAACGTTCGATGGCTCCTTCTTGGATGTTCGACCGCGTTGCTCCTCTATTGTTATATTTTCGCGTGGGCATCGGCGATGGCGATCGCTCTTCAGCTCTTGGTTCTTGATAGTATGAGGACACGAAAGCTCGGGGCCGCAGCGAAGACAGTCCTCAACCGAATGCTGTTTTTCTCTCTGGGCCACCTTCTCATCGGCGGTATGGGACTTTTCCTCCTCCGCCGTCAGGAGATGATGGATCTCGTCGCTTCTCCTCTCTTTGCGGAAGTCTGGTTTTTCTCTCCAATGCTGTTTTTTTTGGCTTGCCTGGCGGCCTACCTTTTATTTCGATTCAGGAGCGCTCCGGCGACCTATTTTGCAGTGGCCGTTCTCTTTTCCTGCTTCGTTGGAGAAACGGTGCTGATGAATCTCCAACCGCTTCTGAGACAGAGTCTCACGCCTTATCAAATACCCACGAAATATCTCCATCCTCTGGTCAGTGGTATCTTCACCCTGATGTTTCTCGAGTTTCTTTCCAGACAAAAGTTTCTCAGGCCGATGTATTTTGTCTACAGTTCTCTCATCGTCCTGGTCTTCGCGGCGACGGTTTCGCGGACCGTCTACGGAACATTCCTCCCCGTAGATTCGCCATCGGAGTCCAAAGAACTCATTCAAGCCGCGCCGCAGCTTATTCCTGAGGGCTCGGTAGTCGCGGCGATGTCGGTTGTAGACCCATTCAGCACAACATTGAGCCCGGAGTTCTCGGTGTCAAAGGTTCCAACGTTCATAACCTCGATGCTCAAGAGGCCGGTACTCCATCAGGATTGGATTTCTCTGAAGAAGATATCTGATACCGAAAGCATAAAGCGAGAGCTCGCAGCCGGATGGCTGTATTCCGGAAAAACGCAGCTTCTCTGGCCCTGCGTGACCGAGCAACCGGAGCTCCCTGGAGATATATTCACCCTCACCTGGACCGACCGGTTAATCAAGCGGGCGCAATACTGCGAAAGCCAAAAGCAAGTCATTGCGACTTACTCAGTCTGCGAGCTCCTCAAGGACTTTCGAATCGATTTTTTAATCTGGTCGACCTCATTCCGGTTCCCGAAACCGGATTGGTACGAGACGCTGACAGAAACGGTATGGAGAAGCCGGAGCGGATTGTGGGAGCTTAAACAATTCAAGCAGGCTGAGGCCATTCAAAAGTTCTGTGAGTAGTGCTCTATGAGAATAACAATTACCTGCACTCTCCTGTGGCTTCTGTTGTTTGGACTCGCACCTTCGCTATTTCTCGTGCATCACGACCTCGGGTGGCACCTTCGAGCCGGGGAACTCATAACGGCAAGCGGATCGGTCCCAACCACCGACCCTTGGTCCTTTACGGCCAACGGCTACCCCTGGTTCAATCTCTCGTGGATGTGGGACATCGGAAGCTGGCTTCTCTTTAGCACAGGTGGACTCGGAGCACTCGTCGTCGCCGGGATAGCACTCGGCGCCGTTTGTTTCGGTCTTGGCGCAGCGATGGCGAGTGTTGCGGGAGCGGAAGGAATCAGCATCCTGTTCACTTCGCTCCTCGCAGGATGCGCGCTCCTCACCTATGAACCGCCGGATAACCCGCTTGCAATCTCGCCGCAGGCGTTCTCGCTTTTCCTTCTTGCACTCGTGAACCTCATTTATCTCCATCCTGGATGGTCGACGAGAAAGAAGTTGTTGTGTGCCGCTGGAATCCAACTCCTCTGGGCCAACACGCATGGCGGCTTTCCCGCCGGATGGGTGGCAGCCGGAACATTCGTACTGTGCAATTGGAAGGTGCTTCAAAGCGAGCGTTCTTTTGGGAGTATACTCGGTCTTCTCGGAATTTTATTCGCTCCGCTCTGCACTCCGTTGGGTTTTCGCATTTGGGAAGCAGTGCTCCGTTCGGTCGATCATCCGTCGGTTCCATTTATCACGGAATGGAATGCCTTCCGTTGGTCTGACTCTTTGCTGATGTCGGCGCTTATTGCCGGATTTTTGCTTTCGCTTTCAATCTTCAAAAACAGAGGAATCCGTGCCCTGCTAATTCAGGGCCTTTTCTGGTTGGTGCTTGGTTTACAGCATCAACGACATCTCTCCCTTTTTGTCATTCTCGCGATGCCGCCCGTTGCACTTTTCCTCTCGCCGTTTGTTCGAAGGCTGAATGTAACGAACCATCTCTCAACCGCCCTAGCGAAACCCATCGGGGGCCGGTTTTACCTCGCATTGGCGCTGTCGTGCGTGTTGCTCCCCTTCCTCGTCCGGTATCGGATGAACGGCAAAATCGATTGGGCTCCGGAGATGGATCCCAAAGCTGAAATCGCGTTTCTCCTGCAGCATCACCCGGGAGAACGAATCTTCAATGAATGGAACTTCGGAGCGTTTATTATACTTCACGCTGCCGGGAGAATCCCGGTGTTCATAGATGGGAGAGCGGGAACGGCGTATCCGCCGCAGCTTTTCGACGACTACGTAAACAAATACCTTTCACCGTCTGGGAATTGGAATCAATTGCTGGATGAGTATCAACTCGATCTGGCACTCGTCGCCCGATATCGCCTGAGGGCACTTGAGTTCTTCAGAAAGCAGCAATGCTGGCAGAAGATATTCGAGGGAACGGCAGCGGTGATCTTCGAGCGACGGAACAGCCCCGATTGCCGCCGCGGAATCGGCCTCAATGAAGCGGGTGGGATTCCGGATAACCAGCATCAGGCTCCGCAACCCGAACCCGACGGCCGCTCACTCGAAGGGGGAGCTCAGCTCCCGATATCCTTTCGGTATTGAACGCCGTCGAACGAAATTTTCCCGATGTGGTCGTACACCATCGCGGCTGCATCTTCGACGCTCTCGCCAAGCGCCGCGACCGAAAGGATGCGACCGCCTTTCGTGAGCACTTGGGATTCATCTTCGATATCCGGGAGGGTACCCGCATGGAAGACTTGAATCGGATCGGTGACGTTTGCGAGACCGTTGATCGTTTTTCCGTCGTCGACCTCCTTCGGATATCCGCGAGACGCCATTACGACGCAGGTTGCCGCTTCTCGCTTCCATTGGAGTTCAATGGAGGCCAAGGTCTGATTGACCAGAGCCTCGAATACCGGAACGATATCCGAACGGAGTCGCATCATGAGCACTTGAGTTTCCGGATCCCCCGAGCGGCAATTAAACTCCAGCACCTTCGTCGCGCCGGACTTCTCCACGAGAATCCCGGCGTACAGAAAGCCCGTGTATTTTATCCCTCTCGAGGCAAGCTCTCGCAGGGTCGGAACAAAAATCTCATCGACGAGCTTTTCGACGCGAAGATCCGAGAGAACGGGAGTTGGAGAGATTGAACCCATACCGCCCGTATTCGGCCCGGTGTTTCCGTCGCCGACTCGCTTGTAGTCCTGGCTGACGACGAGTGGGAGGACCGTGACTCCATCAACGAGAGCAATGGCCGAAGCCTCTTCGCCAAACAAACACTGTTCTACGACGACTTTAGTACCCGACGCACCGTGCGTTCCATCCACCATGAACTCGTGGAGAGCATCAATTGCTTCTGCCACCGTCTGAGCGACGACGACCCCTTTCCCGGACGCAAGACCGTCGGCCTTTACAACTATCGGGGCACCTTGCTCTTCAACGTAAGCCTTGGCTTCTTCGAAATTTTCAAACACCGCGCCCTTTGCGGTATTCACTCCTGCCTTCAGCATCACTTCCTTGGCGAAGCTTTTCGATGCTTCCATTCTGGCAGCAGCTCGAACCGGACCAACAATCTTCAGCCCATGTTCTTGGAAAAGATCGACAATTCCCTCCGCAAGCGGAGCTTCTGGGCCCACGATCGTGAGATCTACTTTGTTTTCAACGGCCCAAACCGCGAGCGCGCCGAGGTTTGTTTCCTTGATGGGAATGTTGGTAGCAACAAGTCGCGTTCCGGCGTTTCCCGGCGCACAATATAATTCGGGAGTAAGTGGGCTTTGAGCAATTTTCCAAGCGAGCGCGTGTTCTCGCGCCCCCGAACCGACGATCAGAATTTTCATAGTCTTCCCTTCTTTCTCTCCCTCTTTATCTCACGCCGTTCGCGCAACTAGTGCTCCGACAAGTAAATTATGGGCGAATAATCGTGCCTTCGGCACTGTATTCCCCGATGCCGGAGCACTGGATTTTGCTGGCTCGGCTACGCCGAGCGGTGCCGAACAAAGTAATCGGCTGACCGCCGATCGCTTAGTTGCCACGGCACTAGTGCCGAAAGTGACGCTCGCCGGTGAATGCCATCGCCACGTTCCGCGAGTTTGCCGATGCGATCACGTCCTCGTCCTTCACCGAGCCGCCGGGCTGAGCAAGAGCAACAATGCCCGCTTCATTGAGAATCTCTAGCGTATCGGGGAATGGCAAAAATGCATCGCTTGCCGCAACCGCCCCTTCGAGTGAAAAACCGTGGGCCTTGGCGCGCTCAACAGCAATCCGAGCCGCGTCAATGCGGCTCATTTGTCCGGCACCGATGCCGATCGCTTGACCGTTTTTCGCGAGAACTATCGCATTCGACTTCACGTGCTTGCAGACCATCCACGCAAAGTTCATGTCAAAAAGCTGTCGCTCGGTGGGCTTTGAAGCGGTGACGATCTCGACCTGGCTCGGAAGCACGGTCTTCGCGTCGAAAGACTGTACGAGAAAGTCATCGAGGTACGCGCGGATTTGAAGACGGTGCGGCTTCCGGCTACGCAGATAGGTTTCGTAGTCGGCAACGATGAGGCGAACATTCTTCTTCTTCGCAAAAACCTCTGCCGCCTCCGGGGTGTAGTCTTGAACGACCACAACCTCTACAAAATTCGACGTGATTTCTTTCGCTAATTTCTCGTCGACGGTTCCCGAGACCACGATGATCCCTCCGAATGCACTCACCGGATCGCAGTCGCGAGCCAAGATAAATGCGTCGAGCGGGTTCTTATGAACAGCAGCACCGCAAGGATTGGCATGTTTGATAACAACGGCCGGCGACGTCTCTTTCATGCCTTGGAGCATTTCGAGATAGAGATCGAGCGCGGCATGGAAATCGAGAAGGTTGTTGTGCGAGAGCTCTTTCCCTTGCACCACCTTCCACGGTGACTCGGTTTTCCCACTCGCCTTACCTGCTCCGTATCGGCGATAGAGTCCCGCTTGCTGATGCGGATTCTCGCCATATCGAAGGGAACTCACGCGTTCCAGAATGAGAGGCTCGACCGGCGCGAGTGCGCGAGGCTTGCCTTCGTCATCAAGAAGATTTTCAGAGAGGGAAAAATACCGGGCGATCGCACCGTCGTACGCCGCCATGTGGAGAAACACTTTCCCGGCGAGGTAGCGCCGCGTTGTTTCGTCGATCGCACCATCACTTTTTAGTTTCTCAAGTATGCGAGGATAATCGGCCGGATCGCAGATGGGGACCACATGGCGATAGTTCTTCGCCGCCGCCCGAAGCATCGTCGGACCGCCGATGTCGATGAACTCTAGGAGTGACCCGTGTTGCGGGTTTTCTGCTCGCTCGACCTGCTCGACCTTCTCGAAAAATGGATAGAGATTGACGACGACGAAATCGATACACTGGATGCCGTTTTCCTCCAGTTCTCGAAGGTCGCTATCGCGGTCCCTTCGGGCAAGAATGCCTCCGTGAATTTTGGGATGAAGGGTTTTTACTCTCCCGTCCAGAATCTCCGGATGTTGAGTATAGCTATCGACCGAATCGACCTTTACTCCCGCGCCGTCCAAGAACTTCGACGTTCCACCGCTGCTGAGAATCCGATACCCGAGATCCGACAAGCCTTTTGCGAATTCCTCGAGGCCGGTCTTATCGCTGACACTGATAACCGCTAAGCCTTTAGACACGATGCGCCCCCCGAACTTAATAGGTAAATTAGAGGGAATAGCTTTTATCAGATCCAGGGAGAAACTCTAGTCTCCCGCCTTCGTTACAGCTTCGGCGCGGCAAGCCCGCCCTCGATAACGCGTAGCGGGCGAATTCCTTATTCGACGATTTCTCTGCGTCCTCAGCGTCCTCTGCTGTTGCATCCAAGACTCTAGAATATAGAAAAAATACAACCGCAGAGGACGCTGAGGTGGAGAACCGGGAACATCAAATGTTCTAACCGATGCAAGACTGCCGGGATTTAGATCTTTTTAGGGGTCGCGGAGAATTCTTGCAGGCGATAGGCGACTTCCGCGTCGTCGTCCATGACGTTCTGGAGACGCTTCAGCTCTTTCAAGAGCTTTGCGCGGTCACCCAAGTATTTTCGGTAGAGTTCGACGCGAGGGCTTCCACTCGTGGGGATATATCCCTTCACATACCCTCCGAACTTCACGTGAAGATCCTTCTTCCGCTCAAGTCCAAAAAGCTCGATGCGGATTCTCGCAACCTGCCGGTCCGCTTCGAGCCAACCTTTGCTTACTTCCGCGCGAACTTTGTTTTCAAGCTCCAATCTCCGCGCCTTTGCCTCTCTTCCAAGCTGCGCCAGCTGGGCCGTTCCTTGCGTATCGAGCGACTGGTTCTGCCATCGGGAAAGCGAAGCAATATAGTCATCGGATGCTTTCTGAAATGCATCTCGCGACTTTCTGATTTCGGGGCTGAAATTCTGCGCACTATCGGCAAGCTGCACGGAATCCATCGTCAGGCTTTGCTCTTTAATGAGTCTCCAGGAGCCCAGCACCTTCTCCCACTTTGCCAGATCTTTCTGCTTCGCCTGAATATCTTTCCGAAGCGAAGCAATCTCTTTCTCGACCTCTAATCCGCGCTTACGCGCTTCGTCTTTCGTCGGGACAAAAAGGAGTGCAATCTTTCCGTCGAGATCGGCGATTCGGCGGCGAGTGAGATCCTTATCCCTCGCAGCCGTTGTCTTTTCGTCTTCGGAGAAAATTTTCGTTTTGGAGAGCCGGACGTTTTCAGCGCCGTTGACACGTCTCGCCAAGTCTTCTGCCTGAATCTTTGCTGCCTTGTGGCTCTCATGCTCCCAGACGATCGGAGAGTTGGCAGACAGCTCGGGGATCTTCTCCAACTCAGCTCCGTCTAACCGGGGCGGAGCAGGAATGTTCATTGCAAATGCGTCGGTTACGACGGTGAGAGGAATCTCGCCGATGCGCAGATCGGACGGAGCAATATTCTCGAGAGTTTGCTGAACGACTTGCGTCGCCGCTTCAATTGAGGGCGGCGTTGGTATCAGTGAGGGGGCGGCGGAAGCGACCATGGTCGGCCTCTCCATCGGCGGCCCCACGACTGACTGACCTGAAGGCTGAGCGGTGGGCAGCAACTCCGGTGTGGCTGGAACCGTGTTCGGCCCAACGAGTGTCAGCGGAGATTCTGCGGCAACCGGAAGCTCCAGAGGCGCGGATGTCGGCGCAGGTTCGATTGGGAGAAGCTCGACCGCCTCTGTCGGCGCAGGGCTCGCGCCAGGGCTCCATGCTATCCTTTCATCGTCTGTCTCGGGCTCGGTCTCGATCTCTCGTGGCGGGGGAAGCTCTTGAGTTTCCAGAGGCAACGGATCTCGATCCGGATCAGGAGTATTCGAAGCCATCGTGATCGGTGGCTTCGATGCCGCATCGGGCATCCTCTCCGGGCGGCGGCTGACGACGACCAAACCCGCGATGACTCCAAGCGCCAATACACCCATCGCGAATGATTTGTTCGAACGCGGCGTAACTATGGGCAGCGTTTGGGTCGTCGCGTGCAGACTGGGCTTGTCGGCGCGCTGCCGTTGTTCTGCCGCGTAAGCCGAGACCTCATCGGCCTTCATGTAGCCGGTGGTATCGTGGCGATCATGGCCGTTTTCGTGAGACTGTTTGCCATTCTCCCAGGGCAGGTCACCCAGAGCTTCTTCGTCTTCAACTGCCTCGGGTACTTCTCGCGAAATGACGCGAGTCACCACTTCGCCTTCGGGAGCCGGCAACAATCCGGTGTCGGGGTTCGCCGCCGAGTACGCTTCCTTCGCAATCTCGACGACCAATGCCGTCACGTTATCGCTTCCGCCGCCTTCGAGCGCCTTGGCAATCAGCTCCTTGACCGCTTGATCTGTCGAGCCTTCCGAAAGAATTGCCTTTAGCTGCTCGAACCCCACATGGTTGTACAGCCCGTCGGAGCAGAGGAGAAAACGTTCCCCGCCCACGAGAGGTTCGTCGACCATCCGGGCTTCCACCCCGATGATCTCCGCAGGACCGAGCGAGCGCGTGAGCATGTGAGCGATCGGATGCTGAGCAGCTTCTTTTTCTTGAATCGTTCCGGTATCGACCAATTCTTGAACGAGTGTGTGGTCCCGAGTGAGCTGCGCAAATTCTCCCTGGCGAAGCCGATAGACTCTTGAATCACCAACGTGAGCGATTATCGCGCGCTCGCCGGTAACGAGCAGACTTGCGATCGTCGTTCCCATTCCGAAGAGATTTGGATCTTCTTGGCTTCGCGCGTAGATGCGGGAGTTTGACCCTGCGATGGCCGTGCGAAGCCGCTCGAGATCGATCGACTGTCCGGCGTCAAAGGCATTCTCCGTGATGTGCTTCACGGCGAGCGCGGATGCGGTTGCCCCTCCTCTGGCACCGCCCATTCCATCGGCAACCATGTAGAGCGCCACCTTTTGCGAGATCGCGTACGCGTAAGCGTCTTGATTCTCGCTTCGTCGTTTTCCGACGTCGCTAATGACGGCCAGCTTGTAGCCGAAGCGATGGCGTTCCGGAGCCGTTTGGACTTGTTCGGTCACTGTTGATTGCGCTCCGCGTCTGAAAGCAGCTTTCCAGGAGACGGCGTTACGGCAGCCTGTTTTACGTAGAGCTCCCCTCTTACGATCTTTGTGCGGACTGCCTGCGTTTTCGCTTGATTTGCTCTTTCAAGCGTCGGATAGGGGCCGAGCACTACACGGAAGTAAGTCGCGCCGCCCTTGGGCGTCTGCGAAATGCTGACGGGGATTTTTAAGCGTTGAAATTTCTTGGAAATTTTCTCGGCCTCGGTACGAGATCGAAAGGTCGCCGCCTGCACCGTCCAACTCGACACTGGCTCCGCCGCAGGCTCGCCGGCACCCTGAACGGTCGCTCCGGATCCGGATACTTTCTCCGGAAGCATGCTTTCGGGACTTTGGGTCATTGTTATTGCTGGAGCGCGAGATGCAACCAGCGACTCGGTCAAAAGCGGTGATTGCTGCGCTTCCGTTGATTTCTCCGAAGCCGCGTTAGGGCTCGGAATCTCGGGGGCTTTTCGCGCATATCCCGGAACGGGCTGCGGCACGGCCTCGCGAGAATATTCCTCAAGCGCAGTTTCAACGCCTTGATGACGGCCGAGCGAAGATCCAAGGAGAAATGCGACAAGCAATGTCGCTCCCCAAGCGGACCAGAGAAGAACCAGTCCCTTCAATCCCAACACAACCATAGGAGCGCCCGAAGCCGGCCTCCCATTTCGATCAATCGAAGCGCGCTCTCCGTCGCGACCTCGCAGATCCACTCGCGGATCAGTGTCCGCGCGAAGCGTGTTGTTGTCTCTGAGTCTCAAGCTGCCTGGCATCAATTGTGTCTCCGCATTAGACCTCTGAAAACGGAGGATAAAGTTCTTTTCTAAGCCGAATTCGGAACACTCGCAAGGGATTTAGTCGGAAATGCTATCAAACTTGGATGCTGAGAAGAGCCGAGAGGCTGCGGTTCAGAACGAGTTCAAGAAAATGTAACGATGACGTAATCTTAACCGGCACTTCGCGGAGTCGGGAGAGCTCGGAACGGCAACCCGGAGTATTATAAAAACGGTAAAACACTCGAGATAGCCGGAGCAAGTACCGGAGGAGCTCTTCGGAGCGACCATGACGAGCAGCCGCAGCGAACTCCAGCCTCGCCCAAACCAGCTCTTCTTTCAGATCATACGCAAACTGCTCAAGCAACGGAGGTACGGAAACGCTCTCTCCCGAAGTCGGCTGAGGGGAGACTAAAAGTTGAGAGCGGACGGAAACAACGTCCCGCATAAACCGCTCGAGCAGCCACGGAAGATTCTGAGTTCCATTCAAGCCCGAGAGAAAAATTGAGGCGTCGAGCTCCGGGTCGGCCAAAACACCGAGCAGCATCAGCCGCACCTCCGGCGAATCAGGCCTCGCCAAAAGCTCCGAAACCGCTTCGTCATCGAGCTCGGCCGCACGCGATCTTATCCTCGAGTCGCCGGAAGAAAAAACAAAGGTATCAGGGGGAAATTTTGCGGTACGACTCGCTGTAAAAACAGATCTGAAATCAAATGGATCTTCATCCAGTGCCAGTTTCTCGATGAGATCGAAAGCGGCAGAATCCGCGAAGTTGATATTCAGGAATCCACCGCTCTCAACTGAGAAGTGAATCGCGTTCGCGCCGATCGACGCAAGAGAGATTCGTTCCAACACCGGGAGAAGCTCCTTCGCAAACTCCTCCGGAGATATTCCGCCACTCGCGAGAAACTCCTTCCCGATCGCAAACGCGACAGGTGAGCCAAGCCGCGCGAGGACGGGCGGACGCGGTCGCTGCAGAACCGGTTCGGACTCCCATTTCGCGAAAACAGTCATCAAATCAGGCGAGAGCATGCGATGCTCTCGATACTCAGCAAGTCCAAGACTCAACAGTCGGCTGCACTCAAACCACATCACGCCTCTTTTGAACAAATTGAGCGGCCAACTTTCGCGAAAGACCCCAACTCTTCAACAAGTCTTCATAAGACTGGTCAGGCACTCCTTCGAGAAGCGCTCCGACCACTTTTTCTTCGCGAAACTCTCCGGCGTCCGAAGCGGCGAGCGCTGCCTCCGATAACTTCATGCTTGGATGGATCTGTGACAGCACGCTGAGGTCACTTAATTTTCGCAGAACTTGGGTTACTCGGTCTTCTCGAAGCGCCTTCCGAAATTCGTCGAATTTTCTCTGTGGAGTGAGAGCCTGAATCAACCCGGCCTCGACCGCTTCGTCGAAGAGCCTTGCTGTCTCCCCTTCGAATTGGAATCCAAATCTCGTGAGAAAGCGAACTGCACGAAAAATCCGTGCCGGATCTTCAGAAAAACTCTTTGGATGAAGCACGCGCAAGAGTCCAAGTTGAAGATCCGAAACGCCTTGCAGCGGGTCGACAAGGCCGAATTTTTCAGAGCCATCGAGCCGGAATGCCATGCTGTTTATCGAAAAATCTCTTCGTCTCAGATCCTCCGCAATGGAGCAGGGATAGGTAACTTCGGGCGCCCTCCCCGGACGCGGATATCGCTCCGTCCGCGCTGACGCGAAATCGAGAACTTTCGGGAAGCCATCGGGTTGCTCATCGAAAACCAGCTTCGCTGTTCCGAATTGGGGAAACGTTGATGTTATTTTCGGAAGCGGGAGGTCGGAAAAATCGGCTCTCCAATTTGAAAGCAAACGGATAAGAAAGTCTTCGGCTTTGCCCTCAACAATAAAATCGACGTCAACAACTTCGCGCTTCATGAGGCAGTCGCGAACAGGTCCGCCAACCAATGCGAGAGGAGTGTTCTGCTCCTCCGCCATTCGGCCCACTCCTTTCAAAAAGCGCGCGCGTGGGCCGGGAAAGAAGGATTCAATCTCAAAGGTTACTGCGGAGCCGGCATTCATGGCTTGCCGGGTTTGCCGCGAGGATGCGTTTTATTAAGGTAATGCTTGACCCCTTCGAAAATTCCTTCCGCTACATGACGTTGGTACGTCGGAGTCGCAAGTCGGCGGCCTTCTTCGGGATGATCGATATATGAAACTTCAACGAGCACACTGGGCATGTGTGCTCCGACCAATACTGAAAACGGTGCCTTCATCACTCCGTTTCCTCGAACACCGGTGTACTTCCCGCGGAGCTGTCCAAGGAGGGCGTCATAAAGATAGTGCGCGAGGGTAATCGACTCATCCAACTTGGCGGTTTGAATAATATCGCTCACGATAAACGACAAATCCTGTTCTTCCGCGTTTCTCGGTCTTGCATTCTCCCGTTCGGCGAGCTTCAAGGAAGCCTCATCGTCGGTGTTATCAAGGTAGTAGACTTCAATTCCCCTCCGCCGATGGCCCTCGCTGGCGTTGGCATGAATCGAAAGAAACAGATTCGCGTCCACTTCATTTGCCATTTCAGCGCGAGCCTCGAGCGGAATGTTGCGATCGGAAGCTCTCGTGAGAATAACTTCGATGCCGAGCCGGTTTTGCAACATCTCGGCTAGCTCGAGACTAATGGAGAGCACAACATCCTTCTCGGCAATCGTACGGCGCGAATCCGCGACCCCTGGTTTTGATACTACCGGTGAGGCAACCGCCCCCGCGCTCTCCCCGCCGTGCCCGGGATCGAGAACGATACGGATGGCACCCGGTTTTTTGGCGGCGACCGAAGTCCGCTTTACCTCAGGAGGTTTTGGAGCGGCTTTCGGCGAGCCGCCGCACCCCGCCATAAATAGCAAACACAAGAAGAGGGCGATCCCGCGGCTCATCGCTTTAATCCATCACCAACATTTGTTGAATTTTCTCGAGCTCCGAAAGCGCCTGCATTGGAGTCAGCCGATTAATATCGATCGCTTTCAACGAAGAAAGAAATTCCTCCATTCGGCACATTCTCTGCAGAATTTCGCGCTGTGACTCATCATTCACCATCGGCGCCGAGGGCTGGTGCGGAGATGACTGCGTGGGATGGTGAAACTCATTCTGGGAAATCTCACGGAAGACCTCTTTTGCTCGGGAGAGAAGCGCGCTCGGAAGCCCGGCGAGTGCTGCAACTTCCAAACCGTAACTTCTATCGGCCGGGTGTTCTTCAATGCGGTGAGTAAACTCAATCTCACCTTGGGATTCGACAACACCCACTGAGAGACAGAATGCACCTTCCCGCTCGTCCGCAAGCGCATTCAACTCATGAAAGTGCGTTGCAAAAAGGCTCTTGCAGCGAATGATGTCATGAAGCCATTCCGCAACCGCCCAGGCCAACGCAAGCCCGTCTACCGTCGCCGTCCCGCGGCCGAGTTCATCAACGAGCACGAGCGAACGTTCCGTTGCTTTCTTCGCAATGACCGCGGCTTCCCTCATCTCCATCATGAACGTCGAATCACCACGCGCGAGATCGTCCGCGGCCCCGATTCGCGTAAAAATCCGGTCCACAATCGAAAGCTCTGCGGCGACGGCGGGAACGAACGACCCGGCTTGCGCGAGAAGCTGAATCAAGCCGGCCTGACGCAAGTACGTCGATTTCCCGCCCATGTTTGGCCCGGTCAGAATCGCGAAACGCCGCGAACTACAATCGAGCAATATATCATTCGGAACGAAGTTCTGATGCCCGAGCACCTGCTCCACGACAGAGTGGCGTCCGCCGGTAATTTTCATCGTCCCGGAGTCCGTAAAAACTGGCTGAACGTATGCGTGCTTCCGGGCAAGAAAAGCAAAGGAACAAAGCACATCGATCGTCGAAAGAACTCGCGCCGAATGCTGAATCCGGGAGACATGCTCTCCGATCCATTTCCGCAGCTCGACGAAGAGCTCTCGCTCCAGGTCTATCTGCCGGGCTCGTGCGGAAAGCACTTCTTGTTCGAATTCTTTCAACTCTCTCGTAACGAAACGTTCGGCATTGGTAAGCGTCTGCCGCCGCTCGTAGTGTGCGGGAACTTTCTCGAGGTGAGCCTTGGTGATCTCGATGAAGTATCCGAAGACGTTATTGTACTTGACCTTGAGACCCGATATTCCACTGGCTTGCCGTTCTCGCTGTTCAAGCTCTGATAGCCACGCGCTCCCATCGTTTGCCAGCTTCACCAGCCTATCCAATTCCGGATTTACTCCCTCTTTGAAGACCCCCCCATCCAAGAGCTTCACCGGTGGCTGATCGACGAGTGTCGCCGAAAGCTTCTCCGCGATGTCGGAAAGCGGGTCGAACGCCGCCGCGAGCTCGACGAGAAACGGCGCTTCGAAGGTCGAAAGATTGTCGCTTACAACGGGCAGATTACGGAGGGAGTCCCGCAGCAGTCCGAGGTCGGCAGGCATGGCGCGGTTGGTCGTGACGCGAGAGACGAGGCGATCGATGTCTCGAACACCAACTAACACTTCTCGAAATGATTCCAGACGTTCGACGTTTTCGATGAGCGCTTTGACCGCTTCATGCCGCCCCGTAACTTCGAGGAGTGAGGTGCTCGGTGAGAGAATCCACTCGCCAAGTTGCCTCGCGCCCATGGCGGTTCGAGTGAAATCGATTCGAGCGATAAGAGAATTTCTTCTATCACCGTCGATTCGAGTCTCCGTCAACTCGAGATTCCTGCGTGTTGCGGCATCGAGAACGAGTCCATTCCCGGACTCGAGAAATGAGAACTCGGCAAAAGCCGGAGTGTTTCCGAAACTGACGTCGTCGACGTAATCGAGGAGCGCCGACATGGAGGAAACACTCTCGCTCCCCAGCTTCTCGAGCGACTGTGAGAAACGTCCCGAGAATAATTTGTGTAACCGTTCCGAGAGCCGGTCCTTCGGCGTGGTCTCAAAGGGGCGCACGAGCGTTCGGATACCGGCTTTCTCGGTGTAGGCTCTAACCCGCTTCAGCCACGGCTCGTCTCGGTGAACTGGAATGCCGTCCAATACCGATGGAAGTATCAGCTCTGCAGGAGCAACACGCTGGAGCATGTCGACGAGTTCATCGATGTTCTCCGCCTCGATTGCGCGGAGCACGCCGGTCGAGACGTCGGCAAAACTAAGAGCGCCGGCTCCTCGAGGCGAGGCCGAAAGCGCCGCGAGGAAATTGTAGCTGGACTCGTCGAGTCCGTCGCCCTCGAATCGAACTCCAGGAGTGACGATGCGGGAGATTTCTCTCTGAACCGGTCCTTTCTTCGCTTTCCCGTCCTCAACCTGCGAGACGATCACGCAGCTCGTGCCAGCACGAAGCAACTTCGGCAGGTAATTATCGAGCGCATGGATCGGCACGCCGCTCATCGGGATGGCATCGGGGTCGTCCTTGTTCCGGGAGGTGAGGCGGATATTTAAAATTTCGGAAGCGCGAAGCGCGTCCTCAAAAAAAATCTCGTAAAAATCGCCGACCTGAAACAACAGGAGGTGCTCGGGAAAGCGCTTCTTCGTGTCCTGATAATGTTGAAGCATCGGCGCGAGCTCTTTCGTCTCGGCCGCTTTCGGCTGTGGTGCCGGTGCAACTTCAATTATTTTTTCTTTGGAAGACGGGGAATCGAACAACGTTGGGAAAAGAGTTCCTAAACTGAGTTGCTCTCGGGAGTCCTGAGTCACCGCCACCCCGTCGTATGAAATGGTCTGAAAAGAGAAAAGCTCCTCTCTCCGGGCGGGAGAGAGGAGCTTCGAGAAGATCTACTCCTCGTCCCGGCCACCGCGGCCGAGCTGTTGCTGGAGAAGATCTCCGAAGGTAACGGCTGCTCCGGAATCGTCTTCCAGATACTGCGCGTATTCTTCCTTCTGCTTCGTTCTCCGAGCTTGCTTGAAGCTCAAGCTGATTCGACGCTCGTTACGATCAACGTTCGTAACTTCCGCTTCGATGTCAGCTCCAAGCTCGAACTTCTCCTTCGGATTCTCGCCACGGTTCAGGCCGAGTTGCGAGACGTGAATGAGACCTTCGATGCCTTGCTCGAGCTCAACAAACAGACCGAAGTCCGTAATGCTGCTGATGGTTCCCTTGACGCGAGCGCCAGTTGGGTACCGGTGAGGCACCGATTCCCATACATCCGGAGTAAGCTGCTTGATACCGAGGCTGAGCCGCTCGTTCGCCGGGTCGATTTCGAGCACCACGGCCTCGACATCGTCTCCCTTCTTGAACATGTCGCGAATTTCCTTCGGATCCTTGATGCGCTTCGTCCACGAGAAGTCCGAAACGTGCACGAGTCCGTCGATGTCGTCGATGACATTGACGAAGACACCGAAATCCGTGACCGAACGTACCTTCCCAGTGATCTTCGAACCAACCGGGTATTCCGCCGAGAGCTGCTCCCAAGGATTTCTCGTGAGCTGCTTGAGGCCAAGGCTGATTCGCTGATTTTCCGCACTGACTTCGAGAACGACTGCTTCAACTTCGTCGCCGATGTTCAAGAGCTTCGAAGGATGTTGAATCTTCTTCGTCCAGCTCATTTCGGAGACGTGGATGAGTCCTTCGATGCCATCTTCGAGACGAACAAACGCGCCGTAATCTGCAAGGCTGACAACGTTGCCCTTGATGGTCGTTCCAACACGATACTTCGCTTCGACCGCTTCCCATGGATTCGGCTTCAGCTGCTTCATACCGAGGCTGACCCGCTCGTTCTCTTCGTCGTATTTGAGAACAACGACCGGAACAGTCTGTCCGACATTGAGAATTTCAGATGGGTGATTGACTCGACCCCACGACATATCTGTGATGTGGAGAAGTCCGTCGATACCGCCGAGGTCGACGAAAGCGCCGTAGTCGGTGACGTTCTTCACGACACCTTCCATAACGACCCCTTCTGCGAGCTGGCTGATGGTGTCGCGCTTCAGAGCCTTCCGTTCAGCTTCGAGAACAACACGTCGCGAAAGAACAATGTTCCCCCGCTCGCGGCTGAACTTCAAAATCTTGAACTCCATCGACTCGTTCACGAACTTATCGAGGTTTCGCTGCGGACGAATATCGACCTGCGAGCCAGGCAAAAATGCCGGAACTCCGACGTCGACTTGAAGTCCGCCCTTTACCTTTTGAACGACTTTTCCGACGACGATGTCGTTGGCTTGGAAAACCTTCTCAAGCTTGTTCCAAACACGGAGCTGCTCTGCGCGGTCTTTAGAGAGAACGATCTCTCCTGACTCGTTCTCGGAGGAGAGAAGCAGAACTTCGACTCTGTCTCCTACTTGAACGTGAGCTTTTCCTTCGCCGTCAAAAAATTGTGAAATTGGGATGTGACCGTCTGATTTAAATCCGATGTCGACGACTACGTAATCACGGCCGACTTCAGTGACGGTACCTTCTACGAGATCACCAGGCTTCGTAACGTCAAATTCCTGGTTCAGGAGCTTTTCGAACTCCGCGTCCATGTCTCCCATACGATGCTGAACGCCTTGTTCTTCAATAAACGATTGTTGATTCATTCGAACTTCAATTTCCAGGGAAGCTTAGCCCGGGCTCCATTGCTTTGAAGAGCCTTCGGCAAACATCCCGCTAGGGTTTATAAACGGTCTCCGCACTCTCAACCTTCCGGCACCATTGCCGTAAAGGAGAAGAATACTGAAACCACTTGTTTCAAGTATTCAGACCAATACCTATTGGACTAAATTTCTTTTTTTAAGCTCATTCCAGATGAGCTCCACCACTTCATCCGCGGAGTGACGGGAGGTATCGACCAACATCGCATCTTCGGCTTTCACCAAAGGAGCGACAACTCGCGTTCGATCTCTCGTATCTCTCTCCCGCGCCTGCCGGAGCACTTCTCCGGCATCCTCACCAGTTTCTTTCGCCCGACGCCCCGCCCGAATTTCGGGGGAAGCATCGAGAAAGAATTTCGCCTGAGCATCCCAGAAGACAACAGAACCGGTGTCTCGCCCTTCCACTACAAGGGAGTTACGAGAACCAAGCTCTCGTTGCACAGAGAGCAGAACCTCCCGAACACCGGGCACGGTTCCGACTTTACTACTCAGCTCACTGGCGAGTGGGGATCGCAACGACTCATCGAGATTTTTACCATCGACCAGGAGCTGCGTGCCGCCGTTTTCATTCCTCGCAAAGTCAAAACGGATGGCTTTGACCACTCTTGTGAGTTCATTTTCGTCTTCAAAGTTCAGCCCTTGATCAAAAGCAGCCAAACCTGAGGCGCGAAAAAGCGCACCAGAGTTGAGGTGAATGAAGCCCAGCCTCTTAGCAAGTTTGCCTGCGACTGTCGACTTCCCGGCGCCCGCCGGACCGTCAATGGTTATGACGAGATTCTTAGAGGAGTCTGCCATTAAGGATGCCGCAAAAGCGCGTAAAGGCTTTCTTCAAATCCAGGGAAAGACGTCTCGACCGCCGCCCGGTCCTGAAGCTCGGCTTTTCCAGTGAGAAACAGGTCTAAGATCGCGCCGGACATAGCGATTCTATGATCCCCGCTTTTCCGCCAGCTTTCGGTTGAAGCGGGGGCATACAGGCCTTTCCCCCCAGGACTGCCGGAAATTACGAGGCCGTCCGGAAGCTCTTCCACTGGCACTCCGGCACTTTTCAAGATGGCTGCCGATGTTTTCAACCGGTCGCTTTCCTTCACTCGAAGCTCAGCTGCGCCGGTGATCCTGGTATTACCGTGAGCGAGGGCGGCGGCAACCGAGAGCACCGGGATCTCATCGACTCCAAGCACGACATCTTCTTCGGATACCTCGACGCCGCGAAGTTCCGCGGCGCGAACGCGAATATCGGCCACCGGCTCACCGCACATATCGTGCTCATTCTCAAACCGGATATCCGCTCCCATTCGGCGAAGCACGTGAAGCAGCCCGAGTCTGGTTTTGTTGATTCCAACACCCGGAATGACAATGTCCGATCCCGGGAAGACACTTCCCGCGACGAGAAAAAATGCTGCTGCGGAAAAATCTCTGGGGATACGGATTTCCGCGGCGGCAAGTTCACGCCGTCCCCGAGCCGGGAGTTTCACGTAGGGCAGACCGTCAGCCTCTCCGGTCTCCAGAGCGCAGCCCATCGCACGGAACATGCGCTCGGTATGATCTCGCGAGAGTCTCGGTTCGCTCACGACCACTTCTTCGGCACTATACAGTCCCGCGAGTAAGATCGCGCTCTTTACCTGCGCAGATGCATGCTCCGAATGATACCGAATTCCTTTGACCCCGGGAGAAATCGACCGGGCTCCAGAGATGGTAAGCGGCAACAGCTCTCCAGAGAACTTTGCGCCCATCATCGAGAGCGGCGCAGTAACACGGCGGAATGGCCGCTTCGAAAGACTTTCATCCCCGACGAGAGTCGACGAAAATTCCTGAGCCGCAAGGACACCAGACAATAATCTCGCCGTCGTCCCCGAATTTCCACAATCAAGGGGCGTGGACGGCGCACGCAGCCCATTCAGCCCGAGACCGTGAACTTCAAGATGGGCAACGCCGTCTGAAGAGACTCTAAATTGAGAAAGCGATTCTTCCTTCGCAATCGGCATCAGCGCTTCGGGAAGACTTCCCTCGACCCGGCCGCCGAGCTGACCGAATATCCGGATGGTGGCCATGTTGTCCCGTCCGAGACTGTCGGTAATGACCCGGCTCACGCCGTTCGCCAGAGTTCCGAACATGATCGCCCGGTGTGTAATCGACTTATCACCCGGCACATGAACGCTTCCGGACAACGACGGAGTAACTTTTCCTTGCGACATCAGCTGGACCCCACCGGATAGCTCCCCAGAATCGAAAACGAGCTGCAGAGAGTTTTAACTTCTTCAAGTAACGAAACGATCGCCGGATCGGTTTGATGGCCCGGGATGTCTACGTAGAACGAATATTCCCAAGGACGATCTTTACTGGACCGCGACTCGAGACTGAGCAACGTGACCCCGCGAGCGGAAAACGGTTGCAGGACTTCCCTGAGAATTCCGGCTCGCTCCAGCAATCGGAGAATGACAGTCGTCTTGTCATTCCCCGTAGGTCCGGGGCATCGGGTGCCGACAACGAGATACTGCATCTCGGTCTGCTCATTCACCGAAAGAAAAGATCTGACCGGCGCGTGAAGCTCTCCGATTATTTGAACACCATGGGTCGCGATGAGATCCATGGTTTTTGAGAACATCCCCGTCTCTTCGCTCCGTCCGGCGGCGATTCCATAATGCGCCTCTCCGGATGCGACCTGGCGAATCACGTCTTCAACACTCATCGCAACCAGAGAATTCACGCTCTCGCCGAACTGCCGGATTGCCGCTTCATGAGCGGGAGATCCAAGCGGCCCCACGAAGCTCACGATGAGTTCGCCGATAAGGGACCGCGTGGCGCTAATGATCGAACGGAAAATTCTTTCAACCGCACTCTTCGGGAAATGACCGGCCTCAGCGAGCTTTTTTACACGCTCGAAAATCTGCTGCTCGCGAACGGGAGAGTAGGTATCGATCTGCTCTCTTGATTTGGTCTCTTTTACTTCGAGGACAAGATCGGCGCGCCGGTTGAGAAGCTGCACAATCTCATCGTCACAGAGGTCTATCTTCTGCCGAATCTCCTCGAGTTTTTGGCTGCTCATGATTTTCCGGGCCGGTATGGGCCGAGTTATAATGACTATTGATTCTTCACAGCTGCAATGACGGAAATTTCGACGAGAGCTCCCATCGGCAGGTCTTTCACTGCGAGAGTCTGACGGGCAGGAGCCGCGCCGCCTTGCGACACTCCAAGGAATTGTCCGTACAGTTCGTTCACCATTTTCCCGTCAGTGATGTTTGCGAGAAAGATGCTCGTCATCAGGATCTCTTGGGGACTGGAGCCGCACCCGCGAAGCACAGCCGCGAGATTCTTCAAGACCTGCTTGGCTTCATCCTCAACACCGCCTGAGACTATCTTTCCCGTGGCGGGATCAAGGCCGATCTGACCGGCGCAAAAGAGCAGGCCGTTTGCCTTCACGGCGGCACTGTAAATTCCGACCGGCTTCGGCGCATCGGGTAGTTCTACGAAATATTCAATCATATCCTCTCTCCATCGAAGACAGGACTTATAGCAAAATTGACCCGTATCTCAAGGTAAAGCCTCCCCTGCCCGGCCGTCGAAAGTCTTGATTATCGAGCGATGGATGCAATCTGCCTCCCACCGACGAGCAACCACGACTCCTTCCCCGCCTGAAATACTTTCCAAACGACGCCGGGCCTTCGTTCCTCTAAACTTTACTCCCTCCCCCATCACCAGGAGTTTACCACCGACACCGCTCTGCTCAGGGTCGAGTGACGGGCTGGACCTTGAGAGCGCTATCCGTGGAAAACTCTCCCCGCCTGATTTTTTGGTTTTGCTTGTTTCGCGACTGAGATCACAGAAACCTACGGAAGGAACTTCAGCGCGACGTTTGCACCTGGATTGAGAGTGGCCTCGTTCGGCAAACGCGCTGAGATGCTCTGTCCGGTGGTGATGAGAAGCCGCGGTGCCCAGGCCTCTTCACCGTCTGGAGTGCTTCGCGTCGGAAATGCGAGATCAAACCGGACGATTCCGCCGCCTGAAGATCGAGGGAATCCGAGGCGAAGTCCGATGCCGACGTCCGAGTAGAGCTGCTCGTCGAGGATGTTTCCGAAGCCGTTACGGCCGACACCTCCCGCGTCGACAAAAACCGCGGCGCCAAGACTTACGAGACGGTAGATGTCATCGACGAGGTGAATGCGCTCTTCTAGGGCAACTGATAATCCGGCGGATCCGGTAAACGCTCGATCCTCGTACCCTCTCAGCCCATTACTCGCGCCGAGAAGAATCTCTCGATCCTTGTCGAGGTTAACAGCGTAATCAAATTCGAATGACGCGATGTCGGTGTATTGACCGAGGTAGGTGTCGCCGAGGTACTTCGGTCCCCGAACGTTCGCGTAGCGAATATCTCCGGAGAAAATGGAATTCGCGAACGAGTCGGTATTCAGCCGGGTCGAAGCACCGATCCTTCCTCGAACGAACGAAGCTTGATCGAGGCGGAATCCATCGCTTTCGTTCACGGACAAAAGGAGAGTATCTCGATAGGAGCCGAGCGCATCAAGCGCGAGAGTGGCGCGCGCAATCAGTTCGTTTCCGAGATTGAAATCCTCAACCCGGTCGAACCGGTCGACATAATTTAAGGAAATAAAATCCGGCTCGATCCTTTGCATCGCCACGGACGGTCCGCTGAATCTTCTATCCGAAGCGAGCATTGACGGATCGCGCGACACGTTGGTGGGATCAACATCGGCGTCATCGAAGTCTTCATCCGTCGCCTGAAAAAACCGATCCGCGGCGTATTCGTATCCGCCGGTGTATCGCCAGACCGCCTGCTTTGGATCTCCCCGGGCGATTGTATATCCGAGGTTTACGTGTTCTCTTTTCTGCCGGAATATGAACCGCTCCTCTCCGCCGGAAAACAATCTCCCAACCAAGTCAAACGTCTCGGTCTCTAAAGACCAAGACTGCGGTTCGACAAGACTTCGAAATGGCCGGCCATAGTAAACAACGGAGCGATTTCCATCTGAACGCTCAGAGTGACCAACCGTCAGTTGCTGATACGTGTCGAACAATCGCCGGTTTTCCCAGACCCCCTCCACGCGTTGGCGTCCCTCGTCTATGCCGTAAAGAAGCTCAACGCGCTGCCCGTAGCCGAACGCATTTGTCTCTGCGAGGCCGAAGATTTCCTTCTGCCGCCCACCTCCGGTCGAGTAGCTGATGAACGGCACGAACGTCCACATGTCCTGGACGTTCACCACAATATCCACGAAGTTCCCATCAAACGTCGGAGTAATAAAAATCTGCCGGAGGAAAGGAAGTGCGCGCAAGAATCGCTCACTCTCCTGAATGCGAAATGGATCGTAGACATCGCCCTCTTTGAAGAGCAGCTCGCGGCGGACGACATGTTCCTGAGTATTCGGCTTCACCGCATTTGCCGCGCGGTATAACCATCCGAGATCCTCGCCCTCGAATATATTGTTTACTTTGATTGAAATGCTGCGGATGATCTTGGGATCAGGTGCCTGAGCTGGAGCATCGACTTGGGCAAAAGCGGGGCAGACGAAGAGGAGAGGCAACAACAAGGCCCCCGCAAATCCCGATGCTATTTCCCGTATTATTCTCATGCGCACCAGCAAGCGAGAAAATGTATCTTCCCCGAAGTTCGTTTAGAGTAGGAAACTATTGAAATCGATTGAAACTCTCTCGGCATTTCGTTCAAATTAAGGGAGAATGGTGCCAAGACGTAAGTGCCTAATTTTGATGAGATGAAAGCTGCGACTCCCTCAGATGAACTGCGAGAAACCTTTCGAAGCATCGGCCGCGTCCTGCTCGATGCGGAGGCTCGGTATTTTTGGTTTGGCGGGCTCGGTGTAACGGCCGAGGCGGATCCTGAGAACCTCACGGCACAGGATTTCATCAAGCAGTCTCTGGTTGGGATTCGCACGGGCGACTTGGAGAGCTATCTCGAAGAGTTGAGAGCATTGAAATCAAGCAGCCAATCTGACATCGAAGCTTTGGGAATTTTCCGAGAAAAGAAGGAAATCGCGGCGGTGGGACGATGGCTGGCCCTGCTTTGGGGCGAGACCAAGCGACGATCTATGTTTTGCGAATCAATTCATCGGGAAATCAAACGCCGGCACGGGGAAACGGACGATGGGGACAGCCCTCTTCCCGCCGGATACTCACTGAGAATATCCGGCGTCAGCGACTAATCGTCCGCGTTCGAGAGTCTCCCCGGCCGCAAGTGACTCGTCTCTCAGAGCTTAGTTCGCGCTGATGTTTCGCATCCACCATTCAATCGTCGGGCGGCTTGAAGTGAGCTTCGTCTGAGTGACGTATTTGCGAACCCTCTCTGGATTCATGTCCAAATGATCGCATACCCAACTAAAAGCGAATGGCTGCTCGTCTTCCTCCACGTCAAAAATCCATTCCTTGGCTGACTCCTTCTCCGAGGCAGAGCCCCCAAAGTAATCGAACAATGCCCGGCGAAGCAAAGCGACAAGCAAGGAGCGTTCAGGGGTCTGGGTCGTTTCATGGGATACTTCGAGCATAGTTCCTCCCGGTTATAATTTTCTTCAGCAGACTGTCAGCAAATCACCTGAAGAAAACCCACCACCGCAAAACCTCTTGTCTGCGTCTCGCCGTCCAGGTCGTCGCCGGACCAGCGGTTCCACAAACTCAGATCAAAAACGCGATTTCGACGCCTCGTGCATGCACAAAAAGCCCCGAGCATTACAGTATGTCCCGCGGGAAATAACTGACATGTCCGAGATCACTCGTCGTGAAGACACAACGCATTTAAGCATCGGCAAAGCCGATCGCTATGCTTGGACGGAGGTCATGCAAAAATATTTCGATTATTTTTTCGCAGCAGCAGGCTTTGCGGCTCCCGGCGTGGGAACAGCAGTTACTGCTGCAACTGCGGCCTTCGGAGCGATCGTCATCGTCATTTTTCGCCCGACTAAAGGAGTGGTCTCTTCAATCAGTGCAACATCGCCGAGGAGCGAAGCAAGATCGCGAAAAACCGCGTCGCCGAGCTCTTTATAGGAAGTTTCCCGACCGCGAAATTGCATCTGGAATCGAACTTTGTCGCCCTCTTCCAGAAATTTTCTCGCATTTCGGACTTTGATCGAAAGGTCGTGTTTGTCGGTATTGTAGCGAACCCTCAGTTCCTTGACGGTATGAACTGAGCTCTTCTTTCGAGTTTCGGCGGCTTTCTTCTGCTCGCGATATTTGAGCTTTCCGTAATCGAGCAACCGGCAGACGGGAGGCTTCGCTTCCGGAGCGACCTCAACGAGATCCACTCCCGCTTGTTCGGCAGCTTGAAGCGCCGTTCGCGTGCTCATTACCCCGAGCTGTGCACCATCGACGCCAATCACGCGAACTTCAGGTGAAGTTATCTGCTCGTTAATCGCGTGCTTCTCCGGTGCCGCTTCCCGCCCTCTCTCCCGAAATCGAATTTGACGCATGTATTACTGAATAACCCGGTTGATTTTGTCTGACTCTATTCGACTGAACTTATCTGCCTGATACAACTCTTAGCGTCACAATCGCCCAGATTCTAAAATGCCGAGACATGAAAGAATACTTAGACACTGAAATACTGCGACACTAAAATAATGCTGCGACACTAAACTAATGCTGCACCACTAAAGTTTCGTTGCACCGCTTCTGTTGCGAAGAACCCCTTACCGGCAAATACCTGACAAAAATCAGTCAGAATCATCCAGGCCCGAGGACACAGCAGCGTACCAAAATGCGTCTGGAAATCCAAGCTCTTCCGAACGAATTCTCACTGAGGTGGGGACAAATCACGAATACCACTGTTCTCTGAGTTCTCCCCTTGCCGTAAACTGCGCGGGAAGCCTATCAACTAAGGCTCCGCAGGCAAAACCGAGTAAACGACTTCGATTGCTTACGGATGGAATTGAATCCGGAATGGAGGACCTCGAAATGTTTGCCGTATCAATGCCCCGCAGAATCACCGCCGCACTCGTCGGACTCTTGTTAGCTGTCGGCGTTTCCGCCTGCGATTCGGGGGAACTTCTCGATCTCGCCTTCAACAACCCCGATCGGAAGCCGATCGACACTTCTATCGTGGGGGTAAACAGCTTCTTCGTGAATCCTGGCTTCGGCAGCACAGCGGATCAATTCGCGGATATCCGAGGGAATCTGAAATTACGATTTGTTAGAGTGCTGTTCGCATGGACCGATTCAGTGCAGCCTACACCGGACAGCTCACCTGAACTCTCCTTCTATGACAGTATTATCCGACAGGTTCCTCCAGGTGTGGAAGTCCTGATCGTCCTTGACAGCGTTCCGAGCTGGATGACGAATCCGAACAATTGGACTTCCGCCGGCGACCCGAGAAGAACGTTTGTTGATCGCTGGGTGCGCCCGGTGGTTCAGAGATACGCGTCAAACGGGTCCGTCGTCGGCTTTGAGATTTATAACGAGCCGGACGTCATCACCGAGCCAAACGAAGAGGTGCTTGGACTGCTTGATCCGGCGAACTACGTTCAAATGCTCGCCGCCGCGGCTGAAGTCGTTCGGCGGAACGCCCCTGGGAAGCTGGTGGTTGCGGCTGCTACGGAATCAATACAACAGGATTTCCCGAACCACCTGAACTACAACAAGAAGATGAAGGAGTTCGGCGCAGAAGACTTCACCGACATCTGGAACGTTCACTATTACGGCACGCGATTTGAGAGTGTTGTAACGAACAACGGAGTGGCGGATTTCTTGAATTCCGTCACGAAGCCTATCTGGGTGACGGAATCCGGTGAAGTTGGGCCGAACAATCAGCTGGCCTACGTTGAAAGAGCATGGCCGTTTTTGCGAGAAAAGGTTCCGGGCATCGTACGGTTCTATTATTACGAATATTCTTCAACCGCCCCGCTGACTGCGAACTTTGGATTGAGAACTTCCGATCCGGCGTTTCCGGTTTCGGATCTCTACATTCACCTCACTCAGCGCTAATCGTCTCATCGGAGACCGAAGAGAAGAGCGGCGCGTGAAAAACGCCGCTCTTTGTTTTCACCCGTCCGACCTCTCGACAGGAATCGTCAGCTTTCTCAATTCCGGATGATCGCCTTTAAGCTGGTGTATTCGAGGAACCCCTCAGGTCCGCAATCCCGTCCGAATCCAGACGCCTTCACACCACCAAACGGAATGTAGGGATTCAGATCGGGACGGCAGTTTACATGCACGAAGCCGGCCTCTAACCTCCCCGCGACATCATCAGCGACTTTCTCATCGGCCGTGAACACCGTCGCGCCCAAACCATAACGAGTCTGGTTCGCCACGCGCACTGCTTCGTCGACGTTCTCCACCGGCAGAAGCACACCCACCGGACCAAAAAGTTCTTCTGTATTCGAGAGCGGTGACGCAGCTTCTTCTTGAATAACCATCGGCCGGAAAAAATATCCGCGGCTATTTGCGGTCTTGTCCGCTCCCCCATCCAACAAAACATCCGCGCCTTTCGCGACGAACATCTCGAGTTGTCGTGAAAGATTGTCTCGGAGATCCTTTCGCGCCATCGGACCCATGGTCGTGGAACCGGAGAACGGGTCACCGACAACTTGTTTTTGCATGGCCGCGACGAATCGGTCGCGAAACTCCGGCAACACAGATTTTTCAATCAGAATGCGCTTCGGTGAGCAGCATACCTGGCCTGCGTTGGCGCACCTCGATGCCGCGAGCTCCTCGGCCACCTTTTGCACGTCAGCATCTCGAAGCACGAGACACGGATCGCTGCCTCCGAGCTCAAGCATCACGGGCTTCACATTGGCACCGGCGATGGATGCGAGGTGCGCTCCGACTTTCGTGCTGCCTGTAAATGCCAATTTGCGAACTCGCCAATCGGCAATCACCTTCTCGGCCTGTTCGTTCGACAATAAAGCAAGGCTCACAAGCCCATCCGGAAAACCGCTTCGCTTAAAGATGTCGACAACAAGCTTCGCGCAACCCGCTACGTTCGGTGCCGGCTTGAGCACTACGGAGTTTCCGGCAACAACCGCGGGAAGAATATTCCTGAACGGGGTCGCAATCGGGGCATTCCATGGCGTGATGGAAAAAACGACTCCAATCGGCTCAAACACCGAAAATGCTCGCTTTCCCGGGGCATGTATTCCTCGCGGAGAGAGTGTGGCCTCCGCTTGTTCGAGCGCTAAATCACAGAAGGCCGGAAGGCGCTTGGCTTCTCCCGTCGCCGCGGTAAAAACTTTTCCCATTTCAAGGGAGACCGTCCGCGCCAGCTCATCAGCACTTTTTTCTAACTCAGCCTTCAAACGGGAGACCATTTGCAGTCGAGCACTAAGACGCACATTCCGCCACGATTGGAAGGCCAACCAAGCCGACTCCAACATCCGCTCGACTTCCGATTCGGAAAGTCCCGCATATTCGTTCAGACGTTCTTCATTTGCAGGGTTAATGGAAGTGTAATTCGTCACGGCGGAAGCTCCTTCTTAGAGAATTCGAAGTTGGTGAAATTGAAAATACAGCGAACGGGAAAAGAGATGACTTGTTCAGCTCCTAAAGAGGCGCCGCGTTCGCTCGGGATGTTGGACGATGCTCTGCACGAGCTTGTTTCGTTGTTCGGGATTTGAGGGGGCTCGAAAAAAACTGAGTCCGGAATTGACACCCGCTCCGGGCGATTTGGAGTCATTGCACCAATCGCTCCAGATCGCCGCATCAATAACTGCCGAGGCGGAACGGCTCACCTCTTCCTCTGAGAGCGTCCCCGACAGAGCACGGTCAAAGAGATCCGCAGTCGATCGTTTTTCGGAACCATCACCGCCCCGGCCATCACGGACAGAGGAAGCGCTCATGGCCTTCCGGTCTTTTCCAAATCTATTCGCGCCGAAAAAATCTCGACTTGTCATGAGCACCTCGTTTCGAATGCCCTGCACTTTAACCACGCTCCAATATGCTATCAGAGCCGATCTGCCAAACCCATAGTTTCGACCTCTTTTATTTGCCGCAGATTTGCCGCCTGAACTGCGTCACACTGGAGTCGACCCCGATCAAGAAGCGAAGCGGTGCGACCGAGGCGAGAAGGCTAAATTGTTTCAATCTCTGAAGAAAATCATTCCGTTTGCTGATAGTGCTCGAGATTATCTCCAATGATCTCGAACTGCTCGGGGACCGGCCGCGTTTCCTTGGCGACAATTCCGGCAGCCTTCAGAAGCTGGACCGAGCTTCCCGAATTGTCCCCTCCGGACTCTTGATTAAATTCAGCGAGTAGCACCGCCAGGTTATTTCTCGCGCGGAAATTCAGCGGATTTATCCGAATCGCGGCTTCAAAGAGGGCCTGCGCTTCGCGGTGATTCCCCTCTTGTAAAGCAAGAAACGCGAGGTGCTCGTAGGCGCGATCGTAGTCCGGAGCTAGCGAGACAGCCCGTTGAAAATATTCTCGGGCGGAAACGAAATCTCCGGAGCGCACTGCCACGCAGCCAAGTCCATCGAGAGCACGTGCATCGCCGGGGAGAATTTCCAGTGCGAGGCCATAAAACGCGGCGGCCGTTCGGAGTGACGAGAGAGACTCTTCACGAAGTTGAATAGTCCCTAGTCGAAGGAGCTGCCTCACCTTCTCGTCGCGAGGCACCGTGTCATCCGGTGACACCGGCAACCTCGGAAGGCATCCAAAACTTAAGAAAACAACAAGAAACAGAATTGGAAAAGTTCTCCTCATGCGGCCTCGCGATGAAGTGGACGGACATTTGCGGCATCATCCGCTTCCACCGAGAAATCAGAACCAAGCACTCCGAGGAACTCTATTTTCCAATTCTCCGGAAGCTCTCCGGCGGCAACGGCGCGCAGATTTATCTCCGAGGCTCGCCCGAGCTGAGCCATTGCTCGTCTGGCAAGAGGCGAACAAAGAACAATCGGAACCGCTCCCTGCGGGAGACCCCGCAGACTCGACAACACGGGGTCGATGAGGGACGACGAGGGCGGGAGACCGCCTGCCGTTGCCTGAGCGAGAAGCCGGTCCAACCTGGGAGCGAGTTCCCAAACCTTCAACTGCTCGTCGTCTGCCGCGAGGGTCTTTGCGATTTGCCGCTTCAATTTACTCCGTACAAACGCAAGCATCTGAGAATATTTCCCCTCATGGAGCGTGACCTCCGGCGCTCCGCTGGATAAACAGAATTCGCCGAGCGCCTGAAGAATTGTCTTCAGATTGCGTACCGAGACACCCTCGACAGCAAGGTCTCTTAGAATCCGCGTGAGCAGCGTCACCGGTATTTGCTTTGGAATGATGCTCGAAACCAGGTCTTCGGACGTGGTGCTTAGGAGATCGAGGAGCATTCGTGTTTGCGTATCATCGATGAGTTCAGGCATTCGTGAACGGATCTCATTCTCGAGGAGTGACACGATGCTCGAGGTGGCTCCTTCGGCGGTCCCGATCTCCCTCAATTCCCCGAGACGCAGTGAAGCGACGACAGCGCCTTCAAACCTGATCCCGACCCAATCAGGTAAACTCTGCGCCATAAGCTCCCACTCCGGCTCGGGGACAAGGATTCCGGTGTCTTCGAAAAGATTCCTCCGAAGCTCTGTTATCCGGCTCGCCAACCGTCCCTCGGCGAGTAACCGGCTCCTTGAATCCGATCCCACTTCAATCAGCAAGGGAGAAAGCGTTCGGGGTGAAAATGCGAGATCGATCTCGCTCCGTGCCGCGGTTCGCGATCGCAAAGCTTGCTTGGTAGCCATAAACACAGCGAGCATGCCCAATCCGGTGAAAATAAAGACCGGTATTCCGGGACATAAAGCGAGTCCGCAGAGAATCGCACCGAGCGCGCCCAGCACCCTCGGTTCCGCTCCAAGCTGCACAAGGAGCGCCCGTCCCATCGACAACCCCTCACTCTCCCCCACTCTCGTGACTGCTACTCCCGCCGCAACGGAAACCAGAAGTGCGGGGATCTGGGCGACCAACGACTCTCCGATCGTGAAGAGGGTATATCGGTTCAGAGCTTCGACAACCGGAAGCTCCAGCTGATACACACCGACGAAAAATCCGGCGGTGATATTGATGACGGTTATGCAGAGTGCGGCAACAGCGTCGCCTTTGACAAACTTCATGGCACCATCCAGCGCCCCGAAAAGCTTGGATTCTCGCTGCAGTTCAACACGCCGCAACTTCGCCTCACCGAGGCTCAGAATTCCGGCGCGAATATCCGCGTCGATCGCCATCTGTTTCCCTGGCATCGCGTCGAGCGTAAAGCGTGCGGCGACCTCCGCCACCCGTTCCGCTCCCTTTGATACGACGATGAACTGCACAAGGCTGATGATCAGGAAAACCACAAAGCCGACGAGAACATTTCCACCTACGACAAACTCTCCGAACGCCGCCACTACGCGCGGCGCCTCGCCATGAGTCAGCAACTGGCGAGTCGTGGAGATATTCAACCCGAGTCGGAAAATGGTCGACAGTAACAGAATGCTCGGGAGCGTGGTGAAACGCTCCGGATCTTTCGTATGAACAGAAGCCAAGAGAAGCAATAACGAGAAAGCAATATTCCCGCCGAGCAACAGATCGAGCAGAGCGAGAGGAAGTGGCAAGACCATCATTCCCACGATGGTCACAACCAGCAAGGGGAGAATGAGCTCTTCAACGCCTTTTTGTGCCGTCGACGCACTCATCGCTCCCCCTCGCTCGAAAACCTTCCTCTGAACGACGCCGTTTAAACCCGATTCACAAAACGCTAACGGATATTTCCGATAACCCGTTGCGCAGTCTCTCCCATCGCCCGAATGAGCTGAGAGAGGAGCGACTCTTTTTCCTGTCGCTCTTGGAAAAACCGAACGGCCATTTGGCGCGCCTCGGGAGTGGATTTCGGGTCGGTGAGTATCGAGTTCAGAGTGCCGAGGACCGCCTCATCCGACGCCTTCATATCTTCGATATTTCGCTGTAGGGCCGCGAGATCAACCGTGCTTTGCTGAGAGCTGGCCGGTTGGCTTCCCGTCGGGGTTACTGAATTGAGCGTGCTCATCATGTCTCCTTTTTTGGCCGTGTTCAAAAAAATTGTAGTGAATAGAAATCGAAATTAGCCGACACGAATATTGCGAATAGCGGCCATCTTCGATTCGTGGCGCGACTTTTCCACGTTTGAGATGAGCGAGACTTGCTGCATCTCGAGTTGAGACTGAATCTGCGCGGCGATGAGCTGGTCGAATCCTCCGACATTCGCACCGCTCGCCGCGGACACGATGTCGCCGGCATATCCGCTCACTGACTGGAGAACGTCCCGAAACATCCCCATGCCCGTCGTTGACGGTTCTGGAAGATATTGAGTTCCGAGAGAAGCGGCTCCGCCTCCTTGGAGACTCGGACGCACGACGTCTGGAGCGCTAGCAAGATTGCTTGCCGCATTGTTCTCAAAAGGTGTTATCTGTCCCAAGGTCATGTTCGCTCTCCTGATTTTGAACCGGCGCACCGGCTTACTTCCCATCCACCCTCTCGCTATCGGCGAAACCAATCAGAACGTTTCCGCTGAAAGAAATATTTCTTGAATCTCGAGGAAAAGCTGTTCTCCCTCCGAAACAATCTTGCCGGAGGCGAAAGGAGTTCCGTCAACCGTGAGAACAAGCGCGACGCTCTCCGGAAGATCAATGTCGAAGACCGCGCCCGGAACCAGATCAACGAGCTGAGCAAGCGAGAGGCTTAGCTCACCGATTTGTATGCCGATTTTTACCGGCAAACGTTCGAGAGGCTCGAGCTTGTGGGGGTGAATCGGCTTCATACTTCGGACTCCACGGTGACTACGTGAACTCGAATTGCCGCCCGATTTGCGGGCGTTTGGGAGGTCTTCGTTCCAGATCTGAGAGCACAGCGAACAAAAGTGCGCCCTCCCGATTCCTCGCCCAAAGAATATCCGAGGAACGAAACCTTCGAGAGATCGATCCTGTCACCGGGGGTAAAATGCAACGCATCCAGTAAATTCTCGCAACGCCAACCGAACTCAAACTGAGAATTGAGCAACGGCAATCGATCAATCAGTCGATTGTCTTGTTCAAACGAAAGTTGCGGAAGGCGCATGAGGAGTGTGCGCTCCGAGGTTTCGTTCATTGAAACAGAGAAGGTGTATTCATCTCCGTCCCACGCGCAAGAAACGAGTGTCTCGGTGATCAGTCCGCGTTCCGAGTTTTCTGTTCTCGAGCAAATTTCCACCCCGGAGATTTTCCAAATATCTGTGGAAACGAGCCGAAAGGCATCGAGGATATTCAAAATGAAATACGCCGTGCCGAGGACCGCGGCTTCAGGATTATCGTCGATGTCTCGCACGGCAACCCGATTCGAGGAGAACTCTTTCCGACCGAGAGCGTAGACAAGTGACTCGGGAAGATTCAGGACACATGCGTGCGACTGTGATTGGAGACTGATAGCCACCATCCACGCCCTTTTCCTTTCTTCATCCGAATCTACGATATTCGGCAACGAGAATACTATCGAAGAATGAAATATGTCGGTCAGAATAGGTGATAATTTATCGCATAGCTTTTCGATAAAACTCACGCCACGGCGAGTCGTCGTGAACAAGCTTCGGTTTCGATGAGCGAGCGGAATGGCAAAACGCCCTATGAAATCACGGTTCGAGATTTCGCGTCTCATAAGGGTTTTCCGCTCCTGAGTAGACCTGCACATTCCAAAATCCTCCGGCAGACTGAGCGAGCTGAATCATCGGTCATAAATTCGAGCGTCCTCGCAAACGTCCGGACCGAATCGGCCTCGACTGGAGCGAGACGTCGGGCGAGCCCAGATATATCGGCATCGCCTCGCAGCCAGCTATAAGCGAGCACCACTTCGCACCACGGCGGGCATTCTGCTTTCTTGAAGCCCGAGATCATGCGTCTCCTCCAACGGCAGAAACTTCATCTCCGGGTCCGAATGGTCTTCGAAGGCGATTCTCCTCTTGCTTTACACTCGAGCGCGGCTGTCCTTCCGGATGCATCCGCATGGAGTGAAAGACTTCCCGGTTCCGACGATGTCTGACCCGGATAAATAAGAAGGCGACCACCGGAAACACCGTGGAAGCGCCGATGATCCACGGCTCTCCCAAAATCCGAAGCATCGAGCCAAGAGAGAAAGCCGTTCCGGCGTGCGAAGAAAGCGGCACGGACGACACGACCGGGGCACGTTCCGACCGGACCAAAAATTCGCTTCCATGTTCTTCTGAAAGGCTCTCGCCGGAGGAGCTCACCATTATCGAAATATTCTCGGATTTCACTCCGGTCGCTCCTCCGACAAACGAACGGATCTCAAGCAAATTGAGGGGCGCACCATTCTCGGTGACGAGTAAGACACTAGCGGTATCGGTGCCGGCTGGCTGGGAAATCACCTTCCGTCCGACTCCGTCCCGGTAAATGTGAACTCGAGCTTCAAGCACTCCAGGAATACGTTCAAGCGTTTCCTCGGTACGCGTTGCCGCCTCTCGCTCATATCCTCTCGATTTTTCGTCACTGGTTTGGAGGAGGCCGCTGGTGCCTGAGCTCCGCTCGAGAGTGCGTCTCAGAATCCTACTCCGCTCAATAACAAGGAGTGCATCCGCTGAGCGCGCCGATTCTACGGAGATATTCCACAGCTTTCCCTGACGCGTTTTTTCGGACTCGATATCCGCCCGTGAAAGCGCTATCTGCACCTGATTTGCACGAAGCTCGTCGAGGTCGTGAAGGATTTGCTCGTCACAACCTGCCAGGAAAAAAACTACTGTGGAGAAAATCAAATCGCGTTTCATGAACACTGTCTCATATCTCCCAAGAACACACTGAAGCAGTTCTCCCTTTGTGCTGCAGGAGCGCTAGGCAAAGAACACCTCTCGCATCTCGGGATTCGAGATTATGGTTTGCCTAATGCGATCAAGCCCTCGGTGATGGAGCCGCGAAAGCCAGCTCTTCGTGTGTCCCGACTGGAGCTCCGCCATCGCCGAGAAAGGTCGCTCAAGGAAATAATACTGGGCGACGATGCTTCGCTCTTTCGCCGGGAGATCGAAAACGAGACTTCTGATACGCGTGTCCGTGTCGGCCCGAATCACCTCATCCTCCGGGGTCTCTGCGGCAGCATACGAGATCTGAACTTCGTCGTCCGAGGCAGGGGCATGGAGTTGGAGCGGTAAGCCGGACATCGCGTTGACCGCCGCCGTGAGCTCGGGGATTGACGTGAGGTATGGTGACGGACTCGACTCTGGAATTGCGTGTTGCTCTTCTTCGCATTCGACCTCAGATGGAGCTTCCTTCGCGAAGTACGTCCTTGGAATCGAACCTATCGAGCGAAGCATATCGACCATCGCCCCGCGTATTCGGAAATGGCTAAACATTTGGAAGCTGTGTCCGCGGGCGGGATCGAAACGACGGGCGGCGTCGCATAGTCCGAGATATGCCGCACTCACAAAATCTTCGTAATCGAGATCACCTCGTTCCCGTTCTCGATAGAATTTGAGCGCGAGCTTTCGCGCATATCGCATTTGACTGAGCACGATGGCTTGCTGGGCTTCATTCAGCTGTTGCTGCGCTTTATCCACTCTTCACCTCCTCCTGAACCCTCCTCACTGAGGGCTACGACACTCTTGGCAAGGTCGTGCCAAGGTGATGGAGGCCAAGAAATTGAGTTTTGGCGGTGGGTTACGCTTTGCCAGACTGGGGCAAAACGCCCCGATTGAGGCAATTTACCTCAGTAACGAAGACCACCGGGCGCGGAGCCTACGCACCGGAGAGTCCTTGGGTCACAGGAGCGTCCGTTTTCTGATACAACCTCTTCCCGGCTTCACTCGCCGAAGAGGTCCGAGAGCTTTTCCGGAAAGCTTGATTTTGGAGGGCTTTGATTTCAGTGCGGGTTGACGCTGGTTGTTTTGGTTTAAAAGACGGAGAGAGAAATGGACGACCGGACACTTCAGGAGAAAGATAAAGAGGTTTACCGAACGCTTGCCGGAGAGATTGATCGGCAAAAGAGCGGAATGGAGCTTATTGCCTCCGAGAATTACACCTCTCGAGCGGTGCTTCAGGCACTCGGATCAATATTCACGAACAAATATTCCGAAGGGTATCCGGGAAAACGATACTACGGCGGGCAAGAATTTACTGATCAAGTCGAGACTATCGCTATTAACCGCGCGAAGAGCATTTTCCGCTGCGATCACGCGAATGTTCAACCGGCTTCAGGTGCTGCCGCAAACGTAGCAACATATTTTTCATGGTTGGACCCCGGTGATTGCATTCTGGGAATGGATCTTTCTCACGGAGGACATCTGACCCACGGAGCACCAGTCACCTATATCTCCAAACTCTTTCGATTCGTCCGTTACAAGATGAAAGACGTGGAGACGGGCGAAATTGATTATGACGAATTGCGCGAAGTGGCGAAGCGCGAGCGCCCCAAGATTGTTCTCGCCGGTTTCTCCGCGTATCCGCGTGAATATGATTACGCGAAGATGAAAGCCGTGGCGGATGAGGTTGGAGCGATTGCCGTCGCCGATATGGCCCATATTTCAGGACTGATTGCTGGTGGCGTACTAAAGAATCCTTTCGACTACGGCTTCCACGTCATGACCACGACCACGCATAAGACCCTTCGCGGTCCGCGGGGCGGTATGATCCTCTCCAAAGGCAAAGTTGGAAATCCGTTGAAGGCGTGCGAACGAACCGTCGAAAATCTTCCGACACTCATCGATCGATCCATTTTTCCTGGACTGCAAGGCGGTCCTCACATGCATCAAACTGCCGCAATCGCCGTCGCACTCGGTGAGGCACAACAAGACGATTACAAAGTGTATGCCCGGCAAGTCGTCGCAAATGCGAAAGCAATGGCGGACGAGCTGATGAAACAAGGCTGCAAACTCGTCACCAACGGCACGGACAACCACCTGATGGTGATGGATTGCGTGAAGTCGTTCCAAAGCGATGGTTCGGAGATCGAGAAACTTCTCGATAGCATTCACATAACGACGAGCAAGAGCACGGTTCCGGATGATTCGCGGCCTCCGTATTCACCGAGCGGCCTTCGTCTCGGAACTCCGGCAATGACGACGCGAGGTCTGAAAGAAGACGACATGCGGAAGATTGCCACGTGGATTGTCGAGGCCTCCCGGAATAGAACTGATAAGGCCAGAGTCGAGAAGATCGGAAAGGCCGTAAAGGAGTTCTGTCTCCAGTATCCTATACCGGGCGTATAACAACGCGTCGGGGAGAGTCGCTCCCCGATTTCTTATTTGTGTGTGCCGCGGACTATCGCGGCGCGCGCGAACCTCGCGTCATCTGGAGAAGAATCAGCGCAAAATCGGATTTTACGCGCGAGTCTCTCTTCGCTGAGCTCCCGTCGCGGCGTCCCGTTTCTTTCGTGCTCGTTGATTCCGCATTTCGGAGCCGTGCACGGGCGCCCTCGTAACGAGCTCCCTGGTACGCGTGTTCTCCCGCAACGGAATTCCGCGGATTCTGGCCCGTGCTCGCGCTTTCGGAAGCCGTCACCGACGGTCCGGCAAACGCCGGATTCATCCCAAAGATTACGATGGCAAAAAGCAAGGCAGCGCCTCGAGCGCCCTTGAAAACCGAAGAAGAACCCCTGGGAAACTCACAGGTATTCATGGCTGTTCTCCGTTTGAAAAGCGCCGTCTTTCCGGTGTCTCATCCGAGCCCGAAAAACCCAGCACTTAGTTTAGACTCTCAAAATCCTCCGGTACTACGCGACCTGATTCCTCGAGATCAACCGTGCGACGAACGCCGTTCATTCGAATCGGCAGCTCGCTCTCGATGTCATATTCAAAGATTCGCGACTCGATCAGCGATTTAATTTTCGTAAGAATTGAAAGGTTACTCATATGGAGTTTTACGCGCTGCGTTCCCGAAGAATACGGGGCAAGCTCCAAAGTCTCAGCGGACGTACCCGAGCCAAGCTCCGTTCCGTTGACCGCAATTCGATGAACGCCCCCGAGAACCGCAATCGAATCTGGATTTTGGTTCTCGATTCTCACAACCGCATCCGCCGTCGTTTCGAATAGCGTCGCATTGGTGAGCGTAATGTCTACGAGTGATACTTGAGCTTTCGGCGGAGGGCCGAAAAGCGCACATCCCGCAGCACCGAAAATCACTGCACCGGAAAGCAGAAAGCAACGAGTGAACACGAGAGGTCGAATGATGCGTAGGGATTTCATGTCCAGGTTTATACAACACTTGGCTGATTTATCCCACGCCTCCGGGGAACCATTGACGAAACGCTGGCGTTAGTGACATGACGAACCAAAGTTTAGAAGGTCAAAGCCCTGAAACGACTTGGACTTTACGCATGACGACATCGAGACTTTTCTCTCTGGCCTTCCTTCTCCGAGCCGTGCCCTTGCTCGCCGTAATTTGTTCGCTCACCGCCTGTGACCGATATGAGCTTGTCTCTCGAGAGAGCTCGAGAGCCGTCGACCAGGCGCGCATTGCCGAGCTTGAACAAAACGTCACACTTCTTCGATCTGAGATCGGAGCTTTGAAAAGCGAGGTGGAGTCCGATTTCCCGTCCGCTCTCGTAAATGGGGCCGGACGTCCTACTGGCACCACCGGGCGTTATCAGTTTATCGCAATTCCGACTGAGGCGCGCTCCGGTTATCTGCTGGACACCCAATACGGAGTAACTTGGCGGTTGACCACCGACCCGCAGACCCGAAAAGATTTGCTCGTACCTGTGTCCTTTCAAGGCGGATTTTTGGTGCCCACGCTCCACAATGAAGCCGGCGAACTGGTGACCATCGAGAAAGAGCTTGAAACGATGAAGTCTCTGGCGGATGTTCATCAGTTTGTGAAACAGGCAGAGCTGAATAATCAAGACGAACTGGATTCGTTCGGGATGGAGTCCAAAGATAAAGCTGTGGAGGCGGTAGTTCGGCCGCCCGCGAAGGCGAGAGCACGGCTTGGACGAAATCAAAAGCCAGGGTAATGCCTCAGGATGGAGTTTCTCCGGTGCTCTGGTGCGCTGTGGTTTGTTATCAGTAAAAGAAAATGAACCACAGAGCAGCAGAGCACCGGAGAAAGGGCAAAAAAGTCCCAAATTCAAACTGAGACACCACCAAAGCCAGCGGGTGATTGAGTCCGGCATCCCAGAGAGTTAAGTTCTTTCGAGGAATTACAAGAGGAGCGTCCCGCCTATGGTCAAGGCAAGAGATTGGAACGCCGGCATCGCGTCGTGTCCGGGAATGTGTGGGGAGTTAGTGGCCGGGGTGCTGCCAAGCGGTGAGCCGTTTCACGTCACGCTGCCTATCGAAAAATACTGCACGGTTGAAATCACCCTCCGTCCTGCGGCGAGCACTACCGTAAAGGGGCTGATCCCGAAGCTCAGCAAAACGAAACACGCCCTTGAGCTCGCGATTGAGAAATACGCGCCGAAGCCGCAGAGCGCGGTCGTTCAGCGTTTCAGCAATCTCGAGCTCGGGAAGGGAATGGCGTCCAGCACCGCCGATATCGTCGCGGCCGTTCGTGCCGTAGCCGATGCATTCGAAGAGGAAACGACCCGCGAAGAACTGATCGAAATCGTCCGTGAAATAGAGCCGTGCCACGGAGTGATGTATTCCGGAATTCACGTCGTGAGCATGGAGTCCGGGAAAATTCTGCAGAAGCTCGGCTGGTCACCGCGATTTCTCATCGTGCTCGTCATTCCTCCGAACAAGCTCGGACAAAAGCGAGTGAGCTTCGAAGGACGTGAGCGGTTCGCCAAAGATTACGAAAAGATGCTCGATCGGCTGCTCGCCGCTGCTAAAAAGCGTGATCTCGCTGCCTTCGCCCAGGAGTCACTAAAGTCGGCAGAGATCAACCAACGATTCGTCGCAAATCCGGTGTATCAGGAGCTCGTCGGGCGCTACCGCGAGCTCGGCGCACTAAGTGTCGCCGTTGCGCACGCGGGAACGTTGGCGGGATTATTATACGAAGACACTGCTGAGAATGCGATGCGCGCTCACCAAGCGGTGTCCGAGCTTCGATGCATTTTTCCGAATCAGTTTCGCTTGGATGTCGTGAGAACGACGGGTACTTAGGCTCAGTTCATCTCCGTGCCTCTGTGGTTTTTTCGTAGATTGAACCACAGAGACACAGAGCGTTAGGTGGCGAATTCTTCTTCCACTTCTTCGTCTTCCTCCACCTCTTCCTCTGAATACTCTTCCTCCTCTTCGTAGTATTCCTCTTCCTCGGCGTATTCCCCTTCGGTATCTTCGCCGTCTTCAGCGAGTTCTCCGTCTTCGGTGAGCTCCTCCTCTTCTGCCGCCGCTTCCGCACCCTCGGCACCATCGAGCTCGAAGCCGGAATTCCCGTCGAAGATTTTCTCCCCGTCTTTTGATTTCGCGATTTTTATCTTCAGTTTGAGATCGGTGGGGCTATCGGCGTTTGAGAGCGCCTCCTCCATGGAAATTCGTCCCTGCATGTGAAGAACGAACAAGGCCCTATCAAATGTCTGCATTCCTTCAATCTCACCCTGCTCCATCGCCTCTTTGATTGCTGTGACTTCACCCTTCCGGATCAGTTCCCGCACTCGCGCGCTGCCCCGCAGGATCTCGATCGCCGCAGCCCGCTTCCCATCCGAGGTCTTCACAAGCCTCTGACTGATAATCGCCTTCATGTTGAGACTGAGTTGAAGGTAAATCGCCTTCTGCTGGACCGGCGGAAAAAAGTTCATGATCCGTTCCATCGCCTGGTTCGCGTTATTTGAGTGAAGAGTTCCAAGACAAAGGTGACCCGTTTCTGCAAATTCCAGCGCGTGCATCATGGTCTCCTCGTCGCGAATCTCCCCGATGAGAATGACGGTCGGGGCCTGACGAAGGGTGTTCTTCAGTGCGGCACGAAAAGACTCCGTATCACTCCCGACTTCACGTTGAGAAACCACACACATCTTATGCTCGTGAACAAACTCGACCGGATCCTCTATGGTAATTATGTGACCGGCCTCGTTTTGATTTCGGTAATCGATCATTCCGGCCAACGTCGTAGATTTTCCAGAACCGGTCGCACCGACGACGAGGACGAGTCCCCGCTTCTCCATCGAAATTTCTTTGAGCACCGGAGGCACGTGCAGTTCGTCAAGCGGTTTGATCTTGCTTTCGATCTTTCGAATAACCATCGCAACGCAGCCTTGTTGCACGTAAATGTTCACGCGGAATCGGCTGCCGAGCTCCTTCATCGCGAGAGCCAGGTTTTGTTCTTTCTTCTGTTTGAATTCCAACTGCTGCTCAGGCGTCATCATCGCGTCAGCGAGTTGTTGCGTCATCTCTGCCGTGAGCGTAACGTTCCCGGCCGGACGGACGCTGCCGGAGACTCGAAAACAAGGTGGGCGACCGACGGTCAGATAGAGGTCCGAAGCATCGTACTGCTTCATAAATCCGAAAAGCTGCTCTACCGTGTACATGACTGCCCCCGTTTCCCTGATTCCACCAAATCGTAACGACCGGGGACGCTCTTCCCACCGGACACTTCAGCAAGCATAGAATCGTGAGAATTCCGGGAAAGCTTGACGGATATCTTCTTTAAATCTGCGTGGGGGATTCATTGAAAGGGGGCAGCCACAAGCCCCGGAATGGATTAGGAAAGTCGGGATGTTCGCCGTCGGCGAACCAGCAGGCTGGAGGCGAGATAGACGGCGGCAAGCAGCAAAATAATGAGCGGTCCCGTCGGTAGGTCGGTCCCCCAGGCTTTGGAGATTCCGTAAGTTGCGAAAAGCCCGACCGTGCTCATCACGGCTGAAAGGAGAAAAGAGAGCACCATCATGACCGTAAGACTGCTCGACCAATGTTTCGCGATAACAGCGGGCATTGAAAGAAGAGCTATCGTCAAGATAACTCCAGCGACCTTCATCAGCACGACAACCGCGATTGCCACCACGGCAAGGATCGTAAAAAAGAGAAAATCGACGGGGAGCCCTCGCACCTCGGAGAATTCTTCATCGAAGGCCACTGCTTGAAGCAACTCACGGCTGAGAAATACTCCGGCAATGAGAGCCACATCGAGCACAAGAAGCGACAGCAGATAATCCTTGGGAACAAAAAGCACGCTTCCAAACAAAAAGTGCGTGAGGTCCGGTGCACCTCCGGGAACGAGCGACAAGCAAATAATCCCAATCGCCATCCCCAACGACCACAACATCGAGATTATCGTATCGAGGCTCTCTTTTTGTTTTCGGTAAACAACGGCCAGCACAACCGAGCAGAGGAGAGAAAATACCAAGGCGCCGGTTGACGGACCGATTCCGAGAAGGTACCCGAGCCCAACTCCTCCGAAGGCCGCGTGCGAGAGCCCTCCCGAAATGGACGTCATTCGGCGAACGACGACAAACACACCGACGATCCCGCATGTAATGCTCGCGAGCAAACACGCCAAAAGGGCACGTTGAAAAACGGGCATGGCCAGCGCGTCAGCAATCATCACATTCCCCCGGGCCATGAGAGTGAAAAACGCGATGGGCGTGTCCATGCGCGATGAGATCGACCGGACATCCGTATACCTCGGCCAGCGCCTCGGCAGGGATCGAGGCCTCAGGATGGAAATGCATGTGGCGGTTCAGGCAAGCGACGCACGTGACGTATTTCGAGATCACTCCGATATCGTGCGACACCAAAACCACTGTTTTCTCAGGAACAAGGCTCGCGAGGAGGTCGAAAATATTCTGCCCCGCCGGCGTGTCGAGGCTCGCCGTCGGCTCGTCGAGAAAGAGAATCTTCGGCTGGCTGACGAGCGCGCGCGCGATGAGCACCCGCTGGAGCTGTCCACCGGAGAGTGCGCCGATAGGCCGATCTCGGAGTTGTTCCATCCGCACCGTTTTTAACGCCTCATCCGCAGCATCACGATCGGCCGTTGTGAAACGCCGGAACAACCCCCTTCCGCTGATACGACCCATCAGGGTTACGTCGAACACGGAAATCGGAAAGTCCGGATCAAATGGAGCGTGCTGCGGCACATACGCCACTTCGCCTCGGGCTTGGGTGACCGACATGCCAAGCAGCTTCACGCTTCCGGACGTCGGCTTGATAAGGCCCAGGAGAACTTTGAGGAGCATGGTTTTCCCAGCTCCGTTCGGACCAATCAGCCCGAGGAACGAGCCCGCAGGAAGCTGGAGGTTGATCGAATCAAGAATCTTCTGTCCGCGATGGAGCAGCGTCAGGTCCTCGATCTCAATAACAAAAGGGGTCACAGGTTGGTCGTTGTCCTTCTTCGCTTATTTCGACGAAACTTTGCCGTGGGCTGCGCAAGATTCCGCAATCGACTTCGACGCTGTTTGCAAATTTTCGATCCAGTCCTCGGCCATCGGGTCCAACGTTTTCACTTGAGCCTGCAGTTCCTCGGCAAAGGCGGAAACCGACGAAGCCGGCATTTGCGGTTCGACGAAAATCGTGTGGATCCCAGCACTTCGGGCAGACGACAGTGCCTCCATTACTTTCATCATTCCGGGTTCTTTTCCACCTTCTTCAAGAGAAAGCTGGGTCAGTCCATAGTCACGAGCAAAATACCCCCACGCGGAGTGGTAGGCAAAAAACTTGCATTCCCTGCCCGGAGCCCATGTTTTCCCAAGCTCGAAGTCTATCCGGGAGATCTCCTTCAACAAAGCTTCCTTCCTCGCCTCGACGCTGGAGGCAAGGGCGGGAAACTGCTCCTTCAAAAGCGGGACAAGCTGCGAGACGACCAAACTCATCGTTTTAGGCGAGAGCCAATAATGCATGTCGTTCGGATCGACCTTCACGCCGGCCAAGAAACTGATTCGCTTCAAAGGCTCTTTTTTCGCGCGAAGCTCAGAGATTCTCGACACCCATTCCCTTTCGAACTCAGCGAGCGGATGATCGAGGACCACATAGGTTCCCGCCCGGGAAAGCTCCTCCATCTGGGCGATTCCCGGCTCGAAATGCTCATGGTCGGCACCGGGAGGAATGGCGACCAAAATCTGAACATCCTCCCCGAGGAGCCGTCTTAAGAGATATCGTTGCGGCGGAATACTGGTGGCAATAACCGGCACATCCGTTTGGGCGGCCGAGTCGAAACAAAAAAACAACAGACCGGCTATCCATGTCGAGACGAGCGAACGGCGGAATTTTCTCACTTTGTACCTTCCATGGGATTAAGAGAGTGAGGGGATTTAGCAAAAATCAATTCGCAGCACTCGATGATGAGTGAAGTTTCAGCGGGCGGACTGGATTTTTCATATTTCTTATGTATATTCAGGGGAATATCGGCATACTTATTAGAGTGATGCCTCCAAGGACCTCGGACTTGCCCCGGCCGGCAAGCGAAAGAGTCTACGGCGAAAGTACGCCCGGCATCCGTGCCGGAAAATAAAGAGTAGAGAAGCGAGAATCAGAAGGACGGTGTTTCATGGCAAATGAGGCGTTGGCAAATAGTTTTCGAAGATGGGGATATCTGCAAGCAGACCTCGACCCCATGAAAACTCTCACCCCGTTCCCTCACCGGGAGCTGGACGAGGCCAAAGGCGCTGAAGCCGACAAGTGGAGAAAACTCTACTGCGGAAAAATCGGCGTTGAATTCATGCACATGCCCTACCCCGATCGCTGCGAATGGGTCGCGGAGAAGGTTGAGAAGTACAAACCGAAGATCGACGAAAAGTATATCGTAAAGCGTCTCGCTTCCGCCGAAAAATTCGAATCATTCATTCACACGAAATACGTCGGCAGCAAATGGTTCTCGCTCGAAGGCCTGGCAGCGATGATTCCGCTCCTTGATGCCATCCTGGAGTCTGCCGCGGATAACGGCGTTGAAACCGCCGTTATCGGAATGGCACACCGCGGACGTCTCAGCACGCTGATGCACATCGCCGGATCCGAGCCAGCAAGCATTTTTGCTTGCTTCGAAGACGTGGACCCGAAGAGCGTCCTGGGAAGCGGCGACACAAAGTACCACAAGGGGGCGACCGGGATTTACAAGACCCGCACGGGGAAGGAAGTTCAAATCCACCTCGCGTCGAACCCGAGCCATCTCGAAGCCGTCAATCCGGTCGTGATGGGACGAGTTCGCGCGAAGCAGCAGCGGATAGGCGCGGACGGCCGAAAGAAGGTTGTCGCCATTCTCATTCATGGTGATGCCGCATTTGCGGGCCAGGGAATCGCCGCCGAAGCACTCAATCTCGCCGAGATTCCGGGATACGACATTGGCGGCACGATCCATATCATCGCCAACAATCTCATCGGCTTCACTGCGCGTGGAAAAGCATTGTTCACGGGTCGGTTCGCGTCGGATATCGCCCGTCGGATTCCAGTGCCGATCTTCCACGTGAACGCGGAGAGCCCTCAGGAAGTCGTGCGCGTCGGACATATCGCATCTGAATATCGCGCCGAGTTCAAGAACGACGTGGTCATTGATTTGATGGGCTACCGGCGATTCGGTCACAACGAGGTCGACGATCCGACAACGACCGCTCCGGTACTCTATAAGGCCGTGAAGGCGACACCTCCGATCCATCAGACTTACGGAAAAGAAATCGGCCTCACCGAGGAAGAGCTCAAAAAAATCGAAGAAGACACCGTAAAATATTTCCAAAGCGAACACGATCGCGGCACCAAGATGACTGCACAGCCCCAGTTCGCGCAGTTTCCAAACTACTGGAATAACTACACGGGCGGTGAATACTCGCCGGAGTACGAGATCGAAACCGGAGTTCCCGAAGCACGTCTCAAAGAGATTGGGGACAAGGCGACAAGTGTTCCAAAGAAATTCGATGTGCACCCAAAAATCGAAAAGGCACTCGAGTTGCGCCGCGAGATGGTGAACGGCAAAAAACCTCTCGACTGGGGGGCAGCTGAAATGCTTGCCTTTGGATCGCTTTTGGCCGACGGCACGCCGGTTCGGGTAGCGGGCCAGGATTCGAGACGAGCAACTTTTAATCATCGCCAGGCAGTGATGTATTCGACTTCGAAGGAAGGCGAGGAATACACGCCGCTGCAAAATCTCGGTGGGAAGCAGGCGTTTTTTGAAGTCTACGACTCGTGCCTTTCCGAAGCTGCCGTGATGGGATTTGAATACGGATTCAGCCGCGACTATCCTGAAGCACTCGTGTGCTGGGAAGCGCAGTTCGGCGATTTCGTAAACGGCGCTCAAATCGTAATCGATCAGTTTTTGAGCGCGGGCGAGAACAAATGGAATACGCTTTCGGGACTGACCCTCCTCCTGCCTCACGGATACGAAGGACAAGGGCCCGAGCACTCGAGTGCTCGGATCGAGCGCTTCCTCCAGCTGTGCGGCGAGGACAACATGCAGGTGTGTTACCCGTCGAATGCCGGACAATACTTCCATCTGCTGAGACGGCAGGCGCTTCAGAAGTGGCGGAAACCACTTATCGTCGCGACTCCAAAAAGCATGTTGAGAATGCCTGCGGCCATGTCGCAGTTGAAAGACCTTACTTCGGGTTCATTTCTTCCCGTGTTGGATGACGAGGATAAGTACAAGCACGCCGAGCGCATCATTCTCTGCACGGGAAAAATCGCTCACGATCTTCGGGCGGAGCGAGCAAAACAGGGTCGTGAAGACACGGCGATCATCACCATCGAACAGCTTTATCCGTTCCCGGAAGAGTATCTCGATGAGGTGCTCGCTCAATATCGCGAAGCGCAAGTGCTCGTCTGGGCTCAAGAAGAACCCTCGAATCAAGGCGCCCTAAACTACGTGAAGCCGATAATCGAACGGCTTGCCGGTGCGAAGGGTGTTGCCACGGTGAAACGAACCGAATGCGCAAGCCCCTCGACTGGTTCGGCGAAAGCACATGCGATCGAGCAAGAGGCCATCCTCAAATTTGCGTTTGCTCACTTCCGCTAGAAAATAAGGTGTCCGGGTTTCTCAGGAGCCCGGACACTTTCTTCCCGTCTCTCCCCACCCCGTAACCAGATTTAACTATTGTTCCTTGCGGATCCCCATTGCCCGTTCCATCGATCGGAAGGAGAGATACAGCGAACGCGCGGTGAGAAGGACTGAGCCGAAGTACATCAGAGGAAGCACGAAAAACACGAGAATCGCTCCCGGGAGCAGGCAGTAGAAGTAGCTAAACGAAATCAACGAAAGCACTGACCAGACAAGCCAGACCGTCACGAGAGCAAAAAAGCCGTATAGCAGCCTCACACTGATGACGAGATAGGACAGCCCGAAGACCAGCAAACTGAGCACGCCCAGCTCAGCTTCTTTATTCGTTGCAACGCGAATCCAATTTTTTTGCAGGAGATTCGATACGATCGTCGCGTGGATCTCGACGCCGTTCATAGGCATCGAGGAGCCGGAGACAAGAAAGGTGTCTTTCTCCTCGGCTCGAAGGTATCCCGCTTGGAGGTATTTTCCGATAAATACGAGTTTGTCCTTGAAGTAATCAGCCGGCAGTCCCTGTTCCTTTGAACGGAGTGCATCAATGAACGAGATCGTTCGGATCGTTCCCGAGGGTCCGTAATAATTGATGAAATCTCTCCAGGTCGGAAGCTCGAAATCGTCCGGCAGAATCCCCTCGAGGACCAAGCTCTGGGGGACCGGCGATTTCACGTGCTGTAGGCTCTCCTCCTCGGGCTTGGCGCGCATTCGTCGAACCGCCCCGTCACCAGGCCACACATCCATCAGGATCGTCTTCCATGCACTTTTTTCAAATAATGGAAGGGGTCTTGCCTCTTGGGATATCACTGTCGTTTTTCCGCCAGGGCTCCAGACCGGAGAATAGGCGGTGTGCGTTCCGATAATTGTCTCGGCTTCGCTGAGAGCTTTTGCAAAGTCGGCATCTTCGTCCGGAGAAGGCCCAGGTGAGCGAAAGAATAGATCCAGAAATATTCGCTTTACTCCATCGCCCTTCAATTTTCGAATCAAATCTGCATGATGCTTGCGAGGCCACGGCGCTAAACTCGATATCCGGAGGACCTCTTCGCTTTTCGGATCCATTGCAACGATCACAATCTCCGGCGGCGGGTCGGTAGCACCACGAAAGAAAAAGAGCGCGTCGAGCACCGGGAAGGTAAAATATCTGTTCGCAATGTTCTCGCCCTGAGCAACAAAACAATACGCATGAATGAGAACGGCGATGGCGGCGACGACCTTCCTCTTTAGCCGGCCTTCGGTTCTCTGCCAGAATCGCTGGAGTCGATGTTTCGCTTTTCTATAGGCAAGAACGGTCATGACGCGCCGGAGGCACTCCCAAGCTTCGATTTGGCATCCGCGAATTAGATGCGCGGGAAGAGCCGACGACGTACAGAAACATTCGCGAGGATCTTCCTCGCGAATATTAAATTCCTAAGTATTGCTTACCGCGAGGATTACGGTTGAACTTGAAACGTGCCGACTCCGCCGCTGGGGGTTGTGTTGTTGTATGTTCCACCCGGGTTATTCTGCACCGGGGTAATTGGAACGTTAGGATTGGTCATACTCCGCCCCGCGGGCCTGCTCGGTCCGAGGGTGTCGCCGGCATGCTGGACCTGCTTACTCGATTGCCGTCCAACTGCGGAAATTGAAGCAAGGCAAAGGGTAACGACCACCGCTGCCGTGATCGCATACTCGAGGAGCGATGCTCCGGTTTCGGACCTTAGTATTCCGGTCTTTTTTTCCATACCATTCCCGCTTGAATTGCCTGCTTGATTTCGAAACTATCGGTGTATTCCCGTGATTTCTAAACCGATTCCTAGAAATTCCATGAACTTTGATTCAAGCCCGGACTGTTGAGAGTCGATACGATCCATAGCGGTATGGAAGAGCCATCGGAGATTCTTGGAGGCCACCGCGAAAATCGCAGGGTCCATCCCCCCGGCGAGGAAGGAAAAGACAGGCATGTTGGTGTCCGAATCCGAATTGCAAAACGAGAAATTTGCTCTGGGTGAGCTCGTCATCGGGCGTTACCGGATCCTCGAGGAGATCGGCAGCGGAGCGATGGCAACCGTCTATCGCTGCGAAGACACGAACGAAGAAAACAAAGTCATCGCCCTAAAAATCCTTTCCGCAAGTTTTTCAGACGACGAGACGATGGTCGCTCGATTCAAGAACGAGCTGAAGATTTCGAAAAGTCTGGTCCACCCCAACATCGTACAGAATTTTGATTTCGGACAAACCGAAAAAAACCGCTATTTCATTACCATGGAATATCTGCCGAACGGCAGCATGGGAAACCTTATCGAACGCGAAGGGGCGAACATACCGGTCGATCGATTGCTCCAACTTCTGGTCGACGTTGCCGCCGGACTTTATCTCGCGCATCAAGCAGGGATTGTTCACCGGGATTTAAAACCCGACAACATCCTGCTCACCGCCGAGCTCCGAGGTGCCGTGTCGGACTTCGGACTCGCCCGATCGATGGAGTCGGACCTAAAGCTCACGAAAAGCGGCGAGACCGTCGGTACGCCGTGCTACATGGCGCCGGAACAATTCCGCGGTGAGGAAGTGGATGCCCGAACGGATATTTATTCTTACGGAATCCTGGCCTACGAGCTCGCATGCGGTCAACGGCCGTTCCTCGGCGAAACGTATCACGCCATCGCAACCGCACACATGCTGAATCCAATTCCTGAGATCTCAGAAATTCGAAACGACATTCCTCGTTGGTATCAAGAATTTGTGGAGCTCTGCTCGACGAAGCTGCCGAAGGATCGCTTTCAATCAATGGGCGAAATTCTTTCGGAGCTGCACGACCGTCAAAACTTTCGCGGCAGCATCGAGCGCGTGAAACGGTCCGCAAGCGGAGTTCTCCGCGTCTCGCTTAAGATGCTGGGACTCTCAAAAGAGCAATAGCTCCCTCACCTCGTCGGCCTCTCGGCCTCGGCGATCATTCCATCGGATCACAAAACTTTGCTGCCGGCGCTCCGGTGATTGCCTGCAACTCCGCGGGGCTCAGCCGGAAGACGGTAAAAGGAGTTCCCCCCGCGGCCCAGAGTTCTGAGAGCTGGAACAGTGATTCATCGAGGAAACAGGTCACGGTCTCTTTATGTCCGACCGGTGGTACACCACCAATTGCAAAACCCAATTTTTCCCGGACAAAGTTCGCATCCGCTTTCCCAAGAGTCTCGCGTACCAGTCGGGCGAGCTGCTTTTCGTTCACCCGGTTTTTGCCGCTGACTATCGCAAGCACCGGGCGATCCGACTGTTTGCCGCGAAAAACAATAGATTTCGCTATCTGCTCGACCGAACAACCGATAGCGGCGGCGGCCTCCGCGGCGCTCCGCGTGGATTCGCTGAATTGTTTAACTTCGCAAGCTACTCCGAGAGCACGGAGATGGTCCTGAACTTTCTGGGCCGATTCGGGCAATTGGTTTTCCATATTTGTTCAATGCTCTCCTTCCGGCAGATTGGCAAATGAGCCGGACATTTCGGATGAATTACGAAGCACCTGCGGCCGGAATACGTTTTCACCGAGCCTCTTGAGCTGCGCGACGATGGCGATTATCAGCAAAGAGTGTTGTGCGGAGACGAGGTTGTCCCGAAGACGAGAACGTTGCCAGCGCAGTATTCTCGTCTTTGGGACCACGTGGGTTTCCGGGAGCTCCTGAACTTGTGTCCGAATCCGACGACCAACCCCTGAGTTGCCGGATTCGAAACACCGGGAAAGGAGAACCCCGGCGGGGAGGTAAGCGATGCAGAGTTAAGTCTCTCCCTCGCGCGGTAGCAGCCATCTCTAGAGAAAGTTTACGATCGGTTGGTGTGTCACATTCTACTCGAGGCTGGTAGCGTGTGAATAATCATCATCTCGAAAGTTCACTCTCCGGCGATGTCGTGACCACAAGGTCGCTGCCGCCCTCCCCGAATTGACCTCCAGGGAACGCAGGGCATGTCGAGAACGCGTGTGATTTCTCGTCACACTGCCTCTTCATGAAAAGAAGTGATGAACAGCGACGGGGTTCATCACTTCCCTCTGCGTTCCCTGGAGCGAATGAAGGTATGTCGCTCTCCGCACAGCACCTTCACGGCATTCGCGGTGTAAGCCTTCTCAGCTCCGGCCTTCGCATTGCCGGTGCGAGCCGCCGAATCTTATTCGGAAAGAGACGTCTTCAGCCGGTCACAACTTGCAGCAAAATACGCGGTATCGAGCTCGAAACCGCGGCATGCGACTTCCAGATTCAAGCACGCAACCGCGGTGGACCCGAGACCCATAAAGGGATCGAGAACCAAACGAATGTTCTCTGTGCCATGAAGCTTTAGCGCCCATTCTGCAAGCTGCACGGGAAACGTCGCGGGATGCGGCCGATCGGTATTGCGGCTCTGAATCGTCTCATAAGGCACAAACCAGTTGTTTCCCCGGCAGCGGCGATCCTTTCCCGCAGACTTCCATCGCGTCGTGTTCGACTTATCCTGATACGGGACGCCGACCGCCAAACGGTCGAGCTTCACCTTCCCGGCTTTTGTGAAGTGAAAAACGAACTCATGAACGTCGTTCAAGAATCGTTCGCTGTTGATCGGTTTGTAGTGTCCAACGGAGAGGACCTCGTCCAAGTTTACGTAGTCGCCGATATTCTCCGGATCAATCGATATCGATTTCACCCAATGGATCGTGTTCTGCAAGGTGAATCGCTTTGCTGCGTGAAGGTCGAAAAGTGATCCGGCTCCGGCAACCACTCCCGCCGCCTGCGTCGCCACCCACGGGTCAGTAGGTTTTGAGCCGATATTGAAGAACAGCGAACCCTCCGGAGAAAGCACTCGGGCAATTTCCTCCGCCCAGCCATCGAGCCATCGAAGGTAGTCTTCCCGGGGCATCGAGTCGTTATAGGTGCTGTACGGGGTGCCGAGGTTATACGGAGGAGACGTGACGACAACATCTACGGATTCGGCCGGCAGCTCCCGAAGCAACTGAAGACAATCTCCGCGACTGAGGTGGATCGAAGAATCCGATGCGAGACGCCGGAGAAAAAATTCATCCTCGGTGTGACGAATCTCGTGCTTGTCTGCCGAAAACGAAAGCTGTTGGGTCGACATCGGAGGAAACAATTCTCAGGCTAAAAGAAAATCGGTTTTCGACTTCGAGAGATCATCATGCATCGCGACGACCGGAGCAATCTCAGGATGTATCTCCTGGCTGCCGACGGTTTCGATATATCGGCAGCTTGCAAACTTCGAAGCGCGTTTGTCGTAATCGGCCAACCACGATTGAAATTTCGTTGCCGCCTTCGCGTCGGACTCCCCATTTTCATCGATGAACGGCCAGCGTTCCGGCGGATAAGTCGAATGACATCGCCACGGTTTCGGAGAGACTCTCGCGCGAAACGATTTCTGACGACGGCACAAACCCTGGTACAATGGGTCGGCTCCGAGAGCTTTGAACACCGACTCCGCCTCCTTTGATTGCGGATCAACTAACCCATTCGTCGCGAGCAAACGCACTCCGGCCCTTGTGCGGTAGACTCGAAACGACCATCTGCTATTTGCGCGCACCCAGTCTTTCGTCGCTTGCAGGATCTTCAGGAAAGGATCTTGATCGCCTGGCGGAGGCACCTTTCCGCCGCCAAAGAGTTTGCTCAGAAACCCTCCCGAAGTTCCTGACGTTTTTTTCGTCTCAGCAATATCGATGTCGACAAACATCACCTGTGAAGTATTGAGGATCAACGAGCCGTAGGCGTTTCTCGTCAGAACTCCCAGAATTTCACCTCGCGAATCGCGAATTTCCTCGAGCGGCTCCTCTCGGAGCAGGCCGACGCCATACTCGTAGCTCCTCGACGCGCTCGAAGCTGCACGGAGCGCGCCATGCTTCCACCGCTCAAAGAGAGAGGCAGCTGCCTGATCGGCGCTCCGTTTCGCTTCTTGAAAACTTCCTTCCGAAGAGCGCCAGCAGGCGCACCCTTCTTTCTTGCCGAGTGCCCAAAACTTAGGAAAGTTCAAGCTCGCCTCCTGCAATCCGAGAACAATACGATTTATTGAGCGCCTTTTAGATAGTTATCGATGGTGCCGATTTTCATCGCTTCGGCAAAGGATTTCAGCGTCGGTCCATCGACACCGGTCTTGCCTTCGAGTTTGAGAATTGAGCCGCTCTCGAGCGCAACGGTCAGCTCGGTTGTTCCGTTTTGAGTCTTTAAAGTCGAAGTGCGGCCTTCAATGCGGAACGTCTCGGATCCGCCCTCTTGGGCCTCCATCATCATTCCCATCCGCGCGAGACCGGCAAGACCGCCCATCCCTTCATTCCCTCCAGAAGAACCAGTCAGCGAGAGTGCAATCACTTTGTTCGCATTTTTGTAAGTTCGCTCAACGTTCATCATCCCCATGACGTTGGTGATCTTTGCCTCGTTCCCTGTAAACCCGTTCACCTCGGCAGGAAGCAATTTCCCCAGTTTCCCGGTGTTTAGTTTTTCAATTTCTTTCTTTGCCCAGGTAAGCTCTTCAAGCGCTTTTGAGTAATTCTCTTTCGCGACGAGCTCATTCACGCGTTTGAATATCTCGTTTAAGTCCTCCGCGAACGCGGGTTGACAGAGGAGCACTTCGGCACCCAGGCCAAGTGTGAGACCGGCGGCAAGAATAGAACGGGTAAAGGTTGTGAATTTCATTGTTCCTCCGAGGAAATGAGGCGATTCCGAAGGAAGGGTTAACACCGCACCCGCGAAGAGACCAGCGGTTGAAGAATGAATAAGTTAAACGAGCAATCAAGCGAATGCGCTGTTCGAATAGCCTTTGGAGAGATGGGCGAAGAGAAATGGACCGTTTGCCGTTCGGCTACAGAGTATCCCGCTGCTTCACGTAGTTCCGGCGAGTGACCGCTCGCTCGGCTTGAATTTTGGATTTCCGCGATTGATTGGAAAGGGCTTCCTTGAGACGTGACTCCCGTCGGCGGTTTACCATTTCATCGGCCCACGCCTTGTCGTGCTTTCTCACAACTCGCGGCTCGTCTTTCATTTCCTCCGCAAGAGTGAGCCGATAACGTCCCCGGCTGGCTTCGTCACGGCGTCGAAGCTCACCACCGCCATCGCAGGCAGAGAGGAGAAAGGCCAAACACATCAACAAGATAGATGTTCTTACCGGAGTTGCCACAACCCAAGACCCAATAATTTGCTCTTTCTGACGATATGGCACTTTTCACGGAAAATGTGTCATTCTCTCTCGCTGTAAGATCTCGCTGTAATATCTCAAATCTAAGCACTCTTTTCCCGGTTCTTCGGTAGGAAACCACTGCGCATGGAGACACACGACCGCAGCTCGGATGGCAGCTCTGGCGATAAGACACCGGACAGCTCAGCCCCGGCGTTAAGCCGGCAGCAGAAACATTTCTCCGGGGGCGGACTCTCTAAGTACCGGAGCTTCTTGACGGGAGACGCCGGTTGGGCGGGCTTCGTCGGATTCGAGCTCTATAATCTCTTTTTTGCAAACCTCCCGACGGCGCTGGGATTTGCGGCGCGGAAGGCGCTCCTTCCCGTCTTTTTGAAAGGCTGTGGCTCGGGACTTGTTTTGGGTCGAGGGGTCACCGTGCGGCGTCCGGCCGATATCGTCTTCGGACGAGGCGTGATCTTGGATGAGCACTCCGTGCTCGATATCCGCGAGGAAGGCGGGCGGGAGCCGCTCGGCATCGAGCTCGGCGACCATGTGCTCATCGGACGATTCTCGATTCTCGTGGCGAAAGGCGGACAAATCATCCTGAAATCCGGCTGCAACATCAGCTCTCAATGCCGGATTGCCACGCAGAGCAAGGTCGTGATCGGCGAGAGCACCTTGGTTGCGGCCTATGCCTACATCGGACCGGGAAATCATGCCGTCGACAGTGGTGATATTCCAATGATTGAGCAGAGCATGGATATCCGCGGGGGGGTGACCATCGGGAAGAATTGCTGGATTGGTGCCCGCGCGACCGTGCTCGACGGGGTCACCATTGGAGATAACGCCATCATCGGAGCGCATTCGCTCGTACTGAAAGACGTCCCGGCAAACGCCATCGTGGCGGGAACTCCCGCAAAAATATTGCGGTATCGCGACGGAACCCCGGCATGACCGCAATACTCTCCGGAAAAACTTCGCGGAACGGTCTGCATCGCGAAGCCGCGCCAAGCATCTGATTGGTATTATGCTATAATTTGTAAAGCTTCGGATTTTTCTTGAGAGTATTAAGGCTGATATGAACTCCCCGCGAAATCCTCTGCCAGGCGGCCTTTCGTCCGCACTCTCGGAAGCTCAGAGTATCATCGCGGCCGCCGAGCAAAAGAAAGAAGGGATCCTTCGCGCTGCGGCCGAGGTGACGGAACAAGCCCGGCGTGACGGATTTCAGCAAGGCCTCATCGAGGGAAAGGAGGAGGCGAATACAACGGCAATTCGTCTGTTGAATGATCTCGGCGCGCTCCAAGAGGAAATTGCGCGGGAATCCGCCCGCCTCGCTATTCAAATCTGCCGAACAATTCTTGGGGAACAGTTGTCTCTCGACCAGTCACGAGTGGTCGAGCTCGCGAGGCAAGCTCTTCATCATTCAATCTCAGGAACTTGGGTCATTCTGCTCGTGCATCCGGAAGATGTCGAACGGCTCGAGCGGGAGCGCGAACTCCTGCATCGCACGGCGCGCGGCGCCGATGTCCGAATTGAAGCCGATCCCTCGCTCTCAAAGGGCGGATGCATCGTAAGAACGGACTTCGGGGAGGTCGACGCCTCGATCGAAGCCATTCTCCAAAATCTCTCTGAGAAGCTCGGAGTATAGCGGCATGGCTGACGAACGTCTCGTTCCGCGCGTCGACCTTTCCCGGTATTTTACCCGGCTCGCGAGAGACTCATCGTTTCCCCTTGTTCTCAGAGGTTCCGTGCGGCGAATCACCGGAATGGTGATTCGGGCGAAGTTGCCCCAAGCGAAAATCGGCGACCTCTGCACCATTGAAACCACTCGCACGATCCATCCGGGTGACGGAGATTTCGAGGTGCATCCAAAACCTCGAGCACAGGTTGTGGGATTCGACGATGAAGAAGTGTTTCTGACCGCTTTTGATCCGCTCGACGAGATCGGGCCGAAAACTCCCGTGCTGAATCATGGACAGACGCTGAGAGTTCCGGTCGGACCCGAGCTCCTTGGGCGTGTCGTCGACTCACTTGGAAAGCCAATAGATTTCAAAGGCCCGCTCAACTGCCTCAGAAATTATCCTGTTAAGAGTCCTGCGCCGGATGCACTGAGGCGAAAGCGCGTCTCGCGAATTCTCCCGGTAGGCATCCGCGTCGTTGATTCACTTCTCTCCATTGGAGAAGGCCAGAGGCTCGGCGTGTTCTCGGCGGCAGGCGTCGGAAAATCAAGCCTCCTCGGGATGGTGGCGAGAAACTCCACCGCCGATGTAAACGTCGTCGCTCTCGTCGGTGAACGAGGCCGGGAAGTGAGAGACTTTATCGAGGACAACCTCGGAGAAGAAGGCCTTCGGCGCTCGATAGTGGTTGTCTCGACCAGCGATCAGTCGCCTCTCCGAAGGATCATGGCAGCATACTCCGCCACGGCCATCGCAGAGTATTTCCGAGATCAGGGACTCCGCGTCATGCTGCTCATGGATTCCGTGACCAGATTCGCGCGAGCGCTCCGTGAAATCGCTCTCTCCGTCGGTGAGCCCCCTGCCCGCCAAGGGTATCCTCCTTCCGTTTTTGCGGCATTGCCGGAGCTTTTAGAACGAGCGGGGAATTCAGACCGGGGTAGTATCACCGCGCTGTATACCGTCCTTCTTTCGTCCGAGCAGATCGAGGACCCTCTGGGCGAGGAGATCCGCGCGATTCTCGACGGACACCTCTATCTCAGCTCCCGGCTCAGCCACGCGCAGCATTATCCCGCGGTGGATATTCTCCGGAGTAATTCCCGGGTGATGGAGAGTATAGTCTCCGAACGACACCGGGATATCGGAGAGAAGCTCCGGAAGCTCTGGGCAGTCTACGAAGAGAACCGGGATCTCATTACGCTCGGTGCCTATAAGAAGGGAAGCGACGCGACCATCGATGAGGCACTTGCCAAACGTCCCGCTCTGCTGGATTTTCTTATCCAACGTTCTCATGAGCCATGCGCGCTCGAGGAGACGTTGGCTAAAGCGGGAAAGATCGCAGACTTGTGAAGCGCCTAATTCTTAGTTTGACATTGATGGTTCTCATTGGAGGGCTCGGGTTGTATTACCTTCTCCCCGCCCCTCCGTCGTTTCCACTCATCGCGCCTGGAGCCTACTTCGGTGAAATGGCGGGTTTTGACGGGAAACCCGATACTAAGGTGCCGGTCTACGCAGAGGTCATCGGGAAATCGAACTCACTGCTCGTCGTCCCAATTGTGGAAGGCGCAATCCCCGAGCTTCATCCGCTCGTTCCATCACAACGAGTGAAAGACGCCTACGAACCGCCAATTTTTCGGTTAAAGGTAGACGCGTTTAGCCTCACCGGAGAGAAAAACGGAGAGGGATATTCAGGCACGCTTGAGCCGACCGGCACATGGTCCTTATTCCCGATTGATCTGAAGAAGCTGAGGGAGTCGACGCCGGCGATTGACACGGCCGCGCAGCTCCCGAAGTGGCTGGCCGTGAAAGCGAAATCCGCTTCCGTACTGGGACAGCTCGAAGAACTGAAATCCGGATTTAATCAAAAGAAAGATCACCTCCAAAATTTGGACCAACTGTTGAGCAACGAAAAACTGCTCAAGGAACGCTCCCAGTCGAGGCGCGACGTCCTCACCTCCGAGATCAGCAGAGTCACCGAACAAAAGCGCCAGCTCGCTCAAAATCTTCGCGACGCTCTGGACGATCTCAGCGTCCTGCACCGCGTGCGGAGAGACGGTCAAGCAGTGGAGGTGGCGCGCCGCATTTTAAAGCGTGAGCAGCGATGGTTCGATTCGCTTTCGACCTCCGATTCCGGCGGCGATGAATCGCTCGAAGAACAGCTCGCGGCAAACGACAAAGTTGATCTGCAAAAGCTGAACTCGGCGGCGAAAAAGGCTGAGGAAATCGCTGAGCTTCGCCGCACGATGGCGGAAGAACAATCACAGTTGCAGATCCTGGAAACCGAGTATCAACGGCGAACGGTGAAACGAGTGGGTGCCGAATGATGTTTCGTCTACGTAAACAACTCGCCCTCTGGTCCGCCATTCTATTGTTTCAAATAGTTCCGTGTCCTGTTTCAGCTCAGAATTTTGGTATTCTTGATCAAGTGATCAGCACGACGTTCGAGCCGGTGACGGTCTCTGCACTTGTCTACGACGGCTCGCGGCTTCGGCAGTATGATGCGGAGCTGGCTCCGGTGCCCAGCGATCCGGGAGGGGCTCATCTCTACCGAGTCGCCGCTACGGTTCCGCTCGATCTCAAAGAGCCGCCGGATCTCCGCGTCTCTTTTTTCCTCGTGAGTGTCGATGGGGATTTTTCGGCGACTCCGGTTCGAGTATGGACCGGCACACAAATCCAGGAGAACACACTTCGGGTCGACGAGCTTGAGCGAAAGTTCGCGGATGCCAAGAAAGAAATTCCCAAACAGCAGGCGAGAAACGACACACTCGAACGCGAGCTTGAACAATCAAAGGAACGAGCATCGAGCACGGCCGAGGTGGAAGATATACTCGGACTTCAAGCCGCACTTGATCAATTGAAGGGCTCCGATGCGGCTGCGGAAGCAGAGCTTCTCCGGCTTCGCGCCATCGTCCGGGCCGGTCGTGCGGCGCCCGAGTCAGAGAATATTCAGTTGGTGCGATTTGAGCTTTCGAAACAGCTCCAAGAGGTGACGCTCGCCACGGCCGGTACGGAACGGACGAGATCGACGAAGAAGCAGAGTGCGTCCGCCAGCTATTTTCGAAAGCTCGAGCTGGCGAGACAAGCCGAAGGGGTCGATGTTCGAGCGCTCGCGGCTCAAGTCATGCAGATGCGCCAACGACGAACGGACCTCGAGGCCCGACTCGGAGTTACCGCCGCCGAGCTCGCTGGAACGGGCTCACCGGAACCCGGAACCGCGCAAGAACAACAAGGGCCTCAGTCGGAGTTCTGATCCGAGTGCCGGAGTTTACTCGCGGTAAATGAGGAGCGG
>CAZDWZ010000005.1:50849-117316 GCA_964509425.1 uncultured Bdellovibrionales bacterium | reverse complement strand
TCAGTCGGAGTTCTGATCCGAGTGCCGGAGTTTACTCGCGGTAAATGAGGAGCGGAGGCATCTCCCGCAACGAAGGATTGGACCAAAAGCGGAAGCACTCCGATGAAGTCCGATTTTGGTTCAAGCCGAGGCGGCGGGAATGCCGAGCACCGGAGTTTACTCGCGGTAAATGAGGAGCGGCGACATCTCCCGCAACGAAGGATTGGACCAAAAGCGGAAGCACTCCGATGAAGTCCGATTTTGGTTCAAGCCGAGGCGGCGGGAATGCCGAGCACCGGAGTTTACTCGCGGTAAATGAGGAGCGGAGGCATCTCCCGCAACGAAGGATTGGACCAAAAGCGGACTTCATTCCGTCTCCGCACCCGAGCCCGTTTGAACGCAGTACAAAACGGGCCGAGTGAGGAGGTGACGGTATGGAAAGTAGCGGTATGCGGTGTCCTTCAAATACAAACTACAGGACGATGACGGCCGCCTCCAGCGCGCTGGCGAGTTCGCGCCCGGCCTTGGAGAACTCGTCCGAACCGTTCGTGACCGCGACGAGCGCGCGCACGCGGGAGGCGAACTGGTCGATCTGACCGCGATTCGGGTTGGTACCGCGGAAGCACCGCGGCGCGAACACCCCCCACGACCCGATCAACTGCGCCCACTCGGTCGGCTTGCTCTGGACGCCGGCCACGGCGTTCTTCAGGGCATCGAAGGCTTCAAACACGCCGTAGTACTTCGGCTCGAACTGATTGCGGCTGAGTGCCATGGTGGCGGCCCCCTCGGGATTGCAGCCCACGTCGCTTCGCCCTCAATCGGGCTCGGCACAAAACGCAGGTTGCTGGTTCTGTTCCCGCCGCTTTCGGTGACTCGTCACCGAAAACCTGGAAAAAGAAGCAGCAACCTTGGAAAACTCTTTCGGGCTCGAATGCTCACGAGAGAGCGAAAGGACGCTCATGAGCACACGAGAATTGCTAGGATTAGATTTGGAAAGAACCCAATCTTCCTAACAAAACTCTCGCAAAAATCAAAGATTCCCCGGTGACGCATTTCTCGGAAATGGAATACGGCTGCAATACAATTGCAAACATTCGGATTCAAAAGGACAAAAAAGCGAGAGCTCTCTTTTTTTGAAAGGACTTTGTTAGCGTTCGCGCAGCCGACGAGCGAGCACACCGTGCCGGAGGGAAAAATGACTTACCCGAAATCGAGTCACACCGAGTGCGGAGAGAACGGTTTCGAAGAGAAAAATTCCGGGTATCAGAATATCGGCGCGTTTTGCTTCGACACCAGGAACCTCAAGCAAAGCGTGAGGTGACAACGGAAGTAATTGCGTAAGGAGAATTCTCAACTCCTGAGCTTCGTAAACTCGCCCCGGCTTTTCCGAGCCTGCCACCGGCGACAGCACCCTTTCAATCGAACGAATGGTGCCGCTCGAGCCGACGACCAGCTCGGGTGAAAATTGTTCTTTGAGCTTTTTTAATGGTTCAGCATACCGAAGAAGAAACGCATTGACGTTCGCACCCGGCAACGCTTCTTTCATGCTGAGACAGCCGATATTCAAGCTTACCGAAGACACCGTCTTTCGGTCGCGGCAAAAGCTCACCTCCGTACTTCCGCCTCCGATGTCGATGAGCGCCACTTCTCGCGGAAGGTCAGGCTCTTGGCTGAGAATGCCTTCTGCCGTAAGCGCTGCTTCTTCTTCGCCCGAAAGGATCTGAAGAGTGATTCCGAACGTTGAATAAAGCTCTTGAACGAGCGCCTCGCGGTTCGGGAGATCTCGAAAGGCGCTGGTTCCGACGGCCAGAAGCTCTCTCGCGCCGGCAAGATCGGCCTCCTTCCGCACCGTCCCAATTTCGCGAAGCACCCGATTTCTAAATTCTTCGGGATCTTTCAAAACCTCGCCGAGCCGGGGAAGCGCGCGATAACGGTGAATGACCTCAGCAAGATTGTTGTTATCAACTTGATACACATCAAGACGTAACGCGACGGTTCCGAAGTCGATGATGCCGAGCCGTCTATCTTCATTCATACAAACTCCTCGCGAATCCCGCTGCAAATTGACAGCTTCCATAAACCTGATTACAAACTACCAGGATTTTTGTCGCTCGCGTCGCAAGCGTTCCAATCGCACGCTCCCAGCGTTAATAGCGTATCACCTCCGAACGACCCCCTGAGTCGCGCTGGATACTGCGATCTCGGATCTGATCTCGGATCTCGCGGACCTCGGGGCTCGCGCTGGTTACGGCGTCTCGAAGGTTTGCGGTCGCTGATGCTGAAAGCTGATTCACTGCATAGGCATTCGCTCGTTTCGAAGAGTCTGTATCACCGAAGTTTCGCTTCGATCTTTTTCAAGAAACTGATTCGAAGAGCAAACTCTATTTTTCAGATGCGGCAAGTTTAGCATCCGACGAATACAGTTTGTCCATATTGAGGTTTTTTAAGGTTGCCAAAGATGAAATCTCTCATCCAGGAGAAAGAGCAGCGCACACGCGCACATCGAGCTCTTTCGCCCGGATGAGAGAAGCTGTTGGAGTTTTGCCTTGGGAAGCAAAGCTCTAAACGTTCTTTCATCACGAACGTGACTCTGTGCATCGTACCCCCACCTCGTTTGCTCCTTTGAGGTGGAGGTTGCTCGGAATCAACGAACGTCACATCTTGCGCCTTCAGCGCATCAACGTTCGTCCGGGGGAGCCGACTGGGCCTTACCAAGGTACCAGCGTCTCCGTGCACAGAGTCACGTCCTCGTTGCTCGAACGCTCTTAACAGCGTTCTGGCTTCGAAAAGGGGGTTCTTATCCCGGGAGCTCCAAAGCCCGGAAAGGAACACACGGACAAACTGTATCTCGCCTGCATTCTCGCCCCCATCTCCGGCGATGAGTGATTGGACCGAATCCGCTTGAATTCCTCTCCCTCCGCACGGCAGGAACGGGCGCCAGAAATTCCACCCGCTCATTTCCTATAATTTTCAGCTAGTTATCTTGATCCCCGGATCACTTGAAAGATTTCTCTTGGAGCTATATTCTCCGCGCTCGTCCGGGAGCTGATTTCCTTCTAGATTCATGATATTCTTCCGCCCCGGATGGTCCAATTTTAAAGCCGAATTACGCAAAAACTGACTCAGTCAGAGAAACCCCAATGGTGGGGCACGAACAGTGAGAGAACGATGAGAGAGCTAATCAAACTAGTGTCGAGCGCGAAAACCGGACATTTCTACACAACGACCAAGAACAAGCGAAAGAGCACCGAAAAACTCGAGCTCAAAAAATACGATCCAGTTGTTCGAAAGCACGTGACGTACAAAGAATCCAAGCTCTAAGATTCATCAATTCTCTTCGCACCGTTGCCGGACGATTATGCAGGTCGAGTCCGGCGCCGGGCGGCAAGCCTGCAACTGAGATTGAACAGACGTACGCATTTCAGGGGGATGAATCTCTCCAAAGGAAATCAGCATGGGACACGCGCTAGCGAAGCCTGAATCGCAATCGATCGAGCCGCAGAATGGCAGCAAGAAAGCAGCATCAATGACAACCAAGAAAAACGAGCAGTTACCACTCTCAGGGACAGCAACTTCAGAGGAAGGCCTCTCCCGGAACGAACTCGACGACTCAACTCGCTCTTCATTCGGACTTCTCGGAGAGCTTCACGGCGATCTGAAAAGCATTCTTGAGTTGCTTGAAAAGCATGATGTCCGCGATTTTCGCGTCGAGAAAGGCAGCGAGCGCATCGCCCTCCGACGAGGTCCCGAGAGTGTTTACAATCCCGGCACATACAGCTCGGCTGGAAACGCGCCGCGCATGACGCAATCCGGAGAGACCGCGCATTTTAGCAACGGAGGTCTGGCCTACAACTCCGCTCCGCAGTCGCACACGGTCGATAACGTGCTTGCGAGCGCCGCGCCGTCCGCTCCGGTGGTCGTTCCAAACAAAGCCTATCGGGAGGTCACTTCTCCAATGGTCGGCACCTTCTACCGTCGCCCCGCTGTTGACGCAGAGCCCTACGTTGAAGTCGGTGACATGGTGAAGAAGGGCGATGTGTTGTGCATCGTCGAGGCCATGAAGCTCATGAACGAAATTGAGTGTGAGATCAGTGGAAAGATCGTCGAGGTCTGCTTAGACGACACGCAAATGGTCGAATACGGCGAAGTCCTTTTCCGGATCGAACCTGCATAATGCACAGTTTCGACGTTCTCCAAACGCTAAACAAAAAGAGGCGTTGAGCTTCATGATGCTGGATAAACCCCCATTTCGAAAAGTTCTCATTGCAAACCGCGGTGAAGTTGCCGTTCGTATCATCCGCGCTTGTCATGAATTGGGGATCCGAACCGTCGCCGTCCATTCCACCGCCGATGCAAACGCCCTTCACGTCAAGCTCGCTCACGAAAGCGTGTGCATCGGACCACCACCGTCTGCGGAATCCTATTTGAACATCACGGCAATTATCTCCGCCGCTGCCGCAACCGGTGCTGATGCCATTCACCCCGGCTACGGGTTTCTGAGTGAGAATTCATCCTTTGCGGAAATCTGCGCGCAGTGCGGAATCATGTTCATCGGGCCTTCGGTCCGAAACATGATGCTGATGGGCGACAAAGCCCGAGCCCGCCGCTCAGCGATCAAAAACGATGTTCCGACCGTTCCGGGAAGTGATGCTGCCGGAACCGACGCTGAAATGGCCCTCAAAGAAGCTGAAGCAATCGGCTTTCCGGTTCTCATCAAAGCCACCGCCGGCGGTGGCGGCCGCGGGATGAAAATTGTCCACGACCCGGCAGACTTCGTGCGTCTCTTCGAGCAAGCAAAACGCGAAGTCGAAGCAGCATTTAGCGATCCCAACGTCTATGTGGAAAAATATATCGCTAAGGCTCGTCACGTTGAAGTGCAGATTATGGGAGATCGCTTCCATAACGTAATTCATCTTGGTGAACGTGACTGCTCAATTCAGCGACGTTATCAAAAGCTTGTCGAAGAAAGTCCTGCACCGAACATGAAACCCGAGGTGCGGGCGAAAATCCATGAAGCGGCCGTTCGTCTCGCTCGGTCCATTAACTACTCCAGCGTTGGAACCATGGAGTTCCTGTTCGACTCGGAGAAGGACAGTTTCTACTTCATTGAGATGAATACTCGGCTGCAGGTGGAGCACCCGGTAACCGAGATGGTGACGACCACCGACGTCGTGAAAGAGCAGATTTGGCTTGCAGCCGGGCGCGAGCTTTCACTCAACCAAGAGTCGGTCACCTATTCCGGGCACGCAATCGAAGCTCGAATCAATGCCGAAGATCCTGTTACTTTCGCTCCGTCGCCGGGCGAGATTATCGGGTATCACCCACCAGGTGGATTCGGCATTCGGATCGATTCGGCCATCTACGACAGATATAAGGTACCGCCTTATTACGATTCGCTGATCGCGAAGATCATCGCCCGTGGCCAAACCCGCGACGAAGCCATTCGTAAGCTGCTGGTAGCGCTCGACGAGTGTATTATCGGCGGTATCAAGACGAACATGGACCTCCACCGCAGAATCCTGAGCCATCCAGAGTTCGCGGCCGGCCGAGTTCACACACGTCTTCTTGATGAAATCTTGGCTACACCCGCTCCTGCACCCACTGAGCCGTCGGGTAATTCCGGAGAAACGGACAAGTCCGGTGGAAGTTTCAGTAACGGCACGGGCGGACGAAACGGATCCGACGGAAGCAGAGTTGCTTCCGGCCCCGGCTCTGGTAAGGGCGTCTCGGCTGCGGCATAGTGCTGGGGCATAATTCCGACCAGTCATCAATGGCCGGCCTCGGTGATGATGCCAGGTCCGCTTCGCTGACGTCTTGAGATAAACCAACAGCAACAGAACGTATCTGATGAAGACCCTTCGTTCGTTAATTTTTTCTCTGCTGATTCTCCCGGCGTTTGCGGCGATATCCACCGCGATCTCCCCTGGCCCCGCGTATGGCACCGGCGAACCGGCTGTTGATTCAGGTCCTGTGTCGGTTCCCAAGATGATCATCGGCTCGTCGACGCACGACTTCGGCACGGTGCTGCAAGGCACTCCGGTGCAACATTCGTTTTCGATTCAGAACAGTGGCGAAGCTCCTTTGAAGATCGAGCATATCCATACAGCTTGCGGCTGCACGGCAGCCGTCCTGGACAGCGACACCATCCAGCCCAAGCAAAAGACCGAGCTCCGGGTGACGTTCGACACGAACGGGTTCCAAGGAGCAAAGGTAAAAACGGTTCGCATCTATACGAATGATCCCAAGCAGTCCTCCGCACTTTTCACGCTCCAGGGGACGGTTGAGCCTGACATCGATGTCAGCCGTCAACGGCTCCACTTCGGAGAGATCCGCCGGGGAGATAAACCGTCGCTTGAAGTCACGGTTTCAGCCTCTAAAAACGCAGCCGCGAGCGGCACTGAGATCAAAATTGGCGACGTTACAACCCGTTCCGAATTCCTTCAGTTATCGGTAACGCCGGAGAGCGGCGAGCATTCCCGGAAGAAGATTGTCTTGACGCTCAAGGAAAACATTCCCATCGGCGTATTCCGTGATCGCGTCGTTGTAAAGACCACGAGCAAAAACAATCCCGTGATCAATATTCCCGTTTTTGCCAAGGTAAATGGCGACATCCGGGTCGAGCCGCCAGTAGTGTCTTTCGGACTTCTCGATGGTCCGCTCGAGAGCTCGGTAAGTCAGCTCATTCGAGTGAAGAGTCAAAACGGCCGAGCAACCAAAGTTCGGTCGGTTTCTTCTGATCTGTCGGGACTTGTTGCCGACGTGGTAGGGTTTAGCGACGATGGCGAAACCACCATCAGAGTCGTCGTCCGGGCGGAAGTTGTCGGAGTATTCCGAGCGAATCTCAGCATCAAAACGGACAGTGAACAGGAAGGAGAAAGTGAGCTATCCGTCCCAGTCTATGGAATTGTCAGTAAGAAATCCGAATAGCATCTGCCGTTTTGGCTCGTATCGTTCTCTCTTTTTATTCTGCCCTCTTCTTTTCTTTTTCTCCGCCCTACAGTTTTGTACTCCGGGCGATCTGCTGCCCGGACTCGGCGCCACACAAGCATCCGCGCAGGAGACTCAGACTCTGCCGGGTGACGCGGCAGCACAGAACGCCGTAAACGCGCTCACATTGCTGGTCGAGAACGCGAAAGCAGGGAGCGCTTCTCTCGATGAGATCGCTCACGCGTTTGTTGAAAACGCGGTGAAGGGATATCCTCTCCCGCTCTCTGCAGCGGAGCTCTCAGAGCAGCTTCCCGGAATTGAAGAGCCGTTCAAGCCGGTTATCACGAAGGCGGTTGAGACGAACCTCCTCGAGAAGAAAGCTTCCTCGCTCGCAAAACTCAGAGAGCTGCTTCCGCTCCTCAAATTAGCTGCCGGTGATGCCGAATCACAATTTGTAGCTGCCGAACTAGCCGACTCGTTCCTTGAAGCGGGTGATATGCCGGCCCTCCAAGCACATTTCAGTAAGGTTGCCGCGCCACTGAAAAAATTTGTCGAGCCGCGTGTAAAAAGCCTGCAGATCATTGAGCAAGCATCGAAAGGGAATCTGTCTCCGGAAAAGTCTCTCGAGCTACTCAGCCAGCTCCCGGCTTGCGGAAAAAGTACGAAAACTAATCAGCTGGCACTCGTACTCCTTAAAAAAGTCTGTGAAAAAATCACCCCGGAGGCAGAGCCGATTCTTGCGAATACCGCCGTTCAACAGCTTGCGAAGTCGGCACTCGGAACGAACGATGCCGAGAAGCAGGTTGTTGCAGTTGCCTACGATACTCTGATTCGAGGAATGATTGAGCGCAAGTCGGCTGAGAATCTGCTCGACTCTTACCGAATGCTGATGGACCTTCGTCCTGATCCGAACTCAAGCAACGTCGATCTCCGGATGTTCGCCGCTACCCACGCTTCGACTCCGGACCTCGTTCATTTTGCTGTTCCTCGTGTCGAGGAGCTTCGCCAGGCCGGACTTCTGGGAATGGGGAAAAAACTTCGCCTCATTTTCTCCGGATATTATGGAGTCTTTCTTCCGATTCTTGTCGTCATCATCATTCTGCTTTTCGCCGGCGGTTCCGCAGCGGGCGTTCTAATCTTCGTGAAAATGAAGCGTGAAGAGTACGCGGTGATGGCGGAAGAGGAAGACTTTCAACGTGAAAAGTCAGCGGCGATGTCAACGATGAAGGAGCGTGCTCGAGCTGCTCAATCCGCACCGAGGAAAAAAGACGAAAAAACGGGAAGCACGTTTGGTGGAAAAAAGCCGAGAAACTACGTCAATCCCCTCCGCGGAGAGGATGAGTACAGCAGACTGCTCACTTTCTTCGGGCTTGATGACACAGCCACTGAGTCGGATATCAAGAAAGCTTACCGCGACAAAGTAAAGAACTTTCATCCGGACAGCGCGGGTAAAGACGAGTCGACCACGGAGAAAGATCGAACGACCTTCTTTATCGAAGCGAAAGAGACCTATGATCGCATCTTGGAGATTCGCGGGTCATGGTTCGGCGCCAAGAAATAAATTTTCTCCGTACATCTCTCACAGTCACATCTCTCACATCTCTCAGAGGCGCTGCCAATGAAGGTCCAGGCCAAGGATCTTTCTTCGAACGAGGTCCAGCGCCGCTGTCGCCGTAAAAACACGGAAGAGATTTCTTTCGAGATTGTAGAACTGAGGAATCGCCTCCTCTCCGTCTTTCGTTGAAAGCCCCATCCAAAACGTTCCAACCGGTTTTGCTGGTGTTCCGCCATCGGGGCCGGCTATCCCGGTCACCGAGACCGCAATGTCCGCCAAGGTGCGCTCTCGCGCGCCGCGAGCCATCTCAATTGCCGTTTCGCCGCTCACAGCCCCGAAATTTTGGATCGTCTCTGGCTTTACCCCGAGCACACCTTGTTTCATCTCGTTGCTGTAGACGACGAATGATCCCATGAACGATTGAGAGATTCCGGGGATAGCAACGAGGCTGTCCGCGATAATTCCTCCGCTGCACGATTCCGCAGCCGTAATGGACAACTTCTCATTGAGGAGCAGCCCGGCAACGCTCCGTGCCATGGTGCCGTCGGCTTCCTGAGAGAACGCGAATTCCCGTCCGACCGATGCCGATACCGCCTCGACCACGAAATCAAGCTCTCCGTAGGCCCTCACCTCATTCTCTTCTCCCAAATGCGAAAAGGATAACAGAATCTCCGGAAACATCGGACGATAGGCGACCTCAATGAGATTTGAAAACTGAAGCTCTTCGATCTTCTTCCCCAAGTAGGACTCCGATCGTCCAAAACATCGGAGAAACCTCTTCGGCACGATCCGCAATCCAGGAAAGGATTTTACGAACCAGGGAATGAGTTTTTCCGTGGTGAGCGATTTTAGTTCGCGCGGAATACCAGGTAACGAAATGATAGGAACCGACCTGTCCCCGCTTTTTATCCGACAGAGAAATGCATCGGCGGTCCCTTCGCGGTTCTCAATAATTTCAGAGCCATCCGGAAACTGAACCTGCCTTAGATTTGTTTCACTCATCACACGCTTTCGTGATGCGAAGATGGCCTCCAGCTTCTTTCTCGCTCCCGCATCTTCAACAAGCGGAACGCCGAGAACCTCTGCAAGCACGTAACGCGTCCTGTCATCGCTGGTCGGACCGAGGCCGCCGGTCGTGATAATGAGGTCAGCAGTTGTGGCGGCGCGGCTGATTTCTGCGGCGATGTCACCGTCGATATCGCGAAGGAGAACCACCTTCGCCGGAGCAAATCCAAGGTCGTTCAGCGCCCGGCAAAGGTAGGCCGAGTTGGTGTCTTGAATAGAACCGTTGAGCAGCTCGTTTCCGATTGCGAGAATGTGAACGACAGGCACTAATCCCCCATTAATTTAATAGCGTTCCTGCAAAAATTCCGGCCGCTCTTACCGCTTGGTCCCGCGACCGCTGCGGAGAAGAGATAAACGACCAAATGTTGATTGTTTTACCTTCTGACCAGTCCAAGAGCACGAGAATTTGCCGGGACTTCCCGCCCGTCCGGAGCGAAGGCCATCGCCCAAAGGCCCTGGTGGAGCACTGTAATATGCCGTATACACGCGATTTCCGGGGCTTAGCAGTTGACTTTCTGAGCACCTTCTATTACTCATCTCCGGCTCAAAAGTATTTATCCGGCGCCACAAGTATCGGCGCTTATTGAAGAAAGTCATGAACATCTTAGAAAAAATTTCCCAAGAACAAGTTAAGAACAACTTCCCTGAGTTTCGTGCAGGGGACACTGTTCGGGTCCACCAAGTGATTCAAGAAGGTGGAAAAGAGCGTACTCAGATTTTTGAAGGCGTTGTCATTCGCCGGAACGGCGGCGGAGTGAACGAGACGATTACCGTAAGAAAGGTTTCGTACAACGTGGGCGTAGAGCGGATCTATCCAATCCACTCACCGCGCGTCAGCAAGATCGAAGTGAAGCAGCGCGGACACGTCCGTCGCGCACGGCTTTATTACCTTCGCGACCTCCGCGGTAAGGCGGCAAAGATTCAACAAGCGAAATACAAGCAGCTTGAGACCGCGATCCTCGGGGAAGCGACAGACACTGAGTCTTCGACCTCCGAATAAGTTCGGTGCCCTTTCTGGAGCGCTGTCGCCAGACGGAAGCTCACAAACAGGGGCATTAAACGAAAAAAGGCATTCTCGAAAGAGAGTGCCTTTTTTCGTTTCGGGAGACGGTCCTTCTTTCAGACCGCGGACGTTTCAGACAGCGGACTCTCACGCAGGGCGAGCCCGCTGCCCACTGAGGTTTACCCCTCGTCCTCTTCCAGGGTCTCCGTTCGTTGGGCCGGAGTGCAAAGACCTCGGAAATACCCGCCGTCGTCTATCGCAATCCGCTTGCTGCGAATGTCGCCTTCGAGATAACCCGTCGATTTAATCTCGAGAAGCTCTTCACACTCAACATCACCATGAACTTTCCCAAGCACGATGAGGCTTCCTACGGTGATCTTAGCGGTCACGTTGGCCTGTGCTCCGACGATGAGAACACTATTTGAGAACACTTCGCCGATGAGCGTTCCTTCAATGCTCACCGGAGAGTCAAAGCGGAATTTCCCTTCGATGATCGTTCCTGGCCCAAGAGCTGATTTGATGTTCGTCCCGAAGCGGACACGGATCTCCTCCTCAGGAGGGAGCTGAGTGCTTCGACCTTTGAGCGCCGACGTGAGATCGCCCGGAGCGCCTTGCTGCCGCTCCGCTTTCCATCCTGCACCCTTTATATCGCCGGGAGCTCCGGCAAATGGTCCTGCAAGAGACCCGGCAGCACCCACGGGATTCATTGTTTGTTGAGACATCGGATTCTGTACCTGCTGTGAGTTTTGTTGAACTATCGATCCGGAAGCACCTTGAGATCCAAGAGCACTTTGCGGGCTCTGATGAGCCGAACCCTGCGAAGGAGCAGAGGGCGAAGCCGAAGAGGATCTGAAAAACGGAAATGTCCGGCTCACCAACCCTTCGGCCTTTGAGGGAGCAGGAGCGGCCGGAATTGCACCGGTTGTAACCGGGGAGGTCGCCACAGGGTTCATTGCAGCGGGGCCCATTTCGTGTCCTACCGGATCAACGCCTTGAGATATCGGACGGTTAAGAGTGATTGCCGCTCGCGGATCAGGCCACTCGACGGAATGCTGTCCCTGGTCTCCAACTGAGATTTCGCCGCCCGCCATCGCGACTCCGGCTGGGTCGACCATTTCGGAGGCCGCTGCTCGAGCGACAGCTGCCGCCTCTCTCCAGCGGCGAACCGTTTCAGCGGCCGAGGCTCCCCCGCTCCCGGTTGCAGCTCCCGAAGTTCCGCCGCTCCCCGAATTCGGCGTTCCGGTTCCCAGAGCAAAGCCCGATCCCGATTGAACGAATGCCGGATCACCACCCGTGTCTGCCCCGCGTTCGTCAGCGGAGTTCCCGTTCTTACCCTTCCCCAATTGAAAAATCATAGCTCATTACCTCTTGCGAGCCCGCCCCGCACTCACCCTGAATTCATCGGGCGCCGCCGATCCGGCACGCCGAATTGCGCCGTGTCTCAGCGCTACTTTAAGTAGCTTAATGTTAGCACCGAAGTTTCCTCTTCACCACCAAGAATCTTCTTCAAAACTACGAAGAATTCCAGTCTGCACATTCGAAAGCGGCTCGCTGAGAAAACTGCGGAGGAGGTCAGTTTGAAGACTCAAATCTTCAGGTCTGCGAAAAGGAGAAGGCGATTCTTCACGAAGACAGGAGACGATTTTCTCTTCGGACAGACCAAGCGTGCGGGCGGCGAGGCTTCCGAACTCAAAACGGCTGATTCGTTCGGGCCCGCCAACGTGAATTATCGCGGGCAGAGCTTCGACCGAGCTGAGCTCAGAGATAATGCGGGGAAGGTCACCTGCAAAAAACGGAGTTCGAATCTCGTCTCTGAAAAGCTTCAGCTTTTCGCCAGAACGAAGCGTCTCGACCATCCACGACAACGTATTTCCCTCGCCCGGACCATACGAGAGCGAAAGTCGAAGTACGGACCGGCGGAGCGTGCTCCCGAGCACGACACATTCCGCTTCAAACTTCGCTCGGCTGTAGACAGAGATGGGTTGAACACGATGTGATTCACTAAATCCCTCCAGCGGCGCCGAAGCTCCGTCAAACACCATGTCACTTGAGAGGAAGTAAAAATCCCTTGGCGAAGTAAGCTCGCACGCACGGAGGATATTTTGAGTGCCGAGGATATTAGACTTGAAACAGAGGTCCGGCTCCTGTTCGCAACGTGCAGGACTCGAGAGCGCTGCTGCATGAATGACGAGATCGGCTTTGGATCTCTCAACAAGTTTGAACGTGCTCTCGGCATCGCCCAAATCGACGATCTCTTCTTGGACGATTTTCTTCCGGAGGGATTCCGGAAGGGCAGTGTTGTGCCGGACCGCAACAACCTCCCACCCTTTCCGGCTGAAGGCGCCGCATAACAGCCTCCCAATGAATCCGCTTGCACCCGTGATCAGACAACGGCTATTTTTATTCATCAACAGCCGCCCTCGCACGCCGCCTGTGTAGTCGCAGTTTGTAGTTTCAGGTTATACTCCCTGGTAGCCTCGCGTTTTCAGCGTCGAACCCGACGATTTAAAAGACTGTGATCTTTAAAGGGTAGCGCCAGTCGGTAAGGAATATCGCTCCGTGAAAAATTTCAATACGACAATCATTGAGGATTTTCCAGCCGAACCGGGAGAACAGTCAGCCGAAGATTTTGCGGACCGGGTTGCAGAGAAGATTGTTGAGATAAAGCTCACGGTCCCGGCGCTGCTATTTCTGGAATTACATCGCCCGCTCGGAACATTTTTCCATACTTCCGCACTTTTTGCGCAGCCGTTCGTCAGTCCGTTTCTAGGAGCGGAAAAAGTAAACGGGTTCATAGAGTTCCTTAATAATCCCGAAAACCTGGGTCTCGTCATTCGCGCCATCGAGCGGAAACGAGACGCTGCAAAATCCTAAGCGTTTATTACTTCGAGACGCGCTGCAGCGCTTCGTTTACGCGCGGCACAATCAGCTTCGTCCATTCCGTATACTGCTTCCCCGAGGGATGAATGCCGTCTTCCGACACCATTTCTCCTGTTTTATTCAGGCCTGACGAGAGAGGAAATAGATCAACGAAAGGAAGATTTCGCTTGCTCGCTTCCGCCTCGAGCACCTGATTGAATTCCTTGAGCCCGGCGCCTATATCTCGGCCTCCAGAGAAGTTGCTCCCTCGCGGAGTTGTCGAGAAGTCAGGAATTCCAATAACGATCAGCGCACGGGCCGATGCTCCAGTCGGAGAAAGCGCGGACTGGAGGCCATCCAACAGCTTTGAAACACGGGTCTGAAACTCCTGCTTCGGCATTTCGTGCACCCAATCGTTCGTGCCGATGAGGAGCGTGATCAGGTCGGGCCTTTCTTTGATCGCGATCGGCAACTCTCCGGCCTCGGCCTCGATTGTGGTCCATCCGGAACGCGCCGGATTTCCGATGAGTTCAATTTCGATACCGGAAGCGGAGACCGACTCAACGAGTTGATTCGGCCAGCGCTCCGATACTCGAACTCCCTCGCCTATGGTGTACGAGTCTCCAATCGGCAAAAAACGAAATTTCACTGGGGTTTCCTTAGCGGCAGGAGCGGCGATTAATCCGGAGGACAGCACAACCGCCGAAATGACAAGCATCGACGCAACACCGAAGAGCTTAATTGAGAAACCAGATTTCATAGTCACCCGCCTGATGCGAATTCAGGATAGAGGGTCATTCCTCCGTCGACAAACAATGTGACCCCTTGCACATAGTCGGAATCGTCGGAGGCCAGCCAGACTGCTGCACGGCCGATGTCATCAGGCACTCCAACTCGATCCGAGGGAATCAACTTTCGTAACGCCCGCTCTGCTTCCGGTGTCTCCCAGGCTCCACGATTAATGGGAGTCTTGATGGCGCCAGGACCAATACTATTGATACGGATCTTTCTCCCCGCAAATTCTTGGGCAATCGACTTCATGAGCATCATCACTCCACCCTTAGAGGCGGCATAGTTCGCGTGCCCGGCCCATGGAATGACCTCGTGAACGGAGCTCATACAGATAATCTTTCCGGCGGCGGAAGAGACTTCCGACCGAACGCCTCGACGGAGAAATTCCTTAATCGCCTCTCTCGCGCACAAAAATTGCCCGGTGAGATTGACGTCGATGACCGTTTTCCAGTCCTCGACCGTCATCTCGGTGAACTTCGCGTCCTTCTGCAGGCCGGCGTTATTCACCAAAATATCGACCGTGCCGAACGTTTCGATCGCCTGCCTAAACATTGCTTGAACGTCGGCTTCTTCGCTGACGTTCGCCCGTATGGCTATCGCCTTTCCCCCGGCCTCCCGAATTTCGCCGACAATTTTCTCAGCAGCATCTGCTTTACTCGAATAGTTCACGACGACCGCAGCCCCTGCAGCGGCAAGACTTCTCGCCACGCCTTCTCCAATCCCAGAGCTGGCACCGGTGACGACGGCGACTTGTTTTGCCAACGGATGGTGGTTGTATGCTGCGATCATATGTTTCTCCCTCTGACCTTTTGTTCATCAGTCGAATGTCGAGGCACTCTATTACAGATGTCCGGCATTACAGAAGTCCGGCATTACAGGATCCGGTGACCAAAACTCGACCTTTTCGCAGGCACAGCAAGGCAGGAAAACACCAGAAGAACGGCCGGACAGGAAAAATCTGAAGCAATTCGGAAGTTGGCATGATTCCGACCCTTGGCATTGAGGCGGGATGGGTTGGGACATCGAGCAATTTCGCGCCGAAAGACAAAAGGCGCAGAATCGGTTATAATCACTCGTCGTTGTTCGTTCATACATTTCTCACCTCAATATGAAATCTCGCTGCTCCCCCGGATCGTAAACGCCCTTCCGTAAAAAATCCGGTAAAGCAGCGCGAACGCTGAATCCAAGGTTACACTCAAACTCAAACCCAGGGGGATCCCCGCGATGGCGAAGCTCGTCTTTGGTGGCGGCTCGGCAGTGATGTTGCAGTTTCCGTATGCGAACGAAACAAAACGCCTGCGCGCTGAGCGCGCCTTCACGGCGCTCGGCAATCCGGCCCAAGCGCTGGAGCTGCAACGGCTCGGAACCGATGTCTACCGCTACCTCGCGTACCGCGACCTGCCGAAGCGGTGGTACCAAGAACCGCGCTGGTGGCGGCGGGAGAAGCCGCTCATCGAGCGGACCTTCGAGGGCTTGGACGACATTCATCTCACAACGGTGGACTACCGCCGTCTCGGCAAGAAGCAGTTGTTGAACCGTCGTGGCATCCGCGTCGTCGCCCGCCCGCTGAATGGCCCGATCGTGCGAGCAGTCGGCTCCACCGACGGCGACATCGACATCATCTTCTGGCGGCTCGACGAAACGGCGTGGAGAGTCTTCTTCGCCGCAATCGACCTGTCGCCCGATGACCCGTACTCGAACTGTCCGGTCGGAGTGTCGCTAATGCCGAAAGTGAGCAGCGACAACAACTTCCTCGAACCGCTCAACTTCGCGTGAGCGGCACCTCGAACCCCCCTCCTCTCACCGAGAAAGGTACAAAAGCAGCGTTCGCCAGCTGCTTTTGCCTTTTCTCTTAGAGAAAATTTGAGCTCTTTACCGGTGCCAGTTTTCGTCTATCGACGCACGCATCCAAGCTGCCACACGACGAACACCTACCACTCCTTCCCCGCCTGAAATACCTTGCGAGCGACGCCGGGCCATTGTTTTTCTTTTTGAACTTTTCTTATTTCCCCGCCACCGAAGTTTTCCACAGTGAACTCTCTTCTCAGGGTCGAGAGGGAGGCTCGACCTTAAGAGAGCTCCAGATGGAAAACTCCCCCCACCTGATTCTTCTTTTGTTGGAGTCGTTTGATTCTGAAGTTCGCGGTTGATGGGAGTCTTGAAGTCACGAATCGGAGATGGCGTTGCGAGCCGCCGCACGCCACGGAGCGAACACCACTCCTTCTTCGCTTCAACACTTCGCGAAAGGCTCGGGTCGTTCTTTCTAGTCGTCGTGAAACTTTCGATAGGTCAGTCCGTAAGCAAGACTGGGGACAATGAGGAACTGGAAGATAATGAAGCCGTCAACGGTCGCCACCCACCAGAGCGACGGCAGAAACTCTGCGCACTCTCGCAAGAATCGCGCAATCTGCGGACCGGGGCCTCGGAACGCGAGTGCTACCTGCGCCTCTCCGGTTCGATCAAACAGCGTCAAAACAGGAGCTGAAGTCACATAACCGAAGGCCGTAACCAGAAGTCCCAAGAGGAGGAGAAAAGCAACTGAGAGCACCGCACTCCGCACCGTGGCCGAGAAAGCAAACTCGAAAATTTTCGCGAAAAGATTGCCATCGGTTCCTCTCGTGAAAAGATACACCAAGAAAAACGCGGGAAACCAACAACAGCTCGCGATGAAGAATCGGTCATAATCGTTCTTTGAAATCTCCGACGCCGCAAAATACCACACACCCAAAAAGATGAGACTGGCACAGAATCCCTCTCGATACCGGCCCTGCCGCAGGAAACCAGCGGTCGAGCGCCAAGTCGGAGCCGAAAAAAAGACAGCAAATAGAAAAATGAAACAAACCGGCCACACGACGAACAAGCTATCCGCGTAGGTCAGCGACTTTATCTCCACCGCGGAGACGCCGCCGTGGCTTGCCCAACGAATCGCAAGCAACGTTCCGTCCCACACTTCGGACAAAGCTTGCGCGGTCGGAATACTTGCGTAGGAGATCCAAAAGCCCTTGGCATAGAGCGCATAGATGCTTAGGAACGCGGGGATGAGAATGACGAAGTAAGCGAGACGAACAAGTGTGGGGTTAGTAATTCTCATAACGGTTGAGGTCGAGAACACCGGATTCGCTTGGGGAGACCTCCGAGAAGCGCTCGGCAAAAAAATCCGACAGCTTCCAAAAATCCGGGTCGCTTCGCCGCGCTCCGTAGGTGTCGATAAAGCGACGGAAGCTTTCGTCTCCTTCCTTTAGTTGTGTAAGAGACTCGACAAACTGTGCTGCTTTACCCTCCGGGACGTTAAAGAAAAAATTCGGATAGCTCCCGTGAAACTCCTTGATAATACTCAAAGTATTCTCCTTCGGGACGTATCGCGACTCCTCATCGAATAAGAATTTCACGTTATAATGAGCTCGATTCCTAATGAACGTGAAGACCGAATCCTGCCGGCCATCGATCGCCTCCCCCTGAAATCTAACGAGCGAGAGCTCGGGCAATAACGAAAGGAACGCCCCGCGCTTCCCTCCAATCGTTGCGAGGAGTGATTCCAATTTCGTTTCCTTGACGGGCGCGACGACTTGCAAAGCCGGAAACCCGGACTGATTGAAGTAGTCCCAACGCCCGCCGAGATGCTGGGGTATCCTTTCCTCTAGAACGCGATTGATGAATTCATCCTTCGGACGGTCGGTGCGAAATGGAACTAACGTCTCTCGCGGCGTTCCGACATTCGCGCCGTAAAGCGGATAGTCGCCGTTTGCCATCTCACTCTCGGCCTGCCGATACCAAAAATCTCGAATGGGAAGTCGAGAGGCGCGCGGGAGAAAACTCAAGAACTGATCCTCGCCTTCAATCCGAAGATCGTCCATGAATAGACGAGTCGCAAGCTGACTCTTGATATCGCCGTAGATGTCGAAGCTCACGACGAGATTGTAGTACATCCTCTCGAAGATTGGATAATCGAGAACCATCGAGGTTTTGGGTATTCCGCCCCAGGCGCCTCGCATGACGCTGGCACTATCGTGATGTCGGAACACCGTCAGCACCGCGTTCGTATCGGAGCCGTCGCCATCCCAGATATCGTTCAGCGCATACCCACCGGGTTTGGCCTTCGCATAGAACCGATCTCTCCATTTGAGATACTCCAGCTGCCGGCCTTTGAAGTAAGGATGAAAACTCAGACGGAGTTGCTCGATCGCCCGCATTGGGAGTTCCAGAATCGACCACAACATGCTGCTCTTCGAGCTCGAGAATAAATCTTCCGCGCGAAATGGGGTCACCAAAAGGTCAGCCGTTTTCTTCAGAAATTCAGCGTTCACCACGGACTGGTCGGAGTCTGGATCCAGAAAGAAAAGGAAAAAATGATCGTTAATAACGTTCAGCGCAAGTTGACCTCGACAGACCGGACCCTTCATGAAGCTCGCGATAAAGTATTCCGCATTATCCAGCATGAATTGGTATCTGGCCCGGACAGGAATTTTGCGGAATGTGACGAATGGATTCGCCGCGTCGATTGTCCCATACTCGGGAAGTTCGCTCTCTTGGATCGTCCACCCGTCACCGAGAAACATCCATTTCCAACGTGCGAGCACATTCCCGCTCAGCGGAAAGCTCAAGTGGGTTTTGTGAACGATCGTCGATTCAATCGGTCTGAGGCGGTAGAAGAACTCTCCCTCTGGTGACGCATACGAAAGTCGTGTCGCTATCTCCTCGATCGGCCGATCTCCACCGGTTCTCGATCGAACGACCCGATAGAAAACCAGCTTCCCGGCTGTTTGATGTTCAGGAAAGAAAACATGCGCATAGAAAAGATGTTCGTAGAGATATCTCGAGACGAGCTTCTGCCGCGCTTCCTTTCCATTAAAAAAATCCTCCCACTCCTTTACCGCGGCGGCTTCGGCAGCAGGTACGGTGTTTTTCTTCTCGGGCGCTGGCGCCCCCTTCGCCAGCCAATCTCGAATCGCGTTGAACTCGTCGTCATTTAAGGCAGGAAATCCGTAAGGCATTCCCAGATCGGCGTGCTCCTGTATCGACAGTATGTCCGCAATCTCAGAACGTATCCTCGGAACAGTGGCGACGAGATTGGGACAATTTCTGCTGGAGAAACCGTCGAACTGCATCTGGGGGAGCGGGTTTCGGCGGCGAAAATTGATTAATAAGTAAAGAATGGAATTGTCGAGATTTCTGGGATCGCCTTCCGGATGGTGTTTGACGACAGGAAAAAACCCGCGCTCCCGCCAACCCTTGGTCGTGGATTCGTCGATTAAGAGCCGGCTCGGCTCCATGCTGAAAAGGCGATCGGCGTACACCTCTTCGTCGGTCGCACCTCGATCGATACCTTCATATACACTGCTATCCAGCTGACAGGGTGCGTCGTTACAACTGTGGCAGACGACGCAACGGCGATTGAAGATTGGCTGCACGCTCTTCGCGTATGATTCATACTTCCCGGATGCTTTCCAGGCTGGCGTGGGTACCTTCTTCGAACTGCACCCGAGCAACACGAGAAAAATTAGAAAAATGCCGGCGATAACCGGTAATCGCCGTGTCTCGAAGAGCCTAAGGAGCATCAGAACCCACCTGTCCGGCGCGTGTAGGAATTCGAAGATCGCGGAAATCACTCTTGTCTCCGTTCAACAGATAGCTCCGGCCGTAATCCCAAATGTTAACCGCAAAAAGTCCGGGTGGAAGTGTTTTGATGATCGGCGCACAACTCAGCACGACCGTTTGGTCTTTTGCCGTCGACTTCAGCTCTCCGTAGACAATCGCCAAAAATCCTTTTTTGGGAAGCGGGACGTTACTCCCTTGAAGAAAGGCGTTTAGATCCTGACGGCAGCGAAAGCGGCCCTCTCCACGAGATGACAAGAAGACACGCTCTGCTTGTCCGCCGTAATCCTCGACCCAGTCCCAGTAATGATGCTCATAGTCGGTGACGATCGTCGAACCCTCTATATGAGAACCCTGCACGACGCCGGTGAGCGCAAGGGGCTGTCCAGCGTAATCTTTGGGCCTCTGTCGGAGATCATCCGGAAAAACGTCTCTCCTTGATTTCTGGAAGAGCGGAGCCTCGAATGTCCCCTCCATCGGAGTATAGAGGCGGGATGCATTCTGACTCGGTCCACAGCCGAGAATACCACCTCCGACGATAAATCCGAGAATGGCAGTTCCAAGCGAGAGAATATCTCTCGAGGAACGTCGATCAACCGGCCAGAGAAGTCTTCGAAGCAGAGTCATTCCTTCGATTCCTCAACAAGAGAGAAAACACTGAAAGGAAGATAATTATACCGCAAAAGAACAATTGCAAGATACTCCGATTGAATTTGGTAAAGAGATGCTTGGCTACCGGACTTGTATAACTAAAGTTCTCTCCCGCAGCGGACTTCAGCTTGTCCATGTCGGCGTCCGAGAGTCGCTGTCGGTGGGTAGAACGAGAGTAAGAATCTCTCAAAATGCGCTCCTCGCCAAGGGCGATACGGGCCGCCTCCTTCCTTGTTGAGTCGTCTTTGAACTTTTGAAGATAGCTGTCCCGTCGGACGAGATGAATAACCGTCTCGTGAAGGAAGGGATCCTTCGTGTCGGCCGGAAGAGAAGAGGCATCTCCTTTGGAGGTGAATCCACGACCGATGCGCTCTGAGACCTCATCCCCCCTCGCCTCGTCAATCAACGAACGTCCATCTCTTGTGAAGTGCGATCGGAAACGTATTCCGTGCGCGGTCACAGCGTCGAAACCAAAGTCCGTCACTGCTTCATCCTCCAAATAAGAGAACGTGGGGAATGCTGTGACAATCCGGGAAATTGTGGTCGGGGTCAGTAGAAGACACAAAAAAATTAAACTGACCAACAAGAGAATTGACTGGACAAGAACGGAAAGATCTTTCGATGCAAATACCCTGGCTCGAAGATCACGCCAAGCCCCGAAGCACAAGCTCAATTGAACAACTGTCGCAGCGAATAAATTCACAGCGATATCCCGGTAGTCAAACACCCGTGAGGGGAGTGCCCATTGATACAACTCTTCGAGCACACCGACAGAGGCGGTAAGCGCAAGAGCGGAAAGATGCAGTGGAAGCGTCGCGCTCTCTCGCTTCAAAACGTTCAGCACAAGGAAGCTCAACACCCCGTACTCCACGAGGTGAACAACTTCTTCCGGCCTTCGTCGAAGGGCGTAGGAGGCAATTACAAATCCGGCGAACAGCAAGCTACCCGAACGAACGGCCGCTCTGGAAAATTTGAATCCGCCGTTTTTAGAGACAAGAGTAATTGCAGAAACGAAGGCGCCTCCGCAAATCAGCCAAATTATCCCACTCTCGCCGAACACACCGCGAAGGGTATACAAGATCTGGCGCGCGAATGGAGTCGCAACAAAGATGCAGAGAAGCCAGATAACTAAATGAAAAACGGGTTTTCGCATCGACCGACTCTCACACAACTCCAGCCTGGTCTCTCTTTATCTTCCGGAAACGGTACTGCCCAAGTCCAACCGAAGGAGATTCAACACGAACCTCAATCTTGTCGTCGACATGTATTGGTTGGAGTGATCACTCGTCAAGCGAATCGCCGGAATTCGCGGAATGTTCACGAAGCCTTCACAAAACTCCGCGGCCCAGTGCTGCCGCTAATTAGTTCGCGGTATTATCCGCGAACTAATTGCAGCACGCTCGGCGCAGCGGAGCCAGTATTATCTAGAAGCCATTTCATAAATATCTCCCGAACTCTGGAACTCCGTGTTTTAACGAAGGCAGCTGCTTTCTTTTTAACACGGAGGTCTGGAGTTCTGGGGGTCTAGAGGTGTTTATGAAATGGCATCTAGTGCTGCCGGCACCACAAAGGCAAACTACTTCAGTCCATTTTATTGCGAACTCAACGGTCGGTGCACTAGTTGAGCGTGATCGCAGGTGATTCGTTCTGAGCCGGGCGAATCGCGGTTTCCGAAAATCCTAGAGCAGTACTTTCGTTAATGCGTTGCCTGCCGCTCCGGAACTTCGGGAGCTGCACGTTGTCCGGCGCAAAAACGATGTCGAGGGTCCAATCAATCGCCACCCGAATCGCTTTTCAAGTCGAGGAAGCTTTATCAAATAGATCGTTCGCCACATCCACCAGGCGATAAAACCTGAGAATCGAAATCCAAATATCTGCGCCACACCTCTCCTTCTCCTCAAGGAGGCGAGTTGTCCGATGGTTTTGAAACGAAAGCTCTCCGATGGCGCTTCGTCAAACGTCGCGAGGATGTTTCTAGCGAGAGCTTTCGAGAAAATTCTCGTCATTGACGAGAAGAATCTCAATCTCTTCTTTTGGGTCGAGCCGGCGCTCGAATTCGAGCGCCGTATAAACCCCACCAAAACCGGCACCAAGAATCACGACTCTCTTCATAAGAATCAAGCTCGCTTTCGTGCGATTAAATGATCCAGACTGAATGCCCCAGCTCCGGTGACGACGAGACTAAACAGCATGAAGAAATAATAGAATGGAATTTCAAATCCATTCTTGCCGCATTCATATCCATTCTCGAGATGCACGGTCTTGATTGCAACAAGCATCACGATCATGAGTGGAACAGAAATGAACCTGGTAGCAAGGCCCAGGGTGAGAAGCACCACCCCGGCCATCTCCGTGGTGGCGGCCATGTAGGCGTTTAAGAGAGGTGCGGGGATGCCCATTGATCCGAACCACTCCGCTACGGACTCGATACCCTTCCATTTTGTCACCGCAGGTCCATAAAACCCGTACGCAAGGATCAAACGAAAAAAAAGCGGTGGTAAGCTTCGTAGTCCGCTCGCGATTCGAATATAAAAATCTATCAACGCCCTCATAATCGGCCCTCCTTAAGACTTTTCGACTGAGTAGCAGATTACAGATTTTTATTACGAAGTTTTTTGAAGTCGAGGAGCGGCTGTTCCGCTCTCGATCGAGCCGAGAATCATCCCCTCGCGCGCAAGACTATAGAGAGACCTTAAAAGCGAAAGACCGTCCACTGGCTCAGGCTGGACTTGAGACAGCGTCTCGAAGACTGAATCCAAAGTGCGAGGCTCTTCAGCGAGCCATTCGACGCAGACAACAAGCTGGGGCGTCAACTCGACAAAATGAACCTTACACGTCTCTCGATGTCGAAAACCGAGTACGAAATATCGTCCGCGGGTATTCAATACGTGCGGCTCGAGCGAACGAAACACAGGATATTCGGTAACAAGAATCTGGAAATCCGGATTGAGGACCAGCTTGCCGGAAAGTCTCTCATCAGGTGATTCACCGTACGCGCGAAATTTATCGGGAAGCTCGCCATCGGGCATCATATGCACTTCGATTTCCATCCACTCAAATCGGAGAAGGTCATCGAGCCAGGGAGTGTTGAATCGTTCCGCAAATTGTTCGCGGTGGCTGAACTCAACAAGCTCAGCGGGCATCTGCCAGAGAAGCGGAGACGTCTTCGGCGCCGAAGCAACGAACGCTTTAATTAGCTCGAGCCACGCTGATTCAGCGTGTGCCGAAGGAAGGGCGCCGAGAAGCGCAAACGCAAGCGGATATCCCTTCTCAAGTGTGTCTTCGAAAGCGCCCCAGACGAGGTCATGATAAACCTGCACGCGATCGGGCCGAGCCCCTTCGGGAACAATATTTTCGCCCGTGAGAGCGACTCGAGAGAGTTCCTGCATAGCCGAGTAGGTCGACGGCTCAAGCAGCGTGCGCGATTTCACTTTCATTCCAGGCCTCATCCACCATTTTCTGGAGCTTTTCTATCTCTCCGAAAAGCTGAGGGATGTCATTGAAGTTAAAGTCTCGTTCGAGCAAGACCGGGACCGGCTCCAACTTGCGGATGGCCCAATCAAACAGCTCATACACAGGATCGACAATCGGAGCACCGTGCGTGTCGATAATCAGATCCTCATGCCGGTGCTCATGACCGGCCATGTGGATGGCTCTTACGCGATCAAGCGGGAGGCTCTTCAAAAACTCCCGCGCATCATATTTATGGTTGAACGCATTCACGAATACATTGTTCACGTCGAGAAGCAGATAACATCCACTCTTCTCCACGATGGAAGAGATGAAAGTTGCCTCATCCATCTCGGGCATCACCGGAGTGTAGTAAGAAACGTTCTCGATAAGAATCGGGCGCTCGAGGAAATCTTGCACTTGGCGAATCCGTTCGGATACATGCTCGACGGCATCCCATCGAAATGGAATCGGTAACAGATCGTAGAGATGGGCGTTGTCGCATTTCGCGTAGCTGAGGTGCTCAGAATATACCTGCACCTGATAATCTCGGAAGAATTTCTTCAAAGCCTTCAGAAAATCCCAGTCGAGCTCTTCCGGACTCCCCAACGAAAGGGAGAGCCCATGGCAGGTAAGCGGAAACCGCTCAGCCGCCTCGCGGAAAATTTTCCCCCAATGTCCGCCGACGTTCACCCAGTTTTCCGGAGCGACTTCGATAAACCGGGGACCGGAGTCCCCCCTCTCTCGGTCGAGGAGGACTCCGGCGATGTCGCGGCGAAAGCCGATACCGACACCTGAAAACTTCATTTCTTTTTCTCCCCGCAAGTTCCTTCGCCGGACTTGCTGTCTGCGGCCGGGGTTGCCGTCGCGGATGCCGAAGCAGCGGCTTGCTTCTTCTCGCCGCACTTACCTTCTCCGCACTTTCCTTCACCGGCCTTATCTGCAGCGACCTTCTTCTCGCCGCACTTTCCTTCTCCGCATTTGCCTTCCCCGCACTTTCCTTCACCAGCCTTATTATCGGCATAAAGGTTATTCGCAGGTTGTGCGGCAAATTGATTCGACCGCAGCAAATTCGTTCTCAGAGACGCACCAGTCCCGAGAACCTGGGTAGTGGGAGAATCGATTGCCTTTGCTTCATCAGTTGCAATGCTGAAAGTACCCGCAACCAAGGATGCGAGCGCCAAGGTGGCAGCACTTTTCTGTGCTCCGTTTTTCTTCATGTACAGTATCCTCCAATTGTTCCAGTATTTTCCGAAAGGGAGTCTTCCCTCACGGTAATCGAGGTATTAGTAGCAAGAGGCCCCCTGGCATTACAGCGAAAAGCGAATTGTATGAGACTGTAACAAATCTTTCCCCCAATGCGACTGTTTGAAGCATGCTTGAGAATGTCGAGGTACAATCTAGGTCAATTAAGATTGGTAGAGGAATTTTAAGAATGAATAAGACTGCGGAGCACGTCAGGCTCAAAGAGAAGGAGTGGAAGCTTTGGGGACCCTATCTCTCTGAGCGCCAATGGGGAACCGTTCGGGAGGACTATAGTGGTGATGGCGACGCCTGGCGGTATTTTCCGTATGAGATGGCCGTACGCCGGGCATACCGTTGGGGGGAGGACGGCATTGGGGGGATCTCCGATGATTCGCAGATCCTCTGCTTTGCGTGGGCGTTTTGGAACCACAAGGATTCAATTCTCAAAGAGAGAATGTTCGGGCTTACCGGTCACGAAGGCAATCATGGCGAGGACGTCAAGGAGATTTATTACTACCTGGATAGTTCCCCCACTCACTCCTACATGCGGATGTTGTATAAGTATCCGATCGCGCAGTTTCCTTACGACGAACTGAGAAAAAATAATCGAGAGCGCTCAAAGAAGGAACGAGAATACGATCTCGTCGACACCGGGGTCCTCAATGATGGAAGGTATTTCGACCTCTTAATCGAATACGCAAAAGGCGACCCCCGGGACATTCTCATTAAATTGACCGTCACGAACCGTTCAAACGAGTCAGCAAAGCTCGACGTCCTGCCTCAGCTTTGGTTTCGGAATAAATGGAGTTGGGGCGATGGAACAAAGCCGGTTCTCAGGATGGACGGCGGGAAAATTTCTGCGCAACAAGAAAAGATTGGAGCCTATTTCTTGTCGTTCGACGGGAAAGCGGAAGTCCTATTCTGCGAAAACGAAACAAATTCTGAGCGACTTTTTCAAACTTCGCCGGTCCCCGGCTATTTTAAAGACGGCATCAACAACTATGTTGTTGAAAATGATCGGTCCGCGGTCAATCCCGAGCTCGAGGGAACAAAAGCCGCGGTTCGCTATCAACTCACACTTTCAGCCGGCGAGACTCAAACGATTCGCCTTCGACTCTCGAGCAGCGCGGCAAGAAACGCGTTCTCGAATTTTGACGCACTGTTTTCGACGCGTAAAAGCGAATGTGATGAATTCTATGACGACCTTCAGCACTGCGTTCCGAGTGCCGACGCAAAGCTGATTCAGCGGCAAGCATTCGGCGGTATGCTGTGGACAAAACAATATTTCCGCTACAACGTTCGACGCTGGCTCGACGGAGACCCCGGGCATCTTCCTCCTCCGGCAAATCGGAAGAAAAAGCGAAACAGTGGATGGTCACACGTAAACTGCGCCGACATTATTTCGATGCCTGATAAATGGGAGTACCCGTGGTTTGCAGCTTGGGACCTCGCCTTCCACTGCATTCCGCTGGCGATGCTGGATACTGATTTCGCCAAGCGGCAGCTCGAGCTTCTCACGCATGAATGGTACATGCACCCAAACGGACAGCTCCCGGCTTATGAATGGAACTTTGGCGACGTCAACCCGCCGGTTCACGGCTGGGCGACTTGGCGCGTGTATAAAATAGACGAGAAGATTAATGGAAAAGGTGATCGCGATTTTCTTGAGCGCGTTTTCCATAAATTGATGTTGAATTTCACCTGGTGGGTGAACCGGAAGGACGAGGACAATCACAATATCTTTCAGGGCGGATTTCTCGGGCTCGATAACATCGGAGTGTTCGATCGAAGTGCGCCGCTCCCGATGGGCGGACATATCGAGCAATCCGATGCCACCGCGTGGGTCGCGATGTATTCGCTCAATCTCATGCGCATCGCGCTCGAGCTCGCGAAAGAAAACGCCGTGTATGAAGATTTGGCAACGAAGTTTTTCGAGCACTTCCTTCTCATATCGAAGGCGATGATCAACATCGGCAACGAGGGAATTGATCTGTGGGACGATAAGGATAAGTTCTACTACGACGTTCTTCACGGCGAAGACGGAAGCTTGAATCCAATCAAGATTCACTCGATGGTCGGGATTATTCCGCTCTTCGCAGTCGAAGTTCTCGAGCCCGAGCTTCTCGCGCACGCACCTAATTTCACTCGACGGCTTGAGTGGCTACTTGAAAACCGACCGGATCTTGCCGCTCTCGTTTCCCGCTGGCAGGAGCCCGGCCGGGGTGAAAGTCGGCTGCTCTCACTCGTCCGCGGACACCGCATGAAATCCATACTCCGACGTGTCCTCAGTGAAGACGAATTCCTCTCCCCATATGGAGTGCGGTCAGTTTCGAAGTTTCACGAGAAGTTTCCCTATGAGTTTCACACGGGGATGGGCACCTTATCGGTCTCATATCTTCCGGGTGAATCCGACTCGGGATTGTTCGGAGGAAACTCGAACTGGCGCGGGCCGATCTGGGCGCCCGTAAATTATCTGCTGATCGAGGCTCTCCAAAAATTCCATCACTACTATGGAAACGATTTTAAGGTGGAATGCCCGACGGGCTCCGGGAAGATGGTCACCATTGCGGACGCCTCGGACGAGATTGCCACCCGCTTGACGAAAATCTTTCTCAAAGACGAAAACGGACAGCGGCCGGTGTTCGGCACGGAGAAGTTGTTCCAAGACAACGAGCATTTTAAGAACTACATTCCGTTTCACGAATATTTTCACGGTGACACCGGTCAAGGCATCGGGGCGTCACATCAGACTGGATGGACCGGCCTGATTGCAAAGCTCTTCATTCCGAAGGACTATGGAAAGAGACTGGTGAGCGAGAAAGCATAACCGCATCCGATAATTCGTCGATTGCTTGATTGAGAGAATGAGGTGGAGTACAAAATTCGAATGAACTCAGACACCCAACCGCAAACTTCTCAGGAACTCTGTATCTGGGTCGAAGAGCACTCGGAGTACCTGCTTCAATATGCACTTCGCTACTTTCGTGCCCGGGATGTCGCGGAAGATGTCGTTCAAGAAACATTTTTGGCAGCCGTCGAAGGTTTCAGGAAATTCGAAGCCCGCAGCTCACCCCGAACATGGCTCGTGGGCATCCTGCGCCATAAGATCATGGATCGCATCCGCAAGAAGGTGCGTGAGACACCCGTCGACGAATCACATCTGGAGCAGGAAAATCTCGAACACCTATTTGACTCGCACGAGCATTGGCATGTGAGCACCGGTCCACTTTCGTGGAATCTGTCACCAGAAGTCGCCGTTCAAAATCGTCAGTTCATGGCCGCCTTGCAGGATTGCCTTTCGAAACTCCCTCAACGGTTTCGGGAAATTTTTCTCCTTAAAGAAATGGACGAACTCAGTCGAGACGAGATCGCGGACAAGCTCAATCTCAAAAGCAATCATGTCGGAGTCCTGCTTTTTCGCGCGCGAACCGAGCTCCAACAATGTCTTCACGTTAACTGGCTGAAGAATCCCGAAGCGGTGAGAGGCTGATGATTTCCTGCAAAAGAGCAGCGGAGCTGATCTCGAAAGAGGCCGACGAGCCACTCTCGCTTCGTGAGCAATTTCAGCTCAGGATTCATCTCTTTGTCTGCGAATTTTGCGAACAGTTTCGAAGAAACCTCGGAACGATAAGAAAGGCAATACTGGGCCTCCCCGAAGAGAAGAAACAATCAATCTGCGAAACGAGCGAAACATTTAAGCAAAAACTCAAAGACGCCATCAAAAGCAAGACAGAAGAGAAATGATTGAAGACAGTATTCAAGAGCAATTTCTCGAGGTGGAAGTGTACATCGCTCGTGGTGAGGACTTTGTCGCCACAACTGTGCCGGCAATCTCAAGTTGGTCCGTCGCCCAACACCTCGATCACCTCTTGAAAGTCTGTGGCCTGGTGCTTGGGTCTTTATTGAAGGGAGAAGCGCTCGAGGGCGATGGAGTCAATATGCTCGGCCGCGTGGTGCTGCTTACCAAGCTTATCCCCCGGGGGAAGGGTGAATCTCCGGAGAGAGTTCGCGGAGAGAAAAAATCGGCATCGGAGTTACTTGCACTTCTCGTGCACTGCCGGAAACAACTCTCCGAGTGGCGGATGAAAATTGAAAAACCCCCTGAAAACACGCTCATCCTGAATCATCCGTATTTCAATCGGCTGAACGTAAAACAGTCGCTTCGGTTTCTCACCATTCACAACCATCACCACTTTAAGATCATCAACGAGATCGCGAAGAGGGATTAGCTTCACTGCGGTGACCTTTCTTTGAAAAATTGCTCTGAGAGGAGATCGAGGGAAGTGACCTCGCTCCGTTCCATGATTTGCTTACCTGATAAAACTTTCCCGGGTGCTCCGGCACAAATTGTGCCGGAGCATCGTACCCGCACGATCGCGGTAGGGGCGATCGGTCTCCGCGAGGTCAGACCTTACGGATGAAGTCGATGACAGCTTTGCACCGCACGTCGGTGCTCACCGAGTAGTCGCCCATCAACTTCGCCCAGAGCGGCACGAGGTCGAGGTCGTTCTTCTGCTGGACGCCGGTCAAGTCGGGCCACGCCTTGTCGCCCTCGTGGCCGGTCAGACCCCAGCTTTTCCGGAGGTTCCACCACTCGTCGTGGAACCGCGTGCCGATCGTCAGCGCGACCTGCGGCGGCACCGGGAGCTGGGCGATCGGCACTTGCGTCAGGCCGACGGTGCAGAAGTCATCGAACTCGTTCACCGGCATCGAGCGGAACCCCATCACGCGCGCGAACGAGAGCGCGGTGATGAAGAGCTGGGTGTCCTGCTTCAGCCCCCCGAAGCTGGTGTTGATGTCGGGGTGGGTCAGACCGGCCAACGCACTCGGACCGAGCACGACGCCGCCAGCGGTCCGGGCGTTCGCCCAGAGCTGGAACTGATCCTTGACCAGGGCTTCGAGACCGTCGTTCAGGTGGGGACGGGAAGCCAACACGAAACTGAGCATACCGACTCCTTCTCCTCGGGCATGAGGAAAAAGTTCGCTTCTCCTCGGGCAGAGGAGAAAGCATCACGCCGACGGGTAGTTTGGGTCCGCCGTGCGCGGAGAAAACTCGAAAGACAAGCTCTCTCTGCACACGGCGATAAAACCGGTTTTCGCGAACCAATATTCATGGAACGGAAGCGAGAAAGATCGACAGCCAAAAAAGTCGCGGACGATCTCTCATGTTCCGGGCCTAAACTCAAGCAAATTAGGGCGGGAAATACTAAGACTTTCTGGCCAGTTCGTCACAATTCGTGATTTCTGCCGGTTCGATAAAAAAGTGAAAGAAAACAACCCGTTTCGACTCGTCCCATAGTGGCGCCGGAATATTCAGCAACACAAAAGCTTCCCCAGAATAAAGGATACGAGACGCCGAGAACTGGGCTGTACAGAGAGAGAAGTTCCGACTATGAAGATCGAAAACAACGCCGCAGCCACTCAGGCGCCCCAACAAACTCCAGCTTTGACCCTCCCCCCACCGATAGCCTCCGGTCACGCGATCGGCGTCCAGACTGGTGGTGGGCATCGCCAGGGCTGGGCATCGCCTCAAGTACCGCTCACCGATCCGTTGCAAACGATCGAGCCCCCGAAGCTTACTCCCCAAGCGTCCGGAGACTAAAAGCGCTTTGGGCGCCTCGATGTATTGAAGATGGCAGGCGGGAGCGATCCCGAGAGCTTCATAGTTACGTGCGACTCCCAGTCGTGCTCATCCCCGTTATTGAAAATTCAGGAATCGTGGCGAATCTTGCGTGAACGTTCAAAGAGTTCTCCCGCCGCGTCCGCATAAATCCAGAGTGTCGTTTGAGAAATGAAAGAGAGAAACTGGAGAGCCGTAATGACAAGATTCGCTGATACATTCCCAAGGGCCGATATTCTTAATCACAACGAGCGTCCGTCGATGTCGCAAACGCTTCAGCGACTAGAAGCAGCCGAGTTATCGAAGCGATTCGGTGGGCCGGGAGCCCCGCCGGGGGAGGGAGCAGCTCTGCCTGGGTCACCTCGAATTCCGCTGACGGACCCTTTGGTACTCCCTCCGCCATCGCGAGGCCGCGATTGAAACGCCGTCAATCTCGCTTCAAATAGCTTTGATTGTAGCCGGGGACGATTCCGAGTTTTGCATACTTGCGCTGAATTTCATCAGGCAACTTCTTAAAGTCGCGAATCGTCCCCCGGCAAATCGGTGATCCGCAGTCGCATACGAGTTCCCAATCGTCCTCATCCATCGTGGTTGAGTAATCAAACGTTATCTCTTCGCCGGGAGAGACCTCTCGAAGGGCGACGAGAATCACTGATGTCTCATCAATTATCAGGCCGGAGTTCGGATCACAGGAATGGTTAATATAGTCGTCAAACTCACCAGACGGACCTAAGTATTCATCCCTCCCAATCTGAAGGTATTTATCGTCGAAATCCGTGTAGGGATGCGGCAGCTCCGATCGGTCGAATCTTTGGCCGCCAAGGCGGATGACGAGTTCTCCTTTGGAGATAGTTTCTGCTGCGAAAACTGCTTTCCCGAACGCAGCACTGCCTATTCGCAATTTATTTCCCGCCAATTCTCCCTCCGAGCCAACGGCCCGGCCTATTTGTGATTCGTGCATAAAACAAGTCGGACCGGAATGCCTGCCACAAAATCCCATTGCGAACTTGGCGATAATACCCCACGTATAAGGCCAAGCTTTATAAATCAACACCAACTTCCGTGGAACATTCAAATCCGGCGACGTTTCTCCTTATCATCCTCTTTGTCGGGCCGGTGCTCTTTTTCATCCGCCGTGCAAAGAAGGGCCAGGAGATCTACATCCGCCGCATCCCGGGAATCGACGCGATAGACGACACCGTCGGACGCGCGGTGGAACTCGGACGCCCGATTTCTTTTTCGTCGGCACTCACCGGGATCGGACCGCTCTACTACGCCTGCCTCGGGGTGCTCCGGCATATTGCCCGGCGCGTTGCGAAGTTTAACGCTCAGCTTTTCGTTCCGAGCGGTGATCCCGAGTCTCTCATTCTCGCAGATGCCGTGGTGCAAGGAGCCTACCGGGCGGAGAAGCGCGAGAGCCTCTACGATCCAAGTTCGCTCCGCTACCTTTCCGGTGAGCAATTCGCGTTTTCCTCCGGCTATATGGGGCTCATCCAACGCCACAATGTGGGCGGAGCATTCCTATTCGGATCGTTTGCCGCCGAATCTCTCATTCTCGCCGAAGCGGCCGAGAGAATCGGGGCGGTTCAGGTCGCGGCCACCGGCGAAACATCCCAGATCCCTTTTTTCATCACGGTCTGCGATTACACACTTCTCGGTGAGGAGCTTTTCGCCGCGGGTGCGTACTTGTCGAAAGATCCGGTGCAGATCGGCAGCCTTCGCGGCCAAGACTTTGCCAAATTGGTCATCATCTTTTTGGTCGTCGCAGGGATCGTTCAGAAGACATTCTTCCCAGACGCAAAAAAGTATTCAATAGAGAACTTGATGAGTGCGAGTTGGACCGACCTTTCCGTCGCCGTTGGATTTTCGAGTGAACCGCCACCGGCAAACCCCTCGGAGGCCGGCAAAAAATGAACTACAAGCGATTCCTGATCGTCAGCGTCACGTTTATCGGCGGGCTCTACTTCTTCTTGGAGTTTCTCCTGGCCGAGGAAGTGTACGGATACAAATTCGGGAAGTATCACGAACAGATCATTCTCGGACTCCGGATCATCGGCAGCATGGCCGTCGGTCTTGGAATCATCAACATTCTTCAGGTTCACGGCGTTCGCTTGCTGAAAGCACAAAAGGGATGGGGGAATTCCTTCGCGCTCTTGCTCGGCTTCCTCCTCATGCTCTTTTTCGAAGGTGCAAGCTTTGTCTATACGACTACCCGTTCGAGGAGCGTCGAGCAGCTGGAGAATCTCCAAGAATTCGTTCGCGTGATCGAAGAGGATCGCGTCTCTCAACGCATGGCGTACCTTGAGGAAACACCCGTTCCGCCGGAGTACCGCGTACAAACGATGTTTCCGGTCATCGACCGTCACCTCGTGCATTGGCAAGAGTTGCTGGCAAAAAGAAGAGTGTTTCTAAATTCCGCTCAAGCCGAAAAATCGGATCTCCTGATTCGAAATCTGAAGACCGGGCTCGTGAAGGCACAAGATCTGAGAACGGCGTATGAGTCTCTGACCCACAAACGTCCCGCCGCCGAGGACCCCGACGAGATTCGGAATAGCTTCGTTTCAGAGATCAAGTCGGCCGCTCAGCTCGAGAGAGAACTCGGAGACGTCGTAGCCCGGCAGGACTTCTCAGCAAAGGTGCAACGATTCCTTTATGAGGGTTTCTTCGTCTCACTTGGCTCCGCGATGTTTTCGCTTCTTGCTTTTTATATCGCGGGCGCCGCGTATCGCGCATTCCGCGTGCGTTCCATGGAAGCGACAATTCTGATGGTTACCGCAGTTTTGATGATTCTCGGTCAGATTCCCCAAGGGAGAATGTATATCTCCGAAGACCTCCCTGCGATTCGCGGCTGGCTGCTTGAGAACATAAACACGCCGGGGAATCGAGCGATCTATTTTGGGTCGGCGATGGCCGGGCTCGCTATGGCGATTCGGATGTGGTTGTCGCTTGAGCGAAGCCCACTCGAGTCTTCCGAGGAGAACCGATGAAGTTCTCGAATCTCGACCCGCGAATCATTTACGTTCTCCTCGCGCTTGCGCTCGCGGTTCCGATTGTCTGGGGAAAAACGCTGCGGCCGGCTCCGCTCAAAGCGGCCGAGGACATGTTTAACGTCATCGATAATCTAAAACCGGAGCCGGGTAAGATCGTCATGTTCGCCGTCGATTGGGGTCCGGGAACGACCGCCGAGAACGAACCGCAAACGCTCCTCGTCATGGAACATTTGTTTCGAAAGCGGATACCGTTCGCGCTCATCTCGCTCTACAGCCTCGCCGGGCCGACGCTCCAGCAGACGCCGGCGAAGGTGCTCGCCAAACTCGAAAAAGAGCTTCCGGGAGAGCAATGGACCTACGGCAAGGACTGGGTAAACCTCGGGTTCAGGCAAGGAAGCGCGATCATGATCCAGGGACTCGGCCGTTCTCAGAATTGGCACGAGACCATTCAAGGTGACGCCAACGGTATCGCTTTGCGAGACCTTCCTGCTATGGCGGAAATTAAGAGCGTGCGACAGGTACAACTTCTCGTGCAAACTACGGGCCTCGTGGGAACATTCGGTGCATGGCTGCAGTTTTTCCGGGCTGGAGATTTCGTTCCTCCTTATGTGCATGGCTGCACCTCCATCTCTATTCCGGATGCCTACATCTACTACTCATCGAAGCAGATTCTCGGTTTCTTCGAGGGGATCGCAGGTGCCGCCTGGTATGACGAGCTCCTCACGCAGAAGTTTCCCGGCCGCGGCAGCATAGGACAAGATGTAAACTCAGCACTCGCGATTGCGCAGCTTCTCATCCTCTTTTTAATTATCGTCGGAAATATTGCTCCGTTCTTCGAGCGGGAGTCGGAGTCGAAATGACGGTAATACCGGAAGTTTTTTCTTGGGATTGGTGGGCGGTGATTGTCGGCGGCATCGGCACGCTCGCAGTCTTCTCCTTCCTCTACCGCGAGAACAAATTTTATCGATTCTTCGAGCATTTTTACATCGGCATCGCCACGGCCTATGGAGTCGTCTTCGTGTGCCGCGATCCAATCTGGCCGGAGGTCGTTCGCCCTCTCCTCGGACTTGATCTCAGCCCGTTCCCGGACGGAACAACGCTAAAACCGTTCAGCTATAACGTGTTTCTCCTCCTGTTTCCGGTGATCTTCGGTTCGCTCTATTATTGTATCCTCTCGAGGCGCTGGAACTGGGTCGCTCAACTCGTGATCGGACTCAGCTTCGGAGTGTCCGCCGGAAATCAATTCAAAGGCCTTTTCATCGAACTGCTTCCCCAGCTCTTCGACTCTTTCAAGCCGCTTTACGTCAAAGACGATTGGCTGCAGACATTCAGCAATCTCGTCTTCACGACCACTCTCCTCTCTGCGATGGCCTATTTCTTCTTCTCGTTCAAACGCCGACCGGGGGGTGCCATCGAGAAAACGTCGGCCGTCGGCCGCTGGATGCTGATGGGTTGCTTCGGTGCGTTTTTCGGTTCGACAATCATGGCGAGAATGGCACTCCTCGTCGAGCGGCTCGACATGTTGATTCGTGACTGGTGGCCGGCACTCTCTGCCGCATTTACAGGGACTCCGCCGATAACATGAGCACCACATCCTCCCCAGATAAGTCCCGGCTTCAAGCAGTCCTTGTGACGGACTGCGGGTCGACAACGACGAAGGCAGTGTTGTTTGAGAAAACAGCGGCGGGTTGGCGTCAGACATTTCGCGGAGAGGCTCCGACGACAGTTGAAAAGCCGGTTGCAGACGTCACCATCGGCGCAAGAAACGCATTTCAAGAGGTTCAGGAACTCTCCGGAAGGAAGGTTCTCCTCGACGATTCGGGAGACGGTGCTCCGCCCTTCGCATTTCGAACGGATGCCGATCCGGCAAACGGGATAGACCTTTATCTCTCGACGAGCTCGGCAGGCGGGGGTCTACAAATGATCGTTGCCGGAGTAGTCTCGAATATGACGACTCGCTCGGCTGAACGCGCGGCCCTCGGAGCGGGCGCAATCGTCATGGACGCTATTAGCTTCGACGACGGGCGGCAACCCTACGAGCGCGTTCAACGCATCCGTCATCTGAGGCCGGATATCGTGCTCCTGAGCGGCGGGACCGATGGCGGCACCGTCACCCATCCGGTTGAGCTGGCGGAGACGGTGCTGCAAGCGGATCCCCGTCCACGGTTCGGCGACACGCTCAAGCTGCCGATCATCTATGCGGCCAACGAAAAAGCGCGCGCCGAAGTCGAAGATCTTCTTGCAAAGCGTTTCTCATTCGTCGCCGTAGAAAACGTTCGCCCGACCCTTGAAAATGAAAACCTCGCTCCAGCGCGAGACGCAATTCACGAGCTCTTCCTCAATCACGTAATGAGCCATGCCCCGGGATATAAGAAACTTCTCGGGTGGTCTCCCGTTCCGATTTTGCCGACACCCGGAGCATTCGGCGACATGGTGCTCGTCGCGGCCAAACAAAGAAATCAACAGATTCTCGCCGTCGATATCGGCGGAGCGACCACGGATGTTTTCTCAGTGATCTTCACCGAAGAGGCTGAAAACGGTGTGCAGTTCCATCGTACCGTGAGCGCAAACCTCGGGATGAGTTATTCGGTTGCGAACGTGTTGCTCGAAGCGGGTGAGGCGAATATCGAACGCTGGCTTCCGTTCCCTCTCTCTTGGACCGAGCTGCGAGACCGACTTCGAAACAAAATGATTCGTCCGACGAGCATTCCCCATACGATCGAAGACCTCCTTCTTGAGCAAGCCGTATCCCGGGAAGCGTTGCGATTGGCATTTCTTCACCACAAACGTCTTGCCGTCGGACTGAAGGGCAAGAAACGAAAGCGCACAATCGGCGATGTTTTCAAGCAAGGAAGCGCGGGTGACGAATTCGACTTGATGGCAATCGATCTTATTATCGGATCGGGCGGAGTGCTCAGTCATGCTCCCGATCGGAAGAGTGCGGCGCTCATGCTGGTCGACGCATTTCAGCCGCAGGGCGTCACGGCACTCGCCGTCGATTCGATCTTTATGATGCCGCACCTCGGAGTGTTCTCCAGTGTCCATCCGGAAGCCGCAACTGAAATACTCGAGCGTGACTGTCTGGTTTCTTTGGGAACGGTCGTTGCACCAACAGGAACGGGGAAACATGGCCAGGACCTTCTCGAGGTCGAGTTTCCGGACGGCAGCAAAACGACTGTGCGATGCGGCGAGCTCGTTCGACGAGAGCTGGCCGACGGAGAACAGATTTCCCTAAAGCTCACCCCTCTCCGAAGCTGGGCAAACGTCGGTGCAGGTCCCGGAAAAAGCCGGACCGTGTTGGTTTCCGGCGGACATGCAGGGCTCATCATTGACGGGAGAGGACGGCCACTTGAATTCTCGGCGAATGAGGTCGAACGACAACGCCGCGCCCGCGACTGGCATACGGCGTTTGATCTTTTGATCAGCTCGGATCCCCCTGTTCGAACAAAAGGAGAGCAATGAGCGGAAGCGCTTACACACCCGGGTTGAGTGTCACGGCATGGACACAGATCGAAAAGATCCGTGAGTTGCCACTTCCGGGAAAGGTGCTCGTGAAGCCTGGAGAAAAGGTAAAGGCCTCCCTGCCGGTCCTCTCAGCAGAGCTCCCGGGTGAGCTCGAGATCATTCGTCTTTCGGACAGGCTGAACGTTCCAGTCGAGGAAGCGCTTCAATATCTCAAGGTAAAAGTCGGCGACTCCATTGAAAAGAAACAGCTTCTGGCCGAGATAGAAACGTTCTTCGGATGGTTCTCCTCCAGCGTCGAGAGTCCGTGCAATGGCACGGTGGAGTTCATCACCGAAGCTGTTGCCCACCTCGGTATTCGGCGGCCATCTTCGCAGATTACGGTGCGCGCCTACCTCGATGGCGAAGTGCTCGCCGTTGAGGAAGGAAAATCGGTTACAATCGCCGGACGTGGTGCGCAAATTCAAGGAATCTTCGGGGTCGGTGGGGAGCGTTATGGAGACGTCTGTTTTCTCCCGGTAAGCCCCGACGAGATTGTAACGAGTGAAACTCTCGTCCCTCATACGGATTCGCTTCCAGGCGCAATTATCATCGGGGGGGCAGGGTTCCATCGCGACGCACTTCGCTTTGCTGCAAAAGAAGGCGCGGTGGCCGTGATTACCGGATCGATCGACTCCGCCACGCTGAGCGATTACGTCGGACACGAGATCGGCGTGTCCATCACGGGAGATGAGGATGTTCCTCTGACATTGATTGTCACGGAAGGCTTCGGAAAACTTTCGCTCTCTCCGAGAATAGTTGATCTTGCAAAGCGGCTTCATGGCAAATCGGGTTCGGTGAGCGGAGCAACACAAGTACGCGCCGGAGCCGTTCGTCCGGAGCTTTTCGTGTCTCTCGACGGCGAAGCAGGTGTTCAAACCGAGGGCGAAGCTTCGACACCAGACGGGAGACTCGAGCTCGGCAGCCGTATAAGAATCATTCGCGTCCCCTACTTCGGACAATTCGGAACGGTTACGGCACTCCCTCATGAGCCGGAGGCGGTTCCCTGTGGGAGCGTGGTTCGAGTTTTGAAAGCAAAGCTCGAGAGCGGTGATGAAATTACTCTCTCCCGGGCGAATGTTGAGCTTTGCTGAATGAGGGAGCGCATAGAACCGACCGCTCGGTTCCGGTTTATTATCCCCTTCGAAACCAGAGGAACATCCAGATATGAAAACCAACCATCTCTTCATTCCCGTGCTCACCTTGATCGCCAGCTCGCTACAACCAGGCGTTATGCCCTCGGCGTTCGCTGCGAGCCCAGCCGATGCTTCGGCAAAAGCGGAGATTTCGCCTGCGAGCGGATCTCAAGTTACGGGTCATCTTTTTTTTGAAACTGTTGGGAAAGAGGTGCACATCACCGGTGAACTCTCGAACCTGGCACCCGGGCTCCACGGGTTTCACATTCATGAGAACGGCGTTTGCGACGGAAAAGATGCGGCGAGCGCCGGCCCGCACTTCAATCCCAAATCAGGTAAGCATGGGGGTCCAACGGACGAGATGCAGCATCGCCATGCCGGCGACCTCGGAAACATAACTGCGGACAAAGACGGGAAAGCAAAGATTGAAATCAAGGATACGCTCCTCAGCTTGAGCGGAGAGAGTTCAATCTTAAACCGTTCGGTAATAGTTCACGAAAAAGCGGATGATCTGAAAAGCGATCCGTCAGGGAACAGCGGTGCAAGAATCGGCTGCGGCGTTATCGTGAAGAAGTAGAAAAAGAAGCAAGACGCCGCTCCAAAAAAAAAAGGGAGCTAAGGAGCTCCCTTGGCTGCTTCTCGCAGACCGCCACAACACAACCCAACCTACGCCCAAACAATGAATTACTTTCTTTCGATGTAATTCAAGAAAAAACCTACAACCAGACCAGAGAAGAACAAATTCACATCAGGCTCGACAACAACCAGAAATGTCGTGCCTTATATTCTCTATTCAGGTGAAAGGAGGTTTGCGCTTCAGAATTTCTCGAAGTCGGAAGCAGGTTGCACCAGCGGTTCACGAACGTCTTTTTCGGATCTGTTTTTCTGTGCCTTGTCTTTGGTTTTCTTGAGCAAATCACGTTGCTCCTGGACCTCGCCGACCACCTTCCCTGCGAGTTTCTCCCAGTCAACTTTGGTGGAATTTTGAGCGGCCAGTATCGTTGTTGCCGTGAAAATTATCGGGGCAAGGATAGGCGCGATAAATCCCCGGATTTCGATTCCAGGAAGAAGTTTAACCAGGAGCCAGAAAATCAGCCCGTTCCAAAGCACGATGAGCCCGGCATGAGACGAGAGACCGGTCGGGATTTGGTAGAAAAGCGAGGCATCCCAAAGGAACGCATTCACCAATCCCAAGAAAAAAATCAATAAGAATGGACCAAAGACGCTGGTCACCTTCAACCCGGGCAGCAAAAACGCTGTAATCGTTAGGGCTATCCCTTGGATCAGCCAATAGCTCCATTGATACGGCATGTTCAAAGAGCAAAGTAGGGCTTGAAATCCGCTCGCGGAGTTGCAAGAAAGCATTCGCGTAAATCTTAGGTTCCGTCAGTCGAAGTTAGTTCAGTATGAGACTCGTGATTGACGACAAAACTTCTACCGAATTTTCCGGAGTTCGGCTACGCTCTTTCCCCGGCCCTTTTACGCATTCCAAAGGACGGGAAACAACAGTCTCGCGGCGAAACAACTCACCGAAACGCCAATCGAACTTCATGAGCAGCATTCCCTCTCCTTATCAGCCGGCACCCCAGCGAGAACTGGACAAATATTTCGCGTTGCTAACATTGTCGGCAATCGGAGTTGTCTTCGGTGATATTGGAACGAGCCCGCTCTACGCGATGAGAGAATGCTTTGGCGGCTCGCATGGAATTCCACCGACTCATGAAAACGTCTTTGGCGTGCTGTCGCTCATCACTTGGGCGCTTATCGCAGAGGTAACTCTCAAATACATCTATTTCGTCATGCGCGCCGATAACCGGGGCGAAGGCGGAGTCCTTGCCCTCATGGCGTTGGCTGCGCATCCGCAGCGAAAGATGCGGAGAAACGATAAGAGAAAATATCTTATCAGCCTCGGCCTTTTCGGCGCAGCTCTTCTCTACGGAGACGGGGTGATCACGCCGGCCATCTCGGTATTGAGCGCAGTTGAAGGCTTGAACGTTGCGACCCATATTTTTGAGCCCTACATCGTGTTCATCACGATCGTTATCTTGGTCACCATGTTTTGTTTTCAATATCGTGGCACCGATAAGATCGGGAAAGCGTTTGGACCGATCATTGTCACGTGGTTCCTCACTCTCGGAACGCTGGGTTTCGCGGAAGCCATTAAACACCCCGACATTTTCGGCGCATTAAATCCATTTCTCGGACTAAAGTTCCTCCTGACACACGGGTGGCATGGATTTTTGATGCTCGGCTCGGTATTTCTCGTCGTGACCGGAAGCGAGGCGCTCTACGCTGACATGGGTCATTTCGGCCGCCGACCGATTATTTGGGGCTGGACCTCCGTCGTTCTCCCCGGGCTTCTCCTTAACTACTACGGTCAAGGAGCGCTCCTCCTCTCGGAACCGGCATCCGCCAGTAATCCGTTTTATCTTCTTGCCCCATCCTGGTTTCTCTATCCTCTCGTTGTGCTCGCGACGATGGCGACGGTAATTGCGTCCCAAGCGCTCATCACGGGGGCATTCTCGATGAGCCGGCAGGCTGTCCAACTGGGATGTCTGCCTCGGCTCGCCGTAAAGCACACGTCCTCCACCGAGATCGGGCAAATCTACGTGCCGTTTATCAACCGGATGCTGCTTATCGCGACTATCGTGGTGGTGCTCCTTTTTCGGACTTCGAGTAACCTTGTCGCCGCTTACGGAATCGCCGTGTCGATGACCATGGTGATCACTACGTTTTTCACTTACTTCGTGGCCCGGGAGCTCTGGGGATGGAGTGTGCTGAGAGCGACGCTCGTGAGCGGAACATTCCTCCTTATCGATCTGACATTCTTTGCGGCAAATGCATTAAAGATTGCCCAAGGAGGCTGGGTTCCGCTCGTCCTCGCGATCATCATCTTCACGGTTATGACGACTTGGAGAACGGGAAGAAAGATTCTCGCCCGCCGGCTGAGAGATCAAACCGTTCCCCTCGAAAAATTCTTGGACGACACGCTGCAGAAACAACCCATTCGAGTACCCGGAACCGCGATCTTCATGACCGGCAATCTCGACGGGACACCTCCCGCGCTCATCCACAATCTCCGCCACAACAAGATCCTGCACGAGAAGGTGGTGCTGCTCATGGTCTCCATCGAAGAAGTCCCTCATTATCCGGATGAAGAGCGATTGGAAGTCCGGAAGATCGAAGGCGGATTTTATCGGGTCCTCATCCGCTGCGGATTCATGGAAACGCCGGATGTGCCGTTCATTCTCTCCCGGGGCCCATCTTACGGTGTTGATTTCGATCTCTCGAATGTTACGTATTTCCTCGGCCGAGAAACGATCCTCGCATCAGAGAAGCAGGGAATGGCAATTTGGAGAGAAAAACTTTTCGCATTCATGTCGCGGAACGCTGAGCGTGCCACGATGTATTATTGTCTCCCGACGGATAAGGTCATCGAAATCGGTCTCCAAGTGGAGCTTTAGACGAGAATGAGATTTCTCATTTCCGGAGCGAGTGGATTTGTCGGACGAACTTTGAAGACCTCACTCGAAGCGTCCGGACATGAAGTAACGGCACTCGTTCGAGATCCCGAGCTGCCCGGAATCTATTGGGAGCCGAATGAAGACTGGCTTGGAAAGCCGGGCGAAGTCGACCACTCGGTTCTCGAAGGATTCGACGCGGTTTTTAATCTCTCTGGCGAAAATATTTCTGCGCACAAATGGTCGACGGCACAGAAACAAGAGATTCTCGACAGCCGAGTTAAAAGTACTCGCCTGCTCTCGCGAAACTTTGCCAATTTACGAAACCCGCCTTCCGTATTTCTTTCCGCATCGGCCGTCGGGTATTACGGGTCGGATGTCCGGGTTCCTGTCGACGAATCGGGCTCAAAGGGCGAAGGGTTCCTCGCCGACGTCTGCGCCGCGTGGGAAGATGCGGCGAACGAGTGCTCGACGAGCCGCACACGCGTCGTTATCCCTCGACTCGGCATCGTCCTCGGTCCGGACGGCGGCATGGTTGGGAAGATACTCCTTCCGTTTAAATTCGGCCTCGGAGCGCGAATCGGCGATGGTTCGCAGTGGATCAGCTGGATCTCCCTGCATGACGTGGTCCGGGCGTTCGTGCACTGCGTTTATAATCCGCAAATTCAAGGCCCTGTAAATTTCGTAGCGCCGGAACCAGTTACGAACACGCAGTTTTCCAAGGCTCTTGGAGAAGCGGTTTCGCGCCCCGTATTTCTCGCCATCCCTCGCCCGTTCCTGAATTTTGCTCTTGGAGAAATGGCCGAAGAGACGGCTCTGGCCAGTCAGCGCGCTCTTCCAAAACGGTTGGTCGAAACGGGCTTTCAGTTCATTGATTCCACGGTTGATTCGGCCCTCCGCTCGTCAGTTCAGTGACGCGGACCGGCAGCGGGTCATGCCGCATCAGCTCCATTCGGCCCCACACAAATTTCCAAAGCGTAAGACGCCGCTCGACCGGCATAACCTCGTGCACCGACACGAGAAACACCTTCAGCGGAGGGTCGATCCGGAGCGGATTATGCCTCTCTCCACTCAGTGCGCGTATTGCGGCGAAGCGCGGCTTCACGCTACGTTTCTCGACATCGAAGGCATCAAATCTCCAGGGAGATTCATAACTTACCTTAGAGTTATTTGTGCCCCTGTTCCGCACCTGCCATGCGTTAAGGAAAATTCTATGCTCCGCTCACCTTTATATTCGATCGCCGCCGCACTCCTTCTCATCCCCGGCTTCTCGTCGTGCGGAACCAACAAGGTGCCGGCTAAATTGAAAGTCGAAAATGTGGAGCCGACGGAGATTTCAAATGCCGCGCGTGTCGAGAATCGGGCAAAGGCAATTTCGGAAATTCACACGAAGTTCAACCTCACCAGTAATGAAGCGTTTGATGCCGTGATCTCGGAGCTCGAGGAAAGAAATATCCGAGTGGCGGGCGCCGACGAACCTTCGGGAGTGATAAGCACGAAATGGCTTCCGATCGAAGATCACATGTGTGAAGGGGGAACGAAGAGTTTCGCCCCATTGGCCTGCCGGGTGAAATTTTCCTTTGCAATCGCTCCGCTCACAGAGAGAGCTTCCTCACTTGTGAGCAGGTATCACGAACTCTGCAACTTCAATGAAGATGTTCGTGTTGAATGTCCGAATTCAAACGCTGAAACTCTTCTTCGCCAAATCGTCGATGAGGTCATCACGCGGCAGTGATCACCGGGCATTCGATCGGTTCACCCGCGCATATCGACCGGCAATGAGTGCCCCCGGCGAACAGAGCGGCTTTTGAGCTCCTCTCCGGGGGTCAATCCGCTCCCGTATTTTTTGCATCGCTCTTCCACGCCAGTACATCTAACTGGGCGTTTCCTCACTTTATTCCGCGTAGGAAGGTGACTCGCATGAATACCCCTCTCTTCAGAGCGTTCCTCTTCTCGGCGATCGCTGCCGCCTCCATGTTTGCCTTGAATGCCTGCGGTGGTGGTGGTGACGGTACTCCCGGTGTGCTCGGCTCCGGCGCTAAATGTTCGGTTTTGCCGGGAGAAGGTTGTCCCGCAGGCGAATATTGCAACTATCCTGATTTCCTCTGCGGAGAGACCGGAATTCCCGGCCGCTGCGAACAAGTCAACGTCACGGTTGCTTGCACGGGGATTGATGCTCTCACCGGAGCACCACTACCGCCGGTATGCACCTGCGCAGGAATATCGTTCGACGAACAATGCTGGGCAAATTCTGCGGGACAGGCCGTACGCGCCGTCGGCGCCTGTCAGTAAACACGAGGTCACCCATGAAACTTCTTCATTCAGTTGTCATTACCGGCTTGAAAGTGTTGGGAGTTGCGGCGGTTCTCGGTCTGTTCACGATGAGTCCTGCCTCGGCCCAGAGCAACAACGTCGGCACATGTACGAACATCATTTCGATTTCGAGACTGAGCGGCGTCCTCTATAAACCGTCGAACCTTCATGGCGGCAGAGGACCTTCTTTCCTCGTTCAAAATGCCTCCGAAAGGACGAACAAACAATTGATTGAGATTCGAGATGCTCGATGTCAGCTGGTCGGCACCTTCGGATTATTCCGGACCGACCAGCCGTACGGGTCCAGGTATTATTCTCGCTCGGGCGGAAGCGGATTTGACGATGGTCAACTCCTCTCTCTCCTGAAGCGGGTGGGAAGCTCGAACTTTCTGGTTGAGGGGGTCGGAAAATGGATCCTCGTTAAGAACCCCACTCTTCGAGAAGGAAGTGTTCGAAAGTAAACTCGAACTTTCTTCAGCCGAGCTTCAATTTTCTTCGCGGATTCCATTTTTGATCTGGTGAAGATCATGCATTCGCTTCATCGCAAAATCTTTTACCGCCAAAACTCTTTGAGCTTGTCCATCTAATGCCGAATAGAGCGGCGTAAGCGGAGACTTTCGGAACAGCGCAAACTCAGCAGGTATGACTTCCATCATACCTGCTGATTGCTCACCCGTTATAGATGATTTCGTCTCATTTCCTTCCCCTCTTCGTTCAAAGGAATCAGTCTATGCTTCAAGAAAACGTCGGCTTGAGAGAGGGAATCGTCGCCGTTCCCGAAGGCGATTTGGGAAACGGTTCAGGGCTTGAAAAAAAATGTCTTCTCGAGGCTTTAACAGCTCTAAAAAACGGAGACTTCACGCAGCGCTTACCAATTGATTGCGTGGGCCTCGACGGCAAAATCGCCGACACCTTCAACGGAGTGATGGAGATCGCCGGAAGAATGGCGAGCGAGCTCCAAAAACTGAATCATGCCGTCGGGAAGGAAGGACGAATTTCTCAACGACTGACGATGGGAGACGTCAGCGGTGCATGGTCGGATTCCGCTCAGTTCGTAAACTCACTCCTCGACGATCTGGTTCATCCGACGATTGAAACCTCGCGGGTTATCGGCGCCGTCGCAAAAGGCGATCTTCAACAATCCATGGCTCTGGATGTCGGAGGACGCCCGCTCCAAGGGGAGTTCTTAAAAACTGCGACCACCGTGAACCTCATGGTTGAGCAGCTCAGCACGTTCACTTCGGAGGTGACGCGGGTCGCGCGAGAAGTAGGAACCGAAGGGAAACTCGGCGGACAGGCAAAAGTAAAAGGTGTCGCGGGAACCTGGAAGGATCTCACCGATTCCGTAAACCTCATGGCCGGTAACCTCACCAGCCAAGTTCGGAACATCGCCGCCGTCACCACTGCCGTCGCAAACGGCGACCTCTCTAAAAAAATCACCGTCGACGTAAAAGGCGAAATTCTCGAACTAAAAAACACCGTCAACACGATGGTGGATCAGCTCAGCTCCTTCGCCTCCGAAGTGACTCGTGTTGCGAGAGAAGTGGGGACCGAGGGAATTCTCGGTGGACAAGCGCAGGTGAAAGGAATTGCCGGAACGTGGAAGGATCTCACGGAAAACGTAAACTTCATGGCCGGTAACCTTACCAGCCAAGTCCGAAACATCGCCGCCGTTACCACCGCTGTCGCAAACGGCGACCTTTCCAAAAAAATCACCGTCGACGTAAAAGGCGAAATTCTCGAACTAAAGAACACCGTAAACACGATGGTAGACCAGCTGAGCTCCTTCGCTTCCGAAGTGACTCGTGTGGCAAGAGAGGTCGGAACCGAAGGGATTCTGGGCGGACAAGCTCAGGTGAAAGGAGTCGCGGGAACCTGGAAGGATCTCACTGATTCTGTAAACTCCATGGCGAGAAACCTCACCGCGCAGGTTCGAAACATCGCCGAAGTGACGACCGCGGTCGCAAGCGGTGACCTTTCGAAAAAGATCACCGTCGACGTGCGCGGCGAAATTCTCGGCCTCAAAGACACCATCAACACGATGGTGGACCAGCTTCGCTCTTTTGCTTCCGAGGTGACGCGCGTTGCCCGGGAGGTGGGCAGCGAGGGAAGTCTCGGTGGTCAGGCCGACGTGAAAGGTGTGTCCGGAACGTGGAAGGATTTGACCGACAACGTGAACTCGATGGCGCGGAACCTCACTGCTCAAGTGCGGAACATCGCGGAAGTGACGACTGCGATCGCAAACGGCGACCTTTCCCGGCAGATCACAGTCGACGTGAAAGGAGAAATTCTCGAAATGAAAAACACGATCAACACCCTTGTTGATCGTCTTAGCTCTTTCGCCTCCGAAGTAACACGCGTCGCGAGAGAAGTAGGAACGGAAGGAATTCTCGGCGGACAAGCAAACGTGCGCGGTGTCGCCGGAACCTGGAAGGATCTCACCGACTCCGTAAACTTCATGGCCGGTAACCTCACCAGCCAGGTCCGGAACATCGCTGCGGTAACCACTGCCGTCGCAAACGGAGACTTATCGAAGAAAATCACGGTCGACGTTAAGGGCGAAATTCTCGAGCTGAAAGTCACAATCAACACGATGGTGGATCAGCTGAGCTCGTTTGCTTCTGAAGTAACTCGCGTCGCGAGAGAAGTGGGAAGTGAAGGAATTCTCGGCGGACAGGCGGACGTGCAAGGTGTGGCCGGAACCTGGAAGGATCTGACGGAGAGCGTGAACTCCATGGCCGCGAACCTCACCGGTCAAGTTCGAAACATTGCGGCCGTCACGACAGCCGTGGCAAATGGCGACTTGTCCAAGAAAATCAGCGTCGACGTAAAGGGAGAAATTCTCGAACTGAAAAACACCATCAACACCATGGTCGATCAGCTCAGCTCCTTCGCTTCTGAAGTGACACGCGTGGCGAGAGAGGTCGGTTCCGAAGGGAAACTCGGTGGTCAAGCGGACGTAAAGGGTGTTGCAGGAACTTGGAAGGACCTCACCGACTCCGTGAACTTCATGGGAGGTAATCTCACCGCGCAGGTCCGAAACATCGCCGACGTGACGACCGCCGTGGCAAACGGTGACTTGTCGAAGAAAATCACCGTCGACGTAAAGGGAGAAATTCTTGAACTGAAGAACACCATCAACACCATGGTGGATCAGCTAAACTCTTTCGCTTCGGAAGTAACCCGGGTGGCCCGTGAAGTGGGTTCCGAAGGCAAGCTCGGTGGTCAAGCAGACGTAAAAGGCGTTGCAGGAACTTGGAAGGATCTCACCGACTCCGTAAACTTCATGGGAGGCAATCTCACCGCCCAGGTTCGGAACATCGCCGACGTAACGAAGGCGGTGGCCAGCGGTGACTTGTCGAAGAAGATCACCGTCGACGTAAAGGGAGAAATTCTCGAGTTGAAGAACACCATCAACACGATGGTGGATCAGCTGAACTCCTTTGCGTCTGAAGTAACCCGGGTGGCGCGTGAAGTAGGAACTGAAGGGAAGCTCGGCGGACAGGCCGTGGTCCAGGGAGTTGCCGGAACCTGGAAGGACCTTACCGACAACGTAAACTTCATGGCGGGGAACCTCACCGGCCAGGTTCGAAACATCGCCGACGTGACCAAGGCGGTTGCAAGCGGCGATTTGTCGAAGAAGATTACGGTCGACGTCAAAGGAGAGATATTCCAACTGAAGGACACCATCAATACGATGGTGGATCAGCTCCGCTCATTCGCTTCCGAAGTCACCCGCGTGGCCCGGGAAGTGGGAACCGAAGGGAAACTCGGTGGACAAGCGATTGTTGAAGGGGTCGGGGGAACCTGGAAGGATCTCACGGATAACGTGAACTTCATGGCCGGTAACCTCACCAGCCAAGTTCGCGGTATTGCGAAAGTCGTTACGGCGGTTGCCCGCGGCGATTTGAAACGAAAGCTCACCGTTGAAGCCAAGGGCGAAATTGCCGAGCTTGCCGACACCATCAACAGCATGACCGACACTCTCGCGACGTTCGCCCAACAGGTGACGACTGTCGCACGGGAAGTCGGTGTTGAAGGAAAACTTGGCGGACAAGCGAGCGTCCCGGGTGCTTCGGGAACTTGGAAAGATTTGACCGACAACGTGAATCAGCTCGCCGCGAACTTGACAACGCAGGTTCGTGCGATCGCCGATGTTGCTACCGCGGTAACGAAAGGTGACCTCACTCGTTCCATCAAAGTCGAGGCGCAAGGCGAAGTTGCCGCGCTCAAAGACTACATCAACGAGATGATTCGAAACTTGAAGGATACCACGCTCAAAAACTCTGAGCAGGACTGGCTGAAAACGAACCTCGCCAAATTCTCTCGAATGCTTCAAGGGCAAAAAGATCTCCTCGCCGTCGGGAAGATGATCCTGTCGGAGTTGGCTCCAGTCGTAACCGCACAGCGAGCCGTGATCTACACGGTAAACTCTAGAGAAGGAGACACCAGTGTCGACACGTTACTTCAACTCCTTGCCGGTTACGCCGCTTCAGAGGCAACTCCTCGGCAGTTCCAGCTCGGCGAAGGGCTCGTCGGACAGTGCGCAGTCGAGGGAAAAAAGATTTACGTTCAGGAAGTTCCACCCAGCTACGTAAAAATTAGCTCGGGCCTGGGTGAGACAACGCCCAAGGAAATCATCGTTCTCCCGGTTCTTTTCGAAGGAACGGTCAAGGCGGTCATGGAGCTTGCTTCGTTCGAAAGATTCAGCCCAACTCACCAGATGTTCTTGGACCAGCTGATGGAGAGTATCGGAATCGTCTTAAACACGATCGAGGCAAATTCCCGAACCGAAAATCTTTTGAAACAGTCTCAGTCGCTCGCGGCCGAGCTCCAGACGCGTCAACAAGAGCTGCAAAACAAGAACCAAGAGCTGCAGGAAAAGGCCCAGCTCCTTGCCGATCGAAACGTGGACGTAGAACGCAAAAACCAAGAAGTCGAACAGGCGAGAAAGGCGCTCGAAGAAAAGGCGGAACAGTTGGCGCTGACGTCGAAGTATAAGTCCGAGTTCTTGGCGAATATGTCGCACGAGCTTCGGACGCCGCTGAACAGCTTGCTCATTCTTTCTGACCAGCTGGCAAAGAATATGGAAGGAAACCTCATTCCAAGGCAGGTCGATTTTGCAAGAACGATCTACGACTCCGGAAACGACCTTCTCGCGCTCATCAATGACATTCTCGACCTTTCGAAAATCGAATCGGGAACCGTCAGCGTGGACATCAACGAAATCGGTCTCGTTGAGCTGCGGGAATATGTGGAGAGAAACTTCCGCCACATCGCCGAAGCAAAGCACCTCGGTTTCGAGGTCTACATGGATCCCCGTATTCCCGAGAGCATTGAATCGGACGAGAAGCGTATTCAGCAGATTTTCAAGAACCTTCTCTCGAACGCATTCAAGTTCACTTCCTCAGGCGGAGTGACGTTTGAGATGAAGCTCGTCCCAGAAGAATGGGTCTCTGATTTCCCGTCTCTGAGGAGTGCTCGGTCGATAATTTCGTTCTCGGTCGTCGACACCGGAATTGGAATCCAACCCGATAAGCATCAGATTATTTTCGAAGCGTTTCAGCAGGAAGACGGCAGCACCAGCAGACGTTATGGAGGCACCGGTCTCGGCCTCGCGATTAGCCGTGAGATCTCGAGAATGCTTGGAGGAGAAATTCGCCTTGAAAGCGTGCCCAATCAGGGAAGCCGCTTTACGCTCTACCTTCCGGTCAAGTATCCGTATCAGCACGCTCCGACGAGCATCACCGCGATCGGCAGCACCCCTGCACCCCGACTCGACGCCGATGAAACAGCGCCGATCACACCGCAGATGGTGCGGAGCGCGTCGGAGACCGTGGGAGAGTTCGAAGATGATCGTGCGCGAATTCAGCCAGGAGATAAATCCCTCCTCATCGTTGACAATGATCAGAGCTTCGTCAATTTCCTACGCGACCTAGCCCGCCAACATAACTTCAAGACACTGATTACCGCGCAAGGCAGTGTCGCGGTTTCGCTCGCGCAGGAATACAAACCAACCGCCATTACTCTCGATCTCCGGCTCACGGATATCAATGGCTGGAGGGTCCTCAATCACTTGAAGCACGACCCGGCGAGCTGCCATATTCCGGTGCACATCATCTCGACCGATGACCAGGCCAAGAATGGTTTTCGAGCGGGCGCGTTGTCGGTCCTCGAAAAGCCGGTTTCGACAGAAAGCTTAAGCACTCTCCTCGCCGGTATATCAAAAGCGTTCGAGCGTCCTCGGAAAAAGGTGGCCTGCCTGTCGCTCAAGGACGGACAGAGAAAGACGTTTGAGAGATGGCTCAATCCAGCCCAGGTCGATGTGATCAACTTGAGCGATGCGAAGGAGCTTCTGGAAATAATTCAACAAGATGACGCGGATTGCATAGTGATCCCCGCGAAGGAGTCTAATTTCAGCGCCGCGGCATTTCTGGGAGAGCTGAGGAAGAAGCAGGAGGAAAGGCCGATTCCGACTATCATTCGTCGTCTGCCCTCGCTGGCAGCCAAGGAGCTTGCCAAGCTCGAGCAAATGATGAAGTCATGGCCGCTTCGCATCGTTTCGACACCGGAAGAACTGTACCGAGACTGTGTGATTTACCTGGGATTGGAAGCAAGTGTCTTCGGCGAAGAAGGACGAGAAATACTCCTCTCGCTTCAGAATAACGTCGACATCCTGGCCGGAAAGAATATTCTCGTCGTTGATGATGATATCCGAAATATCTTCGCTATGACGAGCATTTTGGAGAGATTCAAAATGAACGTGGTCTCGTCGGAGAATGGTCGAGATGCAATTCAGACACTCGATAACGCCGATGACATCGACGTGGTCGTCATGGATGTCATGATGCCGGGAATGGATGGCTACGACACGATGCGAGAAATTCGAAAGGATGGGCGCTTCGGTTCGCTTCCGATAATCGCCGTTACCGCAAAGGCGATGAAGGGTGACCGGGAAAAGTGTCTTGAAGCTGGTGCTTCGGATTATCTTGCGAAGCCCGTCGACACTGCGAAGCTTATCGCCATCCTGCGGACATGGCTGTTCCCGGGGGGCCCAATATTAACACCGTTGCAGTAGGCTCGGCACAAGAAGCAGCGCCTCCATCAGGCGCTGCGGGGTGAATGAGGTAGACGAATGACTGACGGCGACGAGGAAATTAGTCTCCTGCTGGTCGATGATCGCGCGGATAAACTCCTCGCCCTCGAAGTGCTGCTTTCTGATCTTGGCGCTCGCATCGTCACGGCTTCATCCGGAAGGGAGGCGCTGCGCTGTTTGCTCAAGCAAGACTTCGCCGCCATCTTACTCGATGTCAGCATGCCCGAGATGGACGGTTTCGAGACTGCAGCGCTCATCCGCCAACGGAAGAACACGGAACATACTCCGATCATATTTATCACTTCGATCAACACGAGCGACACCCATGTTTCAAAGGGATATTCGCTCGGAGCAGTGGACTATATCTTCACGCCGATTGTTCCGGAGGTGCTCCGCGCCAAAGTGTCTGTGTTCATCGATCTCACGCGTAAAAACCGGCTAATTGCCCACCATGCGGAACTTCTTCGCAAGGAAGCGGAAAAAAGAGCGGATGAGCTTGAGAACCGCCTTCATAATCTGCTCAACCGTCTCGACGTCGGTGTGTTCCGGGCATCCACAGACGGCGAGCTTCTCGAAGCAAACCCCGCGCTCCTCCGCCTTCTACAGCTCGAGACTCTGGAGGAGGCCCGAAAATCGCCCACCGTCAGGCTCCTGATCGATTCCGCTCTTCCGCTGAGCGCAGCGGACTCAAGCTCATCTGCAATCGACGTAAAATGGCCGGACAACCGGAGCGGAGTTTCATGGATAGCACTCTCCGCCGTCCCAGTGATGGGTGGAACCGGAAAACAATTCGTCGAAGGTCTGATCGAAAATATCAGCCGTCGAAAGGAGGCGGAGGAAGCCCTCGCGTCGCTTAATTGTTCACTTGAAGAACGAGTTGCCGAGCGAAGCGAAGAGCTTCGAAAATCACAGGAAAGCCTCATGCACTCCGAACGCCTCGCCTCCTTGGGAACTTTGGCGACAGGAATTGCGCACGAGATCAATAATCCGCTGAACGCCATTCTTGGTCTCTCCGAATACGCGCTGCAAAGCCCTCTGAAGCAAAGCTACGACCAAACGCTCGCCCTCATCGCCGGAGAAGCTCAGCGTTGCGGAAAAATCATACACGGCGTTCTCCAATTCGCGCGCAACCAAAAAACGATCAAAACTCCGCATGACTTGAACTCGGTTGTCGCTCACACACTCGATCTCCTAAAGACGTATGTCCCCGGGTCAGTCGTGATCGATCGCGATCTCAGCCATGGTCCGCTCCCGGTGATGGTCAACACCACCGAAATCGAGCAAGTCATTGTAAATATCGTAAAAAACGCGGTCGATGCTGCCGATGCGAACGTGCGAATTCTCGTGACTACGGAACCGAGAAATACATCCGCAGTGCTCCGCATTGAAGACAATGGTCCGGGAATTCCGGTGGAGATCCGCGAGCGGATATTCGATCCCTTTTTCTCGACTCGCTCAACCAGAGGAGGCACGGGACTTGGACTCAGCGTCAGCCATGGAATTGTGACCCAGCACAACGGGTCAATCAGCGTGCAGAATTCTCCTCTTCACGGTGCGTCGTTCGTGATCGAGCTTCCACTCGAATCAGACGACGATGGAGACAAATTCAAGACTTGGAAGCAACCGGGAAAAATTAACACGCCGGGAGGTAAGGCGATCATATGACAAAACTTCTCATAGTAGACGACGAGGCGATTTCCGCGCTCACGCTGTCGCGGTATCTGTCTGACAATAATTACGAAGTTCGCACCGCCGGGAGCGGTCGGGAGGCCATGAGTATCGCCGAAGAATACCTTCCCGATATTCTCCTCAGTGACTGGAAGCTTCAAGACGAGATTGATGGGCTAGAGCTCGTTCGAAGGCTTTCGTTGCTGAACGGGAACATGAAGAGCATCATCATTTCCGGACTTTTCGCCGAAGACGTGCCGGATGACGGAACACACGATCGCATTTTTAAGTTCTTGAACAAGCCGTGCAGCATTAGCCAGGTGCTCTCAACCGTTCAGGCGGCAATTCGCGAACAGGAGCTTGAAGTCGAAAAATCCAAGGTAGAGTCACGCGTATCCAAGAACGGCTCGAGCTCAGGCCCGACATCGGACCCAAAACGCGACAACATGAATCATCTTCGTCCAGCACCTCGGTAATCGCCGAGGCGAGCCCTGGATGCGATCGAGAATTGATGCGGGTCTAGAGGGCGTAGGCGAGTCCGTTTAACACGGAAGCAATTCGAACGGCGGCGACTATCGTCTCTTCTGAGATACCGTGCTCACGGAGAGTTTTCTCGTGAGACTCGACGCACACTCCGCAGCCGGTTATCGCTGAGACTGCGAGCGACCAAAGCTCAATATCTTTTTGTTCGATTCCCTGACTCCTCAGTGCATTCATCCGGAGGCGGGCCGGCAGGGTGCCGTACTTCTCGTTCCCGGCAAGATGGCGAAATCGATAAAAGATGTTGTTCATCCCCATGATTCCGGCCACGCTTTCTGCCGCGGCGGCGGCCTGCGGGGAAAGCTTCTCCCGGGCTTCCGGAAGCAGATGATCCTTTAAGATCGGAGCACGAACCGCAAATACACAGGCGAGCACCGTCCCCCAGGTCTGCTGCTCGGAAAGCTCAGCTTGCCGGATCACGGACGAAAGATTCAGCCGGAGATCTTTTGCGGCCTCAGGAATAATCTCTTGCAGGGACTCAACAGACATAACTCATTTCTCAGCATTAGGAACGGCACTCTCGTGCTCCGAGCATTTAGTTCGCGGATAAATCCGAGAACTAATCGGCGGCAGAACTAGGGAGTGGGGTATTTTGGTGGAGATCGAGACGAAAGAGCGGCGGGGGGCGGAGTTTGCTACTTCAAATGCTTGTCTCGCCATAGCCGCAGGCGACGGCGGAAGCACCGCAGCCGCTCTTTCAACGAAGAAATCCGTCAAAAGACCACACTACAAAGTGGCTTCGCCTTTTTTCCAGTTACAGGGGCATAGCTCATCAGTTTGAAGAGCGTCGAGCACGCGAAGCACCTCATCCGGATTCCGTCCGACGTTCAAATCCGTAACGGTGACGAAGCGAACGATGTTTTGAGGATCGACGATATACGTCGCCCGTTGGGAGACGCCTTCTTTCTCGTCGAGGATTCCGAGAGCAGCCGAAAGCTCTCGCTTGATATCGCTCAGCCATGGATATGGGCTGTCACGCAGTTCATCGTTCTGCTTTCGCCACGCGAGATGCACAAACTCTGAATCAACGCTCGCCCCGAGGAGCTGCGTGTCTCGGTCTTGAAATTCTCGGTTCAGCTTACCGAAGCCGACAATCTCGGTCGGGCAAACAAAGGTGAAATCCTTCGGCCAGAAAAGATAGATCTTCCACTTGCCCTCGTAGGACTTTTCCGTGAGCGTCTGAAAGGGATCTTTCCCCTCCGTTCCGCCGACAGCCTTTAATGCATATGAAGGAAACTCGCGCCCGACACCGATCATAAAATCACTCCTCAGAGATAAAAGAAGCAATTTTTTATCAAAAACAGCCCGAGAGTTCAATCTGACGAACCCTCGAAAATATTAATGTAATGATTGGGAGACTACGCCTTGTGAGCCTTCAGCCAATCACGAGCCGCGGTAAACGCAAGGATCCAAGGGCTAAATTCGCCTTCCGGACGCGAATTATCGCTGTCGACCACCTCACTTGGCCAATACGGCCAGTTCCACGTGAAGAGACTGCGCTCGAGATGAGGCATGATGGCGAGGTGTCGCCCGTCAACCGACGAAATTGCCGCGGCGTTGTATGAGGCGCCGTTTGGATTTGCTGGATACGTCGTCGAACAATACTTCATCGGAATGTCATACGACGTCTCTTTTTCCGGAAGTGCGAATCGCCCCTCACCGTGAGCGACCCAAATTCCGAGACGCGAGCCGATCAACGGCTTGAGAAACACACTGTTCGTTTCTTCCACTCTTACGTTTGTGAAGGCACACTCAAAACGGCCGGAGTCGTTATGGAGCATCTTTGGAGAGGACTTATGATCCGGATAGAGGAGGTTCAGCGCAACGACGAGCTGACAACCATTGCAGATCCCAATCGAAAGGGTGTCGGGCCGTTTGTAGAAATTCGTGAGCGCCTTGTAAGCGCGCTCGTTGTAGAGAAACGCGCCTGCCCAACCGCGCGCCGACCCGAAAACATCGCTGTTTGCGAAGCCGCCCGGGAACGCGACCAGTTGCACATCAGACAAGTCTTCCCGTCCGTTAATGAGATCCACCATCGTGATGTCTTTCACATCAAACCCGGATGCGTAGAGTGAAAATGCGAGCTCGCGATCCCCGTTGGTTCCCTGCTCCCGGATAATCGCCGCTCGAATACCGCTCTTCTCGGTTCGATTGAAAGAGAGTCCGTAATCTGAGGTTCTCCCTGTGAACCCGGATGGGAGAGAATATCGAAGTGGATATTTTCCGAGATTTTCAAACCGCTCTCTCGCCTTCTCGGGCTTTCGCTGCTTCGCGTCAAAAAGTGCTGACGGTGCGAACCATACCCGCCTCATCTCGTCGAGCGCACGGGAGAAGCTTAGCACCCCGGCGTGGAATCGAACCTGAGTGCCTTTCACTTCACCGAGGCGGACAGGATTAAAACCCTCACCCTTCACGAGCGCGACGACATCCATCCAATCGTCCTCTTCTATCTGCAGCACGACCGCAGGCTTCTCGCAGAAGAGCTTTTCAACGACGGTGCTTTCGGCGCCTTCAACAAAAAGTTCAATTCCGATATCTCCGGCAAACGCCATTTCCAATGCCGCCGTGATCGCTCCACCGCTCGAAACATCATGACCGGCGAGCAGGAGCTTTGCTCTCACTAATTTCTGAATGAGCTGAAGACCTTTTTTGAAGGTAGCCGCGTCTTTCACATCCGGTGCGGAATTGCCGATCTGCCCGACGGTCTGGGCGAGGCTGCTTCCGCCGAGCGGAAACTCACGCATTCCCGAGATATCGACATACATCAGCCGTGAACCGGGGATTGGTTTCAAATCGGGTGTTACGGTCACGGAAATATCGTCGCACCAGGCGGCCGAGGAGACAACGACCGTACCCGGCGCTCTCACCGATGTGCCGTCGTTGTATTTCATCGTCATCGAGAGAGAATCTTTTCCGGTGGGAACGGCGATGCCGAGCTCGATGGCGAATTGTGAAAGGGCTTGGACCGCTTGGTAGAGTTTACTGTTCTCACCCGGCTGCTTGGCCGGCCACATCCAGTTCGCGCTCAGCACTACTGAGTCGACACCATTTTTAAGCGGCGCCCAAACGATGTTCGTGAGGGACTCCGCAACACTGAGGCGAGCACCGGGGGCGGCATCGATCAATCCCGCCACCGGAGCGTGGCCGATAGCTGTCGCTATGCCTTCCTTGCTCGCGTAGCTGAGGGCCGAAACACCGAGATTGTTCAGCGGAAGTTGTAATGGCCCGGTGCACTGCTGAAGCGCCACGAGGCCGGTTACACAGCGATCAACTTTGTTTGTCAGCCAATCTTTGCAGGCGACACTTTCGAGCGACAGTACCGCGTCAATCGCACGAGTAAGCTCCTCCGCGGTCGCAATCGAAAGTTCGAGCGGTGCTTCCGGGAAATCAATCTCTTCATCGGTCAACACGACCTTCGGCGCCGCACCAAAGAGAACTTCAAGCGGCAGGCTCACCGCATCCTTTCCGGCTGCCGAAGTAAACTTCAATCGTTTTTCGCCGTTTATTTCGCCGACGGCGTAAAACGGCGCCCGTTCGCGCTCGGCGATGCGCTTAACTTTCTCGACATCCTTTGAGGCGACGATGAGCCCCATCCGCTCTTGAGATTCGTTGGACAAAATCTCTCGAGACGAAAGTGTGGTGTCTCCGATCGGGAGCTTCGCCATGTCTATCGATCCGCCCTCAGGCTCAACCAGCTCAGCGAGGCAATTCATGTGCCCCCCGGCCCCATGGTCATGAATGAGTTTCACCGGATTCTCTTCGAGCTCAGTAAGTGCGCGGACGACGTTATACACTCGCTTCTGCATTTCGGGATTGGCACGTTGCACGGCGCTCAGCTCAAGTGCGGCAGAGTATTGCCCGGTATCGACGGAGCTCACCGACCCTCCGGCCATTCCGATCCTGTAGTTGTCACCACCCAGAACGACGACGGTATCACCGGCAGCCCCTTCTTCCTTTGCGGCAAATTCAGAGTTCGCGTAACCAACCCCGCCTGCCAGCATCACCGCCCGGTCGTATCCGTAGAGTCCTCGCGAAGTTTTCCCTTCAAAGGTGAGAAGCGAACCCACGATAAGCGGCTGTCCAAATTTATTTCCAAAGTCCGAAGCGCCGTTTGAAGCCTTCAGCAGAATCTGGGACGGAGTTTGATATTTCCAATCTCGCGCCTCGGTGAGTTTTTCCCAATTCGTCGCCGGTGCACTTCCTTTTCCCCGCGGCTGCGACATCCGCGGATACGAAGTCATGTAGACCGAGGTCCCCACGAGCGGAATGCTTCCTCGCCCGCCCGCCATCCGATCGCGAATTTCTCCTCCACTCCCAGTAGAAGCCCCGTAGAAAGGCTCTACCGTTGTCGGGAAGTTGTGCGTCTCGGCTTTCAATGAGAGCACGGATCTGATTTTTTTCATGCCGAACCAGTCAGAGCCGCTTCCGTCCGGCGCGGGGCGGAACTGCTCAACTTCCGGACCTTTCACAAAGGCGACGTTATCTTTGTACGCGGAGACGATATTCTCCGGCGATGCCTTCGATGTCTCACGAATCATCGCGAATAGTGTTTTCGGCTGTTCTTTTCCATCGAGCACGAACGTGCCGTTGAAAATTTTATGGCGGCAGTGTTCTGAGTTGATCTGCGCAAAGCCGTAAATTTCGGAGTCAGTGAGCGGACGCTTGAGAACATCCCGGCTCGCTTTTTCAAGATACGCTATCTCCTCATCGGAAAGCGCAAGACCCTCTGTTTCATTGAACTGCTTGAGATTTTCAACTGCGAAATCGGCAGCCGGAGATTTCGTGACGTTGAGAGAGTCCGGATAAATATCTCGGTACACCTGCTCCAGCATCGGATCAAAAGTCGGAACTTGCTCCCCGTCGATCTTCCGAAATTCCTCCATCCGCACCACTCCGCGAACACCCATGTTGCCGATGATATCGGTCGCATTCGTCGACCACGGGGTGATCATCTCGCTCCGGGGTCCGACAAAACTTCCTCGAAGTGGCAACGGAACTTCGCGGACGGGCAAGTCGATCACCCAAAGAATGCGCTTCTTTTCTTCGTCGGTAAGCTTGGCTGTCGAAAGGAGAAGAAAGATTACGGATTCATCCGCAAAGCAGAGAGCTTCCATGCGTACCTCGTCGCCACTTTTAGAAAATCTCTGCGCTCACACAGGAGTCGAATTCTCGGGAGACGAATCGGCAAACGGCGCAGAGTTCACTGTTGATCTTAGCGCTGAAAATGTATCGTTGTTCCGCAGAGTTTTCAAGCCGAACGCCGGCAAAATATCGCCCATCCGAAGGCCTCTTTGCTGGGCGGCGGCTTTATTTTTTCGATTTCTTCGCTCGCTGCGACTTCATCCGCATCATCATATAGGATCTCCCAATCTTGAGAGTGACTGAAGACCTCGAACAATGGAGTCGATTTACGAACAAGAATAGATTTTGGCTGATATTTCTTTAACAACTCGTCCCAACCCGGCTGGAGGTTCTTCATCGCCCGTTCTGATATCGCCTGCGAGAGTGAGAACAGCGGGAGCCGGTGATCAACCATCGCTCGCTCCTTCGAGTCAACACCGGAGGCCTGAAATCGATACGCCACATAAGGGCCGACCACGGACTCATGTAGCAGCGGCCCAGGAAGCCGGTTTTCGAGGTAAAAATCCATGGCCCGCCGCGGGAGGAAAGCATCGACGACCGGCTGACGTAACAACGCCGTATAGTTCACGATGCCGATACAGAACAGTAACCAAATCGCGCCGGCCGCGGGAATCTTTTTAATCCCGATCTCAAGTTTCGATATGGCGTCAACGAGCTGCGGCTCGTCCGATCGATTCCTCTCGCTCCAATACCGGAGACAGCAGGCAAGAAGGAGTCCTGTTGGAAGCAGTGCATAGGGAATCATGGCCCGTTCAGGCAGCCCCGCGGTCGTCAAGATTCCCGCGAGGAGGGCGATAGAGGAAGGAAAGGCGTGCTTGTCGCGCGGAACCAGGAGGACAATCAAGATCCACAGCAAAACCAGAAAACTAAAGCTGAAGAGATACACGTTGGCAGCCGTATCTTGAAATCGAACGGAAAGCTGGAAGTCCGCAGCAAGCGCCTTCAGCCACTGCACGATTTGCAATCCGAACGAGGGAGTGAAAATTCCTGAGAGCAGGGAAACTCCAGCCAGTGACAACCGCGTCTTCAGCGCGTCTCGAGACAGAAAAAGGACGAAAAAAGGGAGTAGCAAAAACGCGGCATGAACATTCGCGAGAAAGAGGCCGGATACGAATATTCCGCCGAATTTAAAAATCGGGCGAACCGGCGAAACGAGGAAGAAACTCGCGACCGCAAGGAGTCCGAAAGAGACGAGTTCTGGGCTGAGCTCTTGTTGCTCCAATGTCCCGCAAGCCACGAGAATCGTGACGAGAAACCCGAAGACCGGATTTCCTGCGCTCTTCATGTAGAGGAAGCCCAAGGCGACGACGAAAAGCGCGGTCGACAGGATCGCAAGGGCCGCTATTCCCGGCCAACCAAAAACGGTCTCGGTTTTGGAAAGCAAGGTGTCATAAAGCCAACTATCCGTTACCCACGGAATTCCATTCCCTGCGGTGGTCCACACATCCGTTTTTGGAAATTGAGACTGCGCGAGGATCCAGTTCCCGACGCTGAGATGAAAAAAGTGCCGCGGGTCGGACACGCGCGCCGTGAGATAGGATGCCAGCACCATCAACGCCACGAACCCGAGGACCGACGCGGCCCTTCCGGCGACGCCGGAGGCGGCAGAATCGGCGTGGGCGCCGGAGACGGCGGAATCGGACTCAGGCAGTGCTTCCAAAGCGTTTAATCCAGAATAACGAGCCGCACACGGCTGCGAGAATTATTATCCACAAGGATTTGTGCGTTTTCTTTATTTCCTGCAATGACGATGACTTCAAGAGGTTTTAGTTTTCCGATAAAGCCATGATATACGGCGGCATCTGAATTTCGTTTTCTCGTAGGAAGCTTTTGTTGTGAACAGAGTATTTCCCAATTTTCGTAGATTATTGCTCGGAATATTGTTTGCCGCCCTCTTCGCGGGCTCGGCCGTCGCATGCCCCGAGATCAACGGATTGGTAGACGTAAACTGCGACCGGAGACTCGTGATCGCGGCATTCGGTGATTCCATCACGTTTGGGCTGAGCGACGCGCTGGACCCCACCGGTAAACCATATGGTTATCCAGGACGTCTCAAACTTTCACATTTCCCCAACATTGAAATCAGAAATCTCGGCAAGCCGGGGGAAGCCACGAAGGCGGGTGTCATCCGCGCCAATCAAATATTCCCAGGAGTTTCCGATATAGATTATACGGTAATTCTCCAAGGGGTAAACGATTATTACGATCCCGAACGGCTTTCGATCACCACAAAGAATAACGTTCTCAGCATTTTCCGCACGGTCCGGAATACCGGAAGCTACGGACTCATCTCGAACCTCACCGACGTGAAACGCAGCTTCCAGCGGAAATGGATTCTCGACACGAACCGCGAACTGGACCCCAGCCGCTCGATCGACTTCTTCGGGTTGGGGATTACGATCATCGGACAAGACGGACTTCATCCAAACAGCGGCGGATATCAGGTAATGGCAAACCGTTTGGCCGTGACACTCAAGCAATTTTCAGATGCTCGCCGTCCACTCGACAGCGATCAAGACGGACTTTACGACTATGAAGAAGCCCGCTTCGGGACATTGATCAACAATCCGGATTTTGACGGAGACGGGATCAAGGACGGTATTGAAGTCTATAGCTACGGCTCGAACCCGAAGTCGCTTGACTCAGATAACGACGGGCTCTCGGATAGCTATGAAGTGTTCACGCTCGGATCGAACCCGGCAAATCCCGCACCGGGAGCACCGACGATCACGAATCTCACCATTATTCCGTAAAGCAGGCGGAAGATCGTCCTTCTCGCAAACAAACCGTGCGGTGTTACGGTTCGGTCGCTGACGCAATCTGAACCAGGTCGATCAACTCCGACAACACGATGAGATTCTTCGGATCCGCGCCGAGCCGAGCGGCCACCTTTTCTCTGGCGCGCGAAAGATTGTTGCACGCCTTTCCTCGAGCGATGAGAACTTTGCACTCTGAAGGCATAGGGCCCCAATTCCCGCATTCGACAAACACATCGTTCAAGAATACGAATTTGGGAATCGATTCACCTCCGTTCGTGAGATATCGCTCGAAGATGCCGTTTGCGTTCTCGCGCGAGTGATAGCGAATGGTGATCCGCTCCGCTGATTCGGCAAGCCGCTGTAAAATGGGAACAAACTTCACGACGTCGCCACACCAATCTTCGGCAAAAGCCACGATGTGAACTTCTCGCGGAAGCCCTCGAAGGATCTTCGACATCTCAGGAGGAATCTGCTGATTCTCACGAAGGCGCTCTATCTCGGCAGCCTTTTCCTGAAACTCCGCTCCCCTCACCCACTCGACGTACGTTTTTCCCGAGGAAAAAATTCTTCGCCAGTCCGGCAGTTCATGTATCGGTGGCCGAGGCATAGCCCTTTTCTCCTGAGAGAGGTTTTCTATTTGCAGCGAGGATCTCATCCATCAGCGCCAGATTCGTTGTCGCGATTCGCGCGGCGAGCACGGGTACCTTTTTGCGGTTCATCACGCCGCTGGCTTGCCGGAGAAGCTTTCGCGATTCAAGAATCGTCTGCGGGGTGTTGTCCCGATAAAGCTTTGCGACCGCAAGGTTATTCACAATCATCGCCCACAGCTCCGGATCGTTATCCTCCCGAATCAGGCGGAGCGCACGATAGAGGAGCTTGACCGCGTCATTGTACACCTGAGTCGACGGCTCTGCACTCTCCGAGAGCTGTAGAGTTCCAAGGATTGCGCTTGAGACCGCGACTGGAGCGGCGGTTTTCCATCTGCCGAGCGCCGAGCTGGATTGAAACAAGGCATCTTCGGCACGCGCTATCTCTTCCGCACCGCCGACGCTTGCGAGCCGCAAGCCTTCGGTAAGCCAGGTAAGCACATGCACGGTAAGCTCGACCGGATCGGAAGCAAACTGGATGCTCTCCGGCCGCATGGTCATCAGTAACGGGGTTGAAGCAAAAGGCGGAGCAACGACCAACGCTTCTCGATCGAGCAAAATATTAAACTCGTTTCCCAATTTTTCAAGGTCCGAGCAGATAGTCACACCGCTGCTCCGGCATGGAAACGGAGAGGGCGCCGCGCCGAAAACGAGCTCCAGTGCGGGAGTCGCGCCAACGACCACGAGGCGTGCGTCGTTCCGTCTTCGCAACCACTCGTAGGCATCGCTCGAACTCCGAAACGCCCGGCTGAGAAGCTCAGGTGATTGGATGTCATAGGTCTTTGCAATCGTGGCGCCATATCGCTGCAGCGAGCGAGATTGAATGCCGAGCGGGTCATTGTTCACGCGCGCGATCGTAAGCATGGGAAAAGACTCGGGCACGGAGATCGAGATTTCCCGATTCAGCACGCAGCCAAGCCAGCCGAGGAGTGCGAGAACAGGCACCCATTTTGGAATTCGAAAGAAATACCCGCCGGCTACGAGAACTAGAACGGCGACAATGGGAAACGCAGCGCCCTGAACAGCCTCAAGTCGAAAGCCCCGTGACTGAAGCACGGCTGGAACAGCGGCGAAGAGGAGAAAGGAAACAACTGTAAGAAGCGAACGGCGCATCAAGAATCTCTTCTTTCACATCATAAAGGAAATCAGATATACCAATAACTCATTAAAAACATCCGACAAACCCGATGGCGGAACATACCGACCCCAATAAAACTTTACAAATCCTGGTCGCGGAGCCTCCGGAGAACCCTGAGATGTGGCTTGCTCCCGACCGGATCTCCGAGCTTTGTCACCGTGCCGGGCATGACGTCGGAAACCCTCTCACCGCCATCATTTCCTTGGCTTCCATTCTCGAATATTCCGCGGGAAGCGGCCAGGTGGGAATTGAAAAACTCCGCGAATACTCTGCGTCCATCGTCGGGGAAGCCTGGAAAATCGCCCACATTACAGAACGCCTTGTGATGATTTATTCACAGCGTCGCGGGAATCCAATTGAGTGCTCGGTGGGAGATTTGGCGGAGAAAGTTTTGCAGCGGGTCCGCTCACGCTACGAGTTTGAAGATTTGGAAATTGAGAGCGATTTTTTCTTTGCTCCAACGGCAAACAAAGTCGTGGTCGACGTCGACCAATTCACCATTTTGCTCCAAGAGCTGTTCGTAAACGGCTATAACTTCCAGAGGTTACCCAAAGCTCCGAGCCCCGAGCCAGAGAGGCGAACGATGCGCTGCACCCTCGAGCCGCACGATCAGTTTGTCCGGCTTCGGTTTGTGAATCCCCTTCCCGCCCCGATCGAGGGAAATCTTTCGGATCTCTTTCTTCCTCTAGTTTGTAAGCACGCCTCACCGGTGCGAACCGGCCTCGGCCTCGCGGCCGTCTGGGCGATCGTGCACCGTCATGGCGGAAAGCTGCATATCGAACAACGGCAAACTGAGTCCGGATATGAATTCGCAGTAGATGTTCTCCTTCCGGCGATGATGGAGTAAGGTCGAGACTACAATTTACTATTATGGCTGTCCGAGAAATACTTCTTTACCCCGACCCGCGTCTCCGCGAGGAAGCAGAACCGGTTAAGACCGTCGACGCCTCTATCCGCGAGATCCTTAACGATATGGCGGAGACGATGTATGCGGCGCCCGGAATCGGGCTTGCAGGCCCGCAGATAGGCGTAGGAAAGCGTCTCGTCGTCATCGATCTCGGAGATCGCGAAGATCCGGAAGAGAAAGGACACCTGTATAAACTCGTAAATCCTGAAGTTATTTCGACCTCTGGAACTGTCGAGTGGGAGGAAGGCTGTCTCAGCATTCCGGACATCAAGGAAAAAGTTAAACGGAAAGCGAAGATTACCGTCAGCGCACTCAATGAGAAGGGTGAAGAGATCATCCTCGAAGCAGACGACCTACTCGCGGTCTGCTTGCAACATGAAATCGATCACCTTAACGGCGTCCTGTTTATCGATCGGCTGAGCCGGTTACGAAAAGAACTCCTTCGTTCCAAACTCGACCGCCTGCGCAAGTAGGACTCATGGATTCAGACCTCACGACGCCGCAGAGGAGCATTTCGCTGGTGTACTTCGGCACACCCGGGATGGCGCTCCCGCCGCTTACCCGTTTCCTCGAAGACAAACGTTTTCGGGTACTCGCGGTTGTAACTCAAACGGACAAGCCGTCAGGACGAGGGCAGAAGCTCCAACCCCCACCTGTGAAAGTGCTCGCGGAATCGAAAGGCATTCCGGTGTTTCAACCTCTATCGTTGAAGAAGCCGGAGAAAAGCGGCGGGCTTTTTGATTTTCTCTCGCAGCATCCAGAGATCGATTTCTTCGTCGTCGTTGCATACGGCAAAATCATTCCTGGAACACTCCTTTCCGTTCCTCGATTTTGCGCAGTCAATATCCACTTTTCGCTTCTCCCTCGTTGGCGAGGAGCCGCGCCGGTCCAACGTGCGCTTCTTTCGGGAGACAAGGAGACCGGAATTGCGATCATGAAGATGGACGAGGGGCTCGACACCGGAGCGGTTTATGTCCTCTCCCGATCGAAAATCGAGGAACACGAGAACACCGGATCCCTCAGTGAGCGGCTGGCGAATGAAGGTGCGGAGCTTTTGCTCGAAACACTCCCAAAGATAGCCGAGGGCACCGCAACCGCGACTCCGCAATCGGAGGCCGGCGTGACCTACGCAGAAAAACTCACCCCTCAGGATTTTGTGATCCGTTGGGATGAACCGGCGGGATCGCTCGTCTCCACAATTCGAGCCGCCTCACCGTATCCGGGTGCCCGTACAGAGTTTGAAGGAGAGATGTTTAAGATTTTCAACGCGGCTCCTGCGTTGGCGCTCCAATACCCAAAGTCTTTACCCGGCACGGTGGTTGAGTGTTCGAGCTCCGAGCTCATTGTCGCGGCCGGACGCGGCGATTTTGTCTCGATCCTCGAGGCTCAACTTCCCAACCGCAAACGACTTCCCATTCGCGAAATTTTGAAGAGTAAGGTATTTCCTCTGGGAACTCGCTTTGGAGAAATTTCATGAGTTTGGTGATAGCTCCTTCCGTCCTTGCTGCCGATTGGACCGCGCTCGGCGAGGACATCAAGAAGGCCGAGGCCGCCGGTGCCGATTGGTTTCATCTCGACGTCATGGACGGACAGTTTGTTCCACCGATTAGCTTTGGTGCAGATCTCATACGCGCGGTGAGAGGCAAGACGACGCTGACTCTCGATGCCCACCTGATGACGGAAACTCCCGATCGCCATGTTGCGGCGATTGCCGACGCGGGAGCGGATTATATCACCGTGCACCAGGAAGCCTGCCCTCATCTCCATCGCGTGATCGAGTCGATTCATCAGCTCGGGAAGAAGGCTGGAGTTGCCGTGAATCCCGGCACCTCCTACACGACGCTTGAAAATATCCTTCGCGACGTGGACCTTGTTCTCGTCATGACGGTAAACCCCGGATGGGGAGGACAGAAGTTTATCGAGTCTATGCTCGAGAAAATTCGGGCGCTTCGATTGATGATCTCGCAGTCTGGAAAAGACATCCGGCTCCAAGTCGATGGTGGCATCGACAAAGACACCGCGAAACGAGCCGTCGCCGCGGGTGCCGACACCCTTGTTGCAGGCACTTCCGTGTTCCGCCGAGGGAAGCGAACGGAGGCGGACTACCGTGAAGCAATCTTGGAGTTGAAACGGGCTGCCCCAAATTTTGCCTAGTGCTCCGACGGTTTAGTTCTCGCTGGAATGGACTGAAGCAGTTTTCTCTTCCTGGTGTCGGAGCACTAGATAATACTGGCTCGGCTGCGCCGAGCGTGCTGCAATTAGTTCGCGGATAATACCGCGAACTAATCGGCGGCAGCACTAGTTGCTCCGACGATTTAGTTCTCGCTGGAATGGACTGAAGCAGTTTTCTCTTCGTGGTGCCGGAGCACTAGATATTACTGGCTCGGCTGCGCCGAGCGTGCTGCAATTAGTTCGCGGATAATACCGCGAA
>CAZDWZ010000005.1:0-50749 GCA_964509425.1 uncultured Bdellovibrionales bacterium | reverse complement strand
ATACCGCGAACTAATCGGCGGCAGCACTAGTTGCTCCGACGATTTAGTTCTCGCTAGAATGGACTGAAGCAGTTTTCTCTTCGTGGTGCCGGAGCACTAGATAATACTGGCTCGGCTGCGCCGAGCGTGCTGCAATTAGTTCGCGGATAATACCGCGAACTAATCGGCGGCAGCACTAGTTGCTCCGACGATTTAGTTCTCGCTGGAATGGACTGAAGCAGTTTTCTCTTCGTGGTGCCGGAGCACTAGATATTACTGGCTCGGCTGCGCCGAGGACGATTTAGGCCGCGAATAAAAATGTCGGAGCTCGCCTCGAACGCAATCAAGCGAAAGGCTGGAGGGACAAAAGCATGAGCACATGGATTCTGTGGATGCAGAAAATTCAGGCGATTGCGCAGACCGGCCTTCACTACTCAAATTCTCCCTTCGACACCGAACGCTACGAGAAACTTCTTGAGATTGCGATTCAAATAGGCGCATCGCATTCGCAGCTCTCAGAGACCGAACTCGCTCGACAGTTTTCCCTAGAGACCGGATATGCGACCCCTCGAGTCGATGTTCGAGCTGCTTGTTTCCGCGAGGAGAAGATTCTTTTGGTTCGCGAAAGGATCGACGGCAAATGGGCTCTCCCTGGCGGTTGGGCCGATGTCGGTGATAAGCCCAAAGAATCGGCGGAGCGAGAGGTGCTCGAAGAAAGCGGATATTCGTGCCGTGCAGAGAAGCTCCTCGGCGTCTTCGATGCGAATCGCGACTGCGGCGAACTCTCGCTCTATCATGCGTACAAGCTCGTATTTTATTGCCGTCTTCTCGAAGAGCCGCAGGCAGAGCTCGATCAATCTGAAATTCTCGAAGCCAAGTTTTTTGCCGCTGATGAAATTCCTGAGCTCTCACTCACTCGAACATGGCCGGAGCTTCTCAAAGAGTGTTTTCTTCAGCACCGGGATCCTGGGCGCTTAACGCACTTCGAGTGAACCCCGGTGCAGGCAAACTCGTGCTTAATTCTTCGCCCTCCCTGAGGGTGTGAGCTTCAGCCCACACCACAGGTCCGCACCAAGCTCGGGATTGATGACCCTGCACTCGTTGCTCCTTATTTCTTGAGAGGATGCGGGACGGTTACTTCTTGTTCGCACTCGATCGGGATCGGCACACTTTCCACTCGCAATGAGAACCGGGCCGGAGGTGCTGTCTTCTCCGGAACCTCGATCCACCACCGGCGGCGGTAGGAGCCTCTCCCTTCGTGCAATGTTGCTGCGCTCGCCTTGCCGTCGGCTCCAAAGAGTTGAACCTGTCCGGAGCCGAGGCGGCCGAACAGATCCGTTGCTTCGAGGACATGCCATCCCGGCTTATCCTTCAATGATCCCAGCGATACCCAGAGGACGTCCTTTCTCACGTCCCACCGCTGTTCTTTGAAGTCGTCGGCCAGTTTCTCGACAAACCGAAGCTCACCTTTCAAAACCACTGTCACCTTTACTTCGGCAAAGTCGCGGACCGGACGCTGCAGGAAGAGCGAGAAACTCGTACCGCACGACTGAGACCGATCCCAGATCTGCGAGCCGATTTCTTCGCCGGTGTCCGTCTTCCCCGCCTTTACGAACAGCGGAGTGTACACGCGTTCCAGCTTGTGGTCGCATACCACCTCGACGCTCGAGTCCAGACTCCGGTCGGGGATGTTCCCGGCGAAGGAGTTCGTGCCCGACCAAAATCGCGGATTGGTAAGCTTTGCCGACATTTTGGGCTTCACGGTTTTCGCGAATTCTTTGAATTCGACGTTCGCGATGTGCCGCAACACCGTGTCGGCCCGGCTGCTCGTTTCCAGTTCTCCTTTCGACCACGCATCGAGCATCAGCGCGTGGTTTTTCTTGCCGCGGAGCTTGAGCTCCTTCACCGCGGCCTCTCGGTTGTAGAACCAGTCATCTTGCAGATACCGAATGAGCCGCTCGGCGGTTTGCTCGCTCGGCTTCATGTCCTTCTCGGCTTCCTTCAGCAACCGCGAGTAGCCGTTGTCGCGGTCTTGGGCGGCGGCCGGTCCGAGAAGGAGCGAGAGCGCGAGCGCGAAGGAGATGCCCGCGAACAGGCAGCTCGTCGAAAGGCGCGTAAACATGTGGAATCCTCCCTGGGGCGAAACGAAGTGAGATCCCAAGCCCGGGATCGAAGCGAACACGAACAGCGTTCGCACTCGGTTCGATCCCGGAAAAACCTTCTTGGGCTGAAGTTCACAAAGAGGAGGAAGAAAAGAACGGCCGAAATGGCGCTCCGGCACGATGCGGAACACAAGCTCATGCTATGCCCCTCCGGAGAGTTAGTCATCAGTTTTAACTATGAAGACTTTTCATCGAGTTCATTGGCGTGGGCCATTGTTTTCCAGGGTTCGGGCGTGGTAACGAATATTCCTCTGGTGGTTCACAATGGCGGGGCGTAGCGCAGCCTGGTAGCGCACACGGTTCGGGATCGTGTGGTCGGAGGTTCAAATCCTCTCGCCCCGATTATTTCCGCCAAGACTGGTTTTCTGTATCTTGTTCGCCGCTCTCTTGCCTTAATCCAACCCTTTTAATTCAGCAGGCTTTTTTCATCCCTTCGGAGTATTGCGTCCTCTCTCGTCGCTTTAGAACCCGCGTGTTGTCCGGTGACTTTTCCGGGCGGAGGCGTTTATTTTCGTCAACGGCAAGACCGCGTGCTAAAAGGATTGCGGCGGCTTCGCCTCCGATCTGCTTCGGGAGAAAAACGGCTCCGTCGTTAAGGATCCTAGTGAGTCTTGTTATCTGCATCGCAGTTCTGTGTTTTTTCTTCGGAGCGGTTCCGTTCGGATACCTCCTGGGCCGGCTGAAGGGCGTCGACTTGCGAAAACACGGAAGCGGAAACACGGGTGCTACGAACACGGCGAGGGTTCTCGGGAAAGGAATCGGGACAGCCACACTCTTCCTCGATATCGCAAAGGGTGCGCTCGCAGTGTTTCTTGGGAGCCTATTTGATTCCCCTAATCAGCCAATCTGGGCATCGGTGTTTGGAGTGCTCGCCCTATTTGGACACTGCTTCTCCCCGTTCCTCAATTTCCGAGGCGGTAAAGGCGTTGCCACGGGGCTCGGAGTATTTCTGGTTCTCGCTCCGCTCGCGGCTTCGCTCGCGATTGCGATTTTTATGATTGCGATTCGAATCTCTCGATACGTGTCTCTCTCGTCGATCTTGGCGGCAGCGACCCTGCCGGTAGTGCTTTTTCTCGATCCGAAGGGAGTACCGCAGGTCCTGCTCCTCGCGTCGATTCTCTCTTCCTCGTTGGTAATCCTAAGGCACCGCACGAATATTCAAAGGCTCCTCGCCGGAACCGAGAATCGATGGGGAAAACCCAAGGCGGCGTAGGAGTCAGGGAGCGTAACCCGCAAAACCGGTCTTTCGGAATACACCGGACCGGCGCTGCCGGTCTCAGACTATTGAACTTTCTTCAGACTCTCCGGAACAAAATGCGAAAGCGTTCCGTTGTCCCAGAGGACGGTGATCGCGATTCCGAGCGGCTCGTTCTCATTTGGTTTCAATGAGCTTCGCACCGTTTCAACACGAATATTTTGAACGGTACCTGTTGGACCCTGAAGGGGCTTGCCGTTTGTCTCATCGACATGGATGACTCGATCACCTGGCTCAAACGGATGTTTCATGACTTCTTCTCCTTGGGGTCCTCGCGAAATTTTCTCTGACCTACCATATTGATGCGGGACCCGCGAAGTCTATCCCAGTTTTTGCCGATTCTCGCTCCGGTCACTAAGATCGTCCCATCCTCTTAGCCTTTCCCTTTCTCGCACCGATCGCCCAGCACACCACCATCGCGATACCACGAACGATTATTCACCGCGCCATCCATCGGTTTTTATACCGATTGCAATGACCCCGGGACTCGACAATGAGGTGTTTCGGACGACGTGTAATTGGTTGAGCGTGAACCGTCGCTACATCTGGAACACATGGAGACGCACGACATTGGCGTAGTGCTCGGGGTTTCGCGTTCCCGCACCGATTCCGATTTCAGTTTCCGGAAGTTCTGCCACGTCAAGGTTCTCCCAGCGTGAAACAGACGAAACCAGCAAAGCGGCTCCGGTCGGGGTCAGGCATTCCCCATCGGCTTGATCTTCCGTGATTGGGAACGGACGTGCCTTGTGGATTTCGGCGACGGCCGGGGTCGGCACATCAAGGAGTCCGTGATCGGTGTTCACCTTTCCTTTTCCGAACATCACCGGAGACGACCAGACTTCGTCGATGCCGAGCATCGTTAGGGCCGAAGCAAACCCCGCGACATCCATGATGGAATCGTAAGCACCGACTTCATGGAAGTGCACCTTTTCGATATCGCATTCGTGAGCGAGAGCTTCTGCTTCGGCAAGCACCAAGAAGATTCTCTCGCTGAGTTCAACCGCCTCGGGCGACATCTTTCCCTGCTCGCGCTCGTCGAGAAAAATTTTCCGAATATGGCGAAGGTGACGATGCGGCTTTTTCTGTGAAGCGTCATCACCATGTTTCACGTCGTTCGCGTGGATATCTCCGACGAAGAAATCGACTTTCGTCGCCGGAACGTCCGCCCGTTTTACATTCCGAATCTCGATCTTCCCATCCGCCTCAATGGAGGTGATTCGCGCCATCGAGTCCCGCCAGCGGCCGAGCTGGCCACGCTTCTCAAGAACATCCAAAACAGCCCCCAGAAGCATGTCTCCCGAAGCGCCAAAGCGGCAATCAAAATGCGCAATTTTCATACCAAGAATAACCGTTCTAGAGCGGTTCTCTAAAGTTTTGTCCGAATTAATAATGGGAAGCCTCCGGCTTCGCAGCTCTTTTCTCTAACGAAAACCGCTCTGTGCTTGCTGGTCGCCTCTCCGGGACTCCGTCTAGACTGATTCTCAAAAAGAAAAAATTTTTGAGAATCAGTCTAGAAATTTTTCCTGAGTGAGCTTTGCATAGATTTCTTCCGCTCGACAAATGCCTAAACGCTCGCTCAGGAGGCGGAGCGGCCGGGAAATGCCCGGTAATTTCTGAAATTACAACACGAAGAAATTGAATGGGAAACAGCGGGGTTTATGAAATTTCAACAAAGCCGAGAGCTTAGCGATAGCGCTCAGAGATTCTCGTATTTCGGGCAATCCAAGAAAAATCAAGAGAAGGATTTTTTGTGACGATCATATGGGTACGGGGCGTGCATCAGGAAAAGGAGACGACCGAACCCTTTTCTTTGAACCACCGGGGGAGCTTGCACCATCTTTAGTTAGTAGGTGTGGAAGTTTTACAGAGAGGTCACCGTGATAGGAAAAAACGACAGGTTTTCTCGAGGAGTAGCCCTGCAATGCTCGTTCTGCGGAAAAACGCAGGATGAAGTACGAAAGCTTGTCGCGGGCCCGAGCGTATACATCTGCGACGAGTGTGTCGACCTCTGTGTCGATATCCTCAGCGAAGAGCTCGACAACACGACCGGAAGCAAAATTGCAAACAATCTTCCGACCCCGAAAGAAATTCGGGAATATCTCGACCGCTATGTCATCGGGCAGGATCGGGCGAAGAAGATTCTCTCGGTTGCGGTTCACAATCACTATAAACGAATCGCGACTATGGGGAGCAAACACCCCGATGAAGTCGAACTTCAAAAATCAAATATCTTGATGCTCGGACCGACGGGGAGCGGAAAGACGCTGCTTGCACAAACGCTCGCAAGGCTTCTCAATGTGCCGTTTACGATCGCGGATGCGACGAACCTGACGGAAGCGGGATATGTGGGAGAAGATGTAGAGAACATTATTCTCAATTTGCTCCAGGCAGCCGACTACGATGTAGAACGCGCCGAACGCGGAATAGTCTATATCGACGAGATCGATAAAATCTCCAGAAAGAGCGAGAGCCCATCAGTCACCCGCGACGTTTCCGGTGAAGGCGTGCAGCAAGCGCTCCTCAAGATTGTTGAAGGAACCGTCGCGAGCGTTCCTCCGAAAGGTGGGCGCAAGCACCCTCAGCAAGACATGGTGCAAGTGAATACGGCGAACATCCTGTTTATCTGCGGCGGTGCTTTCGAAGGTCTCGAAGAAACCGTCAAACGGCGAATGGGATCCAAACAAATCGGCTTTGGAAATTCAAACACGACGACCCCGACGCCGAATGTCGTGCCTTTGAATGAAAGAAAAGGTGCGCTCCTCACTCAAGTCGAACCGAAGGACCTCTGTTCTTACGGTCTTATCCCGGAGTTCGTCGGACGCTTACCGATTATCGCCACACTTGAAGAGCTCTCAGAAAATGACTTGGTGCGGGTACTCACCGAGCCGCAGAATGCGCTCATCAAGCAGTTTCAGCATCTCTTTGCGCTAAACTCCAACTCTCTCCGCTTCACGGAAGGTGCGGTGAAAGAGATTGCGCGGAAGGCGCTTCATAAGAAGACGGGTGCACGAGGACTACGCGCCATTCTCGAAGATGCTCTCCTCGAGACGATGTACGAAGTCCCGGGCAAGTCGGATGTGAAAGAGGTTATCGTCTCGGAGAATGTGATTTCTCAGGGCGAGCAGCCGCTGATCGTCTACGAAAACGCAGCGAAGACCGGGTCCTGACCCGGTCTTAACACTACCGGCGATTTTCGATAATAACTTCAACACGACGATTCCGGGCACGCCCGGCGTCGCTGTTGTTCGTTGAAATCGGTGAACCTTCGCCGAAGCCTTCAACTTGCATGTTGCCTCTTGAAACTCCATTTCTGGAGAGCTCTCTCGCAACACCCTCCGCGCGACGGGTCGAAAGCTGCTTATTGTAGACAACTGTGCCAACGGAATCAGTGTGACCTTCAACCGCGATTCTCCGCCCTTCTACTCCTCGGAGCACATCGCTAATCTCTCCCACCGTCCGGACTGCCTCAGGCGTCAGGTTTGCGCGGTCGAATTCAAACAGAATGTCGGGAAGATTGATAACAACGCCGCGGCGCGAGCTTCGAACATCTGCGCCTCGTTTCCGAAGCTCTTCGATCAACCGCCGGTTTTCATCCAGCGCTTCCTGATTTCGTGAGAGCTGACCCTCGAGCTGACGATTGGCTTCGTCCTGCTGATCAAGCTGATTTCCCAGCAAGGCACCACCAACCGTGCCGAGAGCAGCTCCAATCGCAACTCCCGCCCCAGCTCGACCCGTCGCACTTCCGATAATCGCTCCCGTTCCGGCGCCGAGCGCGCCGCCGGTCACCGCGCCTGTGGTCGTTTTGTTGATCCCGTTGAATCCTTGTGAGCATCCCGAAACAGCCAGGCCGAGTCCGACAACCAACATGAGACCCAACTGCATTCTAATCGTGGCCATCGAAATCATCTTCCTCACTGTTTCTCCTCCTTGATACTTCACCGAATACAAACGGCCCCCGAAAAACGGGCGGAGGTTACTTTCGGTCTGTTATTGAGCGGAGTTCTCCAAAATACTCAGCTCATCTCTTGCAACGTCATTCTGCGGATTAAGCTCAGCCGCTTTCTTGAATGCGCTCTTCGCATCTTGGTTCTTACCAATCTTCGCAAACACCTTTCCAAGTTCTACTTGAAAGGTATCTGAAGTCGGACAGAGTCTCGATGCTCGGCCAAGGTAGAACAATCGATCGGCATCCGAAGTGGCGTTTACTGCTCGTGCCGCTTCCTTCTCAGCTTGGATGCATCCCGAATTACTCTCTGCAGGGGGAAGCTTACCAATCTGCTTCGCAACCACCGCATCGCTCGCCTCCGATTTAACACTCGACGCCGTTTTCAAAGTGGACGACTTCGCCGAGTCCAACGTCCGTCCCGCTTCCGCGACTTCCGATTTCACTGCGGACTTTACGGTCGCAGCAGCCGGGAGACCGGCAACTCCGTCGATGCCATCATGACCGACGGTCTTCACCGGCGGTTCATCGATTCCGGCCGCGAGGAGATCCTCCTCGTTCTCCGCCTTCAAAGGACTATTATGAGACGTTTGACCGAGAGCGGTATTCTTTAAGGCGGCCGAAGCCCCCCTGGCTGTGCCCCGGTCTGAATAAGCAGCGTCAGAAACGTCATTCACCGCCGGTAATCGGGCGGTTGACTCTGCAAGACGCGCCCGAGGCGGGGTCTTGGCCGAATCCCAGGATTGGCGGACCGGTGCAGCGTGCCGACCGTGCCCAAGCGATTCATTCCGGCTCGCGGTTCGAACCGACGCGGGGATGTAACCCCGGCGCTCGGCAGATGATTTGTGCGCTAACGTACTGGATGATCCGCCGGAACGAAATGGCTTTGCTTGCGGGTTCCCGAAGTAGTTTTCGCGAACTCCGTATCCCGAAGCGGACGCAGAGTACCCGCGTCCTGTCGCCCCACCGGTGTTCCCCTGAGGACGATAGCTCATTTCATCGCCCAAAGAGTCCTTTACGGAATTGTAATCGCGTCGCTGCTCTTCCCGCTGATATGCCTCGTCCCGTTGAGAATCGCGTTTTGCAGCCTGCTTGCCTCGATAGTCATAGACTGCGGCGCCTACGCCGGCCCCTGCGACACCGCCGGCGAGCGCGCCCACGGCGACGCCTTCTCCAAGGTGACCGGACGTGGAACCGATGATTGCTCCGACGCCTCCTCCGAGCGCAGCACCTGAGAATGCTCCGATTGCAGCACCCTCTCCGACGCTGCCGGGTTTTGAGGCGGTCGACGACGCAGAACTATCGTTCGGATCTTTCCAAATTCTGGAGCAACCCGAAGCACCGGCAGAGCAAATCGCCAGCGCGAGAAAGGTTCTGGAACACGAAGCGAAATAGCTTCTCAACATGGTACTTCGAAAGCCTCCAGTCAGGGATTATATTGTGCGTGAGGAACGGGTTGCCGGCGTGTTCGCCTCGATTATTGGCTCGCTCCCCCTCCCGCGTAACTGCCCAAAAAAGGGGCTTCTGACAAGGAAAATAGTCGTCCGGCGTCGAGGGCCGGGGAATAAAAAAGCCGAGTATGAACAAGCATACTCGGCTTTGGCTGCAACCGCTTCGGTGATCCCGAATAGGCGCGATCGCCTACTTAGTACCGGCGATATTGATCGTCGTATTGTTGCTGACGGCGAAGCTCATCGAGCTCCCGGCGCTGACGCTCAAGCTCTTGTTGTTGCCGGATCTGTTGTTCTTCGAGAGCCCGGCGATCATTTTCCTGATTGTCCAAGGCGTTTCCAACGAGAACTCCACCAAGCGCACCGACACCGGCTCCGATTGCGGTTCCGACTCCGGCACGGCCTGTAGCACTTCCAATAATCGCTCCCGTTCCGGCTCCGAGGGCAGTCCCCGTGAGTGCTCCTTGAGTCGCCTTGTTCATCGAACAAGAAGTGAGCCCAAAAGCTAGAAACAAGATCAAGAGAATTCTCATATTTGACCCCTTTTTCAACATTCCAAATCGTCGCTCAAAATCGCCCGGGCCGATTGTCGTGGAAGCCCGATCACCGACGCTTTCCACGAACCATGTGCTTAACCCCGGATACGCCCAAACTCTCACAACTCCGGCGCTCTAGAAGACATTATGCCATTTGACGAAAGAAACTTGTAGTAATTTCCACGAAGCCTATTTCGCTAAGTGCCCGAAAAAATCCAACTTGTTAGAAAAATCTCAGACTTTCCGCGAGCACAACTAACAACAACAGTGCGAAATCCCTGTTGAAAGGTCTACTGCAGCGCTGGGGTGCGGCTTGTGACTTTAGTTAGGAGAGGACTAAAGACCGCAGTTCCGTCGGACGGGATTCACCCTTTCCTCCCTCCTCAAAAACCGGGGCCGGCTTCGCAAACGTCACCCGGTAAATCAGCACGGCGACTCCGAGCGAGATTGCGGAATCCGCGACATTAAAAGCAGGCCAATGATAATGCCGCCAATAAAAATCGAGAAAGTCGACAACAGCTCCGAAACGAATCCGATCCAAGATATTCCCGGCCGCACCGGCCAATATTCCGATGAGCGCATATTGAGAAACGCGATCCTCCTTCGCTTCGTGGAGCATGAACCGGATAACCACGATGAGGGCGATTACAGAGACGACACAGAGCATCGTTCGCCGGACGGCGTCAGGGTATCCTCGGAACATTCCAAACGCCGCACCCGGGTTGTAGACCAGAGTAAGGTTGAAGAAACCCGGCAAAACGGACACCGGCTCGCCGAGCATCAGCGATTGGGTCACGAGATACTTCGTGAATTGATCGATGATGAGCACAAGCAAAAACACTAAAAACGGCAATCCCCACTTCATGAAAACTTTCCCCCGAATCGCATTCCGCTAGCTACCCTGCGCTAGAAACATTTCCCACTGTCTCGCGCCGCGGCACTAAGACGTTCTCGTCACACCGATAATCACCATCTTGCCTTCGATCTCCTGAGGCACCGGCGGGTGCTGACCCAAGTTCTTCTCTGACATCTCCGTATCGCTTTCCGCTCGTTGAATTTCAAGCGCGAGAGTTTCATCTTTGATGTAGTCGCCATGAACCCGGAGGGCATCCGGGAGCTTGTCGCATGCCGTCAGGTAACTGATCACGATGCGGTCAGTCACCTGGAATTCGTAGTCCTTCCGCAGTTTCTGCACTCGGTTTACGAACTCACGAGCAAGACCCTCGAGATACAGCGGCTCGGTCACTTCCGTATCAAGCACCACCGAAATCTGCCCGGACGAGGCCGCCGCGAGAGTGTTGTGCTTTTGATCCGCTCCAACCGCCGTTCGCTCAACGAGAATATCACGTGTCCCGATCTCAATTCCTTCGAACAAAATACTTTCGCCGCCTTCAATCGACTTAATCTGCTCCGAGGGAAGATTCTCAACCATCGATTGCAATCGCTTCATTCCCTCTCTGCCGAGCTTCGGGCCGAGAACCTTACCAAGGTTCTTCGTATTCAACCGCGCACGCAGGCGGACGAAATGTGCCTCATCGGTGGAGTATTCAACCTCCTTGAGGTTCAGCTCCTCTTTGACGTACGCATCAAGAATCTGGAGTGACGACAGCTCTTCGTGCTTCGGATAAATGATCGTCAGCTTCTGCAATGGTTGACGGACCTTCCGGCCGGTATCGTTTCTGAGACCGCGGACAAGCAAGATGACCTCTTCAAACAGCTCCATGCCGCGCAGCAAATTTTCGTCGACTCGAATTCCTTCGTTCTCCTGAAAACCGGAAAGCGTCGGGAACGGTTGCAAGTGAACGCTCTCGTTCTCACCGTCTTTCCGGCCCAAGTTTGCATAGATCTCTTCGCTCACGAACGGTGCAAGCGGAGCCAGCACTCGAACAAACGTTACGAGAACTTTGTGCAATGTTGCATACGCATGAGCCTTATCGGCTGATTCCTTCTCGGAGTTTCCGGCCCAGAACCGTCTCCGGTTCAAACGAATGTACCAATTCGTGAGCTGGTCGATAAACTCAAGAATCGGTGGCGCCGCCGCATACAGATGATAATTCGAAAGCGCCTTATCAACTCCGTCGATGAGCGAGCCGAGCTTCGAAAGTATCCAGCGATCGAGCAGATTCTCCGAAGCTGTTTTCGGCGCTTGGGAAGGCTCCCAGCCGTCCACCAGCGCATACGTGACGAAAAAGTTATACGCATTCCAAAGTGGAAGAAGGTTTTGCCGAACCACCTGTTTCACGCCGTCTTTGCTGAATCGCAGGTCTTCGGCACGAGTCGCAGCAGAGGCCAGGAGATAGAGCCGCATCGCGTCGGAGCCGAACTCCTCCATCACTTCGTCCGGCGGCGGATAGTTCTTCAACGACTTCGACATCTTCTTCCCGTCTTCCGCGAGAATAATGCCGTTGACAATGACGTTCTTAAAAGAACTCTCACCGAACAATGCCGTCGAGATGACGATGAGCGTGTAGAACCACCCTCGTGTCTGATCCAATCCTTCGGCGATGAAATCCGCCGGGAAAGATTGCTCGAATGCTGCTTTGTTCTCGAACGGATAATGGGCCTGCGCATACGGCATCGAGCCGCTTTCGAACCAACAGTCGAGCACCTGCGGAATGCGGCGCATGGTGCCGGAGCACTTTTCGCAGCCGAAATGAAGTTGATCGACGAAGTGACTGTGGAGATCGGTGATGGTTGATTTCGAAAGCGTCTCGAGTTCCTGGACCGAACCCAGGCACTTTAACGATTTGCACGAGTCGCACCGCCAGATGGGAATTGGATTTCCCCAGAACCGGTCTCGCGAGATCGCCCAATCTCGTGCGCCTTCGAGCCATTTGCCAAACCGACCGTCGCGGATATGCTCCGGCACCCAGTGAACTCCGGAGTTCGCACGGATGATGACGTCTCTGATCTGCTCGACGCGCACAAACCAACTCGAAACCGATCGATAGAGGAGCGGCGTGTCGGTGCGCCAGCAGAACGGGTAGGAGTGATCAATGGTGCGGTGCTGTACGAGCTTTCCGGAGTCCTTCAGCTTCGCGATAATCTTCGAATCCGCATCTTTGAAGTAGACGCCATGCAGGTCCGGCACCTCGGCCTGGAACTTTCCGTCCTCGTCGAGGTAGTCGATGACCGCGATACCCTCGCGTTGAAACACCGCAAGGTCATCTTCGCCGTAACTCGCGAGATGCACGAGCCCCGTTCCGTCATTCGCTGTCACGAAGTCGCCCGGATAAAACCGAAACGCTTTCTTCTCACGGGCGAACTCAAAATAGGGAAAGAACTGTTCGTACTCGAGCCCAAGCAATGCGCTTCCAGGCACGGTGCAGAGCACCTTTGCGGCACCTTCGCCCTGTTCGATCTCAGGAAGGTTTGCCGCAGCGAGTGCGCTCGCGACAATCACTGCTTCTTTCTTCGCAGGAAGTAAAACGAGCGAATATTCGAGCTCCGGGCCGACCGCGATCGCCATGTTCCCCGGGAGCGTCCACGGGGTCGTCGTCCAGACGTACGCATAGACCGACGTACCCGCCGGCAACGAAACCTTCAGCTTCGATTGAACATCACTGGTGATCTTCGCGCGGACAGTGACGGCGGGGTCTTGAACCATCTTGTAGTTCAAGTTCACTTCAAAGTTCGACAGGACGGTGTTCATGCCGGTCGAATAGGCAACGCACTTCAGACCCTCGTAGATGAGTCCGCGGTCGTAGAGACTCTTGATCACCCACCAGATGGACTCCATGAAATCGAGATCCATCGTGCGGTATTCTCGCTCGAAATCGACCCAACGGCCGGAGCGTTCGACGAGCTGCCGCCACTCCTTCGTGTAGCGAAGAACAATTTTCCGGCATTCTTCGTTAAACTTGTCGACGCCAAATTCCCGGATCGCCTTCGCGCCATGAAGCTGCAGATTCTTTTGGATTTCAAATTCGATCGGGACACCGTGGCAATCCCATCCGAAACGGCGATCGACATGATAGCCCTTCATCGTGAAAAAACGGCCTATGACGTCTTTGATCGTCCCTGCGAGAATGTGGCCGTAATGCGGAAGTCCTGTGGCAAAAGGCGGTCCATCGTAGAAAATATACTCCGGACGAGGCTTCCGGTTCGGATCTTTCGGATCGCTCCCTAAATAGGGATCGAGAGAACGCTCAAACGTTTTATCCTCGCGCCAGAAATTAAGGATATTGCTTTCTAGTTTCGGAAACGAAACATCTGTGCTGACTTGCTTCATGAACGACTCTCACTCAAGAACACAAAAACTCTCATCGCATCGACGTATAAAAATTGAGCCAACAGATCCGTCACAAGACAGATCGGTCCGGACACCGCTTGTAACCGGAAAACGTTCCCGGAAAGGTTTCTCGCGCGGCATTAACTCCCTGGTTGGGATAAGCAGCGCAGCAACCGTTCTTCAAACCACGGGACACTTCTGAGGCGGCCTGCATCAAAAACGACCAATGTACCCCCCTTTTGTATTGCCCACAAGACTGCTGAGTCAACGCCGGTAGAAAAGTCTTTGATCGGTGTCTCAAGCCGGTCCGACTCGGCGAGCGGCGGGAGCACCGGCAAAATCGTTTCCGGGGCAGGAGCGGTATTTTCGGACGTCTCTTGAAATTGGCCGTTTACAATTCTTGCACCACTCGTCGCGGGTTGAGCGATGGTGGAAGAGAACACGCTAACACCCGCAGGATTTGCCTTTTCCTCTGGTGCTTTGGGACAAAAGAAGGAAACGCGCTGTCCGCGCCCGGTGGTTACGAACGGCCTCACCGCCACGGTCCGAATCGTTCGTTTTTCGCCGGAGATGACGAAGGGAAGTTGATGGGCGTTCGAAGATCGGTCGATACCGATCGAGATCGGGGCTTCCGGTTCTAGACCACGCACACGCCAGCGATGAATTTTCCCGTCGACCGCAGAGACGTACAGCTTCTCTCCCCCGTCCTCCAGCCAAAGATCTTCGGGCTGCCCGGGGAGGCTTCCAACCATGGCCGAAACCAACCCCCGCCTCTCGGAGTCAATCCGCGCAGCGTCGTCGCGAAGCCCAAGCTCACGTTCCGTTCGCAGCAGGCGCCAAAAAACGATTCTCCCGTCTTGTTGTGCGGCAAAAAACGCCCTGCCCGAGGGATGGAATGCGAGCTGAATTACAGGGGAGTCCCCTTCGTATTGCTCAACCGCATCGAGGGTGTCTCGTCCCGCACCTGGTCCGTCAAAGACGTTCCAGGTGTAAATGTCTCCGCCGACTCCGCCAAAGACTACTAATTCACTACGGGGATCCCAATCGATAGCCACGAGCCGCGTCTCGACTTTCGTCAGCGTCGAAATGAGCCGTCTTCCGACTCGATCGAAGATTTGAACCAAGCCGAATCGGGTAATTGCGAGAAACTGCTCGTTCGGGGAAAGGGCGATGCCAAGTATCGGACGCGAATCGGCGAGGAGCAGTTCTCGATTCAATCGAACCGCACCTGCTTTTCCGCTCGAACCACTCCGGGAGAGCTCCAGGACGTAGAGGTTCCCTCCCGCCATGCCGGCAAACGCAGTTCGTCCGTCCCGGCTCACTTCGAGAACGTTTATATCTTGATACAGCTCGTCGAGCCGGCCTTTACTCAATTCTTTGGATTTGGCCTGATTAATGTTAAGGTTTTGCCTCTTCTCCAACCGGTAGAAGTGGAAAAATGCTCGAGGCACAGCGACTTGAATGGAGTTTTGGACGGGGCCTTGAGCGGACGCTGTATTGGCAGCAGCCCCACCGGATACAAAAGCATCGGAGACCCATTTCGAATCGCCGGATTCTTCTTGAAGAAATTCCGAAGCTCGTGACCCTAATGCTTGGGATGGGGAGCCTTGAAATTGGGAATCCTCAGCTCGTGGAGATTCTCTATTACCGTCCGACGGCCCTAGTGCGTTGGGCCAAATGACGTTGGGCCGACAGCCGATAAACGGCAGCCCGAAAGAGACTAAAAGAAAGGATCCGAAAAGCTTTATGATAACTCGTGACACAGAAGCACCTGTTCCCAGTTCGGCCTCAACCGGCGATGCGGTCGCTCACCGCGAGCTTACGGCTCCGGTGCGAGACATCGCCGACGGCCAAAATCACTTAGACGGTGAAGACTCCGAAGATGTCGGCGGAAACATCGACGGTGACGACCAAGCTGCGCCGGCCGCTCTCGCGACTTCGTTCGACGAGCTCATCTCTGACGAGAGCTTGGTACAAGTCCTCACTCGGTTAAAAATCTCCGCCCCGACTGAAATCCAAAGCAGGGCCCTCCCTGTGCTTATAGACGGAAAAGACGCGATTCTCCAAGCACAGACGGGAAGCGGGAAAACTTTGGCGTTTGTGCTGCCGCTGATTACTCAATTACGACGGATGGAACAAAGCTCCGGAGCGTCAGGAACCTGGAGCTCGCTCTTGATTACGCCGACGCGCGAGCTGGCTCTCCAAATAGAATCCGTTATTCGCAGTATCGCCGACGACTATTCGCCGGTCTGCCTCATCGGGGGTGCCGATATGCAGGCGCAAATCCGTGCGCTGAAGCAAGACGCTCGTATCGTCGTCGGAACTCCGGGGCGAATTCTCGACCTGATGAGACAGAAGGAACTTAAACTCCGGCAGTGCCGGTTCTTTGTCGTCGATGAAGTTGATGAGCTGCTTTCGACCGGATTTTTGGAAGATATACGTCATATCCTCACTCGCTTGCCCGACAAACGGCAGGGCGTCTTCGTCTCCGCCACGGTGACTCCTCGGGTGGAGATGCTCGCTCATAGCTTCCTCAGCAAACCTGAGCGCATCATCGCGAGCTCGGAAGAACCTTCCGTTCAGCATTGTTATTGCGAAGTCGGCGCAGATCTTTTGGCAAAAACTACTGCGCTCTGCGATCTCGTCGAAACCTTCCGCCCTCGGTCAGCAATCGTGTTTTGCAACACGAAGTCCGACACGCAGTTGGTCGAAGCCCTCCTCCGAAGAAGAGGATTTGACGCTCGGCGCATCAACTCCGACCTCACGCAGAAGCAGCGAAACAGAATCATGAAGCTCATTCGCGATCAAGAGCTTCAACTGCTTATCGCGACCGACGTCGCGGCCCGCGGCATCGACATTGCGCAGTTGGACTTAGTCGTAAACTACGCGATTCACGATCAGCCCGAGACCTACGTGCACCGAACGGGGCGAACCGGGCGGGCAGGTCGCTCGGGAAGAGCAATCAGCCTCATCGGACCTCGCGACTTCGGCGCTTTTCATCATCTGACCAAAGTCCTTTCTCTCAAATTCGAAAAGCTCGCGATTCCCGGAGATACCGAAGTCGCCGATGCTCGACTCACCCACCTTTACGAACTGCTCCGCCTGCAAGAGATCGAGGTAAAAGACCGAGACCTGCTGGTCGCGCGGCAGCTACTTCGAGAGCAAGGCGGCATTGAGGCTCCAAGCGAGAATCTTGAAGCCATCGTCGCTAAGCTTTGCCGATCCGCAATCGAACATTCGCTGGGAGTCGAGGCGAAGGGACTTGACGAAGAAGAAGTCCCGGCCGAAGAATCAGAACAGAGACCGAGACGAGATCAGTCACGCGAGGGACGTGAAAGGGACGATCGCCGCGGTCGCCGCGAGAGGGGCGACCGAGGTGACAGAGGCGACCGTCGCGAAGGGCGTGACGAGCGTCAGCCTGATGCCGGACGCGGAGACTCTGTCCGGGGCGACTCTGGCAGAGGCGACTCTGGCAGAGGCGACTCCCGGAGAGACGATCGCCGGGAACGCGGTCGCGATAATCAGCGAAGAGAGCGAGACCAGTCGCCGCAAGAGGCTGCGCCAGCACACGAGCAATCTGCACAGCGTTTGGAACATCGCCGAGCGCCGGAGGAAGGTGAAGAGCGGCGCGACTATCGTTCAAATCAACGACCTCAAGCAGACCGACAGGTCCGGGTTTACATCGGCCAAGGAACCAAACACGGCATGACCTCGGATATCTTCTGTGCACTCGCAGCCGATTTCGCGGATGTTACAAAAGAAAAGATCCTCTCCGCGCGGTTCCGGGAGATTTATGGATTTGTGGACATCGCTGGAGACAGCGCACAACCGCTCGTCGAGTCTTTAAACGGCATTGAATACAATGGACATCTCCTTCCCGTGGAAATTGCGCTGGTGAAGGAGCCAAGAGAACGTCATTATCAGCGCGGGTCGCGGCGAGGCGACGGCGGATCTCGTTCCGGAGATTCCCGTTCGCGTCACGACAACCGCGGGTCTCGCCATTCCGGCCGAGGCGGCCGCGATAGATACGAACGCTGATTCTCGATCTCTATGAGCATGCCAAAACTCTCGCCTCCCCCCCATGGGTTTCGTCCGGTCCCGAGAACCGGCGTCATCTACGTCATGACGGAGGCGGAACGTCTCGGGTTCCGACCGGGTACCTCCGACTGGGCAAACTTGGGACAAGGTGCTCCCGAGGTGGGAGCACTGGACGGAGCTCCAGAGCGAATCACCACGATCGAACTTGACGAGCACGACTACGAATACTCTCGCATCGACGGAGCCGCGGATGTGCGCGAAGCCGTCGCCGAGCTCTATAATCATCGCTATCGGAAAGGAAAAAACAGCCGCTACACGAAGGAAAACGTTGCGATAGCGTCGGGCGGACGAGTGGCGATTACTCGCCTCGCATCAGCTCTCGGACGAGGTCACGTCGGGCACTTCCTGCCCGATTACACAGCATATGAAGAATTGCTTGATGCGTTTCACAGCTTCTCGGCAATTCCAATTCTGACCGACCAGAAGAACGGCTACAAGATTTCGCGGGAAGATCTCCACGAGGAAATTCTCGGGCGCGGGCTGTCGGCGATTCTTCTCTCGAACCCCTGCAACCCGACCGGAGCACTCATCTCCGGCGACGTCTTAAACGACTGGGTAAAGATCGGGACAGAACTCGACTGCACATTCATCTTCGACGAATTTTATTCGCATTACCTCTATCCTCCGAATACAAAACCCTCCGTCTCGGCTGCCGAGTATGTGGAATACGTCGACGCGGATCCGGTGATCGTCCTCGACGGTCTCACGAAGAATTGGCGATACCCGGGCTTTCGTTTGTCATGGACGCTCGGTCCGCGAGCGGTCATCGAAGCCATCGCCTCTGCGGGAAGTTTCCTTGACGGCGGTTGCTCGCGGCCAATCCAGAAGGCGGCACTTGATCTCTTGAAGCCCGATGTCGCCGATAGAGAGGCGCGAGCGATTCAACGGGAGTTTGCGGAAAAGAGAGAGCTTCTGCTGAAAGGTCTCGATCGGCTCGGGATCAAAGTTTCTGTTTCGCCAGAAGGAACATTTTATTGTTGGGGTGACGTAAGTGCGCTCGGACCCGAGACAAATACAGGCATGTCGTTTTTCCGAAAAGCGCTCGAGCACCACGTGATTGTCGTTCCAGGGGTATTCTTCGACATTAACCCCGGCAAACGCCGTCCTGACCGGGAGAGCCGCTTTGGAAACTACGTTCGCTTCTCTTTCGGCCCTTCTCGTAAAGAGATTGAGCTTGGTCTCGCAAACCTCCGGAAGATGCTCGCGCGCTAAACGCCTATGCACTGTGTCTCACGGGACGTGCGAAAATCCTTTGAACATCCGGTGCCAGCAGAGCAGGCTCTAGGGCTTAGGAGCGGCGCTCGCCGTTCCGTAGAACACATCACGAGTCGGTCCGACAAAAAGCTTCTCGCCTCTTTTCTCTGAAAGCTCGCGATCACTTTCGAGGCCGGTAATAGACCAGCCGTTAACTTCCGCGTCGGAGTAAAGGCCGGATGGCTGAAAATTAATCATGAGACAAAAGGCTTCTTCGAGCTTGTTCCTCTGGGGACTGAAATCGATGGTCGTCCGTCCTTTCTTCAGAACATAGTACATTCGTGTGAGATAATTCCGTCCCTCGGATCGAGTTGATTTTTCGATGTCGGCCGGCCCAAGAATTGACAAGAGTTGTGCACGGTTCGGACGCCCACGATTCAGCCTCCGTCCTAAATCATAAAACATCGGTGCTCGTTCCGAGGGTCCGCCGGACTTCCAGCTCGCGAGGTTAAAAAGCTCTGTTTGCGTGATTGGCGATTTCTCGAGGAAGCCTCTATCGCAGCGGATTCCGTCGACAATTGATTGGTGTGACGGTGTGAAAGTCGCGGACCGGATCATGGTATACGGCATGGCAAGTGCGGCTGCCGGCACGAAGAGAAGGGCATCTCCGAACCATGCAGGAATGATAAGCGAGCGGAGATCGCTATTCGGCTCTCGCACGGAGGTGGTTTCGAAGAGCGTCTTCATCGACGGTCCCCGACCGCGCCAATCGGGTTTGAACCAGTAGATTCTCGACGTCATCACCATCACCGATTCTTCGTCTGGACGAAAACCGAGTGCGTTGCTTGAAAAATAATAGACTGGAAGCTCGCCAGTTTCCCTGAGCACGGAGACTTGAACCGGCTGTCGACCTTCGAGCCAATCATTCCCCGTCAACTGCACGAGCGAGGCGAAGGGATACGACTCAAATCCGCTCTCATCGAATTTTAACGTGCGCCGTTTCTCCGATTGGCTCCTTCCCCATCCGTCATGGGTGAGCATCGCATCTGTTCGCCACCATTTTTTTCGGGTCACGGAGAACGAGACTTCAAGAGACTCGCCATCTCGCTCTGCTCTCACCGGGTCGCCGGAGATTGATTCGCTCACCTGAGTTCCCGACCCGTCCGTGATCTGAGACGAGAAGAAGCACCCCGTGCAGAAAAGGAAGAGAATCGGCCAAAGAGGAACATTGAGTGGGCTTGTCCATCGGCGTTGAAGAAACATCGGAATATCTCCGCGACTTTGATGATCGGGTATCGACGCCAAATCTACGCAGAAGAGACTAAGCTGGCAGTAGGAAAAAGAACTCGAGAATCACTCGGCTTCAAAAATTAGACGAAGCCTTCGAGAAAGTTTGGGGATGACGATGACTCGTCTTTTCCCCTTTCCATAAAAACCCCTTTTGTTTGAGTGCCGGATCCTAACCGTGGTGTACGTTTCGATCAGCGTCCGCCATTCGTTCCTGACGGTCACCGAGGCATCGGCTTCGCCGGGAGCTGGATGCCGTGTTCACCGAGCCGGACCACGACCTGATCGTTCTCGAGCAGGTCGAACGCGAGGCCGGTACCGTGCGGCGTGTAGGTCGTGACCGGGACGCGGGGGGAAGTCGAGTATTCCCGCGGGAGGTACTGCTGCGGCAGCGCTCCTCGCACCTTCCAGACATGCCCCTTCTCGACCAGCCACGAGACGTTGCCGGCGATCCGCTCGATGGGAGCATCCGGAAACCGCTCCGCTTCCGTTTGGTGGCGAGCGCCAAACGCGACGCTCAGGAGCACCTCGCCGGGCTGGAGCGACAGCCGGAACATCTTCAGGTTCATGTCCGTGTTGGTCCAGTCGCGCGAGACCAGCTTCGCGGCCGTCTGTCCCTTGCGGATGAGGTAGAGAACCCCCGCCGCGCTCACTTTCGCCGAAGTGTCCGTCTTCGGATCCCACTTCGCGATGAGCCACTCGAGCGTCCCCTCCGCCGGGCCTTCGTCGGCCACCTGAACCTCGCCCACCAGCGGCCCATCCATGGGGCCGTGCGGGACGGGGACCAGACGCCGGCGGGTTTCGTCGGCGGGCCTCTCCATCACGATCACGTCCCTGCCGCCCGTAGGCGCGAACTGACTGTCCACCAGATCCATCGTTGCCGTCCTCCGAGAATGAGAGCTGTTTGACCATCCCGACAAAAATCGAGAGCAGACTGCGCACAAGCGCTGCGTGCCGCAGACGGAAGTTCTGCGTCACGCAACACTTTTGCGCGGCCTCGGACAGTCTTTCGCTTCTTTTCCGCTCTGAGGTTTCAAAGCGGCTCGGAGAAACAAAACCTTATGTCATCGTCATTCCATGCCGGCACTGTCCGAAATCGAACATTTAAAACAGCTTCGGCCCGAAATGGGGCCGGGAATATACACCAAATTCGCCGCTCTAACAAATGGCTAACTCGTCGGTCCGAAAAGCCAAATCGTCAGGCACCGAAACGCAGGTTTCCAGTCGCGTCGAAGCAATTTGAATCTTCACGAACCGTGTTCGGAACACAGCACTGGGCTCTCCTGGGCTGGGTTCTGTCTGGCGTGCCGCGCGAACTTAATCTGCGAAGGCATGAAGTTCGCGGGCGTGGCACTAGCCGATTCCCGGCTCTTTCAGGTAGAAATAATCGTGGTTCAGAGAAAAATAATCCACGTGGACATGGACGCGTTCTACGCGAGCGTCGAGCAGCGGGATAACCCGTCGCTTCGCGGAAAACCCGTCGTGGTCGGCGGTCCGCCGAACTCCCGCTCGGTGGTCTGCGCTGCGAGCTATGAAGCAAGAAAGTTCGGGGTCCGCTCGGCGATTCCCTGCTCGCAAGCGGAACGACTCTGTCCGCACGCGATTTTCGTGCCGCCACGGTTCCCGGCCTATCGTGAGGTCTCTCAGCAGATAATGGAGATCTTCCGCCGCTACACAGAGGCCGTGGAGCCCCTCTCGCTTGATGAAGCCTATCTCGATGTGACCGAGAACTTCTTCAAGATTCCGTCTGCTACATGGATTGCAACCGAGATTCGCGAAAAAATTCGGAGAACCACGGGGCTCACGGCTTCGGCAGGCGTCGCGCCGAACAAGTTCCTCGCAAAAATTGCCTCCGACATGAACAAACCGGACGGACTTACCGTAATAACGCCATCCGACGTCGAGACGCTTTTGCAACATCTTCCGATGCGAAAGGTTCCTGGTGTCGGAAAGGTAACGGAGGAAAAGCTTCGAAAGGTCGGCATCCTCACGACAAATGATTTACGGAACTATTCCGAGGAACGGCTGAACGAGCTCTTTGGCGCGATGGGCTCATATTACTTCCGAATTGCGCGTGGAATCGATGATCGCGAAGTCCATCCGACACGGGAGCGAAAGTCGGTCGGAGCCGAGGAAACATTCCCGAAAGACATTCTGGATGTGCAAGCGCTTCGGAATGAGCTGGTTGAACTCGGGAAAAAAGTTTGGCGAAGGCGAGGCGAGCACCAGGGAAGAACCGTCACGGTGAAAGTAACCTATTCGAAGTTTGAAAAAGCCACTCGAGCGAGAACACTTCCTCGAGCCGTAGAGTCCGAGGAAGAGCTCATTCACCTGGCCTTCGAGCTGCTCGGTCATACTGAAGCGGGAACCCGGCCGATCCGTCTCGTCGGAGTGACGCTCTCGCACTTCGAAGGAGACGACGAAAAAAACGACGAGGAGCAGAGCGAACGGCTCCCCGTTCAGCTTGAGCTGTCGTTCGGGAGTTCTCTGGATGATGCTTCGATGGGGTCCGCTCCACCGGTCATCCGCACTCCGCGCTCCAACAATTAGGGAACGCTTAAAAAAAGCTAATTTCCACCGGGGATGAAGTCCCCGATGTTGAATGCTCCACCGCTTCCCTTCCGTTCGAAATACCGGATGTCGATAAACAGCGCAGCGGCAAGAAGGAGCACTCGTTCGTTTGCCGTCAAATCCGGACTTGAAAAACTAAGCACGAAATTATCGGCATCGAGGAACATCTCTCTTCCAAGTCCGCTCCATTTTTTCGCCACCACTGCTCGTTCGCGCCCATCAAATGCCAAAAATCGAAACGTCCAAATTCTCCAAATCGGAGACGCGACCGACATGATGACGCGACCGTGCGGATCTTCAATTTCAAATTTCTTCGTGAGAAACGAAAACCGCCTCTCGATGGTTCCGATGAGCTCTCCCGATCGCGACGCAACTTCGAGCCGCTCGAAATAAAATCGGAACGGATGATTGAGCAAATAGGCCTCTGAATGATCGGTCCCGAAAATATGAATGACGAATGATCTCCAGTGTCCGAGAATCTGCCGGAACACGGCTCCCAGAAATCCCTTGGTTTCCTCGGCCGCCGACCCAATTACTTCACCATCTTCCGTCTCGATTGAGTACTTGTTTCGAGCCTCGAATCCGATCATCTCGATTAGCTCGCGCACCTGCTTGATTTTCACTGCTTGGGCGTTCTGAAGTTTTTTCTCCAGGCTCATGAGGATCCCCGTCTTTGCTTTTTTGTTACGTATGGTTCGTCAGCATTCAAAGAATGCTTAACGCATCCCGAGTGTTCGCTGAAGTGTTCTCTGCAGTGTTCCCTAATAATGCGACAATTCGCCACATTGAGTTTTCTTGCCGCCTGATTGAAAACAGCGTCGCAAAATCAAAGGGACGCTGAAATGTTTAGACCTTCTCTAGGAATTGTTCTCGCACTCTGGATTGTCTGCTTAACCGCCGGCTGTGGCGGAGATTCCGGATCGGGCTCGGGCCGTCTCATCGAGGGCACTCTTACTGAAGCGGGAGGAGCGGGCCATTCGAAAATCTCTCCGAAACACGGAGTGGGCGCGAGAATCGGGGACGTCCGCGTATGCGCGTATGATCAGTGCTCTAACACGGACGACGAAGGTCAGTGGGGATTCGTCACCTCCGAAGCATCCTCCGGCGGAGCGGTGCTCTTTTCGGTTGTCGGTCACGGAATCGACACGACCGTCGTGGTCAACATCCCAGCGGGCGACTCTGATGTCTTTCTCGAGTTTAACCACGCTCCGGGCGGAGTCATCGAAGTCGAATAAGGAACGAGTCGTGAGAACTGCCGTTACTCTGCTGTTTGTTTTTTTGTCTCTCCTCTCTCCGGCCGCCGCCAGAGCTTGCGACCCGTGCGCGCTCTATAACGCTTCGCGCATTCAGAATCCCGACGCTGGTGACTTCACGCTCGCGGTCAGCGAGCAATACACCGACTTCGACCGAGCCGGAGATAAGGGTCCGAACTCGGTGAGAGACGGCGAGCAAGTAACGGATTTTTCTACGACACAGCTTGCGGTCTCATACTCTGCAACTGAACGGCTCGGTTTCCAGCTTAATCTCCCCATTCTTGCGAGACGGACGGAGAAGTTCGAGACGTATCGGAAGTCGAGCAATTCGGATTCGGGATTGGGTGATCTCTCGCTCATCGCAAACTACGCGGTCGTCTACAAACGCGAAGCAAATTGGACGTTCGTGACGTCGCTTTTTGGCGGCGTAAAACTTCCAACAGGCGACACCGGAGTGCTGGAAGATTTCTCGACGGGCGAAGAAGCCGAGGGCGAACACCACAAGTTCCGGCCGAAGCACCACGTTATCGGCGGAGTCTCCGGCGGACGAGCGCTGGCATTCGGTACCGGATCATACGACTTTATCTCGGGAGTGAATCTTTTCACACGGCTGGACCGAGTCTTGCTCCTCTCGAGCGTGCAATACACATTAAAAACCGAAGGCGACTTCAACTATGAGTTCGCTGATGACGTCATCTTTTCGGTAGTGCCGGCGTATTACCTCTATCTCGAAGATGAGCTCACCGTGGCCGGCGGCGTGTCGTTCAGCGGCGAGTTCAAGGGCAGAGACCACTTAGACGGCGCGCTGGTGGACGGGTCCGGCATTTCAAACCTGTATCTTGGCCCCGATGTCATCATCACCGCCGGAAACGGCCTCGGCGCCGAGCTCGGCATGGATTTCCGGGTCAGCAATGAGGACGTTGGGGCCTCTGTTGTCCCAGACATGCGCTTTCGCGGCAGCATCTTCTATCGATTCTGAACCCCTGCCCTGCCGACTCTCAAGATAATCAACGAAGGCGTCTTTCGGCGGTAAGCCCAGGGCAGGTTTCCCGTCCAACCACAACGCAATGCCCTCTCGATTTTCAGAGCATTTTAATATAAAATCGCTCTTCGCTCTCTCCCCCGGGTCTAAAAAGCCCCCATCTGGGAAAGTTGGGCAACAAAATCGTTTTAATAGGTCTTTCTGCGCGCCCAGTGGAGGTGAACAGCTTCCCCTGGGTGCGCAACGCACACCGAGTAGACGAAGGTCGAGGGTCCTCAGCAGTTGATCGGAGAAGTCATGTCAGACGCCTTTGAGGTGAGTCGTTCTCACCTGGCAAAGTACCTGCGCGTCAAAGCGCCTGCGGCGACGCGGCGCATGATCGAGCAGGATCTCTGGCGAAACATCATCGCCGAACGCTACGCCACAGACTCCGCCGAATTGGGCGGTCTCGCCCTGAAGCGCGGAGCAGCAGAAACGAAATCGGCCGTGGACGCCGTCGCCCGGTTCATGCTCACGGATGAGCTGCTCTGGCCCGAAGTGAACCGCGTGGAGCCGCCCAAGGCCGCGGAGGAACGTCGACGGGAGCTGAAGCCGGCGCATCAGGACGAGCCGCCGCAGGAACCCCGCCAGGCCGCGAGGAGGCAGCTCCGCGACCGCTGGCACCCGCCGGAGTGGACGGAGGAAAGGATCAGGGCGTGGGAGAAGGAGCAGGACGCTCAGTCTCCCTCGGCCTCCCCGCCGTCGGAGTCCGAGAGCAGCGCGATGGGCTTGAATTGGATGTGGATCCTCGGCTCGCTCGTGATCCTCCTCCTCATCGCGCTCGCCGTCTACCTCATTCGGCGATGACAGCGTCGAAACGTGCGGAAAGGTTTTCAGTGACTTTGTCACCGAAAACGCTGCCCAACTTCCCGCACGCTTTCTCTTGTGACGCGGCTACGGAATCGGTAGCGTTTAGCGCATGAAGAGATATTGGCTTATCAAATCGGAACCGGAAGAATACTCGATCGACGATCTCCGCCGCGACAAACAAACTGCCTGGGATAGAGTGCGGAATTACCAAGCGAGAAACTACCTGCGAGAGATGCAAAAGGGCGACCTCTGCTTATTCTACCATTCCAACGCGGACCCTACGGGAGTTGCCGGGATCGCTGAGGTTTCAAAACTCGCCTACCCGGAAGCCGAACAATTTAATCCGAAAAGCGATTATTTCGACCCGAAGGCAACGAAAGAGAATCCTCGATGGTTCTCTCCCGATCTTAAGTTTGTTGAGAAATTTGCCGAAATCGTGCCGCTCGAAGCACTTCGAAAAAAAAGAGGCCTTGAGCAGATGATCCTCTTGAAACGTGGAACGCGTTTAAGTGTTCAGTCGGTTTCAGCGGAGGAATTCTCGATCATCCAAAAACTGGTCGAAGCAAAGCCGAAAAGTCGAGAATGACGAAAGAAAAAAAAGTTCTGCGATTCTATGATCTGCTCTTTTTAATCGGAGCCGCGATATTCTTTTGCTCGCTCGCCCTCGGAATCGCTTACACTCTGGATAAGGGCTACACGTTCCCCTCGATCTATGACAACTATCTCGCTCAAGCGGATTACACTTTTTTCAAGCGCGACTTCGGACTGGCCGCTGAACGATACCGAGTCGCGTCCGAGATCAACCGCGAGGACCCGATGCCGCTCATCAAGCTCGGCCTCTGCCTCGAGATGACCAAGCAAAAAGACGCTGCAAAGGTGGCGTATGACCGCGCGATAAAACTCCGTTTGGCCGCTGACAACCACTACAAGCCCGAACGAATAAAACGGCGCGAAAAGAAGGTGCAATGAAGAAAATTATCGGGAAGACCTTTCTTCATCCGCTGGTGGATTACCTCCTCATCGGCGGGGGCTTGAGCTTGATTGCGATTCCCGCCGCGGCTCACCTGAGCCGGGGTGCTCCGATTGTCGCGGAAGTGTTCCTGCCGATGGTGATGCTGCTCGGAAACAGCGCGCACTTCGCGGCATCGACGGTGAGACTCTACACAAGAGAGAACGCCTACGATGACTTTCCCTTTCTCACTATGCTCCTCCCGCTTATCACGCTGGTTGTCCTCACGGTGGCAATCGCCTACCCGGAGAATATCGGGCTGCATATTCAAGCACTGTATCTCACCTGGTCCCCGTATCACTACGCGCGCCAGGCCTATGGACTGTCTCTGATGTATACCTACCGCTCCGGAGGGAGCTTCGATCCGAAAATGAAACGGCTCTTGCTCCTGGCCTGCCTCCTTCCGTTTTTCCTCGTCATCACGACGAAGGAAAACGCCGGGCTGCTGTGGGTGATCCCGCTTGAGAAGTTTGCGGCGGTTCCGCCGCTCTATCTGGGGCTGTGGGCGATCTCGCACGCATTGCCCGTCCTCAGCTTCCTCCTACCGGTTCTCATTTTTGCGCGGATGTATCGCTCGGACAAGGGACCGATGCCGCTCATCTCTCTGCTGCTCATCGTCACCAACGCCATCTGGTGGATTATTTTTGATTACCAATCAGCGTTTATCTGGGCGACCGTGTTTCACGGCATCCAATATCTCGTGATAATGGTCATCTTTCACGTGCGAGACACCGTGAAAGCGGGGCGGACGACGATGCGTCCATTTTTTGAAGGCCTGAAGTTCTATTGGGCCAGCGTGACGCTCGGGTATCTGCTGTTTCAGTGCTGGCCGTATTTCTACATCGCGGCCGGCTTCGGGATGGCTGAAAGCATGCTCCTCGTCATCGCCGTCATCAATATCCACCACTTCATCGTGGACGCTTACATCTGGAAGCTGAAGAAGGATCCGAACTACGAAATCGTGGTTTCGGGCCCGGCGCCGGTGCCCAGTCCGGCATAAATCGAGCCAAAAGTTCCGAAAAGTAATTGAGTAATATCAGTTAACTCGACCGTAATTCCGGTGAGCCCACGTTAAAAGTCTTGCGGTTATTCCGAAGAGTCATTCTAGACATTTAGCTCTATTTTCCTAGACGAATAAGGTCTTTCTTTTTGAATAAATATTACCTATCATGGGCTGGTTACGTCTTGTCTTGTGAAATGTTGGATTTTTGGTCTGGACTTCTAGAGCACGACCTTCACTCATTGAGACTTGGTGTCACGGACACTGGCGGAAAATCGGAAATGCCGAAGTTCCGACGTTGTTAGAAAAATGTGGCTGTTGAAGCGGCGGCGGCGGAAGTTATTGGCGGAAACTTATTGGTGCGATTCATGAAGAAGCTCTATGTGGGGAACCTTCCCTATACGTTCCGAGATCAAGATGTTCAAGCTTTATTCCAACCATACGGAGAGGTACTAAGCGCTAAGGTGGTCGTCGACAACATGTCGGGCCGCTCGAAAGGCTTTGCTTTCGTCGAGATGAACGACGCGGAAGCAACGGCTGCGCTCGAGCAACTCAACGGCAAAGACGTCGGCGGACGTGCGCTCCGCGTCGACGAAGCTCGTCCTCGTGAGGAAGGCGGGTTCGGCGGCGGAAATCGCGGCGGCGGCGGTGGTGGTGGTGGAGGCGGTGGACGCTTCCGCAGCGGTGGTGGCGGTGGCGGCGGCGGTGGCGGTGGCCGCGATGGAGGAAGAGACGGTGGACGCCGCGGTGGCGGCGGTGGCGGTGGTTACCGCTAAGGAACCTTCTCTACAGAAAAAGCCCACTCCTTGGAGTGGGCTTTTTTATTTTGGAGTGTTGGTTTTAAAGTCGGTGCGAGGGGCACCACTTTGTTATTCCCGCCAAAGCTCGACCTTTGTTCCACGGCCTGCGGCAATCGCTTCCGTTGCGAGAGCGTGCGCGACAGGAATGTCGGTAATGATCATTCCGCTGCTGAAGGCGAAAACACGCTCCTCTTGGCTTCTCCGGCCCGGCTTACGTCCAACAACAATATCAGGAAGCTCCGCGTCGATCCGCACTACTCCGTCGGGTCCGGCGAGCCGGTTCCCAGTGACGCCCAACTGGCCTTCGTTGGTCGCTATCGCATAATCCGCCTCGTGGAGCGCTCCCGCCTCGACCCCCTTGCTCGCCACTGAGATCATCAGTCCGCCCGGCTTCATCCACTTCGTCTGAATTTTCGGGTGAGCCGCTCGCCCTGAAGCAACAACGACAATATCAGAATCGGCCACCGCTCTGGGGACGTCTTGAACCATTTCGATCTGCCGATTCGGAAAATATCTGGCGAACATTTCCAAGCTCGCCGCAATTCCGTCCGGATGCGTTCCGAAAAGCCGAAGCTTCTTCAGCCGCGGGAGGGCCGTCAAAAGATAAGGCAACGTATTGATGCCTTGCGCGCCTGTTCCAAGCATCAACACATTTTCGGCATTCTCCGAAGCACAATATTTCGCAATGATCGCTGTGGTCGCCGGAGTCCGAGAGCCGCCAACTCGGTGGCAATCCATAAATACGAACGGCAGACCATTCGTGTCGTCATAGAGACTGATGGTCGTGTAATATTTCTCGGCGTTATCGCTCCCTTGCCGGTAGGAGGTCTTAAAACCAACTTGCTCGAGCGCTCCATCATATCCGAGCATCGAGAACGACACGGCGTCTCGTTCCGCTTTGGGAATCGGCATCATCAGCTTGGTCGGGCAGCGTGAGGCTCCGTTTGCGTACGACCGATATGCATCTTCAACCAACCGGATCACGGTGGCGGGTTCAAGCTCTATTCCGGTTAGATCCTTCCGGGAGAGAATGTGCAGGGCTTGGGTTTGAACGTCGGAACCTACTTGGATTTGGTCTTTCATTTTTCTCTACTCGAGCGACAGCTGCGCTCATAAACAAAAACATTCTAGCGTTAATCTCTCAAAAACCTTGAAGGGACGCCGAAACCTGCTTCCCGCAAATTTTCGCGCGAAACAGAGTGCTTGGTAGTCCCAACAAAATTTTTCGAAAGTGGTGTCATATGTCATCACGTCGCTTGGCAAGCCAAACTGTTATGCGCTATAGCAAACATCGCTGAGTCACACAATTTCCGGACCCGAGTATGCAAGCTATGAGACTAGATACCTTAACGATGCGTCACCCAAACTCTTCAACCGAGCGGGCAAACTCTTCAACCGAGCAGGAAATTCTCGATCGATCGAAAATTCGCTGGAGAGAAAGCATCGGCGAAGAAGAGCGGCATCACGAATCAGAAGGCGTCTTTCGAGGTCCCGACGCGCTCCGAAAATTCCTCAACCCTGAAAACATCCGGGATACTCCGCTCGTCGAATTACCCGCGGATCTCAATCCGTTTCTCGATCGAGGGATCTCCATCTGCGCGAAGCTCATGAGCGCATTGCCACTGATGAACGTGAAGTCCATCCCGGCCTACTCCATGCTCGAAGAAGCTTGCGAGCGGTCGTTGCCGAAGACCTTGGTTGAAAGCTCCTCATTAAATACAGTCGGAAGCCTCGGCATAATTGGCAGGATTTTCGGAGTCGATGATACGGTGGCCATCGTCGATGAAACAGCATCGCCCGGCCTGATTTCCTCGCTTCAGCTCTACGGAATTCGAGTTATCAAACATCCGACGGTTGAAGATCCGAGCAAGTCTGATCAGCCTTCGCGAGTGATGCTGGCAAAGCGCCTCTCGGAAAAGCTGGGCTGGACCAACGTTGATCAGTATTCGAATCCGACGAACCCACAATCACACTGTCAACACACGGCTCCGCAGATTTGGCGGCAAACGAACGGCAGACTGACCGCTTTTGTCACCGGGTTGGGAACAGCAGGCACAATGTGTGGCGTTTCAAATTTTCTCAAGGGAAAGCGAAAAAGCATTCAGACCGTGGGCGTCGTTCGCGCCGCGGGAACATATGTTCCGGGTCCGAGAACCTTGGCACTCCTTGATGAAGTGAACTTCCCATGGAAAGACGGCGTTGATGCCCTTCAAGACGTCACCCCGCACGAGGCCTATTCGACTAGCCTGAAGCTCATCCGCCGCGGGATCATCGCAGGTCCGAGCTCTGGATTAAATCTGGCCGGCGCGATCAAGTATCTGGAGGTCCTTGAGAGTAAGAATCAGCTGCAGAAAGTGCGAGATGCCGACGGAAAGGCCCTCGTGGTTTTCCTTTGCTGCGACACGCCGTTTCCACATCTCGAAAGTTATTTCAAAGTATTGCCGGAGGAGTATTTCCCGGCAATTGAACACTCCTCGAACTACCATGATGCATGATTCGCTTCCGAAGTTGACGCCGAAGTTTTCGTCATGGATGTCTGCAGCTCTTGAGAGCCCGGTCCTCCTGAAGGAGCTCATTCAAAAGTTCAGCTCGCCGGTGAACGTCCATCACGTCGAGCCATTCCGTGAGAACCTTCAGGGTTTTCGGTCCGTGCTGTCGCGGGAACTCGAACGTTTTCAGATCTTCTATGCATGCAAAGCAAACCGCTGCCCCGAGTTCATTGCGGCCGCTCTGAAAAGCGGTTTCGGCGTTGACACGGGCAGCGCAGCGGAGCTGCAAAAAGCGATTTCTTTCGGCGGCGACCAAGATACGGTCGTCCTCACCAGCGCGATTAAAACTCCTGCGGCCATAGACACCGCTATTGGCCGGCGAATCCCGATTATTCTCGATAATTTCGACGAGATTGAACTCGTCACTGCGCGCGCGAAAGAGCTGAGAACCCCTGCCCGTGTGGGTGTTCGAGTGAGCGGTTTCCCGATGAATGGGGGTTTTCTCGAAAGCCGCTTCGGATTCTCTTGCCTCGATTTTAATGACGTACTCGAACAAATCCGTTTGAGCGCAGACCTCGAGTGCCAGGGCCTGCATTTCCACCTAAACGGCTATAGTCTTGAAGAACGCCTGAGCGCACTGCAATTTTTCTTCTCGCATCCCCGCCTCTTCGGCGAAGACGCCATGGCAATTCGCTTTATCGACATCGGCGGAGGAATTCCCGTTTGCTACCTCGAATCGGAGTCGGAGTGGAAAGCATTCCATGAGGCACTCATCGCGAGCCTTAAGGGTCAGCGAAAACCGGTCACTTTCGGGAATCATGGTCTCGGCTACACCGAACTGCGTGGAGAGATCGCTGGAAAGTTTTCGGTCTACCCTTACTGGAATAACCTCTCCAAATGGGACTACGTCGAACGCCTGCTGACGAGCACGCTTCAAGATGGGCAAACAATTGCCCGCCATTTTAACGATCGGAAAGTTGAGTTTCGTATGGAGCCGGGTCGCGCTCTGCTCGACCAATGCGGCTTTACCGCCGCGCGGGTTGCCTTCCGGAAAAAATCCTACGATGGCCGTTATTTTGTCGGCCTCGAGATGAACCATTCGCAACTCACGAGCTCAAGCTTGGATTTTCTCCTCGATCCGATTCTCATAACGGATCGTCCCGCAGCCGATGCACCCGTTGAGGCCTATTTCTCCGGGAATTATTGCCTTGAGCGAGACATGATTTTGAAGCGGGCAGTGACGCTCCCTTCTCTCCCAGAAGTCGGTGACATCATCGTCTTTCCGAATACGGCCGCCTACATGATGCACCTCCATGAAAATGAAGGTCATCGGGTCGGACTCGCCCGAAACATTTTCATCGATCCTGATGACGTTTAGTCGGGAGAGCCTTACCCCATCAACTTCGGTCGTTGCGGATTGTGAAATTCTGCCTCGAGGGATTGCAGCCGGAAACAGCGCAGCCGAGCGATTATCGGACTACGCATTACCTCTGAACACTCAACCTCCAAGCAATCAATGGAGAAGATGAGGATAGATGAGGTCGAACCGGGGAATCTCGACATCAAAGGTCTCGCCGGTTTCCGATCGAAATGTATATGTCCCGTGCATGGAGCCGACTGGATCCTTGATCACCGTGCCGCTCGTATACCGAAACCCGTGGCTCATCTCGAGGGTCGGCTGCTCGCCAACGACTCCGTCACCCTTCACCTGCATATATTCGGCACCGCCTGAATTTATCCGCCAATGACGGCTCAGCAGCTGGACCGTCTCAGCTCCAAAGTTTTCAATGGTGACGGTATATTGAAAGGCGTAGGTGGCTCGGATCGGCTCAGATTGATCGGCAAGGTATTCGGGATGGACCGAAACTCTGATATTTCTCGTGACCTGAGAATATATCGCGTCCTCGAGGCTTTTCGGTTGCTGAGTGTAACTGCTCGATCGCTCAGGAATTACGGACTTCTTCATTGCGCCGCCCTCACTTGAGACTCAGCGTAATTCGAGAACAAGGAAATCGCAAGCACTGTTTGATCGCGAACAAGTATTCATCTATTGCTTTTGTTTCTCGTGCTGCCGACGTTTAGTTCGCGGTATTATCCGCGGGCTAATTGCAGCGCTGCTCGGCGCAGCCGAGCTGGCAAAATCTAGTGCTCCGCCAGAAAGGGAGAAAGTGCCGAAGGCTCGATTTGGGATGTAATTTAGACGGTCGTAGCACTGGCCGAGAGACGGAAACACCTGCGAGTATGGTTTCTTGATTCACCGGGAGAATCGCATGGAAGCTCTGACGTATATTAAGAACTTAATTCGTGATCCGAATATCGCGTCGATTGCCCCGACGTCCGGCTTTGGGATCGAACGGCTCTGCCGAAAAATGGATTTTCCAAATACCAGCGTCGTCGTGGAGTATGGCCCTGCCACAGGCGTAATCACCGAACACGTGCTCAAGTTCCTTCCGAGCGCGGCGAAGCTCATCGCGATCGATACAAACCAGAAATTCCTCGACATTCTTCGAGCGAAGACCAACGATCCTCGCCTGACAATCGTTCATGATACAGCTGAGCATGTTGAGAAGATTCTTCACTCAGCCGGAGCCGAACAGGCCGATTACGTCATCTCAGGGATTCCATTCACCATGCTGCCGCCGGAGGTCGCCGAGCGGATCGTGCGAAGTACATACGCCGTTCTTAAACCCGGAGGGAAATTTCTGGTCTACCAATTCCTCAAACCGGAGTCAGCGAAGGGAAAAGGGATACATCGCTTCCTGCCTCTTGTGTTTTCGGAGATTCACCGGGAAATTGAGTTCATGAACCTCCCGCCACTCCGCATCTACGAAGCAGTGAAGCGGTAATTACGAGGGAGCCACGAACCTCTAGAGCTTAACGTCTACAGCTTGTCGCCGCGCCCGCTGTCCTCGACATTGCCGTTGAAAAAACTGTCGTCTCCCGGAGTGGGGGTGGGAGAGGCGGTTGGCGTGGGAGTGCTTTTCTCGTCGTCGTCATCTTCGGGCTTCCCCCAGCCGAGATCGAAGCCCCCTCGGCCGAAAGTGCCGTCACTGGCTCCCTCGTCGATGGCAAACGACCACCCCGAGCTCGCGTGAACACCTGCGAGAAACAGCCCAACCAGAAGGCACAGCTTGAGTGTTGGCGGCAGCTTACGCCGCCCCGAATTCGGTCGATTACCCGCTGTCACAGACTCTCCTCCAGCCATTTTGACGAAAAGCAAACCCACTCAATGTAACACGACCACCGCAGCCATCCCATAACAAGGGATGAAGGGGCTTGTACATATGAACCATTCTCTCTCGATTCTGTTATGCAGCGTTTTCCTCTTCGTGACTGAGGTGAACGCACAAAGCAATCCCGCACTCGTCGATCCGTTCCAGGACGATGAGCCGGTCCAGCAGGGGCCGACTGGGTCGCTTACGTATAACCCGTTCTCAGAACAGATGATTGAGCTCTTCGGTCCAGGCGGCGCGCCCTACCCCACTCCGACCCCGCCGACGAGGTGGCAAGATCTTGATCAGGTGGATCCCGGAGGAAGATTCTCCGGCGGTTATCAGGATGAATATCAGAAAAAAATCGATGCGGTGGTCAATGCTCCGCTCCCGAAGAAAAAACTCTCAGGCGACCCGCTTGAGGGGTTAAAGAAAGATCCCGGACAGGGAATGCTCTTCGGTCCGCCGGGCAAAGAGGGACGATAAGTTTCGTCCCCTCCCCTCGATTCGCACTCCGTTTCGCCCCGCGTGCGAAGCAATACTATCCCAAAGGTACCCGCCTCAAGCGATTTAGACTGAGTAGCTTGTCGACGAAGTCGACCCGCCGAAACCAGTCCAATTCGTATGGAAGAACTCACCGCGCGGCCGGTCGAGACGCTCATAGGTGTGCGCTCCGAAATAGTCACGCTGTGCTTGAAGAAGGTTCGCCGGGAGCCGCTCGGTCCGGTAGCCGTCAAAATAACAGAGGGCCGAACTGATTGCCGGAACGGGAATCCCGTTCTGAACGGCAACGGCGACGACTCTCCGCCACGCGTCTTGTCCCTTCTGCAAGACATCTCGGAAGAAAGGATCCAGCAAGAGATTCGTGAGCTCAGGCTCTTTATCAAACGCTTCTTTAATTTTCCCGAGAAAGCGGGAACGGATGATACACCCGCCTCTCCACATCAGGGCAACGCTTCCATAGTTCAAATTCCAGCCGAATTCTTTCGCGGCAGCACGCATAAGCGTGAAACCTTGCGCGTAGGAGACGACCTTCGCGCAATACAGCGCCTGACTCAGGTCCCCGATGAACGCCTCTGCATTTCCCGGCCTGCTGCCCTTTGGCGAAGTAAACTGCTTGCTCGCAAGCACACGCTCGGACTTGAGCGCTGAGATACAGCGCGAGAAAACCGCTTCGCCGATCAGCGTGAGCGGCATTCCCAAATCGAGAGCAACGGTCGCCGTCCACTTTCCTGTTCCCTTCTGTCCGGCGGTGTCGAGAATCTGGTCGACGACGTATTCTCCGCTCGTCTCATCTTTCTTTCTGAAAATGTCGGCGGTGATTTCAATGAGGTAACTGTTGAGATCTCCCTCATTCCAAGCGGCGAACGTCTGGTGAAGCTCTTCGTTCGAGAGTCCAAGTCCCCGCTTGAGGAGATCGTAAACTTCGCAGATAAGCTGCATGTCGCCGTATTCTATGCCGTTGTGAACCATCTTCACAAAATGCCCGGAGCCGGCGTCGCCAACCCAGTCGCAGCACGGTGTGCCGTCTTCGACTTTCGCGGCGATTGTTTGAAATATCTTCTGGAGCGACGGCCAAGCCTTTTTCGCGCCACCCGGCATAATCGACGGGCCTGTGAGGGCGCCTTCTTCACCACCCGAGATTCCGGCTCCAACGAAGAGCAAGCCCTTCTTTTCGAGATCAGCTGTCCGGCGGTTCGTGTCGGGGAAATGGGAGTTCCCTCCGTCGATGAGGATATCACCCGGTTCGAGATGCGGAACCAGTTGGTCGATGAGCTGATCGACAGGAGCACCGGCCTTCACCATCATCATGATCTTGCGTGGCGACTGAAGGCTCTTGCAGAACTCTTCGATACTCTTCGTTCCGATGATATTTTTTCCCTTCGCGCGACCCGCGGTGAACTCCTCGACGCGCGTCGTGGTTCGGTTGAATACAGCGACGGTGAAGCCCTTGCTCTCCATGTTCAGCACGAGGTTTTCGCCCATCACCGCCAAACCGATTACGCCGATATCTGCTTTATTCATCTCTATCTCCTCAGGGGCGTGACTGTCTCGTAAGCCATCAGAATCCCGGATTGTTCGCACTTCGCCGCATTACTCATATCGTGAGCGTTCAATTTTATAAACCGGGCTTCGTCGGAAAATTGCATAGGCCCGAATTTTCCAAGAAGTCCCTGAGTTTCCCAAGCGACCAAGGAGTGCTAATATCTCAGACCCATTTCTCTTCATTCCGTAGTGGGAATCCAAGTTACTTTGGAAATAAGCTTACACTGGAAAACTGGAGCTACAAATCGGCTCGGTATAACAAAACGGCCCAGTATGATGGGCACCGATTAATCCTCACAGGGGCACATGAACACGCCAACAAAACACGCCAAACTTCTCCGTTGGGTCGAAAAAATGAAGGACCTCTGCAAACCCGACCGCGTGGTCTGGTGCGACGGGAGTGAGCGGGAGTTCAATGAGCTCTGCGATCTCATGCTGAAAAGCGGAACACTTCGGAAGCTAAACGAAAAGAAGCGGCCGAACAGCTACCTCGCCTGCTCCGATCCAAGCGACGTCGCGCGAGTTGAAAACAGAACCTTCATCTGCAGCTTTAGAAAGTCCGACGCCGGTCCGACCAATAATTGGGTCGATCCGAAGGAGATGAAGGCCACACTGAACAAGCTGTTCGACGGATGCATGAAAGGGCGAACGATGTACGTCATCCCCTTCAGCATGGGGCCGCTCGGCTCCCCGATCGCACACATTGGCGTTCAAGTTTCAGACTCGCCGTATGTGGTCTGCAATTTGCGGATCATGACCCGCATGGGGCAGAAGGCACTTGATGTCCTCGGGGACACGGGAGAATTCGTCCCCTGCGCCCACTCGGTCGGGATGCCTCTCGCTGATGGTGAGGCGGACGTCGCCTGGCCATCGAATAAGGAACATAAATACATCGTCCATTTCCCGGAAGAGCGCGCCATTTGGTCCTTCGGAAGCGGATATGGGGGAAACGCGCTTCTCGGAAAGAAATGCTTCGCGTTGAGAATCGCGTCGTCCATGGCGAGAGATGAAGGCTGGCTTGCCGAGCACATGCTGATTCTCGGCGTAAAAAACCCTGACGGAAAAAAGACATACGTCGCGGCTGCGTTTCCAAGCGCCTGCGGAAAAACAAACTTCGCCATGCTCATTCCGCCAGACGGCTTCGAAGGATGGAATGTCTCTTGTGTGGGAGACGATATCGCGTGGATTAAGCCAGGCCCCGACGGCCGGCTCTACGCGATTAATCCCGAGGCCGGCTTCTTCGGCGTTGCCCCTGGAACCTCCACGAAATCGAATCCAGCGGTAATGGAAGCGATCTCGAAGAACACCATCTTCACCAACGTCGCGCTGACGGAAGACGGAGATGTTTGGTGGGAAGGCCTCACGGACACCCCGCCGGCGAAGCTGACCGACTGGCAAGGAAAGGAGTGGACACCGGGCTGCGGTCGGCCTGCCGCCCATCCGAACGCTCGGTTCACGGCGCCTGCAAGCCAGTGCCCAATCATCGATGACGACTGGGAAAACCCGAGCGGCGTTCCGCTCAGCGCGTTCATTTTCGGCGGCAGAAGAAGCACCGACATCCCTCTCGTGGTTCAAGCGTTCAACTGGACTCACGGAACGTATCTCGGTGCAGTTCAGGGCTCGGAAACGACTGCGGCAGCCACTGGCGACCTTGGTGTCGTGCGCCGCGACCCGATGGCAATGCTTCCGTTCTGCGGTTACCACATGGCCGACTACTTTACGCATTGGCTGAATTTTGGACGTCTCCTCCCGAACCCGCCGCGAATTTTTTGTGTGAATTGGTTCCGGAAAAGTGCGGAGGGGAAATTTCTCTGGCCCGGTTTCCGCGAGAACATGAGAGTCCTGAAATGGATCGTCAATCGCGTAAACGGCCAAGGGTTTGCGCTCGAGAGCCCTATCGGCTGGATGCCGCGCTATGAAGATCTTGATTGGAACGGCATGAAGGATTTTTCGAGAGAAAAATTCGCTCAGCTGATGACGGTCGATCGGGAAGCGTGGATGAAAGAGTGTCTTTCGCACGAAGAGCTTTTCATCAAGCTATTTGACCGTCTGCCCAAGGAATTCATCGCCGAGAGAGAGCTGTTGTTATCCCGGCTCTGGCGCTCACCGGAGCGGTGGGAGCTGCGAGAACAGCAAGTTCAGGAATAGGCCCCGAGCATATTCCTGGGCGCAGCTCAGCGAGCGTCGAGAGGTGGCGGCTTTCCGGTGCCTGCCGATCTTATTCTTGCATGCCCAGCGGCTCGAACATGTCTTTCCCGAGATGTGCCGTGCAATTGACGAGAATCTGAGTCACCTTCCCCGTTGCAGAAATTTCAATCTCGTTCAGACAAGCGTTGTCCTGCTCGATGGTGATGAGCTCCACCTCGGCATTTTTTGCGAGAAGGTGCAACAACACCCGATTCGTCCCTGAATGAGACACAAAGAGCACTCGCTCACGCGGATGTTTGAGCAGCATTTGCGCGAGAAAAACTTTTACCCGTTCTCGCACTTCAAGATAGCTCTCTCCGCCTTCGGGGCGAAACTCGTCGCGTGGAAGCTTGCTTTGGAGGAGCGCCGCTTCGTAATGAGCGACTGGTTTCCCTTGAAACACTCCGTAACATCGTTCACGAAGCTCAGCGGTGTACGTGATGGGAAGTGATCGGCCACGCACCACTTCTTCGGCAGTCTGACGTGCACGAAGAAGATCGCTTGAGTAGACGGCGTCGACTTCTCGTGATCGGAGGCGAACACCAAGGAGCTTCGCCTGCTCAATTCCGCGCTTCGTCAAGGGAACTTGAGTATGTCCCTGCAGAACTTTATTGAGATTTGCCGCGGTCTCACCGTGCCGAACCAGGAAAAGCTTCACAAATTTACTCCAGACCAGAAGATTCCGAACCCCGCTTGTAGCAGCAATGAAACTGGGTGGTCCAGAGGGTGATCTGGGGCAATCGGCGGTTCAGTTTTCCAAATATTATCTCCGTGCCTCTGTGTCTCTGTGGTTAATCAGGACTGCAAATCGCCGCGTCGTTACGACCTGGCTCGCAATGCCTAGTTTACCACAGAGGCACAGATACACAGAGAAGAGGTGTGGTGAGCTTGTTTTAATCCCGCATCGTGAGGGAACCAGGCGGGGGACGTGAGTCAACGAAAACCGCCAAACCTCTTCTCCGTGCAATCTCTGTGCCCTGTGCCTCTGTGGTTCAGAAAAAATAGATGATTGAACCACAGAGGCACAGAGGAAAAAGGTGGCGCCCATGCCGGGATAGTGATCTCCCGAACATGGACGCCCGATTTTGTTCTCGGACGTTGATTAGAGGGGCTCAACCATCAAGGCCGCCCAGTGCTGGTTGCCGAAGTTGCCCTTCAGCCGGAAGTGAACCGTGACGCGAACGTTCCGTCCGACGGTCAGCTTCCCCAACTTCTCATCGTACGGCCGGCAGACGAAGTAGCCTCGTGGTTCCGTGCCTCCTTCGCTTGCGATCCGTATCGCGACCAGCTCAGTTTTGCCTCGCTTATACGGTTTGATTTCGCAGACGGTGCCGGTCGTGACGAGCGGTTGTCCGATTTTCGGAGCCTCTTTCATTCGATGCCCGAACATCGCCTTCCACTCGCGGTGCGCGCCGCGCATCTCCTGCGTGGCCTCCTTGTACTGGTGGCCGACGGCGATAAGGAGCGCGAGCACGAACACGCCGATGGCGGCGAGGAAGTTCCGGAGAGTGATTTTACCGGTTTCGGTGAACGCGGCTCGGAGCGCCAGTGCCGCCGCCAGGCCACCGAAGACGATTGCGGTAGCCATTGCGTTGGTTGCCGCGAACACATGCAGCACAGAGTCAGAAGGGGTCATATTGCCCTCGTAAAACTTTGGAACAACCCATGGGAGATCGACTACCCGGTACGGGCATATGAAAGAGAGCAAAAGAGACCGTGAGGTTGCGTGCTGTCGATCGAGATCCGTTGCGGGGGAGACAATTACATGTCACTCGCAGGGGACCGATCAGGCGAGTAGAGGTACCTACGCGGAGTTTTCTCCGTTCGTGAAGAACTCTATTTTACTATCATCTCTCGATTGAGACGCCAAGCCGGGGTGTGGAATGCAATGTGGTAATCGCATTTCCCACGCGAGAGATAATCGCTTCTTGCCGATCAGAGGCTTCGCTCGAGCCGGAAAGCAGCACAGCAACTGCGAATTTTCTGCCGATCGGAGAAGTGAAGAAGCCGATGTCATTTATTCCTGTACTAACTCCGGCAATGACAGGCCCCGTGCCCGTTTTGTGACCAAGCGTCCATCCCTTTGTAAGCCCGGCTTTGAGGCGAGCCTTCCCGGTTACCGTTTCGGAATGGATTGAGAGTAGTCGCGCCGTAGCATCCGAATTGAGTAACTTTCCACGTACGAGTTCAGCTAACCCATGCGCCACTCCGAGCGCGGTCCCCTGATCCGGAAATTCGCGGAGATTCCGCCGGACGAATACGGCCCGCTCATTGAATGGCAAACCTGCCGCTGCTTGCTCAATCTTCTTGCCGACGAGATCCAGCGCTTTTTCATCGCCATCCACCACGACATTTTTGACGCCGCAACGTTCTATGGCGCCCATCACCATCTCTACGCCGCCAAGCCGTTGAATCAAGATATCGGTCGAAGGATTATCGCTGTGGATGACTGCCCATCGAAGGAGCTCTTCGATCGAAAACTCGCGTCCCTCACCCGAGACCTCTCCGGCGATCGGTTGATAGGAGTACGTGAGTTCCCTCGCTGAAACGAAAATGCGTTCTTCCCAAGCGAGCGCGCCACGCTGGATTGCCTCCCCCACCGCTACCGCAAGCCAAGTTTTAAACGTGCTGTGAAGCGGAAGCCTCTCAGATCCGTTCAACGCCGCTTCCTCCCCGGTCTCGACATCAACCACGGCAATTCCAACAGAGCTTCCCGGCTCCACGGACTCGCCAATTTGTGCGAGCGTTGCACGTAAGCGTTGAAACGAAGCCGCACTCGAATCACTCTCGGGAGAAAGCGGTGACTGGAGCACACAACCAGAACTCGCGAAGATAGCGACCGCGGAAAGTCCAAAAATAATACTCATCCGTGCAGCCTTTGATCGCACACAGAGCTCCTTTCACGCCAAAGTGATTTCGTTTCGCAAAGAGCGTAAATGAGAATGGCGAGTTTGGCTACTCGGAGAGCGGGCTCTCAGTTGAGGACCGCGGAAGTTCGAATCACACTGAGAAGGTGCCTCGTTACGACACAACGACCCAAACCGGAACAAGTACGGCGCCCGTCGGGCCCTGGCCGATTATCACCATGAGATGAATTCCCCGGCTCGCGATTCTCACTTGGAATCGTCCCGAGCGGCTCCGACCAGCGTTCAGTGAGAAGACACTGCGCTGACCCCTCACGTTGTACAGAGTGGTGATGAAGCGCGGATTCCTTCCCGGTACGGAATTATTCCGAACCACATAAGGAATTCTTGCCGTCACGGAACGTCCCCGGCCCATATTCGCAAACACGACGGGTGGAGCCGTAACCGAGAACCCATAGTCCGGAGTCGGCGCTGGCGTCGGGGTCGGAGTCGGTGGAGCTGGAGGAGGTGGTGGCGGCGGCGGCGGAATCGGAGTTGGTGTCACCGTTGGAGTTGGAGTTGAAGTTGGCGTCGCGGTTGGTGTCGCAGTCGGTGTCGCGGTGGGCGTCGCTGTGGGTGTTGCTGTGGGTGTTACCGATGGGGTCGGCGTCGGTGGAGGCGGCGGCTCACTCTCGTCGGTGGTGTCGTCCGAACCATCTAACTCTCTGAGGTATCTGATGAGATCTTGAGACTCCCCGCTCGTCAACGTTCCTACAACCCGGTGCGCCGAGGCTCGATCGGGAGATTGCGGAGCGGATACGGTGAGCTCATCGATACTTATGGAAATGTTTCCATTTCGAGCAGTCGGGATAAACTCAATTACGTTTCCGGAACCGGCTTGGAGCGGAGAGGTCACGTCGACATACGAAAACGCCGACGGATACCAGCTTGGATTATTCGCCGTCATCAACAGCGTCACCGGCATTGTCGAACCGTTTATGTTCAACGTGCCCGTTTGATTGGAATACATCGCTGCATAGCGGAGCCGAATGATGGAGCTGCCTCCAGACCCGCCGTTTACCCCGGACCATCGAATACTTCCGGTGCCGTTCTCAAAACTCACCGTGCGTCCTTCGTGATAGATTCCACCGTAAACCGGAGGATGGGCAACTGCGCCGTTTAAGAGTTGCGCCGTTTCTGCCTGTCGTGTTTCTCCTCCGCGAAGCGAGAACACCGCCTCGAGCTCCGCCGCTGAGCCGTTGTGAAAATACGGTGCGCCGGAGGCAAGACCGAGCAGTGTCGGACTGTCAAACCCGGGAATGGCCAGCCCGCGGCGAAAACCAGAATCAGTCGAAGTTGTTCCAACGTCGTGAAGAAGGTTGTCGGTAAATCCGCTATCGGTGAACGTCACACCGCTATGGCAGCTCGCACATCCGAGATTCTGGAACACGGATGAGCCTCTTTCTGCTGCCGCCGTTTTTGTTCCATCGGCATTTCGGAATGAGCTCCTCGGAATATGGTCCTTCCCGAGCGAGGTGACGTAAGCCGAGAGATCGTCAAGATCCGTGCTCAATCCGCGCTTCACCGGTCCAAGGGTGTCTACGGTCGCAGCAAACTCCGAATCCGAAAGAAAGCCGACGCCTCCGAATGCGTTTCGAATGTCGTTTTCGAAATCTTGAATCTCGTCAAAATTCCCCGTCCAGTGCACGCGACCATGTCCGATTCCACGTCGCCCTCTGAGATCAGTTGTATTGCGAAGCCCTTCGCCGCGGCCCGTAAAATCCCAAACTCGACCGTCATGTCCGCCGTCCAAATGGCAAGTGGCGCAACTGATGTAGCCTTCACCACTCATTCGATTCCGGCCGAATGGTCCGCCCGAATCAGACGCGTTGTAGAAGATTGATTTGCCGTTCAGCACATCCACCGGCAACGCTTCGTTTTGGATCGTTCTGGTGTTTGCGGTCAATACGTTCCCCGAAGTCCCCTCGAGAAACGCCTGAAGCGAAAACTGACTGACAGAACGCGAGATCATGTTTTGCGTAAGCAATCGCTGGCCGCCGCGATCCAGCGCGACACCTTGCGGGGCGTTCTGAACCGCGAATCTTGCCACACTTGGAACCATGTTCGATTCGTTTTCAGCGGGCCGAAGCACGTCGTAAACCGTGACGACGTTGTTTCCCTGGAGTGCGACAAATGCATAATCGCCGAGCGGTGAGAAGGTGATGGATGAGGGAGAGTCGCTATTATCAATATCTCGCCGTGCCGCACGGACCTCGGCATTCGTCGTAAGATCAATTTCGGAAATTATCGCTCGAACCGAGTTCTCTTGATTGAGGTCGGTGCCGCTCACGAACACACCACGAACAGTATTATCGAGCTTTGATGCCACCCAGGCCCGACGACCAAAGGGATCTATCGCAATACTCGAGAGGTAATTCGGTAGCCCGCGGCCGCTGCTTGGAGTTTCGGTGGTGGTAAAATCAAGCGGCAAGCCGATGGTGCGGGTGAGGGTAAGAGACGCGCCTGCCGAAACATCCCAAACTTCGCCGCGATGAGACGGCGAAATGAGACGAGTTACGAGAACACGATTTCCATTTCCGGTTATTGATAAGGCTCGTGGCGTCGCGCCGAGGGCGAGAGAGTCTCGAAACACAAGCGTCGATGCCGTGTATCGCCGGAGCTCTCCTCTGCCGAAGAGTGTGACGAACACACTTCCGCCGTCCGGCGATGCGAGAATACCAAATGGAGCGCTTCCGTAGGGCACGGCGAGCCGTTGAACAAGAGCTCCGGTGGTATCCAGAACAACAAGCTCATCGGTGCGGTGACAGGTCACCCAAGCACGGCCACTTGCATCAACCGTCACCCCTCGAGGGTTGCAATTGCTGCCGAGGGAAATCTCTTGGTACGAACCGGTGCTTCCGCGGCGCGAGATCGAATCGTTATCCGGATTTACCACCCACTCGACTCGCCGGGATTCGTCAAATGCAATAGACGCGCTCTGCACGGGGCGTTGCGCCGGTGGATTTGAGGCGACGGTAACGGTTACGCGACGAAATGCGGTCTGGCCCGACGGGTCTCTCGCGAACGCAGCGGCCGAATAGTGCCCCGTAGCCGCATACGTATGGGTGATGGAAGGCGATGACTGCCAATCCGAATCAGGTGAGCCGTCGCCGAAGCTGAATCGATATTGAAGTGGATCATTATTCGGGTCTGTAGCGGAAAGTGAGAGCGTTACTTGACCGCCGGCAGCGACAGGATAGGGACTTGCCGTCAGAGACTGAAATTCAGGTGTTTGATTTCCGCCCGAAAGATTTGAACCAGTGGAGAATCGGTATGAGTATCCGACCATCCCATTTCCCGCCGCATCGCGAATTCCGCCTTCACGGACAACCACCTCGTACGTGGTGTTCGGCTGAAAGTCATTCGTCGGAGCAAAGGTGAGCACGTCATCAAAAGCGAAGATGACTCTTCCCGGGAGCGGCTGGCCGGGCTGTCCGTCTCCCTGGATCGGCCGCACGACGAAGGTGTCGCCGTTAACAATGGTCTCGGTGCGAAGCGTCTCATGGATCAGCAACGTTACGGGCGCCGCCAGCGGATAGTTCGTCCGGCCGGATTGAGGAATGTGGAATCCGACCGTTGGGCCTCGTGTATCCGGCTCCGCTTGATGGGCCCAGATCGCCATTCCTTGCGAACGTGTCGCGTGCGGATATCCACCGGTGATAACTAAGTTTCCTACGGGCAGAGCGAATTGGCTGCAATCAATCCCATTTCCTTCCGCGTCGAGCATGAGCGTGACCGCGAAGTCGTTCTCCATGTCGATCTTAAAGGCGTCCATAAATGCAAAATTGTCTTGAAACTGCGCGTAGGAAACGTCTGCCGGTTGCGGCAGATATCGATCAGCAACGACACGCATGTTTGCCGGATCAGTCACGTCGGCGACAAAAAAGTGGCCGTTGTCGCGGGCGGGAAAAAGAATGAGCAGGCGACCGGCACCGCCCCAAATTTCCGGCCAATATCCGCCGACGGGGGCGCGGAGGATGCTGATGAGTCTCGGTGGTGTTCCCGGCGTCTGGAGACTGGGAGTAATATCGTAAGCCGCTATCCCGGTGTTTGTCTGATCGGAGGCAATATAGAGAATATTTCCAATGAGAAACGGATGGCCGATGACACCTGTCTGACCAATGTGATCCCATGTGGCGAGCATCTGATTGCGCTTGTAGAGCACGCCTGGAGCATTTGTCGCTCCGTAAGACCACCACATTTGGGTTTGAAACGGTTGAAACAGAAGACCACGACTCACCCACCCTTCAATCCAGGGATAATACCAAGGCCGATTCGGAGGAGTCGCAACTTGACGAAACTCTGCAATGCCGTCCCCATTCGAGTCGACAACGCTATAGTCGCCGCCGCCAAGACTTCTGACCAAATTCTCTTCCTGCCAGTAACCGTGCGCGGCAATCCCTGAGTTCGGACCAAGGCCGTTAATAACCGTCGGAACAGGACTGCGGGGATTAGAGATATCCCAATACCGTGAGAGCTGATCTGATCCCGGTGCACTTCCCGGCGACTCGGGAACCGTGATGATGAAACCTTGGTGGTAAATGATAACCGCCGTGCGCCCTTGACTCGGGGCCAGCGGGCCGCTCAGCAGCGTCCCCGGAGTTTGCTGGACGTTCGGAAATCCTGGTCCGGATTGCGCAGCGGCAAGTGCCGGAAGAAGCATCGCGAAGCACAATAGAACGGCCAAGAGGCAGGAGCGGCGAAACGGAGAAGAGGATTGCTGGTTCGATCTCATTAAGAACCAAATCGGCGGGAAATCCAGCAAGATATAGAGTTTCCTCCTCTCCGTTTCCCACGAAAGGAAGTTTTTTGAGGGAGCAAGCGGGGCTGCGCTTCAGCTTACGGAACGAGCGCAAGGGGTTAGCGAAGTATTGCTGGTTGTGATCTTTGACACGCCGTGGGGCCGAATGGGCATTCGTGTGGTGTTCCGAAGCCGATCGAGCTGCTCTCAATCGTAGAAATTCGAGAAGTTCTGAAAGCTCGCGGAGCGGCAGGAGTGAACACTTATTCCAAGAAATCGATCAGCTTGTGCTCGGGATTCTGCTGCGCGGCATATTGCTTCTCCCATTGGCTTCGGAAGAGGAGAACCGGGCGATCGCCGCGATCCCGTACCAGGAGCGCCGCCGACGGCTTCTTGAATGCCGTGAGATTCCCCTTCAGCCAAGCTCCGCATTCAAACGGCAAATTTTCAAGAACGGTGTCGACTCCGTATTCCTCTCGTAGTCGATATTGGAGAACTTCAAATTGGAGTTTTCCGACTGCCGCGACATAGGGTTCTGAAAGCGGGTTATCCCAACTTCGCAGCACCTGCACCGCACCTTCTTCGGCGAGCTGGAGAATGCCTTTGTCGAAGGCCTTCCGTTTCGAAACGTCTTTCGGACGGACTTGAGCGATAACTTCCGGTGGAAACTGCGGGAGGGGTTTAAAAGAAAAACCACCCTGGATAGAGATCGTGTCTCCGATGGAAAACACTCCCGGGTTGATGACGCCCACAATGTCGCCCGGATAGGCTTCGTCGAGGGTTGTTCGCTCACCGGCCACCAGACTGTGCGAGCGGGAGAGTCGGATTTCCTTCCCAAGCCGGTGATGTTTGATGAAATCTTCGCGATCGAACTTTCCGGAACAAATTCGCAAAAACGCCGTGCTGTCCCGATGGCGAGGATTCATATTCGCCTGAATTTTGAACACGTAAGCACTAAACGGAGTGCTCACCGGATCGATCCGAATCTCACCATCGTCTGGAAGGTCCGCAGGTCGGGCACCCGGGGGAGGCGCGAGATCCACGAAGGCATCAAAAAACGGTTCGACGCCGAAGTTTGTCATGGCAGAACCAAAAAATACCGGTGTGACTTTTCCTTCAAGAAAATCTTTCGGATCAAACGGATTTCCGGCTTCTTTCAAGAGCTCGAGCTCGTAATGAAGTTGCTCAAACACGGCCTTGTCCGCAAGTCCGGAGGATTCCGCTTCTTTCAAGGAGACTTTCTGCATCTCCGCCTTCTGCGCTCCGCCCGCAGTGCGGGAGAATAAATAGACATCCTTCGTGCGAACGTCGGCAACTCCGAGGAAGTTCTTCCCGTACCCGATCGGCCAGTTAAGCGGCGACGCATGAATGCCCAACACCTCTTCCACTTCGGACATCAGATCAAAGGGATCATTTGCCGGAAGATCCATCTTGTTGATGAAGGTAAGAACCGGAATATTCCGCATCCGGCAAACGGCGAATAATTTCTTGGTCTGGGTTTCGACACCTTTGGTCGAATCGATCACCATGACCGCACTGTCTGCCGCGGTCAGCGTCCGGTAGGTATCTTCCGAAAAGTCTTGGTGACCCGGCGTATCGAGGACATTGATGAGCGCATCCTTGTAAGGAAACTGCATCGCGGACGCGGTGATGGAGATTCCCCGCTCCTGCTCCATTCCCATCCAGTCCGAGCTCGCCGTCTTTCCGCCCTTCCGACCGCGAACCATTCCGGCTGTGCGAATCATTCCCGAGTACAGGAGCAACTTCTCCGTGAGCGTAGTTTTCCCAGCATCTGGGTGGCTGATGATCGCAAAGGTCCGCCGGATGGCGACTTGATGAGCAATGGACGACTGTTCGGACATGGGCTTGGCTGAATAAATTTGAGGGGGAGAAACTAGCAGAGAAAGGACGGAATACACAAATTCCTGCCCGGATCGCGCGAAATGTTGCTGAACGCCGCCCACCCATCGTTGAACTCGCCTGTGCTGCGACCGACTTCGATTATTCCTTGGACTCGACCTGATACAAGGTGCCGTCTTTGCGCTTGTAAAATCTCTCCCGCTCCTTCTCATTGAAAGGTCGTGAGCCGATCCGGCCGAAGACGCTTACCTGGTGTCCTGTTTCGTCGACGGCACGATCTCGGTCAAGCGGCTTTGAAATCGCAAGCGCCGGACCGTCGGTTTCACGCCAAGCGATAACGAGAGGTTTTACTTCCGGCGAAAATCCGTAAAAATTGGGCACTCTCTCCGGATCGGTGAGTTGCACGACTTTTAGTCCATTCTCTCCGTCCGCGAGATAGGCAAACAGCGATGCATTAGTCGTCGCGACCTTAACGTCATTCAGATCGTTAATCCGGCCCTCGTCGGTAAACGTCATATACAGTTTGGGTTCCGTAGGACGTTCGATGTCGATGATATGAAGCCCTGCCGAACCCCCTGCGATGTAGGCATAGGTTCTTGCGAGATAGATGTTTCTCGCTCCGGAAAGCGGAACCGAGGCTCGATCAACACGCATCGGCTTTGCCGCATCCGTTACATCGATGACGTGCATCCCCTCGGAATCCACCAAAAACGCATACCGAAACTGAATTTGAACTGCCTGTGGATTGTTAAACGGCAACCTCGCTTCGATGCTTGGAGAGAGCGGCGTGTCGAGATTTACGACCACGAGCTCAGAGCCGGTGCAGATGTAAGCTCGGGTTCCAGCAAGTGTCACGAACTTCGCTCCGTTCAGAACTCCCTCGGGATTCCAGGTCAATGCGCGCCTCAGAAAATTGTTTCGTGGTTCACCATCGGCGAAGGTATCGACGTCCACGAGGATAAGCCCCTCCTCGCTGTCGGTCACCACAGCGTAGTGGTAAATTGCATGCATCGGTTGCTCAAGATTCTCTGGAAGCTGCTCGCGAAAGGGCGCTATCGGCATCGTCGTCGGCAACGCGAATGAGGTCGCATTCTTCGACGGCACATGCGTGTCCTGGCCGAGCGGAGAGAACGGTGCAGTCACGATCTTTTCCGAAAAGCCTTTATTCGCGATGTTCGCAACGTCATACACACGGAAGCCGCCGTCACCCGCCGTCGTAAAGAGGTATTCTCCTCTCAACTGCACCGCGGTCGTTCGTCCGATCGTGTGGTTTGATTCACTGATTCGAAGTTCGCGATCATTCTCTTCGTGCTCTTCAAAGTTCTTCGGATAGGCATAGCGTTGCAGGTAACTTCCGATGACCGCCTGCGGCTCCGTCCACTCGGTGACTTGCACGGCCTCGACTCCGTCACCCGTGCCGAGATAGACGTGATACCCCATGAAGTTCACGAAGTTCGTCCCCTGCAAAAAAAGCTGAGCGAGAATCGCGTTGTTGTCGTTTTTCTTTGAGATGTGGCAATCTTCGCAGCCCTTCGTTTCGGTGGTTCGAACCGTATGCGGGAAATGCGGAGCGAAAGCTTGAGAGCTGTACCCGGCTGCCGAGGTCGGCGGCTGTTGAACGTAGATCTTCTGTCGGTTGATATCCGTCGAGCTCAGAATCAATGCGCTCGACGATCGAACCGGAGCGATCTTCCCACCCTTCGCCGGGCCATGCAGTCCCAGTTGATACATATCGTCCCGAGCAACCTGGGGATTATAGGACGCCCAGTTTCTCGTCTCCTTTCCGTCGTAGTGCTTTGAAGTTTGTTTCCAGTTCGCTTGAATCGGGAGGTGGCAGCCGCCGCAACTCGTCGCCCAAGAACTGTGGCAAGCGAAACACGTCATCTCCTCGTCTTTGTGCGCGAGCGAAGCTTTCCCGGAATCGACGGAATTAAGCGTGCACTTTTTCTCCTCACCGGACCCAGTCGGTGAGCTCTCGACCAGTTTCGCGCGTGCCGCCTTCTCGTTATACCCGGCGTTCCCAGGAGTAACGCTGTCTCGCACTTGCTTCACGAGCCATTCCAGCTCGGGTTCGAGATTTGATCTCTGATAGAGATTGCCGTTTTTCCAAATGAACCGTTCCTTTCCGAAGGCCGTGCGAAGAAGCGAAAGATCTGTTCCTCCATTCGGAGCCGCAGGGCCTGACGTCTTCAGCGTCGCTCTCTTTTTAACTGTTCCGTGGCAGTCTTGACACTGAATCTCCACGGCCTGTGCGACTTCACCGTACATTTTTCCGTCACCGTGTGAGTCTTGCCCAAAGTGGCAATCGACGCAGTGCATTCCCTTTTCGAGGTGGATATCCGCGAGATGAACCGCTTTTTTGAACTTCTCCGGATCGGCGGATTGGATGAGGTTTCCTCCCTTGTCGAGAAGGTTTCCTTTGCGATCCCGTTTGAACACCGCGCGGAAGTTCCAACCATGACCGTGGTAATCGGCGAACTGGGTGTCCTTCATGTCTTTATTCTTGTCGCTGATCCACTTCAAGAACTCGCGATCGCTCCAGAGACCTCGTGCCGCCGCTTCTTCCGGATTGTGATCGAGCGATTTCCACATTTCCTCCGATGTCGGGTCTTTTTGCTCCTTCGGCCACATGCGGGGAGCATCGGATTCATAATCCCACATCGTGTAGCCGAGGTAGGGATTCACGAACATGTTCGGCTGGTGCATGTGAC
>CAZDWZ010000004.1:0-448858 GCA_964509425.1 uncultured Bdellovibrionales bacterium | reverse complement strand
GTGTAATTCGCCCGAGTGCCCGTGCCGTCGGATCTCCCAGCTTTTCTGCGACCCAGCCATGCGCCACTTCGTGAAAAACGACGGCGACGATGAGCGGCGGAGCAAGTAAGATTATGCTTTCAACGAGAGACAAACCGGTTTCCCTTTATGCAGAAGCGGAGATCTAAGTCTTTGCCCATACTAATGCCGATTCTTGAGGATCTCACAAGGGCGATCGGCTCCGACTTTCCTTTTTCGATGTGAAGGGAGAGCGGACCTCTAAGCAGCGACACACCATCAAGCTGTCGGTCGAGTCCGATGGCTTGAGCCAGCCTTCCTGGGCCTCGGCAAAGCTCTCGGAGGTTTCCGGTATTTCTCCGGCGGATCATGTGTTCGATCCCGAAAAGGGGCTCAAGTGCTCGGATAAGTACCGCTTCACCGACACCAGGGCGAGAAGTGACCACGTTGAAACAGTGGTGAATTCCGTAAATCAGATACACATAGGATGTGCCGCCTGCCTCGAACATCGACGAGTTTCTCGGCGTCTTTCCTCGATGCGAATGACTCGCAGGATCGTCGCTCCCAAGATAGGCCTCGGTCTCGACGATTCTTCCGCCTATAAGTCCTTGAGTATCGCGATAAATGAGTAACTTTCCGAGCAGCTCTTCGCCGACTTCAGCGGCTCCGCGTTCAAAGAACGCGCGGTTTAGTCGCCGTCCCACGATGCTCAAAGCGCTGTTCTCACCCATAGAATTTTATGCTCTAATGCTTTTCCGGCGCCGCGTCCATGCGACTTCGGGAAGCCCTGCGATTTATCAGATCAGATTGATTTCGGTTCGGAAAGAGAGGTGACCTATGAAGAAAGTTCCGGTGAAAACTCCGATCGTGGAGATTGACGGCGATGAGATGGCGAGAATCGTCTGGCAAATGGTCCGCGAAAAGCTCATTTTGCCGTTCTTCGATCTGAAGATCGAATATTACGATCTTCATTTGAAAAAGCGGGATGACACCAACGACACGATCACTCTCGATGCCGCCGTCGCTATCAAGGAGCTTGGTGTGGGCGTGAAGTGTGCGACCATCACTGCAAACGCCGATCGCGTAAAGGAATATAACCTCAAACAAGCCTGGCCGAGTCCCAACGCCACGATTCGAAGTGTCCTGGACGGAACTGTTTTTCGAAAGCCAATCATGGTGAAAAATGTTCCTCCCGCAGTCTCTTCCTGGAAGCATGCGATTACCATCGGACGTCATGCCTACGGCGACATCTATTCGTCGGCAGAGTTCGTCGTCCCCGATGCGGGGAAAGTGGAAATTGTTTATACACCGGAAAGCGGTGATAAGACGGTGGTGAAGCTTCACACCTTCGACGGTCCCGGAATCATCATGGGCATGCACAACCTCGATTCTTCCATCCGGTCGTTTGCAAGAGCGTGCGTCAACTACGCCCTGTCGGAAAAAATCGAGCTCTGGTTCTGCGCGAAGGATACCATCTCGAAGAAGTATCATGGGCAGTTCCGCAGAATCTTCCAAGAAGTGGTCGATTCGCAACGATCGGAGATGGAAGCGGCCGGTGTGTCATATCGTTATCTCCTGATTGACGACGCTGCCGCCCAGCTGATGAAGCACGACGGCGGAATGCTCCTCGCGCTTATGAACTATGACGGAGACGTCTGGTCAGACATGGTTGCCGGCGGCTTTGGCTCGCTCGGATTGATGACTTCGGTTCTCGTCTCTCCAGACAAGAAATATGAATTCGAAGCTGCGCACGGCACGGTCACTCGGCATTACCGTGCGCACATGAGAGGGGAGAAGACCTCCACCAATTCGGTTGCCTCTATTTTCGCGTGGACGGGTGCACTCGCGAAGCGTGGCGAGCTCGATAATACTCCGGATGTAACGCAGGTTGCGATGAAGCTTGAAAAAGCGGTTATCGACACGATAGAAGCCGGAACCTTGACCAAGGATCTTGCCTCGTTGGCTGGTGTTCCCACCGACAAGGCCGCGCACACTGAAGCGTTCATCGACGCCGTTGCAAAGCGATTCGAGGAATCTCTGTGAGCCGAACGCGAGAGCTCTTGAGAAAGTTTTACCTTCTCAGAGCTCTCGCATTTTTTTTCTTCCTCACGATTTCCCTGGCTCCGGAACTCTTCTTGCTGGAGGTGGGCTGTCTGGGATTGGGCGGTCTTGCCGCGTATGCCGACACGCCAGTCAAAATCGGCGTCGTTGCTCCTCTCACGGGGACAAAGTCCTCGATCGGTAATACGGTAAAAAACAGTGTTACGCTGGCGAGCTCGCGATTTAATCCGTCGGGAGAGGTGAAGTTCATCTTTGAGGATGACCAATTTCTGCCGAGAAACACGGTCTCCGCGGTTTCAAAACTCCTTTTGGAGGACAAGGTCGACGGGCTGCTCGTTTACGGTTCACACACGGCGCTTGCCGTAAGTCCCCTGGTTGAAACCGCGAAGCGCCCGATGATTGCCTTTTCAATCGTCGAACGACTCGTGCAGGGGAAAGAATTCACGATGAAACACTGGGTCCCAGCCAGGACCGAACAAGCAGCGCTCGCCGAAGAGGTAAAGCGGCGCGGGTATAAGCGCGTCGCGATTGTTACGATGCAGAATGATGCAATGTACGACCTCCGGCAGCTTTTCAGAGATTCAAAGCTCGCGGAAATCGTGCTCGATGAAGATTTTCCGCCGGACAACATCGATTTCCGTCCGACATGCGCGCGGATTAAGGCGTTAAACCCGGATGCCGTTTACAATTTACTTTGGGCACCTCAACCCGCAGTTTTCTCAAAGCAGCTTCGAGCTCACGGTTATGAGGGAGCGTTCTTCGGGGCACATAATTTCGAAGACATGAACGAGGTCAAAGCGTCGCAGGGGGCGCTCGTCGGAGCGTGGTTCGTCACTTTAGACGATCGAGGCGCCGGAGAGTATTTCAAGAGTTATACGGAGAGATTCTCCTCTTACCCCACAGCGGGCGGAGTAAACGCATTTGACGCAGCGAAGATGATGATTGAAGGAGCAAAGTCGACAAATCTCAATACGTATCTCCACACGCTGAAGGACTTTGATGGGGCGCTCGGGAAATATTCCGCCTCGGCCTCCAACGACTTCGAGATACGAGCGATGTTGAAAGTAGTCGGCGAAGGAGGCTTTTCTCCTCTCACGGGAAACTAGATCTCGGATGGTGGAGCAGCGCCTTCCAAATTGGATCATCCTTTTATCTCTCTCGGCCACTCTGTTTGCGCTCGGGATGTTTGTCTTTGTTGGTGTCTCTGGTTCGGGGCTCGAGCGACGGACCTATTTGTCAGGTGCGGAACCTTACCTCACCACGTTCGATCGACTCCCTTCCTTTACGAAAGAAGCTGAGCTGCTGACTGATCTCTGGGATTCTTGGGATCTCAAGAAGTCGCCGCTTCCCAAACGAATTCCGAACTATCGAGTCGATTGGACCGGTGAGATCGATTTGCCTGATCCGCTTCCGGTGAGTGTCTCTCAGGGGCTCACGGAGTCGGTGTACCGGGGGGGAGCGGTGCGCGGAACTCCGGTCATGCAGTCGGTCGGCCGATTACCGAAAATGGATACGAAGTCGCGTGCGGCGCTTGGCGAAGCCGCCGCAGTGTCGATCGAATGGCTTGGAACCATCTTGATCGAGAAGGCAGGAAGCTACACATTCTTCTTGAGCTCGGATGACGGTTCGACACTAAGAGTCGACAATGTGTTGGTCATCGATAACGCGGGTGCGCATCGAGAGAAAGAAGTGTCAGGAGAAATTTTCCTGACGCCTGGAGAGCACTTTATTCAATTGCGGTACCTCGACCTGGGAGGGGCCGCAGCTCTTAATTGGCATTGGAAGGTACCCGACGGCGAGCGGCAGCCGGTACCAATCGAGATTTTAAAGCCAACTCGGAGCGGCAGCGTAGTGGAGGCGCTGAGCACTTTTCCGCTCACCAAAGTTGCCATCGGGGCCTCTACTCTCACCAATTCCAACAATCTTCTGCACCTCAAGTCCGGGAGAACTTCGATCAACATCTCGCTAAACGGTGCCGGGAGCAACGCGAAGTTTGAGCTGATCCGGCGTGCCGATGACGGAACATACGAGCTCGTTCCCCGCTCGGCGTTTCGCTCGACGGGTGGCCTGCGTAACGCCGGCATCTCGTGGCTCCCGGTTTCGCTGCTCCTTTTTTCCATTTTCCTTCTCGTACTTTCATTTCAAAGGGCCGAGTCGGCTTTCCGCTTTTACGCAGTCGTTTCGCTCATCTCGGTCCTGGGATTCTCGCTTCGCTGGTTCCAATATTCCCAACTCCCTTACCTTATGGACACCATCGACGAGTTCATGGCTCCGTGGAGTGGATTGAATTTCCTGTTGACCGGTCGGCCGACGAGCTGGGTGTTCGCGGGAGTCGCTCTCGAGACCTACACCGACACCTGGCTGGGACGGACCTTCGTGCTTACACCGTACGCGTTTCATCCGCCTCCGCTCTGGCCTCTCATCACCGGAGTGTTCTCAATTCTTGGAGGGGCACGGTCCATGTACGAGATCCAGGCGGGAGTTTTTCGAATTCCTGCCCTCGTCTCGAGTGCGCTTACGATTGTCCCGCTCATGTGCTTCATGAGAAGCCGCTACGGCGCCGCGAGCGCGGTCGTGGCCGGGCTGATTCTTGCGACGTTTCCGATGTTCGTGCTTCTGGGGAGACTCAACAAAGAGGAAACACCGCTTGCCCTTTTAGCGATGACGGTGCTGTTCCTTCTCGACCGCTATTTGCGGTCACCTTCTAAATCTCCGCCGATTCTCCTCCTGGGTGCTATAGCCCTCGGTCCGCTGTGTAAAGAGCTTGGAGTATTCCTGGGATTATTTGCGGGACTGTCTTGCATTCATCACCGTCGATTTCAAGCCGGTATCCTCTGCGTCGCAGCCACCGTTCTTGGCGAGTTGCTCTATGTCATTCCGGGCCTTCTGCTCAACTCTCGAGAGTTCCTGCAGGGAGTATTCTTTCACTCAAATCTTCGCGACCGGGTGGCATTTCTGCACAGCTTCTTCAGTGACTTGCGAGTGTGGCAAGTCGCCGCGAGTTCGCCCGTACTGTGGTTCTGGTTTGCGGCAGCCAGCTGCCGAGGGTCCCGCAACTCGATCGTGTGGACCGCCCTGGCATCCTTTCTCCTCGTGTACTTTTTTATATCTCCGGTGCCGTATGATTATCCCTGGTACCGGATCTGCGCTTTCCCGTTTCTCTCGATTTTCGCGGGATTAACTCTCCTTCGATTCAGCCGTCGGGTGGAGTTTGCCGACGTCGTGTTGTTCTTCGGTTTGGTGCTCGCCGCCTCGTTTCAGCTGCTTTGTACCGACTCTGTCGGATCGGCGTTAGCCGCCCGACAGGCAAAACTACTCACCTTTTTACTCGTCGGAGCGGCACTGCTTCTCGCGGTCCTTCCGCTCAAGCTGAAGCAACACGCTGCAATAGCGTCGATATTTTTCTTCATTCTGTCGAATATCTATCTGGTATTCTCTCTCGAGAGAATTTACAGCGGTTCGCTTGGTGGTGCATCCAACATACTATGATTTCGGCTCCCAGAATTTCGGTTATCATCCCGGCTCGGAACGAAGAGCGGTATCTACCGGCGTGCTTATCGGCGATTGTTGAAGCCAGAACGCATTGTGAACCAGGAACGGAGGTCGAAATTATTGTCGTGTTGAATCGATGCACTGACTCGACGGAAGCTATCGCGCTTGCGGCGGGATGCCAGACGGTCATAGACGACAGCAAAAATCTCTCGCAAATTCGAAACGCGGGAGCTCGAATTGCGTCAGGTGACATCCTCGTCACCGTCGACGCCGACAGCAAAATGTCGAAATTCATGCTGCGTGATATTCTTCGTAAGCTGGCCGGCTCGAAGGTAGTCGGCGGGGGCGTTTTAATGCTTCCTGAACGTTGGTCTGTTGGAATTGTTCTCACGGGTTTGTGTCTCGTACCTGTGGCGCTCTGGTATGGCGGCATTTCTGGCGGTGTATTTTACTGTCGCCGAGAAGATTTTGTTGCGATTGGTGGATTTGACGAGGGTCGAGTGAGTGCCGAAGACATCGATTTCGCCGATCGATTGCGGAAGTATGGGAAAAGCAAAGGGCAACGCTTCGTGACCATTTTCTCCTCCTGGATCGTAACCTCTTGCAGGAAGTTCGATCGATTCGGAGATTGGTATTTTCTTACGCATCCCCGAGAGATGGTTGTGGCGTTGAAAGGTCAAGATCAGCAGATTGCCGACCGGGTCTGGTATGATTTCGAGCGTTAAACCTGAAGCCGTGACAGCGCTGGCAATGTCACGCCGGAAAAGACTCCATCGTCAGAAGCTCGGTTAACACAGGGTCGAATCGGAGTCGGAGGCTGTCGAGGGCTTGATGCGGGAGCTCCCACGTGATCAGATTCAGCTTTCGCTCCTTCGCCCAAGTTCCGAATGAACCCGGCGTCGGATATCCGACATCCGGAACAAGCTCCAACCGTGTTCTCTCCGCCAGCCATTTCCCGAGTGGAGTGGCAAACGGGTCGTCGATACAGGCGAGTGGAGCATGAATTGAGATGACGTATTCAGGGTTTAGATCCTCGATGACTTGCAGCAGGATCTTCGTCTCGGGCTCGGATGCGGCGGCGGCCCCAGGAGAGAGCAGGACATCTCGCGGATCTTCCGAAGTCCATCGGTATTTCACTTCACCTGTCCCCCAATTTGGAACCGGTAAGTTTCGATTCAAGTCGACTCCCGCGGCGTTGCCTCGTGTTCCTCTCAGGACGCCATCGGGGTTAATCGCGAGAACGACTGCGGCGCGAAGCGATTTCGGTAGAACAGTCCGAAGGGCCGACGAGAGCAGCGAAACAGTTTCCGGTTCATCGCCATGTTGGCCAGCGAGAATGAGCAGACGAGGTCGGTAGCTTTCTGGAAGGAAGAGCTCAATGGGCGAGCCGAGCCGAGAACGCCCGAGAAGTTTGGGCGTTTGAGTGAAGTTTCCGCGCTCGCTGCGAAGGCTGGTGTAGTCGCTCCTGGGTGATGTGTTGCCGGATTCCATGTACCTTCTCTCTCTTTTAGCTCTGCTGCGGAGGGCGGTGTATAAGACGTTCCAGTTCCGGAAGGAATTCTTTCGCGAAGTCCTTTATGACGACCTCCGCGAGTGCCTGTTTCTCGGGAGAATCAGCCGGTTCGCTGACTGCGGCGCTAATTTCTACAATTCCGCCGTCGGATCTCCCTTCAAGTAAGCTTTGACGAACAATGTGAAGCAGCGCCGTTGATTCTTCTCGGTACGTTTCGTCGCCGCTGAAGAACCAATAGTAATACACCGAGGTATGTTGAGGATCTTTGGCGCTGATTCGGCTGACCTCAAATGGAGATTTCCCGGAGAGCGTGCGAGCTTCGACCGAGGAGATTTTCATTCCGTTTGCCGGAAAGCAGAGGAGGGGAGAATGCTTCGCCGCTTGATGCTCTCCGCTTTGGCGCTTCCAGTACCCGACATAGACGAATACCGCCCGTCCATCCTTTGTTCGGTAAATCCGGCGGATGTATTCATCGAGCTGCAGGATGTCCTGAGATCGATTGTCGAGCTCGGAGGTGTCTTCACCCTGCCATTCGCCGAGAAGTCTCGGAAATGACGAAAGTGAGAGGGTGCGGCCGTCCAGACGGTTGAGAGCCGACTCAATTCTTGAGGAGAAGAAAACGGCGGGCAGCATCAGGAGCAGGGCAAACAAAATTCCGGAGCGAGAGAAAGGGATCATGCTGCCCTCCTTTTTGCTCGGCGCTCAATCCAGGTTCCGATTGAGTATAAAATAATCAATCCGATGAAAAACACGACGAGTCCCGAGAACGTGTGAAAAAATCCGGTCGCGGATTTTGGGTCGTAGAAATGTGCCAGAACTCCGGTAGCGGCGACTCGAACGACGTTCAACAACACCGCAACGGCAACGGCAATCAAAAGAATGACTCCCTTGGCGATGAAATGAATTTCCAGCGACACGAGGACGATTGCGGCCACAGTGAGGAGTGCCATCAATGAACGAAGCCCGCTACAAGCTTCTTCGACCATCAGTTGCATTCCCGGAATTTCAATGACGTTTCCCCGGAGGTACACAGGCACCTGCAATGCCTCAAGGGTCCGCGCGCTCACCTTTGCGGAGAAGACTTGAAGCGGAAAGAAAAGTTTTGGAATGAGCGAGTCCGGGAGGGGCTTTGCCATGAAGTTCAGAAGCAAGGCTCCGGCGAACGGAAGCACCAATTGCCGTCCGAAGAGCAGAAAAAGGAGGCCGATGAGCGCGGGGAAGAACCCTGCCCACGAGAAAAACAGGATATCACTCGCCTCCCCGAGCAGCAGGAGGACCAAACCGCCGGCGAGAAACAGGGCACCCAGGATCGAAAATGGCACGTTCTTTTCGGCACTTCGGAGTGACCATTTGGGGCTCGTCCAGATGAGGTAGCCGGAGATGAAGGGGAGGAGCAGGCCGTGGGAATAGTCTTCTTTAGTCCAACAGATCAAAAAGGTTTCGTACAACGTCCGTCCAAAGAGAAGGCCAAAGACAGCTGCTGCCGCGGCAATCCCTAGATATCCGAGGAGTTGCGGGGGTTGGCGCTCGGCCTCGGTGCTGTCGGCGAAATCGGCTGGATCGCTGGACGTCATGATTTTTGGGTATAACGAGGGCGTTAATTTTCTGTTAAGAGACTGAATCGACAGGTGATATAATACCCCTAGTGAGATTATTAGCAATTCAGGGCGCAGCTTTCCGGGTGCGGGGCATCACGGCAAAAACCAAGGCCGGCGGAATCGGGGATCTGACACCAAAGAACTGTGCCGAAGGCGCGAATTTGTTGCAAGAATTAACGGTCGGAGCACTAGTGGATTTGTTGAGGAATAATTATGTGTGAGCGAGCCAAATTTGTTCTCGCTCTTGGTGCCGCCGTTATCGGCGGAGCGCGTTCGGTCGCTGGGGCAGTTCTCGTTGTCGCTCTCAGTGTTATTCTTGGAACCGGACAAGAGATCGCTTCGGCGGAGAACTCGAAGGGTGGATTCTCTCAGCTTGAGTTCGATAGACCGCCCGGAGAAGGAGAGGCAGGCGGAAAAGCAAAAGATCCGGATGACAACGCCCTCCGGACGATACTCGATGAAGAGCCGCCCGCCCCGAAGTTCGCCGACCGAGTTCCTGCTGCCACTCCCATCATACCGCTTGATCCGTCAAAGCCACTTCCCGGTACTCCGGTAGCCGTCCGCGGAGAGTTCAAAGTTCTCAAGTACGATTGGTCGAAACCCCTCGATGGACAGGGGCACTTTCTGACCCCTCGGCTGAGAGGGCCCGCTGTCGATGCGAGCAATGAACGCGCGATTTCGTCCGAAGTTCGTTGGGAAAAACAGAACGGTATTTGCGATGTGTCTCGGCCGGATCTTTTGTGCCAGAAGGCCAAGGCGCTGAAGGAGATCATGTACCGCTTCTCCGGTGACGCCGACTTTCACGGACGTCAATGCGATCAAAAATGCGACGATCCTTCGACAGAGCCGGTATTAACGGCATTCCGAGTAAAGGACAAAAAAGGCCAGTCCTATGACATCATTCAGGCCGGAGAGAAGTGCCGCTACCAAATCGTCGCGAAGCCGGGACGTGTCCCTTGGCTCGTGATGGAGGGAGAGGCCGGAACCTGCAGCTGTCTGCCGAAGGGTTGCGCTCGTTGAGCAGAATCGAGGCGGGACTCTTGAGAGCGTCAAATGACGGTTAGAGCATCCACCGATAAACACATTCTTCGAATCTCGTTTTCAGATCCGAAAGCCAATTCGTTAAATTCGTCATCGCTCTCAGCTCTGGAGTCTGAATTTCGGAAGGCAGCCAGCGCTCCCGGGGTTAGGGTAATCGGCCTCGAGAGCGAAGGTGAGGGCGCTTTTTGCGCGGGAGCTTCGTTCGATGAGCTCCAATCGCTGAAAGATACACGAGCTGCTCAGGAGTTTTTTCTCGGCTTCGCCCGCGTGATGCTGGCGATGCGAGATGCCCCGCAATTCGTCGTGACTCGTGTTCACGGGAGGGCAGTCGGCGGCGCGTTAGGACTCATAGCCGTTTCAGATTATGCAATTGGAAGCGTGGCTGCAGAAGTCCGATTAAGCGAGCTAAACCTGGGGATCGGCCCGTTCGTGATTAGTCCCGCGCTCGAGCGACGTGTGGGTATATCTGCATTCTCTCATCTCTCGATCGAAACGGAGTTCCGGAGCGCAGAATGGGCGCAATCGAAGGATTTATATGCGAAGATCTACATGGATTCTGCCGCTCTCGATGCAGCGTACGAGTCTGAGCTCTCCCGACTGAGTGAGAAAAACCTCTCTGCGATGACTTCCATGAAGAGGATTTTCTGGCAGCACACCGAGAATTGGAATGAGCTTTTTGAGAGTCGAGCTCAGACGGTTGCCGAGCTCCTCATTCAGAATCAGAAGTCTTAATCGTCCCGGGGCTTTCTTCGGGCTGCTCGCCCTCGGTGGCATGGCCGTTTCCGGATGTGCTCGTCTGCGACTGATTGCCGGGTGTGTACGCGCTAAACGCGCAAAACTGGCGGACTCTGCAATTTTTGCATTTAAAGGTCGCCGGCGCCGGAACTGCCGGGACTCCCGCGATAATCGAACGCATTTCTTCGATAAGAGTCCAGAGCCATCGCTGCTTTTCAGGAGTGTTTTTGATCTGAGTGCGGCGCTGATCTTTTCCCATGATGAGTACGCCATAGGGAGCCACTTTTCCCTCACGTTCTTCGAGGATCGCGAGATGAAGGAGCATCGAGATGACATGGCGGTCACGGACTTTGTCCGTCATCGGATGGATATCAACGGGGATTAGATGACCGTCTTCAAGAAAGATTGCGTTCGGGCGGCTGCTCAGATTCTCGGCGGCCGACATGAGCTCGGTCTCCTCATTCTTATCTGAGGGCTTGCCAATTGTGACCGCTTCCCCCTTCCGGCTCATTCCCAAATCTTTCTTGAGATTCGCGCTTTGGCGCTCGAAGGTATCCCAAAGAAAGATCACCGTGCCGAGCACCAACATCAAGAGTGCAATTTCAACGGGCACGGTCGCGACACCGGACACGGGTTTCGGCCCGGGATTGGGGCGGCTGATTCGGTCATGCTCAAGGATAAAAACGGTGATTGCTACCGAGAACAAGGAAAGATAAGCGATGCGGGCGTATTTTCTGAGGTTCGACAGCATTGTCTGCTGCTCTCCCCACGCTTCGCGACGTTCTCGAGCTTGAACTTGCCGCTCCGTCGGTTCGCTCGAGTATCTGTGCTCTCGCTGTAATCTCCACGCCTCGGGGCAAACGACGTAATTCGAAAGGTCGGACGCGGTGATTTTTGGTTTCGCATCACTCATCAGAAAACATTCGTCCCGGACTAAAAGCAGTCACTTGGTTATGATTCGTTCTTAGCGAAAGCTGCTCTGGCAATCCGACCGATTCGCTCGGCGAGCACCTTGTTTGAAGAGAAAACCTGGCCTTTTTGCAGGTTTGCCCAGTCGAATGAATCTTCGAGGATGGCGTGAACTCCGCCGCCCGCTTCCTCTACCGCCAGGACACAACACGCGACGTCCCACGCTTTTGCACGGGCACAATAATAAACGTCAATCTCGCCACGAAGGAGTGCAACGGTGTTGCCTATCGCGGATCCCAGCGACCTCGTAACGAGAAGCTGCTGATTTTGAACCAACGAAAGGAAGAACTCGGTTATCTCGAAAGGCTGGGTGTTATAAAAGGTATCAAGACCGAGAATGAATCGGTTCTCGGGATCGGCATTCCTCATCATGAACTTCCGTCCATCGACGAAACATCCTTTGCCCTTTTCTGCCTGGACCATGACGCCGGTTGCAGGGAGATATATGACGCCGCACTGTGGTCGGCCGTTTTCAACGAGAGTGATCGTCGTTCCCCATTCGCGACATCCACGACTATAAATGATCGTGCCGTCGAGCGGATCGACGGTGAGATACGTTGGAGGAAGTTTTTCCAGCGAATTGCTCTCTTCCGCGACGACGGGGATTTCTGGGAACGCGCGTTTCAACTCTTTCAAGATGATTCGCTCGGCTTCGATATCCGCTTGCGTCGCAAAATCGCCTAGACCCTTGTGATGGATCTGATCCCCACCCTTCATGTGCTCGAGCACTTCAGATTGAAGTCTCAGCAGAGCTTCGCCGGCAAGCTCTGCAATCTTGGAGAGTTCTTGGATCATGTGAGTTTTCGCACTCCTGGTCGACACCGCCGAAATTCCCCCTGTCGGGAACTCACTTTGGTGGTTATGTTTGAGCAGTGCTGAGAGTAGCAGGGGACACAAGCTGAGGAAAGTTTGCGAATCTCGCGGAGCCTGCGCAAGAAGCCTCAAGAACTTGGGAGAACTTCCGATAGCCTATTAAGGGAACCTCGTAGCCCGCCTGACGACAGGCGCCGCTGGGTGTTGTGTCGCCCGGCCAGATAAAACGGCTCAGCACTAGATTTACAGCCTCGGCAGACCGGTGAAGCTTCGCGCCGAGGAGCGAAACTCGAAGCAGTGCAACTCGAATGGAATTCGAGAGTGGGTCCTTATCGTTATTTTATTTGCGTAACTGGTGTAATCGCCGCCTCTTGAGGACCTTAGCTCAAAATATGAAAGTTATATTTTTACGTCGTCGGCGCTTCGTTGAGGCGGTGGTCTGTTTAAGCGTCTTTATCGGTATCTTTCTTCTTCCGGGCCTCGCCTTGGCCGACGAACAGGAAAGCGAGGAGAGACTCGAGCTCGCGTATCGTGACAGCGGAAAATATTCCCAAGAAGCTGCCGATCGAGAAGATTCACCACCTCCTAAATCGAAAGACGAAGTGATGGATGCGGATGAAGAAATGGGCGAAGCGCGGCCCAAACCCAGCATCGCCTCCCAGATTCTTCTCTACATCCCGAACCGAATCTTTGATGTTTTCGATATTGTTCGTGTGCGTGCCCGCGTCGGTCCCGGAGTTGCAGCCGGTGTTCGTGTCACAAAATACCTTCAGGCATATCTTGGCGCCTACGGCGCAATCTACGGAGGTTTACCGGGGCCTCGAATGAGGACCACTCCACGCTCGCCGATCGGATTGGAAACGAATACCGGGATTACACTGAGCGTTCTCGACGCCACGATTGATGGAGGGTTCGGGCCGAACTATTCGCCGTCTGAGATCGGTGCCGGTGTTCAAATCGGGATCCTCGGCGTCGACATTGGAATTGACCCGGTTGAGATACTCGATCTCTTTGCGGGAATCTTTACGTTGGACATTCGCGACGATGATTTCAAGTAAATTTGATGATTAAGGTCAATTTGAGAGCCTGAATATGCCATTTCACGCAACGTCGAGTTTCGAATGCGTGATAACGGAACTATGGCGCTTAAAAAAACTCAATTCCGGATTTTTCCTGCTATGTTGATAGTTCTCCTCTTTGGAGGAGACGTATGGGCCGATGACGCGTTCTTCGATCGAGATTACGCTGCCGGCGGAATCGTGAGACCAGACAGCGATCGAATTGCGCCAGTGGTGGTGGCACCAGAGAGCCCCGCCGATCAAATGCTGCAAACAGAGGCGAAGCCTGAGCGACGAGATATCGTACCGCCATCGGCTCAGCCCAGCAATTTGGTGAGACCGAAGAGTTACCCAGGTCGATTCGTGACTCGACAGGCGGGAACCGAATCCAGGCGAATACCACAGGCCCTGGGAGAAGTCGGCACCGATCTTCCTTGAGGAAGATTCAGTCCGCTCTTCGTTATCTCCGCGTTTCGTCGTTCAGAAAAATCGGGCCTGAATCAATATGTTTAGAGTGCACTGGTGGTTTCTTGCAGCCGACGTATGGACGTATCTTTCCCAAGAGCGACCATCGAATCGGCCAGCGGAGGTGTTCCCTTTTTCCCGGTCACGGCGATTCGGATGCTTTCAAGCACTGGCCCCGTCTTCAACTCGAGTTTTCCCGGCAGCTCCTTGAGCGCAGCTTCGATTGTCGGCACGTCAAATGGCGCGATATCCGTCAGCAGAGCACCGGCGGCGGAGAGGATTTCTTTTACTTTCGCCGTATCGACTCCTTTCACCGAACGAAGCGCGTCGAGATCTCGCCGAAGTGGTTCTTCGAACAGAAACCCGAGTAGACCAGGTGCGTCCGCGAGGACCTCGAGCCGAGTTTGTGCCGAGGGGAGGATCGCCTGGTAACGGGCTTCATCAACCGTGTATCCGGCAGTCTCGATAAATTCACGAAGTCGTTCGCCGAGAGCTTCCAACGGCAACTGCCGGATGTACATTCCGTTCATCCATCGCAACTTTTGCTCTGCAAAAACTCCGGAGGCGGAGCTTACGCCTTCGAGGCTGAACTTCTGAATCATTTCTTCCCGGGTGAATATCTCTTGTGCGTCGCCCGATCCGGGTGCCCAACCAACCAACATGAGGTAATTCAGAATGGCCTCTGGAAGATATCCAGCATCACGGAAGGACTTCACATCCGCGGCACCGTGACGTTTCGATAACTTCTTCCCATCAGGGCCGAGGACCGTCGGAAGGTGAGCAAAGATCGGCCTCTCCCATTTGAGTGCATCGTAGGTCAGCACATGAATCGGTGCGGTCGAGAGCCACTCCTCACCTCGCAACACGTGAGAAATTTTCATGTCGTGATCGTCGACCACGACAGCGAGGTGATACGTTGGAAATCCGTCGCTCTTGAGCAGCACGGTATCTCGAAGCGCCACCTCACCCCATTCGATGTCGCCCCGAATGGCGTCATACATCGTAATCTTTTCTTCGCGTGGGACGCGGAGGCGGATGACATGTTTCGCCGAGGCAGTCACATTCCTGTCCCGGCAACGGCCGCCGTAGCCTGGTGGCACCTTTCTTGCCATCTGATCTTGCCGTTCGGCGTCCAGCTGTTCGGGAGTGCAGTCGCAACGGTAGGCGTGTCCTCCCGCGACGAGCTGCTCAGCCACCTCGCGATACCGCTCCTTTCGCAGACTTTGAATGTAGGGGCCGTACGGGCCGCCGGGTCCTTTCGCTCCGGGCCAGCCATACCCCGCTTGAGTAAGCTCGTCCGTGGATGGGCCTTCGTCGATAGTGATATCCAGCCAAGTCATGTCGCGAAAAATCGCTTGAACGGCGTCAGGAACAAGCCGCTCTCGGTCGGTGTCCTCGATGCGAAGCAGAAATTGTCCGTTATGTTTCCGGGCGAGGAGCCATGCAAAATAGTAGGTGCGAATTCCGCCTACATGGAGAAATCCCGTGGGGCTAGGGGCGAAGCGGGTACGGACGGTTTTGTTCATACGGTTTTTTACCGGCGAACACGTTTTAAACGCAAGTCTGGTCTCGGGCCGCGTTCGGGAAAGCGGGTTAGCCCCGGAGAATCGAAAAGAACTCCGCGGCGGTGATGCGCTCGGCGACTTGGCGGTCTCCGCTCAGGCGAATATAGGTTGAGCGGCCAGTAGAATCGACGCGGCATTCAAATCCAAGATCGGACTCCGGTCGGCGTTCCAAGGGACGAAATTCGAGGGACAGCGACCCGGAGGGGAGCACACGGGAAGCAACCTGAAATCCATTCGTTGAGCCGGTGAACGTTTCACCGTTTCGCAGCGCGCCGAGGAATGCGGTCTGTTTGTCCTCGGGGAAGAGTCTGACGAGTGCCGGGGGAAGCAAGGCAGAGAAGTCGACGGAGGAATTGGAAGCCGATTCTGGCAGTCGTAACGATACCTGAGAGGCCAACGTTTCGGCCGTTGATGCCGTAACAGCGGACAAAGGGGGCAGGACGGGATTTAGCTGCGGGAGCTCTTTTCCTTGAAATCCTGTGCCCGAGATGTTTATCGTCCGACTCATGAATTCGACTGCCCGGAACCTTTCTGCGCCGGTTCCTGTTCAACTTTATTCTGTGATCTTTCAGAACCGTGATTTCTGCGAGACTAAAGTCACAGGGGTCGAGAAAGAGACCCCAAACAGAAGGGGTTTCTATCAAAGAAATTGCAAATGAGCATCAGTTGACGATCGGCCGCCGACGTTTTGCGCGAGCCTAATCTCCGTGCCTTTGTGTCGCTGTGGTTCAAGAGCTAAGAAGCGCCAGTTTAACGAAACGGCGTGCTGATTTGTGGTTATTTTTAACCACAGAGGAAATTTAACCACAGAGGCACAGAGCTTGCACAGAGAAGAGCTACAGCGCTGCGAGCGATGCTTCGAGATCCCGGATGATGTCGGCTGGGTCTTCCACTCCTATCGAGATTCGGATTCCGCCGGGATCGATACCGCGTTTGACCTGCTCTTCCGCGGGATAGCTGATGTGCGTCATCGAGCCCGGATGCTCGATAAGCGTGCGGAGCTGGCCGAGGCTCACGGCCAGAGTCACCGAGTAGGCGTTCTCCGCGATAAAATCCATCATGCGTTCTCCGCCCGCCTTCGCCTCAGCCGGATTGCCCTTGATGACGAAGTACAGCATGAAGCCCGGTGCAAAATTACCCTGGTAATCAACCATCTGCTTCTTAGCGAGCTCATACTGCGGGAAGGTCGAGAGCCCGGGGTAACTGACTTTCTCGATTTTCGGATGCGAAGAGAGAAATTCCGCGACCCTCATAGCGTTTTCCTGTTGCCGAGGCATTCGAAGCGACAAGGTGGAGAGTCCGAAGTTCAGTATTCGCCACGCAGGCTCGGGGGAAAGCACACCACCGAAGTCTTTTCGGAACATCGCGAGCGGCTCGAAGAACTCTTTTCGAGTGATGACGGCGCCACCCATGTCGACCCCGAATCCGCTGATTCCCTTTGTCAAACTATGCGCGACAAGATCCGCGCCGAGCGTGAGAGGTCTTTGGCTCCACGGGGTCGCAAACGTATTGTCGACGACCGAGAGGATCTGCTTTTCAGGAGCGCGAGATGCGTTTAGTTTTTTTATTTCGCTGCAGATAGTCCCCAGATCGAGAAGCTCAAGATTCGGATTCACCGGAGTTTCAAGGTAAACAATTCTCGTGTTCTCATTGACCAGCGGGAGGAAGCTCTGCGGATCTTTGAAGTCGACGAAGTGAACCTTCACGCCGAGCTGCGTGAGCCATCTCGAGAACATGCTGAAAGTGCATCCGTAAACGGTGCTGTGAGAAATGATCTCCGATCCCGGATTTAACAACGCACAAGACGCCGCATGAACCGCGGCCATACCGGTCGAAAAAGTGACCGCGATCTCACCCTGCTCGGCAACCGCCAGAGCATGCTGCAAAAGATCGTTATTCGGATCTCCCATCCGATCATAGACGTAGATCGGATTTGGGGAGGTGGCATCCGGAAGCTGTCCGATTGCTCCGAACCCTTCCGCACCTCTTCGCGCAGAAGCCAATCGAAACGTCGACGACGCTGAAATTGGAGGCACGACGTGATGAGAATAGTCCCACTCACCGGTCAACGACTGGCCATAGATGAGTTGAGTGGGAATGCTGTAACTTTTTTCGTCTAATTTTTTTAGCGTCATGGTCAACCTATCAGGGAAAAACCGGATGGTACTGAGAAACTTACAGTGCTTCGAAACTTACCGCAGCTCTATCGGGAGAGCGCATAAAGTTGGTTTGTTAATACCAGCATACCAGACAATGTCGGCGGTTTGCTGAGAAACTCTGAGAGCGTCGTTTGATAGCGTTCAAATGCCTCCGGCCGGTGTTCGATAAACTGCGTAATTCTCGAAGGGTTGGTTCCCTTCGACTGCGAAAGTGTCGCCATGGTGACTCGTCCGATACAGTGGAGCACCTCTTTCGCCAATATTCTCGCCGAAGAGGATTCCCATGGATCTCCAGAGCGGATTTCCTTCGCTCGTTCCAAGAGCTCTGATGCTCGCAAAGTCGAGGCCAGCTGAAAATATAGCTTTGCCAAATCCGTGACAGACTCGTCGCAGTGCAGGGACAAATCGACGATCTCCATGAGAGCGCCGGCGAAGCCGAGCGTTGGGAGCTCCTCCGCGAGCTTCCGGTTCACCCCTTGAAACACCAGCTGTTGCCAGGCTTCTCGATAGGCCGGCATGTCATCGGCCGCCAGAATCTCTCCAACCTGTGCGATGAGAGTTTGGAATTTGTCGCGATAGCGCTCAACTGTCTCCGAAAGCGATTGATTCGAATCCTTCTGATTGAGAAGCCAAACAGTAACGGAGTCAATCGCCGCCGTGGCTCTGACCAGCAATTGGAGGTACACCCGTGTCCGCTCCGGTTTGTCCAGAACGTCGAGCGCTTCTCCGAGCTCGGCGCCTCGGAAGATAGAATCGGCAGCGATGAAAGTCCGGAGCACCCGCTCCTGGGAACTTCCCGTTTCGTTTGCTGTGCGGAGCACGAACACCGGTCCCATACGGTCGACCACGACGTTTGCGATTTCGGTCGCAATAATCTCCCGGCGCAGAGGATGTTTGAGAATGTAATCTCGATATTTCTCCACAAGTGCCGAGGGGAAGTAGTTCAAGAGATACTTCTCGCAATACGGATCATCCGGAATGTTCGATTCGAAGATGGCAGCCGTGAGCGAGATTTTTGAGTACCCGATGATAATGGCAAGCTCGGGCCGATAGAGCGAGCCTCGCTGTTGGATTCTCGAGACCAACTCAGTGTCCGGGGGGATAAACTCCGACTTTCTATTGAGAAGGCCTTCTTTCTCCAGAGAGTCCAGAAGCTCGCGATAATATCCAAGGTATCGTTCGCTACGCTTGACGGCCAGACTGATCGTCCGACTTTGCACGTAATTTCGCCGAACAACCTTTTTCCCGACATCCTCGACCAGCGAAGCAAGAAGAATATTCCGATCTTCCAAGCTGAGCTTACCTTCCGCAACAGGCGCAGAAAGGAGAATCTTGATGTTCACTTCGAGGTCGGACATGTTCACGCCGCCCGAATTATCGATCGCATCAGTGTTTATGCGGCCGCCGCTCTTCGCGTATTCGATCCGGGCAGTCTGAGTAAACCCGAGATTTCCGCCCTCGGCGACGACTCTCGCGCGAAGCTCCTTAGCGTCCACTCGAACATCGTCGTTTAGCCGGTCTCCCACGCTGAGATGATCCTCGGTCGAGGACTTCACGTATGTCCCGATTCCGCCGTTCCACAGGAGATCAACCGGCGCTGTAAGTATGGCTTTAATCAACTCCTGTCCGGAAAGCGAAGCGCTCGTGATCCCCAGCGCCCGCTGGGCTTCTTCGCTTATCGAAATCTCCTTCGACGCGCGCTCGAAGATCCCGCCGCCTTTGCTGATGAGCTGAGGATTGTAGTCGGACCATTGCGAACCGGGGAGATCGAAGAGCCGTTGTCGCTCGTCAAAAGATGTCTCGGCATTCGGAGTTGGATCAAGGAAGATGTGCTTGTGGTTGAAGGCCGCAAGGAGCTTTGCGTGCCGGCTCCGCAGAAGTCCGTTCCCGAAAACGTCGCCCGACATGTCGCCGATACCGGTGACCGTAAAGTCCGTATTTTCGGAGTCTAGTCCCATTTCTCGGAAGTGCCGGCATGTGGTTTCCCAGGTGCCCCGGGACGTAATCGCCAGCTTTTTATGATCGTAACCGTTACTTCCCCCGGAGGCGAAGGCGTCGCCGATCCAGAGATTAAAGTCTTTTGTCGCAATCGCATTTGCCGTATCGCTGAGCAACGCAGTTCCTCGATCGGCGGCCACGACGAAATACGGGTCTTCCCCGTCATAGACCACGCACTTCGGAGGATGAATGAGCTTGCCGTCTTTTCGGTTATCCGTGATTTCGAGCAACGAGCGAATGTATCGGCCGTAGCAGTGCTTTACTGCTTTGTTAAGCTCCTGCGGGTCTTGAGGCTTATTCCGCAAAAGGAAACCGCCCTTTGCGCCCGTCGGGATGATAATCGAGTTCTTTAGAATCTGTGTCTTCATCAGTCCAAGAACTTCAGTACGATAATCCTCGTGACGTTCGCTCCAACGAATTCCGCCTCTCGCTACCGGACCGCCGCGGAGATGAACTCCTTCGAAATCTGGGGCGTTTACGAAGATTTCGGCGAAGGGTCGGGGCAGGGGAAGGCCGGGGATCGTATCGGGCTTCAGCTTGATTGCCAGCCGCGACCGATCCTGCGTGGAATAGAAATTCGTACGGACCGTCGCCTCAAAAATAAACCAATAAAGCCGGAATGCCTTATCATAGGTGAGCTGACGCACCGACCGGAGCGCCTGATAAAACCTCGTCTTCTGGCCTTCAAGGGCGAGGTTTCGTGCGTCGATTCCCTCTGGGAACCTGTCCGGATCAAATTTGATTGCGAAGCTCTCGGCGAGGATGGTTGCGAGCGACGAATACTCGATCAACGCCGGTGGCATGACGTCAGACGCCGTGGCGGCGCCTATTTGATGCATGTAGCGAACGACGAGGCGGAAGACCGCAATCTGCTCGGTGTCGAGCCCGGGATTAATCAAGAGTTTATTGAGACTGTCATTCTCCGCCGTGCCTCGCAGGATCGCTGCGAAACCCGCCCGGAAACCCTTCGAAAGCAGGGCTTCTCCGGCGCTTCCCAGGGGTGAGAGCTGCAAACGGTACACTCCCACGGCGAGTCCATTTCGGCCCTGAAGTTGAGTAACGTGCTCGCGTTGAACTTTGAGTCCGGAATTTTCTAAAAACGGAAAGACTGCGCTCATTGTCGGGTTTTCTCCGACGCGGAAGATCTTCAGCAGTGGTTGAGCGGCAGCTTCGAGCCGAATGTCGACTTCGAGGAAATTTTCCTCAGAAAGTCGTTCGATAAATTGGATGTCTTTTGCCGCTTCTTCCGGCGTCACCACGGCTTTGTAGTCCTCAGGAAACGCTTTGTTATAGAAGGCCGCGACTCGGGCACGTTCCGGAAGCTGTGTGAGGTCATTTCCTTCGATAATTCGCCCGCGGAAATTTTCTTCCCACGTGATGGTCTCGGAGGAAATCTTCGCCTCGAGCGAAGCGACGTCGCCAATCGACTTAGAAGGATTCGGCAGGAGCACGTGAAGAAGCGTCAGCGGAAGATCGGAGCTTCCCAGCGAAGTCTCGGATGCGCCGGGAACGCAACCGGCGGCTGTTTCGAGTTCAGAAACGATCATTTCCTGTGCTGTGGCATTCATTCGTTGTTTCGGAAGGATCACGAGTACGGATGCGAAGCGTTTTCGCTGATCCTCAGAAACACGCATCCGCACGTCCGGCCTGCCGGAAACCTCTGTAATCATGCTGATGTCGGACCGAAGCAGATCACGCGGAGCCGAAAGAAGCTCCAGTCGCGGAATGTTATCGACCACGGAGACGAGCTCTTTATAGGCATGGGAATCTGGAATGAGATTCTCCGCTGAGAGAATATCGTGAAGAATTTGCCGAAGGAGGGGTACCGATGCGGTTTCCTGTTTGTTCGCGCGAGAGCTAAACATCCCGACAACGGAGATGACCTGCTGCGTGCCCGGCACGCGAACGGAAATTGCATCAAGGAAGACTCGACGATGAATGAGACTCTTCGCCGGGAGTTTATACGCGGAAAAAGTTTCGCCGCGCGTAAGCATGGCCGTTACATCTTCCTCCAGCATCGCTCCGAGCGAGCGGAACTCGTCTGATTTTGCATTCGGAGAAAGGACGCCGAACTGGGACAGTCGGTCTGGGACGAGCGGACCGTTTGATTTCCCGATCTCAGCGCGCTCAAGTCCGAGAAAGATGAAGGAACCTTCCGAAAGCCAGGAGAGAAACTCCGGAGCTTCTTCCGGCTTCGAGGCTTCACCGTTTTTCTTCACACCGTTCGATCGAAAACTCTGTGTGAGCTTTGCGAGCTCATCGAGCATCTTGGAGTAGTCGCTCGTCGCGAGGAAAAGGTCGTTGTACGCTTTCTCTAAGAGGATCGAGAGTTCCGAGACAACCGCGGGCGAAACATGGTCCGTCTCTATATATGCGAGCGAAATGGGTTGCCTGCCTGGGATGCGGAGAATTGGGTGGAGGAAGAGGTGTTTCCGAATTCCCAATGCGTCCAAGCAGCAGCCGACGGTATCAACGATGAACGAGCGATCGGTGAACGCCGAGAGAATACCGGTTGCACGATTTCGCCCAGCTCCGCGATCGACGAGTGGAATGACTTCGATGCTGAATTCCTTCCCGGAAGCCAAGAAGTCGCCCAGGAAGCGATGCGCTTGTTCTGCAATCTTCGTAAGTCGGCTGATTTCACTTTGAGTTATGAAATCACGAGGGGCGCGCGCGTAAAGGGCGGCGCCGATATCTTGCAGCGATAATGGCGTTCGTCCCGCTGCCTCGGTTGATAACTGCCGGAGCACCTCATGGAGCTTTGGCTGTGATGTCTCCTGGGGATTTCTTCCGGCAGTCGTGTCGGACATACTTCTCTCTGAGTAAATGATTTACCTAAAATAGCGAATCTAGAGCCCCGCCGAGTCCGGGGGCGACCTTTTCAAGACCTTTATTGATTGCCCCTTTCGCGGCTTCCTTCGCGGTGTTTTTGAGGGCGTTCTTTGCCAGCCTCGAAATATCCGGAATCACGATTGGAATGCCGTCTCGCTTGGTGATCGTGATGGGAAACTCGATTCCTCCATTATCGTCTTGGAGAAGTTTGAGCTTCGGCTGCCGTTCAACCATCCCGTTTGCGAGGATAGGGTTCAGAGTAAGTTGGCATTTCATATCCACGTTGCCTGATTTCTCTACAGTTCCTTGACCGTTGATCTGATAGGCCGAGTGCATCAATCGAAACGAGTTGATGGTGGTTGTGGGCCCGTTTAGGCGGGCGTCCAGCGTGACCTGATCGAAAGACGTTTTATCTCCCTGAAACAACACCGCATATTTGGGCGGGATGAAACTGAGAAGCGCCGCCTCGACACCCGGTATCGTATTTATCTTCCCGAGGGCCTGTCCGACGATATTTACTCCGTCGATCACTCCCTCTTTCGCTACCATGTTCAACGGACCGGCGAGAGTGCCCGGGACGTTCGCCTGGTTTGCCGTGATTTGCAGGGCGAATGACTCGACAGTTCCACTCATCGAGATCTTCGAGTTTGGCATGACGACATCAAGCGCCTTCCGAATGTCGATGCCACCCGCCTTCAGCTGAAAATTGATGTCCTTTGTCGGAGCGAGCCCACCTTGGAATGACGCATTTCCGCCGAAAATGCCGAGGCTACTCGGCTGCAGGGTCGCACGAAGTGGCTTGTTTGCTTCATCGAGCGCGAAATCGGCCACAATCTTGATTGCCGCAAGAGGGAAGCTCGCGAAAGTTCCCTTGTCGACATTAAGCGCCACGTTTCCTGCACGGCTTTTCTTATCGAATGCGCCCGTGACCTGAAGCCCATCGACGCTGCTCCCGTTTAGCGCCTCGATTCCACCAGGTTTAACGGACTTCAGGACCGGTCCAAAATTGAACTGGGTCGAGCGGAGGGCGTACTGGATGGAGGGTTCAGGAATACCTGCGACCTTCGTGCCGATTTCGAGGGGTTGCCCGGCGAGGCTGAACTTGAGGCCCTTGATGTTTACGTCGTCTCCTTGGAGCTCAATCTTTCCGTTCAATCCCTTGACCTGCAAAGGATCCGGAGATTTCCCTTCGGTCGGCGGAAGGGTCAGCGCCGCTTCGATGTCCTTCAACTCGACGGCTCCGTTCATATTCGGCTTGGGCATCTGACCGGGAGCCGCGCCGGGAACGTCTACGTTCAGATTTATCGCGACTGAGCCGCCCAAAGTGTATGTTTTCAGCATCGGAAGAAATTTCTGCAGATCCGACAAGCCGATTCCATCCGAGGCGATAGCCACTTTTACGGCTTTGGTCAGTGGATTCAACGAAAGCGGGAGTTTGATCACTGAGCTCCCGAGCGTGAACTCGAGCTTGGGGATTTCAATCTGCGCCGGGAGGATCGGCTTGATGGATGTGGAGATCCCGAAGGCGGATCCAGCTGCTTTTGCGAACAATTCCCCAAACTGCAGGTCTGCCGGCTTGCCATCGATCTTGATATCGATGAGCGGGTTTGCCATTCCGCCTTTTGCCGTTAATTCAAAATCCAACGTGTCTTTGAGGGAGAGCTTATCGATTTTGGTTTTCCCGTAGACCTCCATGAGATTCTGGATTCTCGAGAGATCGATGCTTTTGAAGTTCAATGTGACGTCGGGTTCGATCGCCGTAGGCACTCCACCCAGACCCTTTACGGAACCGGTGATGGAGAGATTTTTCGGTTTTGCGCCGAGAAGAGAGGCCCCGACGGAGAATTTCTCAATGCTTGATTGCGTGATGTTTCTGACGTCGACCTCGAGATCCGAGATGGCAATTGTCTGTGGCGGAGCGACCGACTTGTCTTCAAAGGCGATCTTTCCGCTCTTGAGAGTGAAAGTTTTCGTCTGAAAGGAAATCGCGGAAGGATCGTTTTTTTCGTCCTTCGGTGGGGGTTGAGTCGGATCGTTCTTTCCCTTTCCAATTGGCAGTCCGCCGACCTTCATGGCGCCGTCCGCTTCTTTCGTAACGGTCACATTCAGCCCATCGACAGCCACTTCCGTGACTTCCAGGCGTTTCTTGATCAGCGCGGCGAGATTGACGTCGAGCATGGCCCTGGCGATTGAAGTCGCGCCGGGGGTCCCACCTGCCAGCGTTATGTTCTTGAGTTCAACGGACTGCGTCGGAAACAGCTTCAGGCTGATCCCCCCGATGTCGGTAGGCTGATTGATTGTGTCGGAGATGAGCTTCGCGAGTTTGGGGCGAAAGCTCTCGACGATCGGGTTGATGTTCCAAAGCAGGATCCCGACGATCACGACTCCCAGGATCGAAAGGATTACCAAAAATTTTATCAGCTTTTTCAACATGCCAAGTCCCTTCTGGAAAGGCCGACCATCGAATGGACGGTCCGGTCGCTCCGCGTTTTATCATGTTCCGCACCGAGAGGCCCCTCCTCGGGCTGCGGACGGGAACCGTTCCCGAATCTCTCTTTAACTGCTTTGAAAACTTAACTTTTCGGTCCCATCAGAAGACTCGGGACCAGTCCTGCGTTGCGGGTATACCGCACCTCATTCGAATCCGTTTTCTTCCACCAACCTTGAATTTCTCAGTGATTTATTAGATAAAATCCCTTGAGTCGTCCGAAGTTAAACCGTCCCATGGCTCCGGACAAGTATCGTCTTCGTCTTCTCTATTTCATATTGTCCGGCTCTATCGATGATGGAGTATGAGGAGTTTTGTTCTGGGCGCTCGGGCGTCCGTAGGGATTTGAGGAGAGCACAATGAAGGCTGCTGTTGTCGGCGTAGGATACCTAGGTGCATTTCACGCTGAAAAATACGCGAAATCTAAGGGAGTTGAGCTGGTTGCCGTGGTTGACGTGCGCAGCGAGCGGGCGAAGGAAATCGGCAAAAAGTGGAAGGCTCAGGGGCTTACCGACTATAAGGCGCTTCCGGGCATGGGAGTCCAATGCGCCAGCGTGGCGGCGGATACCGGGCGCCATTTCGAGATTGCGAGCTGGTTGATGCAAAACGGCATTGATGTGCTTGTCGAGAAGCCTATCGCAACCTCAACCGCAGAAGCGAAGGAACTCATTGAGATTGCGAAGCGAGAAGGCCGGATTCTTCAGGTGGGTCACTTGGAGCGATTCAATCCCGCGTTTCGCACGATGGAACGGCATCTCACTCGACCGGTCTTTTTTGAAGCGAGAAGAATCGCGCAGTTTGCCGGACGGGGACACGATGTCGACGTGGTCCTCGATCTCATGATCCACGACATCGACATCATTGCCCACCTAGTCGGCCGGCCCGTAAAATCAGTGGAAGCCATAGGCGTGTCGATTCTCACGAAGAGCTTTGACATTGCGAATGCCAGACTGACGTTTGAAGGCGGAGCTGTTGCAAATGTTACGGCGAGCCGGGCGGCATTCAAATCTGAGCGAACGATGAGAGTGTTCCAACCGAACGTTTATCTCTCGCTCGATTTCGGCAATAAGAAACTGAAGATCTACACAAAGGAGCCCGGAACAAACCTGCTAGGCCTCCCGAAGATTTCAACCGTCGAAGAAACGGTCGAGGAGCGGGACGCGCTTTTCGATCAGATCGAAGCGTTTTTGATTTCCGTGCGTGACCGGACGGCGCCCATTGTTCCAGGAGAAGACGGACTTCTTGCGCTTGAGCTCGCAGAGGAAATCAAAGCGGCGCTTCGGCGGCAATTGCAGATGTTCACCGAAGGCGAGCCGATGGAGAACCTCTCGGAAATGTTTCCGGAAGAGGTGATCTCTCTGCTTCAGGCAGAGACCGCGGCGGGGAAAACGACCTAGTGCCGTGTTCCCTAAATGAACTGCCAAAGCAGTTTATTTAGGGCGGCACGCGAGGCGGAGCCGAGCCAGTTATTCCTAGTGCTCTGTTCACCAGTAGATACTGTATGAAATTCAATTTTGATAGTTTATTTGCGGAACAGAGCACTAGAACCACGAGTTATTGATGAGTCATCAAGTTCTCCCGAAGCCTCGCATGGATTCGAGTCCAAATCCGAACCCACTTACTCGAGTGATGATCGTCGCGGGGGAAGCGTCAGGAGATCTGCACGCCGCCGCTCTGGTACGAAGCCTCAAGCAAAAATTGCCGGCGTTGGAAGTATTCGGGATGGGTGGCTCTGCGCTGAGAGCCGAGGGCGCCGAGACGGTGATTGATTCGGAAAAGTCGGCTTCGGTTATGGGTCTGACCGAAGTCTTGGGAAGCATCCGGCAGTTGATCGCCGCCGCAAAGAGCCTCGTGTCCGAGGCCGAAAAACGACGTCCCGAAGTCGTGGTCTTGATCGATTTTCCTGATTTTAATTTGCGTCTCGCGAAGGCGTTAAAGAAGAAAGGCTTCTGCGTCTTATATTTTGTGACGCCTCAGATTTGGGCTTGGCGGACGGGGCGGGTTCATGCGATTCGCAAAAACGTTGCGGCGGTGCTCCCCATCTTTCCCTTTGAGGAGGCTTTCTTCCGAGAGCATGGTGTCGAAGCTCACTATGTCGGGCACCCGTTCCTCGATCGACCGGCGCTTTCCGTATCCCGAAACGAGTTTCTTTCGGCGAACGGGCTCGACCCGGACCGACAGGTGTTGGCGTTGCTCCCGGGAAGCCGTCATGCAGAGGTGAAGTTGCTGTTAGAGCCACTCCTCGATGCCTATCGGCGATTGAGGGTTATCCGGCCCGGTCTGCAAGCCGTGATTCCCGTCGCGCCGACCTTTTCGGTCGATGAGATAAAGAGCCACCTCAGAGAGGCCGATCACGTGATCGTATTACATGGTCAGGCGAGAGAAATCCTCACTTTTTGTGATGTCGCCGTGGTGGCTTCGGGCACCGTCACCGTCGAAGCCGCGCTCGCTGAGGCGCCCTGTGTTGTCGTCTATAAATTCTCTCCGCTTACTTATCGAATAGCGAGATTGCTCGTTCGGGGCGTGCAACATTTTGCGATGGCAAACCTCGTCGCCGGGAAGACGATCGTTCCGGAGCTCCTGCAGGAGCAAGTCACCGGCGAAAACATAGCCGTCGAAGTGGAACGCGTTCTCGGCGATCCAAAAAAGCGCAGGCAGATGAAAGACGCGCTTCGAGCAGTTCGAGCGCGCTTTCAGATGGGACTTGATCCAAACCAAAAGGCTGTTGAACGGGCTGCTGATGTCGTGTTGGAGCTAGCGGACAGACGAAACCAGAAGCGTTGAAGAAATAAGACAGCTGCTCTTCGGGGATTCTCTGGAGGCAGAATCAAAGATTAAACGTATGAAGAAAACTCTGAAAGAAGGCATCGGATATCTTTCTTACGCCGCCGCGCCCTACGTCGTGGGGAAATCATTTCTCGACAAAAACTTTCGTGCTTCGCTTCCAGAGCGGAAGGGTGGCGGAGCTTGGCAATCTCTGCCGATCACTCCTGGAAACACAGTGTGGCTCCACGGTGCCTCGGTTGGAGAAATAGGTGGGGTCGTTCCCGTGCTTCAAGCGCTTCAGCGGGAACGGAGCGAATACTCGTATCTCGTCACCACGACTTCTACGACCGGGCAGGAGGAAGTAAAAAGACGTGCACCGGGGGTTCCGCATGCTCTGTTTCCGCTCGACTTTCCGAATATCGTCCGCCGGACGCTCGATCAGGTCCAACCGAGGCTGGTCATAATCGCCGAGACGGAGCTCTGGCCGAATTTTCTCATGGAGCTAAAACGCCGACGTATTCCGGTGCTGCTCATAAACGGCCGAATCTCGGATTACAGTTTTCCGGCCTATACTCGACTCCGCTACATCTTTCGCCCGTTGCTAAATGCCTATGCGAAGATTCTCGTTCAAACGCATATCGACGGCGAGCGTTTCGTGTCGCTCGGCGCACCCCGAGAGAATGTCATCGTTGCCGGCTCTACAAAATATTCTGCTACGGTGAATTCTCCAGCGCTTCCCCTTGGCAGAAAGGAAATTGCTGAAAAATTTCATCTTCAATCCGATCTCCCATGTTTTGTCGCAGGAAGTGTCCGGCCGGGCGAAGAAGAATCGGTGCTTGATGCCCTCCGTCAAATCAGACTGGAGTTTCCTCGACTTCAATGCATTTTCGCGCCCCGTCATCTCGATCGAGTCGAGCCGGTGCTCGCTATGTTAAAAGAACGAGGACTTCCGTTTCGCCGGCGAACTTCGGGAGTGCCGAAGCGCGATGACGAAATTCTTGTTCTCGATTCTCATGGGGAGCTGAAGGAGCTGTATTCGCTCGCGACAATTGCCTTTGTGGGAGGCTCGATGGTCGACATCGGCGGACATAATCCGCTCGAACCGGCTGCCTTCGGGGTGCCTATTCTTTTCGGACCATTTGATCGAAACGTGCGTGACGCTGTCGCGCAGCTTCGTCAAGCCGGAGCAATTTCCACTGTTCGGAACAAAGACGAGCTTGCCGCCGCCACACTCAAACTTCTCAATAACGAAACCGCGCTCCTTCAGCAGGGGGAGGCGGCGAAGCGAGTCGCGGAACAAAATTCGCGCGCCCTCGAAACCGTTCTTCCGGTACTCCTCCGGCACCTTCCGCCTAAATATTTGCGGGCAGTCGGAAACGGTCAATAATTCAGCCTTCGAAGGGCGAGTTATTCGCGTCATCCGAAATCGTCGGAAACGGGATCTTGTTATCAGTTTCAAGTGCGGAGCGGAGTTTCGATGCGAATCGTTCAGCGAATGCTTCTCGGTCGTCCCGAGTGATACTGGCGTAGTGCGGTGTCGTCGTTCGATGATGCAAATGCCCAATCTCATGTAACACAGTCCGGAAGAGAACCGTGTTTCTCATGGCTTCCGGTGTGGAGAGAACTTGATAATCGCGCTTACCAACGACGATTTTATGTCCTTCCGATCGTAAACGTTCGAGCTCCTCCTTGTCGCGAGGCCCCAAGTTTTTAGACCATCGAGAAGCGAGCTTGATAAGCTGAGACTCAATAAACATCGCATTTCCTTGACGGCCACAGATGTCAGCAGAGAACACCAATCGCCCCCAGACTGGCGAGAGGAGCCTTTGCTTTTTGGTCGGATGGCGAAACACGAGAAAGTCCAGTTGCTCGGTGAACTCCGCCGGAATCAGCGTGAGGACGTGAGCAATGTCGCTTCGGGTGCACGGATACATGGAGTCGGGCGAGACCGGTTCAACGAAGACGGCAACCGTGCGCTGCCGGATCGACACCTCAAAGCTCTCAGGGATATTGAGCGTCTCAAAAAATGCGACGTCGCGGGCGGGGATAACCATTCGGTTGTCTTGGCCTTTGCCGTGTTGTGGTGTTCCGATCTTTCGATTTCTGCGCTTCGGGTTCCATCCGGGGCGTTTCATGAAAGGCTCGTTTTCTTGCAATTCGCGGTGAGGGTTGCTATCCGAGGCGCGGCGCGCCCGTCCGGTGCGCTCTTGGTCCTATTTCTATTCTCTTCCATCCAGTTTGAGTAGAGGCGATTGCCTCGTCGTTGAGAACCCCGAGCTTCTCAACGACGTGGGGGAAAGCGGTTCTCCCTTCGTCGTTGGCAAACCGAACCCGTATTTCGAAGGGGACGACTGATGGCGAAGGAACTGAAACGGCTGACGTTCGTCAGCACGGCGGCGGGGTTCAACCCGCTCGAGCCGGCCGCCGGTGGCGGTGACAAGTGGGCGCTCGTCGCGTTGGCGCGCGCCGTCTGGGAGCAGAGCGGCGGTCGCTACAAGGGGGTGGACATCCTGCCGTGCGACGCCAGCAACCCGGCGCAGTGCGACGAGTACGCGGACATGGTCGCCGCGCTCCGGACGATCGGCTATCACGACGTGTCAACGTTCATCTTCACGCCGCCCCCGTTCGACCTGACGAACCCGGCGACGCGTGAGGCTGGTAAGAAGGGCGTCCTCGATCAGGTGCTGCTCGCGGACCGGGTGGGCGCGACCGTCGCGGCCGGCCCCGTGACCGAAGGGTGGACGGCGGATCTCCACCTCGGCGACGTTTCCGACGCGCAGTTCGAGGACGAGGTGGTCCAGCCTGTCTCCGCGGCCCTCGCGTGGATCTCGAACGAGGCCGGGAAGAAGTGCAAGACGGTCGTCCAGCTCTTGGCCGAATACCTCTGTCGGCGGGAGTACCGCCGCTCGACGCGGCCCTCCCGGATCGCGAAGGTGGTTTCCGCGGCGAACCTGCTCGCGACGGGTCCGATCCGGTGGAGCGTGCTCCACGACACGAGCCACCTGTACGACTGGGCCATCTCGAACGGGAAGTCGATGGACGACGTGAAGAGCGAGCTGGCGACGACCTCGCCGCTCGCGAACCCCCGTCGGCGGCACCTCTCGGCGCTCACCACCCGCGGGGAGCTGAACGAGGACACCCCGATGCCCACCAAGGAGTTGATGGACGCGATCACCGGCTGCGCCACCGACGTGACGTGGGGGATCGAGTTGTTCCCGTGGTGGGACGCGGGCGTACGGACGGCGGTCCGCGGCTTCGGCACCCGGACGTTCGCTAAGGACGACATGGTCGGCGCGTTGTGCCGGGCCGCCGAGTTCGTCGATCGGCTCTACCCGGTCGCCGCGGCGTGATGTTCGACCCGGTCCCGCACTCTCCGTCCGCACGAACGGCCATCGTGGCGGACGGAGAGGAGCGGGATCAAATCTTTTTTAAAGGAGGTTAACACCCCCCCCCACATCGTGGGACTTCCACACCAATCTCTGTGCCTCTGTGTCTCTGTGCCTCTGCGGTTCAACAGGATGGAGAATAGAGTGATACGCTTTTTGAACCACAGAGGCACAGAGACACAGGGAAAACGCAGAGAAAGAGCGCTCTAGTGCAGCAGGTTCTCCACGGTGAAGATCGCGACGCCGATGAGCCCGCCGACAATTGTTCCGTTCATGCGGATAAACTGCAGATCCGAACCCACTTGCTCTTCGAGCTTTTGGACGAGAGTGTCGGTATCCCAGGAGTCCACAGTTTTTGCGATTCGCTCCACGAGATGCTCGCCTTGGTCGCCCACTGCTGCGGCGAATAGGCGGCGAAGAATTCGATTCATTCGAAGCTGGAGATCCGATGAGCCGCTCATGGTCTCGACGAAGCCTTCCAGCATGTTTTCGAGAGCGGCCAGGATTTTTGAGTCAGGCTTCAGCACATCTTCGCGAACATTCTCGAGTATGCCGTCGCGAATCGAGTTGATGTATTCGCGAACCACCGTGTTCTTGAGAAGAAGTTGCTTTATTTTTTCTCCCTCTTGTTTGAACTTGTCGGAGGTTTCCAGCTTCGCGATAAACTGCTCGACCGCGGCGTGAACCCTTCGGCGGAGCTCATGGTTTCGATCTGCAATCGCACTTGAAAGTGTCTCCTCAGTCTTTTCGAGAATGGCCGCAAATATTCTCCGATCGACGAACTCTGGGACGAACCACGGACTCGCGTCGCGGATTTGCTGTTGGAACCAATCGCTATTGTCATGGAAAAACGAACGAGATTGAAGGACAACTTCGTCGAGGACGACCTCATGTAATTCGTCTACCGTGAGCAGGCGGAGAATCTTTGCCGTGAATCCCGCGAGATCGAGCTGGCTTACCAGGTCCTCTGCCTGCGAATCGAAGAACTGCTTTATTTCTTCTTCTTCGAGCGTCTCCAAGAGATGCGGCATGAGAGTTTGAACGCTTTGAACAATGCTTCGCCGGTTCTCCGGAACCTCCAGCCAGCGGGTAATAGCGCCGGTGATGTTCACCGCTTCGGATTCGAGCACTTCCTCCGACAGAAAGTTCTCGTGAATGAAAAGTCCGAGGCTGCGGCCGATTCTCCCTTTATTTGCTGGAACGATCGCGGTATGCGGAATCGGCAACCCTAATGGGCGACGGAAAAGCGCCGAAACGGCAAACCAATCGGCGAGGCCTCCAACCATTGCGGCTTCACAGAAGGCCCGGAGAAGGGCAAAACCAGGGTGAACTGCACGAAAGTGACTGGCGACGAAAAAGAGCACGGTTACCCCGATGAGAACGAGGGTGGCGACCCACCACATCGTGCGAAAATGAACTCTCTGAGTCTCTGCCGTCATAGAACGCCTTTGGGGAATGGAGAATTCGACACCGTAATCCGACCGCCGAGTGCCAGGCAAGGGCAGGGGAAAAGAAGAAGACGGAAATGGCCAGGAATACGCTTCCATCCGCGGTCTAAAATCTCTACATTAAGGGATGGACGATTCTAGCCGATAGTGAAGTCGCAGCTTATTGAGAATGTATGCCGATTATCGCCGTTTTACTGCTGGCCTTCAAAGCGTGGATGCTCGTCGACTCCATTCAGCGGAGCGGTGGCGGCCGTGGCGGTATGAGTTCCTATTGGTTCCTCATCTGCTGGATACCGTTCGGAGACTGGGCCTACTTTTTTGCCGTCAAAATCCACGATCCGGAGTTTGCCCGTCTTTGGAAGCGCGTGCTCAAGAAAAAAACGTCACTGGATGAGCTTCGCTATCTCTACAAATCGAGCGGAAGCGCGGTTAATAAACTGAAGCTCGCCCAGGCGTTGCACGACGCCGGAAAATTTGACGAAGCCACGGTGCTTGCCGAAGAGCTTCTGCAATCTGAAACCGGGAATAAGGTGTATCAATACCTGTCGGCGAGCTGCCTGATGGGTGCCAAGCGAAGCAACGAAGCGAGAGTTCGCTTCGAGGCCTTGCTGGAGAAAGACTTCGATTTTAAAAACTTCGAAGCGGCGGTGAACTACGCTGCCCTCTGCGTTGACCTCGATGAACGCAAGAAAGCGATCGAGATATACCGGCGAATCGTAAAATCGAGCTCTCAACTACAATATCAGATAGACCTTGCCACACTTCTCTCCGAAGAAGGCGCCCGTGAAGAGGCAAAACAAATTCTCGATGATGCGATTCTGCAGTTCAAACATGAACCTCGGTTCATTCAGCGACGAGATCAAAAACAGTTGGGGATCGCGAAGAAGGCGAGAAAAATTCTCGAAGGCGCTGTTCGCGCCTAGAGCCCTCGTGAAGCAATACCGGAATTGGCCCGTGCTTTCATCCGTTCTTGCACAAGCTTCGCGACTCGACCGGGAATGACGTTTAGCCTGTTTTCCCACGCGAGGCGCAGACCCCGCCGTCCTCAAACACCTTCTTCCATCTCCCGTCGATGACGCGGATCAAAAGCGTGGGACGCCTCGCCCGCCGAAGGTCGTCGAAACAAACCGGTCCGGAGACGCCCTCACTTGTGGTCTGAGCCAGATTTTTCGCAACGCAGAGTTGATCAACACCTCCGCCTTGCAAACATCCGCGGGCCGCTTTTTCAAGGATAAAGAGGTCGTCGAATGCAATCAGAGTCTCTATTCGCGGCGCGTTCCCGAAACGTTCCTTTACTCGCTGAAAAAACTTCTCTTGAACGGAGTTCAGCTCTCCTTCGGCGAAAACCAGCCAGGAGCTTACCGCCGCGTTTTCTTCATAGAGCTTCCGAACCTCCGGAGTGTCGTTCACGCCCAAGAGCGGTGCGACCTGCTGGTAAGTGGGAAGTTTTATGAGGTTCAGCGCCTTCATCTGTGACATGAGTATTCCACCGTCCCGCCAACTACACACGAAGACGGCGTCCGGTTGCCTTTGAGAAATTCGAAGCAGCATCGGCTTGAAATCAACTTCGCCTGCCACGTAATTCTCCACCGAGAGGAGCTCGAAGCCGAATTCTTTGTGCCGCTCGCGCAACAGTCCCTCGTAGGCCTGGCAAGCTTCATGCTGCTCGCCGAGGTAAGCCACGCGCTTCCGACCTTCTGATTTTGCGAACTTCATCAGAGCGAGAGTTTGTTCATCGATGTCTGCCCAATCACGAAACCCCAGCGTGTTGTGGGCCGCCACGTGGCCGATCGACGCATGATAGATGAACAATACTTTTGCACGCTTGAGCCGCGCCTCGAGTGCTTGGGTGATGTGCGAAAAAGCCGTGAAAAAGAAGTCGACCTTATCGCTATCGAAAAGTTTGTTTGCTCCATTTAAGGCAGCTTTCGGATCGCTTGCGTTATCCTCGAAGAGAAGCCGAATACCTCGACCCTCGAAGCCTGAAGCGGCGTTGATATCCTCCGCAGCGAGCTCGAACCCCTGCTTCTCGGCGGCGCCCATATCCGCAAGTTTTCCCGTAAGCGCTATAGAAGCGCCGAGGCGAACCGGAACTTTTTCTTCGGGAGCGGCATCCGCGGAAGGCGCAGAGCCGAACAGCATCAAGAGTGAGGCCAGGCGGAGAGACAAGCTGAAAAAGCCGATTTGTTTCAACATTGTTTGCATTCCGGTGAGAGGAGGATCCTATCAAGCGTTTTAGCGTATGCACGAACAAACGTAAAATCAGCTAAATTACACCGCGCGGTGAAATTGAAACGCGCGGTGGCGGCCTCCAAGATTGGAACTACGCAAGCGAGCTTCTTACCTCGTCAATCTTCGGGTAGTTTGCTCCCGGCTGGATCACATGTCTTCTCGAGGACTGCGTCCATCAGTTTCTCTCGAATGAGCTCGTCTTTGAGATTCGCCTCTCCAATGGCTCTCTGTCCCCGGACGCGGATCAAATTTTTCGGGATGCGGATTCTCTGACCCAAAGAAAGTTTCTTCGGATCAATTCCCGAATTCTCGGATGCGATGACTCGCCAGTTTTTCGAAGTGCCGGTGTATTGTCGTGAAATGGCGCTCAGCGTCTCACCCCGTTTGGTCACCGTATGACGCACAACGTGTCCCGAACGTTCACCGCCCCGGTATGAAAAGACACCAGTCGAGCGAAGAGTAGCGCACCCAGAAATTGGCACGGAAAAAATGATAATTAGAAAAAAATAAACGACACGTCGCAAAATGAAGTGGCGAGATGATTTAAGATACGGCATTCAAACCCCCCGGATAGCGGAACGAGCTACTACCGGAGCGGTAATTTTGCAACTCCGCCATGTTCGCCGTCGTATCGTGAACGGCTCAGTTCAGGCATCGTCAGGCGAATTTAATCGGGAGATTCATTCTTGAAGAGCACCTTACGCATAGGCGGTAGAAAATCGAGAGAGTGGTTTTTGTGTCTGCTTCTCGGCGGCTGCCAAATCTTAGCGCCGTATTCGGAAGCTCAGGAAGCGGGTGCGCCCTCAGCATGCACCGATGCCCTAGCTCTTTTGGAGGGAAGTCAGGAGGAACGCCTGCGAGGTCTCGAGCAGCTGACGAATACCATCTGCCCCGCCGAGCTCCGGGACGAAGGCCGACGGACGGTTCTCAGGTTGCTGAGAGATCATTCTTTTGAAGACGAATCGTTTATCGCCTCGCTGGTTAAGCTGCTGTCGGTGTGGAACGTGAACGTGGGAAGTGTTCTCGTCCGCTCAGTTCTCTCCGGCGACGAAGCGCTCAGCTTTGCGATTGCGCGCGCCCTCCGAAGTCAGGGAAGCGGATCTTCCAAAGATCTGGCACTGGAGCTCGCCGAGATCGTCGGATCCAATCGTGCGATGGGCCCCCGAATGGGAGCGGTAGAGACTCTGGGGATTCTTCGTACTCGCAATGAGGGAGCGCTCGCTGCACTTCGTCAAGCACTCAAAGATTCGGACTCGAGAATCCGGCTTCGTGCGGTTATCGCTCTTCGTCGTACTGCCGACTCAAGTCCCGAGACGATAGGGAGCTTGAAGAGTGTTCTCGACGACCCGTCCTCGACTATTGCTTCACGCGCTCGCGAGGGGCTGACCGCTCTCGGAGCTGATCCCGCACCTTCGATCGCGGACTCGAAACCCGATGCGATGAATACCGAAGTTACCGCGGCCCTGAGATCGGATTCCTCCGTTGTCGATTTGAGCCAAGGCGAAAAGGCTCAAGCAGATGCGGAAGGAGCGCGAGCTTCTTTGAAGCGACCCGAAGAAGCCATCCAGACCAAAGTTGCGGCTCTCGAACCCCCCGCCCCCGTTGCGGAGAATGCCGTTTCTCACGAGGGAACTCAGGGCATTCCCAAGGGCTTTTCGGACGGACTCAATCACCCTGATCCCACTGTGCGCGCCGAGACGGCGATGAAGATCGCCGAGCTCAAAGTATTCGACGAAAATTTGTTGCCGGCATTGTCGAAGGCACTCCGAGATTCAGACTCGAGGGTCCGGTTCTCCGCCGGGTACGTCATGCAGAAAATTGGCGTAGTAGGAGTCGCTCCTCTCGCTGAAGCGCTCTCCGATCAGAATCCGTTGGTACGGCAGAATGCTGCGCAGGCCTTACACCCTCTGATCGCAAGCGATCAGAAGGTATTTGATTTGATGGAGAAGGCGCTGAAGGAAGACGCGGACTCAGCAGTGAAGATTCAGGCGGCAACGAGTCTGTTATCGGTGAATCCGTTTCACAAGCCTGCTGTCGGAGTGCTGATCAGGGAGCTTCCGGCTGCGAGCGCTCAGCTTCGCACACGAATGCTTGAATCGCTGAAATCGGCAGACGCCACGGTCCTTTTTGCCCAATTCCGAGAGGCAGCGCGAGAAGAAGATCCGATTCTGAGACGGGAGATCGCACTGACGTTGACAGAAATCGCGCCCGCAGCCCGATCAACAAGAAAGCTGTTGATCGAATTGCTGGACGACGAGGATGAGCAAGTTAAGGAGAGCGCGGCCGCGGCACTCCGGCGGCAAGAGGTTGTCGATTAGTCCGGAGAACGTTCAAGTCGTTTGCGATTTTCGCTCACCGAAGATGCGAAGGAACTCGCCGAGTTGCGTTTCGGAAATCGGTTTTGTGACGTAGTCGTCCATTCCCGCGTTGAGACAAACATCACGGTAGCCCTGAATCGCGTGGGCGGTCAATGCAACGATCGGAGTACGTCGCCCCGTGCTTTCTTCAAAGGCCCGAATACGCGCCGTGGCTTCGAATCCGTCCATCTCCGGCATTTGGCAATCCATCAATATCAGATCGAATTCTTTCTTGGTGGCCTGTTCGACCACCTGACAGCCGTTTTCGGCGAGTTCGACTTCATAGCCTAATCGTCTTAGGCGATGCGCGATGATCTCTCGTCCCATCGGATTATCCTCGGCGACGAGAATACGGGGAAGGGTTGCCGCGATCTGAGCAGGCGGGGTGACCGCCACTCGGGCTGCGGCGCTGTCCGTGACTGCGGGGAGCGAATTTTTAGACTCTTCGTCTGAGCGAAGAAAGAGCTGAATGAAGAAGGTTGAACCCTTGCCGACTGAGCTTGCGGCCCAGAGGTTCCCGCCCATAAGCTGGATGATGCGACGGCTGATCGCAAGACCGAGCCCGGTTCCCCCAAACTTTCGGCTCGTTGAGGCGTCTGCTTGGCGAAACGGCTCGAAAACCTTCTCCAGGGCATCTGACGAGATTCCGATTCCGCTGTCGTCGACAGATACCAACAGCTCGGCACCGCGCGGTGACTTCGAGAGCGTCTTTACTTCGACTGTGATTTTGCCGTGCGGCATGGTGAACTTAATTGCATTGTTTACGAGGTTGAGGACGACTTGTCCGAATCGGAGCGGATCGACCATCAAGCACTGGGGGAGTTCGGGGTCGAGAATAATATCCAGAGTCAACTCCTTCTTTTCGGCCGTCACGACCAGTGGTGCCAGCAGCTTTTCGAGATGGCTTCCAAGATCGACGGGAATCGGATCCAAATCCAAATGTCCGGCTTCAATTTTCGAAATATCAAGGATGTCGTTAATTATTCCGAGCAGAGACGAGGCAGATGCCTCAATCAGAGAAAGCCATCGCTGCTGATCAGCAGAGAGCGTGGTCTGCTGCATTAATTCGGCGAATCCGAGAATGTTGCTGACCGGCGTGCGTATCTCGTGGCTGGTGTTGGCGACGAATTCTGACTTTGCTTGATTCGCTTCCACGAGCTTTTTATCGCGGTCTTCAATCTGAATGAGCATTTCGTTCAGCGTGCTACTGAGCGTCCCAAGTTCATCCGATCCGCCGACGGCGGCACGGAGAGAGTAATCTTTTTTCGTGGAAATCTGCCCCGCGAGTTCCGCGAGCGCCAGAATCGGCTTTGTGATGATGCTTCCGAGAATCATCGAAAGAATGATTGCGAAGAGGACGCAGACAATGGCGACCAGTCCAAGGTATTGCGCAAAACGTTGTTGTTGCTCGGTCAGTTGCATCAGATCCGAGCGGAGCAGCAATGTGCCCACGTTTTCTCCCTGATGGCTGATCACATGATACGAAATACATTCCCGTGCGTCGCAGCTGCTCCCTTTGCTTTTTTTCGGCATCTCCGCGATTTCTTTCGTTGATACGTTTGAGCGAAAATACGAAGCGAATGCCTGCCCGTCTCGGTCATAAACCGTCGCTGACACGATGTTCGTTTTCCCCTTCAATGCTCCAAGCAATCTTTCCGCGGACGCTGCGTCGTTAAAGAGAAGTGCGGGTCTGAGCGTTTCAGCGATGACCTGAGTTACCGACAAAAGATCCTCTTGAAGTCGGGCTCGAAAGCTCGCTGCCGTGCTGAAGTTGACGACGATGAACGCGAGGAAAAGAGTTGCCGTGGTCGTGAGCAGGACGACCAGCCGCAGTTTGCGGTGAATCGAAATGTTGGAAATATGCCGAATCAAATGCACTTTTATAAATATGGACTTCCACCTACCGGCTATTTTAGATTCAGCGCATGCATGAATCGTTGCGACCCAGACGTAGAACGGAGAATCTCTAATCACCTTAGAGGATTATGCCCAAAGAAACAGAAGTTAACTTTTCCAACGTCGATTCCATGGTCAATCCGTTCCATGCCGTCGAAGAGATGGACAGGATGCGGTCGCAAGGTGGAATTCAAGCGATAAAGACGCGCGCGCTTCGATATTTGGACCTGAGAGCAGGTGAAACAATCCTCGATATCGGGTGTGGGAGCGGGGATGACGTCCGAAGGATCGCCGAATTCGTGAGACCAGGAGGCAGCGTCGTCGGGATCGACAGCAGCCGGACAATGATCGAGGCTGCGGAGATGCGGACTCCCACCGGGCAGTCGGAGGTCCGCTATCTCGTGAAGGATGTGCACAATTTAGAGTTTGCGGACTCGACGTTTGATGGCGTCTGGTGCGAGCGAACTCTTCAGCATGTGAACGACCCTGCACGAGTGATTCAGGAATCCCGACGGGTTTTACGCCAAGGTGGACGTATGGTCCTCATCGATTCCGACTGGGAGACGTTCGTCATTAATCACCCGGATCGGGCTCTGACGAGAAAAATTCTGAATGCATTCTGTGATTCAATCGCTCACGGATGGTCTGGGCGGACACTACCCGCCCTCTGCTCTCGTGCCGGATTCAAGACAACAGAGGTTTTCGCGGAGACCGCGTTCAGTTCGGATTTCAATCTGCTTTTCGAAGGTATGAACTTTTCCGGCTTTCTCGAAGAGCTGCGATCGGAAGGGACGCTGAGCGAGGCCGAGCTCGAGCGTTGGACGAACGATTTGAAGTCCGCTGACGCAAACTCTACATTTTTTTTCGCGGTTACTCTCTTCTGCGTCTGCGCGAGAAAGAATTAAACGGCCTTTCAGCCTCGGTGCCTTCACCATCTCCCCGTCCGGTTAAACCCCGGAATCACTTGAGTTTGCGAAACATCAAACTCATATCTCACCCCCATGGGAGGAATTCATCATGAAAGGTTACTTTCGAACGTTTTCATTGTGCCTCGGGCTCGTCTGCTCGTGGCCCGGATCGGCTCTCGCCGAAGAAAAGCCGGACGAGAAAGTTCTGCAAATGGACGTGAAAGACTTCTTCAACATGTATCAGGACGTGTTCTCTGCCGCGATGAAGACGCAGAAACTAAAAGACACGTCCTCAGCCGTTTACATTCTCGATCAGGATGATATCCGGCGCTCGGCGGCAACGACAATTCCGGATCTCCTTCGGTTGGTTCCGGGAGTGCAAGTGGCGAGAATCGGGGCGAACAGCTGGGCCGTCTCGGTTCGAGGCGGCAGTGTCTCGGATGAGTTTGCCAGTCAACTTCTCGTGATGATCGATAGCGTGCCAATCGTCACTCCGCTTTTCAATGGGGTGTATTGGGAGGCGTATAACCTGCCGCTCGATTCGATAGAGCGAATTGAAGTCGTACGTGGTCCGGGTGCCGCGGTTTGGGGGAACCGCGCAGAAAACGGCGTTATCAACATCATCACGAAAAATGCTTCGAACCCGACCAAACCGACCGTGTCGCTGGGCGGCGGAGACGAACACCAGGCGTCAATCTACGTAAAACAGGGCGCCAAGCTCGGTGAGAATTCAGGGCTCAACCTCAGCCTGAAATACGATCGGTATGACGACAGCATCGAGTCGGATGATACGCGCCTGAATGACGGTGGCGATATCGTTTCGTTGACGACGCGCGCGGATATCAAAGTCGACGAGAAAACCGACCTCCGAGTGATGAACTACTCTTTTGGACGGTCGGAGGGACTCGTGGAGGATCTTCCGATCTTGACGGATCCCTATGTCGAGAGAATGACCGGAACGAAGGATCACTACGGCACGGTTTTCTCAACACTTTGGTCGCGGAAGTTCTCCGACGAATCACAGCTTACGGTTGATTGGAGCCATTTCGCCGAACGTCAGAAGGACTTTACGTTCGATTACGCGCTCTACAACACGGATCTGGATGTTCGTTACCGGTTCCGGCCGCTCGAGAATCACGATTTTGTGGTCGGTGGAAGCACGCGACTGTATTTTGATGACTTTGCCGGAACATTTTTCGTGTCGCTCGAGCCACGGAAACGCCAGCTCCAGTTCTTCCGGGCATTCTTTCACGATGAGATTTCTCTCCTTGATAAAAAGTTGATTGCGACGATCGGCGCGCGATTCGAACAGAATTCGCAGAACGGATTCAGTCCCATGCCGACGGCGCGACTCCTGTGGCATGCGACCGAGAGAACATCGCTCTGGGGAGCGGCGTCTTACACCGCCGGTACGACGTCACGTATCTACGACGACGTGAGAAATCGTGCCGGGGCATTCCTCGAACCGGAATCAGGTCTTCCGGCTGTTCTGCAATTTACGGGAAGTCGGTCGACTCCATCCGAGAAGTTGTTTGCGTACGAGGCCGGCGCACGAATGGAACCGAACGATTCCTTCTATATCGACGTCGCGGGGTTTTATTTCTCATATAACGACATTCTCAGCACTGAGCTCGGCGAACCGGTACTCGCGTTCGACGAAGCGTCTCAGACGGACTTCTTGATTGCTCCACTTATTGCTGACAGTCGCTATCGCGCCGAAAGTTACGGCGGAGAAGTCGCTATGACTCTGAAAGCAAGCAGTAAGCTGAAGTTCGTTGGAACCTACTCTTATTATTCGGCGTTTGCGCGCAACAACAACTCCACCGATCCACTCGCGGAGATAATCGTGGAGAACTTGCCGGCGAACGTCGCTTCGTTGCGCGCGAGTTACGATTTGACTTCGGAGATCGAAGTAGATGCCGTGTTCAGGTTTGTCGACACCCTTCGTCGTGTCGGCGTCGATTCCTATGGTCAGGTTGACGCACGGATCGGATGGAAGGTGCTTCCAAATCTCAGCTTGAATCTCATCGGCCGCAACCTTCTCGAGCAAGGGCACGAAGAATTTCAATCCCTTTCGTTCCCGTATCCGAGAAGTCAGGTGGAGAGAAGTGTGTTTGGACAAGCAATCATGACGTTTTAGTGCCGCAATCCGCAAAGATACTACCTGAGGGAGTGTCTTTGATCGGCGTGCGCCGTGGAGTTGAGCCAGCAATATCGAGTGCTCTGTTCCGAACAAGCATGTGACTGAAAATCAGCGGTGCTTGGTCATTTTGTGAAGAGGGCACTAAGCAGTTCGAGGACGGGGGACCGTTCGAGAAGAGGTTATGCGCAGTAGACTTTTCTATATCTGGGCGTTGGTCGTGGCCTGTCTGGCCGGATCGACGGCTGTTGCTGCCCAAGGCTCGACTGCGAAGCTGAATGAGCTCCTTTCGGTGGCCCATTATTACGTGATCTCGTACACCGTTTGGCCCAAGAACGATGAAATTCGCCTGTGTATTTCAAATCAGAACCGTTTGAAGGAAACAATTACCTCGGTATTTGAGAATCGAAGCTCGGCAAACCGAAAATTTCTCGTTCGTGGGCTCAGCACTGTTGAAAAGCCGGAGACGGAGTGTGATGCGGTAATTCTCTCCGACGACACTGCCGAGAGCTCGAAGCTTCTCGCGCGACTCGAATCACATCCGGTGTTGACGTTGAGCAGTGAGATCGATTTTACCGGCAAGGGCGGAATGGTGTACTTGCCTCAAGGAAAGCCGCCTCGAATTCTGCTCAGCAGAGTCACCAAAGCAGGGCTGAAGATTGAGTCTTCGCTTTTAGAAATATCGGAAATCGTTCAGTAGATTTATCCGACGCTTCGGAGCGGGAAAATCTTTCTGCGCAAGACCCGTTCGACGTCTTTATGCATCACATGGTCGTCGCGATCTTGAACCAGGTCTTTTACAAGTGACTCCCGAGTCGGATCAGTCGGGAGGTAGAGGACGGCGATCGGCTCGTGAAAAATCGGGCAGATGAAATCATGCCCCTCGCAATGAACGTAACCGAGCCGCTGGTAATACTTCACGTATGTCGCTTCAACGTCGATCACGTCGAGTCCGACTCCCTTCGCGATCTGCTCTCTCCAAGCTTCTTTCGCCATGACTCCGGCAAGACTTACGCCAGTGGAACGCTGTGAAGTTCGCCGAAACTTTGGCAGAAGACGGAAGCGATACGCCGACATTATTCGATCGTGATAATGCTCGAATAATACCTTCGGGAAATATTCTTGTAGGAAGATCGGACCGTGAAGAGCCCGAGTCATGCTGAGGCAACCCACGGGGGCGTCATTCACCCATAGGCAGTAGTGATCAGAGTAGGCGTCGGCCGGCGTGCTCTGGTCGGGCCAGCGGCTGTCGGTCTTCTCCCGGATTTTCATCACGGAATCAAAGAGCGCCGGATCCGATTGGCCTCCTCCGATGAATTTGTATTTTTTTGGGGCGGGCAGCGACCAAAGTGTTCGCTCGCCGACGGACTCGTATGGGAGATACTCGCGGTTCCGGGAGATCGTTCCCCCTGCAGCGGGTTTAGAACCAGTCATTTTTGAAACACCGCCTGCCATACTCGTATATTCACCACCAAGTCTCTGATTGAATAGAGGTATGCTTGGCTTTTTCGCCGCAGTAGCACAAATGGCCCAAAAAAGCGACGAAGGTGTGGAGGCGATGCGGAAAGCTCACGGATTTCTCACTCTCAACTTTTTACCTCCCCAGGAAATCGGTTGGAGCCTTACCAAATAGTCCAATGGATACGCTGGAGTAAATGCCGAAAAGAGTATTGAAGAGATTTTAATACCCGGCTAGTTTTGGCTCTGAAGCACACAGCGTTCCGGCGTAGGGGAACACGTGACAATCGTAACAATTTGATTGCCGTCCACTACGTATGCATCCATTTGCCCGCCTTTTCAGCTTTCTTCAGCGTATCGACTTTTTACTCCTTGCTCATCGCCAGAACATGGGGAGCCGGGAAGCTTCCGCGTGGTATCCGGATTGGGTCTACGAGACGATGGAGTATGACGAGAATCGGAACGTCCATTACCGAGAAGCCCTCGATGCAGCGGCGGCCGATCGCGTGGTTTTGGAGCTCGGCACCGGACGGAAGGCGCTTTGGGCCCGTTACGCAGCGAGCCAAGGGGCGAAGCGTGTTTACGCGGTCGAAGCGAACTCACGGTCCTACGAATCTTCGAAGCGAATTCTCGACAGCGAAGGAATCTCAAAAGTTGAGCTGATCCATGGATTCTCGGATTCCGTGTCGATTCCCGAACGCTGCGATCTGCTGGTGCACGATCTGATCGGCGCGATCGGAAGTTGCGAAGGCATGGTTCCATTCCTTGAAGATGCCAAGCGGCGATTTTTGAAGTCAAACGCAGTCCATATTCCGAACAGATGCAGAACATATTTTTTCCCGTCGGCCATGCCGAGGCAAACGCTTGCCGAGCGAGTGCTGGGATTTTTGTCGCGGGGCGGGAGGCGCGTTCAGGACATGCCGCTCGTTCTGATGTTCGGATATCGTAGCGACGCCATGCTCGCCGAACCGGAACTCTTCGAAGATCTCGTCTTGGACGAGCCGATTCCTGAAGAAGAAGTTCGTCGTAGTTCATTCACGGTTACTCGAGACGGGCTGTGGGACGGGGTGGTGTTTTTTCTGCGACTGAGTCTCGGTCCCGACAGCGAGATCAATACTCTCACCTCGCGAACGAATTGGTACCTTCCGTATGTCCGTCCGTTTTCAAAACCCATCCCGGTGCAGCTCGGGGACACCATCGAGATCGACTCCATTTCAAGCCGGGTCGATGTCACGGCGAAATACGAGATTGTTTGTCGTGTGGGCCGGGGAGGGGAGCTTTCAGAGGTCGCGCGCCACTGCTGGTCGGGGGTTTGAGAGCGAGTGGACGAAGTGAGATTGGCAACGTCTTGTAATTACTTGGAAATATCCGCCAATGGCCAGTGTGATCTTTGACAGTCACTGAAATCGCGATTCTACCGATAGTAGGAGCACAGGTTTTTTTGCAAATTCTAATCTCAGGTTATGGGTGATGGTCCGCCGTGAAATTTAAGTCCCTCGAAAATCTACCGATTCGTGCGAAGCTGAATTTCTTGGTTGTGTTCACGGCTGGGTTCGCGCTCGCCGTATCCTCTTGGACTCTTCGCTTTTCCGCCGGAAAGCAATTCGAGCATGCGTTAATCTCGGAGCTACAAAGTCTCGGCAAGCTCGTCGCGCAGGCCGCAGAAGGCAACATCCGCTCGAACGATAAGGGCTCGACCCAGCACTTGCTCGACGCGCTTCAGGTGAAACCGAATATTCTCGGCGCAGCCGTACTTACCGCAGATGGACAACCAATCGCGTCGTATGTGCGCGCAGGAGAGAATCCCGCCGTTTTTCCGGCCCTTCCGCAAGAGTTTGGCGTTCACTGTGGTCCGAGCCGCTGTCATGCGATCTACCCGATTGAAAGCGGGAAATCATTGCTCGGGCAAATTGTCCTCGTCTCCGATCTCCGTGGTCTTAGCACCGCGCTGCAGGAGAATGCCAAGACGCTGAGTCTCACGTTTCTCGGATCGATCGCGATCGCGCTCCTTGTATCGAGCTTTTTCGGGACGGTTATCTCCGGGCCGCTTCGGCAACTTGCGGCACTCGCCGAGAATGTGTCTTCGAGGCGCGATTATTCGCTGAGAATACCGATCGAAGAGAAGCCGAAGAAGAATGCAAAAGAAGACGAGATTTCGACAGTCGTTCGCGGCGTGAACTATATGCTCGATCAGATTGAGCGCAGGGACGGCGAATTAACCCAAGCCAAAAATCTCGCCGAACAAGCGAATCAGGCGAAATCGCAGTTTGTGGCCAATACCAGTCATGAGATTCGCACGCCGATTAACAACATAGTCGGGTTTGCCGAGATTCTCGCGGGGTCGCTCAAAGGTCCCGAGGAGCAGCGCTACGTGGAGCTCATTCAGGACTCTGCTGATTCGTTGCTCGGCATCATCAACGACCTTTTGGACATCTCGAGAATAGAATCGGGACGACTCGAGCTCGATCGTTCTGCGAGCGATTTGAGAGCTCACCTCGAGAAGATCTTGACTCCGTTTGAAGCGCTGGCGACGAAGAGCGGACTGACATTCGAGCTTCACATCGATGAGTCGCTTCCAAAGTATCTCGATGTGGATTCGATCCGTTTCGGCCAAGTGATGATGAACCTTGTAAATAACATCGCGAAATTTCCGGAGCCTCCTGGAAAGATCAAGGTGGATCTCGAGGTCTTGCGAAAATCTGAACGAGACGTTGAGATCGCCGTGTCTGTTAAAGACTTCGGAGTGCGCGTTCGCGAGGACGTGCGTATGCGAATCGAAGAGATGTTCCGGCGTGTAGAATCTTCGGCCGCCAAAGAATATGGCGGCACTGGCCTTGGGCTGGCTATCAGTCAAAGAATCGTCGGCCTATTGGGAGGCCGACTGACTCTCGACAGCAAACCGGGCCGCGGTTCAATATTTGCATTTCAGGTGCGTGTGCCCGTCACGGGTTCGCTCGGGGTTAATCTCCCGAGTATCTCAACGACCTTGTCGGCTTCGATTGGAGGTTCCTCGAAGACGAACGAAACTGAAAAGTTTCAAGTCCTCGTCGTCGAGGATAATCCAATGAGTCGTGAAATTACGGTGCATCGGTTGAAACGACTGGGCTTCACCGTTCTGACCGCAAATGATGGCGAGCAGGCAATTCAAATCGCCGGGAGCAATTCCGTCGATCTGATTTTGATGGATTGCCAGATGCCGTCGATGGACGGCTTCCAGGCGACGGCGCAGATCCGTGCGTTGGAAAAGTCCTCGGGCAAACGGATTCCGATCGTCGCGCTAACAGCACACGCGATGGAAGGCTATCGCGAAGCCTGTATTAATGCTGGAATGGACGACTATCTCACTAAACCCATTCACGAAGCGCAGTTGGTTGAGTTCCTCCGGAGACTCCCCGCGGCGAACACCATCTTCGGGATTCGGCAGCCGGAAGACGAAAGATCCGAAGCTTGAAATGAATTAAAATGAATTAATACGAACGCCAAAATAAAAAAGCCGCGCTTCAAAGAAGCACGGCTTTTCCGTGTGCTGCAGCGAAAAAGTCAGTTACGACTTTTTGGCAGGCTTCGCCGCTTTCGAAGGCTTCGCGACTTTCCCCGCTCTTGCCTTTCGCTTCGCGCGCTGCGATCGAACTTTCTCGACTCGCGACGTCTCTATTCCGCTTAGGTATCCTGGCATTCTGCTCTCGATCACCTGCGAAACGGTGTCGGATGTTTGTGCCCCGACGCCAATCCAATACTTGATACGGTCTTCCTTGAGCGAAACAGTCGCCGGCTCGGTCAAAGGATTGATGGTGCCGAGCAGCTCGAGATAACGCCCGTCGCGTGCTCTGGCTTTATCTGCTGCAACCACACGATAGAACGGAATTCCTTTTCTGCCGTGTCTCGAAAGTCGAATCGTAACGCTCACTTTTATCTCTCCAATCATCATCAGCCCCGGTTCTCTAAGTCTCCGTGTTTCACTTCTGAAGTGAACACAAAAAATCAAAGGCCCGGAGAAAAATTAAAATCTATTTCGGACGTCCGCCCCCACCGGGGTTGCCGCCGCCCATCATTCCGCTTAGTCCGCCCATACCCCGCAACATATTTGGGGTGATGTTCGTAAGCTTCTTCATCATCTTTCGCATCGTGGTGAATTGTTCGAGAAGACGGTTCACGTCTTCGACCGATGTACCGCTTCCGCGTGCGATTCTCTTCCTTCGGCTTCCGTTGATGAGCTCGTGATCATGACGCTCTTCGACGGTCATCGAGAGGATGATGGCTTCGACGCGCTTCATTTCGCGGTCGGCTTTGTCCTCATCGACCTGCTTAGCGAGCTGGCCCATGCCCGGCATCATTTTCATCAGGGAGCCGATGGAGCCCATCCTTTTAATGCTTTGGAGCTGAGAATGGAAGTCTTCCAGAGTAAATTCGTTCTTTTTGAGCTTCTTATGTAATTTCTTAGCGTCTTCCTCGGAAACTTCTTTGCTGGCCTTCTCGATGAGGCTCAGCACGTCTCCCATTCCCAATATCCGGGAGGCCATCCGGTCGGGATGGAAGACTTCGAGAGCATCCGATTTCTCCCCGACACCTATGAATTTAATCGGCTTTCCGGTCACCGACTTTACCGAGAGCGCGGCTCCGCCTCTCGCATCTCCGTCCAGCTTGGTTAGCACCACACCGTCGATTTCAAGGCGTTCATCGAAGCCCTTCGCGACGTTTACGGCCTCTTGACCCGTCATGGCATCGACGACCAGGAGAATTTCATGGGGCTCGACTGCCTCAACGATGTCGGCGAGCTCGTCCATCAATTGTTCATCAATCTGGAGTCGGCCAGCCGTGTCGATGATGAGAGTGTCAAACGCAGCGACTTTCGCCTGCTCAAGCGCTGCTTTCGCGATCGCGAGCGGCTTTTCAGTCGCCTTCGAGTCGAACACCTCAATTCCAAGGGTCTTTCCGACGGATTTTAGCTGCTCAATCGCCGCAGGGCGATAGACGTCAACGGATACGAGAAGTGGTGTCCGTGACAGGTCGTCGCGCAGATATTTCGCGAGCTTACCGCAGGTAGTGGTTTTTCCAGACCCTTGAAGACCTGCCAGGAGGATGATGACCGGAGGAGCATTCCGAATATTGAGCGGTGAATGCTCGCCGAGAGTTGAAATCAGCTCTTCGTGGACGAACTTAATGACCATTTGGCCGGGGCTTAGGCTCTTCAGAACCGTCATTCCGGCTGCCTTTGCCCGAACGTTCTCACAGAAGGCCTTGGCCACCTTGATGTTCACGTCGGCTTCGAGAAGGGCGTTCCGAATCTCTTTCAGCGCTTCGTCGATATCGGCTTCAGTGAGCTTTCCACGGCTGCGAAGCCGCCGGAAAGTTCCTTCGAGTTTTGTGGTCAATGAGTCAAACATAAGGTGGCGGAGATTAGCCAAGTCGGAAGGGGGTGGCAACAGAAGCGTATTGGCGCACCGCATTTTTATTGCGGCTTGGGCGTCGGCAAAGAGCCTGCTCGGGCATTATGACGGTCTTAGTTTAGGGCCGCGGGAACGCCGCAGAGCTCCACCAAAACACCAAAGCTCGTTGCCGGGTGCAAAAAGGCAATCTCCATCCCTCGTGAGCCTGGGCGCGGAGACTCGTCGATGAGCTTCGCGCCGGTTTTTCTCAGCCGCTCGAGCTCGACTCCGACGGATGGCACTCTAAACGCAATATGATGAAGTCCTTGGCCGCGAGTTTTAAGAAACTTTTCGAGATTGGTATTCCCCGGAAGCGGTGCGATCAGTTCAAGCAGCCCGCTGCTTCCCTCCAGGAACACGACCGAGACCTTTTGTGTCGGCACGATCTCACGCTCTACAACTTTAAATCCCATCGTCTCGCAGTAGAATCGTTCGGCGGCGGCGAGGTCACTCACAACATGGCCGACATGGTCGAATTCCCAGGAATTCATTTGCTTTTCAGGGCCTCTTTACTGATGTAGCCTCTCCACTCATCGGAGTTTGGCTGGCCTGTTGTTCGCTCGTTTCATTATGACCCAGGAAAAGATTAGCAAGTTACTACCGCTCGAACCAGGAGCAATGATCGGGATTGTTTCCCCTGGGGGACCGTCGAGCAAAGACCGGTTTGATCTCGGGCTTAAGGAGCTGGAGCGGCGCGGGTTCCAATATCGATGTCCGCTCGATCCGACGACATTCTACGGTAAATATGACCACGGCTTTGGAAGTGGAAGTATTTCAGCCCGAACCGATTCGTTTATGCAGCTCGTCCGGGACCCGGAAGTGAAGATGCTCCTCAGTGTTCGAGGCGCGTACGGCTCGATGGACATACTGCCCCGGCTTGCGTTCGATGAAATCGCAAAGGCAGGGAAAACGCTCGTTGCGCTTTCTGACATCTCTGCGCTGCTCGTGAATTTCGTGGATAAGGCCAGAGTTCCGGCGATGCATGGGCCGAGCCTCGCGAGCGCATTTGCTGACGCGCAGTCCGACAGTGGTGCCATGGAAAGCGTGGATATGCTTTTCCGGCTGTTACAGGATCCTGATTTCAGGCCCCAGTTCTCAGAACTCACGGTGCTTCGGAGCGGAAAGGGGAGAGGAAAAATTCTCGCGGCGAATTTGACGATGCTCCTTTGTCTGCTCGGTACCCCCTGGGATGTAGATTATTCGGGGAAAATCCTGGTCCTTGAGGAAGTGGGAGAGCCCCCGTACCGTATTCACCGGGCCTTCACGCAGCTTAAGCTGGCGGGCAAGCTCGATCAGCTTTCCGGACTTGTTTTCGGCCGCTTCTCAAAATGTGCATCTCCTCACGGCCCGACCGTCGAAGATGTGATTCAGCTCGTATTGAAAGATCTTTTGGCGAACACTGGTTACCCCGTGCTCAGTGGTTTAGAAATGGGACATTGGGGAAAAAATCTTCCACTGCCGCTTGGCTGTCTCGCCGAAATAGCGGACAGTACACTCAGTGTCCTTGAGTCCCCTCTCCGGGCAGTGTAAAAAGCAAACGAACAGAATTGTTTAGCGGAAAATTAAAAGGAATGGCCTTGTTTCCCTCACTCATCGATTGGACGAAGGTTGACTCAGCGATGGCGAGTGCCTGCGTTCCTGTCGGGCAATCACATATTTCCGATTCGCTTTTTGCGAAGAACAAGCCTGCCTTTCCGGGCGCGGTGTTGTTGGTAGGTATCGGCGGAGAAGTAGTTTACAAGAAGGCGTTCGGCAGTCGATCTCTTCTTCCGCAGGTGACGGCGCTTCATGAGGACATGGTCTTCGACGTCGCGTCGTTGACGAAGGTCATCGTGACCACCACGCTCGCCATGATGATGGTTGAAGAGGACCAGTTGGATTTGGATTGGCGAATCTCGCGCATCTTTCAAACCTTCGCGACTCATGGCAAGGAGCAGATGACCGTCCGCCATCTGCTTTGTCATATGTCTGGTTATCCGGCGACGGCACCGTTCTATAAGGTAATCGCCAAAGCAGACAGCAATGCGCGCACCGGTGTGATGACCAGTCGGGGTGCGGTGGAAATTATTCACAACGAGATCTTTCGAGCAAAGCTCGACAATCTACCGGGCCGCGTAACGAAATACAGCGATATCGGATTCATTCTGCTCGGGCATGCGATCGAGCATCTCTCAGGTTCGACCCTCGAGCGTCTTGCGAATCGAGTCGTGTTCGGTCCGTTGGACATGAAGAGCTCGGGATTTATCGATTTGCCTCTCCTGAAGCGGAAAGGAATTGAGCCGGACCTCGACAAGATTGTTCCCACCGCGCGCTGTCCTTGGAGAGGGCGAATTCTTCTCGGCGAAGTGCATGATGACAACGCTTGGGCTATGGGCGGCATTGCGCCGCACGCCGGCGTATTCAGCACCGCTGATGATGTGCACAAATTTGCGAACGAGATGATCCGCTGCTGGAAGGGTGAGGATGGTCTCATCAAACAATCCACCATTCGGAAATTCTGGACCAAGGCAGGTCTCGAACCCTCCAGTAGCTGGGCACTCGGATGGGATACACCGAGCGACTCGGGGAGCAGCGCTGGGAAGTTCTTCTCGAAATCTTCGGTGGGACATCTCGCGTTTTCTGGGTGTTCGCTCTGGATCGATCCGGAGCGAGAGCTCGATGTTGTGCTTCTCAGTAACCGAATTCATCCGACGCCGGAAAACGTGAGCATACGTGATTTCCGACCCCTTATTCATGATCTGGTGATGGAAGCTCTGGGATTCTCGGACTCCGGCGGCCCTCCCTAATAGAATTGGCATTCCAGGCGATGGAAAGTAAGACTTCTCCTGTGTCGTTTCGGCGCTCACCCTTCGGCGAATCGCCGCTGGGTGAGACTCCGCGACTGGGAAAACGCTTGCTCGACGATCTCGAAGCGTTTGAAGGGAGGAAGTTTTATTCTCTCAGCCAAACGAAAGAACTCCTCGCTGCACTCGGAAATCCTCAGGACAAAACACGGTCCATCCATATCGTTGGAACGAACGGGAAGGGGAGCGTCGGGGCAATGCTCGCATCGATTCTTGCCGCTGGTGGAAAAACGACCGGCCAAACCTGTTCTCCGCATCTCTACAGTGTGACGGAACGTTGCTTCATCAACGGCCGACCTCAATTCGCCCGCGATTATTATGCGGCGGTAGAACGTGCATATTCAATGTCTAGGCGTCTCGCGGGCGAGCCTACGTATTTCGTCCTCAGCCTCGTCGCGAGCTTTCTGGAATTTGCGAGATTGCAGCTTGATTGGAGCGTGATTGAGGCGGGTCTTGGGGGAGATGATGATGCGACTAACTGTCTTCTCCATCCTTCAGCGAATGTGGTGACGAGTATCGGGTTCGACCATGTGGAGATCCTGGGCGGCACACTGAGAGAAATCGCTCAGCGAAAAGCCGGAATCGCGAAGGCCGGAGTTCCTATGTTTGCCGGAGAGGTAAGCGATGAGGCTGCGGAAAGCATTCGTGACTGCTGCACCCGAGCCGGAAGCTCAATAGAGATCTCTGGGCGTGACTTTCATTTGAATGCAGACCGAGGGGTGCTCATCACAAACGGTTATGAATATCCGCTCAATCTCGGCGTGCTGGCGCTCTCCGGCGGATTCCAACGACGAAACGCAGTCCTCGCTGCGCGAACCGCGTATGCATTGGGTTGCGATGCCGAATCGGTTCATCGAGGTTTGGCGTCGGTTCGCTGGCCGGGGCGATGCGAGGAAATCGAAATCGGATTGCAGACCGACACGAAGAAGGTTCTGCTCGACGTGGCTCACAACCCCGAGGGTGCTCGCTCGATAGCGGACGAGCTTGCCGAACGAACTCCTGAACCCGATTCGTTGACGTTTGTCGTTTCGACACTTGATCGAAAAGATTATCGTTCGCTGCTTGGCGAGCTCGTTGTTTTGGGAAACAAGCGAGCGGCAAGCGGTTTCACCGATTATTGGATCTGTACATCGTCAGAGCATCCGCATGTGAGACCCCCCGAGGAGCTTGCGGCGTATCTCCGTGAAACCGGAATGGAAAATGTGAGCGTCGAGCGCTCGCCGGACAAAGCGCTCGATTCAGCGAAGCGATTAGCGGGGCCGAGCTCGCTCATCGTCATTACGGGCTCGCTGTTTTTGGTCGGTCGACTTCGCCCGGCGCTGACCTCGATTCCCGTCCTGACCTATGTGCGTCATTCCGATTCCTGAAGAAGCTTGGATTAGGTCCGCGTTCTCAAAATCCCGCTCTTCGTCTCTCATCAAAAATCAGACTGACTTGGAACTTCTCTAATCTTCCAGCAAATCGCTCAAGCTCGCTCTTCCATTCTCAAAAAGGTTTGCGACTCCGAACGGATGAGCTCTCTCAGCACGAATTCTTCCGTAGGCTCGGCAGTCGAAGTGATGCTAGAAGCGAGCGGTCAACGGGATGCAAAAAATCCCCCTGAAAGGAGAAAGAATATGAAACGAGCTTTGCTAGCCGCGATGTTGATGAGCTGTCTCTCTGCAGGAACTGCCGCCGCTGCGACGGGAGAGTACGGAGGGCATTGTGCGTACGGGTTGACCACCGGACAAGAGGTGAAGACCGACTGCAAGATCAATTGGACTGATCCGGCCACGAAGAAGATGTATTGTTTCTCTTCCGAGCAGGCGAAAACCTCTTGGGCTGCTGACATAAAGAACAACATGGTTCGGGCGGACGCCGGATTCCAGGCGGCTCAGGCAAAGGCTATGGCGGCGACCCAGACTGCAGAGGCGATGAAGCAAGCTGGCCAGCAAATGGACGCGGCGCAGAAGCAGATGAAAGATGCGCAAGCCGAAATGAATAAGGCGATGGCTGGAATGCAGAAACCCGGCGTCGGTGGGCAAGTCATGCCACAGCCGAATCAATATCCACCAGTTGGTCAGTAAAGAATCTCTTGCTTGCGTTCGGGGATAATTTCCTCGAACGCTTTTTTCTGTACCTTCGAACACGAACGCCGCCAAATTTTCCTTTGACGTGAAATAAACTCAACCACTCTCCGTCTACGTGCTTGAACTTGGCGTGGAGACGCCAGCCGAGTCGAGAGGAGTCATGACACGTAGGATCATAGCGGCAATCATTCTGAGCATCATCGCGTTCCATTACGCGTGGGCCACGGACGAGGAAATGAATTTTAAATTTGCTCCACAGATGCATGGTGATAGCCAGCTTCATGGTGAAGGCCAACTGCAGGGGGAAAGCGTTCCGGCACCAGAGTACCGTCCGTAAATCCGCAGAGGTGAACCACTGATCCTAGCGAAAAAAACGAGACTATTTTTTCTCCTTCTTTCGCTGTTCTTCGTGAGCGTTCTTGTTTTTCTTGGACTGGGCTACTCGTTGGTGGCTCGCACATATAAGGATATCGGGAATCCGCCGACCGATTTTCCTGCCGAGAATATCGAGCTTAAATCAAAAACTGGAAGTTCACTTCGGGGATGGTTTGCCAAGGGAGTCCCCGGGAGGGGCGGGGTACTGCTCCTTCACGGCATTCGCTCAGATCGCTTAGGAATGTTGGGTCGAGCCCGCTTTCTCAACCGTCTGGGTTATGCGGTGCTCCTCATCGATCTTCAAGCGCACGGAGAGAGTGAGGGATATGCCATCACTCTCGGGCGTGAAGAATCCCGAGACGCTGAAGCGGCATTGGAATATCTTTCCCGGCGAATCGAATCGACCAAGCTTTTTGCTATCGGGCAGTCACTGGGCGGGGCGGCGCTCCTCCTCTCCGCGCAGCCAATCCCGGTTCGTGCGCTGGTTGTCGAGGCAGTGTTTCCAGACCTCGATCGGGCGGTAACAAATCGCCTGTGGATGCGGATTGGGTTTTTCGCGCCGCTCGTATCGAAGCTACTCCTCTTAGAGCTCCAATGGATTCTCGGAATTGATCCGCAAACCCTCCGGCCCATCGATCGAATTGCGAAGATCGGTTGTCCGGTGTTTGTCATTTCAGGCGATGAAGACAAACACACCACCGTCCCCGAAACTCGAGAGTTGTATCAGAAAGCAGCTTCTCCAAGAGAGCTTTGGTTGGTTCAAGGCGCCGCACATGTCGATCTTCACCGCTTCGCGGGGAAGGAATACGAAGAACGCGTGAGTGCATTTTTCGATAAATTTGCGACGGAGAGCGAGTCCGAGACTCATTTCACGTCCGAGCCGATGGATTGAGCTCAATCCCGAATCATAAAAGATAAGCCCCCGTTCTATCAAGAACGCTTTCAAGATGGCTCTTGCTTTCGGCGCGGACGGGAGGGTTTTCTTTGGAAACTCCGGCGACGGAAACTCGCAGCCGCTATATTCCTGCGGCGATGCGCGATGCGGTCCTCGTGCGTGATGGGTTTTGCTGTACCTTTGTCAGTGCCGAAGGGGTGAAGTGTGAGAGCCGGCGGAATCTGGAGATGGATCATCGCGTTCCCTTTGCGGTCGGTGGTGCGACAAATCTGGCGAATCTGAGAACACTTTGTGCGGCGCATAATCTGCATGCCGCGTATGAAAGGTTTCAGATGGGATTTATGGATGTGTGCGTTGGCCGAGGAATGAGCGGAGGGTGAGGCAGTATCAGGCTCCGAAGCGATGTTGTCACGATTAGGGAGGCTGGCTTGGATGGTCGCGGTGCGAGTGGTTTGTTCCGCTTCGCCTAACTCCACAGTTCATCGGCTTTTATGCCGCGTTTCGTGAGGCTTCCGGCAACCGCGCCTTGAAACATGCCGAAGCCGCGGGCACATCGCACGATGGTCGTGGCAGCGTGTTGCTTCCCGGCGAAAAATTGCAACAGCGTCGAAAGCACATAGCGGACGGATGCGGGAAGGAGACCTCTTCGGAGCTCTGGTGTGCCGCGTGCAGAGACTATCCGAGAGTAGCGGTTCATTTTCCGGTAATTAAAGGCGAGGAGATAGGGAAGCCCGGTTCGAGTCTCCGGAACGTGATGATGGAGTTGGATTCGACTGGTGCGAACTGCGAACCGCGAAAGGACTTTCAGACCGAACCAAAGCTCCATGTCGAACGAGAGCGGATACAATTCGAGAACTTCGTCGGGCAGTCTGGACATTCGCGAGGAAAGGTCGCGATGCACGATCATCCCGCCTCCCGGAGGCATACCCAAGTTGTGGTTCGTCCTGGTATCGAATCGAACCTCACGATCAGGTACGATTTCGGTTTCATCTTTTACGTTATAACTCAAGCACTGAAACCCCACTTCCTCCAGCCACTCGGGGGGAGACTTCTGCCACCGAGGCAGTATGTCGGGTGAAATCCCACCGACTCCAGGGTGACGACAAAGCGCCTCATACACCGAGGCTAGGAAACCGGATCCGATTGAATTGTCGTCATCGAGGAGCGAAACATATTCACCTCGGCAATGTTCAAAGCCCAGTTTTATTCCGAAAATTTTCCCGGGGCGTGGCTCGTAAAGCACTTGGGTCGTGGCAAGGCGGTTCTTCTCAGGGATTGTGAGCAGAAAGTCTTCGTGTTTCCGATCGAAGCCGTTATTTACGAGTACAAGCTCGTAGGGCCTGTCCGTATCTTGCGTTAAGACGGACGACAGAAGCGCCTCGAGCAAAGCGTTCCAGCGGTTGCTTACAATGACGAAGGAGATTGTCATCTGTCTTTCACCGCGATTGCGTATGGCTTTGGGCAATCAACTATTTCATATCGCACGCCATAGTTCTCCGACCATCGGTTCAGAGTCTTCTGTTCTTCCGGTCTCGACGCGTCATCGAGCAAAATGAGGCATGGATACTCCAATGCTTGAAGTAAAACCGGGAGAACGCCGTAACGTCCACCTTTCGTAGCTCCGGGAGGACCGTCGCAGAATATAAAGGAATATTTTTGAGCGAGAAGTGTCGGGCTCCGTTCGAACCAAACAAATTCCCCGTAGTCGATGAGAGCTGAGTAAATTACGGTGACGTTTTTGAGTTGGAAACGCCGCGCCGTTGTCTCTATTTTCCCTTTCCAAATAGAATCATGTTCTAAGCAGAAGACTTCGCGACCTGAGCGCTCGAGCGCGAGTCCCAAAAGAATCGAGGAGATCCCCGAGCCGCATTCGAGAATCGGCCCATTCGATTCCAGCGCATGTTTCCAAAGCGAAACGGCGAGTTCAGGAGTGATGCTCCACGCGGGGTTCGACCAGCCGCGGATCAATAATCGAGCATCATCAAGCGTTAGCTCGTTCGACTGCTTGGAGCGGATTTGACGAACGGCATGCCCGAGAAGAACTCGATGGAAGAGTGGTCTCAGAAAATCTTTTATGAATGAGATCAAAACGCGTCCGTTGAATACGTGAACAGAAGGCCTCTTTGGCAATCCTCCGGCGCTTGGTCGAGAACGGCAAGCGGAAACAATCTTCCCACTTCCGACTTGCTGAGGAATCGCCTCGGCAAGGAAGTGCCGCCAAACAACCTGAACAACAAACGCTGGCAAGGGGGTGGAAGAAAATGAATTGCCGGTATCGTCGATCCCGCGGGAAGGAGAGATGAAAAATCTCCGGTGAAGACGGCGTATCGACGCCCGAGTCGTCGAATTTGATGCGCGTGCCGCAGCTGCTCACTAAAAGTTGGGAGACATTCTAACGTGAAAACGCTGAGGACAAGATCGAACGCGCCATCTTTTCGCGCCGAAAGATCGGCTCTCAGGTTTCCTTCGTAATGTACGCGGTCTCTATCGACCTCGGGCGTATCATTGAAGATTGAGATATCCCAATCGGGAGGGATCGCGTCTCCCTGCGCTTCCCAGGATTCGGGAATCCCTCCGAGGTGAGCGACGCGAAAGACTCCGGAGCGGCTGGGCACTTGGTCAAAGATCTTCGAGAGTCGAGTGAAGTATCCCACGCGTTTTTAATCCCAACGAATGTCCTTCACGCCGGGGACCGTAGGCACGATGGCTTGTACGTGTTCCCAAACTGCGTTTAGCTCCGATGTTGGATCGTCCCGCCTAAAGATCCTCTGGAAGAGAGACCGTTCGGCGACGGGATAAATACTCCATTCGTCTCTGCTCTCATCCGTGTTTCCGCAGGCGAGCCACAAAAAAACCGGTGTTCGTGAGACGATCACCGCCCAGCCGAAATCCTCGGCGACGGCGCCCTCGATGGGCAATCCTCGCTTCTTAAGCTCGGCGGACAGCCATTCGGAAAGCTGCTGGCCGAAAATTCCGGGATTGGTCTTCTCCTCTTCTCCCTCTACGGGTTTGAAGAAGTCGGTGGTGAACGTAACGTTGGCATTCATGCCGAGAAGTATAGCTCTCCGGCACGCAGCACGGTCAATCGATGAAATTCCGTATAGCGACGCATTAGGGGGGGGATTTTTACGGTGGTCGAGGCGAAAGTGCGGCGAGGAGCGAGGAGCGGAGTTTACCACCCGTAAATACTTGTCCACCGAAGCTTTAGCGAAGGTGGAAGCACCGCAGCCGCTCTTTCAACGAAGAGATCCGTAAAAAGAGCCCACTAATCAAAAACGCAGAAAAGTCCGGTCATAGGCGCCCCGGACGTTTCAACTACTCAAAGGAGAAAGGAGCAGGGCGCTTACTTAGCGGCGCCTGCAGCTTGGATATGCGAATTCAGTCGCGAAATACGGCGCGCAGCGTTCTTCTTGTGAAGTACGCCATGGATAGCGGCCTTATCGAGGAGCTTGGTTGCGAGCTTTGCCTGCACCTTCGCTTCGTCAACCTTGCCGGCTTCAGCCAGGCTCAACGCCTTCTTCAAGGTCGAGCGGATTGTCGCCTTAGCAAAACGGTTGTTATCCCGTCGCTTGACGCTTTGACGATATCGTTTTTCTGCAGACTTATGAGTTGCCATGAATACATTTCCCTGTTCGAAAGGTGCCCTATCTACCGAAGAATTCAGGAAATGTAAAACCCCTTATCCGGAAAATCCGCCCCAGCCCCGAACCGGGCCCGGAGGAGGGATTAGCGCCTGGCACCCGGTCGTCTTTTAAGCATCTTGGCCTCGGTCCAAAGCGAGTCAAGCTCTCCAGGGCTGCAATCTTTCAGTGGTTTAGGAGCGTTTTCTTCCATCCAACGGAATCGTGAACTGAACTTCTCGATGGTTCCCCGGAGTGAGTCCTCAGCCCCGACCCCGAGCCATCGGCCAAGTTGGGTCACTGAGAAGAGGAGGTCGCCGAACTCCTCTTCCAGCCTTAACTGGGCTTCGGCCGGTCTCGACTTTGGAGCGGTCGTGAGCGCATGAGGCGGGATCTCGTTCTCCTGAATTTCGGCCTTCAGCTCGCTCAGCTCTTCGTCAACCTTCGCCAGAACGCCCTCAAGAGCTTCCCATTCGAATCCCACTCGGGAAGCTTTTTCGCCGATCCGTTGGGCCCGAGTGAGCTGCGGCATCTGCTTCGGGACACCGTCCAGCAATGAGGTTCGCGCTTCCGCCTGCTTATCACCGAGTTTTGATTTCTCTTCCGATTTGATTTGTTCCCAGTTCGTAAGGACCTGAGCCGAGCCGGTGACTTTTGTGTCGCCGAAAACGTGCGGGTGCCGGCGCACCATCTTCTCGCTTACTCCGCGAACCACTTCATCGATCGAGAATGCTTTTCGATCCGTTGCAATCTGAGAGTGAAGGACCACCTGAAGGAGCAGATCGCCTAATTCCTCTTTGAGGGCGGTGTCGGAATCAGCGTCTATGGCATCGAGCACCTCGTAGGCTTCCTCGATGAGATACGGCCTGATGCTCCGATGCGTTTGCTCGAGATCCCAGGGGCAGCCTGTAACGGGATGACGAAGGGCGGCGATAATTTCGACAAATTTTGCGAACGGGTCGTTGTTGGACATGAACCGTTTCTAGCTCCTCATGCCGCGTTCAGCAAATAAACGTTCCTCGGTCTCAGGCCGACCGCTGAAGGTCGAGGATCGGCAAAAGCGCGAGAAAGTTCCTTCGAGGAAATGCCCGGAAGAAGGCGATTTTTGTTTATTTTCTGGGAAAAGAGCTATAGTTTTCGCTCATGCCTGAACAAATAGACTCGCTTGACCGGAAAATCCTTTTCGAGCTCGATTTTAATTCGAGGCAGTCGTTTTCTGAGCTGGCCCGGAAGGTCAGACAGGGAAGGGATAGAGTCGAATACCGAGTCGAAAGGCTCGTTGAGCTCGGATATATCCGGAGGTTCGTCGCGACAATCAATCTCTATCGGCTCGGGCTCACGGTGTACAAGGTCTATTTGAGGCTTCGCACCAATCGTAAGCGGAGCAAGGATCTTTTTGATTACCTCCACAAAAAACGCGACGTGTATCGGGTTGCCGCGTATGACGGGAACTGGGACATCAATGTCGCAATCGTTGCGCGTACGCCGCGCGAATTTTACGAAAGTCACAGCGAGCTGGTCTCGCAATTTCATGACATCATCATTGAATACGCGATCTATACCCTCATCGATGTTTGGTGGTTTCGTAAGGGGTATTTCTCGGGGAAAGGCGGACCAGGAATCCGCACTGGCGGAGAACCCGGCCAAGAATCGATCGACCAGCTTGAATACGGAATTCTTAATCTTCTGACTTCCGACGCGCGCCTCGGTTTTCGGGAAATAGCGGAGAGATTGGACTCAACTCCGGCAATTGTAAAATATCGCTTGGAGCAGCTTGAGGAAAAAGGCATCGTTGCCGGCTACCGGCTCGAAGTGGATCACGAAAAGCTCGGTATGTTGTATTTCAAGACCCAACTTTTTCTTTCGAGTTATCAAGCGAAGAGTCTGAAGCAGCTCTTCGATTTTTGTGAGAACCATCCGCATATCACCTTCTTCATCCGCCAGATCGGGGAATGCCCACTGGAAATGGAAATGGAAGTGGAAAGTCTCGGGCAATACAATGAGATATTAGATTCGTTGAGGGAGGAGTTCTCGCCCGTGATCGATAACTTTCGAACCCTTCTCATTCACAATGAGTCGTTCCGGTGGCTCCCACATGAGCTTGCGATCGCGCAGGGCATGCCACTTGTGGCGAATTCTGCGGTAAAATAAGACGTTTTCGCTGCCCTTTCTCACTTTTCGGCAAAATTACGGAACCTATATCCAATAGTGCCGGTTCCCGGCATTCGTGAACATGCCAATACGCCAAACAGAGAGGAGCCCGAAAACAATGAAATTGCCGGATCTTCGCGAGATGAACCTGAGTGCTGTTGTGGTTGCGGGTAGCATGATTGGACGGAGCACCACCATCCGTTCCACCGGAAACGTTCTGCCGGAGGCAAAGGGGAGCGAGTCTTTTCAGGTTTTTCCATCGAGAGATCACCATGGGCGGCTTGGGTTGAAAGTAGCTAGGCTGCTTCACCAAGCGAAGGTTAGAACAAAACTCCTCGCGAGTTGGAACCTCCTCCGGCATGAGGGCAGAAGTCTGCCGCGAGATCTCTGCCAATCATTTTTCACGCAGGACGCGCTCGTTGAGCTCTTGCCGGCCACGTTAGAGGAGCAGAAGCCCGATCTCGTTTTTCTGACGCAACAAACTCCGAATTTTCAAGTTTGGAGATTTGTGGACGATAGTGAACGATTCTCGCTCGAGTCGGACAAAGGTCCGAGTCTTCTTGAGATTGTTCGCCCGCATCTCCCGGAGTCGGCGTGCGTGATTCAGCTTGGTGCACCGGATGTGTGCACGGAAGAGTCGCTCTCTCGCGCGGCGGTCGATCACGTCGTCCGGGCATACGCGGAGTATAGCCTTGTAAACGAGGGACAACGCTTCGGACTTTCCGGAGTCATTGCTTCCTTTGGCAATGAGGATGAGCCGGAAGTATTGAAGCTTCCTGAGTTTATCGTAAATGCCTAAACGGCCGGGGTTTGGAGCGCTGTTCGGCTCTCGACCCCGCCTTAGTCCGACGCCTCGACCACAGCCGAAAGCTTCAAGCAGTGCTTGCAAGACGACACTGCCTTACAACTCTTTCGATAGATCAAGGTACGTGCCAACTCCGCGTCCGCCGTATGAACATCGCACAGAGTCGCCGACCTGCCGATACGAGAGCAGGCTTTTCAAGTCTCTTACCTCTGCTCTAACCCGCGGATCCGAGAACCAGCTCCCGTCGTTGTCCACCAAAACCACGACAAGATACTGTTCACCCGGCAGGGCATTGATTGCAATGTGACAATGCCCTGATTTATTCCAAACCAAATTCAGTCCCGGTTCGGAGTTTGACTCATCTTGAAACGACCAATCAAAGTCGATCGAATGGTAACCCGGAAGTATCGCGACTCCGCTTGATTGGAGCATGTTGGAGCCCACTGTCGCGGAGCCATCGAGTACGATGTGTGAGAGACGCATGTAGGTACGATCGCCACTGCCGAGGTCGCTCACACGGACAAGAGCGACCTCGTGTTCGCTTCGCATCATTCCGGGGTATCCTTGCGCCGGGCTCTGAACCACGCAGCCGGCAAGGCATGCAACGAGTCCGATGATCAACAAGACGGTTCGAATTTGCATGAAGCCTCCTCTAATCGAATATTCCGGGACACTGACGCTCGATAGAGTCGCAAGCGTTGTTCCGTTGGGCCTGTTGAAGCTCGACCTGTAATTGGTCCACCTCTGCCTGGTTCACGAGCAGGTCGCAGCTAATCCCGTCGAAGAGGATCTTAAGCGCATTGATCCGTTCGCTAAGGCAGGCCTCGAGCTCGCCGGCGGTCGCTCCGCACTGCTGGATGCCGATGGAAGAGCTGATTTCGCACTCTGGCACACCGGCTGATGATGCTTCCGAATCGTTCAGACAGGAGGCTCGTTCTACTTCGCACAACTGCTGCTGCTCAGGAGGAGTGAGAGGGTCCGGCTCGAACTGCGACGATAATGATGCCTCGAAGATTCCGGTCAATGTGCAGATCTTTTCGGAAGTGAGGCTGTCTTTCGCAAAATCTGTAAACCGATTGCAGAACTGCTGCACCTCGGCTTCCGTAAAAGTTCCGATCGTTTTCTTCTGATCAATTCCACCAGAGAACGCTCCCGTTCCTGTGCTACCCCCGCCGCAGCCGAAGAGAATACATACTGCGATTATCGTTCGCGGCAATTGTTTGACTCCTTGAAACATAGGCTCCTTGGGATGTAAAATTTTCACAGCCCCACTCTACAGGCTTCGATACACGAAAGTCAAGCACCGTTTTTATCTTGTTTTCGCTATGGAGTGCCGATAGAATGTGATGTGTAAGTTTCACAACCCTTGGAATTCGCAGACAAAATGGGAAATGCCGTCACCAGAGCCATCGCTGATTCTCTCGTCTTCCTCGTTCAGCCCCTGGCGCGTTTCTGTATCCGCCGTTCAATGCGGCTGCAGGACCTCGTCGAAGCTCTGAAGCACGCTCTCGTCGAAGCTGCCTTTGAGGAAGTGAATGCCTGTGGAATCGCTCCAAGCACGAGCAAACTGAGCATTATGACCGGAGTTCATCGCCGCGACGTCGTGCGTCTTCTGAGCCGGAGATCCAAGAATAAAGATGAAAGTGGGCTCCTCAGCCGGATCATCGGACAGTGGCGAAATGACAAGCGATTCTGCACTGCAGGCGGACGCCCTCGAGTGCTCGAGTGCGAGGGAAAAGACAGTGAGTTCGTTCGTTTGGTGCGCTCAGTCAGTAAGGACGTTAATCCATATGCGGTCCTTTTCGAGATCGAGAGAATGGGCGCTGTAGAACGCGTGAGCACTGGACTTCAGCTTCGCTCTCAGATCTTCGTACCGGTCGGAGACATTCGTCAAGGCTTGAAGCTGCTCGCTGCAGATGCCAACGATCTCTTCGAAGGGGTCGAGCGGAATATCTTCGAAGAACCGGAAGTCCCGAATCTCCACATCAAGACGCATTACGACAACATCTCAGTGGAGTCGGAGGAAGAGATCAAGCTTTGGCTGCTTCGAGAAGGCACTGAGTTTCATCGGCGAGTCAGCGAGTATCTGTCTCAATTCGATTGCGATATCAACCCAAAGCTCGCTGGAAAAAGCGGCGGTACACGAGTCGCATTGGGTGCGTTTAGCGTTTTGACACCGGCGGGATCACAGGGGAGTAAAGACAATCGACGTGCATTGCGTTGAATAGCGGGCCCGCCGCACAAACGGAAGGCAGCATAACTTTTGACCCGATAGCCTTTCCTCAAGCGTAATTGGAGACGGGAATCCGGTTACGTCCGTCGACAAGCTCGACCGGATGCACTCCCTAAGTCAGCGGCCTCAACCCCGCGTCTCGAACGGGGACTCCGTTCCGAAACACGCCGAGTTCAACTTTTATCTCCAAGTCTCCGCCTTCATCGAACTTCAGGACCCCGGTGATTCCTTCAATGTTCGTATCTCGAAGTCGTGTCAGAAGGTCCTCATTTTTCCCGGCTCGTAGAGCAGCATCGTTTATTACCAGCGCCATGTCATACGCGTACGCATGAGTGTAGAGCGGTGGTCTTTTATTTTGTTCAATGAATCGCTTCTTCCACTTTCCGTATGTTGAGTTCTCGTCGTTTAGCATGAAGGATGGAATTGACACTCGAATGCCTTCGACGTCTTCCGGCTTAAGAATTGTCGCGGCGTCGAGCAGGTCATATGTCGCAACGGCATTCCCTTCCTTGAGCAGCTGAAACGTGTTGAGGGACTTTATCATCGATACGAGCTGCTCCTGAAAACCGCTTAGAACGAGGAGGTCAGGCGCAAACCCTTTGACTTTGGTGGCGATGTCCCGGAAATCGCTTCGATCGAAGGAATAGGCCTCGACGAGGACCTCATCGGCGACGTTTTTCAGTCCCGGGACGATGACCTGTTGATATTCTTCATCGGTGTGCGGCAACTGAACATAGATCACTGCGATTCGCTTCGCCCTCCGCGCCTTTGCATAGTTTACAAACAGAGGCGGCTCGACCTTGAAGTTGGTCCACATTCTGAAATTGGATTGACCTTGCCGTTTGACACTCGAATCAAATATCCAAACGAAGTGCGGAAGATTGTTCTTTCCGACATCGTCCCAGATTGTCATCGTCTGCGGCCGCACGCCAGAGACGTAAATGTCGGGACCTTTGTGTAACTGCTCGCGAAACGTCGACACGGTCGAAACGGCGTTACTTCTATTGTCTGCCCAGTCGTAGGAGATTCGCTTCGCCATCTCCGGGTTCTCGCTCCGCGCGAACTCCACGCCGACACGAATCGCATCTCCATAGGTGGCGAGCGCGCCGGTGAGCGGGAGGTTACAAGCAACCCTCAACGCAGGCTTGTCTTCGGCGATTGCAAAATTTACGACGAGGAGGAAAAGCAAGACGAGTAAAGCGGCTCTCCCGAGCAAGACGAGGGGCTTTGAGCAAATTGGAGTTTTCAACATGTTGAGTTTCCCGGCAATTTTTTCGCGGTCACTGTATCAGACCGCGAGGAAAATAAAGATATGAGCTGACTGGCTTCGCCCGTCTATGGGAGAATTGAGTAGATTAGCCTAAGATTGCTCCTCGGGGCATACCGTCCTTGGCGAAGGCACGATAAAAGTTCATGATTCGAGATTCTAGTACAAAATTCCGGCTTCAATCGGTGAATACGCCGAAGGGGGATCAGCCGGCAGCAATAAGCGAGCTGGTGAAGGGCTTGGATGCGGGTGAGCGTCGTCAAACCCTCCTCGGAGTGACTGGCTCCGGGAAGACGTTTACCATCGCGAACGTCATCGCCCGTATTAATCGTCCCGCGCTGATCTTGGCACACAACAAAACTCTCGCCGCGCAGCTCTATTCGGAGTTCAAAGAGCTCTTTCCGGAAAATGCTGTCCGGTATTTCGTGAGTTATTACGACTATTACCAGCCCGAAGCCTATGTGCCTTCGACCGATACGTTCATTGAAAAGGACGCGGCAATAAACGAGGAGATCGAAAAGCTGCGGCACGCGGCTACCAAAGCCCTCATGGAACGCACCGACGTTATCGTCGTCTCGAGCGTGAGCTGCATTTACGGTCTTGGCGATCCGAAGAACTATTTCGATATGATGCTGTTTGTCGAGCGGGGAGATCGCGTCGAGCGCGATGTGATCCTCAAGAAGTTAGTTGCGTTGCAATACGACAGAGCGGACTTCGATTTCGAAACCGGCACGTTTCGCGTGCGCGGGGATGTCGTGGACATCGTGCCGGCTTCCGAAAGCGAAGAATGCGTCCGGCTCGAGTTCTTTGGCGATGAGATCGAGGAGATCAAAACTGTCGACCGGCTCACCGGAAAGGTCCTTCGACGGCTGGAGAAGACCTGTATTTATCCCGCGAGTCACTTCGTTACCGGCCGAGCCGCTATTGAGGCAGCGATGAAGACCATCAAGGCTGAGCTCGAGCAGCGACTCCCCATAATCGAAGGGCAGGGGAAACTGCTTGAGGCGAGGCGCCTTGAACAGCGAACTCTGTATGATCTTGAGCTGATGAACGAAATGGGGTTCTGTCCTGGAATCGAGAACTACTCGAGACATATAACGGGACGAAAAGAAGGGGAACCTCCGCCGACGCTTCTCGATTACTTCCCCGAGAACTTTCTCGTCGTGATTGATGAAAGCCATCAAACAGTTCCGCAGCTCGTAGGAATGTATCGAGGTGACCGAGCCAGAAAACAAACGCTGGTCGATTTTGGATTTCGGCTGCCGTCGGCGTTGGATAACAGGCCGCTTCGGTTCGATGAGTTCGATGAGCGGGCGAAACAGGCCATTTTCGTTTCCGCTACTCCGTCTGACTTTGAAATACGGGAAAGCAAGGGCCGTGTCATCGAACAGATTATTCGACCCACGGGATTGCTCGATCCGGAAGTGATAATTCGTGCGGCGAGCGACCAAGTTGACGATTTCCTCGGTGAGATTCGTGAGGTCTCGAATCGAGGGGAACGGGTGCTCGTCACGACGATTACCAAGCGAATGGCCGAGGATCTCACGGAATACTATCGAGGGCTCGGGGTGCGGGTGAAATATCTGCATTCCGATGTGCACACGCTTGACCGGATCGATCTGATTCGTGGATTGAGGAACGGAGAGTTTGACGTGTTGGTCGGCATTAATCTCCTTCGTGAGGGACTGGATCTTCCAGAGGTCAGCCTCGTCGGAATTATGGATGCCGATAAAGAGGGCTTCTTGCGTTCCGGAGGAAGCCTCATTCAAACTATCGGCCGGGCGGCTCGTAACGTAAACGGCAGAGTGATTCTCTACGCCGACACGAAAACGGACTCGATTAAATACGCGATCAATGAGACGGAAAGGCGAAAGGAGAAGCAACAAGCACACAACGAACAATTCGGAATAATACCACAGTCGGTGAGGCGGGCCCCCGAGGCGGTGTTCGTGGATGTGGAGGCGATTCTCGAATCTAAGTCGGCAGAAAACGCTGCTCCCGTAAGCGAGATGCCACGCGATGTGGATTCGACGAAGAAGATGATTCAAGAGCTGCGGAAGGAAATGTTCGCGGCAGCGAAGGAGCACGAGTTTGAGAAAGCGGCGGCGCTTCGTGACCGGGTTCTGCTCCTTGAGCGCTATCTCCTGAGCCTATGAAGGAGCGAGTTCAATCTATTCCCACCACGCCCGGCGTCTACATCATGAAAGACGCGAAAGGTGGAGTTCTCTACGTCGGGAAGGCGAAGAATCTGCGTGCCCGAGTCAGAACCTATTTCTCAGGCGGTGACGGTCGCTATCAATTGCAGTTTCTGGTTGCGCTGATCAAAGCCGTCGAGACCGTTGTGACGGAAAACGAGCGGCAGGCGCTGATTCTCGAAGCGGATCTAATTCGGAAGTTCAAGCCACGATACAACATCCGCTTAAAGGACGATAAGGCGCATTACTGCGTTCGCATCGATAAAAATGCAGAGTGGCCGCGCATCGAGCTTGTCCGAAAAGTGGAGGAGGATGGAGCTATGTATCTTGGACCTTTCGTGTTCGGATATGAGCTTCGGACTATGCTCGACGTCGTGAAGAGAACGTTGCCGCTTCGCACTTGCGCAGACCATGTCCTGAAGAACCGAGTGCGTCCGTGTTTAGAATACCAAATCAAGCGTTGTTCCGGTCCCTGCTGCCTTCCCGTCGATCGCGGGAAATATCTCGAGTGGGTCGATAGAGCCATCAAGATCTTGCAAGGGAAAGACAAAGAGGTTTTGAACGAAATCGAAGCGGAAATGGAGCGCGCGAGTGAGGAGCTAAGATTCGAAGATGCTGCGGAATATCGCGATCGACTTCAAATTCTGCAAAAAATCAAAGAAGAGGCACCGGGAGGCGATTTCTCTTACAGCGCCCAGGATGCATTTGCTCTGTACCGCGAAGAAAGCAAAGTCGAGGCCGTAATCCTCATCGTCCGCCGGGGCAGAATCGTCGAGACCAAGACCTATGGATTTACCGATGTGGTCGATGACGACGCTGAGCTGCTCGGTGAAGTGATCAGCCAATATTACTCCGGCGGCAGTGATATTCCAGACGATGTCTTGTTGCCATTTGAGCTTTCCGACGCCGAAGTCCGCTCGGAGATCATCAGCGAACGCCGCGGGAAGGCGGTGCAGCTCGCAGTTCCAAAAATTGGTCCAAAAGCACGATTGGTTGGTCTCGCCGGTCAAAACGCTCGAGAGAATTTTATTGCCCGGTTTGGTGCGGCCGAAGGGAGTGGTCGTATTGCCTCCTTCCTTCAGAGAGAGTTCGAGCTCGAAGACGCCCCGATGGTGATCGAGTGTGCCGACGTCTCGCATTTTCAAGGAGGTTCCACGGTCGGCTCGGTCGTGTGTTTTGAGAACGGGAAGCCGGAGAAATCGAGATACCGCCGTTTCATACTGAGTCAGGAGGGGAAGCCGGACGATTTTGCTTCGATGCGTGAGCTTGTTTTGCGGCACCTTTCGAGATGCGCCGAGGAAAACACGCTCCCGGATCTCTTGGTCGTCGACGGGGGACCTGCTCAGCTCGCCCAGGCACTTCAAGTGAAGAAGGAGCTCGGATTGTTGCAACCGGGACTCGTCGGTCTTGCAAAGAAGCGGAACATCCGCGTTCCGTACCGGGTCATGCAGCGTTCAAAAGATTCTCTCGCATCGAGGAAACCGGAACGGGTTTATCTCGCCGATCGAAAGGACCCCATCGTTCTCCGCCCGGAGAGTGAGGCGCTCAGACTGTTGGAGCGAATTCGTGATGAGGCGCATCGATTTGCAATCAGCTTTCACCGGGCGCGCAGAACCAAGAAGACTTTTCAAACTGCGCTGGAAGGGATTCAGGGCGTGGGTGTTCGCAGGCGAACTCAGTTGCTAAAGGAATTCGGAAGTGTGAAAGCAATCCGGGAAGCAACCCCGGAAGAGCTCGTGATACGCTGTAAGATTGGCGAGGGGCTTGCCGTGAGGATCATTGAGACATTGAAGTCGCGTTCCAAATCCTGAGGTCCTCTTATCCGAAGTTTTCTCGAAAATCCCGTTTTTGGAACGACCGTTTCCCTCACCGCCGCCTTCGCCTTCGCTGGAATGAGTTATTGTGTCCGTCAGACCGCCGGTGAGCTTCCCCCCGGGACGGCAGTATTTTATCGATCGCTCATTGGTGCCGTCGTCCTCCTCCCATTTACCTTTCGGAGTCTTCCGATTCTCGTCGATAAGAGGTCCCTCACGCTTTGGCTTCGCGGCTTCGCCGGATGCGGCGCCTCGTTTTTCTATTTCTGGAACATTCAAATGAGCTCGGTGGGAGACGCATGTGTTCTCCTTAATCTCTCGCCCGTGATGTCGGCCGCGCTTGGTTGGTATATTCTGAAAGAGCGTTTAAGGTTTATCCAAATTCTCGGAATCTGCGTTTCGTTGGCCGGATTGACGGCTGTAGCAGTTGACGAGCACTCGACGCTTACAAAATTTGTGGTCATCACCGGTGCCTTCGGCGCGCTTCTCAGTGCTGCGGCGTTTACGGCCTTGCGCCGCGCCGCTGCGAAGTTCTCTCCTGTGCTCGTCGTGTTGGCGTATATGATTTCGGGCCTGGTGCTGAGCCTCGCTCTTGAGCATGAATCGATAATCCAGTCGGTGAGCCTGTTTACTTCCTCCGGGAGTTTTTGGTCGACCACGGTCGCCTGGGCGATCCTTGCCGGAATTTGCGGTCTTGGAGGTCAGCTCCTTTTCACCTTGGCTTTTATCTCGCTCGAGGCCGCGGTTGCGACGACCCTGTCGCTTACGTCCGTAATTTGGGGAACTTTCCTGGAGATCGGACTGGACGGCCGTAGCGTCGGCTTCTCCATGTGGGTCGCGTATGCGCTTGTGCTTTGTGGGGCCGGGATACTTCAGTTGTCGGCGCTCCGGCTCTCCGTCCGGGCGAAACGCTCGAAGGCCACTGAAGTGGCTGCGTAAAAAGCGCGGCGAATTCTGATCGCCGCGCTTTCCGTTCTGTAAGAACGGCTCAACTCAGCGGACCGTGACGCTTTTCGCTAAATTTCGCGGCTTATCCGGATCGAGGTTTTTCTTGAGAGCCAGCTTGTAGGCGAGAAGCTGTATCGGAATGATACTGGCCAGCAAAAACGCAGTTCCTCGCGCATCCACGCGCAAGTGATCATCGAAGAGCTGGTGGTTCTCTCGGCAGATTCCGATGATTCTGCCGCCCCGTGCTCTAATCTCCTGAGCGCTAATCAATGCCCGTGCGCGTTCCTCTCCCGATTCCGGGACAAAGACGAAGCAAGGAACTCCCTCTTCGACGAGCGCCAGAACTCCGTGTTTCAGCTCGCCGCAGGGAAAACCTTCGGCGTGAATATACGAAACTTCCTTGATCTTCAGCGCGGCCTCGAGGGCGACCGGAGAGAACGGACCGGAACCGAGACAGAACAGGCTCCTGACCCCCATGAGGCTGTCTGCGAGCTTGTCGATTTTTGCGGCTTCCTCACCGTTTAATATCTCCTCCATGACCGCGGCCGCCTGATGCAGTGTATTTTTCAGTTTCGGGCCCTCTTCGACCGAGAGTGCGATGAGATTCGCAACCATCGCCGTATAGGCTTTGGTGGAGAGTACCGACTTTTCGGGGCCGGCGTTCAACAGCAGCGTTTGATCCACCATCCTTGTTAGAGTTGAGCCAGGAACGTTTACCAGCGCCACGGTGGTCGAAGCGGTCGCGCGAATTGTCCGCACGGCCTGCAAGAGGTCGATTGTTTCACCGCTTTGCGAAATCGAAACGACTATGTGCCCCTCGCCCAGAGTGCTGATGAAATGCTCAAGCTCGTGAGCATGCATAGCTCGCGCTCGATGCCTGCCCGACGCAGCCATGAGATATGAACCGAGAAGACAGGCATGGTACGCCGTTCCACATCCCGTCAGCCATATCGCGTGCGCGTCTGTCAGCATCTGGGCGATTACGGTTCGACGGGATGGCGGCTCCTCGGCGATTCTCCGCAATAATCGAGGCTGTTCAGCAATCTCCTTCGCCAGGTAATGCTCAAATTCGCCGAGATCGGAGTCCGTTTTCGTCCACGTGAGTTCTTCCCAGCGGGGCGCGATTCGCTTCTTCGTTTGGAACTCCGAGATCGCCAGCAGGTCACGACTTATCGAGACCATCTCTCCGTCTCTCAAGTGGAGGATGCGATCGACTTCTCCTGCGAGCGCTCCGAGGTCCGATGCCGCGAAATATTCTCCGCCCCGAACTCCAAGCACCAGCGGAGAGCCGTTTCGGACGAGAACGAGCTCGTGTCTCAGCGAGTCAATTGCCGCAATCGCGTTTAGCCCTTCGAGCTTGAGAAACGCTCGGCGGGTCGCACGAGCGAGCGTCTCGGCCCCATTCCTGAACTCCCGTTCGATCAACCTCACAATAACTTCGGTATCGGTCTCGGATGCAAACTCGTAGCCTCCAGCCACAAGCTCTCGCCGGAGCGCGTCGTTATTTTCTACGATGCCGTTGTGAACCAAGGCGAAGCGGCGATCCGTGTCGACATGAGGATGAGCGTTTCGCTGAGTGACAGCGCCGGTCGTTGCCCAACGCGTGTGGCCGAGCGCGAGGGTTCCCGAGCCCAGGTCGGGAGGGATGAGATTCAGCTTCCCGATGTCCTTTGCGACGGTGATGGAATTGTCACGCGCAACCGCGATTCCCCATGAATCGTAGCCGCGGTATTCCAGGTCTCTCAATCCGCGATGAACAATTTCGGCGACGTCCCGTTCCGATCCGATATATCCAAATATTCCGCACATGATTTGTCTCCCGTTGTGTGCGCTAATCTCGAGGCGCTGCAGTCACGGTGCAACCGAGAACCGTATATGGGTTCAAAGCGCGAGCCAACGAAACTGAACAGCGCGAACAGAAGTTCGGCGCATCGTTAAAGTTGCAGGCGCGGGCAAAGGGAAACAGTTCGGAAAAACCGGAACGATCCAAAAAAGGAACGGTTGTGTGAAACCCGTCCGGGTAAAACGTCCGATACCGCTCGGTGCCGGAACCGAGAAACGGTGCCGGAGCTGAGAAAACGGTGCTGGAACTGAGAAAACTCTGAAAGCTAGGCTTTAATAAAAGCTAGACTTTGGAGCCTCTCCACACGAACTGATTGTTGTCGAACCGTTACCGGCTCGGTTTGTTCAGCTCTAACGATTGTGAAACCGGGAAGCCATCCGCCGAATCTTTCGATAAGCTTCCTCCTCGTCACCCGTCTTCGCCTTCGGCTTCGACGCGGCAAGCACGAACAGTGTTCCACGTTTCCGTGGTTTGCACTTGACGGGCTTGCCGCGTCGAAGCCGAAGGCGAAGACGGGCCAGGCGCTTTATAAAACTCCCTTTCACGCATTCTGCTAACGGCCGGACATTAGACGATAAATTCTGCTTTTTCAAGCGGAAGATATGGAGCAAGATGCGAGTTCATATGAACAGAGAACCCACAAAATCGTGCAGAAATCGTGTGAAGTCGGACCTATTTTCGAGGTGCTCGATCGTCATTCTCACACTTTTGGTCATGTCATTGCTCGTTTGCCCGAATTCGGGCAGCGCGACGGAGATAAGCCTGAATGTTCAGATCACGGCGAAAGATGAAGATTTTTCGACGATTGTTAGGAATCAAGGGAAAGATCCGATCTCGGGAATTTATATCGATACCGATGTCGTCGGTCGTCACTATGCAATCTGCGTAAAAGACGACTTGAAGGCAGGAGAGAAGTTCCAGCTGAGATACAATGTTCCGGGACAGCCGATCTCGGGAACATACCCAACAGTCACTCACGTCTCGTATCTGATCGAAAACCATCGGCTTGGCGTCGTCGAGGTTTCACCGATCTATTATCACATGGAAAGCCCACTCGCCGTGAGCTGCTCTATTCCACCGGTGACATTCCGAAATCAGACGCGGCTGTCGATCGTGAAGCCGACGAAATACAACGGCGTGACGACGAAGTTCATTCCGCCAAATCACATCCACTCAGCGATCATGGGAGAGAACCCGACTGACGCCTACGTGCTGATGTATGTGGATGAGACCTCCTTGCGATCTCAAGGCTCGGCATTCGCGGTTTTCGAAACCAACGAGAATGGAGTCCACTCGACTGCGATCTGCCCGATTAAGATGACGACGCAACCCTCGGTCCAGGCGAGTAGTTGGTATTCATCCGGGTTTCTGCTCTTTACCGCTCTGCTTTCAATAGGCGCAGCATTCTATTGGTTCGTGAGAAACCCAAATCCGAGCAGCGAGCTGGTGGCAAGGATTCGTTGGGCTTTCAGCGTCTCGGCATGCTCACTCATTTATCTTGGTTACCGGCATCTCGGGATGATCCCGGATCAGTTCGGGCCTTTTATAAATTGGTATGAGCAGATCCATCTTCTGCATCCGAAGGTCGGGACCTCACTGCGCACGCTTCTCGAGCGGCTCTATTTCATAGGTGGCGATTACGAGATCTTTTTCCGGCAAGTCGCAGACCCGCTGTATTCGTATATGTTGGTCGCGAATTATTTTTTCCTGCGGTATGTCGCTCGCCCCTCGCCCGAAGACGACAAATATTGGCATCTGATGGTGAGCTGGTTTCGAAGCATCTTTTTCCGAAGATTTATTCGAATTGTTGCCGGCTCGAATGGACGAAAGGTCCGTGACTTTGGCTACTCACGCGAGCTGAAGAAGGTCGCGGTCTTGTCGTATTTAGTGAAACTGTTCTTCTTGCCGATGCTCTGGAGCTGGGCGCTCGGGAACGTGAATCAAATTCAGAATTTATTATACAGCCCACCTCACGAGTTTCTGGCGATCACAAAAGCCCTTATCACCGCGATGATTTTCATCGACGTCTCGATTTTTGCCATCGGCTACACCGTTGAGGTTCCGCGGCTAAGGAACGTCATTAAGAGCGTCGAGCCGACCTTTTTGGGATGGTTCGTGTGTCTCATTTGCTACCCGCCGTTTAACACGGTTTTCTTTTCGCCTTTTGACCGAAACTACTTCGATACATGGCCGGCCTGGAGTGACGGCACTCGTCAGCTCGTCACTGTCCTGGTGGTGCTCATGTGGTTCGTCTACACGTGGGCGAGCGTCGCCCTTGCTATGAAGGCGTCGAACCTTACGAATCGCGGAATCGTTGCTCACGGACCGTATCGATTCGTTCGGCATCCCGCATACACAGGAAAGGTATCGGTGTGGGTGCTTTCCGCACTATTTCTTGGCGAGGGTTATGGCATGAATGTCACGGCGGCACTTTGTGTCTATATCCTCCGCGCTCTCACGGAGGAGCGACATCTCAGTAGAGACCCTGAGTATATCGAATACCGAAAGAAAGTGCGCTGGATGTTCATCCCAGGGCTTATCTAGTTTCCTGCGCCACAAAGGGGAAACTGCTGCAGTCCATTTTATCGGGAACGATATGGTTAAAGCACTTGTCGAAGTGATTCCGTAAATTGATCAAACAAATGTGATTCGCCGCCTATCGTGGCGCTCATCGGAGGTGAGGGTATGACACAGACATCAAAAAGCGCCGTGCTCGAATCGTGCACAGCTCTTCCTGAGAGGCTTGGCGTTTCCGTGAAGTCAGCGTTAATGGCGGGAAGGAGCGCCGGCGACGCGCCATTCTCGTTGTTCGGATTCGAATCGCTGAGCTCCACAATGGATGTCTCAGCTGGTGTTGCGGACGGAGAAATTTCGACGCGAGAGCTTCAGCCTTATCGCCTGTTCCTTCAGGATGCCCATCCTTCCGGAAATCGAGCAGAGGAATTTTTGTTTCCGAGCCGCACCGCGTTTCTCGCACTTGCGCAGTCAAAGGGCAGGGGAAGAAAGCAGCGACCTTGGATCTCCACCGACTCAAAGGGGATCTACGTGACCTTCCTGACACATGTCCCAACAGAGCCCGGGCAACTGAGCGGTTTGTCTCTCGCCGTCGGACTCGCCGTGCAGGATTTCGTGGAAGGCTTTGGTGTGAAGTCGTATCTGAAATGGCCGAACGACGTGCTTGCGGATGCCGTGGAAGGGGGCGGACGGCGGAAGCTCGCGGGTATACTCGTTGACGCACACGCATCGAAGCAGTCCCCCGGCAGTCAGACGCTCCACGTCGGCATTGGCGTGAATCTCACTCGACAAGAGTTCCCGCAGGAGGTTCCCGGAATCTCGCTGGAAGAGCTGGCGGGAAAATCCGTCTCTTATCCCGCAGCAGCTGCGGCTTTAATGACCTCGGTCAATCGAACGCTCTCGCTCTTCGTGGTCAAGGGATTCGCGGCTTTTGCTCCGATTTGGAACGAACGGGCCGGAACCGTGGGGCAGAGTGTTGAAATCGAAACTCCCTCGGGCAAGGTCAGCGGCATCGTGCTCGGCGTCGAGAACGATGGGGGCCTTAGATTAAAAGATGCATCCACCGGCATCGTCACCGTCATCTATTCGGGAGAGATCGAATCGCCTTAGATTCCCCTAGAGCTCCGCAGACTTGATTATGCTTAAAGCCGACATTGAACGTTTGGAAAAGTTGGCTCTCGAACGGCTCGAGGACGGCCCTGAACGGCAGGCCCTCCTCGCGAATACTGACCTCTCTGAGCTCCCCAAAGCTCTCCTCGATCCTGATGACGATGAAGAGGATGAGCAATCTCTTCAGAAGAAGGCGCAGATCAATCTCAGAGACCTCAGCATTCCCCAGAGAATCAAGCTCGCGATGTTCGGTAATAAGGCGGCCCGCATCGGCCTCTTGCGTGATCCGAATCGGATGGTGCAGCTCTTCGTGCTCGACAATCCTCGAATCTCCGACGGCGAAGTCAGCGATGTTGCGAAGAATACGAACGTCGACGAAGCCGTTCTCCGTGCGGTGGCGAATAATTCGCAATGGATGAAAGGTTACACAATGAAACTCTTGGTGTGTAACAATCCAAAGATGCCCGTCGATGTGACTCTCAAATGGTTCAAGTTCTTGACCGATAAGGATTTGGTGAATCTGTCTCGGTCAAAGAACGTTCCCCAGGTGCTCGCTTCACAGGCTCGGAAGCTTTCTGAAAAGCGGGTGAAAAAGAATTCGGGCGGGGATCATTAGCGAGAAATTTGCTGTCGAAAACTTTTGCGGGATGCAGACATCCTAATCGAGAATCCCTGAAGAAATCAGGATAGTGAGAATTGGAGTCGGGTGGAAAAGCGCCAGCGCTTCTATAGCATGTTGAGCACGGGTTCCGCGCTCGTCGGGCTGTTGTGCCTGCTCATTCTCGTTGTGCAAGCTCTCCGGGGCGACCTGGATTATGCGCTTCTCGCCGGAGTCGCTTCAGCAGCCTGGTTCGTCATCGCCGTTCAAATATATCGTGAGCGTGCGCTCATTCGGTATTTGCATTCCGCTGAAAAAACAATGGGAAGCCCGTTGTTGGATGGGGATGTCCCGGAAGTAATGTCGATGATGCTTCGCGATTTCCAACAGTATCGCCGTGTTGCGATGCTGGCCTCAGCAAAGCACGAGGCCCATGGAAAAAATGCACAAACAAAATCCTTAAAAATCTCCGTGAGTGGAGCGGACTCGGCCAGCCGAGAGCTCGCGGGTCATCTCCAACGCATCGTTGACGTCGCCGAGCGTGAGCTCGATGCCAACGCGGTCGAGATCTCGCTGTATGACGAAGTCTCAGATTTGTGGTCACAAGCTTTCCTGAAAGGTGTGCCACGTTCGTGCGAGACGCAATCGATGCTGGTGCAAGCAGAGGGAAGACAGCAAGAATCGGCGCTTGATTGCCGCGATGAGGGCGTTATCGTCGCGCCGATGCTCATCGCCGGACACCCTTTTGGTGCCCTCCGCGTCGAGCTGCAAAATGGTTCGAAGCGGAACGAGAAGCAGGAGGATCTCGTGCAACTCCTTGCCATGCAAGGCGCCCTCCGGTTGATCGACGCCAGATTTACCGAGGAGCTGCTTCGATTCCGCCGAGCCAGCGAAGAAAGTGTGCGGGCAAAGACGGGTTTCCTCGCGAACCTCAGTCATGAAATACGTGGACCGCTGGCGATCATTCTGAATGGTGTGGAACTGTTGATCGAAGGACTCTGCGGTGAGATCTCGGAACAGCAGAAACAAACTCTCCTGATGATCAAGACGAGCGGTGACCACCTTCTCGATTTGGTTAACGATGTTCTCGATTATGCGAAGGTTGAGGCGGGCAAAGTGACGGCGAAATCGATCGAAATTCCGGTTCGGGAAATTCTCGAAGACTTGAGCACGGTCGTGCGTTCGCAGGCTGTCGAAAAGAAGCATAATCTCATACTTGAGAATGTGGACGGCAACATGGGGATGGTGTGCGACAAACGCCATGCTCGGCAGATGATTATCAACTTCCTGACGAACGCTGTAAAATACACGCCGGAAGGCGGAACGATCGTGCTGAGCGCCACGCGATATGCCGGAGATCGAGTCAAAATATCGGTTAAGGACAACGGAATCGGAATCCCTGACGATCAAAAGGAGAAGGTTTTTGCGGCCTTCGAGCGTGTTGAAGACGAATACGCTCTCAAGCAGATGGGAACCGGTCTTGGAATGCCGCTCACCCGGAAGCTTGCTGAAGTAAATGGTGGTCTCGCCGGATTCGAGTCGGAAGTGGGAATGGGATCGACGTTCTGGATTGTGTTGCCGGGATGCGAGCTTTCACGCACCGAGCTGACTGCGGAAAATATCGAGAACGCCGAGCTGCTTCCTCCACAAGGAAACGGCGAAGCGATCCTGATCGTCGACTCCGACTCGTCGAGTCGCCAAATGCTTTCGACCTATCTTGAGCGGCAAGGATTTACAATTCTTGAAGCGCAATCAAATAGGGAAGTTTTGCGGAGAATCCGAGACATGCCGGTGCGCCTCGCGATTATCGAAAATGACATTCCGGGTCAGCCAGGCGAAGAAGTTGTGGCGATGATTCGTGGAGTGCCGGGCGGTGGTGGGATTCCGATTATCCTCCTCAGCGCTAAGGCGTTCATTTTCGACATCGAACGCTTTCTGAAGCTCGGCGTCGATCGTTGTCTGTCCAAGCCGATATCTCTCAGCGAGATAGCGCTCACGGCTCGGCGTCTCATAGATGAGACGAATAAGGAATCCAGCCAAGAAGGCGGAGTTCCTCCAGTGCTGCCTCACTGAGGCGAATTCGCCGATCGTGCAAATTTGAACACGCCAACCATTTGAGATTTCTCAAAATCTCGCCTTCAGAAATTGTCATCCGAAACTCGTTCGGAGATTCAAGAAAAGTCGATCCCTCGCCGATACAAAAGTCAAGGAATCATTTTGAGCCCGTCTCGAGAGGCGCTCATCAAAAGGATAGTTCAAAGGTTTTTTTTGGGAGGTTCTTTGTGAAAGAGGAAACTGCGATATTTATCGCTCACGACGATCACGTTCATCGTGACATTGCCGAATCCGAAAAGAACCTCATGCGTGCGATCCTCCGGACGGCAATGGACGACCTTCGAAAGCGGGGAGAGGTGCATCGAGACGCCCGACGCTATTTCCTTGGTAGCGATGATTTCTATCTCTACTCATTCAAGAGCGTCTGCCAGCATCTTCAATTGTGTCCAAAGACGGTTCTCACCATCGTTGGGTTGCGAGAGGATAGGCTCGGTAGAAAAAAGCAGAGAGAGGAAGAGAAACAGCGCCAGGAGCAGGACGAAGAAGTCTCCGCCGAATAAAAATCTAGACCTCAGTGTCCTCGAGATCTTCGCGAAACCGGTATCCAATACCGCGCACCGTCTCAATATACGTTCCGCACTCTCCGAGTTTTCGCCGGAGACCCACCACCTGAACATCTACAGCTCTGTCAGTGACGGCGCAGTTTTCTCCTCGCACGTGGTCGACGATTTGATACCGAGTAAATACCCAGCCCGGCTTCTTCGAGAGCAGCAAAAGGAGTTGAAATTCCGTGAAGGTAAGTTTTATCTTGCTGCCGCCAATGAGGACCTCGCTCTTTTCGGGGATGATCGTAATTTTCCCCCGGACTATCGCCTGGCCTTCTGGATCCGGCGCGCGGTCTCTTCGGCGCAGTACTGCATTGGCGCGTGCGATAAGAACTTTCGGGCTGAATGGCTTTGTAATGTAATCGTCTGCCCCCCGTTCGAGACCGGCGACGATATCGGCTTCTTCGCCGCGTGCGCTGATAATCACTATAGGTGTGCGAGCCGTCGCAGGATTCTTTCGCAACTGCTCGCAGACACCAAGCCCAGCGATATCAGGAAGCATCAAATCGAGGAGCACGAGGTCCGGAAGAATCTTGGCGGCGATAGAGAGTCCTTCCTCACCGGTCGGTGCCCCGTGGACCTCCATCCCTCTTCGACGAAGATTGTACTCGATGAGCTCGCGGATGTCCTGTTCGTCCTCAATAACGACGACCTTGTGGACTTGTCCGCCTTCCCGAGGGAGCGACCCCGAGGAGTCACCGGCATGGGCGATGACGTTTGGCGTTCCCGGTTTGCTGTCCTGCGTTACCGACGTCGCGTCAAATTCGAAGTGCTCTTTTTTTGCGAGATTACTCGACGGCATCATTTCGTCAGGCCTCCGGGGTTTGAAAAAAAGCGAGTCACCAATAGTTCGGTTCTGCTCCTTATACGAGGCGCGTGAGGTCAGGCCAAGTTTAAGAAGAGGTTCTCATGAATTCCTAACAAGAAATCTGCCGCAACAGAAAAACTTATCGGAAATCTTATATTTCTTGAACATTTTTCGGCGATTGTCGTCAGAGTCTGACAAGGCAAGGAAAGGACCTTTCATGAAACAGTTACGCGTTCAAGCAGGTGGATCTTCATTCGGTCAAGCAAATCACCGAATAGGATTGGTGGATTATTGGATTCGGTCGCTCGTGCGGCCACGGGTCGCTTCGAGCTCTGCCAGTGAAGAGTTCGGTGCCGATCTTGCCGCTGCAGCGTTCGAGATATGTGACGAAGATTCGCGCCTATCGCCGGACCAGATGATCTCGCTTTTGGGATGCATGGATTTTTACGGTGTCGTTTCCATGGACTTATTCGGTCATATTTCCCGAGAAGGAGAAATTATGCTCGGTCGAAGTGCATGCGACTCGCCGGAAGGATTAAACGCCGAGAATATTCCGTCACTCTTGTGTTCACTCGCAAATCTCCGGCTGCATCGCACCGTTCTGTTCGATACATTATCGGAGATTGCAGTGCGGATGTGCTTAAAGGACAAGCTGGACGCAAACCAAAGAGTAAATTTGGTTTGGTCCGCACTGGTTGCCGGAAGAGAAACCGAAGGAGAGATCCTGACCGAGTGGCTTGAGCGAGGAAGCTGGGAAGGACTTTACGAGTTTCACCGATTACTCCAAGTGCTCGCCGCAGTGCCTTCGATTGAAGTTTCATATTCGTCGGTGCGCGAAGCCAAAGAGGCAATGCTCAATCGAGGCTGGCAACGCACACGTGAATATCATCTCATTCAGCGTTTGCTTCACCTTACCGGCGGACGAACGCAGAGGCAGATGTTAAATGCCGCCGGCTGGTGCCACGGATTTTTCGTGCACGGACGCTCGTGGGGACTGAACGAAGATCGCGATCCACTGGTGATAACGGAAATCGACTGCCCGGAGATTCATCAGCGAAAAGAGATTGCGAAGTCGGGAACAATTTCACGAGATGGGCAGCTGCTCGGCTCTGTTCAGTTCCGGAGAGAAGTGCTGAAGTCGCGTTGCTCGAAATTTCAAGTGATATCGATTAAACATCTTCCGAACGCGATCGCAGCGCGAATTTAGCTGGACAAATTGAGATGTAGATTTTCAAAGGGGGGGAGGCAACTCTCCCTTTTTCATTTCCGCCCTTAGGCAATCTCATTTCGTCGAGATATGAGAGAAGTGTCGGATGGATTGGGAAAAAGCGTTGTGCTGGCAGTTAACCCGGGGGAACCGACATCTCTGAATAGAGAACAGTCCGGGAATGCCCAGCACTCCGGAAGTTTTTTTATACGGGCTAGGTATTGAATACGGTAAGATTTGAATCCGGAGCTTAGGTCGATAAGAAGGCGAATAGTCCTGATCTCAAGCCTAATATCGCGTCACATCGATACTCATGGTTCTCAATTCTCGGGGCATGAGTGATTCCGTAGAATCTTGACTCGCCGAAGATGATTGAGTTTCTAAGCGCGGAGTATGCTCGGCGATTTTCTGGAGCGGGATATACGCATGCAAGCGTGTCGACCGAGAAACCGTTTTTGAATTGTTTGAAGAGGCTTCGAACTGCGCTCACCGTCTGTCGGAGTTCGGTCTCGTTGCTGTTCGACCAAAGATCCACGATCAACCGTACCGATTCGGAGTTTCTAAACTTGAAACTGCTCCTCGCGTGGGCGACGTTTATCGGGAGTCCTGTAACAGACGTGTCGTCGACGAGCTCCTGAAGAACCGACACCAGCGGCTTCCTGAATTTCTCGGTGCTTCGGAGTGAGCTAATGAACGCATCGGTGGTGGATTCTTTTCCAAGCGGCCCGAATTCCGCTTCGTCGTCGAGACGAAACATCATGCTGTCCATTTCTCCGACTTCGCGGAGTTTCCAGCTTGATCCATTCCAGTTCGACATATGCGATTCCTTTTCGGGACAACGAGTTTTCTGTTGGTGTTCGCCGATGTATCAAGACATCCGCCGATAATCAAAGAAAATAGTGTTAAAATTCAATGTGTTAGATTGCCCTAACGTTGTGTGAGAAGGATAAGGGTTGAGAACGGGAAGATGGCGGCCAGGTAGAACCGTCCCTGGATAACCTGGCCGTATCTTCCCCCCGTCCTCACTGACAGGTTCACGCCGGTAGGATCATGTCGGTGTCGCGTGCGACCGGAGTGCCGGGGTGCATGCCCTGACCGGAGTAGCGACCGTTCGTGCCGTACGTCTCCGACGCTTCACTCAGCAGGCGCTCGAAAACGAAGTTCCCGACCTGATATCCGTATTGCAGGATCAGGACGTGGGGACCGACGTTTCTGAGTTCAAGCGTGACCGTCGCGGGCGTCGGGTTGCCGTGTCCGGGCCAGAGGTTCATCGCCGTCTGGTGCACCGTGAGACCCTTGCGCGCTGCTGATGAGCGTCCATCGGCTTTTGCCTTGTGCCTCCGATCGAGGAAGAGCTGCTCCAACGTCGCCCCGAGGAGGAATTCGCCGGGGAAGAGGGGATAACCGAACGCACGACCCGGAACCGGGCCGCGAGCCGCGAGGAGGAGCGCGTCACGCGTGATGCCGTGCTTCCGCAGCTTGGCTTCCGGCGCGAAGAGTTCGATCCACTCGGCTTCGGGCATCCCGTTCCTCGTCAAATCCTCGAGGTTGACGATCGTGTGCGCGACCTCGTCGGGGAACATCGGGTTGATAATTTGTCCCGGCAGCGGGATCTTCAGCGTGCCTCCGAGGCGGAAGGCGTATCCGGCGCGTTGAAGCAGCGCCGGTTCGAACGGCGTGATGCCGATCGAGCCTTTCTTCAGCGCGCGGAGGATGTCCGTGTCGGACAGCGTTCCGGGCAGATGGAGAAGACGCGAGAGCATCTTCCCCAGCCAGTCGAGCCAGTTGAACATGTTTGTCCCTTCGGTCTGAGTTCGCCGGATGTATCGGATGTGAGCGGACGCCCACAAAACATTCCCAGCCATGCCATCATGAGGATGCAGACGTCGGTAAGAGGCGCCTCGCGCACTCGGCAGGTTGGATTGCAATTTTCGAAATGATTCTTAAAAAGAACGAGCCGGAATCGCACTCGTGTGACGTCCGAGCTGACGGATTCGAGAGAAGAGCGTTCGTCTGTTTTCTTGTGCTTGCCTCTTAGCACAGCTGTCCGCTGTTGGTCGAATGGCGGGTAACCGGGCCGCCTCACCTTCCTCCTTTCAAAGAGGGGCCCGATGTCCATTCAAGTACGCGGAGTTTCTTCCGCTTTTTCGGCCAAGTACGCACGCGCACCCGCCGCGATGAGAACGCAGGCACCTCCGAAGTAGACCCCCGGACGGCTCATCGTGAGGAAGACGACCTCGATACCCGCGACAAGGACCGGTTGCGCGAGGTGCAACATGCTGACTTCGCTTGATTTCAAGGTCTTGAACGCGCGGTTGATCACGAGGAACTCGGCTCCGGAGAGGACGCCGAATACCACCACCGAGAGCCATCCGATGGCCGGGAGCACCGTCTTTCGCGCTTCCTCACCGGACATCGGCACTTGCGAGAGTACCGCCGCCACGATGAGACTGAAGATGACATCTCCGAAAAAACCAACACCGGCCGCGCAGTCCCGTTCTTCTTCCGGAAGGCGCTTCGCCGTGATCATGTAGACCGCGAAGAGAAACGCCGACGAGATCGCGAGTACGTCCCCCAAGCTGAAGTCGAGACGGAAATCGTCGAGCAGGATGAGCGCCAGCCCGAAGATCGCGAGGGCGAGCAAAAAGAGGGACGACGCCACTTCTTTCCTCGTCGGCCGCTTCTCCGCCCACTCGAAAAACAGTGTCATCATCGGGTAGAGAGTGGCCAAGAACATCGTGCGGCCCGGCTTCGCGGAGAGGAAAGCGAAGAGGAAGCAGAGGTTCGCGGCGGCAAGTGACGTCCAAGCGAAGTGGAAGCGGAAGCCGCCGTTTTTAAGGCTGTGGCGAGAGTTCGCAAATCCGCCGGCAACGTAGATGACGAGGGCGGCAAAAGCGGAACGAACCGCCACGCCGAATGCTGAGAGCTGGAAGGCAGCGTCACTTACGTGGCTCGAGTACCACGAGATCGACAGCGCCATCCAGAGATTGCAGAGCATCATTACTGCAATCGACGAACGGGTCGTGTTCACAAATGACTCCCCTGAGTTCGGATTACTGAACCTTGTTAGGAGGTGAGGGCGGACCAAGCCCGGATCCTGAAGACGATCGGGTTTGGTTCACCAGTATTCAAAATTTCAAATATAGGTGGCGGGTGAAAGAACTGCGGAGCGAACTCTATGTGAGTATCCGCGAGAGTTCCTTGCGTCAAATTCCACACCGAATACTAACAAAAAAAGAGGGTGATTTTGATTGCTAGTTCTCCGGCACAACTTTAGAAAATCGCCAGTCATTTTTTCTAAAGTTGTTCGTTCTCAGCCTGAAAGCACGCCGTTCGCAAACAGCGGAAACGTTGCTTTCTTCTACTTCGAGTTCCCACATCCGGAGGAGCACGCGCTCAAGTATTCGCTTGCGCAGGCCCCGTACTTCTCCACTCTCAATACGCCCATTCTCTGAGATGCCAATCCCAAAGACAACAAGCGTTCTGGAACGAAAGGAAAAACATGGGCGACGTACCGGCCGTGCTCGAACCGAAGTGGGGCATTGCGAGGAACCGCAGCTTCTTCGACCGCGGAGACTACGAAGATCTTACGCTTCACTACCAACGTAAGTTCCTCGAAGAGAACCTGCTCATCGAGCTTCTGCGTGACGTCGTTCGCGAGCTGCGAATGGACTTCACCCACCTGAAGGGACAGTTCCGCGTTATCGAACTTCTCGCCGGTGCCGGTCGCGTGCTTCGTGCGATTCGCGACATGCTCTTCGGCGATGACCTCGTCTCCGCCTTCCTCGGGAGGGAGTGCGGAGCGGAACAGTTCGAGGACAACATCACCCTCGTGGACAAAGTGTATCGTGGCGACGACCTCCTCAGCGTCACTCCACGTCTGCCGCACGACATGACCTTCCTGGTCCACGTGCTCTACCTCTTCAGGGAGGAGCTGTGGCCGAAGGTGTTCGAGCGGGCGCTCGGCTGGACGAAGAAGGGAGGGCTGGCATTCGTCGTGATGCGGAATGATCGCAGCACGGGAAGCGTCATCCTCGAGAGGCTCGGCGCGCCGAAATTCGGCGAGCTGAATCACTTCATCGAGACCGTCACAGCGGGCGGCCGCGTCGAGCTGCTCGATCGCCGGGAGGTAGGGTTCTCCCGGCTGCTGGACGAGGATGCACGCGCCAAGCTGATCCGCTACTGGATTCTCGATCGCGACGCCTCTCAGTTCCCCGACGGCAAAGTTCCGGACTGGTCGACGCTCGACCAGCTGGTGGCGGAGCTGCCTCCCAAGTTTTTTGCGAATCAAGAGCTGCTGATTTTCCGAAACATTCGCTAAACAGGAGTCCAAGCGCATCGTGATTGCAGGCTGCGCGGGTCGAAAGATGGTTTTGTGACTTCTCGCTGGAGCAAGAAATCTGCACGTTGCCTACGAGCAGAATTTTCTCCGGTGTCTAGAGGTCTCCCCAGCAGGGCGGCCTCTCAGAGAAGAGTGCGTCAGAGAGTTGCGTCACGCGACTTGGTGGAAAGATCGTACGGCGGACGTCAAACGTGAAGGAAGGGTCGTGTCAACACTCCCTTCACGCCTGGCCGGACTTTCTGCGCGTTGCGCGAGTCCGGCCCAGCGAAATATTTCTCCTTTGCTGTTGATGGCCCTCAGACGGCGGGAATCGGCCGGAACAGGCTGTAGTACAACATGCCGGCGACGGCGAGCGGAACCAAGGTGAAGGCGACGTTGAGCACGGCCCAGCCGAGGAAGTTGTGGATCGGTTTCCGCGCGCTCCACATCGTCCGCAGTCCCTGAATCGAGAAGCTCGTCAGAAACATCCCTCCGAGCGCGAGCAGGATGCAACCCACCGCCGGATAGCCCTGAAGGGCATAGCCGATGGCGAGGTACTCGAGCCCGAAAAAGGCAGTGACGAGGGGCCCGCGGCTGCCGGCCAGTGCTGCCCCGAACATTGCCGGAGACACGAGGTGCCGCCATCTCAACCAGTCGGGGAGGAGCTTCAGGTGCTTGAGCCACCGGAACATTCCCCAAGAGACCGACAGGCGGATGACGATCATCGCGGCGAGCGGAAACGGGAGGTAGGCAAGCAGCGTGCTCACGAAGAGGAACTTCTGAATCTCCAGTAGGAATCGGTTCATGGTGTCGAGTTCGCCGCCCGGCTCGAACGGTCCGGCGAGAAGAAGCGGCACGAACAACACCATGGTGCCGATGACGAAGAGCGCTTGCATCGTTGCGCGGCCGTGCTGGAGACCGAGAGGGCTGAAGTAGTCAAGCTGATAGTGCGCGCTCGCTTCGTTTGCTACTCGAGCGGCCGTGTTCGGGATCTCGAGGTATTGCTCCGCGGAAACTCCCAGCAGGACCACGAGGCCCGCCATCAGCACGATCAGCCCCGGCCAGAGGATGACGTTTGCGAGGATATCTTTTGGACGCACGAATTTTCTCCACAAAAGGGTGATGTCGACTCCTTTCGATGAGCTGAAAGGAAACAGCTCCGCAAAAGGAGCCGAATCAATCGAGTGAAGAATTAAAACCGAAAATTGACACGACACTCCCAGTTCAAGACTCCATCGGAGGAGCGCCGAAGATGGGAGATCGCAGCTGTGACCGAGCAAGAAGAGGAGAAGGAACTACATGCGGTGGACGCTTTTAGCACAGAAGCGTCACGTGCTCCACGAAGCGAAGCAATCGTTCAAAAATTGAAATGAGTCGTTAGAATTGCGTAAGATTTTAGACCCGGCGAAGCGCAACCTCGCACGATCCTAACACCAAGATCGTCTTTCAAAATTGAAGTTTCAGAATTCGGCTGCTATAGACCGCACCGTCCATTTCTCTCACTCCGCATTCTCGCGGCGAGTTGTTCATTTCTTTTTTCTCCATACGGGCAAGGAAGGATTCTTCTTTTGCAAAGGTATTTCTTCGCGCGTTTTTCGGATCCCGCGGGCTCGAGCTTTCTGGCATTCGCCAATCTCGCGCTCGCGGGGTCCGGATATGCGCGCTTTCCTGCGCTGCAAGACACTATCGGGCTTCGATCCTAACAATCGGGAGGGTAGACAGAATGTCGGTAACGCAACCAGGTGTCGACGAACGCGACGCGTACCTCGTCGCACAGCGGGCGGAACAGCCCCGCTGGGTCGAACTGAACGGCCTCCGCCTCTGGGAGGGGTTCAACGTGTTCAGCCCCAAGATCGGGTTCACGTCGAAGTTGATGGGCCTCGCGATGCGCTCGCCGCGCTTCTCGCGACTCGGCTCGCTCGTCGAAGTGGGCACCGGCACGGCCTACATCGCAATCGAGGCGGCGAACGCCGGCATTGGCGAGGTCGTCGCGCTCGATATGGACGAAGCGGCCTGCGCCTGCGCCCTCTACAACGTCCACCGGCACGGGGTGCAGGGCAAAGTCCGCGTCGTCACCAGCGACCTCTTCACCGCGCTCGGCACGCCGGTGCGCCGGTTCGGCGGCGGCGTCTTCAACCAGCCGTTCTACGAGTCGCAGAAAGGACTGATGGGCCTCGACCACGACATGGTCGAACTCAACCGGCGGTTCCTGACCGAGGCGAAGTGCTGGGTGGTGCAGGGCGGACCGATCCTGATGGCGTACAGCGGCATCGCCGGCCCCAAGAACGGCCCCAACGACCCGCGGCCCGTGGCGCTGGAACTCGGCTACACGATCGAGCCGGTGGACAGCTACATCGACACGGCGTGGCAGAACACCGAGCACGAGGTGTTCGCGCTTCTCGTTCCCTGATCGGCCGCCGAAACCCGGGGAACGGGGCGGACAGGTCGGAAGGTTCTCGTTCCCCAACGAGAGTCCTTCCGGCCCTACGCCAAAGTTTTGCGTGAAAAATTGAACTAAGATTTCTGTGCCAAACGATTTCGGCGATCGCCGACTTGGGTCATTTGTTTTGGATTTCTGTGAATCAGCTTTGAAGACTTCCGTTGAGAGCCACTCAGGCCGAGACCCAAACCGGAGAGAAGAAACACCGTTGTTTCAACCTTCCGCTTCGGGTCCCGGACATGCGTTCCTCCTTTCGAGGTTCAAGATCCGGCCGTTTCTCCACCCAGCATTCCGATGTAGGCTAGTCGCAGCGATTCGTGGACACCGAGGGCGAGATCCACGATGAACGCGGCGGCTTCAAACGCGTCTGGGAACCAGCAGACTTTCACCGGCGAGTTTGGGAGATTCGCGAGAATGCCGCCGTCCGTGTCGGGGTTCCCGACGCGAATGACATGCACATCCTCCCAATCACTTGCCGACGTCGTCGTGAGCCTCATGTTGCTTGCGCCTTTGACGCGCATCCAGTCGTAAGACCAGATGCCGCAGGGGAGCTTGCAATCGAGGAGAACGATCTTCCGCATGGCGGTCGATGGGCGTCCTGTCCACACGGTTAACGACACGTCGCGGTGCTGTCCGCTCAGTCCATCCCGCGTCAGTTCTTCTGCGGTTCCCCATCCATCCGGCCCGTACATGCAGACGAGCGTTTCACAGGCGGTCATGATCGCCGGCGTTCTCGCCTCGAAGAAGGCGAACGGAGGAGATTTCGCGTCGATGAGCCGCAAGAGTGCGATCTGCTCCGCGGTTGGGCCGTTCGGCGTGCCTTCGGCGAAGTCGGGCTCCATCAGCGGCACGCCGCCGATGAAGACGCCGTCGCGCGCGGCTGGACCCGCCGCATCGAGGAACCCCTTCCGCTCGATCAACCACGCGTTCAGGCAGGACCACATCCAGCCCCGATGGAACTGGCCGGTCATCAGACCGATGCCGAGCGCGTAGCTGAGCTTGCCGACGAGCCGAGTGATCTCCTGACAGTCAGCGGTCTCGGGCTGCTTCAGGACCGAGTCCCTCGCGGAGCCGAAGCCCGCGATCACGGGATGTCCGCATGCCAGCTCGAGGAACGTCCGGAACGCATCCTTCCAATGCTCGAGCTTTGACTTCCGATCGGGTTTTGGTGTTCCGAGCTGCTCGAGGCGAGCCTTGTCAACGGTGAACACCTGTTTGAAGTAGAGTGCGAGGAGCATCTCGCGGTAGTGCGTGAGCCTGAGCTTCAGCTCAAATCTCTTCACGCGGTTTCGACTTTGAATGAACGCAGACGCGCGTCCGTCCAGGCTGCACACGGTAGGGTCTCCTTCTGTTAGAACCAGCTCGCAGGTGAGCGCTTTTTTGCTTCTCTCCGGTAAGGACGGGCGGCCATCTATGCTCTGCCGCCGATTCTTACCGGTCTTTCGTATTCACCGATGAACAAGAGAAAGATCGAAAGGGTTCTGGCTCGCTACCAAAACCCCCTCGACCGCGCTTGGTTCGCGCGTCTCTCTCCTTTCTTTTTCAGCCACCGTTCTCGAGCGAGTCTGTCATCGCCATGCCGCGCCGTTCCACGAGGTGATCGCGGATGAAGCCCGCCACTTTCTCCGGACCGTGCGGGTCGGTGTCGAGGACGATGTGCATTGCCACCCCCGCCGACTTCTGCACGCCGATCGCGCCTGCGTTCTCGTAGAGGGTCCGGAGGGGATCCCAGTAGCGAGGCGTAGGCTTGCTCGGGTCGTGCGAACCGGGGACTTCGCGGTCGATGAGGATGATCGGTCCCGGATAGGCAGAACGAAGCTTGACGTCGAGCTTGAAGTCGTCTCGCCGAGCGATCGAGGACAGGACGTCCCGCCCGGCGCAGTACTCCTCGAAGCCCGCCGCAGACACCTCGTAGTACGTCCCCCAGTAGCCGGGATAGGCGATCACCCCATCCCAGCCGATGCACCCGATCATCGCCTCACGAATGAACGTGTTTGGCTGCGGCCGGACCTTTGCCTTGGCGTCGATGAACTGGTGCGGCAGTTCACCCTTCAGCGATGAGGTGACGCCGATGCAGAGGGACTTGGAGGCGGACACTCCCTGCCGCGCCTTCCAGAGACAGGCGAGCGGCCCTTTCATCGCGAGGCCCGGACCAGCACCGGTGCAGAACGACCAGCCGCGTTCGCCGTCGGGCCGCTGCTCGTTCGCGGCGATCTCGGCGAAACGGCGGTTGAACGCGTAGAGCGGATCAAGATGCGCATCGCGCTCCCCGAGCTTGGTCCCGCCCACGATCGCGAGGTTGCAGCCGCCGAACGTTGCTGGAAGCACGTCGGCGAACCGGATCCCGCCGGTGCGGTTTCTTGCCCGCAGTTCGGCTGTTACTTCGGGCATTCCGTACATCATGTCGTCGGCCGCGGCGAGGTGCCGGGCCGATAGCGGCAGTGCCGCGTAGTGTGGAAGGAGCAATTGAATCAGCTCCTCCAAACCAGGAACCGGGGTCAAAGGACACCTCTCTCTCTTTCTCTCCTGGGCGTGGATGGGTTGGAATCGAACCTTAGAATTCAGATGAGCCAGAATCCTTTCGAGAAAGCGGACGGATCTCTCGAAGAGGATTCTGTAGATTCTAGTCGATTAGCGAGAAAGAAAGAGCGGACGAAAACTGTGTGAAAAGTTCAAACAGAATACAGCGGCGCGACGCGGAACCTTGGCTTGCGGCCGAGGTACATGCCGCGCGCTGTATGTGAGTTGGGGGTTTTTCTCCTTGGGTCAGATCTTGGTGAAGACGCCGAAGTCCTGCCGGCAGGACATCCGGTAGGTCCCGTTCGCGCCCTTCGGGAAGTTCCGCTCGATCCAGCCGTGCAGCTCGCCCCACGTGGGCAGGCGGACCGCGCGGAGCTGTTCGGCCGGGACGAGGTTCGCCATGAAGACGGCGACCTTCGCCATCTCCCACAGATCAGCGCTCTCCACGTGTGCGTCGTCGGAGATGATCTGCAGGTCGAGCGAACGATCCGCGTCGGCAGCGCCCCAGAGAAGCGGCTGGATGTCGAACGCGAGGTCCGGGGCGAGCAGCTCCGCGATCATCCGCTGGTAGCTGCTGTTCCGGTTCTGGAGCACGACCACGCCCCGGCCGCCCTTCCGCAGCCACGACAAGGCGCACTTCAGGTTCGCCGGCCAGAGCTTCCGGGCGATGTAGTAGAAGATGTGGGAGAGCAAGAACCCGTCGGCGCTGTCCGTGTCGATGCCGGCCTCCAGCAGGATTTTGCGGATGAGCTTCACGTCCGGGAACTTCCCCGTCAGGACGTCGCCCAGAGAGTTGCTCGGTTCGATGGCCCAGACTTGGCGGTAGCGGGCGATCAGCGTCTCGAGCATCGCGCCGCCGCCGGCCCCGCCGTCGATCACGAGGCCCGGGCGTTCGTCGAGGCCCATGCCGGCCGGCGGCAGCACGCGGTCCAGCACGCGGGCGGCGCGCAACTTCTGCGTCGTGAGCCGCAAGAACAACGGGAACCACTCGTTCCCGTAATCGTCGGAGTCCGAGTCGAAGACCGGGATCCGTTCCGAGAGATCGAAAAGCACGTGAACCCCCTTCAGTGGTTGGAGTAGGCAGCCCCGAGGTGAATTGGTGAGGCGACCACGGGAGCGGCGGGCTGCCGATTCCAGTGATCGCCCCGAGAACCATCGGTCAGAAACCGCTGTTTCTATTGAAATGAGATAAATCTACACGGACTATGTTGAAGCACGGGCTTCGATAATCAAGAGAGCGGGAGAGGATTTCTCTCCCTACTATGAACTGGCGAGGGAATTCAATTGGGGAGCTCGTTAGAAACTTGTTTGAAGCTGCTGCAGAGCATTCCCCTAAAGGCTCAATGTTTCGAAATTACTGCGACATCCTGCCGGCAGGACATTCGCATCTTCCCGTTTGCTCCCGGAGGATAATTTTTCGTCACCCATTCCTGGAGCTCGCCCCACGTCGGGAGCTTTGCTTTTGAGAGATGTTCCGGAGGCACCAGATTCGCCATAAATACCGCGATCTTGGTCATTTCCAGCGGATCTGAGCTTTCGACATAGGCATCGTCCGAGACGAACTGAACATCGAGCGACGGTTCCTTGTCGGCCAGTCCCCAGACCACAGGCTGCATGTCATATGACAAATCGGTGCCAAAGAGCTGTCCGATCATTCGTTGATAACTACTGTTTCTATTCTGTAAGACGACGATCGCTTGAGCGCCGGGCTTTACCCACTCAAGTCCGTGGCGGAGATTGCCTTCCCACTCATTTTTTTCGATGTAGTAGAGAATGTGAGAGAGAAGCAAAAGATCCGCGCACTCTTTCTCGATGTTGGTGTCCATGATTGTCTTCAACATCAATTCAACTTCTGGAAAATCTTTCTTGATCATTGCGCCAAGCGTGTGGTTCGGCTCGATCGCGCGCACTTTTTGATATCGGCGACAAAGATCGGGAAGCATGGCACCGCCACCCGCACCGCCGTCTACGGCGAGTTGAGGGCGCGTTTGTTTGGCGATATCAGGCCTCGGCAACAATTTCTCGAACACGGCAGAGGCACGCTTTTTTTGATTTGTTCGGCTTAAGAACAGTGGAAAAAATTCGGCTCCGTAGTCTTCCGAGTGCGATGCGAAAACGGGAATTTTATCCTTCGGATTAATTGAAATCACGCGACCTCCGCCTTGTTTTGCCCTGAGGGAATTCGTCGGCCGGAGGGCGGAAAAACTCTAGCTTTGGGAAATCTCCCTGAACTCACGGGGATTTATCTCTCATATAGTCATCTTGACGGCGGTTACTGTGGGCGTTAAACCGCTTACCTCTACGGCCCGATCGCCAAGCGGTAAGGCAGAGGTCTGCAAAACCTCCACCGCCGGTTCGATTCCGGCTCGGGCCTAAATTTTCTTGCCGAGGGGGCTTTTAGCCCTCAAGGCATTTTTTTCTCGGGAGAGTTCGTTGGTATGACGTACGTAATCACAGAGCCATGCATCGGAACAAAGGATCGTTCCTGCGTGGAGGTCTGTCCGGTTGATTGCTTCTACAATCATCCGTCCACGGAGCTGAACCAAAAGGTCGGTAAGGAGCCCGCAAAACCAGGTGATCCCGGCATGCTCGTCATTCATCCGGATGAGTGCATTCACTGTGGTGCGTGCGAGCCAGAGTGCCCGGTAGAGGCGATTTTCGAAGACGATGACGTTCCTGACCAATGGTCCGATTACGTGCAGATCAACCAAAAGGTCGCGGAAGGTTATTCCGACGAGCAGCTCGACGAGAACCGAGTTACCTCAAAGGGGTAACGGCGAGTTCTCTTGCCGGAGCCTCTCTGTGAGTCCTCGAGGCAAGACCTCGCCGTGAGTTCGCTCATTGCGATCGGGCCCTGCTTCTGCATCCCTCAAATCTTTCAGTTATTTTCTGGCCGGCCGCGGTATTTCAATCAATTCCGGGGGATAATTGATTTTTTTCCTCATTTATCGCATCTTTGCGGCGGATTTCTGTGTGAGCAATTTTGCTTTTCCTGACCGGCGTTCGTTCGTAGGATGCGCCGTCGCGTCGCTGTGTGAAAAGCACGAGCTTTGGGTTTAACGGACGATCTCGAAAGGAACGTATGCCAGTTGTCATCATAGTCGGTGTTCAGTGGGGAGATGAGGGGAAGGGGAAGGTCGTCGATTACCTCACTGAGAAAGCCAGCCTCGTCGTCCGCTTTCAAGGCGGAAATAACGCCGGACACACCGTCGTTGCTGGAGGACAAAAATTCGCTCTCCGTCTCATTCCTTCCGGAATGCTCCGTGAGGACACCCGCTGCCTCCTCGCCGGGGGAGTTGTCGTGGACCCGCATTCACTCATCGGGGAGATCGACACGCTGCATGACCTCGGAATCAAGGTTACTCCAAAACGTTTGGGGGTTGCGGGCGAAGTAAACCTCGTCCTGCCGTACCACATCTCCATCGACCAAGCTCGAGAGTCGCTTCTCGGAGACAGCAAAATAGGAACCACGGGGAGGGGAATCGGCCCGGCATACGAGGATGCCGTGTCTCGTTACGGTATTCGATTGGCCGACCTTTTCGACGAAAAGACCCTCAAAACCAAGCTTCAGCGAAACGTCGAGCAAAAGAACCAATATCTGCGCTCCGTGTTACAGGCGAGTGAGCAGTTTTCATGTGAAGAGCTTCTTCGCGACCTTCTCAGTGTCGCCGAGCGATTAAAGCCGTACAAGGCCAATGTGAGCCTGGAAGTGAACGCGGCAATCAAGAAGAAGGAGTTCGTCGTATTCGAAGGCGCCCAAGCATCACTTCTCGACGTGCTGCACGGGACCTACCCGTTCGTGACGTCGTCCCATACGTTGGCGGGCTTTGCTTGCGTGAGCGCTGGCTTCGGCCCAAGCCACGTGGATTCGGTGGTCGGAATTTGCAAAGCCTATTGCACTCGAGTCGGAGGCGGACCATTCCCGACCGAAGACGAGGGTTCTGAAGGCGAGCGTATGCGGAAGCGAGGACATGAGTTCGGCACGGTAACGGGCCGGCCTCGTCGTTGTGGTTGGTTCGATGCCGTGAGCGCTCGGCGCGCCGTGCGAGTAAACGGGATCAGCTCTGTGTTTGTCACCAAGCTCGATGTTCTGAGCGGCGTCGAGACCCTCAAGATCGGGGTGAAATATAAACTCGGTGGTCGTGTGCTTGATGACGTGCCGGTGTCGGCTGACGAGATGGGCAAGGTCGAGGTCGAGTATGAGGAGCTTCCGGGTTGGACCGAAGATCTAAGTGACGTCCGGACTTTGAATGACTTGCCAGTCGCTGCAAAAAATTTCTTGAAGAGAATTGAAGAACTGACTGAAACCCCACTCTCTGGCTTTTCAGTCGGACCGGACCGCGCACAGACAATTGTGCTGGATGCAGAAATGCGCGGATTCGCGGGAATATAGAAAGGAGTTCGTATGGCCTTGGCACAGTCCACAGTAGCTTCCGGGGAATCACCGGTCCGTGAATCGGCGTTCGAATCTCCGGTTCTCGTCGTAGACGATGAAGAGAGCATTTGTTCAAGTCTGAAGGGGGTTCTGGAAGACGAGGGGTTCAGCGTCGTGACGGCGAGTAATGGCCGGGAAGCACTCCTTCTTGTGGAGAAGTTCTCCCCGAAGGTCGTCTTCCTTGATATTTGGATGCCGGGTTCGGACGGGATCGAAACACTTCAGCAAATCAAGAAACTGTCTCCGTCGACCGAAGTCATCATGATTTCTGGCCATGCGACGATTTCAAACGCGCTCGAAGCCACAAAGCGCGGTGCGTTTGATTTCATCGAGAAGCCGCTCGGCATCGATAACGTTCTCCTGTCGCTCTCGCGCGCCCTGGACAGTCACTTCAGTGTGATGCAGGTCGCCACCCGTCAGGATGACGGTCCGTTGCTTCGCCACCCCGGCGCCTTTGGCCGAGTGTGGGCAGGAAAAAATCTCGGACAGAGATCGCTCAAGAGAAGCACGGTGCTCTACGGGCAGTGCCTCCATTCTGGCCGGAAAAGCGGTCTGGTGCTCGAGCCGCTTCCAGCAAATTCCGGAATCCATTTTGCACAAATGGGCGACAGCCGTTCCGTTCCGGGGTTCGTCGATTATGTCCAGTCTACGAATCTCGCTACGACGGTGAGAGACGGGTTTACGCATGCGATGACGATTGAGCATCTCCTGTCGGCGTTTCACACCTATCGGATTTCGAATCTCCTGGTTAAATGTAATGGGGAGATTCCCATCTTTGACGGATCGGCGCAGGAGTTTTGCTCGGTCATCGAAAGCATCGGAATCGAGGAGCAGGGCGGCGATTGGTTCGAAATCGAAGTTCCTGAAGTGCTCCGCCAAGTGGCTTCTGAAAAAGACGGGGTCAGAGAAGAGATCGTTATCGAACCGCTTCCTGCGGGCTCTCAGGCATCGCTCATCGTCAGGTACGAGCTCCAATATGGTCAACCGGTCGGCCGTCAGCATTATGAGTTCCATTACACCGGCGCGGAGAGCTTCCGGAAGGAGATATCAGGAGCCCGCACGTTCGGCTTTATGAGAGATGTAGAGCGAATGCAGCGAGCTGGTCTTGCCGCGGGCGGCCGGCTCGATAATTTCATCCTCATCGGTTCCGAGGGCGTCGTGAATACGGAACTTCGTTATCCGGACGAACTGGTGCGGCACAAAATTCTGGATATTCTCGGTGATCTTTTCTTAATCGGTCGTCCGTTGAGAGGAATGATCACCGCGCGAATGACCGGACATTCGGATAATATCGGACTCCTAAAACAGATTCAGGATAAGCTCGTCGCGGCCAGCGGCAATTAAAAGCGCCTGTTGTTTCCTGCTGGAGATAGGATCTTTCGTCCACGTCTCCGTCCAATTTTTCCCAGGAGCAAGAGTTGTTCGACATCCAATTCATTCGTGAGAAACCCGAGCTCCAGGACGGCGGTGTTCCTGCTCTGCGGGGTCGGATTGTTCTCGGGGAGTTCTCCGAGCAGTTTCTCGCATCCCTCCACGTTTGGAATCGCGAAGACTACGAAGCGCATTGGCTTTCTGCTGCTGAGGAGCTGCTTCGCGGCGAAAACCATAAGGCGGCGATGATCTCGTCGGCCTTTCAATTTGTTTGGATGTTCTGGCGAGAAGGTGAACGGATATACGTTCGGCAGAACTTATTAGGGTATGAGACGGGTTCCGAGTCGTGGTTCGACCCCAAACCACCCTTTTCCAAGCTTCCTTCAGGAATTCCGGACCGGCTAATGGACCGCGACGCAGAGACTCCTCCCTCGGAGTGGGAGGTTCCAACCTCGGGGATGAGAGATTTTCTCAGTCGACAGAGGAGTTTCTGTTCGCGTTGCGGATAGTTTAAAAGGACCCTCGGGAAGCTGCTGCAGCCGAGTAGGGGATGTGTTAAGGACTCATCGACCTTGTATTCACCATCACGGTATCCATCATTGCTGTGCCTATGATCTCCGTTAATGATTTACAGAAGATCCCTCTCCTTAGTGAGCTTCCCGCAGTCGAGCTCGAGCATTTGAGCCGCGTGCTGAAAGATCGGCACGTCGAAAAAGGGAGTTATATTGTGCTCGCGGACGACAAAGACCCGTGCATGATGTTCATCGCCGAGGGAAAGGTGAAGGTGAATCTCGTATCCCGCGATGGAAAGGAAGTCGTAGTGGCGACTCTTCATGATGGCGATTTCTTCGGTGAAATTGCGGTTCTCACCGGGCAGGAGCGATCGGCAAATGTTGTCTCCGTGTCGGAGTGCAGAATCTTTGAACTTCAGGTCGAAGACTTCGAGAAGCATCTCGTGCAATACCCCGGTCTCGCGAGAGTCATGTTACGGGAGATGGCGCTCCGTCTGCGGCAGGCCACGGGGAAGATCGGTGATCTGGCGCTGTATGATGTTTACCGCCGCGTCGCGCGGACGTTGAAGAAGATTGCCCGCAGCGAGATGAGGGACGGAAAGGAGATTTTCGTCATTGATGATCGTCCTACCCACCAGGACTTGGCGTCCCTTGCCGGAACATCGCGAGAGATGGTTACTCGTGCCTTGAAGGGTCTCGAGGAAGACCGCTGCATTCTCGTCGAAGGCAAAAGCATCGAGCTGTACAAGATTCCGTAAGCGTTGCTCGGGGGTCCGCAGTATGTGGACATTCACGAGATTTCGCCCGGACGTTTACCACCTCAACTCACTGCGGGGGGGAGTGTTGCGGCTTGACTGGTTCCGGCTAGCGCGGTTCCCGCTAGACTGTGCGACTCGAAATCTCGGATGGTGAGCGGGTTTTCGTATCTCTATCGGAGGAGTACCCTGAAATGTTTGCCCGCGCTTAGATTCATCGCTGTCCTGTTTCTGCTCACCTTCCTTTCCGCAAATTTTCAATCAGCATCCGCCCAACGATATCTCACTGAGTTTGTTGGGCTCTCGAGAGTGGACTTCAGCCGCGCATCGGTTGCGCTGCCCTCGAGCTTAGAGTTCGATGAGCTCGTTCAGGGACGTCGGCTCGGTGGAAACTTCTTCTCTCTGGAACGAAACGACCTCGGAGCTTCGGAACAGGAGCTCTCTTCGCTAAACGGGGTGCTCGAGACGAGTGGTAAGTGCCGAGTGCAACTAAACGCCCTTAATAATCGAGGCACGCTCAGCCTCTTCGAAAAGAACTTCGATACCGATATCTTTGCGCTTGTTGGAACCATTTCCGTCGAACAAGATCTCGGTGCGATCTCCTTGTCTCGAAGCGGATTTACAGGAAACTCCGGAGTTCCTTCGCCCGGTGTTGTCGGCGTCGGCCCCATCTCGTTTTTTGACGCTTAAAGCGGCGGTCACTCGTATGCCGAGCGGAGCACTTGCGTCAGCAAAAAGGGACTACTCAATCGTCGATTCGCGAGCGAGAATCTTGGATTCGGGAATTGCCGAACTCTCGGAACTGCTGCCCGAGTAACAGAACAGAATCGTTGACTGCTATTTCCCCTTTTCCTCGTCGAGCGTGTTTGCAAGGAAGAGGAGGAGATGGTCTGTTCGCTTCTGGATCGTGACTTCAGTGTCAAGGTTCTCTTCTACTGAGAAGCTGAACGTCCCACCTTTCTGTGAATGCCGGATGGCATCAAGGAGAGCATCCTCTCCAATGAGATCGCCCACGACCGCGTGGCAGAGCTGCCCCTCCTGAAAGTAGAGAACTCCGCTGATGTTGGAGAATTCCACTTCCAGAACGCCATTCCGCTTTGCGGAGGTCAGCATCTGTATGAGATCAACCAGACTCACATCGCTGAACTGCCCGCTTAGTCCGCGTGAGCTGACACGTCGGAGGATGGCGCAGATTCGGAAGAAGATCTCGGCATCGTCGGCGGGAAGGGTGATGAAATCATCACACCCGAGCTTGAAACACTCGAGCTTCCGCCTTGCGTTTGGGCTGATAACAAGCGTCGGAATGTCGGTAATCATCGTATCCGCACGCCGACATTCCAGGAAATCTATCACATCCAAGCCGTGGAACTCTTCTGCGGTAACGAGCAGATCGGGCGTGTGCCGCTTGGCATATTCGAGACCGGAGACCACGCAAGGCGCCTCGAGAACTTCCATCCCGACCTTTTTAAGGGTTTGGGTGAGACCCGAGAGAAACCTATCGTGATTGTCGACAATTAAAACTCTGGACATCTTTTACCTACTTGCAAGCGACTGATTGTTAGATTCCTCGTCGAGTGGAAAAGATCCGCTGAGTCGATCTGAATTTCTAAACATCTATAGGAGAAGCGTTATTTTCGGATCACGGCTGGGCGGAGCTTTCTGCGGTATTGGAATCCTCTACCCCTGGAGTGGGCAAGGTACCCGCGCGTGGACTAGGCAGCGGGATAAATAAGAGTGGGTGCATGGCGGAGCTTCTCGCAGACGGGACCAAAAAGGTTTTCCTTTCCCGAAAGCAATTTGAAGATGCAGGGGGCGTCCTTCGTAGCTTCTATCAGAAGACGAAGTGCCCGGCCATCGTTCTTGCCGATGCGAGCGGCATGCTCGTTTCTCACTGCGGCACCATGGACGGCAGCAGCGCCGGGCTTCTCTCAGCTCTTGCTGCCGGAAATCTTGCCGCGACCGGAGAAATCGCCAGACTTTGCGGCGAACAAGGGAAATTTCAATCACAATTCCTCGAAGGAAAGAGTCGCGGCTTTTATGTGAGCCCTTTGGACGACAACTTCCTGCTGGCCGTCGTGTTTGCCGAGAACACCACGGTCGGAATGGTGCGAGTGCTGCTCAGCAAGATCATTGAGCAACTCCACACCGCACTCTACCAGGAGTCGGAAGCTGGGGATGAGATGGTTGAAATTGCAAAGAAAGAGGTAGAATCGGACGGATTTCAAGACGAACTCTCGTCGCGACTCGATTCTGTGCTCTTCGGAAAGAAATGAGTGGGAAGACAGAATAGAGTGGGAACACAGGGGGGGCTGCCGTGTTTATCAATTACGGTCTAAATCAGATAGATTTGAAGATCGTCTACTACGGGCCGGGATTCTCGGGGAAAACGACGAATCTCGAATGGGCTCATGCGAATATCGATCCGTCCCTCCGGAGCGACATCTTGAATCTCAAGACGAAGGAGGATCGGACGATCTTTTTTGACTTCATGCAGTTCGAAGTTGGGAAGATCAAAAACCTCACTCCGAAGTTCAACCTGTATACCGTTCCCGGCCAGGACATGTATGCAATGAGCCGGAAGATCATCCTAAACGGCGTTGACGGGATCATTTACGTCGCGGACTCAGATCCAGCGCGCATGCGCGACAACCTGTTCACGTTGATCGATCTCGTAAAGAACCTCCGAGAGTCTAAGCTCCAGGTTGAGCAGTTCCCGATCATCTTACAATACAACAAGCGTGACCTCCCGGGCGCCGCGCCAGTCGAATATTTGCGGAAGACTCTGAACCGGTTCAACGCACCTGATTTCGAGGCCGTCGCCGTAAAAGGGGTAGGGGTTTTTGAGAGCTTGAAATCCTGCATCGAGCTTGTCGTGCAGCGCGTTTCAAAGATGGTCTAGCGAGACAAGAGCCCGAGAATAAGCTCGCTGATGGGCTAGGTATTCATCCCGGCCAAAATATTCTCGCGGAGGTAATGCCACTCTTCGTCGTGCTCGGCTTCAAGCTCGATCGGATATGGTGAGCGTTGCTGCGGAATTTTGGATATCCGTTCGTTACACTCCTCAAAATCGCCGGTGTAGAACACCCACTCACGGTATCCCCACGTTGTGATCACCGCGCCGCATATCGCTTTTCCGTCCTTCTCCAGCGCTTCGCACAGATGCTCCTCAAACTCGTCAAGCTTGGTGAGGTCCCGGTCGGACGGCATGCCGGATTCCTCCTCTCCACCGTAGGGCCAGACAATCCGAAGGAGCTGATCGTAACCGCTGATATCGGAAATGGTAAGAAGCGGCTCCCGATAGCGCACCATGACGGGCTTTCCTTCGTATTCGCCCTTGGTCAGCGACCATTTGTCTTCTTTGAGGACTCTCGCGATTTCAGCGTTTTTCATGAATTTGCTCCTATCCAGGAGTATATCAGACCTTCATCGCATTCTTCGAAGGAAATCTTAAATGCCGCGTTCCCTTCCTTCGGTGGTTCGTCAGGAAAATAACCAACCAAATCGAGCTTCGCACACCATTTACGGTGGCAGTCACAGCACAAGCGAAGCCCATTCTCTCGGGTTCTGGAGCACTTCGAGGAGCTCTGCTTCCGGCGTTTCCGGCAAAGTTTTTACGTCGTAATCCCATCGGACTTCCGGAGGAAGCGACATCAGAATCGACTCGATTCTTCCGCCTGTTTGCAGGCCGAAATGGGTTCCGCGGTCATAGGTAAGATTGAATTCGACGTATCGACCACGTCGTTGAAGCTGAAATTTCTTCTCTTCGGCGGTCCACGTGAGGTTTTTGTTTCGTTCGACGATCGGCAGATACGCTGCGAGGAATGCCGGTGCCAATCTGCTGACTGCGGGATAAAACGAAGTGATCAAACTCGCGTCGTCCCGGCCAACGTAGTCAAAAAAGATTCCCCCGACTCCTCGAGTCTCATTCCGGTGCGGGATATAGAAGTATTCATCGCAGTGCTTCTTGAAGGCCGGATAAAAGGCGGTGTTGAAATCATCGAGGATGTTTTTATACGTGAGGTGGAAATGCGTCGCGTCTTCTTTCTTGAGAATGTAGGGCGTGAGATCCGCACCACCACCGAACCAAGATTTCTCTCCACTTTCAAAATATCGATAGTTCGCGTGAGTCGTCGGCACGTGAGGCGAAAGCGGGTGAACGACGATTGAAATTCCGGTGGCAAAAAACGGCGTCTCTTTCTTCTCCTGGAGGAGTGCCAGTGACATCTCAGGAGGGAGAAGACCCTCAACCCGACTGAAGTTTACCCCTGCTTTTTCGAAGACACGGCCGCCTTCGAGGACGCGTGTTTTCCCCCCGCCGCTCCCGATACCAGGCTTCGTGATCCGGCCCGAAGAAGGGGACGAGCTGCGATCCCAAACGTCTTGATGAAAGCGTCCCGTTTCATCGACTTCTTCAAGCGCAGCACAGATGCGGTCTTGAACTGAAGCGAAGAGCTCTGCGCAATTCTCTCGCATCGCGATCGCTTACGAGACAGGCGACGGAACGGAAAGCTCGCTCGCGAGGAAATTCTTTGTTCTGACCGCGAACAATCCGAACGCAGGATAGGGGATCGAGTTGTTTGTCGATGCATCCTGGGCAAATGCGCGAAGCTGTCCGGAGAGCTCTCCATAGGCAGCACGTGACCCGATGGACAATTTGCCTTCGAGCTGAATGAATTTTGAGATCAGAACTCCGAAATCGCCCGAGGACAGATTCGCGGGTGCTTGTTTCGTTGCGAGGGCTGTAAGCCGATCGAGCGCCTCATTGATCTCTTTGAAGGTCGGACTCACATCCCCGCGCTGGGAACCATAGTTGCTCTGGGCAGACGAGAAGTTCGAGCTTGATCGCGCCAAGAGCTGCGAGACTGAAGGGGGCTGACCGCGTTGCCACCAATATTCCGAACAACCGGAGAACGACAGGAGGAGCAATCCAAAGAGGAGGCTGACCAAGGTGCGAGTCGAGCGAGCTTGAAAACAGTGCATAAGGTGGCCGTGCATAAAATTCTTCAATGTTCCGGTGCAATTCAGGGCCATTCTGATAGCAAACTTTCAGGAAACAGGTAAGGTAGGACCGTGAGTTCCACTGACAGTTTATTTCCTGAACAGACCACCAGTTCCATGCCGGAAGTGCTGCTTTCATTTCTTGTTTGCCCGCGGAGTAAACAGGCCCTTCGTCCGGTCGGACAGGATGCGTTGGAGAGTCTAAACCGCGCGATTCGCGCCGGGCAGCTGAAGAACCTGGCGGGAGCCACAATCGGCGAGCCGCTCGAGGGAGGGCTTCTCCGAGAAGACAACGAGGTGCTTTACCCCATCCGGAAAGGGATTCCCGTGCTCATTTTTGAAGAGGGGATAGCCCTCGATCGCACATAAAGGGGCGCGCCCACCTGTCTACTCGGCGTATAGTTCAGCAAAAACCGCTGTTTTTCTTCCTTTCAGAGACAACTTTTGTCATCGGGACCAAATTTCGGCGCGTACTTTGCGGGAGACTCGCATCCTAAGTACGCAAAATTCCCAGAAGTGCGGTTCTGGCATGGCTTGTGCTTTGACTATTCAAGGCTGGTCTCGCCTGCCTGCGGGGCCAGCGGCAGAAACCGACTATTTCAGCTAGGGGCAAAAGGCATGAAAAATCGATTTAACACGTCGGAATCCGGGTTCTCCCTGATCGAGCTCCTGACGATCGTTGCGATCATCGGCGTTCTCTCGGGGCTCGGGATGGTCGCGTTCAACACCTACAAAATGAACGCGGAAATGGCAAAAGGCGACTCGACGTACCGAAACGCGAGAACGAAGCTTGCCATCTCCGAGCTGGACTTGCCGCCCGGTTACAATATGGCGTGGACCGAGTCCACCACCGACGGAGCTGTGATGAGCGGAGACCTGGGGGCGGTTATGCCGGGACTATCCCCCGGAAAGAACGTTCGACTCGGAGTCGCGATGAGAATTTGCGAAGGCTCGGATGATCCTTTGGATATTAGCCAGCTCATCGTCGTGGAGCCTTGCCGGGCCGACAGAAAAATCCAGTTCGAGCGGTTTTGCGGTGGAATTGAAGTTCTTTCGACACGCGTCAGCAATCCGGCACCCTGCACCTAACATTCTCTAAAACAACAGAAATTATGGCTCCCGAGCGACGAGGCAATTTCCGAGCGCCGATTCACGGCGTGGGTCGGAGCTTCCTTCGTTGGTCGGGTGCGTCCAGGGTCAAAATACCCGCAACTTTCCGTCCCGTTTCGTCCGGAGAGGTTGCCGGGAACCTAAATTCAAGCAAATGCGGCGAAAGAAGTGAATAATTTTTGCAACCGCTTCAGAAACCGACTCGTCTTAATACGGAGACTGAGAATCTCTTTTTGGCGAATCTCTTTTTGGCGAATCTCTTTTTGGGGAATCTCTTTTGGGGAATCTCAATCGGGTAAATTTCATCGCTTGGGTCAGACCCGATCAACGAACGGGTTTCGATACTAAAGTAAGTTTTCGGAAGATCCGGACATGACAAAATTGCTTGCAGGTGTAGTGCTCATCATCCTTCTGGCCTTCATCGGTTATCATCGGCTGCACGAAGAGCCGCAATCACCGAGGCAGAGCATCGATCAGGGGGTGAGCCAAGTGAAAGCCACGCAAAAGCTCGGTGGTGAGCAGGAGCAGCTTTTGCGAATCCAGCTCGCGCTTGCCGATTTCATGGCGACGACCGGCGAGGCACCTGAGCGCCTCGATCAACTGGTTCCCAAATATTTCGATGAAGTTCCGAAGAACCCCACGACCGGGGCACCATTTCCGTATTACCGCCAAGGAAAAATGCCGAAGATCGGAACTCCTCCGGCCGAACGGCCTGATAACGCTGGTCGAGGTCGCGAGATCGAGATCATCAACACGGGCGGTGGCTTCATCAATCCGAACGTCATTCCTGTCGATTCCTTCGTCTACGACAGAAAGGGAAGACGAGATCCGTTTGAGCCGATGAATGACAAGGCCGAGAAGATCGATCCGACGCGTCCTGAGATAGAGCAGGTTCCATTGGGTTCGCTGCGACTCACGGCGACCATCCACGATTCGAAGAACGGCGGATTCAAGGCCGTGGTCGAAACGGCTCAAGGTCGAGGATATACGGTTGTTGTCGGCTCACGAGTCGGTGCAAACCAAGGTATCGTGACCATCATTGAGCAAGACGTGATGAAGGTTCTTGAAAGCAACGTCGATTTCACCGGAAAGCAAACTCAAAATCTTGTTGAAATGCGCATCAACCGTGCAACTGAAGCAGAGCGCAATAATCCGAATAACAAGAAAACAAGACAGCTTTCCCGATAGGGCGCGGATAACTCGACAGTGCGGGGACCAGGTGAAAGAGGGGCAGTGGAATTCGAATCAAGCAAGATTCTCGACGCCGGCGGAAATGGCTCGCGCTTTGGCGAACTGAGGAACGGCGGAGAATTCGCGCATCCCTATCGCAAGCTCGCCACTTTGTTCGATCAGCACCGGGGCGAGGGCCACTTGGTCATTATCCAAGGCGCGCCTGACCCGGATGCGATTTCCTCCGCTTTGGCGCTGGACTTCCTCGGGGCGCAATTTGAGGTCGCAACGACCATTTTGTCGTTCCACAGCGTCAGTCATCACGAGAACCGTGCGCTGATTAAGCGTCTGGGCATTCAAATTCAAAAATACTCTCACGACACGGATCTCTCACCGTATTCGCTGTACAGCATCGTCGATTGTCAAAAGGTCCAGACTCCGATCGACGCACGTCTTTCAGAGCACGGAATCCGGCTGCTGGCGTTTATCGACCATCACCGGGAAGATTCCGTTTCTCCCCCGCATGCTGATTTCGTCGATATCCGTCCTCTGGTCGCCTCGACTGCGGCTATCTTGACCGAGTATCTGCGAGACGCCTTTCCGCAGGGACTTGTTCCGGGAGATCCGGTCCAGGTGAGACTGGCAACCGCCCTCATGCACGGGATTCGCTCGGATACTTCGCGATTCCTCACGGCAAGCCGGTTTGACTACGAGATGGCCGCGTTTCTTGCGCCCTGTGTGGATAACCAGGTTATCGATTTGATTGAACGGCGTGTGCTTACGTCTTCAGTTCTCGATATGTTCGAGAATGCGTTGGTGAACCGCCGTATCCACGACAATTTTATTTTCTCTGATGTCGGCTTTGTCCGAGCTCTCGATCGCGACGGAATCCCACAAGTTGCCGACTTCCTGCTGACGAGAGAGGGGACCGATACCGTCCTGGTCTTTGGTATCATCGACGAAAAGATGATTGACGGCTCTCTCCGCACGAAAAGTGAGACCATCAGCCCCGACGAATTTTTGAAGGGTGTGCTTGGGGTCTCACCGGAGAGCGGTCGATTCTACGGCGGCGGGAACATTCGGGATCGAGGCGGGTTTCAGATTCCGCTCGGATTTTTCAGCCTTCACGAGGATAAAAATCTGGTCTACGCGATGGCGCGACAGGTCATCGAAAAATCATTCCTGGAATATATCGGCAAGGCCGAATCGAAGAATACGAATTGATCTCGTACGGAGCGGGACGTTCTACGCGTGCGAGAGCTTTAGCTCCGGAACCGTCCACCCAATGACGTTCCCCAGAGTTTCAAACTCCTGATATCGCTTCGCCAGGTTTGGAGACACCACAATTCTCGTGAACTCAAGGAGCACGCGGGCGAGGAGAATATGCGTTTCGCGAACCACGGCTTCTCGGCCCTCAGAGAGCGACTCCAGCTCCGAGGAATCGTTCTTGCTCTTCGACGTGAAGTTTTCGATGTGCCCCTTGAGCTGCTCGGCCCTTGGAAGCATTTGATTCATCATCGCCTGAATTTGCTTCTTCTCGGCCGGTGATGCTTTCCGAAACGCCCGTGCCCACACGGAGAGCGTTTCCGCGTTATCGATGTTGTCGGGAACCTGCTCGAGGAGCGGCAAACCCTTTAACATTCCATCAGCGTAGAATCCCCGGGAGAGGCGAACTGAATCAGGAGACACGGTCTCGCCCGTGAGAGCTTCGGAGAGCTTCGTGACGATTTCGGTATAGTCGTTTCGAAGGCGCTTTTCTGCCTCGGCGCTGTCGCTGTCGACGGCCGAGAGCTTATGGAATTTCGAATCGGATTCTTCGAGGTCCGTGAGACGTACCTTGAGAGTCTCAATGAGAGGATGCTTGGGCGCGTCGTTCCGGCTGAGGAGCTTGAGCGCCATGGAGAGCTCGCCCTTTTCCACACTGGCAATTACAGGTTGGAGAGACTTAAAGACATCGCGGTGTTGTTCGAGAATGGGCTTGAAGCGTTTATCCTCGATGAGGATGGCGAGGCTGCGGCCTCGAGTGGCGAGGGACGCAAAATCTCGCTGAAGCCTCGCGTAGCGAAGTCCCTGTGCGGCAAGATTACCCCACAGCAGCATGACGACCACGGCACCAACGGCGAGAAAAGATATTCCCCAATTCATTGAAGTGGGAGCCGGGTCACCCAGCTCGTTGTAACTTTTCGTTTTCAGTGCCATGCCCGGCTGCCTTCCTCTCGTCTGCGCAATAGATATTCTATCGGCGTTTTTGAGCGGCTTCTTGAAGTGTGTCGACGGCAGAGATTATTACCGGAGTGGGCAAGTCCCGCCGGCAAAATCCCTAGAATCACTCACGATCCTGGCGACTCGGCTGGAGGAGGGGTGCCGGACAGCCCAGCGAGGAGCGAAGATCGGGGATTGGCTTCGAGCCCTCGCTTCAATAGCGCTGCGGCTTCGCGCTGCCTGCCAAGCCGGGTTTCAGCGAGGAAAAGCAGCCTAATAGCTTTGTCGTCTTTGTACGAAGACTTCGTGACGAAGGTTCTCGCGAGATCCGCGGCTTTAGTGGCGACGGCGCTTGCGTTTACAGTTGGTCTTTGACCGCTCAAGTAGAGCTCAGCCAACTCCAGTGCGCAGTCTCTATCACCAGCATCTTGTCGCACCACGTTTTCAAGGCCGAGCTTTATCTTGTTCTCCAACTCCAGTCTCGGAGCCGGTTCGAACGTTTTCGTAAGTTCTTCCCGGTATTGTACGAGCATCTTCTTGATGACCGGCGCATAGAGAGGATTTCGCTTGGACGCTTCCTGATAGAGCCGCTTTGCATCTTCGACTTTCCCGAGCTTCTCGAGACATTCTGCTGCAAGAAACATAGGTTCATGGCCGGCCTGTTTTACCTGCCAGGCGATCTGCTGGAACTCGGTCGCCGCGGTGTCGCATTTTCCGAGTGCTTTTAAGACATACGCGTGCCGGAACAGATACAGTGGGTTCTGAGAGCGAAGTTGAACGGCTTTTCCGTAAGCGGTCGCGGCAGCATCGGTTTTTCCAAGCTTCTCCTGGGCATAACCTTCGAGAAAAAAGAGAACATCGAGCCTGCCGCGCGATTCCGTGCTCTTCCGGCTTTGGATGATCTTGAGAGCTTGCTCCAATGAGGCGGCCCGGCTCTTCGAATTCCCAGCAGTGATGAGGCGGATGATGTCCGAGAAACTTTCTTGGAAATGTGCAGGCCTCAGCTCGTAAGAAAGGAACGACGTGAACTCGTCACCGCTCGACGAGGACGCGCCACCCTGCTCGGCGAAAGCGTTCTCGACTGATCCCAACAAAACAAAGGGTTTTATGAAGGAGAGAGAGACAAAAACGAACGTCGCGCGGCGAAATACGTGCAAAAACGACTCGATTTTTGAGGAAGTATGTTGGTTTCCGCACCGCATTTTTCCTCATTTATCAGCTCAAATAATTCTGCGCTAGTGCTCCGGCATTTCACTTGAATGCAAAAAGAGAGTTATTGCGAACAGTTGCACCGAGAAGCCGCATTTCTATTCGGAAATCATGCCAGGCTCGAAGAAGAGCTTGAATGCGGCGTTTCCGGCGCAGCCTGCATCTAAATGCCTTGACCGGGATCGCACAAAATTGCCCGGTTTGTGCGTCCCTTGATGCGGTTAAAGAGAGATTCCAGGTCGTATGCTGGCAAGTGAACCAAAAAAGCGGGTGCTTATTGTTGACGATGAAACTGCGGTCCGGGAATCCCTCCGCCTCATTCTCAGCCGATTGTACACTGTCGAAGTCGCCGAAGATGGAGGGGCTGCGCTCTCCACTCTCGAGCGAGTACTAGCCGAAACTCATTCCACCGAGGAGCTTCCCGATCTCGTGCTGCTGGACGTCATGATGCCGGGACTGGACGGCATCAAGGTGCTGGAAGAGATCCGCGAACGCTGTCCCAAAGTTCCAGTCATCATGCTCACTGCGACACGTGCGGTCCGCACTGCCGTTCAAGCCATGAAAATCGGGGCAGTCGATTATCTCAGTAAACCTTTCGATGTGGACGAGCTGCTCAGTCTCATTGCGGAGACTCTCATTCACGGAGCATCCGGCCGGATATCAGCGAGCGAGGTGACAACGTTCGACTTGGATCGCCCGCAGCTGCCTCCAACTTCTGGTGACTTCGGAGCGCTCGTCGGAGCCCACCCGCTGATGCAGGACGTGTATCGCTTTATCGAACAGATTGCGCCGAGAGACACACCGGTGCTCATCACGGGAGAATCGGGAACCGGCAAGGAGCTCGTCGCGAGAGAGATTCACGAACGAAGCAAACGCGCTGGAGGCCCTTTTATCGCGATAAATTGCGCGGCGATTCCGGAAACGCTAATCGAATCCGAAATTTTTGGTCACGAGAAAGGCGCTTTCACAAACGCGATGGAGCGGCGTCCGGGATATTTCGAGCTCGCTGACAAAGGGACGTTATTCCTCGACGAGATCGGTGAGCTCAGCTTGACCGTTCAGGTGAAAATTCTCCGATTCCTTCAGGAGCAGGAATTCTATCGTGTGGGCCGTTCCAAACCGATTCGTGTTGACGTGCGTGTGCTGACGGCGACGAATCGGAGTCTGGAGACGGTGATTCTCGAAGGAAAATTTCGTCAGGATTTATTCTATCGAATTAACGTCGTTCATCTCGACCTTCCTGCCCTTCGAGACCGTACTTCGGACATCTCACGCCTGATGGACTTTTTCTTTGGCCGTTTCTCGGCGCTCTACGGCGGCCGGTCGATAAAGCTCACCGCCGAGGCGGAATCGATGTTGGTGAATTATTCATGGCCCGGAAACGTGCGGGAGCTCGAGAATGTCGTCGAGAGCATCTTGGCCCTCTCGAATTCAGACCTCATCGAGCCGTGTCACCTCCCGCAGCGAATCGTTCGAGCAACATCCAATCTCGTGAAAGTTCCGTCGGATTTGCGAGAAGAGGTTTTGAGCGGTGCGATGGGATTCGAAGAAGCGGAGGCCGCGTTCGAACGGGAAATAATTCTCCGTGCGCTCGCGCAAACGAACAACGTCCAGACCAAAGCCGCTGAACTACTGGGCATCAGCCGAAGAATCTTGAAATATAAGATGGATAAACTCGGCATCTAGCGAAGCTCTGTGCCTCTGTGTTTACTTTTAGTGTTGAACCACAGAGACACAGAGGCACGGAAATATCTCGCCTGGCGTGTTTTCCGGCCTAAACAAGTCACCTTACATCTTTTCGCCAAATGCGCTAAAAGAGGCCGGATGTTTGCTATCGAAACCGAAATCGAAGACGATCTCATCGACGATCTCTACAACCACGTTCACCATGGACGTTGCTTCTATCTCCTTGAGCGCGGGCGTTTAGCGCTTATGGAAGTAATCGGTCAGCCGAACGACATGTGGCTGAAGCGCGGAATCGCCTTAGTCATCACCAACGTGAATGTCCAATACAAGCGAGAATTGAAGCGCGGGCCGATTACGATCACCTGCGACACCGGCCGCGTGGAAGGAAAACGAATCGTCGTCGAGCAGCGGATCTTGAATTCTCGCGGGAAAATCGCCGTGCAGGGCTCCATCGAATCGGCTTTTATGTCGATTCAAGATCGCCGCGGGATCGATGTCCCGGAGGAGTTTTGGGCATCGTTCGAGGCATGGGTGCTCAGGCAGAACCTCGAAAAAGCGCAGTTCCAAAATGGCGGAAAGCCAGCCCCGCACTCGCTCACAGTCTAGCTAATTCACTGTATTGCTCACTCACTGTATAACTAGCTCACGGTAGAATCTGCAGGCGCACTGAGGTTTTGGGCACCGGCTTTTTGGACGCTGGGTTTTTGGGGACTGTGCTTCAGGTTACTGGGCTTTCGAACTGAAATCTTCCAGAAAGAGAGCCTTTCCGGGTATCGAACTTGGTTTCGGGAGCGAGCCGCCTGCGGCAAAAAGCCAGGAATCGGGACCGAGCGCGAAGAGATAATGAAGTCGCTCACTCTGGCGACATCGAAGATGTTTCGAGACAACTACGAATTATTGCTTCGGCTGGATTTTCTTGCCGTAGGACACTTCGCCCTTATCGATCCGCAGCGAAAAGCCGCAATCCGGATTCGTGCATGCCCAAGCTTTGTACGTTACCGCCGCTCCGTCCTGTCCGTAATCCGAAAGAGGTATGAGCACTCCCGTGTCGCACTTCTTACAGGCCGGAAACGTAATCTTCCCCTCCATACCAGCGCCCCCTCAGCTCCACATAACTCCACACCGCACAGTGTCACTCCGCAACGCCACTCCGCAACGCCACTCCGCAACCGCAACACCACTCCGCAACACTGTCACTCCGCAACACTGCCACTTCGCCCCACCGCAACCCAATCACCCGAAAAAAAGTTCTGCATGTTGAATCTTGCAGGTGGTGTCTTTCCGGACGATCTGCTGCCGACGACCGAGCGACCGCCATGTAAGATGAGGCGTTCGATCAAGCGGTTCCAGCGGACCGAGTCGGCATCATGCCCCTTTCTGAAAAAATATCCAACATCGTATCGATTTCGCGGTGCTCTCCGCGAGCCTCAATTTTGAGGCTTTATGAGGAGGGAAATGCGCCGAAGCCGAAGCGACTAGGAGAATTCCGCATTTTTTCTAGAATTTCTAGGCGATTCCGTCAGTGGATTGAGAGAGCTTACGGCTGAGAGAAAACCGCTGAAAATATATGCGATTAGCACCGCTCTCGCGGAGACCGGCGGGTTCAAATTCCGGTGATCCGAATTTTACGCGGTACATATACTCAAAATTGCGAGATTCCCCGTATTAAGATCGATCCTGTCTGTTGCCGATCCCTCACAGTAATGGAAGGGAGATTGTCATCGTGATAGCCGCATTGGAAATTCAACCGCAGATGTTCTTTGTGAGAAGCTGCGCTGAGCGTTTGCCCGAGTGGCTAAAGACTCCCATTCCTCTCCTTGGTGTGTTCGATAAACCCATACGATTTCTCTCGGTGCTCGATCGCCCGTTGAATCTGGGCGTGCAGGAGGCGATCGAGCAGCCGCTTTGGGACGCTGAAATTCCGGAAGCGGTGCTTGCCGATGACGAGGCAGATTGTCAGGTTCTCTCGTTCTACATCGAAGGAGCGTTGTGCTTCGGTGTGAAGTCCAAATACGCCGTAAACGGGGAAGATTTCTACTTGGACGAGAACACCGTGATCAGTGGGGAGCTGGTGTATGGGGCGTATGCTGCGGTCCAAGGGGTATTGGAGGAGGACGGGCGTCAACGAGCCACGATCATCGTGAGCGACGTCGAAAATGTGCATTAGAGCGGTTCTCGAAAGCACAGAACTTTTGAGAATCACTCCGGATCTCGAAACTCATTCACTAAGTGGTTTCGATGCGGTAGAGTGGGGCCTCTACCGCTCTTTCTTTTTCTAGCGACAACTCAACAATAATTCCGGCTTTTGCCATCGAGACGCGCTCTCGACGCGGCTCCTCATGGGAAAAGCTTCGGCAAGAGATGGTTTTGGTGCAGGGCATCGTGCCGCACCGACCGGAGCTGATCCATCGGCACACCTCATTTCTGTCGCTCACAGGAATGGGAGGGGAGGTCTCATCATGGCTAAGAAACCGCGGTCCGGTGGCGCGCCCACACGGCACGGCTTGACGGCTAGCGCGGAAGTCGCGGAAGGCACGGCCGGCGTCGATGCCCCGCGGGGCGGCCGCCGCGAGAAGATCGTCGCCTGCGTCGCGGAGAAGCTCAAGGTCGCGCCCGCGACCGTCACCGACGACACGGTCGTGGCGGACAACGGGGTCGGCCTCGACGGTCTCGGGATGTGGGAGCTGATGCTCGCTCTCGAGAAGTCGTTCGGCGTCTCGAACAAGCTGAACGCGGTGGCGAACGAGACGAAGGGACTCACGCTGAAGAAGTTGGTCGAAATGGTCAACACGCTGCTCGATGCGTGATCAGAGGTCGTGAAGGCGCGAAACCCCGGAGCTCCGCTTGCCTGCGAAGCGGACTCCGGGTTCTGCCAAATTTTTTTCACACGTATTTCGGAGTTACTGCTTGCCGAAGCGGCTCCGATCTCTCTCTTTGTTTGCGCTTTGCACGAACTTTGTACTGCCGGGTGCTGCAGTCCGTGAGCGCCGTCACCACCTCGAAAGCAGACCTCTTGGACAGGCTGTCCAAGTCCGACTACGTGTCGGGCATGCTGCATTCATTCTGCTGTCTCGACGACGAGGACATCCGTCACGCGGTGTGCGCCGGTCTGGTTCGGAACGAGTTTCTCTTCGCTGAAGGCGGACTGACCAAGCACCTCCTGCGGTACTCCAAGGACGAGACCGTGGTGTCGATGTTCGGAGCGTTCCTCAGGGGTCGCGCACTCACCGCACTCACCCAGGACGGGATGAGGTGGCTGATTGGGCAACTGCTCGCTACCTCTCGCCGCCGGAACGCGTATCGCGGGGTGGTGCTGGAGACGTGTCGAGGACAGGTGCAGGCCGAGCGGGGCAGTCCGGTGTTCTCTGCGCTGAACTTCATTCCCACGACTGACGGCGACTTCTTACTCGTCGCTCGGCAGCGTGCGAACTTCGCGCTCAGGAACGGATTTTTCTGCGAAGCGTCCGGTCGCTTCCTCGCTCGTGCTGCCGCCGTCAAGGAATGACAGGAGCACGGCAAGAGAAACGGCGGAGGCATTCGGCAGTTGAGGGTTTTTCCCCCAATTTGCAGAGTGCCTCCGCCGTTTCTCTCTTCCGCAATTCTCTTTTCGTACGAACCCGCTTTCGAGTGTGAGCAACGACTTTTGGGAAGCTCAACCGAGTCCCGAATTCGAAATGAGTCGTCGAAACCAGGATCCTTTGTCCGATGAGGACGAGGGTTTAAACTCCGAGCCCGCGTCGACGGCGGTCAAAAATCGCCTCAGATCGCCCAGAAAACTTTCGGTTTCAGTGAGGTGAGGGTGATGCGAGCTTTTTTCAAAAATGGTGAGAGCGCTCTTCGGAGTGAGATCCGAGTAGATCTTCGTCGCCGACGGTGTCGCCTCGTCATTCCGCCCCGTGAAATACCAAACCGGAGCTTTGATTCCCGCGAGGTGTTTCTTTCCATCATAGGGCGCAAGACTGCCATTGATAAAAAATTCGTTCACTCCCCACATGGCGCGATAGACGTCGCCGCCTGCCTTTGCGTTCGAGCGCTTCAGGCAATCGGGGAAAGTTTCCATCCCGTAGACGAAGCGCCGATAGTACTCCTGCGTTGCCGCGAGATACTCAGACGACATCAAATCTCGATTGGCTTCGCCGCGGTTCAAGGCTTCCACGTGGTGTTTTGGAAGTTTGGTCCGGAGGTCCATGGCGTCTCTCGCCCAGAGCGGAACATCAATGCAGGGACTTCCGAGAATGAGGCTCTTGAAAATCGAAGGTTTTCTTACATACGCCTCGACGGCGAGAATCGTGCCCCAAGAGTGTCCGAGAAGCTGAACGTCTTTCAAACCGAAGTGATCGATAACCGCAAAGAGCTCATCGACATGGCGCTCTATGGTCCACAGAGCCGGATCTTCGGGCCTCTCGGAGTCTCCGCACCCCAGCTGATCGTAGAGAATAACTTGGTGAGCATCGCTCAAGCCGAAGAGAGGTTCCAAGTAGTTGTGACTAAACCCAGGTCCGCCGTGAAGTCCGATGAGTGGCGATCCATTCGCCCGGCCGCAGCTCACGGCATGGACTTTTCCACCCGGAACGAGAACTTTGTGTTCGCTTTTCTCCATCGCACGGCCTCAAGAATGAAATGCTCCCGTCAAGACTCGAACTTGAAATTCAGCCTTCGGAGGGCTGCGTGATATCCGTTTCACTACGGGAGCGTGGTTACGCGAGAAGTGGGTAGCTCTTCTACTAACTTCTCCAATGCCTGGTCAATCAGCGTAAATGTTTCGACGACGACCCCCAATGATTTTCCATACGGATCCCGGACATTGGGGCCTTTTCCCTCGGGAAGAAGTAACGACGCGAGGAGAAGGCGCTTACCTCCGTGCTCCGGAAACCGGTCACCGACCCGATGATGCACCTTCCGGTCCATGGTCACGATAAGCCAGGCCTCGGCGAGCGTCGATGCATCGATTGGCGTCGTCCGGTGGTTTTCGAGCGAAACGCCTTTTGTTTTTGCCGCCTTGATACCATTCGGATCGGCGAGCTTCCCAAGGTCGGTCATCGTGCCCGATGAGCTCACGGTATAGTCGCGGAGGTCGCGTTCTTTGAGAATTTGCTTAAAACGCTCGGCAGCGTAAGCGCTTCGCAAGATGTTCCCCTGACATACGAAATGAATGAGTACCGGAAATTTTTCGGGTGAAGAGCGGCGCAGTGCCGACTCAAAGAAAAAATGCGAAATCCCGAGCCGCCCGGCGAATCTCCCGCTGAACTGAAGCACCTCGTCGGCAAGTCTCGATAATCTCACGAACGTTCCCGGGTCTGAAGTTTTTCTTCGAGCGGAATTATTTTCGGCCGCCTCTCGTCTCTATCGTATAGCGGCGAGAGGTGCATGGCAAAAGGTCGAGAAGCGGTGCAGAACGGTTGCTATCAACGGTTCACTCCGCTAATCGTTTCCGCAATCTTCAGAGCTGAAGCCGTGTGACAGGTCGCCTTGAAAATCGTATCGCCCGCAAAATTAAATCTAGGACTTCGGATTCTCGACCGCTTGCCGAGCGGGTTTCATCGCTTGGAATCCATGATTGCCCCGCTTACGTTCTCTGACGAGATTTCGGTCGAGACATTCACGCCGGCGGGCGGTGAGCCTCGTGTGCGCCTCTTCCTTCAGATCTCTCCTGAGCTTCGCGCACACCTCGAAGCGCAGGGAATTGAGAGTGCGAAGAATGTGATTCGAAAACTAGAATCTCATGAAAACATCGCATTTCGCGCGGCAGAGCGGTTTTTCCTGGAGTTTCCACACCTTCGCGAAGGCGTGTCCATTGACCTTCTGAAGCGAATTCCGCTGGAAGCGGGACTCGGGGGCGGAAGCAGCAATTGCGCCTCCACTCTCCTTGCTCTTGCCGATCTTTTTCAGATCCCAATCGGAGTCGAAATCGAGTCAATTGCAGCGGAGCTGGGGTCCGATGTGCCCGCTCTGCTCAAGCGCCGGCTCTGTTTTATGACCGGCCGCGGAGAAACGGTGAACGTCATCTGCGAGCAGGATTATGAGTACGTCCAAGAAATGTTCACCGGCGTGAGGGTCCTTCTCGTTAAACCCCCTTGGGGATGCGAGACGGCGAGGATGTATTCGGCACTGGCGGAAAAGCGCCGGGCCGAGGGGGGGATATTCGATTCGGCAGGCTATTCACCCGAAAAATCGCCAGTTCTTCGGGAGTTCGGATTGACTCTGGCAAGAGATGGAAATTACTTAGCTTTTGCTCAAACGCCGTTGACTTTGTCCTATCGAGAAGGTAATGGCGAGGGGCTTTCGGGCCGGGCCTATCGCCGACCTGAGGTTTCGCGGGGCATTCCGAACCGGCTTTCCGGCTGTTTGTTCGAGAATGACTTCGAGACGGTATATTACCGTTTTAATCCGCAGATGACCGAGGTAAGAGATAGGCTTCTCGAGGGAGGAGCAGAGCGCGTGTTTCTCGCTGGCAGCGGGAGTACGCTCGTCGGGCTTTTTGTCGAAGACGATTCGAATTTGAGTTACGAATCCGATCTTGTGGAGAAGGGATATTTTCTTCACTGGACTGAATTCCAACTCTAAACTATTTCGAGTGCGGCTTTTCGAAGAACGCCGGCGGGATCGCTTTTGAGCTTTCCTCGTTTTCGGCTATTTGGTGGCCGGTCGCCAAGCGGTAAGGCAGCGGGTTTTGGTCCCGCCATTCGGTGGTTCGAATCCATCCCGGCCAGTTAGTTCAGGAACCTGAAGCTCTTATGAGAGGAAAGCTCTCGATCATCGCCGGACGTTCAAACCAAAAGCTTGCTGCAAAGGCTGCGCAGGCTTCGGGTGTTGAGGTAACCGGCTGTGACGTGCGGCGGTTCAGCGACGGTGAGCTCAGTATCGAGATCGGAGCGAACGTCAGAGGCGGCGATGTCTTTGTAGTGCAGAGCACGTCGTCTCCGGCAAACGACAATATTCTCGAATTACTGCTCATCATCGACGCCCTCCGAAGGGCGAGTGCGGAGCGAATCACGGCGGTCATTCCGTATTACGGATATGCGCGCCAAGACCGAAAGACCAAGCCGCGTGTGCCGATTGCAGCGAAGCTGGTCTCAAACCTGATCGTTGCTGCGGGAGCAAATCGGGTACTGACGATGGACCTCCATGCGGATCAGATCATGGGGTTCTTCGACATCCCCGTGGATAACCTCTACGCCCGTCCGGTTCTGCTTCCGTATCTCGCAGAACAGTATGGCGCGAAGGGTCCGAAGTCAGGTGGGGCGCCGATTGTGGTGATTTCGCCTGACGCAGGTGGGGTGACGAGAGCTCGAGCATTCGCAAAGCGTTTGGATGTTGGACTTGCGATCATCGACAAACGGCGAAATCAGCCAAATGAGGTGGCTGAGATGAACGTGGTCGGGGACGTCAAAGGCAAGATTGCGCTCGTTATTGACGACATGATCGACACCGGAGGCACCTTGATTAAAGCTGCCGACGCGCTGATTGATAATGGCGCATTGAAAGTTGTCTGCTGCTGCACGCACGCAGTGCTTTCAGGGGCCGCAAAGGAGATGGTGCCGAAGAGCAAGATCTCCGAAGTGATCGTGAGCGACACGGTGTATCATCCGGATGTTGATGCCTGCTCAAGCTGGCTCACGACTCTATCGATCTCGCATTTGCTCGGGGACGCGATCAAGCGGATCCATCAGGATGACTCTCTCAGCATCTTGTTTGGAGAAGACTAAATAAGGCGACGGAGAGGCCATACGGGATTTTACCAGTAATTCCGTGGGCCCTCGCAAAAAATTTACCGAATTGGTATTGCAAGAAATAGAATCGAGGAAAGGAAGGAGTAAATACCCGTGGAAGAGAAATTTATCCCAGTAAGTGGACGAGTCGAGATGGGAGGCCCTGCCGCCCGGCGGATGCGTCGTGAAGGAAATATTCCAGCGGTGATCTATTCGGAAGGAAATGAATCCGTTTCGCTGTCCTTCAACGACCATGCCTATCAAATGGCTGTTCGCGGCTGTAAGTCGACACAAATCTTCCGATTAAAAAGCGAAGAATCCACTCTGAATGGAATGATGGCGCTCATCAAGGACGTGCAGATTGACGCCGTCAGCGGCCGTCTCCTCCACGTCGACTTTTTGCGAGTGAGCGAAGGACACAAACTCGTCGTCACGGTATCGCTCGAAGTTTTCGGCGAATCGCTCGCGGTGAAGGAAAATCGCGCATTCTTGAACCAAAACGAGTACGAGATCGAAGTCGAATGTCTCCCGTCTGCGATTCCTGAAGTTCTCCGTGTGGACATTTCGGAGCTTCGCGAAGGCGGTTCACTCCATGCTTCTGACATCGTGCTTCCGGCAGGTGTCACTCTCGTGAGTGCCGAAAACCTGACCATCGTTTCTGCTATATCGCTCGCGAAGAAAGCTGCTGAAGACGCTGCTGCTGAAGCTGCAGCGACCGCCGCAGCATCCGCCGCCTCGGCCGCTGCTGCTGCTCCTGCCGCTGCGACTGCTGCTGGCGATAAAGGCAAGAAGGAAGAAAAGGCTCCGGCCGGTAAGAAGTAAGCTCGGCCAGCGCTCCCGTCGGGAAGAGAACCTAAGGAGAGCTTTCCATTGTTCGCCCTCGTCGGTTTGGGAAACCCGGGTGCCGAGTACGCAAATACTCGGCACAATGCCGGATTCTGGGTGATTGATGCCTGGTGTGAAAGGCATAAGGATGCTCTTTCCGGAGCGAGCTGGACCGACGGTGGCGGCTGCTCCTATCTCAAAATCAAAATAAAAGATGAGCATCTCCTGCTCGTAAAGCCGATCCGCTACATGAACAGGAGCGGAGAGGCGGCTTTGCCGACTCTCCGATTTTTCAAGGTCGCGCTGGAGGACACGCTGCTCATCTATGACGAGCTCGATCTCCCTGCTGGTGTGGCTCGCCTGAAGCGCGGTGGATCAAGCGGTGGCCATCGGGGTGTGGCGGACTTCTCACGTGTAGCGGGGAGCGATGAGTTTCTCAGGCTGAGAATCGGAATCGGGCACCCAAGGGAGCGATTGCCCGCCGCGGCTGAGGGGAAAAAGACCGATCCGAACGTGACCGGCTGGCTTTTGAACCCGATTAAGGCGGAGGAACGGCGCGAGGTGGAAAAGGCCGTTTCGGTCGCAGCAGAGGCGATTGATTGGCTGTTAAGTGAAGGGTTTCAGTCGGCACAGCAAAAACTTCATAGCGTTTCTAAGCAGCCTCCGGCTTGAAATTCGGAAACTGCTGGAGAAAGTCCCTCAAAGCCGTGAAAAAGAGCGATAACCTGTGTTGAATATTCGCAAAACCTGAGGTATACGAGTGCGCCCGCAGGGAGGCTTCTTGAGTCTCAATATGCGGCAATCTTTCATGGTTTCGCTCTCACGGGTTCGAAGCAATCAATCTGATTCGAAGAGAATCATTGGTGGCAAAGTTCGACAGCGAGATCTTGAAGAAATTTTAAATAACGGCCCGGAAGAATCGGGGTCAGGATTGGGAAACTGCCATGCTTTATGAAAGCGTAATTGTATTTGATTCTGCGCTGAGCGACGCCGATGTTGCAGCGCAGCTGGATCGTGTTGAGGCTTTGATCACCAGCCACAGTGGGCAAGTGACGAAGCGCGACGTCTGGGGACGCCGCCAACTCGCGTATAAGATCAAGAAGAAGGAATACGGAATTTATGCCTTCGTCGTGTTCTCAGGGGCAAACACCCTGGTGGCGGACATGCGGCGGCAGTTGCGTATCAACGACTCCGTGCTTCGGTTCCTGGTTGTAAAGAAAGACAAGTTTGCACCTGATCTCATCCGTCCTCCGGTAGCTGATACCTATGGTTCGCGTGAGGGTGGATTCCGAGATCCTTACAGTCGTGATCAATTCCGTGAAGGCGGGTTCCGCGACAACTTCTACGGTGGAAACCGCGAAGGATTTGGCGGCGAGCGCGAAGGCGCTGATGTGGAAGCTGCAGCAGATGGAGAGACCGCCTAGACAGTTCGCGGCGAGCGGCCTCGAGTGAGGCCGGCGAAAATAGATTGGAAAGTAAATTTTAGTCTGACACGCCAATGGTGAGACATCGGGCGGAAGGGGAATTATGAAAGTCGTGTTGATGGATGATGTGGCGGGCCTCGGAGACATCGGAGAGACGGTGAGTGTTCGTCCCGGATACGCTAGAAACTACCTCGTTCCCCGAGGCCTGGCGCTTGAAGCCGGAAGCGCTTCCGCTCGTGTTATGGCTCATCGCATGCGGCAGATTGAAGCGAAGAGCAAACGCTTAAAAGTCGCTGCAGAAGCGCGGGCAAAGGAAGTTCAGGAGATCAAACTTGATGTTGAGCTTCGTGTCGGTGGCCACGGACGAGTTTTCGGTTCAGTGACGTCGCGGGAAATCGCGGAGAAGCTTACGGCAAAGGGAATCGAAGTTGATCGTCGCCGAGTTCTTCTTTCTGAGCCGATTCGTAAGCTTGGCGAGCATCCGGTTCGAATCAAGCTTCACCAAGCGGTTGAGACCACAATCACCGTAAACGTCATTCCCAAGGCGTTAAGCGAGGAAGAAGAACTCAAAGCCGCGCAGTATACGAAGGCTTTGATCGAAAAGCGTGCTGCTGAAAAGCAAGCTGAAGCTGCGGAAGAGGAAGCATAGATCTGTGCCGGGAAGGTCCCGTACCCTACTGGCCGTTCTTATTCTGTTTCTTGCCATTTTGCTCGGCTCCGCTGCCGTAGCTGTCTACCGTTTTGACGTTCTCTCCCGAAACGCCCAAAGTGCGGCGTTATCGGGGACTGCATCTCCAGATTTGGGTTCGACCGATCCCTCCGAGGATGAGCTCAGCCGAGCCTCCCTCGGACTGCCTGACGACGATGAAAAGCCGGCCTCCGGCAACGAGCCGAGCCTCGACTCCGGATATCGAAAGTTCAATCACCGTCCCGAACAGGACCCTCAAACCGGCAAAATATTCGTCGTATCGTTTCGGTTTTCATTCAGTCGATTGCCGGTGCGCTACGAGCGACGGATGCGATTGATCTCAAAGTATGATGCTCAAGCCGCTTCACCGTTCCCAGGGTGGGTGATTGCGGTTCGCCCGATGAAGACTTCGGTTCGGCCGGAAATTTATTGGCAAACCCCGGATGGCACTGGAGGATGGTTTACATTCGAGAAGTTCGATCTCCTTCCGATGAAGATCTATCAAGGCACACTCATCGTAAAACCCGGTGAGCAGATGTCTTTGTTCATGGGGGAAGTTTCAGATCTCCCATCCGGCGAGACATCCACGGGTGAATTGTCGAGCTCGGACAATTTCATGGGTGGCTATTCGCTTCGCGGAATGGGAGTACCGGCAACGACGCAACCCGTAAAATTCGCTGCGTCGCTCGGGACTGTCACTGTGTCCCGCCTCGTTGTCGCCCAGCTTGCCGAGCCGTTTAAGCTCAATCGGAGGGCGCTCGCGAGGTTTGCCCAGGGCGGAACCGACGCCGTGCGAAGTCGGATTCCGAACGAGAACGTAGTCGTCGACTATCCTCCGGATGCAGCAGAAATCGTTCTGAATGACGGATCCGCGGAATGAGCTCCGGGTCCTGAGGTGCGCGATAAATTGCCTTTGATGAATTTCTTCTATGAGCTCCTTCAGTCAGGAAAGATTAAAACGTGATTCTCTACCGCGAAAGTCGGGGAGTGCATCACTTGATGTCCTGAGCTTTCCGAATCAGGAGACCGCAGATTCAAATCCCATCCGAGGAGAAGGCATCGTGACGAAGCTTGCGACCAGCTTTCTTGTTTTCCTGGGCATGGTTTTTGTCTTGGCCGAGCTATTCTCCGTGCTCACGCTCCGCCCATTTCCCTACGCGAGAACGATGGCGGTCAGCGTGCTGGCATTGAGTTTTCTCCTTCCCGAGATTGCTATCTGCCTGTTTCTCGCATCACTCCCGGTGTTCGGGAATAAGCCGAATACGCTCCAATATCATTATCTAATCCTTGCTCAGTGCTGCGTGGTTGGCGGACTATTTTTCCGGCATTTTTTTGAAAACTGGCGTTTCCCATCGGCGCGGCTCGAGAGACAGAAGGGAACCGGTTCATTCGTCTGGCTCTTCGCCGCTGCTTTCGGACTCGTTTCACTTTTTAGTCTTACGTCATTGCCGCAAGGCGTCTTCCTTCACGAGATGGGTGCTCGAATAATCGGGTTTCATCCGAAGGAGATCGCTGCTTCATTGTTCTCGTTCATCTCCCTGGTCGAGGATAAACAGGGGTATGCGATCTTGTCGGCATTTCTCACGTTCGTATCAATTGCTTTCGCATGGCTCCTCGTCCATCGAATCGGTGGAGCGCCGAACCGGGCGCTTCAATACGGCGCGGCGATTCTCGCTGGATTGTTACTGTCGCTCGCTGCGGGCATCGCTGATTATTACAATTTCATCGACCTGAGAGGAGTGCGCGGGTTGGATCCGATGGTGAATCCGGGGAACGCGCAATTTCGCCTCCAGTCATTTTTCGGTCATTCGGGTTGGTACGCCGAATATGTCACCATGACCGTGCCGTTTGTGCTTTTGATTCTTCTTCAGCGGACTTCATTTTGGTCGAGAGTTCTGCAGATGCTCGCGGTGCTGCTCGCCGGCGAGTTTGCGCTTATTCTCACGTTCCAAAGAGGCGGTTGGGTTTCGTATCCGCTTACCCTGTTTGCAATTTGGGCGGCGATTTACGTCGTTCGACGGCTGGAACGTGGAGAGGAGAAAGTCCTTCCTGCCGTGAGAGGCTCGCTCCTCAAAGTCCTCGTCAGCGTACCGCTGACGGTAGTTTTTAGCGTGCTGCTCATTAACTTCGGAATGAAATCGGGTTCGTTCTCAGGTGACGTTAAGGTACCGTCCCAGCATTACGTCAATCGACTGGAGGACATTAGTAGGACCTCCGATCGCACAGACTTTATGGTAGCTGCCTATCGGATCGCGTCGCTTCACCCCTTTTTTGGCGCGGGAAGCGAATCATTCGGATATCAGTTTCACAAAGAGTTTGAACGTGCGGACGGTCATTATCCCGGAGAATTCAATCTTCCTCTCCACGGAACGGCGCACTCGTTATACTTCCAAGTGTTGTCGGGGAAGGGGGTTTTCGGTCTCCTGATTCTCGTTGCGCTGATGTTCCACATGTTGGTGCCGCCGCTCGGTGAAGTCGTCAAGGACCGTCGAACAGTTCGAGAGAAAATTCAGCTCCTGGTGGTTGCTTGTTTTGCTTGTAGTTTCCTCATTTACGGGGTGGTGCAGGAGATTTTCTATATTCACTCGCTTCAGGTTTTGTTTTTTGCGGTCGTTGGAATAGCGTCCGTGCTCTTGGCAGAGCGTTCGGCATCGCCAGCCGAGGAACGACTCTTATGGCGGACCTTGCTCCTCGTTCTCGGGCTCCATTTGTTGTGGGAAAAAGTGGTGTTTTCGCAGATCGATTCTGATTATTTGGATAAAAGCGGCGTCTACGGCTGTTTCGTGACGGAGCGATCGGGTGATGGAAGGGATTACACCTGGTGTGCTCCGCATGCGCGACTTCTTCTCCCGGTGAAAGAAGATGCGGCCGGTACGTTCGTCACTCTCAATCTCGGTATGGATTTCCTGCGAGAAGGTATGGCTTCTGCCTCGCTTACGGTTCGAGTGAATGGAACCGAGAGAGTCCGGGAACTGCTTCCCGGATTGAAAGAGAAGAGTATTCGAGTTCCATTATCGAACGGCGATCCAAGTGTTGTCGTGTCGGGCAATCGGCTTGTCGCAGTCGACCTTGAAACTGATTCTTGGTTTGTGCCTGCCTTTGTTTTTAAGACGGGGAACGACTACCGACTTCTTAGCCTGAAGGTCTACCGATAATCTCACTCCTCGTTTGTTCGGAATTCGTTCCCTTCGACGCGTTTCAGAAAAAAAGGCCGAGACGTTGAGCCGTCTCGATTCATCGAAATGAGACCACTGGCACCCTTGTGGTCCCTTATCTCGCGGAGTTTTTTCCGAACACAGGTTTGATCTCGATTGCAGCTCTTCAGGGCAGTCCCTATCAACATCGTGGAATCATACGAGTGCCGGGACAATGGATGCGCCGGGCTACCGAATTTGACTTTGAATGCCGCTTCGAAACGCTCGGTTTCAGCCGATCCTCTGCCTTCGGCCGGCGAAAAGAAGCGGAGACCCTCCGCAGCTCCACGGGCGGTTTCGAGCACACTCGCTTCTTCACCTTCACTCGTCGTCAGGAGCTGCTGACTCATCCCGAGATCCCGGATCTGTTTCGCGATGATTCCAAGAGTTGGACCGAGATGGACCACAAAAACAACGTCCGGCTTTCCGCGTTTCAGCCGTAGGAGCTCAGCTTTGAAATCGTTTTGTCCGATCGGGCTTGCCTCGGAGCCGGTTATCAAACCGCCGCGCTTCTGAAATTCCTCGGCGAAAGTATTCTGAAACTCCTCTCCCCACTGCGTTGAAAGGTAGAGTATCGCGGCAGATTTGGCGAAGAGTCTCGTCTTGGCATACTCCGCGAGCAGCACTGATTCATCCTTGATTCGTGGGCTGGTGCTAAAAAGAAATCCATCCTCTTTGAGAAGTGCCTTCGGCATTTCGGATGTCTGAAACGCGGAGATATTCTTTGACTCGAGAAGCCCGAGCACCGGATAGATCCCGATCACGCAGTAGTTGGCGACGAGCGCGTCGATTCGGTGTTGAGAGGTGAGCTTTTGCATGGCCGCGACAGTTTCTGCTGGAAGGCATGCATTCTCATAGCTGACGCGGACTCGAACACCGCTCTCCATCAGGTGCTCTGCCGCGAGCTCGACGCCACGCCGCACGTGGTTACCGAATGGTGCGAAGTCTCCGGTAAGCGGCATCATGGCCGCCAGGTTGAATTCCGAGCCCTCCTCGGGATCACTCAAGGCCATCGATTCGAATGCAGCCGAAACCCAGGCCAAGACGGCAAGCAGGAGCAGTGCGCCCGGAATCCGTAAACAACTTTGCTTTGATGCTTTCATATCTCTCCGAAATTTGCGGGTGGTGGGAAAGAAGGATGGCAGGAACGTCTAGAATCTCAACGGAAACCGGAAGAAAACAGTGAGGATGCGCTTGGTTTCAATGATTACAATGAGTTCTCTTGGAACATTCCGAGAAAACGTCTATAGTCTAGACGATGATGACAAAAGGCGAACTGCTTTCTCAGATTGGACTCTCGGAGAAGGAGGCGAGAACCTATCTGGCTGTCCTGGAGCTTGGATCAAGCACCGTGAAGCCCATCTCCGACCGCGCCGGGGTCAAGCGAACGTCGATCTACAATTTCATCGACCGCCTCATCGCCTTGGGTCTTATCTCTAAAGTCAAAATTCGCGGGAGGAATCAGTACCGAGCTGAATCGCCTGCTCGGATTTTGAAACTCCAACGAGAGCGTTTATCGGAGTTCGAGAAGGCACTTCCCGAATTTATGGGCATGTTCAATTTGCTCGGACAAAAGCCACGAATGTCATACTTTGAGGGTCACGAGCAGGTTAGGAACATCGTCCGCGAAGAGCCGCTCTGCAAAAAAGAAGCCTGTTATATATGGCCCGGAGTCGATGTGATCGAGATGGTCGGCGGAAAAGCGTTCATGTCCGAGATTGATCGCCAGCGAATCGCGGCAGGGGTGCAGGTAAAAACTATCCGTTTTCGCGCGAAAGACGTTCCGTATTTACGCTCAGCGCATGGACCAAAATTTCTTCGCGAGCTTCGATTCGCTCCGGACAATACGAATATCACGATGGGAATGGGTATCTACGATACCGGAAAAGTCGGCTTCTTCAGCTCACGGCACGAAAGTTTCGGGATTCTTATCGAGAGCAAGGAGTTGGAGCAGCTCATTCGAAGTCTCTGGCAGCTTCTCTGGACGAGATCCACGCCCGCTCGACCCGGCGAGGGCTGAGGCACTATCGTGGTGACATTGTCTCTGGTGCCGGGAGATGAGTTAGGCGATTATTACGCGGCTACTTGAACAAGAAGCAGGAGAACCTATGGCGCAGAGAGTTGCGGTGGTCGGCGGAGTCCGGACTCCATTCGTGAAGGCGGGCGGGGCGTTTGGGAAGTATTCCATGCAAGCGATGGGTACCCATGTGCTGAAGGAAGCCGTGTCTCGCTACAAACTGGATGCGGCATCGATCGATGAGTTCATCTTCGGAACAGTCCTGCTCGATCCTCGAACTCCGAACTGGGCGCGAGAAATCTTATTTGCCGCAGGTTTGCCAAAGTCCGTATACGCGCACGCGGTCTCGAACAATTGCATCTCTGGTTTGGTGGCGATCTCCGATGTTGCCGGTAGAATCGCGATGGGACGCACTCATCTCGGTCTTGCCGGGGGAACGGAGTCGATGTCCAACCCATCTCTTCTCTTCTCCGAAAAGGCAGCGCGTCGATTCATTGCTTTGTCAAAAGCGAAAACCGTTGGCGATCGACTCAAAGTGCTTTCCGGCTTTCGCCCGGGTGATTTTGTCCCCGCAATGCCGTCTGTCACCGAGCCGTCCACTGGTTTGACCATGGGGCAGCACACCGAAATCACAGCGCAGAAAATGGGTATTCCACGAGCGGCGCAAGATGAGATCGCTCTGAAAAGCCATCTGAACGCGGCAAGAGCCGCGAAAGAGGGGATAGGTGCCGAATTCATCGCTCCACTCGGTGATCAGAACGCGGACGGACTCATTCGAGGTGATACCACCGCCGAGAAGCTCGCGGCTCTCAAGCCGGTCTTCGATCGAACTGGGAAGGGAACCCTGACGGCCGGAAACTCAAGCGCCCTTACAGACGGAGCTTCGGTCGTCATCCTCATGTCAGAGGAGCGCGCGAAAAAAGAAGGGCGTGAAATTCTCGCCTACGTGAAGGACTATGAATATGCGGCACTCTCCCCCGATGATGGACTGCTGATGGCTCCAGCGCTCGCAGTTCCCAGAATGTTGAAACGAAATAACTTAACGCCTGACGATTTCGATCGGATTGAGATCCACGAGGCGTTCGCGGCCCAAGTTGAGTCGAACATCCGCGCTTGGGAAGAGGGCTGGAAAGAGCCAGCGACAGGGAAGATCCCGAGGGACCGCCTGAACGTGAACGGCGGGTCGATCGCCTTGGGTCATCCGTTTGCGGCGACGGGTGGACGGATGGTGCTCGGACTCGCCCACGAGCTGAAGCGATTGTCTTTGAAGCGAGGTTTCATCAGCATTTGTGCGGCCGGTGGACTTGGCGGAGCGATGATCTTAGAACGGGATTAAGGTTGCGCCCAGGGAATTTGCGGGCCCGATATTCCCGAGACTAACTGGTGGATGCAGCGAGAACAAATTGAGGCAATTCTCATGAGCATGGTCCTGCCGAGAAATTATGTCGAGTGTTATTCCGCGGACGCGATTGCCGCAGTCGTTCGGAATATCGCACTTGATATCACCGATTGGGCCCAGCAGATCCGGCAGGAAACGCACACTGACATTTTGGCCGTGCCTGTGCTGCGGGGCGGCATCTTTTTCTTTGCTGACCTTATGAGGCAGGTTCGAGGCTCGGTGGAAGTTTCCCCCGCGCGCGCGAGGGCGTACCACTCGGAGACCAACACACTCCGTCCGGAGGGAAAAGTTGACATCGTACTTGATGAATCGACAGTCAGGGGGCGTTCCATTCTTCTCGTTGATGATATTTGCGATTCGGGCGTCTCGCTTCGAGAATTTACCAACTATCTGAGGGAAGTCGGCGTACGAGAGGTGAAATCAGTGGTGCTGATTCGCCGGGTCATCGAGAACTCTGCCTATCGTCCGGATTGGATAGGGTTCAACCACGTCGGCCCGGAGTGGTTTGTCGGCTACGGCATGGATGATTCGGATAGATGGTCTAACCTGCCGGATATTTACGTAATTCAAAAGGGATAGACGGCTCGAGGAGCGGCGTTCGCATCGGCGGGGTGCCGCGCTCAGACTTCCTCAGACACCCTGAGAACCAATACCGCCTGCCGGAACAGCTCATCAACTTCGGCAAGAATGGATTTCGCTTCATCGACGGCACCCTCCCGTTGCTTTCCATGCGCTTCGGTCGACAACGCTTTTGCCCTATCGCTCAGCGCCTCCGACTCTCGTAGAGACTCCTGACGATGTTTGAGGAGCTGCTCTTGGGGGTCTGCTTGTGCGGTCTGATTTCCCCCGGAGATGAGCCGGGCGAGATCTTTGGTGGTAAGCGAGGCCGCGGATTCTTGTTTTATGCTGTGAAGCAATTTGGTCACGGAAAGCCCTTTCCGGCCGCGCATGTCGTTCTCAAGGCGATTTGTTCGCTCGAGGTAGTTATGCTGAAGCGCCGTAACGAAGCTAAGATGGGGATCCTCTTCGGTGCCGCGGACCGCCACATCGACGTTCTCGCAAAAGCTTCTCAAGCACTCAAGGAGTCGAATTGTTGTAGTGGTTCTGCGATGTCCATGGCGAACATCCGAGAGAACTTCTGTAACCTGCGACGAACGTTGCCCTTCCATTCCCGCACCAGAAAGAAACTAACATTGAACCTTCAATCACTTTATCGTCCGTTTCTCAGAAAATGCTCCATTCAATTTGGTCTTCCGAACCGCATTTTCTTGACGTATTTGAAATTATCAGGCCGATCAACCACTTAGAATTAAGTGATTTTGATGAGCGAATCGATTGCCGTTGAGGATAAGGGGTTCGAGACCGCAGCCGCTCCCAGCGGGGTGTTGTTGGGCTTTTTCTTTTTTTCGTCACTTAATGTGGCGCTCGCCCTTTTACTCTATCGAATGCTGAGCGTTGTTGCGTCCTATCACTTTGCCTTTCTTTCCGTCTCCGTCGGAATGACAGGAATCTCGATTGGGGCCTTTACCAACTTTTTCGCGAGCAGACTCCTGAGTCGGAATATTCGGGGCTCCCTCTTCGTGGCGACACTGCTCTTCGCAGCGTCCACCGTGATCCTCGTCTGGATCCTCAGTCTGTACCCTATTTCTGCCCCTGTGCCCGGTGAAGACTACGAGCGAATACAATTTTTACAAGCGTTCGCAGTACTGAGTTCGATCTTTGCCGCATTTTTCTTCTCGGGCATCTTTTTCTCAATCGTGATCTGCGAGTACGCATCGTCCGCGGCCCGAGTATATTCCCGATATCTCTTCGGAGCCGCGCTCGGGAGCATGCTGATCGTTCCGCTCCAGCGTTGGCTCCCCGGGGCCCATGCGTTTTTCGCCGTTGCTTTCGCGGCGTCGATGGTCTCGCTCTTTTTTGCCCCTGGCCGTCGCTCGCGGCTGGTCTCCGTCGCGGCATGCATATTGTTCGCTGGCCTCATCGCTTCAAGTTTCCGAAGTCAGCTCTGGGGATCAATCTGGGTCAACGAAGAACGAGTTGCCCCCGATACAATGAGCTTTTGGGACGCGTACTCCTACGTTCGCCTCGCACAAACCGAGTCGGCCAAACCAACTGCGACGACGACTGGTCCCCGGCAGGTTGAAGAAGTTCGCCAGATGAAAGTAGAGGAGGAGACCCTTGAGCTTGACGGCGTCGTTCGAGCGGTGCTGTCCCGATTCGATGGAAACTTGGAGAAGGTTCGCTTTCTTTACTATGATCTCGCAGCACTCCCATATGCCGTCGTGAAAAACGGGAGTGTTGTTGCCGTCGGTCCGGGTGGAAATCGTGACATCCTTACTGCGCTGTATTTTAAGCAGCGGGAAATCTACGGAATTGAAGGTGACGACGCCTATTTTTCGATTCTCCAAGCTCTTCAATTCGGATTCGCTTCGAGCCTGACGGAACCGCCGAATGTTCACTGGATCAAGATCGATCCGCGAGTATTTTTTTCGTCGACCAACCAGTCTTTTGATCTTATCCGGTTGTCATCAACTGATGATTACGCCGCCTCGCTCACGCGAGCTCAAGCTCTGAAAGTAAATACCACGTACACTATTCAGGCGTTCCAAGCGTACCTCACGCACCTAAAGGAAGACGGAGTGCTGAGCATGTCTATATGGCATGGCGCCGGTACTGCACCTCGAGTCTATCGAATTGTTTCCCTCGTCCGGGAGGCGTTTCGCGGACTCGGGAGCCCTGAGATTCAATCGCATTTGATCATTGTGCTGAAGAAGGATACCCGTGATTCGCCGGGAAAGGCTGAAGTCTTGGTGAAAAGGTCCCCTTTCAGAGACGACGAGATCGATTCGGTCGTTCGCTTCTGTGATGAGCGCGGATTCGATCTCTACTACGAACCGCATGGAGGCACCCCCGAACTCGCCAAGGTTTTCGACGACAACTATTTTTGGAAAGTAAAAGATCAATCGGTCGTCGACTTGGATGCACCCACTGACGATCGTCCATTCTTTCACTCGATGGACCACATCTCCTGGGAGCAATTTCGGATTGCCTTTACGAAGCGACTCGATCCCGTGCAAGCGCCTTTCCTTGCGTTTAGTGTTGCGGGAATTCTGACTACACTTGGTTTCTTTGTGCCGTTTTTAATTCCTGCTGCGAAGCCGTACTACCGGGGAGCAAATACTGCACTGCTCAACCTATCCGGCTTCATTGGATTTGGATCCGTCTTCGTTGTTTTTGCGACTATCACTCGCTTCCAGTCGTTCCTCGGACATCCATTTTATTCGTTTGTCGTGATCTTCCCGGGAATTTTGCTGGGCGCGGCGCTGGGAAGTTTTTGCACCGCTTTTCGGCCCAAGAACAAGGAGCTCTTTCCTCACTTCACCGTGATGTCTGTCTGTTGCGCTATCTTCGGAGTCGTTATTCCCATTGTTCTCGACCTCGCTTTGAATCTCGGAAATTCGGCGAAAATCGCCTTGTCGCTGCTCCTCGTGTGTCCGCTCGGGTATACACTCGGAACTTTTGTTCCGATGGTCTTAGTGCGTGCGCAGGCGGAAGGTCGGCCCACTCGCCTTGCGTGGGCTTGGAACCAAACGATGTGCATCGGAGCACTGACGGGAGCGCAGATTCTGCTCCTCACTTTCGGAAGTCTGTTGACGTATTTTTGTGGCGTCGTGAATATCTTCGGCGCGGTCTGGCGAATGCGGCGCCTAGATGAGGCAGCGCGCGATGGCGAAGTGCCGTAAACCGGCGAGGCTCCAAAAGTTGGAGATGCCCAAACGCCTCAGCAAACTCCTGCGCTTCAGCCGTTTCAAGCGCCGAGTGTCACCAAGACCTCGTTCTCCGCTTCAGCAGCATCGAGCGGGACGGTGTTTGAAGATCGAACCGAACCATTCACGGTAACCGATCGCACTCCCCGGCACACGCCATCAGGATTCTTGAAAGTGAAAGAGAATCGCTTTCCTTTCACTGAGAGTGTGGCCGAGAATTCCGGCCATGACTTTGGAATACAGGGATGGAGCTCGATCACACTTCCTCGAATTCGTATCCCAATCATGTTCTCAAGCGCGATCCGGAACATCCATCCGCTGGACCCGGTATACCAGCTCCAGCCGCCGCGTCCGGGGTGGTCCGCATTCGTATACACATCACCGCAGAGCGCATAGGGTTCAGTTTTATATCGCTGAACGTCGGCTGGAGCGGACGAGTGAGTGATCGGGTTTAGATATCGATACAGCGAGAATGCTCTGTCACCGTCGCCCAGTTCTGACGCGGCAAGCACTACCCAAGTGGCGCCATGGGTGTATTGCCCGCCGTTTTCGCGAAGCCCCGCCGGATAGCTTTGGATATATCCAGGACTCGGATTGCTGGAAACAAATGGCGGTGTAAGCAATCGGATCAGATGTAGGTTGTCGTCGACGAGGTGAGAGTAGACCGAGTCCATTGCTTTGACGGCGCGCTCTGGATTGCCTTTCTTGCTGATTACCGCCCAAGATTGTGCCAGCGAATCAATTCGACACTCGCTTCTTACGGAGCTTCCCAAGGGGGTGCCGTCGTCGAAACTTGCTCGTTGATACCACTGCCCATCCCACGCGCCGTCTTCAACCGCTCGTACTAGGTTTGCCGCATGGCTCTGATACTTTTCTCTCCTCGGATCGCCCTCAGAAAGCAGTGCTCGGGATGCTCGATCAAGAACGTCGGCGATAAACCAGCCGAGCCAGACAGACTCTCCCTTCCCGCCGAGGCCGACGTCATTCATACCGTCGTTCCAGTCTCCACCTCCGATGAGGGGAATTCCTCGCGGACCGGTCGCAAGCGATCGTTCCATGGCGAGGAGACAGTGCTCCAGGAGAGTTCCGGAGTGCTGAGAGACCTGTGGTTGAAAATACAGATCGGTCTGGTGCTCTTCGAGCTGAGGACCCTCGAGAAACGGAATCGATTCGTTCAGAATGCCGCGATCGCCCGTCACCTCGATGTATTCCAGTACCACGTAGGGAAGCCAAACATAGTTGTCGGTGATTCTGGTCCGTACTCCACGGCCAATCGGCGGGTGCCACCAGTGCTGAACATCGCCTTCCCGAAACTGCCGGCTTGCGTGAAGGAGGATTTGTGCTCGCGTGCGTTCAGGTAGAACGTGCAACAGCGCCATCGAGTCTTGCAGTTGATCCCGAAAACCCATCGCGCCGCTCGACTGGTAGAAACCGCTCCGCGCAAAGATTCGGCATGACAGCGTTTGGTAAATGAGCCACCCATTCACCAGCACATCAAACGTCGGGTCCGGGGTCTTCACCTGAACGGCGGATGTCGTGTCGGTCCAAAACTTTTTAACTGAAGCGAGCGACTTTTCTCGAGACTTTAACGAGCGAAATTTTGGCGCTTGTTCGCGCGCCTGCTCTATCGTTTCCGTTCTCGCGAGGTAAAACTGAATCTGATCCTTCGATTTCGGTGCAAGGTTAACTTTGACACAGATGGCACCACACGAGTCGAAGCCGGCGCCTGTGACCTTGGACAAGGTGACGGAGGACGAGCGGGTAATCCTGCCGCGCCCTACGCGGACTCCGGCGCCAGGTGAAAGTGCGGACGGCAGTGAGATATCGCAATTTCTCCCCAGAAATTCCCGTCTGCTTGCCGTAAACGTTGCGATCGGATGGCTTGAGCCGATGAAAACTGTTTGCCGTCCGAAATCGACATTGAACGGATTTGAGGCGTGCAGAAACTCATTTTCGCTGTCCCAACCAACTCGAATACTCCGATAGGTCTCAGGACGAGCAAAACCCAGAACCCATTCTAAATAAAATGTCACAACGAGTTTCTTTTCCTCAGTGCTCTGATTCTCGAGCGAGAGGTGGAAATATTTGACGGGATCCGTCATGTCACCGGAGAGCGTGAGAAGGGATCGAACAGAATCGTTCTCGGTCGCGTAGGAGGTGCTTCCGAAGCTGTGTGTCGCGACGACTTCCGAATTCGGCGCGATAGGACGCGGAGTCGGACACCACAACGCTCCGGAATCTAAATCCTTAATGTAGATGATCTCCGAGCTCCGATCTTGAACGGCGTCATTCGTCCAGACGCTGAGGCGATTCTCCCGACTGTTGCCGGCCCAGGTATATCCGCCGCCGCTCTCCGAAGCGAGGAAACCGAAGTTCTCATTCGCGATGACGTTGATCCACGGAGCGGGAGGAGTTTGATTTGGACCGATGACCATCCGATAGGACTTTCCTTCGTCCACGAATCCGCCGATGCCGTTCCAGAATTGCCCCTCTTCCGCGGGTACCGCTGGTTTGTTTGCAGACTCTTTCTTCTTTGCTGCACGAGGCAAGCGGCTGGGCACCGGAAGCGGAGCCGAGTCGATGACGAGCTGTGATGCGAGCGGACCGCGGTTTCCGGCGAGAACAACTCTTGCCGACGCATAGAGCAGATCAATTTCTTCGGGTGCGAGATGAGCTGTAGAACGAAGAAACACTCCTCCTCGCTGATCGATCGAATCGCGGGAGGCACTCGCCCGCATCAGGGCCTGAATCTCCTCCTGGAAGTTTTGAAGGTAGCCGCTGACGAACTCATTCAAGATGACCAAGTCGAATGTCAAACCGCGCTGGCGCAGGTATTCATGGCCGAGAAGAAGGTCTTGTATGAATCGCGACTGATCAGGATCGGTGACCAATGCCAGCACGATTGGTTCGTCTCCCGAAATTCCGAGCCTCCAAAGCGCGGACTGCGAAGCTCCGGATCGACGAATCGTTTCACTCGGCGCGCGGAGGTTGTCGATGTTGTAGAGAAGCGCGTTTGCAAGGTGCTGGAAATCGAGCACGGCATCGACAGAAAATTGCTGATGCCGAATCTCGACATGGCTATGACTCCACGCCATCTCGAATGCCCGCGTGATATGTTGTCCTTCACGGTATTTACGGATCAGGAGGAGCGCTTCTTCTCGTGAGCTGGCTGCAGCGGTCACAAAACTCAGGGTATTGGATTCTCCGGTGGAGAGTTCGACATATTGCCGAAGCGCAAAAATGGGATCGAGCACCGTCCCCATTCTCCCAGCCAACTTCGCATTCCCGGTGAGCGCAGCCGGATGACGAAGCGATCCGCCACGGCCGATGAAGGTCTCACGGCAGGTATCGAATTCAGTCGGTGCCCAAACGATGGTCGAGCAAACGAGATGCGCCAAGAAGAGCCTTCGATCATGTTCGGTTCTCGGCCGACGTTCGAAGAGGATCGCGTCGTATTCCGGAAGGTATTCACTCGAGACGAACATCTTTGAGAACGCGGGGTGCGAGAGATCGGATTTGACCGAAGCGAGCGCAACCTCTCCGTAACTCGTGACAACAACCTTCCGCGGACGATTCGAAATATTGGTCAAGGAGAGGCGACGAATCTCGACATTCTCTTCGGGAGAGACAGTAATCTCGAGGAGCGACGAAATACCAGAGTATCGTGAGCGAAATTCAATCTTATCGGGGTTAAAAATCGTCTCGTATTCGTCGACATCGACTGCCGCCGGCTGATACGTGGGCGACCAAAACTCCTTTGATTCCTCGTCGCGAATATAAAAGAAGGTTCCTGAGGTCCCCGAAGTGCTGTCTTCAACGAATCGTGTGAGCGCAACATCTCTATCAAATATACTTGCTCCGACTCCGGCATTGTCAACGAAGGTCGAATATTTCCCATTCGACAAGATGCGAGTGAGCGGGAATCGGGTGTGAGGTGTGGAGTACCGTTCCGTTGTTTCGATTTTCGCATCACCGCTCCCGGCCTGAAGTGCGAGGACATCGGCCTGGTGTGGATGAATGAGCGGAATACGGCTCGGAAATCGCTCTTGAAGGAGAAGCTCGCAAGACTGAATGGCGGGGTTCAAATGAAACCGCTCTTGAATAATGTCTTGATTGAGCAAGTTATTAATCGCAACGAGACTCATTCCTTGGTGGTGGGCGAGGAACGAGCGAACGATATGGAAATTTTCGTCGGCCCCGAGGCGTTCGGTAGTGAAGTCAACGGCCTCGAAAAACCCGTATTGTCCTCTCGCGCCGAGATTCTCCAGCCGCTTGAGGTTGGAAATGCAATTTTTCGGGTCGATCATCACCGCCATCGCCGAAGAATACGGGGAGATGACGAGATCGTCTCCAAGTCCGCGCTTCAGGCCGAGTCCCGGGATTCCGAATGCGCGATATTGATACGTTTTGTGGAAATCGACACCGCTGTAGGCCGATTCTGAAATGCCCCACGGCACGCCGCGACGAATGGCGTAGCTTCGCTGTGCTCTGACGACTGCGTCGTAACTCCCGGCGAGAAGAGTTCCCGGAAAGTTCTTCATGACGAGAAGCGGCATGAGATATTCGAACATTGTCCCGGCCCACGACACGAGAGCCTTACCCCCTGGCGTGTCCGTCAACGTGCGATTCAACAAAAACCAATGCGAGTGCGGAATGTCGCCTTGTGCAATGGCCACAAGGCTCGCGAGCCGGGCTTCTGATGCCAAGAGATCGTAATAGCTGTTATCCCGTTGCCCATTATCGATGTTGTAGCCAATCGTGAAGAGCTTCTTTTGCTGATCGAAGAGAAAGGAAAAGTCGGTTTCGTCTATCAGGCGATCAACGGTCTCCTGTAGGGTCTGAGCGGTTTGATGGAGCAGGGAGAGTTGATAGTTCGCAGCGCGCAGGTCTTCGACGCAAGCGTGATACATCGGCCGTTCTTCCTCGGGGAGCGAATTGGGATCAAGTTCCCTTTCGATCTTAAGGAAGCGATTCGTGAGCTTCGTGAGAAGCGAAACGCTTGGGCTTCTCGATTCGAGGATCCGTTCGATGTTCTGAACCTTTTTCGGAAGAAGTCCTTGTTCTCCCCAGCGGCGGAGCACTTTGAGATGTTTTGTCCAAGCGATAATCGTCGTCAGTTTCTGAAGTTCTTGTAAAGCGCGCTCCGTCTCGGCATCAACACCGGATCGGCGAGAGTCTTCCAGCAATACCTCAACCGAATCCAAAAAGGAGATCACATCACTGAGCGTGGACATGGATGATTGGGTGGAAAATCGAGGTCCCGGCCCCTCGCTTTTCGAGAGCATTCTTCGAACATGCTCGAGATGTACTGGCGCGAGAAGCGGAAGATACATATAGCGCCGCATCAACTCTCGGGTCGCGATCAGATGGCCTACGAGGTTGCCGCTATCGACCGTAGATATGTAGCGTGGGGGAAGGCTTCGTTTATCTCGGATTCCGTACCAATTGAGGAAATGTCCGTGAAAGCGCTCGAGGTCCTTCAGCGAATCGACAATTGGGCTCAGACGGTCGAGCATGCCGCCGAACGAAATGAACCCGAGGTCATAAGCGGAGATGGTGCTCAGCAAAGACAACCCTATGTTCGTCGGAGATGTTCGCTCGGCAACGACCCGTTCCGGGATTATCTGCAGATTATCCGGAATGAGGAAGTGGTAGTCCGAATTCAAAAAGGTATCGAAATATTTCCAGGTCGAATGGGCGACGCCGATTAAGTATTCCTTCTCGCTCGATGCCAGCTCACTGGAAATTCGCTCGGAAGCACGACTCGTCCACCAGGCAATCTTCGGAGCTGCAAGCCAAAGCGCGATTATCGGAAGGGCAAAACGATAGTGCGCGGCGTGCCCGAACCCGAGGACGATCGCGAGGGCTCCGACCGCCACGACGGTCCCCGGCCACATGGCCTTCCAGAAGTCTTTCTCGAGCGATCCAAGGCGGTTTTCCGTTGCCCAGGCTGTCTCCCATTCGAGAAGATCTTTATGCGTAAAATAGAGCCGTCGAATTGAAGTAACGGCTGCATGAATGCTGAGATAAGCCTGGTGCGGAATGAGCGTGATCTGCAGCAGAATCTGCTTAACGTTCCTCGAGAAGTTCTGAGCGAGGCCGCCGAGAAAAGCGGTGAACGAGTAGCCGAAGGAAACATCGGCGAAGAGCTGCCAAAGCAGGCTGTAAACGGGGAAGCCGACGATGAACAAGAAGGCCAGGAACCACCACGCGGGGCTCCCCGGTGCGCCCGTCCAAATGAGAAGAAGTGAAAGGAGAAGCGCAGGCGGCACCAGCCAACGCCGAAAATTGTCGACAAGTTTGAAGCGTCCCAGCGCTCGAAGTGGGGTTGGGTAACGCGTTTTTTGTTCATTCGGAATATCGGCGCCAACGAATGGTAGTAATTGCCAGTCACCCCGCATCCAGCGATGTTGGCGCCGCGCTTGCGCATGATATCTCATCGGAAATTCGTCGAAGACTTCGATGTCGGAGGCGAGTCCGCATCGCGAAAAGTTGCCTTCGATGAGATCGTGGCTCAGCAGAGAATTTTCGGGAAACCGACCGTTCAATGCGCGCTCGAACGCGTGTACGTCGTAGACGCCCTTTCCAATATATGACCCCTCACCAAAGAGGTCCTGATATACGTCGGAAACAGTGTTTGTGTACGGATCGAGTCCGGTTTGTCCGGAGAAAATCGAAGCGAAGCTTGAAGCCGTCGCGCTCCGAAGTGTGATTCCTACTCTCGGTTGAATGACACTGTAACCTCGAATGACGATGTTCTTCTCATTGTCAAAAACGGCAACATTCAACGGGTGTGCAATAGTCCCGAGGAGTTTTTGGGCAGATCCGGGAGGAAGCTGGGTGTCGTTATCGAGCGTAATGACGTAGCGGCAGCTTCGCAGAAAAGCGAGATCCGCGTGGATGACATTGAAGCTCGTGTTGTCGTCCCCGCCAAGAAGACGGTTGAACTCCATGATTTTTCCACGCTTCCGCTCCCAGCCGATGAACTTGCCCTGACTCTCATTCCATTGACGCTTCCGGAAGAGCACGAAAAAACGCCGATGCGCACCTTCAGGGCGATCTGCAGCATATCTGGCGTTTAGTTCTGATATGAGCTCGCGCGCCCGTGCAATGATTCCGACGTCGCCCTGATGGATTTCGGAAGTCGCATCGCCGAGATCCGCCAGAATGCCGAAAGACAAATTCGGATCGTCGTTTCCGATAAACCTGATCTCGAGTGCCTCGACGAGCTTCTCCAAAGCGCGACGGTCGCCGACGATCGTTTGGACCACGACGAGGGCACGAGCTGTGTCCGGGATTCCTTTCTCAAAATCGAGCTTCGGTAAGGGAAGCGGGGAGATGAATTTCGGCACGATCCATTGAATCACCGAAATGCTCCATTCCGAAATTGGAATCAAAAAAGCCATCACCGCGGCCAACATCCAGAGCATGCCGAGAGAACTGACTCCGCCTTCCGGTCCGAAGAGCTCCTGAGAGGAGTAGAGAAGATGCGAACAGGTCGCAAATAGACATCCCAGAAATATTCCTGAGAGATACCAGAAAAATCCGCTCCCTTTTACCTTTCGCTCGAAACGCTCGGCGATCGGCGCTGAAACTTTTAGATGAGATTCGAGAAGCGGGAGCGCGTCATCGATGAGATAAAATCCAACGTGCGAATGTCGTATGTCCTCTGCGTCGTAAGGTAGCACCACGCCGGATGCGAGGCGGCTCTTTGCGCACTCAACAACCGATGCGGCGACTTGAGTCTCCGGAATGCGGGAGCGGCGTGCAAGAAGCTCGACACGGTGGCGGCAATTATCGCGCGTGATGAAGTCAGATCGAGAATACAGCGAAGCCGGATCGCCTGCGAGGATACGGTCGACATGACTCACCGACTCGAACCATTCCCGCCAGTTTAAGCTGCTGATCGTTTTTAGTGCGGTCACCGAATTTCCGACGGAAATTTGATCAGCGGCTTGCGATTGCTGCTCGATACGGCTCACCTCTGTCGGGTCGATGCCGCGCTCTCGGAGCTTCTCGTCCGCCCACTGGAGACAGAGTGTCGCCGGCCCGCCTCGAGCACGAAGTCGCCGGAGTATATGAGCGGCACCGAGTTCGAATACGGAAAGCCGCTCATTCACCTTAGTCGCAAAGCGGGTGAGCATATCCGCCGGGGAGAGATCGCTTTGATCGACGACTTCATGGCAGAGCTGCTCGGCTGCTTGCCGGTGTTCCGCGACCGCGAGTCCGGCTTCGGCGAGTCTTCGCAGGTTTTCAACAAGACCCAGGCGGAACATGATGGGGATCGCCCAGATTTCGCCGATGAGGAGCACGCTGCGAGATTGATAAGATTCTATGAAAGCGGAGAGCGAATCGATCTCAATTTGCGCGTCCGTGTGAGAGATGAACTCACAAACGAGTTGATACACGCGCGGATATCCGCGCCACTTGGTCGTCGCTAGCTTTGGAAGTGACTGATAATACCCTCGCGGCAAGTCGCGCCTGATGTCACGAACTTGCTCGTCAATGACGTGAAAGTTATCGAGGAGCCACTCGGCTCCAGCGGCGAGCATCTCGTTGTTTCGAGCGGAATTCGAGAACGAGAAATAAGCGACGTTCAGCACTTTGCAGTTTTCGCGGAACCGCTGCTTGAGCGGTGCACCGGGGGCACGCTCGAGAATTTGGGAGTAGTAGTCGGCGAGCTCCACCCCCCGAGTGATGAGGAGGTCCTTCGAGAGCATTTTTGCTCTTAGCGGACGCTCGGGTGATGAGGCGGCCTTCTTGCGATTCCCAATCGAAAACATCAATTCCGTGCTCCGTCCGCTCCACATCCGCCCATCTTACAATTCCCTCTCCATCACCAGCGCATCTTCGCCATTGTTCCGGTAATACGCCCGTCGCCGGCCGCAAATTTGGAAGCCAAAATTGCTGTAAAGCTTTTGTGCCGGCAGGTTACTTTCGCGAACCTCGAGGGCAGCGTACCGGGCGCCATTCTTTCGCGCCGTGTCGAGCACAGCCGCAAAGAGCCCGCGACCGTAGCCGACGCCTCGATGCTCCGGCGCAACAGCGACGTTGAGAATGTGAAGTTCGTCCGCAACGAGATAATTGAACGAATACGCGATTAGGATTCCATGACGCCGGACTCCGAGCCGCATCGAGACCTTCTTGTCGAACTCGCCATGGATCAAGGTCGACGACCACGGTGCAGGATAACAGCGGCTTTCGAGACGGCAGAGATCTTCAATACAATCTCGCTCGAGAAAAAACAGCTCGGTACCTTTCCAGATTCCGTCGTGGCTCTCGAGAGCCGCGACACGTGGTCCATCGCTAAGCTCATATCCATTCGGGATTGACGAAGAGGGGAGAGCTTCCAGTTGCTGCAATATGAACGGGTCTTCAGCATTCGCGGCAGAGTTACGAGACGAGTTCACCGCGGCAACCGAGTCCGTGCGAAGTGCTGAAGATTTCTGTCCCGCAGTTGCCATTTTCCGTCTATCGCGATTGCCTGTTCATGCGAGGGCATTATCCAAAAGATTAACGACCGAAGACCCAGTCCCATGTTCAATAACAGCAGTCCCATGATCGAAAACAGAACTGAGAAATTGCGTATCCACTGCCGTCGTATTTGCGGCAGAGCCAACACGAGCGCAGTGCCTCAAAAATTGCCGAGAATTCAGGGCACTGCGTCTCACTCGGTCGAGAATACCTTGGATGATTCCCCGAGGAAAGTAGCTCAAAAAACGGGAGAATGACTCTTTACCGGCCGACTGCTCCGAACTCGCCTGCAAGGGCCTTGCTGACCACACTTGTGACCGCGGTGGCTTCCTCGGTCGTGAGTGTCCTCTCGGGTGAACCCAGCCGCAAGCGCAGAGTGATCGATTTTTTCCCCTGAGGAATGTCCGTGCCCCGGAATTGATCGACGAAGATGACTTCGTTGATGAGCGGGTCCGCCAGTTTCGCCCTGCCCGCGATCGATGCCCAGCTGATCTCGTTCGCAAAGACCAGCGATAGATCGAGATCCACCACGGGATATTCCGGTACCGGTTGATATCGGTTTTCGCGGGAGGGAAACGGCTCTAGCGCGTCGATATTGAGCTCGAAGGCCACCAGCGCTCCACGACGAATTCCGGCGAGCCGTTTCGCACGATTCGAAACAACTCCGAGTGTCCCGATGACCTGCCCGTTGGAATTCTTCGATTCAGCGACCAAGCCCATTCGTCCGCTCGAATCAGCCCAAGGTGCAGACGTCTCGGCGACGGCGCGTAACGGACGGATTTGTACATTTCGCGCAAGCCGTTCAAGGATCGCCTTTGCTTGGAGAAACAGTGCTTCGGCATCAGCCCCGTAGAGCGCAGCGGCAACGCGTTTTTCTTGATACGGAAGCTTTTCTTTGGGATCAAAGTTCGGCCCGGCCCGGTCCTTATCAGGAAATACCGTGCCGACCTCGAACAGTCGGAAAGCGGAGTAGTAGCGTACGTTGGTGACGACGCTTTCCAGGAGATTCGGCACGAGCGAAGGCTGAAGGGCGCTTTGATCGGGAGCGGGTGCTCCGGCGAGGTGAAGCGTGTCTTCCCGGCGATAACCCGCGGCCTCGAGATATTTATCTTTTACCCAAGGGTACGTCACGACTTCTCGCATTCCGGAGAGGGTTGCGAGTGTTTCACGAATTCTTCGCTCCAAAGTGCTGGAAACATTGGCGACTTTCCTTTGAAGAGCGATGGAGAGCGAGTCGAAATGAAAATCGTCGTAGCCATGGAGGCGTGCCACTTCTTCAATTAGATCAAAGCGTTGAGACACATCGCCGGTCGAACGCCACGATGGTGGGAGCACCGTGAGTGTCTCACCGGACGCGCTGACTTCGAATCCGATCGTTCTAAGCGAGTTCGTCATTTCATCGGCGGAGAGATCTTTTCCAAGACGGCTCCGGAGAAACGGAAGTTCGACTGAGATTGATGAAGCTTTGGTCGGCGTAAGCAGGACCTCTTCCATCTCCTCCAGCTTGGCTTGAGGCTGAACATCCTTCACGAGATTGATGAATAAGTCGCGTGCGGCATCAATCCGTTGGGTGTCGATGCTTTTTTCGAAACGAGATGACGCTTCGGTTCGAAGCCCCATTCGCTTCGCGCCGCGGCGAATCTGCACCGGATCGAAATTTGCAATTTCGAGCAGAACTTCCCTCGTACCCTCGAAAACGCCCGTGTCGGCTCCACCCATGACGCCGGCCACAGCGACGGCAGTGTTCCGATCTGCTATCGCGAGGACGCCCTCATCAAGCACACCTTCACTGCCGTCGAGAAGCCGAATACGCTCGTTTTTCTTTCCCGCTCTCACGGTGAGTGGCAACGAAAGACGGCTTGCATCGAAAACGTGGCATGGTTGGCCAATCGCCAACATCACGTAGTTGGTGAGATCCGCGTAGAAGCTGATCGCCCTCTGTCCGATACGCGCGAGTCTGCTGCGCATCCAGAGCGGCGTCGTTTGGAATTCAGCGTTCGTAAAATAGCTCGCCGTGAACCGGCGGCAACGCGGGTCGATAACCTGTTCGACGAGACGCGATCCGGCTTTAATCGCCGGCTTGGCCGCTGGCTTTCCTGCGTACAGCGGCTTAAGCGCACAGCCATAGATAGCGGCGAGTTCTCGGGCGATACCGTAGTGTCCCCAAAGATCGGGCCGGTTCGTGAGCGATTTGTTGTCGATCTCGAAAATGATGTCACACCAGCCAATAGCCTTTGCAAGCGGCTCGCCTGCACTGCACTCAGTTTCGATCAAATCGATGATGGCCTTCTTGTTCTCCGTCGGAAACAAGGCGTCGAGTCCGAGTTCTGATGCCGCGCATATTACGGCCTCACTTTTTCCGTTCGGGGTATCTTTCTCCGTGACGGTGATTTGTTCCTGGCCTCCATATGGTCGGATAACCGCTCCCGGAAGAGCCAGCGCAACCTTCATGCCGACTTGTACGTTTTCAGCTCCACAGAGGACTGATTTTTTGACGCTGCCGGCATCACACACGACGCGCTTCAACTCCGGTTTGCCATCAACCGGGGCGCTCGATTCAACTTTGGCAACGACGACATTCGCGAGTGGGAGGGAGACGTCTTCGAGACCTTCAACCTCGACCGTCGCCATCGTGAGATCGTGCATGAGCTTGCTCATTTCGAGCCCCGGAGGCAGATCGACGTACTCTTTTAGCCATTCAAGAGAAAGCTTCATGTTGGTGCCTCACTGGAATTGAGAGAGGAAGCGCAGATCCGCGCTGTGGAAGAGCCGCACGTCGTCAATGCCGTAGCGCATCATGACGAGGCGATCCAGACCGATATTTATGTAGAATCCCATCCATTCATCGGGATCGATACCACCGGCCCTAAAAACGTTTGGGTGGGGAACACCGCCGGGCATCACCTCGAGCCAACCGACGTGTTTGCAGAGACGGCATCCTGCTCCGTTGCAAACGAGACATTGCATATCTATTTCGAAACCGGGTTCGACGAAGGGGAAAAATCCTGACCGCATGCGCGTGTTCACCGGCCTTCCAAAGACGGTGTCGAGAATGGTGTTTACGAGCAGTTTTCCAGCCGTAAACGGCATGTTTTTGTCGACGATGAGCGCCTCATATTGGAAGAACGCACGCTCGTGACGGGCATCCGTGGCCTCGCTCCGGTACACTCGGCCGGGGTATACAAACCGAAACGGCGGCTTGTGCTGTTGCATGTACCGCACGCTCGCGCCGGTGAGATGGGGGCGGATGCAAAGCCGATCTCCACCAAGTTTTTCGTCGGTTCCATCCAACCAATACGTATCCATGCTTTCGCGCGCAGGGTGATCGGGCGGAAAATTGAGATTATCAAACTCGTAGAGTTCGCTTGTAATCTCAGGTCCTTCGTAGATGTCGAAGTTGAGCGACGAAAATGCGTCGTTTAAGTCGTACATCATTTGAATCGTGGGATGCAGACCTCCCGCAGGAATCGCGTCGACAGACGAGCCGAACGTGGAGTTCGCTGCCGGAGCTGAAGCAAAAGAACCAGGAAGTGTGATGTCGATAGCGGGGGAGACCGCAGGCTCAAGATCAAGGAGGCTGACTTTTTTCTCTTCGATCGCAAGAGCAATTTCGTCTTTGGCTTGATTCACGGCAGCGCCGACGGACTTCCGCTCTTCCGGTGCCAATGTGCCGACGGATTTCAGCACCTGGGTGAGCTCACCCTTCTTTCCGAGGAATTGCTGCCTCAGAGATTCAAGTGTTTCCGTGGATATTGCACTTTGAATCCCGGACAGCATCCGGGAACGGAGTTCCTCGATCGTCTTCTCCATGAGCCCCCTAAATTGGAGATGTCGAACCGTTCGCTCTCCTCGTTCAGCAGGAAAAGCGAGAGGGACAAAATGAAAGGGGACCCCTAAGCGATCCCCTTTCTCCGGCACTCACCGTCTCTGATTTAACACGGTTCATCCCGTATTGAATCGCCCGGCAAGGCCTCCTAGCAAAGAACATCGCGCGGACTTACGCGCTGACTTGAGCCTTTGCGATTTCAACTACCGAACGGAAGCCTTCCGGATCGCGGACGGCCATATCGGCCAGGACTTTTCTGTTCAGGTCGACGTTGGCTTTCTTCAAGCCGTTAACAAACTGCGAGTAGTTGAGCCCGAGCTCACGAACTGCGGCGCTAAGACGGACGATCCACAGCTCACGGAAATGACGCTTCTTTTGCCGTCGGTCACGGTATGAATAGCAAAGCGCCTTTTCAACTCTGTGCGTCGCAGTACGAATCGTATTTTTCGAACGGCCGCGAAACCCCTTGGCAAGCTTCAACACCTTATTGCGGCGTCGTCTTGCTTTTACTCCACGTTTAACTCTCATGACTGATTCCTCTGAGTTTACACTCTGCGCCGTTTTTTATCCGAATCGCTGTCTCTCTCTGCTTGGTTCATTCTCGGTGTTCCGTGAATGAAGTTCTGCACTGATGCGACAACGACGCCGGCTTACGACGACGCTGAGAATGATGATATTTTTTTAATTGGGCAACAGCCGCTCAATTTCTCTCATGTTCCCGGCGTTGACGTAGTTCGTCTTCCGGTTGTGCCGCTTTCGCTTTGTCGACTTTGAAGTCAACAAGTGTCTGCGGGTCGCGTGACCGCGTTTAACTTTACTTCCACCGGTCTTTCGAAAACGCTTGGCGGCTGAGCGGTTGGTCTTTGCCTTTGGCATAATTGTCCCCGTACTAAAAAGCTCTCAAAAAAAGTCTATTCCCGATCCCCGCCCGCGAAGGCCCGACGAAATGAGAAAATCATTTGATGGTCGAAAACACTAGTAATTGTAAGTGGTTGCGCCGTCTCCGGAAGGCCTTTCGACCTAGGAGGGCAGGTCATAACATTTTGAAACAGAAAACTCTATAGTGTTTTCGAAAGTTACGTCCACCGCCGAGAGGGGGTGGCGTCGCGCAATTCTCCACTCGCACCGGCTCTCGTGTTGGCGTCTGGCGTTCGGAACACGAGCGTTCCTCTCCGGGGAGAATTGAGACATTTCCTCAGTTCCTGTCGCATTTCTCTACGAATACCATCGCCTACGGGAAAAGCTCAAAATTATAATCTGTTGTCCGATCTCGGACAACAGAGACCATATCCAATCAAATCATGACGGAAGACTAACAATGTCTAATTCCGGTTTAGCCAAAATTTTTCTTATAACCGAATGGTAGTTTGATCTTTACATAATCGTATCGGGCAGTTTGTTGAACCGTCATCCGATCGTTGACCTCCGCCGCTTATAGCGCAGGAAAGTGCCCAGGGAATTTTTCCTTTGGCGGCTTCCTGCTCGATGAGCCGGCGGAGTTCTATGGTCTGGTGGCCGGGAAGGAAGGACCTTACTAGGTTAGACGCCAGACACACATCTCTTCTGTTCATGCCCCGGAGGGCTGCATCAAGACTCCGGGCGAAGGAGCGAAATGGGTCGGAGAACTTGGATCCGGGACACGGGGGTTGACCCTGTGTTCTACGTCAGGCGTCCGAGCATCCACTACTCGCAGTGGTGCGCCGGGCAACAGATCTCGAGGCAGGTGCGAGAGTCGCAGTCACCTGCAATCATCCTCCACGAGTGGGAGCAGTACGTCGGTCTGCTCCGGTCGAACGGGTACCGCGTCGAGGTCCTCCCAAGCCTCGTCACGAGCCCCTACGACGACGTGCCTTTCACGGGCACACTGACCGACCGGCCGGACATCTGCTTCGGACAAGACATGGAGTTCGGGCGAGACGGCATGATCGTCACGCCAAAGCGCCGCTGCGTGATCATGAACTTTGCGGCGCACAGCGCGCATCGCAACCACGAAGCCGTCGGATTCATGGACCACTTCGAGAGCGGTCTCTTCAGCTCCGTGGGGTTCGACAGCCTCCCTGAGGCGACCCTGCTCCTCAGCGGAGAGAAGAAAGCCGAAGGGGGCGACGTCGAATTCTTCTACCGCGAGGGCCGAGGCTGGCTCGCCGTCATCGGTCTGTCGGGACGTACCAACCGCCACGGGGTCGAGGAACTCGTGGGCTTCTTCGCGACGGAGGGGATGGAGAGCGTCGTCATCCGCGTCCGCGAGCGGGTGGAGAAGCGGTGGGAGTACTCGATGCACTGGACGACGCGGGGTCACCCCTTCGAGCGGGACGGTGTCGGACTCAAATACCGGTACTTCTCGCGCGCCGAACGGCGGAAGCTGCGGGGTGCCGGGCTGAACGTCGTCCCCATGCCCGAGGTGTTGTGCACGACCGAGGGACCCAACATCGGCCGGGACCTCGAGGGCTGGAGTCCGAACTACAAGCTGGCTCCGGACAAAGTGCGCCGCGGTGGCCACTTGGTGGCCTTCTCGCACCGTGGCCACCCCGCGCACAACGAGTGGCTCACGAAGATGGGGGTTCGAGTGATCGAGACCGACATGACACGCTATCTCACCGAGAAGGAAGGAGGACCCGACTGCTTGGTCCAATGCATCGCCGCCTGATGCATCCGGCCAACTGAAGTACGCTCGGTCAGTGTTCCGGCGAAGAGGTTCTACTCCCTACATGGGGGCTAGGGGTTACCTCTTCCCGGTCACTGACCGAAGCGAATCCGAATGCTCAAGCAAGGACGGTGAGCTCGGGTATGAAGCCAGCATCAAGACGCTCACGGAGAGCGCAAACAGAATAAACTTCCAGACTCTAAGAGATACGGCGCGCCGGTGCCCCGAGGTTCGGTTGACCGTTTTCTTGTGGATTGGTTCGGCACGAATGGAATCTGCGTGTGAAGCCGCCATAGTCTAAAACCCGAGGATCTCTAAAACCGAGAGCCGGTGGTTTCACCGGGCCCAACCTGAGAGATATGCAAAAAAAGTCATTCAATGTTACCGCTCTTTTCTGACTATTCACTCACGGGACACCAAAAGTAGACAATCAGGGCGCGACCGCAAAGGAAACTAAGCCGGTTCGGCGGCTTGCCAATTTCCCATCCTGAAGTGGAACTTCAAGAAACCCGGATTGACACCGGGACCGGGGCCTGCTACCTCCGCGGACTCCTATAGGCGCGTAGCTCAGCGGCTAGAGCATTCGCTTGACGTGCGAAGGGTCGAGAGTTCGAATCTCTCCGTGCCTACCATTTCCCTTCTTCTTCCCTCATGTCTGTTGGATACTTCCGTTCGAGTTGGATTCCGTGCGGGCGGCCTCGGGCGTCGAAATAAGGCGGCTTATTAGTCCTCATCCGCTTCCGGCTCAGGCTCGGGGGCCGCGGCCTGCTGCGGAGACGGATCTTCCGGCGCATCCTCGAGGGGTGGAACCGCGTTGCTCCCGCCCGGCGCGGTCCCGGATTCAACGCCTTCGGATTCGGCCACCTTCCGGTCGAAATAGCTGCGCGGATAAATTCCCACGGAGCCGTCTGATGCGACCACCCACATGCGGTTCATCGCGTCCTGCGAGATAGCGATGATCCTGTCACTGAAGAGGCCGTGGTCGCGATTGATGTTGTGGAAGTTTGTCGCATCGAAGAACGTCACTCCCGGACCCCAGAGCTGTTGACCGAACCAGAGATCTCCAAGTCGATCTTCGAAGACAGAATAGAGAAGGCGCTTTCGCAGGCGTTCGCTCGCGCGCACCGGCTCAATCACGCCATTTTTCACGATCGAGAGTCCGCTCTCGCCGGCAATCGCAATCGAACCGTCTCGCCTCAGGATGGCGTCTTGGAGGCGCCAACTGTTCAAGCCGTTCTGAGGGGTGAAATGCGTCCAAGTTGTTCCGTCGAAACGGTGGAGCGGGGGAACGTGAAACTCCTCGTTGTCTTTGTCGAATGCTGGAGCGCTTCCCACCCAAAAGTGAGAATTTTTATCTTCGAGAATAAACGACGTGGGATTGCCGTTCATCTGGGGGACGTTCCCGAAATTTTCAAAGGTGCCGTTCGGATGAGTATCGCTTGGGGGAAGATAAACGAATGGGCCGTTCGACACCGGTCCGAACCACACTCTTCGCTTGGAATCGACGAAGAGCACCCGCTTCACTTGATCCGCGGGAAGATCCTTCGGGATGTCGATTTCTTGCCGGTTTCCCGCCGTTGCGATGGTCATGTTCCATCCCGAGAGGAGATACGCCGTCCTGTCCGAGGTGAGAAATCCTGCTCCAAGCGGGCAGATCTGCCGTCCCGAAAAGAACACATATTCTTTGCCGTCAAAGCGGAAAATCGAAATGGCTCCGGAATTTCCGTCTTGGAACTCTGCGGCTGCCGCTTTGCACACCGAGGGGTAGGTCCTCGGAGCCGAGGCGTCGATCGTTTTACTCGTATCGGGGAACTGAGAAATCCATTCCTTCAGTTGCTCGACCGGCACGACAAACATGCCCCGGCCGAATATCCCAATCCAGAGGTTGCCATCGGGATCAATGAGAAGTGAATTTACGTTCTCTCCCGGAATGCCCTGTTCGAGCGAGGCTTGAAACCATTCCTTACCGTTCCAATATTTGAGACCCGCGTTTCTTGTTCCCGCCCAAATGTGGCCGTCAAAGTCTCGAGCAAGGGTGTTTATTTCGTTCCCTTGAATAAACTTATCGAGAACGACTCCTGCACTTGAGACGCGGAGGATTCCATCCGCCGTGCCGACGAGGAATCCGTCCTGACCAAGATCGGCGACAGTCTTTGCATACTTATCGGCGCCGCCTACTTGGAGCAGCAGCCCCCACCCCTTGGCGCCGAGACGCCAGACGCCGTTGTCCGCGGCCATGAGGAGTTCCTTCCGACCGTCGGGAAGAGTGCGATTCAAGAACGCTCTGATCCCAACGTTTGCAAACGCCGGATACCGGGTGACTTTCGATGATGCCGAGTCCCATTTCCAGAGTCCTTGACCACCTACGAAAAGCCGGTTCTCAAACGCCGCAAGCGCGCGGAGTGCATTAGAAAATGGCTCACCCGCTGAGGAGATGATCTTCCAATCATACTCGGCGTAGCGAATCAGAGTTCCGTCTTTCCCACCTACCCATAAACTGCCGTCGGGAGCGGACGTGAAAGAGGTGATTATGGGAAGGTCGTCGGAGAAAACCTGGTCGAACGACGGAGCGTCGAGCTTCACCACGAGCTCCTGCTTCCCTGCCTCTCCACTTTTTACCTGATAGACCTGCTGTGAGCTGGCGATCCAAACCTCGCCGTTTACGACGAGTCCGCCGACGATGAGCGGATTAATTCCGGACATGAAGTGAAAAATTTTTGGAAGGGGAGCCGCTTCCGCAGGGCGGAGCGTTGCTTCGGGCAGAAACACCGAAGGGTCAATATTCTCTCCAGGAACAGGTGCCGGAGGAGTGCCGTCATCGGTTTCGGCGGCCGTCGGAGTTTCCGTGATGCCGAACTCTTTCAGTGCACTCTCACCAGCTGTAGTTGCATCGGTAGGCGTGGACTTTAAACGATCCTTTTTCCCCTGCATCCCAAAAACTGGGTAGAGCAAAATCAGGAGAATCACCGCGCCAACGCCAGCACGCAGCTGTATGGGCCGTGATTTGTCGAAGAAGAATTCGACATACCACGGTCGCTCGCTGGACCAAGAAGGTCGGGGTTTCTCAGCTGCACACATTGAAACGGCTCCGCATAGATTTCTGACGGACTGAATTCTCTTCTATTTCACACCGCTTTATTCGGCTGCGGAGCGGGAACTCTTCCTATCGTATCTGCTCATTATTCCGACGGGAATAACTATTCTTCATCATTGGTTATTCTTGGAATTTCCGCCTTCGTGACGGACCATCGAGCGGTAGAGCAAAAATTCCCTTGTAATAAGGTGGCTTACGCCCAACGATTTTTGCTGAAGTGTGGGGTAACCCGCCGGTTTTCCTTGACTCCACGTGGTCACGGTGACTAGCCTTAGCGCGATTATCTTATCGTCCAGAGAGGAGAAGGAATATGAGAATACCCAGTGTGATGTTGTGCAGCGTTCTTTTGGCACCGGCTGTTGCTTTCGCAAGCCCGAACGTCGGCGGATGTGGTTGGGGGTCAAAGCTGATGGAGGGAAATGAAGGAATTGCTCCACAGGTCCTAGCGGTAACGACGAATGGAACTTCAGGAAGTCAAACTTTCGGAATCACTTCCGGAACCTCGGGATGCACGCAAGACGGAGTGGTGCGCTCGAATTGGAAGACGGCGATGTTCATCGACGGCAACATGAACAAGCTTGCTCGAGACATGTCGACCGGTCAGGGAGAATCGTTGGAGTCTCTCGCAAGCCTGTTGAATGTGAACACGGAAGACAAGGCGCACTTCTACAGCACTCTCCATGATCGCTTTTCAGACATCTTTGCGACGTCTGCCGTGAGCTCGGAGACGGTGAGAACCTCGCTTCAAAAAGTGCTCGAAGAAGATTCCCGCCTCTCAAAGTACGCAGCAGCGGTCTAATTTTCTAAAATAACCGCAGTTGTTTAAAAGGGCGGACGGTAACGCGGTCCGCCCTTTGTTGTTTTTCCCCTGTGATTCTCCGACTTCCCTTAGCAATTCTGCTCGCCGTCTTCTTCCTTCCGCTCCTTGCGCATGGAGACGTCGATTATTCGACATCGCTGCTACAACGCGCGGACACGCTGAAGCTTGCCGAACATCCGGCTTGGCGGAAGCTTCTTCACTATGAGTCCAGCAGTTTTGCTCTCGGCTTAAAGAGCGTCGTCGATGATCCGGCGTTTTTCACGGCGGCGGAGGGAAAAACTGATCCTCATGCGGAGTTGGCCGCGACCCTTTTAGGTTTTTTTTCCACCGAGCCAAAGGGCCCGGCCGGACAGACGTTGTATTGTGCATTTCCGGCGCGATTTGTTTGGTTGAAGGAGATGCTTTCAATCGATGAAGCCAAGCTCCCACCTCAAAACTGTGCTCGGTTCGAAGAATGGAAGGAGGCGCTGAATGTTGAATCCGTGACGGTGGTGTATCCGTCATCATACCTAAACAATCCCGCATCGATGTTCGGCCACACTCTCCTTCGACTGGATGCGAAGGGCCAAACGGAGAGCACTCGATTGCTTGCCTATGGCTCGAGCTATGCCGCCGCGACGGCCGAAACTTCGGGATTTATCTTCGCATTTCGGGGAATCACCGGACTCTATCGCGGTGCATTCTCGATTTCCCCCTATTACAAGCTCGTTCGAGATTACAACGACATCGAAAATCGAGATATGTGGGAATACGAGCTCGCGTTATCGAAGCACGAGGTTGAACAGGTCGTGAGGCATCTGTGGGAGCTCGGCGCGGTTTGGTTCGACTACTATTTTTTCGACGAAAATTGTTCCTATCAACTGCTCGCCCTTCTGGAGGGCGCCATTCCACGATTAAATCTCACACAGGATTTTTCATTCTGGGTGAGTCCTCCAGAGTCGGTCCGCACGTTGCTGAAGGAACCGCAAATTGTGCGAAAGATTACGTTCAGACCAGCAAAAAGCAGTATTGTAAAAGAGGAAGAGAAGCGGCTCGCCGCTTCGTCACAGAGCCTCGTGCGGCCCTTAATTCGGGGCGAACTGGATTTTTCAGAAGTGAAAAGGCAGTCGGGGGATGATTATCCTCGAGTTCTGGAGCTCGGGTTTGATTATTTGGAGTACCTTCAAAACTCCGGAGCCACTTCACCGGTAAACGCCGATGTTCGCGCGAGAGAAATTCTCGTCGAGCGAAGCTCCCTTGGGAGAGAGCTGCCGCAGATCCTACCTCCGGCGCCGGCGGTGCGTCCCGATGAAGGACATCGCGGAGGACGATTGACTCTCCTCGGAGGAAGCAACGAGGACGGACCATTCGGCGAATTCGCATATCGGCCTGTGTTTCATGAGCTGCTCGATCCCGAGCCCGGTTACACTCGCGGTGCCGAGCTGCGATTCTTTGATACGCGTCTTCGCTATAGCGAGGATAAACATCTCCGTCTCGAAGGGTTCACTCCGCTTGCGATACAGTCTCTCACCCCTCGCACAGAGCTCTTCCGCTCAATCTCATGGAAAGCAGGTACGGCAATCCAACGAAGCCGCGTGGACGGTGAACGGGGAGAGTTCTTGCTCTCTCAAATTTACGCAGGCGCTGGCCTCTCGAAGTCTCTAGGAGAGTCCGGCCTCGCCTATCTATTCCTAACGGGAACGGGTTTCCAAAGCCGGCACTTGTCTCATCACGTCACCATCGATACCGGTCCGGAGGGTGGGGTCTTCCTGGATCTGACCGAGCAGCTTCGACTGAAGGTCGACGGATGGTATCGGAGAACGGCGTTCAATCAGGATACTGAAAACGCAGGCGCAGCCATCCGGGCAATGTATGTCCTTTCGCTTGGCTCGGTGCTTCGTCTCTCGCTCGAGCGAAAATCCGAGTTCTCAATCCTCCAGAACGAACTCTCGGTAGGCGCTTCGGTATATTTCTGAGACCGACAGCGACCGCAAAATCGTGACCTAAAACACACTGATTCACTGTTATTCAGGCTAAATCCGCCTAATAACTCATCTTCAGCAGTGTGTATCCGAGTGATATCATCGCTACATGTGTGGCAAATTTAATACAAATGATACACACGAGCGTATACCCGAAATATCATGTGTAGGTTTTGTGATTCGTAAACCGGGCTGCCCAGCCCATTCAGTGGAGTGAAAAGTGAAGGCTGTAGTTGAGCGAGTTGAGGGAGCGGGAACTATCAATGAGTGTGTTGTCGGGGTTGAGGGAATGATCCCACCTCATCTTTGGGCGCAAACGTTTGGAGAGCATCTTCTTCGTTTCGCGAAATACAAGGTCCGGCGGAAGGAAATCGCAGAGGAGCTCGTTCAAGATACGTTTCTCTCAGCGTGGAGAAGCTTGAGCGGCTTTCAAGGGCGGTCTTCTTTTAAGACGTGGCTCATGACCATCCTCAAGAACAAGATTGTCGATTATTATGAAGCGTCGGATCGGGAGCGGGAGCATATCGCTCAGCCTCTTGGCGCCAGCTCTGAAAGCGGTGAAGGCGAAGCCTTCTATGAGACGGAATCCGAGCTCAGCCCGGAGACTCCCGAAGCATTGCTCGCGCGGCGACAGTTGGTCGAGCGAATCTACCGTGAGATCGAAAATCTTCCGGAAAAGATGAGGAAGGTGTTCATTTCGAGGGCAATCGATGAGGAGTCTTCGCCGGTTGTTTGCGAAGAGCACAGCATATCTGAGAGCAATCTCTTCGTGATGATTTACCGCGCGCGTGCGAAACTCCGCCCCTGTCTCGACGAAAAATAAGCGCCGCCGCGGCGGGGGCGCCCGCAAACGGAGAAGCTTTTATGTGCGGTAGATATACACTTCGAGCCACGAAAAAGGACATTGGGCACGAGTTCGAGATCGAGGAGGAGAATCTCCCGGTCATCCGTTACGGACGGTATAACATTGCGCCGACTCAAGATGTGCTTGCTGTGATCCGGTCTCCAGAGACGGGGCTCCGCGAGCTTCGACTGTTGCGATGGGGTCTCATTCCTTCCTGGGCCAAGGAGAAAGGCATCGGCAACAAAATGATTAATGCTCGTGCGGAGACTGTTCACGAGAAACCAAGCTTTCGTGCGGCGTTTCGCGCTCGTCGATGTTTGATATTGGCAGATGGATTCTACGAATGGCGGACGATCGATAAAAAGAAGATACCGCATTTTATCCATCTCCCGGGCGAGCGGGTGTTTGCATTCGCCGGCCTTTACGAGGTTTGGAACTCGCCTGAGGGAGAAAAAATCACCTCATGTACGATCATCACCACCAGCGCGAACGAGAAAATGAAATCGCTTCACGATCGAATGCCGGTGATACTGCCGGATAAGTCGGCGTGGAATTCTTGGTTGGACCCGAAAAATACCGATCCGAGATCGTTGCTTGAGCCGTTGTCGGATAATCTGATCGACTTCTATGCGGTAGAGGCAACAGTGAATAGTCCAAGGAACGACACGCCGGATTGTGTCAAGCGGGTGGCTTGACTCTCTTCTGCTCAGGCGAGGATTTTCAATTCTTGCTTTGGGCTTGGTTATACAGGTGCCGGAATACGAGTCGAAGATTGTTGGCGAGGAGACCGTCGTGGAGCTGAAACGCGTAAATCGGAGATTTGCGCGACATTATCACGATGACATACTCGCCCATGACCCAGGTACTGCTCTCGAAATTGAACTCATTTCCCAGGAATCGGACTTCCCGGTTCGCGATCTTTCCTTTGAGCTTGGTCTCGACGTCGGATCGATTCGAGAGAATTCTTCCCGCGATTCCTCGTTCCTCGTGAATTGTTTTCCACGCCTTTCGAATCCAAGGCTGAAACATCTCAACGAACGTATGATCCTGATATCCCCACGTTGAACGATCGGTCTGCATGATGCTGTCCGCCCAACGGAGCAAGTTTTCGTCCAGAAACCGCGCCACCTTCGTTTTCCCCTCGACGAATTCCAGCTTTGGCACGTATGCCGGTCCCGAGCGGAAAAACTGACGCAATTCGGAAATGACGCTTTTTGCTGCGACTTGTCGACTTTGAATTTTCTTGGCGTCATCTTCAAGCCAATCAATGATTGCTTCAGGATCCTTTAATCGGAAGACCGTTGCCCCTTTGAGCTTTTCGCGGCGAAGCAGCCCGCGGCCTTCGAGTGAGTCCAGCACGGAATACACCGTGCTCCGAGGCATCCGGCACGACTTCGCGATCGTCTGCGCCGGGAGACGTCCGCGCTCCGCAAGAAAGAGGTAAACGCGTGTCTCGTTCGAAGTGAAACCAAGTTGTTCGAATTGTGCAAAATCCATTCCGCCGCCAAACCGAATTCCGAACCCAAAGAGCTCATGATAACATAATTCGTCGGACAAACGTCGGCAGAGAAAAGACCAGGAATTACAGAAGGTTCGAAGCCGAGTAGGCGCCAGTTGCCGAGCCAAAAGCGAATCCCTCTCCGATTCTCTTTACGCTTCCGGAATGAAAAGAATGTTGTTGCTCCTCCTTCTCTTTCCGATTTCATCCGGTATCCCAGCTCCGCGTTTCACGGCGGCTGATGCTGCTTCTCATGAGATCGTCGTCGGCCTGGCCGCCTCGCTGAGTGGAAATTGGTCGTCACTTGGGAAAGAAACTCTGAACGGTGCGACGCTTGCGGTCGAAGAAGTAAATCGCCATGGCGGAGTGAATGGAAAGTCGCTTCGCCTGCTCGTGCAAGATAGCGATGAGGCTGATTCTCCACGGACTCTCATCTCCGTCTTTCGCCACCTGAGGAGCCGAGGCGTACAGTTCATCGTGGGGCCGAATGGAACGCCCGGGGCGTTGGCGCTGGCACCGATTGCCTCGCGTGAAGATGTGCTGCTCGTTGCGCCCGCAATCGGCGTCGAGGAAGGAGTATGCAGTGAGAGGAAAAATTTTTTCAACATTCAAGGAGGATGGGAGTCGGCAAGTCGAATGCTCGCCGCCGACATGGTAGAACGCAAAAATCTTCAAGTCGCAGTCCTGGCGAGCGACCATCCCTTTGAGCGAAGGCAAGCAGACGTTTTTGAAGGAGAGCTTCGCCGATTAGGCGGAGAAATACTTCTGAGAGTAGATGTTCCCGCAGACGAGTCGGATGTAAAAGCGGTCTTGACGAAGATTATTCTTCGGAAGCCCGAAGCGGTGTTTCTCTCGGTGTATAATTCGCTGGGGCCAGCGGCAAAGCAGCTCCGACGCCTCGGATACAGCGGACCGGTCTCCACTATTCAAATCGATGAATCAAGGGTGAGGGATGCCGACGGGGCTCTCTCGAATGTGCGCTATGCGCGGCTTGCCACGGCATCTGCCGAATTTGAGACTCTCTACTTCAAACGGTTTCAAAAGCGTCCCGATTACCCAGCCGATTTTGCCTTCGACGCGATCATGGTTCTCGCGGAGGGGCTACGTGGGTCAGCGTTGGGAACGCCCGAACAGGTTTCGGCAGTGCTGCAGGGTCGAAAAATTCAGGGAGCGAGCGGAACGTTCCGTTTCAATGGCTGTGGACACGCCACTCGACAGCCTGTGATATCTCAGTATGAGGAGCGGCTTATGCTTCAAAAGCAGGAAACGCGGATCCGCGAATCTCACGATGATTCAGCACACGAACAACTTTTCCCTTTCTGAGCAGTAAGAGCTGCGGCGACTCATGCCGCGTATGATATTGCTCTTCAACCCAATTCGAGATCGGACGCTGCTCAATGACGTTTATCCAGTAGAGCGGGAGTGTCCAGCGGTGCTTTTTGACTTCTTCCGCGGCATCGCCAGAGATCGGGCATTGCGTTGAGTGTTTGAACACGAAGCAATCTTCGGGAAGTGATTTTGTTTCTATCGGGATTATGTTGCTCATTCGCCTATCTTAATCCCTTTTCGGCCGACAAACCAGGTTTGGCCGTGGACAATCTTGACGCATCTCTTCGTTGGAAAGCGGCCGTGGAGCTTTTTTGAGGGATCTACGAACCCTTCGGAAAAAGCGGAACAATTTTCGAACCCGTTCGCTGAGGTGCCGGACCGCTGAAGGGCTTTATCGGAGTGACCGTTGTCAGACGCTTGCTCCAGGCGAACAATGCCGCTCTGACCTCTTCCGCGTAGTTGTGAAGCATATGCTCTCGAACCCCTCTCTGACGGCGCTCGGGAACGAGCGGATAGAGAATTCGCTCAATCACATCCGGCCGAATCCCGATGTCGTAGAGGTTCTCTCTGACGGCCTGGCGAAGTGAGAGAGGGCTAAATGGTTTCTTCATCCCGAGTTTGATCGAAAGCCTGGCCGCCGTTCTTCGAAGATGTTTCTTTCTGCCTCCGTCCTTTGATGGAAAAACATGCGGAGTTCCGGAAAGTCGCTTGAGCTTGAGCTGTTCCTGAATGCTCTTCAGGCAAGTCAGTGCCGACGGACTAAGATAGAAGGGAATACTGGCGCCTCCGGCCTTTTCCCCGGGAGTGGGAATGAACCAGAGGTCACCGCGGATTTGCGACCACTTCATCGAGAGGATAGTGCCGGGCTTTTGGCCCGTGAGGAGTATGAGGCGGAATGGTCCGGAAACAAGCGGATCCTCTTCACTGAGGACGACCCACAACCTCAACAGTTCCGGAAATGAAAGCCGGCCGACGTCACTCTTCTTCGGCTGTCGGGACTTCCGCCGGGGGGACTTCCACTCTTCAAGCGGACTTTTCAGCAGCTTTCCCGAAAACACGGCGAACTTGAGAGTCGCCCGGATCAGCGAGCAGGTCCGCTCAGCCATGGTCTCACTCCCGCGCTGTTTCCCGACGAACATATAGATCATATCCAGGTCGGCCGGACTGAGGTCAGCGATCTTCTTCGCTCCTAAAAGGGGCAATATCTCTCGCGAGAGTATTCGGCTGTACTCGCGATGCGTCGCCTGGCTCAACCGTCTCCCGGACTCCGAGCTCAGGAAATCATCTGCCGCTTCTGAGAGAGTCGGGGACCGGCGTCTCAGTTTTGCCTCGACCGCCGGGTCGCGGCCGCTCGCCACGGCACGGAGGATTTCCTCTGCGAGCCCTCGCGCATCATTCAGGCTGAGGAGTGGCGAGGTCCCCAACGTCACTCTTCGCCGCTCACCGTTGGAGCGGTAGACCAGGAAAAAGGACCGCCGTCCACCCCGGCCGACGCGAACTCCGAAGCTCCCGGGATGAGGGAAGGCCGAGTCGATGAACTCTTGCTGCGCTCCTCGAGGCAGCAGTTGCGAGATCATTTCTTCGGTCAGCGCAGCACCAGGCATATCGTCAGCGAGTCAAACTATGGGTGATTTATGGGTCAAAACAGATAATAACATCATTCGGGTTCAAAAAGAACGAATCAAAAAGGCAAATGAGAACGTTTGGTTAGGTGTTGTTTTTCGCCAATCGCTGTGGACATGCTCCGTTGGTTTAAAAGATAATTTCAGCGAGTCTCCATCTAAGACGGGAAGTGTTCTGCCATTGTTGGGGAGTTCGGTGAGCGATTTTCTCATCGCTGATGAGCGAACCGGAGTTTCAGCGGAAAACGTTGTGGCAGGCACACTAAAGGCGGCGAGGAAGGGGAGGGATTGCTGACGGAAATAGCCTGCCAACTGAAATCGTCGATTGTCGGAACACTCTGAGCGTCCGGCATACTTAACAACGAGGGGAACTGAGGGTCAGGATTGCTGTTAGTCGTGGAGCGAGAACGGAAGCTGGACAGATCAGCAGTGCAGTACAGCGAAGCGGGATCGAGATAGAGCGAAGCGAGAAACAGGGCATTGAAATAGGACACAGAGCAGAGGGATTTCCCCTATGGCAAATAGGCGGAAATCGAGACGATGCCGATCGCGCCTATCACGAAGCCGATGGCCATTCCGACGAGCAAAATGCTGCTAAAAGTTCGCATACGCCTTCAGCTACCTAGAAGAGAGTAGGGATTGATTCCCGTCATCGGAGAATAAGGGGTCGATGCTCTTTGGTCAACGGGGAGAGACCTTCATTTGCCAACACCGCCCAACATTTTCGAGAATATTCCCGAACAATCCGGGAAATCGTGAATTTCGGAGAATTCGTGCACCAGGAAACTTTCCCGCCCGGCCGCCGATTATCCTGAAGCAGGCATCGAGCTCGACCATCCGCCTGCTTTTCAGGAGGGGTATGCTTCAAGGGATAAGAAACCTACACACGGGGCTGACTCGGCCTCCGGATTCCGAGAATGACGTGGGACCACGCTTCCGGAAATTTGCCGGTCAGCCAGCCAAATTTGGGAAGGACCACGCCGCCCCACTTGGGATCCAGGGAGGAGAACAGGCGGGAGGAGCCCCGGGCGGGATCCGGCGCACGGAGCCCGAGAGCAGGTCGACCGGAATGTTTGAGCGATACCTGGACCAGATCCTCTCGCAGTGGAAATCGTCCGAAGCCACGCTTGACAGGGCGGACGCCCAACTTCCTCCTGAGCTCAGCATATTTCTCAACATGCAGCGCACCATGAACCGAGCGGGAGTTGAAATCCAGCTGATCTCTTCAGTTGCAGAGGCAGTGAATCAGTCAATCAAACGGCTCCAACAAGCAGCGGGGGGGTAGGTTATGTCTCGACGCCTTCGCAATTCCATTCGCCGCGCTCAGATTTTGAAGCATCGGCTCGCAATCGAACGGCAACGAAAAATCGAGGATTGCCTGCTCTCCGGCAGCCGACTTTCAAATGCGGAAGCTCAGCTCGCGGAACTACTCCACTCGCTGAGCGAACTTGAGCGTTCAGCGGACGAGCCTCTGGAACGCTCGACTGGGGTGATCTCGGTGACGGTGCTGGATCACCGCTCTTTGACCCGAGACTTCTCAAGAAACCTCCTCGTGAGCGCCGAGCCGTGCCTTGCTGCTCTGAGAGGGGAATATTCCGCGGCCGAAGTCGTGCATGCCGAGAATTGCGGGCAGTTTTCGCTGACCGTGCTCCGTATAAACCGAAGTGAGGAGCGAGCGCGTCGACTACGAGTGGTTGAAATTTTAGAGAAAGAGAGCCTCGCTGAGGCAGAGTCGAAGGGAGATTGAACGATGGATGGTTTTTCTACGCATCCTCTGATTCTCGCCGCGCTTATGCTGGGCATCTCAATGTTACCATTCCTGGCGCTCGGCCTCACCTCCTTCGTCAAGATAAGCGTAATCTTCGGCCTGCTGCGGCTTGCCCTCGGCACGCAGCAAATTCCCTCGTCAATTATCACCTCATTGCTCGCGGCATTGCTCACGATGTTCATCATGACGCCTGTTTTTGCAGAAATGAAAACCCGGGCGATCCCCGTGCTTGATGGATTCTCCGAAAAAGAGTCTCTGGGAAATGCTGCAAAGCTTGTTTCGTTCTTGGAAACTCTGCTCTCCGAGACATCAGGTCCGCTTCTTTCGTTTCTTGCCCGGCACAGCCGAACGAAAGAACGGTGGTTTTTTCTGCAGGTAGCCCGGAGCGGCCCAACCCACCGCGGCGACGTGATGCCTCCGTGGACTTCCGACAAAGGAGAGGGTCTCGGACTCTTGCCAGGTGAAGGATTTCGTTCTCTCGCGCCGGCCTTCTTATTGAGCGAATTGAGAAGCGCCTTCTACTTCGGCTTTCTGCTCTTTCTCCCGTTCATCGTGATCGACTTGGTTGTGGCAACGCTCCTCGTCGCGATGGGGATGACGATGGTGAGTCCGATGTCGATTGCGTTGCCGATAAAAATTTTCTTGTTTGTCGCGACGGATGCTTGGTTTCTCCTAATTCGCAGTTTGCTGCTCAGCTACGCGTAGGACCATGGAAATTGAGATGCTTAGCGATTTCTTTCTTCGCGCGCTTACTCTCGCGTGCGTTTTTTCGACATTGCTGTTGGTTCCCGGATTTTTTGTGGCGTTTGCGGCCGGTCTTCTTCAGGCAGCGACTTCAATTCAAGATCAGTTGCTCGGTTTTGTTCCGAAGCTTTTTGTTGTTGCGGCCGTGGCTTATTGCTCGTCCGGCTGGATGCTTGATCAGCTCGAGAGCTTCACTGCCGACTCGATTGAAGTACTTGCTCGGTCCGCTGCGTCGCAGCCCCTCGCGACTGAACCATGAATGTCCACCTATTTGTTCTGCTCCTTTTCTTTCTCAAGACTCTCGGAGCGGTTTGGACCTTGTCACGGATCTGCGAAATGATACGTCCGAGTGCGGCGTGCGTGCTCGCGGTGTTGCTCTCCATAGCAATAATCCCGGGCGAACTTCCGAAATGGACGGCCCTGCCTGCAGCCAGCCAGGTTTCGATTTTCGAAGCGATGGGGCTTGCGCTGCTGAGTGTCGTATCGGGCGTGCTCGTCGCATGGCCGCACACCTTTGTCTTCGAGGTGATTCCGATGTCTGCGCGGCTCATCGACGTGTGTAGGGGCGCTCAGCATGCCGAACAGATCATGCCGGGGGCGGAGAGCCGGAGTTCGACCCTCGAAACGATAGCTGGAGTTGGCGTGGCCTATTTCTACTTTAGTTGCGGTGGAGTTCAGCTGCTTGTTGGAGAGTTGGCGCGCCCGGGGGCGGGGACGAGAGAGCGATATCTCTCGCTGGAGTCTCCAAGTCCCGAAGTTATCGCCGCGATTCTAGGGCTTTCTCTTGAAGCGATGGTCGCCCTAGCACTTCCCGTGGCCGCACTTCTCCTGCTCTTTGATTGCGCGTCGGCGCTCCTTGCTCGCTTCGCAGTGAGGTTGCCGATCAGTTCAGAGCTTCCCGTCTTTCGCCTCACGCTCGGCCTCGGCATACTTCTCCTCTTTTTCCCCGACGGGTTTCAAACCGTTGCCTCGGACCTTGTTTCAGCAGTTCTTGACGTCCTTGCCGTTTCAGGGAGCTAGGCAGAATGGCCGGGGAAAAAAAGTTTCCGCCTACGGCTGCGAAGCTCCGAAAAGCGAGGGCAAGGGGCGACGTCGCAAAAAGCAAAGACGTTACAGGAACTTGTGTCTTGGGAATTGGTTTCGGTGCCGTGCTTTCGGTCGGACCGTATACGAAAGATCCGGTGTTTTCGTTCTTTCGGGCGTGCTTCGCGCCCGAGGGAGACTTTCTTAGTAATAATATGCTACTATCTGGCTGCGGATTGTCCTGGGTGCTGCTTCTCTTGATCATGCCGTTTCTGCTCTTCGTTTTCGTCGTGTGTCTCGTCATTGAGATCCGGCAAGTCGGATTGCAGTTCCGGTGGGAGGCGGCGGCGCTCAGGGGTTCGAGAATCAACCCGGTGGCGGGTATTAAACGGTGGTTCGAGTTCCACACCGTCTTCGAAGGGTTAAAATCGCTCGGCGTTTGGGGCGGGGGATTCTTGTGCCTCTGGTCGCTTTCAGCCGAAGCGCGGCAGTTGCTGTGCGTTCTGAGCAGGAACACCGCAGCAGATTTCGAGTGGACGGCGTCGGCGGTCATGGAATTCGGAATCCGAGTTTTTGCCCGGCTTCTGCTTTTGGGTTTCGGCATTGCGGCGATTGACTTTCTCGTTCAGCGGGCGCGCTGGAAGCGGACGCACTCAATGACCCTTGAGGAATTGAAGAACGAGCTCAAAGAAAGCGAGGGCAATCCCGAGGTGAAAATGATGCGACGGCATCTGCAACAGGAGCTTTCGGCACAGGGGACGATAGACGCGGTTCGAAGAGCCAAAGTTCTGGTAGTCGGTCGGCAGTCCGCGAAGAAGGAGAGGGCAGAGGCCGGCCGCTAGATATTCGACGGGGGCGAGCGCCGGCAAATTGGAGAATTTGGTGTACTCCGAGCAGTTGTTATCATCTTTGTCGTCTCACATCGCACAGGCTTCGGATCCGCGATCTCTCCTCATTCTCGTGAATGAACGCCTCGGTGCGGCCTTGAATGCGGTCAGAATCTTAAGTTTCTTCTCCGAGAACGGAACGCTTGATCCCGGTGAGCAAGTCGAGCTCGGACCATACGAGTGGGCAAAAAAAGGAGCCACACCGGTTCGTGATGAAGATCTGCTCGAGCTGCTTCGCCGTTTCTCCAATCGAGCACGCGCATCAAAAAAGCCGTTTCTTGTTGATCGTCTCGGCGCGACCAGGGACGAGGAAGTCTTGTGGCAAGCGCTCCAAGCCGAGCTCGGACTTATTCTTCCGATCATGAGCGGAGGGCGGAGAAAGGGCTGCATCCTCGTTCTGCGAAATTCCGAGTTCGAACGATTCGAACCGGCTCAGATGACATTCGGTGGTCAGGTCGCGAAGCTTCTGGGCGATCGACTGGATACCCTACAAGGTGGTGAGACCCCGGAAGAAATCCCGGTCGCCACAAATGGGAAGGCCCATTCCGGACCTGCTCCTTTCGACAAACTTGTCGAGAGCTCTCAAGCGGTTTTTCTTACAACCGATTGTGAGTTCCATATCGCTTGGGCGAGCCGTCGTGCGATGGACTTCTTTGGTGAAACGCCTGAAAACCTTGTGGGAAAAGATCTGCGAGAGCTCGTTCATCCTGACGATCGGGAGTATCTCGGAGAATTGAAGGACGATACGAAGTCCAGCTTTTCCTTTGAAGAAGAGTTCCGGCTCCTCAATCGCGCAACGAACCGGGAGAGAACGGTGCTGCTGCAATGTACTCCATTGTTCGATGAGAATCGAAATCAAAGCGGTTGGACTGCAATTGGAATCGACCTCAGTTCTCGCGCCGAGGCTCAAGCGGCCTTGGAAACTCAGACGAAAAAAGTGCAAGCACTCTACTCAGTTTCGGCAGCGATTCGTGGCCATCTCGATCCGGTCACCATCGGAAATCGCGGTGTTCAAGCGGTTCTAGACGCCGTGCAAGCAAGTGCCGCGGTCTGTTATCTCTGTCCTCCCGAAGATCCGTCGCGGCTCACGCTTGTTGCGCATCGAGGCTTTGGATCCGGCTTCTCTGACCGAGCACAGAAGTCTCCTCAATTTTTAGGCTTCGCTCGCACCGTGGCTGAAGGGCGGCAGCCGGTGGTTGTTCAGTCGCTCGCAAAAGATAAACGCTTCCCCTTGAGCTTCAGTCAAGACGAGGGAATGAAATCTGCCGTGCTCGTACCGATACTCATCGAAAATGAAGCGTTTGGCACTCTCGGTCTGTTCGACAAGTCCGAGGGTAAATTCGGTGGCAGCGATGTCCTGCTCCTCTCCGCTGCGGCAAGCCAAATAGGCCTTTCCGCGCGTCAGGCGAACCTTTTCACCGCCTATCGCCGACAAACTCGAAATCTCCTCGCAATCTACCGGATCAGCCACGAGCTCTCCGCGCTCAAGTCACTCGAAGAAGTCTTTGAGCAGGCTTTTCAAATTCTTCGTGACGAGCTCGGTCTAAAACGTCTCTGGGTTGGACTGCTCAGCGAAGGCGGGACGACACTGACCGGAACAGCAGCGTTCGGCCCCGGGTGGAAAAGGAAACTCATCGAGCTGGTGATCGGCGTTCGTGACGAAAGCCACCCGCTCGCGGAAGTGGTGAAGTCCAAAAGAGCGATGATCGTAGAAAACCCTCAGGCCATGCTTGGTAAATTCGGCCTTGAACGCTTCTTTACGCGTTTCGGATTGAACTCCCTCGCACTCGCACCTCTGGTCACGCGCGGGGAGGTCTTGGGAGTCCTCGCCGCACAGCCCGGTGCGGGCGTTCGGGTGGATGACGAAGAACTCGGCCTTCTTTCCAGCATCGCCTCCGAAATCGCCGCTCTGATCAACACGAGACGGCTGGAAGAAAAGATTTCGGAATCTGAGAAGACGCAGTCGATGGCTCTCCTTGCAGCGGGCATAGCTCACAATTTTAATAATGTCCTTCAAGCTGTTCTCGGACAGGCGTCATTGCTTGAAATGCAAAAACTAGCTCCCGATCAGGTCGAGCGTTCTGCAAAAAGCATCACAGAGTCGGCAACTCGTGGGGCGACTCTGGTCCGCCAGCTCCTGAGTGTAGCAAACCTCGAGGAGGCACGTCGGGTATCAGTCAACGTGAACGACCTTCTTCGGAGAGAACAGGATGAGCTTGTTCGATTGATCCCACCACATCACACTCTGAAATTCACTCTTAAAAAAGATCTGCCGAAAATCATGGTCGACCCAGTACACTTGCACAGGATTCTGCATGCGCTCGTGAAAAATGCGGTTGAAGCGCTCAGGAATAGAGGATTTTTAATCCAAGTATTCTCGGATTCCGTTCATGTCGACGGGCGAAGCCTTCACTTCGAGGTCCCCGAGGGAGATTATGTTCGAGTCGGAGTGAGGGATAACGGCATCGGAATGGATGCAGAAACGAAGCGCCGATGCTTCGATCCGTTTTTCTCAACCAAAAACGTCGATCCCGGGACCGGTCTCGGGCTTCGGGGAGAGGGGCTGGGACTCGCTGCGGCATTCGCGCTCGCGAGGAAAAACGGAGGGCGGCTTACGGTTGACAGCAGGCCGGGGCAAGGAAGTTTGTTTACTCTGTATATTCCTTCTGAGGCGGCAGTCGTCGAGACGAAGGTAGTGAAGAAGGAAACAAGTGAGCGAACCGAGACCACTTCTGCGGAGCCACGATCGGAGGGTGCCAAAGAAGAGGGCGAGACTCCTTCATGAAGCGAGACTCCATCGCGCTTGCAGTCGAGTATTCCCGCGACGTGATGGACGCACCGAGGGTTTCCGCTCGCGGTACGGCCGAAGCTGCAAAGGAAATGCGTCGAGCGGCAGTCCGTTACGGTATTCCGATAGTCGACGATTCCGCGCTTGCCGCCCGCCTCGCGGAGCCGGGCCAATCCCACGCAATCGATCGGCGCCTTTTTCAGGAGGTAGCCGAACTCTTTCTCGACCTGGAGCGTCCAAAACGCGTCTAAAAAACACTGGTTTGCGGAACAGTCTTCTCCTACGATATGAACCGGCGAAACAGACGAAAAATGTCCGAATAGGTGTGCGCACATGATTCTCAAGCTCAAACATGAACCGGTCGGGGGAGGGCTCCCGCAGTTTGCCTCTGAGGTCGATGCTGGACGCCACATCATCGGACGAGACGATCAAAATTCGCTCGTCCTCGACATCGAGTCTGTCTCGCGTGAACACGGCTGCTTTTTTGATGCCCGCGGTCGTTGGTTTTTCATTGACCTCGGCAGCACGAATGGTTCGTGGGTGAACGGCATAAAGGCATCTCCCACGAATGTGCGGCTGCTTCGGGAGGGTGATCTGGTGCAGCTCGCGAACGTCGCTATCCGGGTCACGTTCGAAGCCGCAGAAGGAGACACTCGGGAAATCGAAGAGGTTCCTTCGTTGTTTGTATTTCGAGAGGGTGAATTCCAGATGGAGTTTCCACTCGCGGCTTCTTCATCCCGGATCTCTCTTGCCGACCTTCAGGGCTATCTCGCGCTCCGAAATACCGAGTCGCTCCCGGCGATGACGGTGAACTTCCGTCCGGGAAAGCTGGAAATTGTGGTTGCGACCGATGGCGTGACCATGCTCGTGAATGGAGTTGAATGGGGTGGAAATGCAGGTTCGGGCCGCACGCTCTATGATAGAGATGAGCTTGATTCGGGCTCGATAAAGATTGTTATTTGCGACCTCGCCACCGCGAAGGTCGTAAGAGAGCGTCAAATTAAGGCAGCGCTCGCAAGTTTGCCGCCTGCGCCTGGAATGCCGGGCTCTCCATCTTCGGGTGGTGCCTCGCAAGAAACCGGATTTACCACGGGGGTCGGCTATTCACCCGAGGCGACCCAGGCCCTTCCACGAGTTTCCTCTCAGTCGGAGCCGAGTGCCACGATCGGCTCGGGATCCGGATTGTTCGGTGGAGGTCGGCCGGCATCCGGCCCAGCGTCGGCCACCGAAGGCCGCATGGCCGCTGGTCCGTCCGAAGCTGAATCCGACGCCGCACGGCGGCGCTCTCCTCAGCAACAGAGATACGTTTTCGGTCAGTCTGACGCGGATCCCTCGGAGGTTGGGGGAAACCCGGGACTTCGCCCTCGCGGCCCCGTCGCCGAGGTCGGGAACTCACGATTCGGCTCTCTTCCTCCGCCGGACGACGATGAGGAGGATTCGGAACAACCAGAGGGAAAAACCTATGCCGTTATCGGCGCGATAGCCCTCTTTCTCATTGTGATCCTGTTGGTTTTGCTTTTCTCGATGTTCAAAACCTAGAATGCTTCGTCATGATTCGCTTGCATGATGTTCGAGCCATCGGCGCGGTTAAATTCCCGATGGTGGGCGAAATGGTCCGAGGCGATATTGTCGGACCGCCCCTCAGGCAGACCGATTAGGGCGGGTTCCTCCCGCTGAATCACCATCGCCTCGGGAGCCACTTATCCCAGGCCTTGAAAATGACGTCCGACCCCATTCAGTGATATCCATTTCCTTCTCGTCAAGGGCAGCGCCTACCGGCTTCCGTGAGGTGTTGAATCCGTTCAAACGCGTAATTGGTTTTTGGAGCATGTATGACAGCCATTCCGGAGAAATACGACCACACCAAGATCGAAGAGTCTTGGTCTAAGGCGTGGGAAAAGTTGGGAATCTACCTTTGGGACGAGACGCGCCCGAGGGAAGAAACCTTTGTGGTCGATACTCCTCCGCCGACCGTCTCCGGATCGCTCCACGTGGGCCACGTGTTTAGTTATACACAGACCGATGTCGTGGTGCGTTATCAAAGAATGCTCGGCAAGAACATCATGTACCCGATGGGTTGGGATGATAACGGACTTGCGACTGAGCGCCGCGTCCAGAATAAATTCGGTATTACCTGCAATCCGGAACTCCCATATCAACCCGGTTGGGCTCCCAAGGATGCTGACGGCAAGAACGTTCAAGAGATCTCTCGCAAAAACTTTATCGAAGCCTGCTCGATTCTCACTGTCGAGGACGAGGCCGCGTTCGAGAAGCTCTGGCGGCATTTGTCGCTTTCCGTCGATTGGACGCAGCAGTACGCAACCATCGACTCGCATTGCCGACGGACTTCACAACTTTCATTCCTCGATCTCGTAAACAAAGGAATGGCCTACGCTTCCGAAGCGCCGACCATGTGGGACGTCGGCTTCCAAACCGCGCTCGCTCAGGCCGATCTCGAGGACAGGCCGATGAAGGGCGCCTATCACGACGTCCGTTTCGGAGTCGAAGGTGGTGGAGAGTTCATCATCTCGACGACCCGCCCGGAGCTGCTCGTTGCCTGCATCGGCGTTGTCGCGCATCCCGATGATGCGAGATATGCGGAACTGATCGGCAAAAATGCCATCACGCCACTGTTCGGCGCCAAAGTTCCGATTCGCGCTTCGGCACATGTCGATCCCGAGAAGGGAAGCGGCATCATGATGACCTGCACATTCGGAGACATCGCCGACGTTGATTGGTGGAAAAGCTCGGGACTGCCGATCAAGCAGGTCATCGAGAAAAACGGACGTTTTCGTCCGATATCTTTTCGTGAAGAGCCTTTCACGTCTCTGCATCCAGAAATTGCTGAAAAGGCGTACAAAGAGCTCGAAGGAAAACGCGTCGTGCAGGCGCGAAAGATCATCGCCGAGCTCCTTGCGAATCCAGAGTATGCGCTTCCGGGCGGATCCCCCGCGCTCGTGTCCGAACCGAAACCGATAGAACATCCCGTGAAGTTCTATGAGAAGGGCGAAAACCCAGTCGAATTCATTACCACGAGGCAATGGTTCATCCGTCTCCTGGATTTCAAAAATGAGCTGGTTCAGCAGGGTGATAAAATCGAGTGGCATCCGCCGCACATGAAGTCCCGGTATACAAATTGGGTACTCGGCCTCAATCACGACTGGTGCATCAGCCGTCAGAGGTTCTTCGGCGTACCGTTCCCGGTTTGGTATCCCGTCAATTCTCAAGGTGTGGCGCTTTACGACCAGCCCATCTTTGCTGACGCGGCGCAATTGCCGGTTGATCCCTTCATCGATCTCCCGAAGGGGTACACGGAAGCGCAAAGAAATCAGCCTGGTGGTTTCACGGAAGACCGGGACGTTATGGATACGTGGGCAACTTCTTCGCTCACGCCCCAAATTGTCTCCCGATGCGAATTCGGTGAAAAATCAGGTGATTTAGCCGCCGGAAGCCGACATTCGAAGGTGTTCCCTTCCGACATCCGGCCGCAGTCCCACGAAATCATCAGAACTTGGGCGTTTTATACCATCGCCAAGGCCTGGATGCATGACGGCGAAGTGCCTTGGCATCATGCGGTTATCAGCGGCTGGATTCTCGATCCCGATCGGAAGAAGATGAGTAAGTCGAAAGGGAACGTCGTTACCCCCCAGCATTTGTTGGATGAATATTCCGCGGACGCTGTTCGCTATTGGGCCGCGCGTGCGCGACTCGGTGTCGACACCGCCTTCGATGACAAAGTTTTTGTAAACGGGCGGAAGCTCGTTACGAAGCTGTTTAACGCAAGCCGCTTCGTGATGATGCAAGTTGATAGCTTCACGAAGGACCAGGGAATCCCGGCGAACGCCGCGATTACGTCGGAGCTCGATCGGGGACTCGTGGCAAGGCTTCGAAGGCTCACCAAAGAAGCGACGAAATCGTTCGAAGCTTTCGAATATGCCGGAGCGCTCCAAGCGGTGGAAGCGGAGTTTTGGTCGTTTTGCGATCACTACGTCGAGCTCGTGAAGGGACGGGCCTATGCGGAAGACGATGCAAAAGGGCGTGCGTCTGCCGTGGCATCGCTCCGGCTCGCGTTATCCTGCTTCTGCCGTTTTTTTGCGCCGTTTCTCCCTTACATCGCGGAGGAAATCTGGTCGTGGCGATTTGCGGACGAGACAAAACACGTGAGCGTGCACACGAGCCGTTGGCCGAGCGAACAGGATTTTAGTGGCGTTCCGGAACCGGAGTTCGAGACCGCCCTTGACACGGCTATCGAGCTGCTCGGCGTGATTCACCACGAAAAATCGAAGCAGCAAAAAAGCCTGAAGTGGCCGATTTCGAAGCTCGAGCTGGGAAGCAGCGCCGAGACCCTGGCGGCGGCTCGATCGGTGCTTCCAGATCTCGTGCGCGCTGGACGGCTTGATCCTGAGGCGGTGAAGTTTCAGGAATCGGCTCCATCGGAGGGAGCTCGATTTTCGGTGAAAATCGAGCTCTCCGATAGTGCACCGTAAGCGGCTTCCTGAGCGAACAGATTGCAGATTGTTACGAGATTCGCCCGAAAAACTCCGATCCGGGGGCAGAGGGGAGAGTTAATCAATGATCACGCCTCTCTTTTGCCATTGAAACTCTCTCTCATAGAATCTCGACATCAGGGAGAACGGATCACGAACTATCTCAAGCTCACTGAGTCCTTCGCACGCGGCGCTGCCGATCGTCTCGCATTCACTTATGGCGATTTCTTGTGCAGCGAGCGCTAACAGAATATTCCGCTCATTGAACCATTCCAGAGTTTCAGGATCGACTTCAGGGATCACCTCTCCGCCTATATTCACCTCGGTATTCAGGTGGTGCTGCCAAATTATCCGGTCGAAATATTTATTTGCGCTGTATTTGCACGACGCAGCAACGCAGCTGAGACAATCATCCAGCGAACTGACTAACTCCACATTCTGTGGAGTGCAGGCGTATTCGGCCCGAACTCCCCATTCCCAGACCCGATTGGTAAACTCATCATCTGCCGAACTTTGGTTGGTGAGCAGAAACACACTGCTTAATAAAAACAGAATTCTTACTTTCACGAATGATTCTCCTTGGTTTTCAAATGCTCTGCTTGAGCGAAGTTTGTACGCAATCTCTTATGAGCCGATTGGCGGCGAATCTCCCGGTAAGCTGTGAGCTTTCATGTTTGTGATGCGATGTGTCGGAACAGCAAGATTACATCGTGAGCGCGATTGCCCGCGCTCACGGAAGCCAGGCTCCGATTGAGATTTTTTCGAGCTCGACCCGGCATGAGGTCAAGAATTTTTAGGAAGCAGTTTTGCAAATATGCGCGCGTCGCGGTTAGCATTTCCGGATTTTCTCCGTGCTACCCGGTCTGGAAGATTTGTTCGAAGCTTCACATCCTCCGCGCGTTTGTAAGATCGCGTTGCAGTCACCGAGATCGGAAACGCATGAAGCAGGGCGAACTTCGGCGTGTACACGCAATCGATATGGATTCCGAGGCGTAAGTCTTCGCGAAGCTCCGTTCGAACACGTATCGACTCGGCCTTGAAGCCGAAGCGTATGAGAGTCTTGATGAGTCTGCGCTGCAAACTTGCATGGTGTTGGGCATTGCTTCCCCCGTCTCCCGCAAAGCTCCCGGGCTCGAGCCCTGGGGCACTCATGGCATAAGACGCGGCGGCCTCTGCGACTTTTCTGAGCGCCAAGTAGTCATCCAACGCCCTCGAGAGATCGCGAATTCCGAAGAGAATAAAGAGTGAAAGTCCGAGAAAAACCGACGTTTCGGCGATCGCAAAAAACCGGCTCGTGCGTCGCTTTTGCTGCCTCACGGTTCACTCCTCCTCAGCGCAAAATTGCAAACGCGAGAGCCGCGATTGCGACGACGATGCAACATCCCGCTACGCGATACGCTTTGTAACATCCAGCTGCCACCGAAACGAGAATGGCGAGGTATGCGATCCCAGGAACGGAAGCATTGAGAATTAATCGCTCCAGTGAGCCCACGGAGCGGGGAATCAACGTGTCGTCAAACGTCGTCGGTCCTTTTTGTGTACCACCTCCCTGAGCGAGCGCGATTCTCGCATGCCAAAAGACGAGAGTGAGAAAAATAATCGCAATGCCGCTCTGCAGTTTCAGAGAGGCCCGATTCGACTTCGGCCAAAAGATTTTCCAAAGATAGCTCATGCAGACCGCGACGCAGAGCGCGAGAAATGGAATTGCACAATACGCCGGCACGCAGCCTGCTCCGTTGTTGTAAACCTCATACGGCCGGACCAGCTCGCCCTGATACTCGACGAAGCCCGTGCCGAAAAAATGGCTGATAAGCGACCGTGCGACGAATGCTCCACCTCCGATCGCACAACAAATAATCCCCCAGCGCCATCGCCGAAACAAGAAGCAAACAATCGCCGTGAGCATCGCAAGGACGAAGATGAGCGCTCCGAAGGCGCCTTCAACCAGCTTGAATAGGCAGCCCGGAGCGCTGCGTATCAGAGAGTCGTCGAACATTGCTTGTCCAAATGCACCCGGCGTCCCTCCTCCTTGTGCATAAACCGGCGAAGCGAACACCAGGCACATCAACAGTGGCACCGGCCAAGTTCGGAAAAAGCGACATGCGGCACGCGAGCCGCCGCCAAAAAACAGCGCCATGACAGACCTCCAATCTGATGAGTTCACGCACACCAAATGTATGCCGATTCGCATGGAGGACTGCAGACACTGTCTGGTAAAACCTTGTCTCGCAGTTTTACAAAATGATTACATTGCTTTCAGGACCCCTGCGGGCACTATTCTCCCGCGAACGTCGCATGGTCCGGAAATGTGAGAATATTCCCGCCTAACCTGTTCCCTTTCTTCGCCGAACACGGCAAGTAGAGTCCTCAAGGAGGCCTTTCCCATGATGACGGATATTGATGATGCGCTAATCGAATTAGCACTCTTGGAGGATCTCGGACCTGGAGCGCGTGTCAGCGGCGATATTACGACAAGTCCGCTGGTTCCCTTAGGTGCGAAGGGCAAGTCGGTTATCCTCGCGAAGGAGTCTCTCGTGTGCTGCGGAAATGAAGTCGCCGCTCGAGTATTCGAACGCTTGGACCCGAACATCCGCTACCAGCCTCTCTCGAAGGAAGGGGAGCGCCGCAACTCTGGAGAATTCATCGCAGAAATTTCAGGCTCGTACGCGGCAATTCTCGCCGGAGAACGAGTCGCTCTCAATTTTCTCCAGCGTCTCTCGGGGATTGCCACCGAGACAGCCCGGTTCAACGAAATAATCAAAGGCACCACCACGCGCCTCCTCGATACCCGGAAAACCACCCCCGGCATGCGAAGTCTCGAGAAATACGCTGTGAGAACCGGCGGCGGTAAAAATCATCGGATGGGACTCTACGATCAAGTCCTCATCAAGAATAATCATGTTGATTTCTTTCACGGTGACCTCGCTGCCGCAGTCGCCGCCTGTAGAGACGCGTCTCCAACAGGGACCAAGATTCAAATCGAAGTTCGCGATGAGGATGAGCTTGTGAATGCTCTTCTCGGAGCCCCCGATTCGGTTCTGCTCGACAACATGCCTCCCGAGCGCATTAAGAAATGCCTGAACTTGATCTCTGAGCGCGGTCTCCGTGCAAATGTCGAAGTCGAAGCGTCCGGCGGAATTAACGAATCTACCCTTCGAGCATACGCAGAAACCGGAGTCGACTTCATTTCGCTCGGAGCGTTGACACACAGCGTAAAGTCCTCCGATATCTCGCTCCGCTTTGTTGAATCATGAGCCTCATCACCACGAACGTAAACGGCATCCCCGTGATCCAAAATCCCGAATGGATGGACCGGGGCCTCGTTCATGGTTTCCTGGGAAGGGACTTCGACGTTAAATCGGAGCAGAGCGCGCTCCTCGAATTCCTCTCCGAGCTTTCAGGTGAGTCCCGTCCGCTCCGTCTCCTCCGCCAAACTCACTCGGCAATCATCCGCGATTTTTCATCCCTCGGCGAAAACGGTGCACCAGAAGGTGACGGCTGGTTGGTCGCACCCGAGTCCACCGGGAACATCTTCGGAATTCTCACCGCCGACTGCTTTCCCGTCATCCTCGCCGCCAAAGATCGCCCCCTCGCCGCGATCTTGCACTGCGGCTGGAGAAGCGCCGTGAAGGCCATCCTCCCAGACACCATTCGCCGCTTCCAAACGCTAGGGGTTCCCACCGACGCCATCGAGATCGCCGTCGGACCTGGCGCTCAGTCCTGCTGCTACCAGGTGTCTGAAACCTTTGGGCATGAGGTCTCTCAAGAATCTTGCCTGGGAAGCCTTCCCCTCCAGCCGGACGCCTTTACGGCCATTAAACGAAACCAGTTGCTTTACGCGGATATCCGGAGCTTTCTCCTCGCTCAAGCACAGGCTTTTTCCATCCCAACGGGGAATTTCCTCTCGAGCGAAGAATGCACAATTTGCTCGCCTCGATTTTTTTCCTTTCGCCGCGAAAAAGCTGAAGCCGGTCGGCAACTTAGCTTCATCGGACTCTGAGAAGTCGATAATTTCATCAATAAAAGCAATAGGTTGTCCAACACATTCCGTTTTGACAACCCGCTTCCGCACAAGCCATACTAGACAGACTGAGCGCATAACCTTTGAGAAGGGTGTGGTGGCGGTGCGGGGCGAAACTTCTCGAACATGAGGGATCCCGTATGGAGAAAACCGAACAGGAAGTGTTGCTAAAGATTGTGGCTTCGAACCGAGAGGTGAAGAAGCTTTACGATAAACACCGAAAACTAGAACGCGAGATAGAAAATTTTAGCCGCTACATCAATTACTCGGGGAGTGCAGGACTCAAACTCCAGGCGCTCAAGAAAGAAAAGTTACGAAACAAGGAGGCCTTACTATCGATGATCAGTGACGTTCGTGCGGACGCATGAACTAGCTCCGGCGCTCAGTCCGGGCATGTAGCCCGGGCCGGATAATCAGTACTTGGCATCGACTGACCTCACCCTTCACAGATTTCCTCTTCGCCCGGTTTGGACTGGACACGTTCCACCCAAACCGGGTTTTTTTTGGCGAGGGCGGCTTTTGCCGTAGCCCTTCTTTGGAAGGGACGCTGCGGTGCTTCCGCCTTCGCTAAAGCTACGGCGGGACAAGCATCTACAGTAGTAAACTCCGCTCCTCGCGCCCCTTCCGCCTCGGTCTCCTGCAAAATCCGGCCTCGCCAAACCGCCCCGCCGCTCGCTTGCTTTTGTTGTTGTCGCGCGGGGTAGTGGTTGTCGGGTTGGAGGGGGCTTGTAGGATCGTCCGCGTGCGGCGCGACGGGGATTTTTGGGCGGAGGGAGTACGGGAGCGAGCGCGGTGGAGAATCTATGCGAATTGACACTTTCCAGGGCATTCGTCACAAGTGGGGTTCAGGAAATGGAGGAGCGATGAAAGAGGTTCGAATTGCTATTATTGGAGCCACGGGGGCCGTTGGGCGCGAGGTCCTCGCGATCTTGGCTGAACGCGGCTTTCCTATGGAGCAGGTCAGCGCTTATGCCAGTGAGCGATCCGCGGGTACCGTTGTTGAAGCTGGGGACACGGAGGTTACTGTGCAGACGGTGAGCGAGAGCGCGCTTGACGATGTGGACATCGCATTTTTTGCCGCCGGCTCCGACGTCAGCCGAAAATACGCACCCATCGCCGTCGAAAAAGGCGTCTTCGTCATTGATAAGGCAAGCCTGTTTCGAATGAAGCCCGATGTTCCGCTCGTTGTGCCTGAAGTAAACGGCGAAGAGCTTCGAAAGCGAATTCGTGAAACGCCCAAAGGGAAAGGCATGATCATCGCCAGTCCAAACTGCTCCACGATTCAACTCGTCGTCGTGTTGAAGCCCATTCTCGATCGCGCAGGAATTAAGCGTATCGTTACCTCCACGTATCAGTCCGTCTCCGGAGCGGGGCAGGTCGGGATGGACGAACTCTCCGAACAAGTCCAACAACTCTTCAACCAAAAAGAGCCGACGATCTCGAAATTCCCCTACCAGATTGCATTTAACTGCATTCCGCAGATCGATGACTTCGTGGAGAACGGCTACACGAAAGAGGAGATGAAAGTCGTCGAAGAATCCCGCAAGATACTCTCTCGTCCGGATCTCCGCGTCACTGCGACCGCCGTTCGGGTGCCGGTGTTCTGCAGCCACTCCGAATCCGTGAACATTGAGCTCGAGAAAGCCCTCTCAGCGGAGGAAGCGCGAGAGCTCCTTCGAGAAAGTCCCGGAATCATCGTTCTCGATAATCCCAAGGAGAAAGAGTATCCGCTTCCTGTGTCTACGGCAGGGACGGATGCGACCTACGTCGGCCGTATTCGAAAAGACATTTCGGTCGAGAACGGTCTCGAGCTCTGGATCGTTGCCGATAATCTCAGGAAAGGTGCGGCGCTCAATGCCGTCCAAATTGCTGAAATAGTCGCAAGCGAGCGTTTTCCGGGATAAAGCGTCTCCTCTCTCCTTCGGATTGTCACGAATCGAGAGGCAGAACTTGAGCGGACCCGCTACTCACGATTTTCCGACAGGAGTTCCCTGAACGTGCGCCGAATTCGACTTCACATCGAATATGAAGGCTCCGCCTTTGCCGGCTTCCAGCGTCAGGCTCGCGTCACGACCGTTCAGTCTGAGCTCGAAAATGCGATCTGGATGTGCATGCAGCAAGCCGCCAAGCGCCGAAATGTGACGCTCGGCAAACTCCCCGCGGTGAATGGAAGCGGGCGCACGGATTCGGGTGTTCACGCATTCGGCCAAGTTGTGAGCTTCCGCTGGCCGGAAGAAATCGACGAGGATGTCGATGACGAATTTAAGCTCGAACGTTTGCGGCGAGCCATCGACGGGATCACCTGTCCGGAACTTTCGATTCGATGCGCCACGTTTGCCGAACAAGGCTTCGATCCCCGGAAGAGGGTCATCTGCAAACAATACAGCTATCATCTCCTGAACCGTCCGGGCTCGGCGGGGATTTACCACGGCCGGGTTTGGTGGATTCGAACGCCGCTTGATATCGAGAAGATGATTCACGCGGCGCACAAATTCAGAGGCACGCACGATTTTACCAGTTTTCGGGCCGGTGACTGCACCAAACAAAATCCTGTGCGAACCATCCTTCGAAGCGAATTCGTAAGGGTATCGGACGATGAGTTTGTTTTCCTGGTGCAAGGAAAGGGTTTCCTCAAGCAGATGATACGCATCATGACCGGCACATTAGTTGAAGTTGGGCGCGGCAAGATGGAGATCGATGACATCGATCGCATTTTTCTTGCGAAGAGCCGGACCGCGGCGGCAAAAACCGCTCCGGCGCAGGGTCTGGTTCTCGACTGGGTGCGATACGAGGGCGAGTAGCGGTCAATCTCCGTATGGGGGCGCATACGGCTGGCCTTTCGGCTCAAAGACCGGCGCGTAGGGGCTCGCCGCACGCTGGTATCTCGGCGGAGGTGCAGGAGGCGCATAATCGGCGCTCTCTTCGGGAAGTAGTGGAAGCTCATCACGAAGCGGCTCACCCCCGTGAGTGCACGCGGTGACCGGTTCGGTGTCTTCGACAAACACTTCCGTCATGCGATCGGCCGGATTACAAGCGTCCGTGAAGAGCAGTCCGGTCGTTCGGTCGATCTCTCGAAAAACCACTCCCGGCGGCGGCACGAAATCAAGCGGCGGCTCCATCGGGGCGACACACTTCATAAATTCTGCCCAGATCGGCGCGGCGGCTTGTCCACCAGTGAGCTTGAGCTCCTTATTATCGTCAAATCCAATCCAAACGACGGCGAGCAATTTCGGCGTGAAGCCTGCAAACCAAGCATCGCGGGAATCGTTGCTGGTCCCAGTCTTCCCAGCTGCCGGAGCTGTGAAGCCGAGTTGACGGACGACTCGGCCCGTACCTTGATCGATCGCTGACCGGAGAATCGTCGTTAGTACATACACGGCTGCTTCTGAAGCGGCACGGGTGCCATACGGGGTTGATGTAAGCATACCGCGCGCGGCAGGGAGCCCCGAAGACGCGAGAACGGGCGTATCTTTCGTCCGTGGTGAGAACAAGATGGCCCTTGTGTCGGCTTCGACGATGCTCTGAATCGGCGTCAGATCCAGCAGAAGCCCGCCGTTTGCAAGCGCTGAATACGCACGAGCCAGACCGAACGGCGAAACCTCGCCTGCGCCGAGGGCGAGCGAGGGAACTCTTGGAAGATTTTCGCCGAAGCCAAAAAGCGCGGCCGTGCGAGCCACCGACTCGATCCCCACCTTTTGGGCGAGTTCCACGGTCGGAACGTTCAGGGAATTCGTCAGTGCCTCACGCACCGTGACCGATCCGCGGAATCGTTCATCGAAATTTTTTGGCTCCCAATCCTGAGAACCCGGAATCTCGAACTGCACCGGCTCGTCCATGAGGATCGTCGTCGTTCGTGCGACTCGATAACTGTTTAAATCCTTATCCAGCCCTGTGAGGTAAACAAATGGTTTGAACGTTGAACCGGGCTGGCGCTTCGATTGGAACACTCGATCGAATTGATTCTGTCCGTAATCTCTGCCGCCGACCCAGGCGAGCACGTCACCTCGAATGGGATTGACCGCAATAAAGGCTGATTGAAGTGGCTTTGCACCCTTCGTGAGCCGGGCATATTTGGTTTCGAGCTGCTTTAGACCCTTCGCCACGGCGGACTCTGCGCACTGCTGATATTCAATGTCGAGACCGGTAACGATGCGGAGCGGTGTGTCGTCCCAGTGAGACGTGTCGATGATCTGCCCGACCTGACCTCGAATGTGGTCGATAAAATACGGAGCGACACGGCGGGAGCGCTCGGCAGGAAGCACGTTAATCTTTTCTTTTTCTGCCTGGGCGCGTTGTCCCGCAGTTATTTTTCCGAGCTCGAGCATTTTTGCCAGCACTACTTTTCGCCGCTCAAGCGCGTCGTCGGCGTTCAGTCTCGGCGAATAGGTAGTCGGCGCTTTATTAATACCCGCCAGCGTCGCGGCCTCCGCGAGAGTGATGTCCTTCACGTCTTTCCCAAAAAAGGTTCGTGCTGCTTCTCCAAATCCATGAACTGCCACGTTTCCCTCTTGTCCCAGGAACACTTCATTCATGTAGAGCTCAAGAATCTGATCTTTTGTGAACGCGGTTTCGAGACAGACTGCGGCGAGCGCTTCCTTCGCCTTTCTCGCGAGAGTTCTCGCCGGCGTGAGAAAGAGGTTTTTCGCAAGCTGCTGGGTGAGCGTTGATCCTCCTTGCCGAGTATGGCCCGCCGCGAGGTTTGCGGCGATGGCACGGGCGATACCGATCGGATCGATTCCGTAGTGACGGTAATATCGCTCGTCTTCGATGGAGATGATCGCATCAATGAGTGTCTGTGGATATTCAGTGAGCTTCTTCGGAATACTGGCTCTCGTGGCCGAGTCACCAAGGCGGGAGAGGACTTCAGGCTCCAAATATGCCTGAGTGAGATTTTTCCCTGACGAATCGTCTTGGACGCTCTGTATGGAGTCGTCATCTCCCAGCACGAGGCGGACAAGTGAAGGAGATTGTTCGATTGACTCGCCGAATTTTCCTCCCCGCAGATAGAGGAGTACCGAGCGAGCGCTCTCCGAGACCTCGCCGGGACGTTCGGGTTTTCCTTGAACGGTTTGATACCCGAGCCGTTGCAGCCGAGCCGGAACCTTCTGTCCCTTGAATAGTGTTCCCCTGGCGAGCGGCACAGGTGAACTCATGACCAAAGAACTTGACGTGAGGGTACGTTCACGGACGAGTCGAATCACCTCGGCTCGAATAAAAACCGACCCGATACCGAGAGCCGCCGAGGCAAGGAGGATCAGGAAAATGGATACACGAAAGAGTCGAGAAAATAACCGCCTTCTGCCGGATGAATCGGATGTATCTCCGCCGGATGTCGTGTTCTTCGCGCTGGTGTTCTTAGCCATCTTTTCATACTTTTACTAAGGGTTTACGGCCGCTGCGTTCTCGCGGAAGCCGTAACACTTCGTCCGAGCTCGTAGAGTTTGACGGACGGGATTCGCGGATTAGCGAATTCTCGAGCCCTTGTGTATAAAATATTTCGCAGAAGAGGACCAGAATCACGGCCTTTTAGGCTTGTGACTTTGGTCTCCTCCGCGAGATGAAATCTGAAAATTCAGTGGCAGACGACGGAGCGAGGAAATGTCCGGACACTCAAAGTGGAGCACCATCAAGCGAAAAAAGGGTGCGGCCGATCAAAAGCGCGGGAAGATCTTCACGCGAATCATCCATGAAATTACTGTTGCGGTAAGGGAGGGCGGTGGGGGCGATCCGTCCGGGAATCCCCGGCTCCGATTTGCCATCGACAAGGCGAAATCGAGCAACATGCCGAATGATACCATCGACCGCGCAATTCGCCGGGCCACCGGAGAGGATAAAGGCGACGCACAGCAGGAGCTCACCTATGAAGGGTACGGCCCCGGCGGGGTTGCCGTTCTGGTCGAGGTGATCACGGACAACAAAAATCGAACGGTCGGCGAGATTCGATTTGCCTTTTCAAGGTCGGGAGGAGCGCTCGGAGAGAACGGTTGTGTAGGTTGGATGTTCGACAAAAAGGGCATCATTTGCATTCAAAAATCACTGATGTCCGAAGATGCGATGATGGAGCTGGCGCTTGATAGCGGGGCGGAGGATGTTGGAGCGGAGGCCGATCTCTGGGAGGTGACCTGCGATCCCAAAATCTTCAACGAAGTTCGAAATAAGCTCGAAGCGAAGGTGAAGCTTGAATCCGGTGAGCTTCAAATGGTGCCGAAGTCCCGGGTGGAAGTTGCCGGAAAGGAAGCCGAGCAGATGATCACACTCCTCGAAGCACTCGAAGACCTCGACGACGTACTGAACGTTTGGGCGAACTGCGATATCACGGAAGAGGCCGCAAAATGATCGGAGCCCTCAGCGGAACGGTGGCAAGTATCTCAGGCGACCAGCTCATCATCGACGTCAACGGCGTCGGGTATGAGGTTTCCGCTACTCGAGATGTGCTCCAGCGTTTTGGAAAAATCGGAGAATCCGCGCGGATCGTGATTTATACCGATGTGAAGGAGAACTCGATTCTCTTGTACGGATTCGGAACTTCGCTTGAAAAGCAGGTGTTTCTCCTGCTTCGGCGGGTGAAAGGGATCGGATCGAAGATCGCGTTAGCGACGATTTCGACTCTGGGTGCGGAGGAGGTGCTTTCGGGGATAGGGCGCGGAGATATATCGGCGTTCAGGCGTGTTTCCGGAGTTGGCGGAAAAACAGCCGAGCGGGTAATCGTCGAGCTTCGTGAAGCAGTTGCTGAGTTTATCACCGAGAACGGGTCTCTCAACGAAAGTGGCGCGGTCCCAATCATCTCCCGCGGACGGAGTCAGACGGGAGTTTCTTCGCTCCAAGGTCCACCTCGAGGTGTCGAATCCGATGTTATCTTGGCTCTTGAGCGCTTGGGATTCCCTGGCGAGCGAGCCCGGCAGGTCGTTACCCTGACGATCGAAAAACTTGGAAGTGAGGATGGAGCGAAGGGTCGAGGTGATGCTGCGGGGATAGCTGACTCCGGCGAGCTGCTTCGGCTCGCTCTAGCAAATATTCAGTAGAACTTTTTGTCGTAAGTGGTGCCGGTGAAAGACGTGACCTCAAAATCAATGACGCGACCGGACGACGCCGATGAAGCAGTCTCTCTCGTCTTTCGGCGGAATTCCGAACGCCCGACCGATCAATCGGGCGCCTTGCGGAGTGCGGCAGACCGCGAGGTGCTGACTGGTTCGGAATCCGAAGAGGACTATTTTCAGAAATCCCTTCGGCCGGTCACGCTTGCCGAATACATCGGGCAGGAGTCGGTTCGGAAGAATCTTTTGATTTCAATATCCGCGGCACGTAGGCGAGGTGAGCCGCTCGATCATTTGCTTCTCCACGGTCCGCCCGGTTTGGGAAAAACCACTCTTGCGGCGGTTGTCGCAAAGGAACTGGGAGTGTCATTTCGCGCTACTTCGGGACCCGTGCTGGAACGTCCCGGAGATCTCGCGGCAATTCTCTCCGGTCTCCAAGAGAACGACGTCCTTTTCATTGACGAGATCCACCGGCTCGGCCGCGTCGTCGAGGAGATTCTCTATCCGGCCATGGAAGACTACGAGATCGACATTGTCGTCGGTCAAGGTCCTGCGGCTCGTTCGGTCAAACTGAATCTCAAACCGTTTACGCTGATAGGTGCGACAACGAGGACAGGACTACTTTCAGCACCCATGCGCGATCGATTCGGGATCATCGAGCGGATGGATTTTTATACGGTTCCGGAGCTGAGCGAAATCGTCACGCGGTCAGCGCGAATTCTCCAGATTGACATCGAGCCGGACGGAGCATCGGAGATAGCAACTCGAGGACGCGGCACGCCGCGAATAGTCAACCGGCTGCTGAAGCGCGTCCGGGATTTCGCGGAAGAAGTGGAGAACGGCGTGATTTCGAAAGCCGTTGCTGAAAAAGCGTTGACGCTGTTGGAGGTCGATTCCCTCGGACTCGATAAAATGGACAGGATGTTGCTTCTGACCATCATCGAAAAATTCTCGGGGGGGCCTGTAGGCGTCGAGACCCTAGCGGCATCGATGCACGAATCGAAAGATACGATCGAGGACGTTTACGAACCCTACTTATTACAACTGGGTTTCCTTCAGCGGACTCCCCGAGGCAGAGAAGCCACGGTTCGTGCTTACGAACACCTCGGAAAATCTGCCCTGCGCCGCGAGGGAAGTCTCCAGACGTCACTCTTTCCTCCTCCGAAATAGGGAGCTCGAATGAGTCCACTGCCGCCATCGTTTTCTCAGACCTCTGTGACGCGGCGGCCGTATGGTGTTCACCGTGCGATTCCTTACGGCATTTTTCTCATCATCCTGACCTCGATCGTCGCGTATCTTTACAGCGAATTTCCGGAGCTCGACACGACTCGACCGATTGCGGGGAACCTCGGATTTTTCCTGTTCATCAACGTCAACATCATCGTGGTGATGGTGCTGGTGTTCCTCGCCGGAAAGAACATCTTCACTCTGGTTCTCGATCGACGAAGGAATATACTCGGATCTCGGCTGAGAGCCCGGCTCGCAGCGGCTTTTCTCGGCCTCTCCCTCGTACCGACTATTCTTCTCTTCTTGATTGCAAAGGGCATTCTCGAAACCGTACTCCAAGAATGGTTTTCTCCCCAGGTCGTCACGGCGCTTGAAGGAGCAAGGGGTGTCGCGCAAAGTCACTATGATGTGATGACGAGCATCGTTACACGGAATACAAAAACCATAGCGAGGCGCCTAGTCGAGTCCCCACGCTTCGAGCAGTTGTCGGGTGAGGACGGGCATATCTCTTCGGAAAACGCGGAATCGATCCGAAAGATTTTGAGTGAGAAGCGCGAGGAATACGGACTCACAGGAGTTACGCTCATCGATCGTGCCGGACGCGAACTGGTTTCGGTGTCTGGAGGTCCCGGTGATGAGCGAATTCGACCGTTCCACCTGAGTGAGACGGGTATGGAAGAGGCGAAAAAGGGGCGGGTCTTTGTGTTGCCCGAAAGTTCACCGGAAGGCGAGTTTCTGCGGGGGTACGCCCCAGTTTTGAAAGGCTCCGGAAGCGGAGAGACCTCCCGCGTCGGCTCACAAACCCCGACTCGGTATGTTGTTGTCACCGACCTCCGGATACTTCCGGTGCTGGCCGAAAACCTCGCTCTTGCGGTGACGTCGTTCGATGAGTATCAGGAGCTTCGAAGCGTTCGACGACCGCTTGCGTCCTCCTATTTGCTGACGCTGATTGTGGTCACGCTCCTCATCGTCTTTTCCTCCGTGTGGGTTGGTTTTTACCTGGCAAAAGGTCTGTCCGTTCCGATCGGGCTACTCGCCCACGCGACTTCTGAGGTGGCTCAGGGAAATCTGGATCTGCAGATTCCAGAAGTGGGGGATGACGAGTTGACGATTCTCGTAAGGTCCTTCAACACGATGACCACGGATCTCAAGCAGACGACCGGCGAGCTTGTGCAGCGCCGCCGATATATGGAAACCGTGTTCGAGAGCTTGGAGATCGGAGTCGTCTCGATGGATACCCGGTTCCGAATCATGACGATGAACAAGGCAGCGGCGAAAATCCTGGGTGCGGATTCTCCAGGGTTTGGGGTCGGACGACCGATCGGCGAGGTTCTTCATTCCGATCTGTCGAACAAAGTTGCCGAGCTGGGTGAGGAGCTCTTCCAAGGGTCGGACAGGATTCGCGAGGCCACGGTTACCATCACCAGCGCTTCTCAATCAAAATATCTGCAGCTTGCCCTCTCAAAGCTTACTGATGATCAGGAAGGCAGCCTTGGCGCGGTGCTCCTACTCGATGATATCTCTGAGCTCGTCAGCGCTCAGCGGATGGCAGCCTGGAGAGAAGTGGCGCGGAGAATAGCGCACGAGATCAAAAACCCTCTTACTCCAATTCAGCTGAACGCCGAGCGCCTCCAAAGAAAGTTTCGCTCGCGGGAATCCGAAATTGAAGCCGGAGTCGATCCAAAAGCTGTGCTCGTCTCATTGAAAGACGATTTCCGCCTCGTGGGCGAGGCCACGGAGACGATTGTCAAACAAGTCGACAATTTGCGGACCTTGGTGAACGAATTTTCCAGATTTGCTCGAATGCCGAAGTCCCAGCTTCAACCGGCGGACGTCAATGTCGTCATCGACGACTCCGTCGCGATTTATCGTGGAGCACATGCCGACGTTGAGTTTGTCTCGGAACTCGGAGCCAATCTCCCTAAGGTCGCCATCGACCGCGAACAGATGATGCGGGTGATGGTGAACCTGATCGATAACGCTCTGGCCTCGGTCCAGGAAGGGAAAACAGGAGGCGTCGGTGATATCCCCCCGAAGATTGTTGTCAGGTCGAAGCTTGAGAGCGACCTCGGGCTGGTCACGGTTCAAGTGAGCGACAACGGAAAGGGCATCCCGAGAGGCGATCTCCCTCGGCTATTCGAGCCCTATTTTTCCACGAAAAAGGCAGGAACCGGTCTCGGTCTGGCTATCGTGAGCGCGATTATCGCCGACCACAACGGGTTTATTCGTGCCAAGAACAATGAGCCCAGAGGGGCCAGTTTCACGATCGAACTCCCGCTGCTCCGTTGAACTTCCGGTATTTATTTGGTTTTTTCTTCGAATAATCAATGAGTTAAGTGTTGCTCCCGCACGGAATATCCTCATAACCTCTTAATGAGAAGCGCTCGATTTGAATTAGCTGCATAACGCGCCCCACTTTCCATGATTGTGTTTGGAAAAATCGCCGGTGGATTTCTTGCCTATAAGATCGCCACCTTTTTTGAAGCCGATAAGATGGCGTTCATAGTGGGCGGAATTCTCATTGGACATGTCGTGGACGCAATCTTCCACGCAAAGCTCGAGAAAATTCGAGCAGAGCGGTACTGGAAGCGCAAAGCCGAAATAGAATCAAATCGAATTTTCTTTCAGAGCATTTTTGCTATCCTTGGAAAGCTCACCGTTGCAGACGGACCCGTCACTCCGGAAGAGCAGGCGGCGGTTGACAAGATCATGACCGAGGTCCTGAAGCTCAATCGCCGCGCGAAAAAGGAAGCCGTGGCATTATTCCGCTTTGCGCAGGTGAGTCCGAGCAGCTTTCAATACGAGGCGGCGAGATTCTACGAGGTTCACCAGAACCAGCCTCAGGCGCTCGAGAATTTTCTCGCGATGTTGTTTTCGGTTGCTACCGCCGACGGCAAACTGAAGGTATCGGAGGAGACCCTTATTCGGTCTGCGGCGATGCTCTTTAACTATCCCGAAACCAGTTACATCGCCCTTCGCCGCTCGTTTACAGGGGAGAGCAGTGCTCAGTCGCAATCATCGAGAAGCTACGGCACAGGAAATGGAAGCCACCGGCAGCAAAACGCCAGCTCCTCGACTGAGGTTTTCGGAAAGGGCGATTCCTACAAGGTTCTTGGATGCTCACCGAGCGACCCGGAGACGGTCATTAAGCAGAAATATCGGAAGCTCGTCGCCGAGTATCATCCCGATAAGATCGTCTCAAAAGACCTGCCGGAGGACTTCATGAAGTTCGCCTCCGACAAATTCAAAACAATCCAAGAAGCCTACGAGAACATCAAAGCCGAGCGAAAATTCAACTAAGGTCCTCCGTGTAGACCTTTGTGCCTCTGTGTCTCTGTGGTTAGATTTTTGACAACCCGGACGAACCACAGAGGCACAATGACGAAGAGTTTAACACAGAGAGCGATCCCATTAGGCGGCGTAGTTGTAAAAGCCACGGCCCGACTTTTTCCCGAGCCAACCTGCCTCGACGTATTTAATTAACAACGGGCAGGGTCGGTATTTGTCGTCACCGAGCTCATTGTGAAAAATGCGGCAAATGGCGAGGCAGGTGTCGAGTCCCACGAAATCAGCCAAGGTCAGCGGGCCCATCGGTTGATTCGTCCCGAGCTTCATGGCGGTGTCGATCTCTTCGACCGTTGCGATTCCCTCCATCAGCACGAAGCAGGCCTCATTCAACATTGGAATCAAGATTCGGTTCACGATGAATCCCGGGTAATCGTGATTTGCCGTCACGGGGGTTTTCCCCAACTTGTGCGTGAGCGCGAGAATTGACCGATACGTTTCATCGCTGGTCTGCAGTCCCCGGATAATCTCGACCAGTTCCATTACGGGCACGGGGTTCATATAGTGCATTCCGATAAATCGCTCCGGACGTTTCGTCGCAGCAGCAAGCTTCGTGATGGAAATTGACGAGGTGTTACTCGCGAAGATCGTCTTTGCTTCGCAAATTCCGTCCAGCTCTCGGAAGAGTTTTTGCTTGATTTCGGTATTCTCGATAATGGCCTCGATGACGACGTCGGCCGAAGCGAGATCCGTGAGCGCGGCCCCTGATGAGATCCGAGAAAGGGTATCGTTTTTTTCGGAAGCGCTCAGTGCCCCCTTTTCGATCGCGCGATCAAGACGGCGGCCGATATCCGACACCGCTTTTGAGACGAACTTGGCGTCATTGTCGTAGAGGACTACGTTCATTCCCTTTGCCGCACATACCTGTGCGATGCCAGCTCCCATTTGTCCGGCACCGATTACGGCAATCTTCTCGCTCATGGTTCTTCTCCGTTGTTGGGTTTTCTGAGATGAACGCGCCGGCAGTCGCAAGGTTAGGCGCGAACGAATGATTCGTCTTGATTTTGAGCACTTTCCTGAGCTTCTCCCTGCTCGGCGAGGAACGCCCTCATATCGGCGGTGATCGCAAGAGCACCAAAAGCGCTCACGAGACTCGTAACGAGGATCCAAAGTGCGCCAAATGCTACCGAGATCTCAAGTGGAACTCCGAGCGGTGTAAAGAGCACCGCATAGAGACCTTCTCTGACTCCTACGCCCATCACGCTAATCGGGACGGAGCTTCCGATATTTACGAAGGGCACCGCGGCATAAATCTCTGAGTTCGTGAGGTCTGCACCAAGCTCAGCGGCCATTACGACATGCATCAAGAGTTGTACATTGTGAAAAAGGAAGGAGATCACGGTCGCTTTGAAAATGCGCTTCCGGTCTCTTGGAAACGCCTCCGCCACGCGAAAGAGTACTCGGCCCCATTTCTTATCCTGCGGGACGATCTGCTGAAGAAGCTTTGGACCTTGCCACCAACCAATTATCAGGGCCACGAGTCCGAGACCGCCGCCGATCATCAACGACCTGGCCAGTCCCACCAGGCCGGGAGGATGTAACACGCTGAGCGAAACTAATCCTATTGCCAAAAGCACACAGAGTCCGTGGATCCGATCAGCGATGACCGTCGCAAGCGCCGGTGCGCGCTTTCCTTTTTCAGGTTGAATCGCCAAACTTCGTGCCAGATCTCCTCCGAGGGTTCCGAAGCCGAAGACGTTCACGAACATTCCAAAAAAATATGCTCGTATTACAGAGCTCGTTGATCTTTCGAGCCCGACACTCTCAATGAACACCTTCCACTTCAATGCGCTTAGAAGTTGCCCGACGGTATATAAGAGAATGAGAATCACCACGCCCGACGCGCTGACGCTTTCGAGTCGGGCGAGGAGCGGTTGCCAACTTACAGTCGCGTAAACGATAGAGAGGAGGACGAGACTGATTCCCGCCTTGATGAAGAACCCTCGATTGAAGCGAACTTGAGAACGACTGGCGAGCGGCTGCTTTTTTGAAAGCTCCGGATTCATCGTTTCGTCGGTTTTGCGTATCGCGTTCGTTTCGGTCACTGGGATTCCATACTTAAAAACCGCGTTGGAGTATAGCAAAATTCAGACATCCGGAAACATGGCGATTCGAGGCGCTCCATGCTAGAGCCTGAAGCGCACTTTTTTTGATTGCGGACTGCGATGGTGCCGAATCGACAAGAGAATTTCATTTGCTCCGGCTCACGCAGTCCCGCTGAGGCGGCTCTGAACCGGCGAATCACCCATCTCGAGGAGGACTTCGTGAATCAGCCGCTCCATCTGGACGAAATTCAAGACATATTTGCAAAGTCAGTCGTGACGACCTACGGACGGTTCGACGTCGCTTTTGTGCGGGGTGAGGGGTGTCGTTTGTGGGATTCGGAAGGCCGAGAATACCTCGATCTCGCCGCCGGAATCGCTGTGTGTTCGCTCGGACATTCACACCCCGAAATTGCCGAGACCATCTCGGCACAGGCTCGTGAGCTGCTCCATGTTTCGAATCTTTTTTATCAAATCCCCCAAGGGCTCTTGGCTCGGGAGATTACTGAGTTACTCGGAGGAGGCAAGGTCTTCTTTTGCAACAGTGGTGGTGAGGCAAATGAAGCCATCTTTAAGCTTGCGAGGAAGTTCGGAAGCGAATCGGGACGGTATGAGGTCATCACGGCGGAGAATTCGTTTCACGGACGGACGTTGGCCGGAATTTCTGCTACCGGACAGGACAAAGTAAAGAAGGGCTTTCTGCCGATGGTCGATGGATTCCGATCCGTCCAGTTCAATAATCTGTCCGCATTTGAAGCCGCGATCGGGCCGAAAACCGCGGCCGTCCTCATCGAAGGAATTCAAGGCGAAGGCGGTATCGTCTCTGCCACTCCGGAATTTTTGCTCGGCCTCCGGAAGCTCTGTGACGAGAAAAATATCCTTCTTCTCTTCGACGCCATTCAGTGTGGATATTTCCGAACGGGAAATTTCATGAGCTACGAAACCATCCTCGAAGGGTTGCCCGCGAAGAGCGATTTTAAGCCCGATGCGATTTCGATGGCGAAGGGATTGGGCGGCGGTTTCCCAATTGGTGCGATGTGGGTGAAAGACGAGCTCGCCGGTATCCTCGGTCCGGGAACGCATGGAACCACTTTCGGCGGAAATTTCCTGGCCACTGCCGTAGCGCTTAAGGCGCTCGAGATCGTCAAGCGTGATCGATTGGCTGAAAACGCGAGGCAGGCGGGAGTTTTCCTGCTCTCGGAACTGAAACGACTTCAGGAGCGTTTTCCCGACATCATTTTCGGTGTGCGCGGAAGAGGGTTGATGGCTGGAATCGATCTGAATCCCGCCCACCCAATGTTCCAAGGCTCCGACAAAACTCCTGCCCTTCAACTGACGACCAAGCTTTTGAACCTCGGTTTAGTGGTCATACCGGCAGGGAACAACGTTCTCCGATTCGTCCCGGCAATCAACGTCACCGTTCCTGATTTAAAAGAAGGAATTGAAATCATCGAGAATTGTTTCGGAGCCGTCTGAAGCTCGCGTTTGACCGGGCTATACCGGCACGTCGCCTGGGAGTCCGAAACTGTGTCGCTGAACTGTTGAGCTGCCCGAAGGTTGAATGAACCACTCGCCGGTCCAGCCTCGGAATACAGTTTTGTCGTCATTCGCATCTCCGCCGAACTGCCGACAAAGCGGAACATCTGAGATCGAACCGAAACTTTCGCCGATGCCGCCTCCGCTGCTAAACGCGGTGTACCAAGTGAGCGTCCCTTCGGGATTCGTGCGCACCATCACTCGATCGGCAATATTGTCGGCCTCACGGTTTAACTGGCAGCCGAGAGGATGATCGCCTGGCACGCCCCATGGAAGCGAGTAGACCGGCTGACTCAGCTGGTTTTTCAGCGTCCAGAATCGAGAGAACGTGTAGACGGTGAGGAAAGAATCTTTTCCCTCGCCGGTGAAATCGGCGACCACGGGATAGTTGTTTGGCCCTGAGACCTTGACGAGAAGCAAGGCTGCGGCGTTTCCTGCGAGTGCGCTCGAGCGGTCGAACGCACCCGAAGACTTCAGCACATAATAGTTTCCGTCGCTGGGTCGGAACACGGCGATGTCTGTCCGTCCGTCGCCATCGTAGTCTCCCGGGACCGGAAAATCGCCATAAAGACCCCATTGAATTCGTTGATACGCGCCGTCATATCCTGACTCCGAGTAACGAAAGAACCATTCTCCCGTGGTTGGGCGGAACACGGCCATATCGGTCCGATTGTCGCTGCTATATTTTCCTGCAACCGGGATATCGCCCTGGAGCCCAAGTTGACGATAAAAATGTTTCTCGAAAGCGTAGCCAGTGCTGGACGGCAGCACGAACCACATTCCGGTTGACGGGCGCCAGACGGCAATGTCGCTTTTTCCGTCGCCGTCAAAATCGGAGACAGCCGACGAAGTCGCAAACGAAAATCCGAGTGCTTTCCCCGAGCCGAGGAGGGCTTGATTCTCGGTGTTGTTGGAGATAGTGACCTTGCTGCCGACACCGCCCGACGCCGGAGAAAGGCCGACGGTTGCGCTCTTCCCGAAACGGTAAGAATCCTCACCGGTGTCGGTGTCCTGGTAGCGGAATTGAATTTTGCCATCCGCCCCGATGGTGAGCTGCACGACGATATGGGACGCCGGATTTGTGGATGCTCGGAGGGCGAAATTTACGGCGCTCCAGGTGATGGTGGCCACACCGTTCTGCGATTTGAACCAGACGCCTCCGTTCGGAGCAACTGCGCCGGAAGCAGGTGTGAGGTCATCGGCGTAGATATTTAAACCGGGAGTGAGCCGGTTTGCGTAATCGGGGCCGCCGGGAATCGTTTCGCCTTCCCGAATTGGAATGACGCGACCGTTTGCCGAGATCACCAACCTCGTATAGTCGACACCGAAGTATTTGAATGTGAAGCCGAGATCGTGAATTACGTAACCGTCGTCCGCCGAGATGACTTTCTGTCCCCAAGTCGAGTCGAATTGAAACGGAATGACAGCCGTTTGATATTCGACCGGAGACGGTCCTGGTGGAAGAGGAGCGAAGGCTGAAGTCAGTGCGTTAAAAGCGTTCACCATTCCCGGAGAGACTAGTAATCCGGAAAGCGAAGAAAGGGGTTTTACCGTGGCGAGAAGCCTCGATTTTATCTCTCCCGCGGTCAGAGTCGTTTCTCGGCCCACGAGCAATGCGGCAACTCCAGAGACCTGGGGTGCGGCCATCGAAGTTCCGCTCATCAGGCCAAAGCCACCGCCTCGGAGCGTGCTGACAATGTCCTTTCCAGGTGCGGCGAGGTCCACAGTCGTTTGACCGTAGTTCGAGAACGTCGCCAAATTTCCGCCTCGATCAATGGCTGCTACGGATACGACATTGTCGTTGTCAAACGCGGCGGGATACTGCGGGTTGACATCGGAATCGGTTGCAGCATTTCCTGCGGCTGCAACCATGAGGATGCCTGCGCTTTCGGCAAGCGTAACGGCGTCTTGGAGTGCTTGAGAGTATCCTGTTCCACCCCAAGAGTTATTGATCACCTTGATATTGACACCGCGGTTCTTCATTGCGACCGCATATTGAATGGCGAGAATTGCTCCGTCGGTGCTTCCTGAACCGCCTCCGTCCAGGAATTTAAGCGCCATCAGCTTTGAGTTCCATACGATCCCCGAAACGCCCGAGCCGTTGTTCGACACGGCAGAGATAATCCCGGCGCAGTGAGTGCCGTGATTGTTATCATCCATGGGGTTTCCGTTTTGGGACAGGAAGTTCGCGCCGTGCACATCGTCGATGAATCCGTTCCCGTCGTCGTCAATTCCGTTCCCAGGTGTTTCGCCCGGATTGCGCCACATATTCGCCGCCAGGTCAGGGTGCGTATAGTCGATTCCCGTGTCGATTACCCCGACAACCACTTGACTGCTTCCGGTGGTGATATTCCAGGCCGAAGGTGCATCCAGGTCAACATCATTCGTCCCGCCTGCGGCCCCGGTGTTGTTCAGTGCCCACTGCTCCGCAAAGCGGCTGTCGTTCGGGGTCGCAAACGCATGCACGACGTAGTTGGGTTCGATATACTCCGCTTGGCCAGAAGCAAGGAGCTCTTTTGCATAGCTGTCGTTCAACTGCGGACTTTGAATGAGTTCGGCTCCCGTGAGAGGCAAATCCTTGACGAGTTGCGCATTCAACCCACTTCGCAGTGCGGCGGCGGAGGTGGTCGCCTTCTTCCACTTTACGAGATATTGGCCTGGTATTGATTGCGGTGGAGGGGAATCGGCGAGTGCGCGCTCAACCATGGAGTGAGAGAAGAGCGTGCATGTCAGAACAAGTCCTGCTAATGCTGCTTCCGCGGAAAAGCAGCGCTTTACGTTGTTACGCGCGGCCCGCTCAGTGCGGCCGAGCCGCAAGAATCTTGTGCTTCGGCTCCAAGAAGAGCTTCGCCGAAGGCTTGCTTTGGTGAACGAATCACCCGGCCGACGCGCGAGATGATAAACCTTGATGAACGACTGACCAACCACCGGAATGTTGTCGAAGAGTTTTTCTCGCCTTCTCTTCGTCCCTCCTTAGGAAGAAGGTCGGTCGGGGGAGAGAACTTCTTTACGAGAATCCCGTACGAGGAGAAAACCAAATGGATTCAGGAAATTTATCCCAAATTTGTAAATTTCCTCAGGCCTCAGCGGGTTTCATTCGACCGCTTTCAAAATTTCAAGAAATTCACTAAGATAGTGCTGGATTTTTTAGGCCAGATTCTGGAGATGCTTCGTGTTTATTGACGTTATCATTCCTGTTTTTAACGCCCTCTCACAAACGTCACGTTGCGTGGAGAGCGTTCTCAGAAACTCGAGCGGTGATTTTCGCGTCGTTCTCGTGAACGACCGAAGTGATGAGCAGACGAGCGAGTTCCTCCGAACATTTATCGATCACCCTCGGGTAACGCTCATTGAGAACGAAGAGAACCTCGGTTTTCTGAAGACCGTCAATAAAGCGATGGCATTCTCAATGTCCGCTGATGTGGCTCTTGACGGGAGGGCTTCAGGCCGGGTTGAAGCGGTTATTCTGCTGAATAGCGACACGATCGTTCCTGCCGGCTGGCTCGAGAGATTCCGGGAATGTTTTGCAAGCGACAAGCGAATCGGTCTTGCGACAGCGGTATCGAACAACGCCGAGAATCTTTCCATTCCGATTCCACCGGGCTACCACATTCACAACTTTGCACCTATCGTTCAGGAAGCGGGGTCGAAGATCGGCTTCCCGGATATTACGACCGCAATCGGCTTCTGCCTTGGAATTCGTCGTGAAGTACTCGATCAAATCGGGCTCTTTGACGAGATTTTTGGCAGAGGCTACGCGGAAGATTCTGATTTTCACTACCGCGCGGTGACAGCCGGATTTCGATCGGTTCTCGTTGCAAATTGCTTCGTTTATCATGAACATCATGCCAGTTTTTCCGACAGTGCGATGGTTCAGGTCAGAAAGAACCGCCCGATTTTCGATCAGCGTTGGTCCACGATTTATCTCAATGAGCTGAAGTGGCACGACACGCAGCGTCCGTTGCAGCGTCTCCAAGAAGCGATCGACGAAATTCTCCCGAAGCGAAAAAGGCACGATATTTTGTTTATCCTGCCCACGTCGCGGCTCTTCGGCGGGATCATCGTCGTGTATGAGCTGGTCAATCGGCTGGTGGACTCGGGACTCGATGTGGGGGTGGTCGTGGCGAACTGGTCCGAGCCACTCCAAATGGAACTTTGCTTCGCCCCGTATTTCATTCCTCCGACCGAGTGGAAGGAAAATATTCCCGAGGCTGGAGTATATGTGGCGACCCACTATGAAACTTGCGCCTTTGCATTTGCTGCGGCAGACGGCTGCCCGGGAGCGAAGGTTTCGTATCTCATTCAGGGCTACGAGTCTTGGTTTCCGGGGGCGCTTGTTGAGAAAGTCGTTGATACGTATCGCGCGATTCCGAACAGAGTCGTCGTTTCTCGCTGGTTGCTCGAGATGCTTGGACGTTGGGACTGCGACGCCGAGCTCATTCCGAATGGCGTAGATACGAAATTTTTCTATCCTCCGAGTGAACGATTCTCCGGAGAGCGATCTGAGAAGCCGACGACGGTTTTGACGATGTTGCGACAGGATCCGCAGGGTGGCTGGAAATTCACGATTGAGCTTCTCCGACAGCTCAAGCAGCTTCGACCGAATGTAAAAATCATCGCCGTAGGCGAGCTCGCCGTAAACTCCGATGTGCGAGAATGGATTGACGAGCCTCACAAGTCCGCGGACCGAAAGTCCATGCGAAGGTTGTATCAGAGTGCAGATATCTTCTTCGACAGCTCAATGGTGCAAGGCTTCGGGCTGATGGGACTGGAAGCAATGAGTTGTGGGGTCGCTGTTGTCACCTCCGCCACCGGTGGAGTTCGGGAATACGCGACGCCGGAAAATTCGCTGCTTGTCCCCATCGGGAGTCCTGACGCGCTGCTTCAAGGGGTGATTCAGCTTATCGACGATCCCCTGTTACGAGGTCAGATCGCGCGCGCCGGATATCACACCGCAGTGGAGATGGATTGGTGGAACGCGACGGCGAGTTACGAGCAATATTTCAGGAAGCTTCTAGATTCCTCGACGGAAGCGGATGTTCATCCGGCGTCGGTTCGAAAGTTCTTCGTGAATGAATTCCTCCGCGATGGGCAACAGGAAAATTGGCTTCTGCAAGCGATGGAAATTTTGGGGAAGGAGCTCGCTGCGAGCTATTTCCCATCTTCGACGGCACAGGTATTCGAGAAGGCCGGACGCCTCGAGCTCCCTCAGCAGCTCGCCTCTTTTCCAGCCGGAATCGCGCTCTTGCGAATGTATGAAGAGAGCGTTCATGCCGTCTCTCGTGCCGCAAATCATCGAATCGCCCCCGTGTTAAACGCGCAGGGCGCGACGCCGGGCTTCGTCGATCACATTCGCGGCATTTTGCCGAACCGTGCGGTACCGGTGAAAGATGCGCCAGAAGGGAAAGGGGTTTGAGGCTTTAGTCAGATGAAGCAATTTGAAAAAGATCAAGATCAACAACAAGTATCCTCCGTTGTCCGTTTGGACGGCGTGCTTCCACGGCGTGTCGCTGCACAAGAGCCGGTTCCAAAGGAATTTCAACAACTGAGCGTTCAGTTCAGAGAGCTCGAACGAAAGCTTGAATCCATGAGCGAGGACAGGGAGGCGCTGCTCTCTGAATTCCGCGCTCTGGAAGGTGCCGTTCAAGGTCTTGCGGTGCGCTATGCGGAGCGACAACATGAGCTCGAGCAGTCTTTATGCTGCGTCGCACAGTCGGTTCGGGAACAATTTTTAGAATTTCATCAATTTAAAGGTGAAGTCCTCGGCCTTGCAGCCCACGTCAATCGGTGGACCAAGCGCATCGAGGATCTCGCTCACATGGCACCCCTCTCTTGGGCTCGAAAACTGAAACGCCGATAGGCGATCGGCAAATTCGCAAATTCATCTGGGCAAAACCTCACCGGATCGAACTTCGTTTTCCTCGAGGTTTCACCAACGAAGTCGCGGCGGAAGTTCAGTCTATTCTCGACACTCCGCTCCAGCCTTACGCATTCACTGGAAAAGTTGTCCGGGACGGTCAGGCGATCGGAGTTGAAGACATTCATTTTCGACAGATCTTTGAACTCCTCTATCGCTCCCGATGTCTGAGAGATCTCCTCTGGCTCCTCGGCGAAAAGCGGGTCGGGAGTTATGGGGAATTAAAGAAATTCATCTCCGGGCTCCCTTGGGCCATGACCTTACAACCTGGAATGTCCGTTGCGATCAAGGTTCGCTCGCTCGGAAGCCGGCTGTTTCACGAAAAAGGTATCGCTGAAGTTATTGCGGACTATCTTCGCGAGACAGGCGTGAGCATCCGCAAGTCGGAGGCCGCTGACACGGTGCTCGAGTGTAATCTGGAAAAGAATGCGTGCCGCGTTCTGTTGAGCTGTTACGGAAAACCGGGCTACCGAAGAAACGTCAAAAAAAGTTTCGTCGCCTTAGCGCCTCTTCGAGAGGAGCTCGCAGCCTGTCTCTTCGCACGGCAGAAATCCATATTTTCGTCTGAGATCTCGGGGAAGGTGCTCGCTGTCCCTTTTGCCGGCAGCGGGACGCTTGTTATCGAGGGCCTGCTTTCGCTCTCCGGGCTCGCGCCAGGAATTTTCGGGCGAGAGTTCGCATTCGAGGAGTTTCCTTGTTCGCCGGAACTAAGCAACGCCAAAGTCAAAGAGCGGAGTCTGCTTGCAGGCAGACAAGCATCGTTTCCCAAGTCGGTCGTGGCTATCGAGCGCGACGAGAAACAATTCACGGCGCTAAGTGAGAATCTCCGAGCCGCATGGAAGATATTTGGGGGGCTTGACGTGGCGCCGCCGGACCTTCAGCTGTTGCGACAGGAGTTCGAGACATCGACAATCACGCCTCAAGGAGGAGTATTTCTGCCGTTTAATCCGCCGTTCGGAGACCGGCTCGATGAGGACATCCCTAAGCTTTACCGCCGGCTCGGTGACTGGACCGCCAAAGCTTCCCGAAATTCAGGCGCTGGATTTCTTCTCGCCGCCGAAAAAGAAGCTGAATCAGCATTTTCCGGAAGGCTCCCAAAACATCATGGCAAGTCCTCGCCCGTGATTCACGGCGGGAAGCGAATTTCATCCTATTTTTTTCAAATTGATGGATGAGAGGGGCGACCGGAGTATACCGGAGAAAAAGAACGAGTGGCGCCGAAGCTTAGAAACCTAACAAGACCGCGTCCGGGACGCAGTCTTGTTAGGTCTCTGAGACTTCGTCACCGAATCGTTCAAACGTTGCCTTCCGTGACCGGATTTGTGTTGCTGTCTTCCGGGACTAGTTCAATTCCGCGCGAAGAGTTCTGGTTCACTTTGGTCGAACCGTCCCAGATGATGCCGAGGGCATATCCCGCCATCTCCGGATCCGTGCTTCCGCCCGTTGTCATCTGAGTCGCGACACGCCGGGTGTAGCGCGAGCCGTGGACGGAGTGTTTGGATCGCCACATCAGATACTGAACCACTCCCGCCGGGCCATTTCCACGAGAGCGACGGACGCGCTTACCGGTCCACCGCAAATTTTCCGCGATCGCGTATGCGATCCGGCCGGCTTCGGTGGCACCGTGGGTAAGGTTTCCCGTTTTCACGAAAAAATACAGACGGTACCGGCCCACATCGGTCGGCGGGAGGGGGATGTTCCACCCCTCGAGTTCAGCAAGCTGATCGGTCGTCAGCTTTAAGGCTTTGGAACTGCCCACAATCATTCTCCATTTCGGGGAAGGTAAATGAAACGCCGAAAAAGCTCGACGCCACGAGGGATGTTTCGTATCCGGAACATCCAAATGGCGTAAGGAGCCCTCTCTCTCCAAAATGGAAAGTGCGGAGAACAGAGAAATTTGTTCAAGCGTCTTTGGTCTTGAACGACAGCCAAAGACATTATGTTTCGGAAACAGAGAATGTTTCATCGATTCGGGGTAAAAACGCAGATTCGTTGAGGAACAAAGAAAATACACTTAGTGCCGAACGGCCTAAATGAGCCAGAACGATTGCTTTCCCGTTTCCATAGGGAGGGTTCACATTGCTTGGAACCAGCTCGCGGACCCGGAACTCGCATTCTTCTGGGGGGTCGTGTGTTTCGACGGCGGGTTGGGATTGCCCCACTGGGCGAACCGCACCAGCGAGACGTTTTAGGAAGGTCAACTCCGGCTCTGGTGAGCGCTCGTGAGAGTGCTTGCCGTCAGCCGGGTTTCGGAGAGCTGTTGTCTTCCTGAAACTTCTTTGTCGTTTGGTCACCTTGCTCTGATTTGCCGAATGCCGACCAACCGATGAGACACCACGCGCCAATAAACGAAGCGCCTCCGAGGGGTGTGATCATGCCGAACTTAGTGACGCCCGTGAGCACGAGCGCGTAAAGCGAACCTGAGAAGAGCGTGATGCCTCCCAATATCAACTTCGCCGCGAAAAATGAAGTTCGTAAAGACACGAGAGACGCGGCTGCGGCAAGAAGGATGATGAGGACCCCCAGACTCTGCGTGATCTGATAGAAAACTGCGGTTTGGTAGATCTCCATCTCTCGGGGAGAGAGGTGTGGTCGAAGGGCGTGCGCACCGAAGGCGCCGAAGATTACGCCGGCAGCGAGCAAAAACGCGGCACACGAAAAGAGACGTTTCATATCAATGAATCCCTGCCGAGCGTTTGTTTCAACGCGTCCTTCTCAAAGCCAGGGCCCAGATCATCGGGGCTTTTCAACTCTGGGAGGTCGGCGATGAGCTCGTGAAGTGTTCGATCGTCCGGGGCTTTCGATCCATTACTGCTTCCAGATTTTCCCGAGGCGGCGACAATTGCACGATAAGCGGCTTTTCGAATGATGACCGGTTCGTCGGCAGAGGCGAACTGCTGCCAGAGCGTTTCGACGACGCGCTGAACGACGCTTGATTTAGGGCTCGTTTCTCCTTGAGATCTTTTTCTTACATAGTCACCCAGGAGCTCGATCGCTTTCTCTTGAACATCAAGATCTTCATCCCAAACCGCACCGACGGCAAACGTCATGACCCGTTCTAAATACTCTTCAGTGCGATCCCATTTTAGGCAGAGGGTCTCGAGCACGAGGCAGAGAGTGAGCGGCTCCTGTGCGATGAGCAGGCGCTCTAGTTCGGGGGCAGCTTCAAGCACTCGCAATTTGCCCAGTGCCAGGACGACTTCGTAAATCTCATCGAAATCCCAGTAATCTGGTTCTTCGGAGACGCAGGATTTTATCCGTTCAATGAGTGAAGCGGTCTGGGCGGGTGAAATGGATTCGCCCGCGTTGAATTTGGCAAGGAGCTCAGCCGGTTCGGGCTCATTTTTCTTCGTCATTTCCGGAGTCGTCATCAGCAGAGCGGAAGTTTCCAAGGCGTTGCCAGAGGTCATGTACGATGCTGCCTTTCTCGGTGTTCTTATCGAGATCCACGGTGGCAAGATAAAATGGACTCGCATCTTCGAAGATGGACCAATTAGGATTTGTTTCGTCGTCCAGTTCATCGAAAATGGTGAGTTGCATTTCCGGAGGGAGGCTCTGGCGGCTACAGTTCTCAAACTCCGCGCGAAAATATGCACGACGCTCTTCGGAGATATCGGCAGAGTATTTCACGCCCAGCGCGGGGCTGGTGCGAGCGCTTTCCTCTTCGGAGAGGAGAACGAGGAACGCGAGTTCCAGCTCACTCGCGATCTCGAGGATCGGAAGCAATTTTTTCCGAAACGGATCAAACTCAGGTCCGGCGGGCTGCACGAGGAGGTCTTCATCGCCTGCGCCTTCAAGCTCGGCAACAATTTCCTCGATTGCTGCCTCTCCGTTTCGGAGCTTTTCGATTTCCCAGCGGCTGATTTCTTTGCCCACTTCTTGTCCGGGGTTCAGATGGAAGACGGTTGATTCGCCGATGAGCCAAATCAGTTTCCGAAATTCGCATTCGGCGTAAAAAAGCTCCCGATCGGCCCAATCTCCAACAAAATCGGCTTCTGAGAAGATGGGGAGGATCTCTTCACCGTCGCTGAGAACAGTAAGAAAGCCGAGGTCTCTCGTCTCGAGCTGGCCCAGAATCGGAACGCCTGATTTGGGCTCCGATTTTACGGGAAGAAACACCGTGCTTTTCATCAAAAGCCTGAAAAACTCTGCCGCTGCTCCGGGTATTTCGTTGGCCGCGGCTTCTAGAGATTCGGTAAGTTTTTTCGAGGCATCAGTCATCCTTGACAAGTAACATGACTTCGGTGGATTGTCTCCGTTCCCGACCGTAGGCGTTCCCCGGTAGCTCAGTCGGTAGAGCAGGTGGCTGTTAACCACCCTGTCGCTGGTTCGAGTCCGGCCCGGGGAGCCAGTTTTTTCCAGTACGCATATGCCGGACTCGAACCAACCAGTTCGGGCAAAGCCCGAACCAGCGACAGAGTGAGTCCGGCCCAGGTAGCGTGTATCTCCAAACTTCGGCGAATATGAAAGCGCCCAAATAATGAGAGAGCGAGCGCGTAGTCGCCCGGACTCGAACCAGCAACAGAGTGAGTCCGGCCCAGGTCGAGTGCAATTCCAACTCTCGTGGAAACCGAGAGCGCTCAGGAATTATAAAGTGGAAGCGACATAGCAGGCGAGCGTCGGCAAACAGCAAAGATGCTCAAAACCTGATGAACTAATGCAAATCCTCTTTGTCCTCGTCAGACAAAGCTGCTTCACCCGCCTCTTCCAACTGCCGAAGATCCTCCTCCTCAACCTCCACAGCCGGAATAGTGTATTCTTCCTTGGCCCAAGCGCCTAGATCGGCGGCTTTGCACCTTAACGAGCAGAACGGCCAAGCCTTTCGCCCCTCAGGCGAAGAGCGGTCGGCGGATTGATTTTTATTGCAGTAAGGGCAGAGAGCCATATCAAACACATTATGCTGATTTCAGGACACTCGGAAGCCCTGGGAGAGCGTGAATTTTCTAAAAATTAGAAAGCGGGAGACGGGACTCGAACCCGCGACGTCAAGCTTGGGAAGCTTGCATTCTACCACTGAATTACTCCCGCATGAGGAGTGGGCATCTTGAAAAATTCCTCAGCAAACGCTGAATCAATTTGTCGAGACAGTCTAAGAACTGTAGAAATTCGCTGTATGGATGTCAATGGTGGGGAAGGTGCTGTTTTTGTGAACGAGTCGCGACTCAGTGAGTCGTTGATGAGCCCGTTCTGTCCGGGCCGAACTTTGAGTGCGTGCCCTTCCGAGGAGGCGGTCAAGCTCCGTTCAGAAATACGGGGGATGTTTAAGGAAGGGAAGGGGGAGGAGGAGATTCAAGGAGTCCTGGTGTCTCGATACGGAGCCGATATCCGCGGAATTCCGGCGGCGGATGGAGTCGGAGTGCTCATTTGGGCAGCTCCGGCAACTTTCCTCTTTTTGTCTCTACTGCTACTCATCTTTTTCGTTCGGCGGAATAGGGGCATTGTGCCGCCCGCCGGAGACGAGGACGTCCCGGACTGACAAAACGGATTCGGGCGAAACAGATGCGGGCGATAACCACGAGGTGTCATGAGCACGGTAAAGGCGAAGGTTCAAGAAGATATTAAAGAAGCGATGAAGGCGAGAGATCAGCATCGCCTCGAGACGCTCCGGGGACTGCTTTCAGAATTGAAAAAGGTGGAGATCGACACTCGGGCGGATTTGACCGACGAGCAGGCGATGCAGGTGCTCCAGCGGGAGATTAAGAAGCTTCGCGATGCGATCGACTTTGCGAAGAATGCGGGTCGCGATGAGATGATCGAAAAGAACACGGCAGAAGTGGCGATCGTTCAAAAGTACCTTCCCGAACAGCTCTCGGCGGAAGAATTGAAAGCCCTCATCAGCTCGCTCGTGGCGGGTGGTGCCGATTCAATGGGAAAGATTATGGGCGAGTTGAACAAGACCCATAAGGGAAAGTTCGAGGGGAAAATGGCGAGCGAGCTCGCTAAGGGTCTCCTCGGGAGCTGATTTGTGAGCGGACGAAACATAGCGAGTCTCGCCGACGATGCCGCGGGCCGGCTTCAGCCGTATTTTTCTGAGCTTCGGAATGATGTTCCGGAGCGAACGCTTGAAGGTTTTCCCGAGAGCGCAAACGTCTCTGCGGCGCTCAAAACTTTTGTGAATATCTTGCTCGGAGGCCGTTACTCTCCGAGAAACGGCGGTGCGAACTTTTTGCAAAGTTTGAACCGAGAGTTGCAGTCTGCGGGTACCGTTCTGCTGGATGAGGTGAAACGGGCGATAGAGGTACGATCGACCAAAAGCGAAACGCTGCTCGATGCTGACACGATCGTCGAAAAGTTTTTTCTCGTGCTTCCGGAAATCAGGAAGAAATTGCTTGAGGATATCCGTGCCGCCTATCGAGGCGATCCCGCTGCCGACAGCCATGCCGAGGTCACGCTCGCGTATCCCGGAATTCTGGCGGTGACCGTGTATCGGATTGCTCACGAGCTGTGGCAATTGCGCGTTCCACTCATCCCGAGAATGATGTCAGAGTGGGCGCACTCTGAGACGGGAATTGACATCCACCCGGGTGCGACGATCGGCTCTGGCTTTTTCGTCGACCATGGCACCGGGGTCGTGATTGGCGAGACGGCTGTAATCGGGAATAACGTGAAAATCTATCAGGGGGCGATCCTCGGCGCTCGCAGCTTTGCGCTTGACGATCTGGGAAACCCGGTCAAGCATGTGAAGCGGCATCCGACCGTTGAGGATGGGGTTGTTATTTACTCAAACGCGATTATTCTCGGTGGCGATACGGTTGTGGGAGCTGGCTCAACCATCGGTGGGTCGGTGTTTCTTACAAAAAGCGTGCCGCCGAATACGCTCGTCATGAATCAGCCGCCCGAGCTGAAAATGAAGACGGAAGATCCCGGAAGCTACGAGATCTAGCACGAAAGAATCTCTCAAAATCCTTCGAAAAACAAAACACGACCTGACGGCCGTCGTATCTCAAGCGTGCCGTTTTCCGCCATGATTCGAAAAGCAGAGTTTTATAAAGATTCTAGGAGAACGCAATTATGGACACTCGAATTTCGAATGGGCTTGCAAAGGCGGTCCTTGTGGCGGCCGTGAGCGGAGCTGGTCCGCTGTTTTCTTCCGTTGCGATTGCCGCACCCGGTGACGGAGCAGTGATTATTACAAACGATCCGGTCGAGAAAAAGCCTGTGATAAAGAGCGAAGCTCTGCCTCCCGATCCGTCTCGGGCGGATCAGGATCCTCTCGCTCAAAAAATCCAGGCTGCTCTCAGCAAGGATACAACCCTCTCTGAGGATGCGAAAAAGACTCTCGTCGAGGTTGATGACGGGGGAAAGGTCACGTTGCGGGGAACGGTTGATTCGTCGGAAGAGCGAGGACGCGTGGAGAACGAAGCCCTGAAGATCGTTGGTGATGGGAAGGTGGTGAATCACCTTGAAATCGACGATGTCACCGACGACGACGCAAACTAATTCCGAGTCGGCTCACTCGAATTCTTTGTATTCGAAAATAAGCACGGCAAGTCCCAAGGCCACGATGGAATAGCAGAGGCTATACATCGTGGCGTAGAGGACATAGGCGCCCGAGATCGGCAGGCCGTAGACCAGCTCTTCGTTCAGGACAAAGATGCTGAGGTCCGGAATGATCCACCAAAGGACATCGACGAGACCTTGAAGAACGGGACTACCCTTCCCGAAGGTTCTTGAGAACGAGATCAAACTGTCTATTGAATGTCCGGCTAGGTATGCCGCCAACGCCAGGATTCCCGGCAGTACCGTGGTAATGACCATGGACGAAAAGAATAATACAATCGCCGCAAGCACTGCCATCTCGAGGGCGAGGAAGTACAGGCTAAGCGCGAACCTGGGTCCTACCGGACTTCCCAGAATAAGGAGAAAGAGAAACAGTGCGACGCTCATACCGGTGAGAACGAGAATGACGGTTGCGGTCAATCCAAGATGTTTACCGATGACAAACTGCGAGCGGGTAATTGGCCGAGAGAGAATGTTGTAGATCGTTTTCTGCTTCAGCTCCTTGTTCAGTAAGCTTACTCCGATGAGGATCGTGACTGCCGCTCCGCATATTGACATACCGAAGAGGCCGAAATCCATGACCACCTGATTTCTGTCTCCGATACTCACTTCGCCGAAAAAGAGCGCGCATCCCACGAGACCGACTGCGAAGGCGAAAACCGAGTATATGACTTTGTTCCGAGTTGCTTCCCGGAAAGTGTTCAGCGCAAGTGCTGCGATTTTCGACATATCTATTGCTCCTAGGCGACCGGTCTCGCCGTTTCCCCCACGGATTCAACGATGCGTCGTTTCGCCTCGGCCTTTTCCGTAATCTCAACAAAGACATCTTCGAGGCTTCTCGTTGCCCTTTGGAACGTATCGACGCGTAGTTGATGTTCCATGGCGAATCGCAGGGCTTGCTCTGCCCCAGCATAATCAGGAAAAACTCCTGAGAATGTGAAGAGTTCAACTCCTTCCCGGACTCCGAGATTCGGGAAAGAAGTCCGAAGCTGCTGAACAAGGCTATCACTGACCGCGGAACCGGCTCCTTCTGCGCTGCCCCGCGGGATGCTCGCTTGGAACTCGTACGCGTCGCCGAACATCTTCGGAAGGTCAGAGAGTGGAAAGGTGGCTTCGAGATTTCCTCTCGCCATGATCGAAACCCGATCACAGATATCTTCGATGTCGCTCAGCACATGAGTCGAGAGAAAAATAGTTGTTCCCTTGTCCTTTAATTCCAGAATGAGCTCACGGAATTCCTTCCGGCCGAAGGGATCCAGTCCCGAAAACGGCTCGTCCAATAGGACCAGCTTCGGTCTGTTGAGAATTGTATTTGCCATCCCCAGTCGCTGTTGAAGACCTTTCGAGAGTTGGCGAACCTTTTGTTTTCGTCTCTCGAGGAGCTTCACGCGCCCCAACGCTTCTTCGACTCTCGCCGAACGTTCGCTGCCGGAGAGTCCATAAAGCTGAGCGAAGAGCTCCACCGTTTCTTGAACGCTCAGGTGATCGTAGAAGTAGGGAAGCTCCGGGAGATATCCGATTTCACTGCGAAGCCGGTAATCGGTGAGAGGCTGTCCCTTATAAAGTATTGACCCATCGTTCGGTCTCAGCAGTCCGACGATGCACTTCATCGTGGTGGTTTTTCCTGCACCGTTATGGCCCAGGAACCCAAAGGCCTCACCCTCACCGATGCTGAGGCTGACATTTTTTATCGCCGGCACGCGGCGATACGTCCAATGAGTGCGAAAATGTTTACTGATGTTTTGAATTTCAAGGAGTGACATCGGCAGGACCTATGTTCCAATTCTTAAATTCATCAGCCATGATTCCTGTTTTCGCGGTCTTCCCCGCGAAGAGGAGCGGCTTTTTCCCAGAGGTCGTGTAAACCTCTCCCGTTTCGGCGTTCAGAAGGAAATCGCCTCCGAACGGATCCTTGGGAATCGCGCGGAGTATGTGTTCCGTGACGAGGTCTTCGATTACTTTCGGCTTCACACCCGTTCGTTTCTCGAAGCGGCTGATACCTTCGTTCAGGAGATCAAAATATTCCGCGAGCTGTGCCTGGTTGAGTTTCTCCTGAAATACGGCTCGAGCGGCCTCGTCGGTTGTCTTCTCGACCATCTCGCTGAGGTATGCTTTTGCGACGGCTGTGCTCCCATTCTTAGTCATCATGCGAGAGGCAAGACCGTGCACGAACGGCAAGCAATCGGGTTGTTTGGTCGCTTCGAGCAGATCCTTCTGGGCGGCGTCCATGTCTTCGAGGAAATACCAACGATTAAATCCTCGAAGGTAATAAAAACGCCAGTACGTGGGGTGACGTTTGATTCCGATCGTGAGAATTCGATCGGCCTTCACAGGGTCTTTAACGACCCACGCGAGCATTGTGCTGCAGAATTCAAGAGGATCCATCGGACCAGCGTCGAGACTCATCGTCAGCTCGCACATATGACTGAGCCAACGGACGTCTTTTCTCGCACCCATTTGTTTCCCGAAGTAGTTGATTGTCGAGAACCAGAGAGTCCGCGCCAGGATGGTCGGAAATCCGAAAGAGACGAGCTTTACGTAGCGGAGTTCCGGAAGAAAAAACGGCGGACGGGTTTCTTCGACGGCGAGCTTCGGCTTTGATGCGAGAGCGAGCTCACGACTAAAAAACAGGCCAGCGCCGGCGATCAGCAAGATGGAAAAGAGAATGAGGAAAAATCGGGCCATTTGCAGAGTTGAATTGATAGGTCTTAACCGGCGGCTACGATTTAGACGACTTTGACGATAGCTTGATTCGAAAGATATCGCCGCAAAAAAATGAGCATATTCTGAGATCAGCCTGAGCGAAGGTGGGTATTCGTTTCGGAATGCGCGAACGGAAAAATAGAAGAAATCGAGCGCGAAGGCGCTGCTGGCGAAAATTACGCCCGTTAACGCGTCTCCACCACCCTCCCAACGGAGAGTCGGCGCGTGGGTGGGTTTTGGAGCAATTCAATGCAAATGAGCGGCGAAGCGCGCAAAATGCTTGTCGCGCCATAGCCGCAGGCGACGGCGGAAGCGCCGCAGCTGCTCTTCCAACGAAGAGCTACGCCAAAAGTCCCCAGCACAAAAAAAAGCGGGGGACTTTTGGTCCCCCGCTTTGCAGTCCAAGACTCTGGTGTCTTTAGACTGGCTGCGAGCGATTATGACATCGTCGCATCTGGGCTGCAGCCACCGGTTTCAGCTGCTGCTGCAATCGTTCCACCAGTGGAGTTCCAATCAAACTCTTGGTCTCCGCTCTGATGGCAAGTTCCTACTGCGTAGCGTGATCCAGCACCAGCTGTAGCTGTTGCCATCGTCACACCAGCGCTTTGCTTATATCCTGGAACGATGTTCGAGCATCCGTTATCGCAATCAGAATATTGCTCATGATCTACGAAGTACGCTTCTTCTGCAGTCAACACGTTCCGAAGATCCGACTGCGCACGAGCGTTGAACGACCGTGTTTTATATGCAGCGAATTGTGGAATCGCGATAGCTGCAAGAATACCGATGATCGCGACGACCACCAGCAATTCAATGAGCGTAAATCCCTTTTGGTTCTTCATTGTCACTTCTCCTATCCCTGGTTGTTATTACTAGTAAGAAACACCCTACTGGTCCGTTTAATCGATCGTTTTAGATGTTCCCTTTAGTACTTTTGATGCATTGAGATTGACCGCCCTCAACAGAGTGTGAGCAACCCCAGTCGCATCAGTCTGGTTAATGCAAGGAGGATGCCAATCCCACGGCGTTGCACTGTGGGATTTGTTAAGCTGTTGAAGATATGGGGAGAATACTCAACAGCCGAGCTGTTTTTGACTTCTGGGCAGAGCCGCGAGGCATGATGAATAGCGACAAACTTTGTCACCCTATGCGAAGTGGTGACAATTTTTGCCGACTAGCAATTTTGGTGTTTACTAACTGATACATCAGAAGTCTTCAATGCGAAAAATATCGCGCGCCTTGTTACAAAATCGAGACAACTTTTTTCTCAGCGAGCGGCGGGATCGACCTCGCGATTCCAGTTGAACCGATAAACTTCCACGACTCCGAACTGGGGTGTGTCGTATCTTGCGATTATCTTCGCATGATTTCTGAAGACTTGGTCGAGTTCTGACTTTGATATTCTTAGATAATTGAACCATGTGCTGTTCATGGGCACGTCACGAACGAAGGGTCGGATATGTTTATCCAAGATAAAAACATCCGGCTGAAGAATTTGGAACGCCCCTTCTAGATCGGTGTTCCGTGTCTGCTTCGTCGCAATAAGACCTTCCCAGCTGAGATAGTTACTCTTCTGAACACCGAGCCAGTACAAAGGCGTCCCGATGATTTTGTCCTGGGGTCGCAAATGAGAGGCGAGCGCGGCCTGGACCTCCTCCCGCTCCTGATATGCGTCCCACCAGTATTGTGCGGGCCCGACGAGCCCGGTGTGGAGATTGTAGAGAACGAGCCCGACCGCGATCAGGCTCCAGGCAAAGTGCCGAAGCGGATGCCGGTAACGCCGTGCGAAGATTTCAGCCACCAGAGGAAGTGTGAGGAGATCGAGGAGTGGGGACAACGCGATGAGGTTAATTATGAGGGGGTCGCGAATGATGAACACACCCCCAAGAAACCCGAGCAGCGAGGCGAAGACGAGCTTTCGTACCCGGCGGCTGCCGTAGAGGATACCATACGCGAGACCGGCGACGGGGAGATAGACGCCGACCGGCGAGAGGCCTGTTCTCCCGAACCAGAGCGAGCGAAGGCTCGCCCACACGACCTGAAGCGCTCCGTCGACGAGGGGAGGTGTGCGGTTCGTGCCGACGTTTACTGCCCAGGACTGGGTGAAGCTTTCCGGGTCCGGGGCGATGTGGAGCAGCACGTAGACGGCCGCTCCTGCCGAATATCCCGCGGCGAGCCGGAGGAGGTCTCTGTGTTGGAAAATCGAGCGACCGCGGACGACCAGAAGGTAGAACCCGATGATGGGTAAAGCCGTGAGGGATCGGAGCTGAAAGCTGAGGGCAAGGCCTGCGAGAAGTCCCGCCACAAAAGGGTATCGGCGACTCTTACGGCCGGTAACCAGCGAGAGCGCGGAAAATACCAGTGCCGCTGCCATCACGTCGGGACGCGCGACGTGGGCGCAAAAGAAGAAGACCTGAGAGAAGCCGGTGACGATCGCGGCGGCGAGCATTCCTCTTCGCCCGAGATGCACTGCACCGATTCGCATCATCGCGAAGAGAAGAACGAGCCCCGCGAACAGACTGACGAGGCGAAGGCCAAAGAGTCCGACCTCTCCCGTCAGGGAGATTGGAATCGCGTAGAGGAGGAGCGGAGGGAGGGAGAACACCGCCCAAGGACGAGCGACATCGATCCGGTACCCTTCATCGAGAGAACCGAACGGATAGCCCTTTTCAACGAGCGCGAGCGCTCGTGAGCCGTTCCAGGGCTCGTCCGGCGTGGGCCCCGGATAGTGAATAAGCGTCCCAAGGTGAAAACAGAAAAGCGTGATGACGCACAGGAAGACGGGGAAATTGCGGTGCTTGTAAAACGGCATACGCGCCGCAGCCTCATGAGCGAAGAAGCGTTTTTATCACGTAATCATGCTCTTCGTTCGTAAGTTGCGTGAAAATAGGGAGAGACAAAGCCCGCTCGGAGAATTTTTCCGCTTGAGGGAAATCGCCCTTTTTAAAACCCAAAGTTCGATAATACGGCTGGAGGTGGATCGGAAGGTAGTGAACATTCACGAGGATCCCCGCTTCGCGTAAACGGGCGAATCGGCTTTCTCTATTCTCGCAGCCGGCGACGTACAGGTGCCAAGCGGAATTTTCGTCTGGAGGAGGAAGGTCAAACTCTGAATTCGCGAGTGCGGACTCATAAGCTTTCGCCCAAAAGTTTCGCTTCGCAACAAACTCCTTCACTCGACTCATCTGACTTATGCCGAGCGCGGCTTCAATCTCGTTCAGGCGGAAATTGTATCCCAAGATCTGCTGCTCGTAATAATATTCGGGGCGAGATTGATCTTGGAGCTTTGACCGGTCCCGTGTGATCCCGTGAGTGACCAGGAGCGACAGGCGCTCAGCAAGAGCAGAATCATTCGCGGTGAGCGCTCCGCCTTCGCCGGTCGTAATCGTTTTTACCGGATGAAAGCTATAGACGGTGATGTCCGAGAAACGGCATGCCCCGGCAGGGAATCCCTCAGAATCCGTGCTGCCGAAGGCATGTGCGGCATCTTCGACGACCTTCACATTATGCTGTCGGGCGAGCTTTGCAATTCGCGACATATCGCAGATGCGTCCGGAGAAATGGACCGGGATGATGACTTTCGGAAGCTCATTGCGGGCTGCAGAGACGTGAAGCTTCTCTTCGAGAAGATCGACGTCCATGTTACCAGTCGCCGGATCGACATCGACGAAGTCGACCTTTGCACCGGCGTAGAGTGCGCAGTTTGCGGAGGCGACGAAGCTAATCGGCGATGTCCAGACGCGGTCACCGGGTCCGACATCCAGTGCGATCATCGCGCAGTGGAGCGCGGCCGTAGCATTCGCGCACACAATTGCATGTTTCGCCTGTGCGAAATCCGCCAACGCCTTCTCAAAAGCCTTTGTGCGAGGTCCTTGAGTGAGAAAGTCGGAGCGCAGAACTTCGACTACCGCAGCGATGTCTTGTTCGTCGATATCTTGGCGGCTGTAAGGGATCGGTTTCATGATCGGTAGTTTTGAATCAATTCCGCAATCTCAGTGATACTCAAAAAATGGGGATTGTTTTCTGAATTGTATTCGAAACCGAACTCAACCGGTTTTCCCTTTTCGCCAAGACGGGTAGCGCTGAAATCCACGTTTTCGAAATAGGTCTCGTCCGGTTTAACCACGAAGAAGTCGCCAAATTCTAGGGTCGACTGACTGAGCTCACGAGGACAGAGCACCTCATGCAGCTTTTCTCCCGCACGAATACCGGACACTTTAAGCTGAAGCGCCGGAGCGAGTGCCTTCGCGAAGTCGACGATTCGCACCGACGGAATCTTTGGAATGTAGAGCTCACCCCCATGCATTCTTTGAAACGCATTCAACACGAGCTCGACGCCTTGGCTAAGCGTAATGATGAAACGCGTCATGCGGGGATCGGTAATCGGCAGCTCTGAGGCTCCTTTTTCCATCAGGGAACGGAAAAAGGGGAGGATGGAGCCTCGCGAGCCGAGCACGTTCCCATAGCGGACAACCGAAAACGTAGTGGGCACGTTTCCTTTGGAATAGTTCGCAGCGATGAAGAGCTTGTCCGCCGCCAGTTTTGTGGCCCCATAGAGGTTCACCGCGTTTGCCGCTTTATCGGTTGAAAGCGCTACGACTTTCTTCACGCCGCACTCCAGAGACGCTCGGATCACGTTCTCTGAACCGTGGATATTCGTTTTGATCGCCTCCGAAGGGTTATATTCGAGGGCAGGCACCTGTTTTAGTGCTGCCGTGTGAATGACGTAATCCACACCCTGGAAGGCGCGAATCAAACGTTCGCCGTCGCGAATATCGCCGAGAAAGAACCGCAGACTTTCATCTCGGAACTTCTGACTCATCTCGAATTGCTTGAGCTCGTCCCGAGAGAAAACGATGAGCCTTCTCGGTTTATAGCGCTTGAGAATGGTGTCTACGAAATATTGGCCGAAAGAGCCGGTTCCGCCCGTCACCAAAACACTTGCCCCGTCAAACATGGCTTCTCTCCCCGGTCCTAAGCTGAAAACGCAGTTTCTTCCAATGTTGGATGCGGGGAAATATGCAATCTTTTCAAGATGTGCGCACATCCAATCTTCATTCGGTTCGATTCAGGGGATCTTCATGGAAGCCGCAAAAGAGAAATTTAGAAAGTCGATCAAGATTGGCAGTTGGAGCCTCCCGGGAGACGGGCCCTTCATCGTTGCTGAACTTTCCGGCAATCACCACCAATCGATCGACAACGCAATAAAGCTCATTGACGCCGCGGCAGACGCGGGATGCCACGCGATAAAGCTGCAGACCTATACCGCCGACACCATGACCTTCAACGAGGGGCAGGCAAAAACGGTCATCGATGACCCGAACAGCCTGTGGCACGGCTACTCCCTTCACGAGCTTTATTCCAAGGCCTTTACCCCTTGGGAATGGCATGAAAAACTTTTCGATTATGCGAAAGAAAAGGGGATGATTGCGTTCAGCACGCCCTTCGATAAGACCGCGATCGATTTTCTGGCGAAGCTGAACGTACCATGTTTCAAGATCGCATCGTTTGAGAATGGAGATACCGGCCTCATCCGCGGCATCGCGTCTGCGGGGAAACCCGTCATCATGTCGACAGGGATGGCGCCGATTGGAGTTTTGGAAGAATCGGTCAAACTTATCCGCGAGTGCGGTTGCGAGGACCTCGTTCTCCTCAAGTGTACAAGTTCCTACCCGGCCCCAGTCGATGCCAGTAACCTTCGAACGCTTCCCCATCTTCGGGATATGTTTGGTGTTCCGGTCGGGCTCTCCGATCATACGCTGGGAATTGCGGCATCTGTCGTGAGCGTCGCGTTTGGCGCGTGTTTGATCGAGAAACATCTGGTGCTCGATCGAAGTGCAGGAGGCGTCGATGCGGCGTTCTCGCTCGAACCCCAAGAGATGAAATCTTTGGTTCACGAGGTGCGTAACGCCTGGCTTGCTCTGGGTGAGATATCGTACGGTCCGACGCGAGCCGAGGAAGGGTCAGTGATATTCCGTCGAAGTTTGTTTACCGTGAAGGACATCGAGGCAGGGGAGGAATTCACGCTTCAAAATGTTCGCTCGATCCGGCCCGGCAACGGGCTGAATCCAAAGTTCGCGGATATCGTGTACGGCCGGCGGGCGCACGCAAGAATCCCGAAGGGAACGCCGCTCTCCTGGGATCTTCTCCTCGGTTCGAAGAAAAGCTCCCCGGCGTAACGCGAGGGAGTGATGCCTCGGATACTCCTCTTGCTTCGGGCCCTGCTGGGAGTTTTCCTTCTTGGCACGAGCTTTCTGCCGTTCGAGAGTCTATTCGGCAAATTCCGCGACGGGAGCGCATTGACCTCGGCTTCAAACAGTGGGCTCCGCTTACTCAGCGTCATTCTTCTCTCTGCGCTTGCGGCTGGTTTAGCCCCTCCCGGTCTCTTCGTGACCTGGAGTCGGCTCCGGCAGCGATTTCACAAAATCCCTTTTCTCCCTCTTCTGTGGATTTGCTCACTCGGACTTTTTGTTTTTGAAATAATTCTCTCAATCTTCGTTTTCGATTGTCGACCGCTTCTCGTTGATGGAGTGGTTCAGCTCTTCCAGGGAGAGATTTTTGCTGACGGTGGGTTTACGGCGCCGCTTCCAAGGTTCCCGGAATTCTTCGTCACTCAGAATATGCTCTTTGACGGAGAGAAATGGTACGGGCAATACCCGCCGGGCTATTCGATGTTCCTCGCCCTCGGAGTTCTTGTGGGAATGCCGTGGCTTGTATCCCCGATTGCGAGCGCCGCGACGGGCATTTTCCTCTCTCTTGCCTTACGAGAAACCCATGGGGAACGCGTCGCGCGAATGCTTGTGCCGCTTTTGCTAATCACCCCGTTCTTCCTTTTTCTCGGTGCGGACTTCATGAATCACAGTGTCGCATTGTGTGGAACGTCGCTTGCAGTCTATTCATTCTTCCGGTTGCAGCGAGGGAACGGTGGTTTTGTTTTCTGCTTATTATTCGGCTTGGGGCTGGGGACGACCTTTTTAACCCGGCCGCTCTGCGCCCTTGCGGGAGGCGTGGTGTTCGCTCTGTTCGCGCTTCCTGACGTGATTTTTGGAAATCGAAGGGTATTTTTTGCTGCCTCCGCCGTTTCCACGATTGCGGTTTCCTCCTTGATGTTTTTTTACAATCGCAAAACGACGGGAGAGTATCTGCTCTCCGGCTACACGAAGCTCTGGGGAGCTGCCCACGGAATCGGATTTCACGAGTCTCCTTGGGGATATGAGTTTACCCTGAAAAAAGCCATCGGAAACCAGCTCTTCAATCTGGGCCTGCTCAATGAATACCTTTTCGAATGGTGCCTCCCGGGCCTTTCTCCGATTGCGGTGTTGTTGATGCTCCCTCGACGACTTCGGCGAGAAGATCGTTTCTACCTCACCCTCGCACTTGCGTTTCCGGCGGCATATTTTTTTTACTGGCATCGCGATTCATATCTCGGACCGCGTTTCCTGTATTGCTCGCTTGCCGGGTTTCTTCCGCTCACGGTCGTAGCAATAGACGCCTCGAGCGGGTGGCTGCAAGGTCGTGAGGTGCGGTTAGGAATGTCACTTCCAGCATTGAGTCTGGAGAAGCTGTTTGGCTTTTGTCTATTCTTCGCCGTGCTCTCGGGAGTCTGTCTTGGTTTCCCTTCGCGAGCATTGTGGAACCATTTTAGCTATCCTTCCATGCGTATTGACGTTCGTGAAATCGCGAAACAGCAAGGTATCGCTGAAGGTGTTATTTTCGTGCCGATTTCATGGGGCGGTAGAATGCTGAGCATCCTCAGGACTCACGGTATTTCTGCGCCGGAGGCGGAACGGGCGTATCGAGAGGTGGATCATTGCGCCCTTTGGGAGCTTGCCCTTTTGACAGACCAGATTTCGCCCCATGAGTTGCAGCGACAAATACACGCACTCGTCTCCCTCCAAGAACAAGTCCGCTTTGTAAACCTGAATGGTGACCGCTCATTGCGGCTTGCCATGAGCCGCACCCTTACTCCCCGCTGTGTGGAGGAAATTGAATATGACAAAAAAGGTTTCAGCATCTATCTGCCCCATCTTACTTCGAACAGCTCTCGCATCGACCGTCCTTTCATCGTCGCCAGCGATTTGCGGGCAAGAAACTCGCGGCTTCTGGAAAGTCATCCCGGATTGCCCGCGTTCATCTTGAGAGACGGCGTGCTTGTGCCCTGGCGGGAGCGAGGGGAATCAAATAGTTTCCCCGGAGAAGACGCGAAAACAGAAGAGAGTCGTTCATGAACGAACCGAATCAGCAGGACAGGAGGGTGAATGGGAAATGGATCCTGCTCGTCGTTCTTTTTGCGGCGGTGATTCGTATCGTCCACAATTCCGGCATGATGGCTTCACCGCTGTATGTCGTGCCGCTCGGCGGTCATCGGACTTTTCTCGAAGCTGCACGACTGATTGCTAAGGGCGATCTCCTTCCTGGTGAACGGCCGTTTATCGAAAGCAGCCCTCTGCTTCCCTATGTCTATGCTGTTCCCGATTTTCTCTTCGGCGAGAATTTTTTAGTTCTTCGTTTATTGGGAATCGCCGCCGATCTCCTCACCGTTTTCTTCGTGGGAGCGATCGGGACTCGCGTCTTTGGCCGAGCGGCGGGAATCGCGGCGGGTTTACTCTATGCGGTGTATGGGCCGGCCGTCTACTTTAGTGCGGAGCTCATCTACATTCCGTTCGTCCTGGCGCTGCTTTCAGCGGCGTTGGCGCTTCTCGTCGGCGAGCGGCAGCGGCCGTTCATCGCGGGGCTTCTCTCAGGTCTGATGGTCGCGCTGATGCCGAATGCGATATTGTTATTACCGCTTTTCCTTCTCACTCTGCTCGAGAAGTTCACGCCGGCGACCGTGAAGCCGATGTTCTTATTCACCCTCGGGTCAGTCTTGACGATCCTTCCCGTATCAGCGGCAAACTATCTCAACTCGCGGCAATTCGTGCTCTTGACGGTTACCGCAGGACATAACTTCTATCTTGGTCATAATCCCTCGGCGCGAGCCGGCTACGTCATGCCTGCGGAAATCGACGGAGTTCCCTTAAATCCTCGTGGAAGCACCTTTGACGCGATGAAGCCGCTCGCGGAGCGGCAAGCCGGAAGGAGTCTGCGAGACGATGAGGTTTCATCGCATTTTTTCCGACAGGGCATGAAGGAGATCCAGGCAGACCTAAATAGAGAATGGTCTTTGTTTGGCGCTCGGCTTTCAGCGTTTTTCCAGAAGAGTGAATATCTCACTTATGGCAGTTATAGTTATGCAGTTGCCTATTCAGGGATTCTGAGATTCCTTCCGCGATTTGATCTTTTGCTGTCGTTTGCCGTCGTCGGCCTCTTTGCGGCGCCGTGGCGGCGAACCTTTTTGCAAATCCTCGTTCCCATCGTCGGATCCCTCCTGACTGTCGTGTTGTTTTTTTATCTCTCTCGTTTTCGAATGCTGGTAATTCCAAGTTTTTGTGTTCTTGCGGCAGGAGGCGCAGTCTTTCTCTTTCGTCTTGCCCAGGAACATCGATGGTTGCCGCTCATCCTTCTCCTCGTTCTCGGTGTTTGCGTGGAAGTCACCTCGAGCTGGAAATTCCGGCCGGAGAAGAGCGCCAACGAGTGGAACAAAGAAGGCGGGCTGTTGCTGAAACTCGGAGACCCGGAACGCGCAATCGCATCATTTGAAACCGCGCAAGCCAGCGAACCGCGAAATCCGTTGCCTCTTCGGAATCTTGCTCTCGTTTACGAGCGACTTGGTAAATCCTCTGAGGCCGCGAAGATGCGCGAGATGGCGGAAGAGTTGGCGCGAACTGGCTCGGAGTGACCAATGATGAGAGCGTTATCGTCGCGCTCCGCGCTTCGGTGTGAGGACTTTCCGCCATTCTGAAAAAGCAGACCCGGCTCCCTTGTCAAAGCACTCATATCCGGCATCAGTGAATATTGACTCGGACGCAGGGTTCCCGTGACGAATTTGCGCCCGTAGCTGGCCGATCGCTTCCGGTGCATCGTGGAGAAGTTCTGGGACTTTGAGGAGGAGTGGCAAGCCCAATCGGCTCCGATGAAATTCAGGAACGAGGTAGATGGAGACCCACGCCTGACCGGGGACAAAGTCGAGGCGAAGGACACCGATCGATTCATTCTCGAGAGTAGCGACAAACAATTTTCGGTTGTTTGACCGAAGAGTTTCTTCAAACCAGCGAAGATGGTCGTTCCAATTGATTTCACCCTGATCCAATGACGTCTTCCGATTGTCTGGATGATTCCTCCACGCAAAGATGCGTTCCGCATGTTCCGGTCCGGCCGCTTCGAGACGGAGGAAGGAGCTGAGGATGGAACACGCCACCCGTTTCGTCCCGCGGCCATCGACGAGCCCCATGGCACGAAGTGACATTTCGTACAGCAGCATATCGTCTTGCAGAAGCTCGATCACAGCATTCGCGATCGAATCGCTTTGGATGTTTTCGACGTGTCCGAGATATCTTACGACCCGGAGGGAGTCGAGAGCCAGCGAAGCCGGCTCTTGATTGCCGGCAGAGCTTACCACAATCGTCGGGAGGCCAAGCACGCAACGTTCCCAGTGCATGGTGCCGCCGGCCCCAATCGCGAGGCGGGCCGACGCCATCCGCGCGGGGAGGTCGGGCGGATTTTGCGTAATAGAGTAGTGAGGCTCAGACGCGTACTTCGCTCGAAGAGAGTCGAAAAAAGAATACCCCTCGCCGACCACGATGTCGAAATGTGTGTGCAACGGAGCGAGAGATTTACATGCCTCTAAAGCCACTGCGGTGATGTTCTTCGGATCGCTGCCGCCGAAACAAATGTGCACCGCTTGAGATCTATTCTCCCATGCGGGGAGGACTTTTCTCAGGCGTGAGTACTCTTCATTCAGGATTGCATAAGCGGGGCCAAGGAGAAGCTCGCCGCACTGCGGCTTTGAACTCTCGTAGATTGAATCGTAATCAAGCCGGACATTGTAATCGATGAGCAGTGAAGCGTTGTGATCTCGTTCAAGATCGTCGATGGCAACAAGAAAGTATCCCTCGGCACGCACTTTTGATTGCCAACCAATTCCGAGACCGTAGCTATCGACGACCACGATCTTTGCCCCGACGGCGCGGGCGTGTTGGAGGGTAAAGTCGGCATCTTCCGTTTCGCTTGACTCATCCGGAACGCAGACCACCTCGAACTCGGACAACGTGCTGGGAAAATAGCGAAGAGTGCTCTGCGAAACGACGAACGTCGAGCGAATCTCAAAGTAGCGAAGATAACGAGCGAGATTGAGACATCGGCTCAGGTGACCCATTCCGATTTCCGAGGTGCCGTCGAGGCGAAATAATGCTCGAATTGAAAACGTTTTCATGATCTTCTCAAGCAGACTCCCGTCAAAGCGGTCGCCAAGACATAGGTGAATGCCGTGGCCCAGGCGGCGCTCATCCCTCCGTAACGTGGTACCAGAAGGACGCACAAGAGCGCATTCACTAACATTATCGACACGGCGGCAAATGAAATTTCCCTCACGCGCCGATACGCGAGCAGCATCGTATGGTTATGGAGGTAGAAACACTCGGCGCAGACCGCAACCGTTAAAGCGGCTATATATGGACGCACGGTTTGCACATCATACCCGACGAGATAGGGGGCGAGAAACATCGCCGCAAACGCGGCACAGACTCCGGCCACAGGGAGGAAACAGAAATAGGCAACGGAGAACCTGCGGCACGTATTAAGGTCTGCTTCATTTCCCGATTGAACCGCACGGAACAGGACAGGTTGCCACGCATAGATGAGTCCCGTTGCGAGCACCAGGAGAGCCATCCCGAAAAGCGCTCCGATTCCGAAGTATCCCGTCTCGCCGGCTCCGGAATAGCGGGTGACGATGAGCCGATCGGTAAGGGGAACGACGACCGAGACAAGCCCGACCGGGAGAAGCCCCAACCCAACGTGAATGAGCTCTCGTAACTTATCGCGTGGAAGACGCGTGAGGAAAAGATTTCCGAGCGTCCGCCCGAGCCAGAGTAGTCCGATGACGTCGCAGACAAATATCGCGATAATTCTCGCGTAGATCGGTGCCTGCCAATGGTTTTCGATTTTGAGAAAGAGCAAAGTGAGCGAGATAGCGAGCACCGTCTGTATCACCTGCAGAAAGAGGAAGAAGCGGTGTCGATCTCGAAATTGGATCACAGCAAGCAGGAGTATGAGAACTCCATGCAAGTATGCCGTAACTAAGACCGTCCAAAAGAATTCACCCGGAAATGATAACAAACGTTCCACCGCCCCTGGGAAAAGGAACGCCAACAAAAGAAAAAATGCGAGCGACAGGCTCGGCAAAAACAATGCGGCGCGAAGGTGTTCACGGAGGCTTTCGGGACTTAAATCGAAATACTGCATGCGCACCGCATCCTGCAGCATGAGACTTAAGACAGGGCGGAGAAAAGCGAAGAGCGAAACGAAGAGGATCCACATCCCGTATTCTTCCGGTGGGAGTCGGTGCGTGAGAATCGGAAGGAGCGCAGCCGCGATGAGCGATTCAGTTCCGATTGAAAAGCAATAAAATATCCCCTTCCGGATCAGCGCGAGCAGGGTGAGCGAATTCATGAGTTTTCGCCGGAAGAAGTCTTCACGTATTGGGTGATCTCCGCGGAACTAAAGATCCTGCCCTCTTGATACAACGCATCGTAGAGACCGGATATAAACCGATAGTCATCTTCGGTGTCGAGTGTCCATCGTTCTTCGGAGCGGTCGACCTCAGCCTCGAGAACGCCCAATCGGAATTTCGTAGGATGCTTATAGAAGTAGGGCGTCACATGCTCGCGGTCGTACGGCTCCGTGGCCTCGCGCGCTGCAATCTCCAACGCCCGCCGCGGGAAGATTTCAATATCGAGTCCTTTCGGAAAGGTTCGAACTGGATGGCAGTTACTGTAGTAATCGAAGTCCGTGCCCTCGTAGCATTGAATCATGTGACCGAGGAGCTCCGGATCGACAAGCGGACAGTCGGCGGTAATTCGGATGATGTGCGGCAATTCTACGGACTCTGCCGCTTGAGCGAAACGGTCAAGCACATCGCTCTCGCTGCCGCGGAAGCAGCGCACCCCGATACGGTCGGCAAAAGACTGGATGGCATCGTCGGCCGGTTTATCAGAGGTCGCAACCAGCACGGTCGAGATAAGTCGGCACGCGCGAACTCTCGTAACAACGTGCTCCAGAACGGGTTTACCCGCGAGGGGGCGGAGCACTTTTCCTGGAAGCCTCGTCGAACCCATTCGCGCCTGAATGATGCAAAGGAAGGGAAGAGGAAGGCTGTTTTGTTCTAAACCGTTCGCCATCTACATCTCGCCCCGATTCAAAGGTCGACGAAAATGCACGAGCTTGTACTAATGAGGAGCGACTTTAAGCGCCCATTCCGTTTCACCAACTCGTTCGAAGATATCGGTATTCACGAAACTGTCGCGAATTTTATAGAACTCACGCTCGGAAATTCCGCAGTATTCGCAGAACTCGGGAACGAAGTTCATCTTCCCATCGGTTTCTTTGATAATCTTCAGCCCTTCTTCGCGGGTGAGTTTGTTGTTGCGAATGTAAATGTTCACCTGATCGGTAGCTCGTCCGTACCCGAACTTGACCCACTTCATATGCTCGCGGATTCCGATGAAGCTCATGTCAACGTTTTCGGTGGGATTCCAAGAGCCGGGCCAGGCCTCATCAAGCGGCTTCCATCCGAGCTTCTGCACGAACTCAGTGTGCGTGATCGGATCCCACTTGAAGTAATATCCGTAGAACAGACCGGTGACACCAGCTTCCGTGAGCTCCTGGTCGGTGGGAAAGAAGAGCGATTTCAGATCGGAAAGTTGGATCTCGTCATCGACCATGTCTTCCTCACGAAATCCACGCATCCCGCCGAATTCTTGACGCCAGCGCTTGTCGAAGATTTTCCGATCCCGATCAGCTGCGGGACCGCCGTATTCGAGCTGAGAGTTTTCACCATAGACGATAAGAGGGACTCTGTAGCCGACGGCTACGCGAAAAGGGACGGTAAAAATGCCTACGTGATTTACCCAATACGGATCGCCGACCACCCGGAAGCCCTTCAACACGAGGGACTTTACGACCTTCGGGTTCATCGTGAAGTGTACGTGATCGACACCGACGCTCCGCAGCATTTCGAGATTGTAGCGGCTTCGCTCGCAGCTATCGAATTGGTCGAATGTGACGGCAAGAGGATTCATGCCGTGTTTCACTTTCATGCAGTAGGTCTGATAGGTGCTGTCTTTGCCGCCGCTTACCGGCACCATGCAATCGTATTTGAGTGGATCCTTCGTGCGGTATTGGTTGATCAGCGCTTCAAAATCCTTTGCGCGCTGAGGCCAGTCGATGGAGTTTACGATCCCGTGTTTTCGATCGGCGGAGTTGCAGGCATCGCAGATTCCATGCTCGTCGAAATAGATATCGGGCTTGGTGTCAGGAAAGAGGCAGCGTTTACAGTATCTCATGTTTCCTTTGATGCGGACGACGTGAAAATCTTTCCGACTTTTAAGCGCTTACGGGAGAGACGGAAATGGAAAATCTTCGCTAAATCCGAACTCACGAAACGGGTTTCGGCATCAAAAGAAAGGAATTACTGGCAAACTTCTGCGCCAATTGCCGATTCCTTCTCGAATTCAGGGGCGAATGGAAACGTTCATTGCAATCATCGATTACAAGCTGGGGAACATCTGCTCCGTCGAGAAAGCTCTGGATAAGCTCGGCGCGACTTATCTGCTGACAGCGGATCCGGAAAAGATCGATGCGGCCACCCACCTCATCCTCCCGGGTGTCGGACATTTTGGAAATGGCATGAAAGAGCTTCGTGAATTGGGGTTGATCCCGATACTTCGGGAGGCCGTGCTTCGGAAGCCGCTGCTCGGGATCTGTCTTGGCATGCAGCTCCTCTTCAATCGAAGCGAGGAAGCTCCCGGCGTGGATGGACTTGGATTCATCGATGGGGAGCTGAAACGATTCTCGGTGACTTTGCCGGTTCCTCATGTAGGCTGGAATGAGGTCTACGGCGAAGAGCGACCGGACATTTTCGAGAAAATCGAAAACCATTCGAACTTCTATTTTGTTCACTCGTATCACGTGATTTTGAATGAATCGATTCCAATGATGAAAACGGACTACGAAGTTGAGTTCGTCTCGGCGGTTCAGAAGGAGAAGGTTTACGGCGCGCAATTTCATCCGGAGAAAAGTCAGAAAAAAGGGCTGACGCTGCTGAAGAACTTTCTGGAGGTCCGCTAGCTCTCTCGATCCACGATCCCGTTCTCGGAGCACTTGGTATGTTGAAGGTTCGAATTATCCCGGTTTTGCTGTTCAAAAATTGGGGTATTGTAAAAAGCGTTAAGTTCAGTGAGCTCCGAGTCGTCGGGGATCCCACGACGAATGCGAAGGTGTTTAACGAACGGAACGCGGATGAGCTGATGTTTCTCGACATCATGGCGACGCGGGAAGGAAGGGAGCCGAATTTCGCCGTCATCAAGGATATCGCTAAGGTCTGCTTCATGCCGCTCACCATCGGCGGTGGGATTAAAACGATGGAGCATGTTGATCGACTCTTCGAGATTGGTGCCGACAAGGTGTCGCTCAATACAGCGCTGCTCGACAACCCAGCCCTCATCACGGATATTGCAAATAAGTATGGAAACCAGGCGATCGTAGCGTCCATCGATGCCAAGCGCGAGGGCGGTAAATTTATGGCCTACGTCGGTGCGGGTGAACGGTCGAGCGGAAAAGGGGCGGCGGAGCTGGCAAAGCTCGCCGAAGAGCTCGGCGCCGGTGAGGTGCTGCTTAATTCAATCGATCGCGATGGGACCGCCGAGGGTTACGACCTTGATCTCATCCGTGAAGTCAGCAAGAGCACGACCCTCCCCGTTATCGCCTGTGGCGGCTGCGGCAAGCTCCAAGATTTCGTAGACGCCGTGAAGAATGGAGCGCACGCAGTCTCCGCGGCCACGCTCTTTTATTACGTCGGAGAAAGCATAATCACGTCGAAAAAATACATGCACGAGCAAGGTGTTCCCGTACGCCTCCTCTAGGTCCGCTCTGTGCATCCTCCGCGCCGCTGTGTCTCTGTGGCTCGAGTATTCTTATTTCTCTCTAACCACAGAGGTACTGAGACACTGAGCTTCCACAGCGAGTCAAACTAGAAGATGCGTCGCTGCGACAGAAACCAGACGGCAAAAAGCGCCGGCGAGAAATACCAAAATTCCTGATAGCCCGAGAACTTGAGCTGACTGTGCACGAGCATAGCGAACTGCAGCGCCAGCATTGCCAAAATCGGGAGGAGTCTTTTCGTCGGGTTTCGCTCTTTCTCGAGCAGAGTGGTCGCGAGTGCGACCTGCGTGATGAGGCAGACCGTCCCGTCGAAAATCCAAGAAAACGCCGCCGTCGAGCATGAAAGCGGGATAATCGCTGGGAAGACGAAGTCCCAGTTCGGAGCCGGACGCTTTTTTATCAGTACGAAAATGAGGGCGGCTGCCGCTATCGAAGGCACCAGAAACAAGAGATTGGGGGTGAATGTTCCAGAAATCTGCTTAACGGTGTCTCGAAGCAACGATGCAAGCGAAGTCGTCCGCCAATTGAGCACCTGGACGAGCATCGGATTCTCCGAATATTGGCCACGATTCATCCAAGCAGTCAGCGTCGGCGGGGACTGAAAGAGGAGGACAGCGAGGAAGGCGGCAAGGCTGAGACAGAAGGAGGGGAGCACTTTCTTCCAGCCGCCGCGTATCGCCCAATCGACCAGCACAAGGCCAAGTAGGAACAGGACATGAGGCTTGACGGTGAGTAACGCCAAACAAAATCCTGCTCGATGATACTTCTCCTTTTTCAGTGACCAGTAGAGGCCGGAAACAGCCGCCGTGAGGACTATGCTCAGCTGTCCGAGCAGGAGCGCGAGATAGGCGGGGAAGGAGCAGACCGCAAACAGGAGACCGATAGGCCATACTCCGAGACGACTCCCTCTCGCATCAAGCACCAGCGCGGCACTGAAAAACAGGAGGCCGATATTCAGCCCCAAAAAGAGCCGCGAGGAGGTTTCAAAATCAAATGCGAGAATCGGACCCAATATGCTGAGCGTCCAAGGAGGGTTCCACATCATCAGCGGCTTTTGCTCGCTCCAGCCTTGAGCTCGCTCAACGGCGTAGACCAGCACGGGGTTATACGGATCGCCGCCGCGCCGATGGAGTTGGTTCGCCGCCCAATATTCGACGAAATCATTTTCACCGAATTGAGGGAAGGAAGACGGATTCGAGGGAAATGTAAGGTAAACGAGACCGGGACAGAGAATAAAAGCGAAGAGTCCGGCGAGCCACAGGCACCGGCTTGAACGGAAGGTTTTACTCATGTCTTCGTATGACATACGCTCAGCGCTTAGGAACAGTATTGATTTTTGGTCCCGGGTATCACCTCGGAGCCGAGGCGCTTCGAGAACGAATGGTTTGGGGCTTTTGGAGCCTAGGGTGGGGGTTTCTGTATATCAGCACCTCGGATTCGACGGCCTCACTCGGACGACCAGCGCCGAGAGAAAGAGCGGACTGGGTTCAGTGATTTCGTGAGAACGGCGAGAGATAATTCTGGCGCGGCTACGCTGAGCGTGCTGCAATTAGTTCGCGGAAATTACCGAAATCCAATCGGCGGCAGTAAAGTGGGATTGTAACGACTGGCGAAACAGCGAAGCGGCATGAGCAACGAGAAATCGACGGGGAATTATCGAAAGGGGATCTTGCTTCGCCTTCCGATTCCACTGTTTTTTCTTTTGGCTGCGGTTCTCATCGCAGTTCTGAAGATTCCCGAGGCGTTTCGCTCTGGTGTCTTTCAGTCTTGGGATATTCATTCGCACGTCGCGGTAACCGAGCGTCTTCGTGCACAACTCACCTCGGGCAGAATCACGTTCTTCGACCCCTGGTGGTTCGGAGGGTGGGCCGCCTTTAGTTTTTATGCCCCCCTGGCGCACTTTGCCGCCGCCGTTTTCTCGGTGTTCCTCGGGGTGTTCGTTGATGAGCCCGTGCAGCGAGCAGTTCAGATTCTGACGGGATTGTCTCTCTGCTTCCTTCCGGTGAGTCTCTACATCTCGACGAAGCGACTTTGTTTTCCAGAAGGGAGTGCCGACTTGACGCACCGGTTCTTCGTGGCCGTCCTGTCGTTGATTTTTGCACTCTGGTTCCTTCGCCACCCCGCGGAGGGACTTGGCGCGGGGACGAGAGCCGGCATACAGTTGGGGCTGTTTCCTCAGGTACTCGCATGGAACCTTCTGCTGCTCTATCTCGGAACGTTGTTTCCGCTTGTCCGGAATCCAAATAAGAAAGGGACGCAAGCGGCTCTCTCGATAATTCTTGGAGCCCTCCTTCTCACTCATTCGCTGACTTTCCTCACCGCATTCTGCATTGGGGTTCTCAGCGTATTGTGGTTCCGAGCCGGTTTCGCTGTGTTGTGTGCCCACCTCCTCGGAGTTGGGTTGGCATCGTTTTGGCTCATTCCATCGGTGATGAGCGCAGGAGATTTCCTTCCGCAGGACAGGATGCCATCCATCTCGAGCTTTTTCACCATTCTCTTTCCAGAGCTCGCCGACCACCCCGCCACGATCGGGGAGCGGGGGAGACTTAGCTCATTGCTTTTTATTTCGGGGACGACCTACCTGGTGCTTTTGGGAGTGTATCTCATATTCCGGTCGCGGCTCGCTCGCGAACATAGGATTCTTCGACCGTTTACCGTTTTTGCGGTCAGCCTCGCTTGTTTATTCTCGAGCGATTACCTGGTCCTCGTAACTCCGGTCAGCCTTCACCTCTATCGCTTTCTTGTTTTATTCTTGCTCCTCGTGCTTCCTCCTCTGGCTACAATTCTCGCCCTCTCCGCGATTCGAGTGCACAGCCCCAGAATTCTTTTGTTCTTCCTCCTCCTGATCGTTCTTCAGGAGTGGAGATTGCTCGGGACGAGTGACGTCGTCTCCGGGAGTCGGAAAGTGGTGTTCCCCGAGGAAGAGCGCGTACTAGAAGCGCTCGCGCAGCGCCCTGCGGAAGGAAATGGCCTCGACCGCGTCTTTTTTGAGCATCTCGGACGCCCTGGAGCCGTGGATTTCCCGTCGCCGCATTATCTTGCGGCAAGACTCGCGAAAGAAGCCAAACGAGAAACGGCGAACGGACTCTTCATTCAAAGTTCGCTCTCGCAAGCCTTTCCGGCATTTGCCGCGAAGCGTCTGAAAATCCACGCCTACAATGCGCCTCTCGGCATAGGGCTCAGTAACTTTGACACCGAAGAGGGTTTCCTGAGACGTCTGTCCGACTTCGGTATCACGGATCTTATACTTGGGCCGGATGGAGGACGAGAGTTCGGCGGCGAATCTCAGAAGCTCGGACGGTACCGGCGAGTTTCATTTGGTGAACGACGTCTTCCGACAGTGGTTCGGGCGAGAAAACCTTTGGTTGCGTACATCAACTCCGGGAGCAGCTTGAAATTCTCTCGCTTGGACGCGATGGTCTACGGCGACGGAGAGCTCTGGAGTGCCTTCGAGTTTATCGAAGTGAGGGACGGTCAGCCGGTTCCCCCCTCGGTAGGACAGATTATCGTGGGCCGCTCACTCGGCGCCGAGGCTCTGGATTGGAAGCTGCCTTCGGAGCGGAAAAAAGACGCAAAAGTCGTCTATCTTCCGTTTGATACCTCAGGCGTGTTGGCTCCAATCCCCGAGTGGCAAGAGCGAGATTCGTCGAGTAAGCGAGAAGAGGAGACAGTGCTTCGCTTTCTCCATGCAAACCTTACCTTTCCGTCGTCGCCCGGAACGGTGGAGGACGAGGTGAAAGGGGGTGAGTTCGCTTTCTCGCCGGATCAACAGGAGATTTTGCTGAGCAATCTCACTCCAAATCAACCCGTCCGAATCAATTACAGTTACTTGCCGTTCTGGAGTACGGATGACGGTGATTTGTATCGGGGTCTGTCGGAACGAATGTGGCTGGTGCCCCGCGGCGACTCGGCGAAGATCCAGTATCGGGCGGGTCGAACCGCGGGAGCTTTGTGCGGAGTGATTGTTACGTCTCTAAGCCTTGCTCTTCTTCTCCGTCTTCTTCTGCTCCGAGACCGCCGGACTCCGAAGCGAGACTATACTTCTTCAGACGATATCGAAACGAACGAAAATTAAGGCCGAGCATCTCAGCTGCGTTTTTCTTGATCCCGTTCGACTCGGAGAGAGCCCGCATCAGATAGGCGCGTTCGAGCGTCTCCAGTTCGCGTTCGAGATTGATTGGGAGCGTGATGATCTGGGTTTCTCCGTTGAATCGTGAGAGCGTGTCCGCCTTCTTCCTCACTTCTTCTGGCAGGTGTTCGGAGAGAATCGCAGTTCCGCCGAGAACAAGTGCGCGCTCAATGATGTTCTCTAGCTCACGGATATTTCCGGGAAACGGATACAACATGAGGAGCTGCAGCGCTTCGGGCGAGACTTGAGGGAACGATTGATCCCGGCAAAATCTGCCGAGGAAATGTCGAATTAACAACGGAATATCCTCGCGCCGATCCCGAAGCGGAGGGACGGAGATATTGACGACATTCAAGCGGTAATACAGATCCTCTCTGAACCTCGCGGCATGCACCTCATTTCTGAGGTCACGGTTCGTTGCCGCTAATACTCGCACGTCGACGGAATAATCTTTTGTATCGCCGACTGCGCGGACCGCCTTATCCTGGAGCACTCGGAGCAGCTTTGTTTGCAGGTGGAGCGGAAGCTCGCCGATTTCATCGAGAAACAACGTACCGCCATGTGCCTGTCGGAAGAGACCTTGCGAATCCTGTGATGCGCCAGTGAACGCGCCCTTTCTGTGACCGAAGAGCTCACTCTCGATGAGGTTCTCTGGGAGCGCTCCGCAGTTGATAGCCACGAAGGGATGCTCCTTTCGAGGACCTCGCTGATGGATCGCCCGAGCTATTAGTTCTTTCCCGGTTCCGCTTTCACCCTCGATCAACACGGAGGCATTACTGCCGGCGACGCGTTCGACGAGGTCAAAGACCCGCTTCATCACCGGGCTGTCGCCAGCCATGTCGGCGTAGTAAATTCGGAGTTCTTGACCGGAGAGTGATTGTGAAGAATCGGCGAGGAGTTCCGCCATCTTTTCATGAAGTCGCAGACGCTCTTCGATGCTCCGCTCGTGACTCTTGTCGCTGAGCACGATAATGCAGCCCCGAGTTTTACCGTCCACGTCGCCTTGGAGTGGGCGGCAGCTGAGAGAGAGATGCCGCACGGGGGACGAACTGGAATCGCCTATGCGCAATTCGAGTTGTGCCTCCTGCTCGAATCGAGACGGCAGGTTCGCACGGTCCTCGACACAGATGAGCGGTTCTAGGAGCGCCTTAAATACCTCGCCTCGATGAGAATTGCGCTCTCCTGGCGACCAACCGAGGATAGAGCAGGCGGCCGGACTGCTATCTGCGATTCGTCCGTTTTGATCGAGGAGAATTACGCCTTCGGAAAGATCCTCGAAAATGCCGGCTCGTTCACCTCGGAGCTGAGTGAGGTATTTCGCCTGTTGACGCGCGAGCTCTCCGACCACTTCAAAACGACGCGCGAGGTAGCTCGCTAGAATTGCAACGCCCACCAAGGAGACATATACGGTCAGTACGTCAGAAAATGTAAGGTCCGCGGAGGCAGACCCGTACATTTTTGCGGTGAGCAGTGAGTAGGCAAGCCCGCATCCGGCCGCGAGAGCAACTGCCGGCTTCCGCCCCAGCACCAGCGCCGCGGCCACGATGAGAAAGAGATACAGGAACATGCTCACGGCCGTGTTTGAGACGGCGATGGCGCCCGTCGCCAGGATCGCATCGACTGCGAACTGAGAAGCCGCGAATCGACGAAGCTGTCCGTCTGAAACCCGTTTCAGCATCAAGATATTGACTATGGAAACGGCGAAGACAACTGCTATCGACCAACAAAGCGGTCCAACGTTCGCAAACCCTTCCCCGGTCGTGACCAGCGACACGAGGATCGTCGTCAAAAAGAGGGTGAGGGTGATGATCCGGGTGAAGACTAACTGTTCGAGCGTATGCCGGAGGAGCCGAGGATCCGAAGGATCATCGGCGGCTCCGAAAAACTCGGCAGTGTCCTCCTCCTTCGCCTTTCGGAGAGGGAGCCATCGGCTCAAGCCTGTGAGTAACAACTTCAGCATACGCTTTCTTCTTTCTCGAAACGGGTTACTTAACCACATCCCCCATTTTGAAGATCGGAAGATACATCGCGATAACGAGACCCCCGATGATCGTTCCCAGAATGAGAATCATCAACGGCTCGATCAGCTGCTTCATCGCTGTGACCGCGTTTTCCACTTCATCATCATAAAAGTCGGCGATCTTGTTCAACATCGCGTCGAGCGCACCGGTTGATTCTCCGACTTCGATCATTTGAACGACCATAGGTGGAAATATCGCAGACCCCTTGAGCGGCTCGGCGATCGACTTTCCTTCGGCGATGCTCGCGCGAATGTCGTTTACTTCATGTTCCACAACCTTGTTCCCCGCTGTTCTCGAACAAATGAGAAGGGCTTCAAGGACCGGAACGCCGGAACTCATCATCGTTCCGAGCGTTCGGGAAAAGCGAGCGACCGCAACTTTTCGAATGATGCTCCCGAATACGGGCAGCTTCAGGAAAATCGGGTGGAGCACTTCCTTTCCGCGGTCAGTGCGGGCGAAACGCTTGAAGAAGTAGTAAAAGCCGAACATACTTCCGAATAAGATCGGCCAGTAAGCGACGAAAAAATCGGAGATCGCCATGACCAGGCGGGTTGGTGCCGGCAGTGCGGCTCCGAAGTCTTTGAACATGTCGGCGAAGGTCGGAATAACGAAGATCATGAGAATCGACGTCACAATACCGGCAGCGCTGATAACAACGCCCGGATAAATCATCGCGGTCTTCACCTGACGCCGCAGACTGTCCGCCTTTTCGAGGTAGATTGCGAGACGGTCGAGAATGATGTCGAGAATACCGCCCGCCTCTCCAGCGGCGACCATGTTCACATACAGTTCGTCGAAGGCTCGTGGGTTCGTCGCCAGCCCTTCGGCCAGCGTCCCTCCGTTCGAGACCACATCCCGAACTTCGGCAAGGGTCCTTCTCATGGCCTTGTTGTCGTGACCTTTGGAGAGAACATCGAGACCCTGCATCAACGGGAGACCTGCATCCACCATCGTCGCGAACTGACGAGTGAAGATAACCACGTCCTTGGTTTTTACTTTTCCGCCCTTTCCGCCACCCGGCATGCTGAGCTTAAGCTCCTTGTCGAGACCTTTCCCCTTGAGGCGGATTGTCTTCACATTAGGTGTAATCTTTTGTGAGCGAAGGGAATTGAAGACCTGTTGAGGGTTAGCGGCCTCGGTCTCACCTTTGATGACTTTGCCTTCCGCCGAGCGGCCTTCCCATACATAAGTCGCCATACAACTACTCTCCCCTGGTTACCCGTTGAATTCTAAACCGTAATTTCTGAAACTTCCTTTGGCAGCCGAGAACCTAGCGCGTGAATTAATCGGCCGCTGTCACTCTGAGAATCTCTTCGATCGTTGTCACTCCCATCCGCAAAAACTTCAGTCCGGACATACGGAGAGAATGCATCCCACTGCGGATCGCCTCACGCTTGATTTCAGCGGCTGAGGCACCATTCAAAACAAACTCCTTCAAAGTTTCCTTCATGGCCATGCACTCATAGAGCGCGACTCGACCCTTGTACCCAGTGCCGCTGCACTTCGTGCACCCCGTTCCGTAGTAGACCTCGATGTGGGCGGCCTCAGCCGGCGGTATGCCGACTCCGACGAGCACGTCCGGGGCCACTTCGAGCTTCGACTTACATGCTTCACAAATTCGCCGAGCAAGACGCTGGGCGACGACTATGTTTATCGACGAAGCGACGAGGAATGGTTCGATACCCATGTTCAGAAGCCGGTTGATCGTCGATGGAGCATCGTTCGTGTGGAGCGTTGAAAGCACCAAGTGACCCGTGAGCGATGCCTTAATCGCGATTTCCGCGGTTTCGTAGTCTCGAATTTCCCCCACCATGATGACGTCCGGATCCTGACGGAGAAACGATCTGAGGGCTGCGGCAAAGTTCAGTCCGATATCATCGTGCATTTGGCACTGGTTAATACCCATGAGGTTGAACTCCACTGGATCTTCAGCGGTTGAGATATTGACGCCCGGTTTGTTTAGCTCGGAGAGTGCCGAATATAACGTGGTCGTTTTCCCCGAACCGGTCGGACCGGTAACGAGCACCATCCCGAACGGCTTATCGATGGCGTCCTTGAACAGTCTCAGCTGGTCTTCGTCGAAGCCGAGCTTCGTCATGTCCGTTTGGAGGTTTCCTTTATCGAGGAGCCGGAGAACCACCTTTTCGCCGAAGAGTCCCGGGAGAACACTGACCCGGAAGTCCATTTCCCGGTTGTTTCCCATCTTCATCTTGATACGACCGTCCTGTGGAAGGCGCCGTTCGGCAATGTCGAGCGCCGACATAATCTTCAAGCGAGACGTAAGCGCGTTTTTCAGCTTCAACGGGGGCCGCATGATTTCGTAGAGAACCCCATCGATCCGGAACCGCACGCGGAAAATTTTCTCGTAAGGCTCTACGTGAATATCGGAGGCCCGCTTCTTCACCGCGTCGGTGAGAATTGCGTTTACGAGTTTTACTACCGGCGCATCTTCGGTCGCTTTTTCTAATGCGTCGACGTCGACTTCTTCCTCTTTGACGAGGGAAACGTTGTCGCCTTCGATGTCCGACATGATGCTGTCGAGTGAGACGCCGGACTCGTAAAACTTTTCAAGATGGAACCGGAGGTCACTTTCGTGGACGAGTGCCACACGGATGTCGTGGCCGGTGAGAAAGCGGATGTCATTTACGGCGACTATATTCGATGGATCGACCATCGCGACCGTGAGGCTGTTTCCCTTCAGCTCGACGGGAATAACGAGGTGTTTGTTCGCGATATTCTGCGGGATGAGCGCAATGATTTCAGCGCTGACGTTTTGATCTTCAAGCTTGATGATCGGCAAAGAGTACTGCTTGCTCAGAAGTTCAACGAGCGTAGCCTCGTCGACAAATCCGAGCTTCACAATGGCGGAACTGAGCATCCCCCCGTTGTTCTTAGCCGACTCCTGAGCTTGGCTAAGCTGGTTCTCCGAGAGGAGACCATTTTTTACCAGCAGTTCGCCGACGCGAGATGACATATCCAGTTCCTTAGGCTCCCAGGGGGGAAAATTTTGACCACTTCTCGGCTAATTCCGTTCTCGTGGACAGAATTTGACACTCGTGAAGGAATTCGGTTGGAAATGGTCAAAACTTTACGAGAATCCATCATTTGTCCCTGGTGTGTTTCTCGGCCCTATGATTGGTATAAAGCCCCGGCAGGACGCGGGAAAAATGAGGTTCGACAATGATAATTCAGCGGTATAGCGGCAACCGTCGGTATTCTCTGTTCTTCTTGTTGTTCATTTCGGTGACAATTTCTGGCTGCTCGCTTTCCGGGAGCTCAGATGAGCCGGTTGTGGAGCGCCAGGGGGCTATGAAGGTCTCGGTTCTGTCGAACGGTCAGCCGTTGAAGAACTTTGAGCAGGAGCTCATTCATCGAGTCGAGCTCGATGGTCCGGGAGTGGTCCGACTCGAAGAGTTCGCCGCGAGGGAAAAGATTGTCACTCCGAAGCGGGATGCGCGAGGAGGGCTGATGGGGCTCAAAGTCCGGGTCGGACTCCCCCCCGAGATCCTGAAGTCGCTCGGCGTCGCCGGTGGGGACGTCGTCACCGCATTCGGTGTTCGCCGTGCAAAGACCGAATCTTCACTCGGCGAGTTCGTCAATGCGCTTCATAAGTCGCCGGAGTCTTCCCTGACCTTCGAACGTCAAGGGGTCCCGCACAAAGTCCTGATAACGGTGAAAGGACCCATTCCGGCTCGAGCAGCCCGGAAAGAATCAAAAGCAAGTTTGAAACGTCCTTCTTCCGGAGCGGAATCCGGTCACAACGAAGAGTATTAGCAGAGCGAAATGAAGACCTTCTCGACCCGCCTGGCCCTCCTCGCGCTTATTGGCACCCTCATTTCGGCCTACCTGCTGTATCACCACGTCGAGATTCACAGCGGCTTTGTTCGCGAGCCATCGTTTTGTTCAATAAGCCCGGATTATGACTGCGATAAGCTGGCAAAAAGCCCCTATTCTTCGCTTTTCGGAGTGCCGATTGCGAGCTACGGCTTGGTGTTTTACTTCGGACTTCTCCTGATCGTGCTCCTTTCGAGGAAGGCAGGGGATTCCGGCTATGAGGGCTCGAAGGCGGCTTCCCTTCGCTTTTTTTTGGCTTCGCTCACGATCCCGGTGACGCTTGTCCTTGCCGGAATCTCGAAGCTTCTCGTAGGCACCTTTTGTCTGATGTGTATGATGCTTTACGCAGTGAACATCATGCTTTTTTGGGTTTCGTGGAAAGATCCCGAACGAACGGAACGCGGCGTTCGGGGATTTCAGCTGGGAGCGAACGAGCTGGTAAAAATCCTCTCACCAGCTGAGCCGTCGGTCATTCGAAAGCCCTTTTATTTTGCCTTTCTCTTAAGCTTTGCCTGCCTCACGCTGTTGCTTCCGGTGGTCATCCACGACGGATATCTAAAGCCGCGGGCGGAAGCGGCGTTTAGCCGAGCGAATATGATGCTCGCCGTAAAAGCGTGGCAGGGGAATCCGGTTCTTCCAGTGCCCGACTTTCAGGACAGCGGGGGCTTCATTCCTGACGTTGTTCTTGGACCGAAGGATGCCAAAGTAACCGTTCTCGAGTTCAGCGATTTTGAGTGTCCAGCATGCCGGAACTACTCTCTCTATCTCAAGCCGGCGCTCCAAAAATATCAGGACCGCGTTCGATTCGTGTTCAAACACTATCCAATCGATAATGCGTGCAATCGAACCATTACGAACCCACGCCATCAATTTGCCTGCGAAGCTGCGCGGATGTCGGTTTGTGCCGCGGCGCAAGGGAACGAAGCATTTTGGAAGTTCACCGAGTCCGTATTCAAAACTTCTTGGGAGGGTCGCGAGGGTCTCGAGCACATCGCCCGGAATTCGGGTCTCCAGCAGGATAAGTTTTTACAGTGTTTGGCTGACCCCGCGTCGCTCCAACGGGTAAAGGACGATATCGAGCTCGCGATCAAAGTCGGCGTAATGTCTACTCCGACCGTAATTGTAAACGGCCGGGCGTTGCACATTCATCCGAAATTTCTGGAAGGAGTATTGGGCCTGATTGTCGAAACCGCCGGAAAATGATCCTGGCGTCGAGAGCGAAAACTCTCTCACGAGGGCACTGATTGAGAGCCTCCTTAGGCGTCGAATCTTCCGAGAATCATTTTAATGGTGAATGTCGCCTCGTTCAGCAAATGCTCGTAGTGGGTATTTCCGAGGCTGAAATCAACACTCGCGCAACCGTCGACATTGAGCGTCAGGGTATCGAGTGTCATGGTAAATCGAAGTTCGAGGTCCGGAAACCGGTCGCTCAGTTGAGAGGCAAAATAGGAGATCTGTTTATCCCAGGATTTGTTGGGAGTTTCCATTGAAGCACCCCTTTTCTAAACGTCTATATGTTAAGAAGCTGGCTTCGCAAAAAGGGTTCATCTGAGACGCAAGGGGCCAAGGCGCCCTTGGGAAAGGCGTCGAATTCGAGGGTGTATCACTTCTTCCTGAAAATGAAGCACTCCAGTGAGTTGGAGGGTCTTTTGCCGTGGACTGCAGCGGCCTACCGGGTAGGGAGAATTGCGATCTACGGGCTTAGCGTCGTCGCGTTTTGGCTAATCCTCGGACAGACCGGGCTCGTGCCCGAGAATCTCTATTCGATGGTTTGTCTCGGGATCGCAGTGCTCTGTTTCATCTTTGCGATTCCGCTTTCAATCATCATCGGCCTCGACAAATTACCACAGGATCTCGGGATCAGCGGAACGGGCACCGCCGCGCTCTTTTGTTTCGCGGTCACGGTAATGAACTTGTATCTACTTTTTCTTATAAAGCCGCTGATCCGATGGGGGCTCGCAAAGCGCCGCGAGCGCCTCGATCAAGCAGCGCGACGATGATGTTCGATGTTGATCTCGCCGATGAGATTCTCGACAGTGCTCACCCATTCAGCCGACGAAATCGGTTCAATTGCGTTCGTGTGAATCAGCGCATGGACCGCATTATCTTCCACGATCAGCTTTCTTCGAAGGAGGTCGTCTGCATCGATCAGCGAAATTTTGTCGCCGGCGGCAAGGAGCGACTGCACTTGACCGACCCGATTGTCGAGAGCTTGGGAGACGCGGCGAAGGATCGCAAGCGAATCAATTCCGCGGGCGGAAAGACGAATTTTATTTTTGGAGAGGTCCTTATCGAACATCGTGAGCGTCTGATGCGCAGTCCCGAGCACTCCGGTAAGCTCATCGACTTGGCGCTTCAACTGGCGACGGATATGAGAGTTGGACTCGGTCCCGATAAACAGGAGCTGCAAGCTGCAACCAAGGGCGAACACGTTCGCAATGGCCAGGCAGCAGACCACGATCGTGCCGAACATCGCCGGTGCGTTCAGCTCAATAAACTCTCGCAAATACACGAGATACCCGAGAGAAACGAAGAGGCAGAGAAGAATCGGCCACGGCAGTGCGCGTCCTGATTCATCGGCGGCTAAAACTTTTTGATCCCATGAGGGAGTTGGTCTCATTGACATAAACTTCTTCCTCAGTCCAAAAACCTAAGATATACAAACAGTTATTTGACTCGCGGCAACACCTTCGACCTCTAATCTCAAACCTCCGTCGGTCTGCTTCAGTTTCGTCGACCTCACTTCGCGCCGCTTGGGACATGAGGGGGTGGCCGGAACGATGAGAATCTGGCCGAATAGGTTCGAAACGGTTGGAATCAGGCGATCTTAGGAGAGAATTTTTTTACATCGATTGTCTGAAAGGTGAGACCGTCAGAGGGAAAGACGGGTTGCGGGCGCCGACCAATAAGGCTGGTAGACCAAGCGTCCAGGGAGGATCACTAAGTCCGTGTTAAAGATGGAGAATGCGCGTCAGGAAACAGAGGCTATTTCGGAGGATGAACTCTGCCGCCGCGTCATCGAGAGTGGTTCCGAGGACGAAAAACGGAAGGCCACGGAACAGCTTCTCGAGCGACATTACTCCTGGCTGAAGCGCGGCTGTTACTTCGCTTCCCGGGACCCGGACACGGCGGAAGATTGCTTACAGGAGGCGCTTCTTGAGATCGCGAGGAGCCTGCCGAAGTTCCGGCGGGATTCTTCGCTGAAGACTTGGATGTTCGTCATCGTCCGCCGTGTCTGTGGGAGACAGCGGGAGCGAAAGACGAGATACCGGACGCGATTTTTGCTTGGGAAGGAGTCGGACAACGCGGAAAACGCCGAGTCGAAAGCGGAGACCGAAATCCGAACGGGCAGCCACCTGCTCTCCGCGGAAAGGCAGCTTCAACTCTCGGAAGAACACCAACACCTTTGGGGATTGGTCCGGGAGCTTCCCGAGAAACAGAAACTCTCGGTGATGCTGCATTATGCTGAGGACATGGGCGTCGCCGAGGTGGGAGAGGCTCTCGGATGTTCAGAAAGCGCTGTGAAGACGCACCTGTCGAGAGCAAAGGAAAAATTGCGAGCGAGGCTTGAAGCAGATGGACAAAACAAAGCTTGAACGAGATTTAGACTCTGAGCTCCGGTCGCTCGGGAAAGCGCTTCGTGCCGCCACCGAGCCGGTTCCGGGTGAAGCGGCTCGTCGAGCACGATTGGCGCTCGCGAGGTTAGACGAAGAGTCCACGGAGCGAACGGGTGTTTCAGGCTGGATCTCCCGAATCTTTCTTGCGCCTCAGCTCGCCGCGGCGATGATCGTCATTCTGAGCATGACGGTTGTCACGGGCACGTCTCATCACGAGAATGCTGCTCTTTGGTTGTCGAGTATGGAAGCTCTGGTCGATGCTCAAGATGACGAGGACGATGTCGCGACATTTTTCACCGATGAAGATTTGCTCGCCCCGGAGCAAACTGCTGAGTTGGACCCGTTGCTCGAGCTCTCGGACGACGAGCTGACCCTGCTGGATGAAGACGGAATAATCTAGACTGTCTGAATTTCCACTCTGTGTCTCTGTACCTCTGTGCCTCTGTGGTTCAACAGGCATCGCGAGCCAGGTCGTATCGGCGTGGTGATTCGCTATCCTATTGAACCACAGAGACACAGAGACACAGGGGCAAGGCAAGAGGCGCAGAGGCAACACAAGGGAAGACGAGTTCAGATCACGTCGGCAAAAGCCTTTTTACTTTTCATGAACCAGGCGTAGCCAAGCTGCATGACGATGAGCGAAATGACCATCGCGAACGCCCAACGCTTCGGATCTGGAGCAGCACCCCAAAGGAAAACTTCGCGTGCGGTGCCGACGAAATACGCGAGGGGATTAAGGGAAAGAAGGTTTTGCATTCCGACCGGAACCGCCGTCAGAGGATAGAAGACTGGAGTGAGGAAGATGAGCACCTGAAGCAGTACGGGGATGAACTGCTGAGTGTCGCGGATGAAAACGCCCAGGGACGAGATGAACCAGCTGATTCCAAGTGAGAAGCAAACGAGCGGGAGAATCACGATCGGCAGATAGAGAGCCGAAAGGGGGATGCCTCCATGAATGAAGAGCGACCCGGCGATTAGAATCAAAAGACTGATGCACGCGTGGAGCATGGTCGTTCCCAGCGAAGCCACGGCAAGAATTTCGAGCGGGAACACCACTCGCTTCACATAGTTGGGGTTCTCGAGCACAAGACTCGTCGATCTGCCGACCGACTCTCCGAAAATCGAATACACGGTTAAACCGCAGAACAGCGCGAGCGCGAACTCTCCCTCTCCCTCGTTCGGATTTGCGCCCCAACGGGATTTGAACACTATATTGAAGATAAAAGTATAGATGACGAGCATGAACATTGGATGGAGGAGGGACCAAAACAGGCCGAGAAACGACCCTCGATATCGCCCGGCCAACCCACGCCACGTGAACTGCCGGATTAATTCCCGGTTATTCTTCAGGGTGCGGAGGATGCTGATGGGGTTGAGAAGTGCCCCCCAATGAAGTTCTGTATTTACCTTCCGTAGCAATTCAGTATTCTGTGTCATTCGGAGTTTGTGACGCCCAACTTTACGTGTCAGAGCCAGGTTCATGACACAGCTTTCGAGGTATGGGCAATTGCCCGCGTTTTTTCGGCTGAAAGATTTGAGAGGGAGGAAGGAGTGCTTACGCTTGATTTCAGGGGGTTAGGTTCGGTTTCGGTTGATTCCGGCGCGAAGGTGTACGAAGCGCTGCAGAAGCTTGACGAAGCGGAGAGGAAGGATGCGCTTGGGATTCGAGTGGGAGATGAGCTCCTCGATCTTGGTACGCCTATTGTAAAAAGCGGTAACGCGACAATCATTAAGTTAAAGGACGACAGCGAAGACGCCCGGCATTTTTATCGCCACAGCTTCTCGCACGTTCTCGCCCAGGCGGTTCGTCGCCTATACCCGGGAACCAAGCTGGCCATCGGTCCGGCGATTGCGACCGGGTTCTATTACGACTTCGATCCCGAGCGTCCATTTACAGAGGACGACCTCGAAAAAATCTCTCAAGAGATGGAGAAGATCGTGAAGGAGAATCATCGCTTCGAGCGGTTGGAAGTCAGCGAGGACGAGGCACGAAAGATGCTTCGCGATCTCGATGAGCCCTACAAAGAGGAACTCTTCGAAGAATTCGCAGGTCGCGGCGAAGCGATCAGCTTCTACCGAGACGGAGATTTCCTCGATCTTTGCCGAGGCCCGCATCTTCGTTTCACGAATCAAGTAAAATATTTCAAGCTTCTCGACGTCGCCGGAGCCTATTGGCGCGGAGACGAGAAGAACAAGATGCTCCAGCGGATCTATGGCACCGCCTTCTTGAAGAAGGAGGATCTTGAACAGTACCTCTGGCAGCTCGAAGAGGCAAAGAAGCGGGATCACCGGAGGGTGGGAAAGGAGCTCGATCTTTTCAGCACCAACTCCGAAACGGTTGGCGGAGGACTCATCCTTTGGCACCCGAAGGGCGGCTTGGTACGCCATCTCGTGGAAGAGCACTGCAAGGAGAAACATATCCAAGGCGGATACGACTTCGTGTACACGCCTCACATCGGACGCTCCGTTCTTTGGGAGACCAGCGGCCATCTGGAGTTCTACAAAGACTCCATGTACGCGCCTATCGAGATCGAAGGGCAGGAATATTACCTGAAACCGATGAACTGTCCGTTTCACGTGCAGATTTATAAGAGCGGCGTGCGTTCTTATCGCGATCTCCCTCTTCGATTCGCAGAGTGGGGAACCGTCTACCGTTTTGAGCGAAGCGGCACGCTCCATGGGCTCACGAGAGTGCGCGGCTTCACCCAGGATGACGCTCATCTTTTCTGCCGTCCGGACCAGATGCCGGGTGAGATCGACAAAGTGCTCGACTTTAGTGTCGGGCTCCTTCGTGACTTCGGACTCGAGAATTTTCATCTCCTGCTCAGCACCCGTCCCGAGCAGCGAGTGGGAACTGACGAGAACTGGGACGCCGCGGAGAAGGCCCTTCTCTCCGCACTCGAACGAAGCGGTCTCCCGTTTGAGATTAACGAGGGTGACGGCGCTTTTTACGGACCGAAGATTGACATTCAGCTAAAGGATCTCCTCGGCCGCGCGTGGCAGCTCAGCACGGTTCAATTCGACTTTAACCTCCCAGAGCGTTTCGATCTCGGATACATCGGTGATGATGGGAAAGAGCACCGGCCTTTCATGATTCATCGTGCACTCCTCGGTTCGATGGAGAGATTCTTCGGTATGTTGATCGAACACCACGGCGGAGCATTCCCCGTATGGCTCGCTCCCGTTCAGGCTGTGGTTCTGCCCATTGCCGAACGTCATACTGCCTACGCTGAGAAGGTTCTCTCGGAACTCAAAGCCGCCGGAATTCGAACCGAACTCGATGCGAGCAACAATACGCTCAACTACCGCATTCGAACGGCTCAGACGCAGAAAGTCCCGTATATGCTGGTGTGCGGAGATCGGGAGGAAGCTGCAGTTCAGGCCGCGCTTCGACTGAGATCGGGTGAAGATCGCGGCAGCTTGCCTATTTCACAGTGCGTTGCTGAAATTCAAGCGGCCGCAGCGATTCGACGGGCTCCGGAGTCGAACGGATAGGAGGCCCTTTTTGCTGGTGCCGAGCCGGAGATTGTCCGGCTCGGCCTCTGCGGTTAGATTAATTGCCAAGCCCTAGCAATTGCGGCGCAACGGCACCGAAATATTGATCATCGAGGGCGGACTGTCGGTAGTTCAGAAGGCGATCGCGGACACGTCGCTCCAAAAGAACAGTCTGTTCGAACACGTTGTCACTCGCCTGGAGCGTGAAGATTAAGAACCTCTTCAGCCCGACGAGTGGGAGATCAATGCTAAGCTGGGATTGCAGCCCGAACTCCTCAACGTCCCGAATCAGGACTGGTAAGGTCGAGCGCGGAAGAAACACTTCAGACCGTGAAATGTCCTTCCTGAGGATTAGAATCAATATCGATTTCGGCGAGATGAGGTCCCTCAAGCCCAACGAGAGATAACCCCCGAAAACCCAACGCCGGACCCTCGATTGGCCTTCCCCCCACGTCAGCCAAAAACCCCCACCGCGTTCTTCCGAAGATAGGAAGGTGCTTTGCGGGTAAAATTCACCTGAAACCACCGCGGGCGGATCGATCAATATTTGCTGCAATTTGAAGAGTGGAAGAAGCTTCGGCAGCAACTCGTCGACGTTGTCCACGGACGTAAGCTGGTCAGAGAGGTCTCGACCTTCTTTCGCCAGAACCACGAGATCCGACTTCACCCAATCGAGAATCGAGTTTGCGATCTGATGTATTCTCGACTTCACTTGCCAAGGTCGTGTGTCATCAATCGCGATTTGCGTAAAAGCATCGACCAGATTCGCATGCCGAACGATGTCCGAGCTCCGCTTCATGAACTCCAATTCTACGCATTGCGCGCGAAGGTGACATTCGACAGCAATAAGGAAGCTGGAAACCTCCTCAGAATTCGCGAATACCGCTGATGAGTTTCCCGCGTCACAGAGCGCATTGGTGAGAAGTTCGACGATTCGCTCGGAAGCCCTCTGACGAGTCCAAAAATCATCGTCATCCAAACATGCCACCAGAGTTTGCATAGAGCTCTCAGACCTCATTTGATCCGGAGCCGGGCAAACGTGGGGAGGTGGAGTGCAGTAGCCGAGCGACGCGAGGTCACCAAACCACGGTGTTGCCGAGGCATCGGTGTCAAACGCGGCCTGTGAAACGGCGGGGTTTTCAGATGAGCAGAGTGTGATTTGATCGATCGGTGTGGAACTTGGTTCTGCCGTCGGCTCAGCGGTCGGCTCACCGTCAGGTTCTGGAGAAGATTCTCCGTCGGGTTCAGGAGAGGGTATTGGGGTGTCCGTTTCCTGGGGTGATTCTCCGGGAGCGGGAGAGACCTCTGGTGGCGGTGGGTCCAAAGGGTCTGAAGTGGTTGGGGTGGGCTGTTCAATTGGATCAGCCGGTGCCACGGGAGGCGGAGGATTCGCCGTGGGAAAGGCGAGCGGGTCCGGATCGCTTGACGGGTTTTCAGGTCCGCCGGGCGGAAGCTCTTCGTTGACTCCTTGTTCGGCCCCCGGCACGCTTTCATCATCCGGATTGGTGCCGGGAGAAGTTGGCGAGTGATCGTCTGCGGGCGGTAAGCCTTCCGGCGGCGCTGGAGAGTTTTCGGGCGAAGCGAGAGGCTGCGGCAACTGCGTCTCGCTGGGAAGGGGCGCAGGAAGCGGCCCCGGTGTCCCTGGTGGTGACGGCTGGGCAATCGGGGAGAGGGTTTCGATCGCGGACGGAGTTGACGGCGGTGGAGAGTCGGGAAGATTCCCCGGCACGCAGCATTCAGCTCCGGAAGTTTCAGGGGTTTGCGTCGGAAGCGGCGTTGCTGTGTCGAAAGGCGTAGGTTGGGAAGGACCTTCCAGATCGACGTCGGTGGGAGTTGAAGGCGGAGATCCTGCCGACCCTGAGCCGCCGTCCGCGATCATTGAGAAGTTATCTCGCCAATCGCTATTTGGTGCGAGAAGATCTATCTCACTCTGTGCGTTCACTTTCGTTGCCGCACCAAGCAGAGCCAAGAATATGACGATTCCGAAATGGAGGTCATGAGTATGTGATTTCGAGATGTATCCTCGTAACATGTCTTTGGTCTCCGCAATCTGTTTGTAATTCCAATGATTTGCAAGGCGCAGAAATTATGCGGAGACGTGAGCGAGGGGATGATAACATCCGCTGAATTTTGGACGACAAGGCCGAACTCTCAATGATACGTTCTTCGCTGTTCACGTTCGTGAATTTGCGCGAAAAGCTTTTCGCGCGACGCGAAAAAAGTCACCCGCCGCGAAGGCAGAAGTTACCGAATAGAACGGTAACCACGAGGTGCTTTGTCTTGCGATCGGCTGGTATTTCTATTTTGCTGCTCGAGAGCGGCTTTCCTGCGAAGGTAGAACTGCTCCTTCATACGCAGTCGCTCTTTTGGCGAGGGAATGCCGGTAAAGAAGTCTGAGTTGGCGAGTTCGTCGAGCCGGTCCGAGATCTTTTTTCCCGAATCCAAGGATTCCAGCTCATCCGTTAGGGCTTCAGAAAGGTTGGCTGCCTCTTGATTCGCTTCAGAGTCAGGAGACGGGTTCAGAAAATCCTTTTCTATGGTTTGAGCGGCGACTCTCGATTGCGGGCGTGGAGCGGTTTGCTTCATCGCTGAGGTATTCAGAGTTCGCTCTTCGGTGATCTCGGGGTGTGTGCGCCGGAAGTTTTTTACCCCCAAGGTTGAGAGAACGAAGAAGAGCGCCACGACGGCAAACCAAAATGCCGGACTCGCTGGAATCGTGAACGAGAGATGAATTGAATTCTTCGGCCGTTCAGGCTTTTCGGCACTCTGGCGTCGGAGATCTTCATCCTTCACGCGCGAAATCGATTTTGAACCCGATTCTTTTCGGTCGAGGGAGATGTTTGGCGTCGGACGTGAGCCGGACGCCGGTACGATTCCTGATTCAAGCGATTCGAGAAGAGATTGAAGTGAAGGAAATCGGGACGAGGGCTGTTTTTCCGTTGCCCGAAGCACAAAATTCTCGAACCAACCGGGGATGTGTTTCGTCTGTGCGGCAAAGGGCGCTATTGGCTCATTAACGATTTGATTCGCAAGTTCGAACCATCCTTTGTTTCGGAACGGAAGTTTCCCCGTGACCATCTCAAAGGCAATCATTCCGAGCGCATAAATATCCGAGCGTGGATCGGCGGTCTGCCCGAGGACCTGTTCCGGCGACATGTATGCCGGAGTTCCCACGCATTCACCCGTCATCGTCAGTCGTTCTCGCGTCGCGAGAGACTGAGCAAGGCCGAAATCAGTCACCTTGATTTCGCCGTTTCTGCTGAGCAGAACGTTTGCCGGTTTCAAGTCCCGATGAATCACTCCGTGTTTGTGCGCGTAGTGAATTCCTTTCGCGACTTCTTTGAGAATAGTCACAGTAGTGTCGACGTCGAGCCGCTTCTCCGCTGCAGAGCGAAGATGTTGTTCGAGCGACCAACCATCGACGAACTCCATGGTCATGTAGATCAGACGATCCTCGACTTCCGCAAAGTCGAACGTTCGAACGATGTTGGGATGTGTAAGCCGTCGAGTGATGAGCACTTCGTTCTGGAATCGGCTCCGGAGTGAGGCATCTTCGTCTGTTTCGGTCGGTGAGAATACTTTGAGCGCAACGCGCTCCTTTTGCAGCGAGAGGTCGAGGACCTCAAACACCATTCCCATTCCGCCGGCGCCGAGCTTTCGCACGATCTCGTAACGTCCGGCAAAGACGCCGCCGTTGTAGAGACCGAAGTAGTGAAGCTCTTCCTCGCGCATCCTCGCCCACGTAAAAATACAAGCCCACGAAATGACAGAGTATCTTCAAGGAAATCGACAAATGAGCGAGATTTCTTGAGCGAGAAAGCGTTAGAAATCGGAATCGTGTGCGAGCGAAATAGAGCAAAGTTTCAGAGGCTTACGGGGCCGAAGGCAGTTAGTTTCTCATGAAGGCAAAAATTGGGAAGAGTCGCACCGAGCGATGAACTCGGCGAAGACTCGCGGGACGGGCTTCGATGAGAGTTCCGATTTCTCAGGGCTCGTCAGAGTTTCCCGTGCGCGTGACCGAGGAGAAGCGCCAGTCGATTTGACCAAATTCGGTAGGCGGTCGCGAGAGGAATCTCACATTCGACCGCGCCCTCGAGGCGGAGCTCTTTCCCTCCGACACGGCCGGTAGCGGTGATCGGGATTTGGTTCTCTTCGCAGAGCTTACGGACCAGCGCCTCTTTGTCGGGCGAAATGCTGACGAGGAAACGCCCGGAGCTTTCGCTAAACATAAGCGCATCGTCGCGGAAATCTTTCGGTCCGAGCGTGTCTTCGAGGACGAGCTTCGCTCCGATCGGTCGATCGCCGCCCAATGCGCACTCTGCAAAAGCGATTGCGAGACCGCCACCCGAGATGTCGTGGGCGGATTTCAGCAAGCGCTCCTTGAGGAGAAGCCTGATGAACTGGCAAATCTTCTTCTCGAATTCAAAATCGATATCCGGCACCAGACGGTTCACCTGTTTGTGTGAATAGTGACCGTATTCGGAACATCCGATCTCATTTTTGGTCGTGCCGAGGAGGAGAATCACATCATTCCGATCGCGGAAAGCAATTCCGCGAGCTTGCGACACGTCTTCCATCGCACCGACGAGCATGATCGTCGGTGTTGGAAGAATCGGATTACCTTCCGATCCGTTGAAAAGATTTACAAACTCGGAGACAATCGGAATGTCCCAAATTTTGCTCGCGTCACCTAATCCACGAATCGCTTCGGCGAGCTCGCAGACCTCGACGTAGCGGCTCGGATCGCCGAAATTCATGCAATAGGCGAGGCCGACAGGTTCTGCGCCGACTGCCGAGAGGTTTCTCATGCCTTCGGCTATCGTCTGGACCGTGCCGAGATAGGGTTCCATGCTGACGTAAAGTGAGTTCGAATCGACGGTGACGGCAAGCCCGCGTTGGACTTTCGCGCCGCTATTCCCATTTCCATTTCCGTTCTCGTGATCAGCAGCGTCACTTTTTACTTCTCCTTCTCCGCTTTCGGATGAGGGATGGCCATTTCCTTCTTCGACTCCGGAGGGCGCTCCGTGCCAGGGTTTCAACCGAATCACCGCCGCATCTCCACCCGCGCGAATCACGGCGTTTGTTCCTGCCCCTTGATCGAAGAGCCGGTAAATCGGCCGCCGCGAGCAGAGGTTCGGATTCGCGAGGAGATCGAGCCAAGTATCTTCGAGATTTTTGGAACGGTCGATGACCTCGGCGTATTCGCCCTTTTTCTCTGTGGACTCGCGAACAACCGCCCAACCGTCGTCGACGTTTCGCTTTCGCCGCCGTGCGATGTCGGCTTCGTTGGGGCCTTCGCCACGACGAAGCATCGGCGGAAACTTTACGACTTCATAATGCTTTTGTATCGATCCGCCTTTTGCGAAGAGAAACGGAATGTCGGCCGCCTGATAGTGGTTCCAGAAGAACTGTACTCCGTCGTCATCCACCACCTGACCGACCACGTTCGAGTCGATGTCCCACTTATGGAAGATATCGATGAGTCTTCGGTGTTCGCCCCGGGTCGCAACGCAGAGCAGCCGTTCACTGGTTTCGCTGAGAAGAATTTCTTTCGGTGTGAGTCCCTCTGAACGAAGTGGAACGCGGTCGATATCGAGCCTGACTGGGTTTGAGATTCGAGAGGAGAGATCGAAACATGCGGTTCCGAGCCCGCCGACCCCAGCGCTGATGACGTCCCGTAAAACGCCTTCTTGAATCGCTTCAGAGCAGGCTGAGAGCAGTCGGATACTGAGGAGAGGGTCACCGGTCTTCATCGTGCGGTTATCGCGCTTTTTCCCGGCAAATAGCCGCTCTGTGGCAGTCTGCTCCGTCTCCGAGGCGAGTCCATCTTTTCCAGTGCGTGCGCCGACATAGACAACGGCGCTTCCAAACGGCGGAGTATCGCCGGAAAGACGCGGTTTGCCCTGAATTATGCCAAGCGCGCAGCTATTTATGATCGTTCCGAAATTATAGCGGCGATGGAAGTACAGTTCCCCCCCGACCACCGGAACGCCGATGCGATTTCCGAATTCACTGATGCCGTCGACCGCTCCCTGAAACAGGCGTTGATTCGCAATTTGATCGTGAGGTCCAAAACGCAGCAGATTCAATACCGCAAGCGGCATTGCTCCGACGGTGCTGAGCTCGCTGAGTGCCATTTCCATCGCGGTTTCAACGCCGAATTTCGGGTCGATATAGCCTTGCGCATTGTTCGCGACGACGCGAACGACGATGTAATCGCCCGAGTTTAAAGCCACGAGTCCTAGTCGAAGACCCGGAAAGTGGACGACGTGTTTATGCTCACGTGGAAGAAGGTCGAGAAGCGAGGCGGAGCTTTTATTGCAATATGATTCGGACCAGAGCATAGAGAAGATCGCGCATTCGAGATCGTTCGGGTTTCTTCCGAGACGGTCGACAATACGCTCCCACTCGATATCTTCGATTCCGTAGGTCTGTGCGTGCTCAAATGTAACCGGCGGATAGATTCTTCCGCGATTCGTCAGTATCGCCACTAGTGCTCCCACCTTTCGAAACGAGCATTAAAAATCGTGCCTTCGACATAGTTCTTCCTCTGTCGGAGCACTAGATTTTGCTGGCTCAGCTTTCGCCGAGCAGTGCCGCTGAAAATTCTGAATTGAATACAGAATTTTTGGGACGCGGCACTAATAAACCTCTTCCATCTATTCCCCCGCCCGACATTCTCACCGCGAGTGATTTATTGAACCACCGGCAGGCCGAACCACCGAGAGCAGAGGAACCTCAGAACGTGAATCGAATCTTCGACAGACGCTCACCGAGTGTTCTCATGAGTGCATCTTCATCGGCTTCTGTTGCTCCCAAGTAGGTGACCGAGAACCTGAGGAACCGTCCGGCGTCGTCCCACGGAACGGTGCAGATCGAGTGTTCCCGAATCAAATACTGAGAGGCGTCCTCCGCCGTTTTAAACTCCGGTCCTCCTTGAACCCCCGTCGGGGCGGCCGTATAGAGGAAATAGGTCCCTCCGGGCATATCGGCCTGAAACCCAAGGTCCCCAAGCGCTTGAACCAGTTTTCTCAATCGGCGCTCATATTTAACCTTAACTCTTTGTGTTATGGCAGGATTTTGCAAAGCCGAGACCCCAGCTTTTTGGATGGCCATAAACTGCCCACTATCGCAGTTGTCTTTTACGTCAGCCACGGCACGGACGACTTTGGCGGTCCCGGCGATAAAACCAAGCCGCCAGCCAATCATATGAAACCCCTTGCTGAGCGAATGAACCTCAATCCCGACCTCTTTTGCCCCATCGATTTGAAGAAAGCTGAGCGGTGCCTGTCCGTAAGTGAGGACCATGTGGGCTGCGTCGTTCACGACCACCAGGTTGTGATCATGGGCGAAGCGGACGACTGACTCAAAAAACGACTTTGGCGCGAGCGCCCCGGTCGGGCTGTTCGGATAGTTCAAAACGAGAAGCTTTGTCTTCTCGAGCACGTCACCTGGTATCGACTTCAAGTCGGGAAGGTAACTATTCTCCCTCCGGAGCGGGAGGGGGTGGACCTTACCGCCGTAATACTTGGTATGAGTCCCCGCGATTGGGTAGCCCGGCACCGTCATGAGAGTCACGTCGCCAGGATTGATAAATGCTGCCGGAATCATTGAAAGCGCGGTCTTTGAACCAATGCAATGATTCACTTCGGTTTCCGGATCCAAGGCGACTCCGAACGAGCGCTTCATCCAAGCAGCGGCTTCAGTTTTGAACTCGGCAATACCGTTGTCGGCGTAGCCTCGATTCTCAGGCTTATCGACTTCCTCTTTCATCTTCGCACGAACGGATTCATCGGCCGGCTCGTCGTTCTCACCGATTCCGAAATCAAGGAGGCTGCGGTTCGGGAAGTCCGCGAGTGCCTGACGTTTCGCGCGCTTTATCTTTTCAAACTTGTAGATCTCATTCGACTTCCCGTAATTCGCTCCGCCGATTCGCTCTGCATATAGGGCTTGAAAATCGAGTTCAGACATAACGCTCCGATGACCGTGTTTTTCCAGAATTCTATGCGGCCGAAAACACCGGGAAACGTTTCCTCAGCAATTCGAAATTTAGCCTGAGACGAGGCTCGAGGGGATAAAAAGCGGAGTCGACCTACCGGTCGTCGGGCATTTTTCACCTTCTCGCAACGAAGTATCACGCCAAATTTCGAATTGCTGATGTTTCCTTCTGTTGCCAGACACCGGCCTCAGTGTAATCCATGAAAGGCCTAAAAACCAGGTATTCGACGTGAGTCTGAGAGACATATTCGGGATTGCGCTGCTGCTCTGTTTTCTCCTGAGCGTAGGGAGCTTAGCCGGCGATCCGGGGGTGGGGTGGCACCTGCGCGCGGGCGAGGCGATGGTGGGCTCCGGTGCCGTTTTATATGAGGATCCTTTTCTCTCGGGCGACACCAGGCGCCCGTGGATCGACGACCAGTGGCTCTCCGACATTCTCTTTTGGAAGCTATTCACCTGGGGAGGAATCGGTTTTCTGCAGGCGGCAGTCCTGGGGTTGGCGATTCTCGTCTACGTCGGAATTCTTGGAAGGAGCGTGGAGCAAAATACCAAGTCGCCGCTCCTCGCGTTTATGGTTCTCGCTCTCCTTTCGCCGCTCGCGAGTCTCCAGTGGTTCGTGCGGCCGGTCGTCTTTTCTTTCGTGCTTTTCACGGTCGTGCTCACCATCTGTCGAACTTGGGTTTTGGAGCCGCCCCCGAAGAGTGAGAGTCGCAGCTGGTCGAGCGTTTGGTTCATCCCACCTCTCTTTTGGCTCTGGGCAAACCTTCACCCCGGATTCCCTCTCGGCCTCATCGTGCTCGGGCTCGCCGTGCTTTTTCATCTCTGGAGTGGAGACTGGGCGGGACGGAAGACCGCATTTATCATTGGTGCGGCCTCTGTTCTGGTCACGTTCCTCACTCCTTACGGGGTTGGCCTGCATCGGAGCATTCTCAGCCTGGTGAGTAATCCCTTTTTTATGCAGCTGAACAATGAGTGGAAGAGCCCGGATTTCTCTGAGGCCGTCTTCTACCCGTTTGGAATTCTCCTTCTCTGGGCACTCGCGGCATTGGGAAGGAAAGGGGGGATCCGAAACAAGTATGATGCGGTACTGCTCGTCGCGTTTACGGCCTTTTCGCTTTTTGAGCGTCGATACCTGCCGTATTGTGGACTTATCGCCGCCGCACCACTCGCGGATGTTCTCGGGCGGAGCTTTTCAAGTGGAGCTCTTTCAAAAGGCACCGTCGGGCGGATGCTGCGGATTGTTCGAGGTGAGGGATTTCTCAGTTCTAAGCTTCTTGTTCCTCGGGGAGCGTTGACCTGTTGGGTGTTGATACTCGTGTTTCTCGTTGCGAGTCCCTCCGGAAGGCTTTCTCATCCGTTCCCGGATCGCCTCCCGGCATTTGTTCTTGATTCCATCGCAGGAGACCGGCGCGGGCCGATCTACCACAGCCCCGATCTTGGCGGCTTTTTTATCTGGGAGTATGAAAAGACGGGTGGCGCCAGCATCGACGACAGAAATCAGCTGTGCTCGCAAAACGAGTACGAGGAATATTTTGATATCGCACTCGTTCGGAAGGGCTGGAAGGAGCTTCTCTCACGCTACACTTGGGCGGTGCTTGATCCCAGTGATCCCGTTCGCTTCGTGATCGAATCCGCTGGTTGGCGGCGCATCACGGATCCCAAACCCGCAGCGGGGAGCGAACGGGTACTCCTCTATAAACGGGTTGCCCCCACGGGATGAACGATTCGTGAGGACGATACCTCCCGCCTCGGCGCATCACGCGAGCTGTCGCGGACTCGCCGTCACCCCTCGATCGCAGAAAAAAACCCGCTCAAGCGGCTTCAGGGAAGGTCTGATTAACGTTCTCCGGTGCTCTGTGGTTTCATTTCTTTGATCTTTTTAAATTGAACCACAGAGCACCGGAGCTCCAGAGAAAGATGAGACTTGAGATCAGAGCTTCCCTAGTGACAGATGTTTTTCAGGAAATCTTTCGCGGCAGGGCGCGCCCAGTCTCGAGGGCCTACGAGAACTGAAGTCTGGGTTCCGGACTCGGGATCCTTGATTTGAATTGGTTGACCGTCTGCGCCGAGAAGCACCGTTCCGGGGATCGCAAACAGCGCGAGCTTGCTCTGGAGGCCGTCGTCGAGGAGAAACGGAAACGGCATGCCTGAAGATTCTCGATATTGCCCAAGCGAATCTTTGTTCTCGAACACGCCGACGACGAGGACCTCGGGCTTCGAGTCGGCGTCCAATTCGGCGAGACTTTTTGCCAGCGACTTCATCTCGATGGTGCAGGTGTCGCACCACGATGCGAGGAACTTTACTAAAACTGGACAGTCTTTGCGGACCTCGGTGCAGTAGGGGGCGCCGCTAAAATCATTTGCGGTGAGACATAACTTATCGCTCTGAGATTTCTCGGTCTTGGCGCCCAGTTTCGCGCCAGGCGTGCTCATGCCGCTGCAGCCGCCAAAAATTCCGCTCACGAGGAGGAGCGATACGATGAGCTTATCCTTCCTCATCGGTGCTCTCCTCGTCGCTGATCTGTTGGTCTCCCTCATCGGCGTCATTCGACGCTTCCGGCTCTCCGTCATCCTGCTGTTCTGGATAGGAGTTCGCCGCGAGTCCTGTGGGCTGGCCGAAGCCGGGCGGGGGAGGAGGAATCGGAAACGCTTGAGGAGGAGCACCTGTATTCTCGTCATTCTGCGGAGCAGGAGGCGTTCCTTCATTCGAGCCCGGATTCACCGCGTCAACCTGCGCGGGCGGTTGTGCCTGCCGCATCTCCGCCAGCTGCTGCTGCAGCCGGTCGAAATATACGTTTCGTTGGCGCTTCAGCTCGTCGCTCATTTCGCCCGACTGCATCGACTCCAGCGTGTTTACGAGGGTTCCGGGGCCGGCGCTTGGTTGAACGCTCGGCTGAGCATTCGGATAGATGAAGCTTGGCGAGTTATTCTGGGGCGGTGGGTTCATCGGTGCCGGCACCACGCTCGGCATAGGCCGCGCGGCGACCTGAACTGGAAACTGCGGAACCGGAGGCGCTGGCGCTTCCGCGACGGGAAGCGGCTGCGCAGATTCGGGAACCGCGACCGTGACGGGCTGATTTCTAAAGGAACGAAGGAACTGCGAAAACTCGCCGCCCCTGTAACCCAGCGAGAAAGAGATAAACAGAATCAAACCTACGGTGAGAACAGTGCGAAGCTGCATAACGCCGGCGGAAGTGGTTTTCACAATACGCTCACCTAATTATACGCGATGAAGGAGCAAAACTGAAAACATTTCGAGAGAAGCACACTTTTTGAGAAGCCTGCCTCAGCGAGAAGTTCTTTCGTTTCGCTGACTGAGAGCGGAATAAGAACGTTTTCGAGAGCCTCACGTTTCTGGGCGATTTCGAGTTCCGAATATCCATTCCGCTTCTTGAAGTCATAGTAGAGGCTATTGATGACAGCGTCGAGCACCGCATCTCCTTCGGTAGCCTTCTCACTCAGGAGCAGCACTCCACCCGGAGTGAGCGCCGTGCGGATGGCCCGAAGTAATCCCAGTCTCTGAGCCACCGGAAGGAACTGCAAGGTGTAATGAGCAATCACACATGACGCCCCGGTCAAAGGGAGACTCACAGCATCCGCATTTTCGAGGCGGACGCGAGCGGAAAATCCGAACTGCTGCAACCTGTCCCGGCAGCGGTCGAGCATTGCCTGGGAGCTGTCGATTCCCACTATCTCGATGCTGGGGTCCGTGATTCGATGCGCGAGACAAAGCAACGTGGTTCCTGTGGCGCACCCGAGGTCGTAGATCTTCGTACCGGGAAGGGCGAAGTTCTCCGCGATTCGCGCGGTTGTGCGCTGGAGCTCTCCATAAAGCGGAATCGAGCGGGTTGCCATGTCTTCAAAAACTCCTGCTACGGAGCCGTCGAAGGCGAACGCTTTGACGGAAGACATTTTTTCATGAAAAACGGTGTCGACGTCCTGTTTGTCCGCGAGGAACCGCGATTCCTGATCCGAAGGTCCAGATTTCATGCACGAATCTCCAAAAGATAGCATCCGAGAATTACGAGGAAGTCCGGACCTGCTGCAAGACTATCGTTCATGCCTGGACCTTCCAGCCATAGACGAAGTTCGCACGAGAAGATTTACCACGATGCTCCGGGCGCACTGGGAGCCGTTTCTAAGTGATTTTGCGGCTCTTGAGGTCCCCGAAGACGTTTTTGCCGATTGCGGTAGCCAAACGGTGACCTTCGGAGACGAGCGAACGCTCGCGTTCCCCCATCGAGACAGACTCGATTCCCTGATCAAACGGCTCATCCCATGGAGGAAAGGACCGTTCAGACTTGCCGGCCACTTCATCGACGCCGAATGGCGGAGTGACTTGAAGTGGGACAGGCTCGCGCCGTTCGTCCCGTCGCTTGCCGGCCTCCGAGTGGCCGATATCGGGTGCGGTAACGGCTACTACATGTTTCGAGCAAGCGCTCATGGGGCGACTAAGGAGAATCCGCCGGAGGTGATCCTCGGCTTCGATCCGTCGGAGGCGTTCTGCCTCGCGTTTTCGCTTTTTCAACGTTTCTATCGTCATTCCCGGCTGCAATATGACCTGCTCGGACTCGAGGACATGCCGAGTTTCCCGGGATTTTTCGACGTCGCACTCTGCCTTGGAGTCGTCTACCATCAGAAGGAACCGTTGACCGCGCTTCGCCAACTGAAAAGCTGCCTGAAGCCCGGCGGTCTCGCGCTCGTTGAAAGTCTCGTCTACCCCGGCCGCGAGTCGGTGGCCTTTTTCTCACCTGACCGTTACGCCAAGGCGCACAATGTGTATTACGTTCCGACTGCGGAGTGTTTGGCGGCTTGGATGAAGCGCTCAGGATTTTCGCGTGTTGAGATCGTTTCGGAGAGCGAGTTAACCCCGGTCGAGCAGCGACGCACGGCTCTCATGCCCTATGAAAGCCTTACAGATTTCCTCTCGCCTGAGAGTCCGGGAACCACAGTGGAAGGGTATCCTGCCCCCGGCCGGGCGGCCGTCATCGGCTATGCCTGAGCAAGCAATTGAGCGTAAGCAGTTAACTCTATAGATGAATTCTATGAGCACCATTGGTGCTTCCGCAGTAGCCGGGCGCAGTGCTGTGTGCGAGAAACCGCTTACTCGGCTTGAAAATCTTCAGCGCGGATGTTAGCGTCCCGGCCGAATTTTCGAGGAGTTTTCAACCTCGACGCAATCGCCTTTGCTGTGTGTGTGAGAGAGATGTTTTGGCAGCCATATGAAGAAAGTTGTTCTCTTCGCGAACTCTACGTGGTGCCTCTACAACTTCCGTTACAACCTCATGAAGAGTTTGTTGGAAGAGGGATGCATCGTCTACGCTCTTGCCCCGCTTGATCCGACCTACGACAATGCGACATTCCTGCGGGGATTTCGCGAGCTCGGAGTCGAATTCATCGAAGTGCCGCTTCAGCCGCGCGGATTAAATCCTCTCCGAGAGCTGCTTTCAATTCGAACGATCTTCAACGTTCTTTCTGAACTTCAACCAGATGTTGTGCTCAGCTACACGGTGAAGTGTAATCTCTATGCGGGGTTCTGCCGGCAAGTGCTCGGGTTTGAACAAATCGCAAACGTGCCAGGCCTTGGAGAAGTTTTCGAGCGCCGGACGCTTCTCTCGCACCTGGTGAGCTGGCTCTACCGACTCTCGTTTCGCGGCATGTCAAAGGCCTTCTTTCAGAACAACGAAGATTTGAAATATTGTTTAGAGCGGCGGCTGGTTCCGCCGGGCAGATGCGTCGTCATCCCGGGTTCCGGCGTAGATCTTCGAAGGTTCGCCCCGTCATTTCCCCCTCGAGTTCCGGGCAAGCGCCGCTTTCTGATGTTCGGGCGGCTTCTGCCACAGAAAGGCTACGCGGAATATTTGCAGGCGGCAGAGAAGCTCCAAGACCAGTTTGGCGATTCGGTAGAGTGTTGGGTCATGGGAATCGAAGACAGGAACCGGCCGGATTCCACAGAACTCTATGCTTCGGTGCGTGATGCTGAGATTCGCGGCATCATTCGACTCATTCCGACTCAAGTAGACGTCACCCCGATTTTGAATCAGGTCGACTGTGTTGTGCTTCCATCTCGGTATAACGAAGGCATTCCTCGCTCGCTTCTCGAAGCAATGGCGACCGGGAAGGTCATCATCACCACCGATTGGCGCGGCTGCAGAGAGACGGTCGACCATGGACAGAACGGCTATTTGGTTCCGGTAAAAAGCTTCCCTGATCTCGTGCAGGCGATGCTCAAAGTTGTCGAAGCGGCAGACTCGGAAGTCGAGCGCATGGGCCGGGCGAGCCGCCGTATTGTCGAGAAGCGCTTTAACGAGCAGCTCGTCCTTGGTGAATATCTTCGATCGACTTTGGGATACGTTCCGGCAGACTCCGGAGACGATTTGGCAGCGGACGCGGTCCATCCTCTCGCCCATCTCCAAGAGTTCGGACTTCCGGCCGAAGAGTTGGCTTAAGAACCAAGATCCATCAGAGCGAGAGCGAAGTACTCCTTAATCGCCTGGGACGATCGGTTCAGCGCTGCGGCTGAGGGGAGGTAGGACGGGAGACCTCGGTTCACTGCTCGAGTTGAATAGCCCGCACCGACCGGTTGGACCCTAAAGCCCACCTTCTGGAACCATAACGTCGCCCTCTCAAGATGATACGCGCTTGTCACCAGCAAAATGTCTGAAGTCGCTGGAAGAAGAGCTTCAGCGGTGAATTTGGCATTTCCGGAGGTATCCAGAGAGCGGCGTTCAAGGATGATGTCGGGCTCTGGAACTCCCATAATGATGAGAATGTCCCGCATATCCTCTGCTTCGGTGCGGAGTATCCCACCCTGAGCTTCGTAGCTGATTCCGCTCGAGACCACGATTTTCGGCGCCTTCCCGAGTTTGTAGAGCCGGAGCGCGGTGAGGAGCCGACTCCCGGCGACTTCCTCTGCGAGAAATTGTTCGCTCCATTGAGGCAGCACGGTTCCGCCGAGGACAACGATTGCGGAGGCAACTTGATGTGCGTCTAGTTTGGATTCTGCGGAGAAGCGCTCCAGACGCCCAATCAAGGCGTCCGCGATCGGAGGAAGGCTCGGAGGAAGAAGGATGCAAAGGCCGAGAAGTGCGGCGACCCGGCTCCCGCAACCTTTGTTATGGTTTCGTAAGGCGATGTAGATGAGAAGCGCGACTGTTAGTCCGACCGGTGAGAGAAACTTTTCCGCCAGCTTCTTCAATGTGAACATCGTTGATCTCCGTCATATTCTCCGCTCTCGCGATTTTGTAGTGTGCGCAAAATCGCTCGATAAACAGGCAACTGGAGCGCGAGAAGTGTAGACACATTGAGCGAGTTGTAATACTTAACGGCGCGTCGGAGAAGTGCGCAGTACGATGTATCCAAATCAAACAGTATCCAATTCTACTATCAGCGTCGGCGGAGTGAACGTCACTGGAGCTCAGGCAGGGCCAGTCGGGAATCTCGCGCCACAAGGCCAGGCGAACTCAGTTTCTTCGCATGGTGCGACGCCAGTTTCGATTGCTGGGAATGCGCTGAAGACGAGACGGCGGTTTCCTCGTTCGCGAAAGGCGACCTCGCTTCATCTCGTAGACGGCAACGCCGGTCTCTTAGATGTAAACGGTGTCGAAGCGATGGGAGCTTCTGAAATACGACATCATGCCGAAGAATTCGGCGAAGAAGTCCCGAGCGATGTCTTCTATTCTGCGTTTAAGTCGAGCTTCGACATGGTTGGCAGCCTCGCAATTCTTTCCGTCACGGCGCCGCTCTTTCCAATTATCGCTGGAGTCGTAAAAGCGACTTCTCGCGGCCCGGTCATCTTTCGCCAACAGCGTCTTACGAAGGGCGGCCGGGAGTTCACGATTTATAAGTTCCGGACGATGAATGCGAATGCGGAAGCTCGTTCGGGCGCGGTCTGGGCTGAGAAAGACGATCCCCGCGTCACGAGAGTCGGGAACTTTCTCAGAATCACCAGGCTTGACGAACTCCCGCAGCTGTTCAATGTCTTGCGTGGCGATATGAGCCTGATCGGCCCGCGGCCGGAGCGACCCGAGTTTGCCAAAGTCATCGGAGACGAAGTTCCTGGCTTCCATCGCCGGTTACGGGTCAAGGCGGGACTCACCGGTCTTGCGCAGGTTCGGGCCGGATACTCGGCGTGTATGGACGGACATCGAAAAAAACTCGCGTGGGATCTCCTCTACATCCGCAGGCGCTCGATGCTGCTTGATTGCTGGATTGTCTTGAAGACGGTCACCGTGATGCTAAATCGCCGCGGTGCACGTTAGTCCATCTCTCAGAAAAATCAATTAATCGTAGCTGAAGAATCCGGTTGCTCGAAGCGTTCCGGTCGCAAAGTCATTCGTTCCGCCTGCGTGGGAAGTGAGGGTCACTGTTCTTGTGACGAGTGAATAATCGGCGTCGACGACTTGTCCGCGCGAATTGAAGATAATGAGTCCGCTCGCTGCTACAGTGATGTTCCCGGGGAGATCGCTCGTGAAGATAACAGTGTCCGCGGCGGGAATCGGGTTGGTGTCATAGGGAAGATAGTCGCACCCGTACGTGTAAGAAGAACCTCCGATCGTAATCGCAAAAATTCCTCGGCACCCCTCCGTGACGGCAGTTGCCTGAGCGCGTCGGATGTCCTGCACAATCTGAACTCGGGCGGTGTTCTTGTCGATCGACTTCAAGGTTGCGATCGTCGCCGAGATTGCCGTGTTCGCCAGAATTGCGAGGATGAAGACCACGACGAGCAGCTCAAGCATGGTGAAGCCTTGGCTTCCCACCTCGGATCGCTCAAAATACTTCATCTTCCACAGAGGCATAAACCACCGGATCCCGCAGAAACCTGAGAAACATTCAGTTCAGGGTATCGACACCGAAAGCGGACGGCTAAACCCTGGAAAGGGCGTTCTCGCCCTTATCCGGAGTTTAATCTGCATCAAATACCGTCTCCTGAGGCCCGTATCGGACGGTTTAATGCTGAGTAAAACAGTAGCTATCTGAGCAGTTTCTCGCCACAGAGTAACAATACTCACTCAGACTTCCTCGTAGGACTGCCGAATATCTTTTCTGGAGATGACAGACGGGGAGATTGCCCTCATGGGCCTTAGCACGAAATACATCGATGGGCCGGTATCGCCCGAGCCGAATCGCCTGCCGGAAACCGGCGAAGGCGGATTCCTTATGCTTGAGCTGATGGTCGCAATGCTCGTTCTCGCGGTTGTCGGGCTTGCTATCACCACGTCCGCCTACACCGGGCTTCGCTTTCAGAAGCAGGCGGAGATCGGAAACTTCGCTCGAAACATTGCGGTGAGCAGAATAGAAGAGCTCGCCGGAATCCCCACCGGAACTTTGAGCAACGCGCAAAATGAAACTCTTACACCTGTGACCGCCCTCGGCACGAGCGTGCAATTTCAACGATCGACGTCGGTCGTCTCAAACGCCGACGGCTCGAAGACGGTGACGGTGACAGTATCGAGCACCTCAAACTTACTTTCGAAGGCGGCGACAATCACGACGCAATTTGCGGCTTGGGAACTCACGTCGTAACCACGGGAACTTGTCGAGTAAAACGTATGCGCGAGAAAGCGATGAATAACGGAATGCGAAATGGAAACTCGGTTCGAGGGGCGACGCTTCTCGAGCTGCTTGTCGCCATCTTCATATCATCCGTGACCCTTTCTTCGATGATGCTGACGATTACCCAGCTCGCGCGATACGCATCGGACCAAAAGATTAGGCTCCTCACGCAACTGCAGGCACAGAGCATCATCGACATGATGACCCCTGAGCTTCGCATGATTGGAAACGGGGTACCGTTTCACCAAGCAAATTTCCTTATCGGCGCCGAAAATCTTTCCGATCCCACGGTTACCGAGCCGATCGTAGTAGCAAGTTCAACGGCCACGCAAATCCGCTTCCGTATCAACGAAACCGGGGACACCTACATCCTCAGTTCTGCCTTCAATCCGTCGATGGGCACGTCGATTCAGCTCGTCACCGCGGCCGGAATCAAAGCAAACGACCGGATCTATATAACTAATAGTGTCGTCGACTTGGACGATGGTCTGGCCGGCGTCGTCTCCTCGGTCGCCGGGAACACTGTGACGATAGCGGGTGGAGCGATCTATCCCGACGCGGCGAACTTTCCCATGGGCAGCATTCTCGAGATCGTACCGAACGTGACCTACAACTCTCCGACCGACTGGAGTGGTATCACGCGAGATGCTGGTGACGGCGAGGTGCTTCTCGCGCCGAACAGCACCATGTCCATCACGTATTTGAATCAAGCCGGAACAGCAATCACTCTGCCGCTCACCGCGACACCCACCGATCCGTATCCGGCAAATGACATTCAGAATGTTCGCTCGCTGAGAATCACCGTTCAAGTGCGCAGCACGAAGACGCTCCTCAGTACTGGTGCTCTCTACACCGCAACGGCAACACAAAGCGTAGCGGTTCGTAACTTCAACTACTTTTATTGACGGGCATTGACGGAAATGAACGAGCAGAAGGTCACACATCGGAAAGAGGAGGCGGGATACACGCTCGTAGCGATCGTGGTCGTATGCGCCTTTTGCTTGATGTTGACCGCAAGTCTTCTCGAATTTTCGGGAACATCGTCTTCAACGACTGCCATCACCAACTCCAATATTAAGAACTATTACGAGGTGGAGCGGACCATCAATAAAGTCGCCTCTTGGATGCAGGCGAACTCGAAGAATATCGTCGGCGCTTTCAGTTCGGCGAACTTCGATACGAATTTTGATGTTGGGGCACCGACGGTCGGCACTAACCAGGGCTCGCAATTTCAGGTCCCGACGCTAATAAAAATGAAGAGCTCGACGAACGCCGTTCAGCTCACAAACAACGCATTCTTCGGGACTTCAGCCTTTCCAACGACGAACAACATCGACACGAACGCGGCGTTTAATGCAGTCAGCGCCTTTTCGGCCGCGAACTTCGGACAAGTGTCCATCCGCATCATTGCGGTCTGGGCACGCTCAACCGACGGTCATTACGAGCCCGTATTTCGGATAGACGCCATCACCGGGAGCGACCCACAGAGAGGCGTTCACGGGATAAATTTCATCCGGACGGATTTAGTGACCTCGACGGTTGGCTTCGGGTATTTTGCGTCAAACGGTGATTTCGTTGCGAACACACCGAACAACGAATGCCGCTCGTACCAATGGGCGTGGAATGCCGGAACATCAACCTGGACACGAGGTGCCTCTCGAGCAAACTGCATTATCATGGGCTCGGATGATCTCACTTTCTCAGCGAAGATTTGGGGGCACGCTTACACACAAAAGAGCGCCGGAATTCACTTTACGCACAGCGGTGCGGTCTCCGGAACTCAGTGCATGGACCTCTCTTGCCATCCGTATACGCTTCCGACTCAGGTCCCTTGGGCGACGAACTGCAATGCGTCAAATCAGGGAGATATCAATGCGGCTGCGACAACGACGATCAATGCCGGACCGACGATGGCATCTCGATGCTGGAGAGACGTCAATATCGGCTCGAACAGAAACCTGATTATTGCTGCCGCGAATACACCGTACTACTTCCGAAACCTGAGTCTCCACAACAACGGACGAATTACCTTTCCCACGGTCGGTCCAGGTCAGAAGTACATTCTGAACGTCGAGACGATAGACGGAAGCAAGATTAATGGGAACCAGCTCGTCGCAACAAACCTCGCGCCGCATCAGCTGGAGTTGAACATCACCGGAAACATCAACCTGACGCTAAACGGAACGGCCAGCATTCACGCCGTCGTAAACTGCGGTGCCGGCTCGACCGTAAATCTCAGTGGGAATTTCTCGTTCTTCGGAGCGATTCGCTGCAACGGAATCAGTGCTATCGGAAATGCTATTTTCAATTATGACGAAGCTCTCGGAACAGGCGGTGCACTCTCCGATATGAAGTTCTCCCTGTATAAGGCGAGCCAGCGATACCGCTGAAGACGCGAGATTTCCCTCCGGCTGTGGTTTGGCCGATACGAAACGAAGGACTGTCGGACCATGGGTGAGGCCGCTGAGACGTCTCGTTTTTCGATATTGAATACCGGTATAGGCGGGAAGCTCTTTGCGTCATTTCTCGGCATGGCAATTCTCGTTGCCGTTTTTGCCATCGTTGCGGGAAGTCAAACCACCGTCCTCGAAGGGAACCTCCGACGGCTCACCGACGAGCTCATTCCCGTTCTCACCGACGTCGAGGCGCTTTCCCGCTCAATTATGGAGCTTTCGTCCGAAGCGCTTGCCACAGAAACGAATCGGGTAAATTCGCATTCGGGGATTGGAATATTCGCCGAACATCAGATGGTGCTCATCGAAGCAGAAGGGATGATGGAGGGCTCCATCAGCTCGCTCGATCTTCTGCTGGTGGAGAGGTATCGAGAGGCGTGGACCCAAACGCGGACCAAGGTGGAGGTCTTTTCGCAGCTCGCCAAGGAGATTCTCACCCGAAGCCCTGATGCGAGTCTGCCTTCAGAATCGGCTCGAATCGAGGCGCTCGAAGATGCCGCGATCGGCGGACTACAAGAAATTCGTGTGCTCACCCTCGAGGAACTTCATGAACGGCACTCATCAACGGATCGAGCGCTGCGACGTGCGGTAATCGCTCAGAGGACCGCTCTTATCGTGGCATTGCTCTTTGCGATCTTGGTCAGCGTGTTTCTCACGCACAGATTTGTCAGTCCGCTCCAAGAGCTCTCGGAAGCCGTTCGCCAAGTGGGGCTTGGGAGTTTTGCAATCAGCGTCAAGACTTCTGGGAAGGATGAGCTTGCACAGCTCGGGATGGCATTTAACTCCATGGCGGTCGCGCTTCAGACCACCACCGTCTCAAAAACGGACCTCGATTTGATACTGGCATCCATGACCGAAGGGCTCTGTGTCGTCGACGCGGCTGGGCATGTGGGACAAACAAATCCAGCCTGGCTCCGAATTTTCGCGGCGACTCCCAATCGCCTCGGTGTTCCGACGCTTGAAGAGCTTTGGCCCGCGCTCAATCGTGAGCTCCTGGCACACCGGCTCTCGGGCGAGGCGGCATCAGAGCCGAAGGAAGTTCCGCTCGAGCGCGAGTCCGATAAGCGAATATTCAGGGCAATGTTTCAGGAAATAAAAAAGCTCTCGGCGGGAGGATCCGCGACCCTCATTGTCGTGCAGGATATTTCGCAAGCGCTTCGAAGCGAGGCGGACCTTCGCGAGTTTCGCGAGAAGATGCTCCACGCCGGCCAGCTCGCGTCGCTGGGAGGTGTGGCCGCAATCCTCTCGCACAAACTCAATCAACCTCTCACGGTTCTCAGACTCCTTCTGCAGCAAATGCAACGCTCCGTCGACAAACCGGAGGTCATGGATTCAAAGCTGAGAACCGCGCTTGAAGAAATCGACATTGTCAGCAAACAGATTCGTGAGGTGCTCGAGTATTCCCGGCCTTTGGATTCGACGAAGCGGATCGAAATCGATCTTGCGCCCCTCGTGCGGAGAACGGCCGAGCTTTTCGTGAGGCCCTACCAAGACGAGCGAATCGAACTTGATCTTGAGAGCCTTGAAGACCTCCCGCTCATCACCGGAAACGAGGATCAACTCGAGGAGGCATTTTATATATTGTTCGAAAACGCTCTTCACGCGCGTCCAGAGGGAAAACCTTCGTGCGTCACCGTTCGAGCACGTCACGATGACGATCGACTCCTCCTGTCCGTTTCAGACACGGGAGTCGGGATCCCCTCGACCCTTGCGCAGCGGGTGTTTGAACCCTTTTTTACGACCAAACCTCCGACCAAAGGGAGTGGGTTGGGGCTTGCCCGTTTAAAACAGATTCTTCTCGCCCATGATGGGAACGTGTGGCTGGAAAGTGAGGAATTTAAGGGGACTACGGTGTTTTTGTCCTTTCCCCTCGATCCGGCATCTAAAGAAGAATTGAGATTTTCAAGCGATGAGGTATCCGCTGATGCAAAACCCGAATGAGAGTAAGCAAGCGCCAATCTTTCTGGTCGACGATGAGCCGCGTTTACTTGCCGTCCTCGCTGAGAGCGTGGCGACGCTGGGGATTCCGGTGATGTCATTCAATTCTCCCATTCGCTGTCTTGAAGCGCTGGCATCGGCGCCGTGCAGCTTGCTCATCACCGATGTGACGATGCCTGAGATGGACGGCCTTCAGCTCTTACAAGAGGTGCGGTCGATTCGTCCCTTTTTGCCGATTATCGTGATCACCGGATTCGGAGATGTACCACTCGCGGTTCGTTCGTTGAAAGACGGAGCATTTGACTTCATCGAGAAGCCCATCGAGGAGCAGAGCTTCTTGGGGCGAGTGAAGGAGGCTCTGAAGAACTCCGAAGGTGCGCAGCTCGACGTCCAATCTCTGACCGAGACCGAACGAAAGGTCCTGGCGATGGTCGCGGAAGGAAAGACGAACAAAGAAATCGCCCACCTGATCGGTAGGTCTATCCGGACGGTAGAAAATCACCGCTACCGGCTCATGCATAAGCTAAACGTCGACAGCACGGCAGGGCTCGCGAAACTTGCTATCGCGATGGGGCTGATCGGGGGGAAAGCGTGACCGAACCTGTCTCACTCCTGTGACTGCCTTGAGGAATGGATTGACAGGATCTGAGGATATGAGAATTTCCTTGGAACTCTAGGAGCCAACCTGAGCTGCCTGGACCCGATGAGCGGGGAATTGTAGACAAGTTGAGCAGGTAGAAGTATAGCGGCACGAACGTATGTACCCCGGCTTTAAAAAGCCCTCACTTCCCCCGGTTTCTGAACCAATGCACGAAGATCCCGACTCGTCCTCACCCATAGCGGCTCCCGGCGCGTTATCGCAGCCGGAGGAACTCTCGCCCGTGGGCGAGGATTTGGGTGCGCATCGAACACAAGACGAAGCCGCTGATCCGTCCGACCACGAGAGCGAACCCATAGGCGACCTGCCCGGCTCTCCGCGGGTTGTTCCGCGGAAGGCTCACACCCTGTCTCGGAAGAACATCGACCCGGATGCTGTGAAAGTAATGGGGCGGCTCATCAGGCATGGCTACAGGGCATTTCTGGTTGGCGGAGGGGTTCGTGACCTCCTTCTTGGAAAGGCGCCGAAAGATTTCGACATCGGAACTGACGCGAGACCGGAAGAGGTTCGTCGGCTCTTCAGAAACAGCAGAATCATCGGTCGACGCTTCCGACTGATCCATGTTTTTTTCTCTGGGAATAAAATCTTCGAGGTCTCAACTTTCCGGCGCGATTCGGAGGTCGATGATTCAGAGGAGTTCGAAGAAACGTCCGGAAGACGGTCTGATAACGTCTACGGCGATCCGTTGAGCGATGCTTTCCGGAGGGATCTGACCATCAACGGTCTCTTTTACGATCTCAAAACCCGTTCGCTGATCGATTATGTCGGCGGACTTCAGGATCTCGAGCAGAAAACAATTCGCATGATAGGCGAGCCCGCGGTGAGATTCGCCGAAGACCCGGTTCGCATGATTCGTGCCGTTCGGCACTCGGCACGCACCGGATTTGAGATAGAACCGGTTACAGAAGCCGCAATTTGCGCATCCGTCCCACTTCTCGCTGAAGCTTCTTCCGCGAGAGTGTACGAAGAGCTACTTCGCGAGTTTCAAGGGGGTTGCAGCCTCGCCTCCGTCCAACTCCTCTATAAGCTCGGTCTCCTCAAGCATCTCTTTCCGGCCGTAGCCGAAAAGATTTCAGAAGACGGTATGGAAGCCGACGTCTTCAACACTCTGCTCCGGATAGACACGCTCACGCGGCGTGGCGAGCAGATCAACGCTGGCATTATCTTTGCGGCATTGCTCGTGACCGGACTCTCCGACTCCTATCTCGAGCGCCTCGCCGAAGCCTCAGCAATAGGCGGCGGTCAGAGCCCGGATGACGAAGCGGGGCGGATCGAGAGTGAGGGAGAATCGGCCGCTGGCGACCCATCCGAACTCGAGCCGCGTGTGTCCGGCGAATTCGAACCAAGCGCAGCCGAAGAGCGTGATGCCGGGTACGAGGACGAAGGTGAATCGGACGAAGACGACGACACTGAGTCAGGTTTCTCGGAGCAGGAGTTCGAGCCGCCGTCGGGCACGTCCGCCGATGAACGGCATCAGATTCAAAGTCTCGCTCGAAAGATTGTCCAAGAGGTTTTGGCGCCTATCGGTGTTCCGAGACGAGACCGAGAGATCGCCGAGGGCCTTCTCATCGCAAGGTCTTTGCTCGTAAGAACCATCGAAAGCGGCGGACCTGATTCACATCAACCAAGACGAAGGTTCCCTGAGTTTCTTCCCGCCTTGGCGAGGATCACGGGCGAAGAGCGCAGATTCTCGTCCTACTTTAGAAAAGCTTCGTTCGACCGGCACTCCGATTCTCGGCCGCGACGAAGAAGACGGCGCCGCTCTCCGCGCGGAAACTTCCATCAGCGGTAGTTCACAGGAACGGCAGACTGGCGACCCAGCTACGCCCCGTCATACCTCCGCATGAGTTACGCTCGTCACAGGCACGGGTTTTTAGTAAACCTCAGCGGGAAATTTAGTGAGTGATTCCGCAGGGGTAGCTCCGCTCTCGAAGTACCCCTTTGCTAAATCCCAAATTTTTTGCAAATCATAGCAGGGCACTCCTTTGAAAACCTTCTTTCAAGGTCCTGCCCAATACAGACTTTCGTTTGAGCTCCGCAGATTTAATTTGAGCTGCGCACATTGCACTTTCCGGCGGCTGATTGATCGTGGTGCTTTGCGTTGACTGCATCGTGCTCTTGCTTTGTATGCCAGGCCCGAACCTCGGGTGCACTGAGCGGGATCGCGAGAGCTTTTTGCTGATGCGGAGTTCGCTTGCTTTGGCGTTACGTTTTTTAGAGTGCCGCTTTTTAGATTGAGACTTGCGACGAGGGGGGATCATGAAGACCGGAGAGACAAAATCAACAGCGAAGAGTAGCGGAAAAGCGGTGGGAAACAATCGAGGTTCCACGCGGCCGACGAAGTTTATCTTCGTGACGGGAGGAGTTGTTTCGTCCTTGGGGAAAGGTCTCACGTGCGCTTCGCTCGGAGCGCTGCTCGAGAGTCGCGGACTTCGAGTCACAATATGTAAATGCGACCCATACTTAAACGTTGATCCCGGAACCATGAGCCCGTTTCAGCATGGCGAAGTATTCGTGACGGATGATGGAGCCGAAACGGATCTCGACCTCGGGCATTACGAGCGGTTCCTTTCCGCACGGATGACGCGATTGAATAATTTCACCGCCGGTCAGGTTTACGAAAAAGTCATCCGAAAAGAACGAAAAGGTGAGTACCTCGGTGGAACGGTTCAAGTAATCCCGCACGTCACGAACGAGATTAAAGAGCGAATTCTGAAGGCCGGCGAAGGATACGACGTCTGCATCGGTGAAATTGGCGGCACCGTTGGCGACATTGAAGGATTGCCATTCTTGGAAGCGATTCGTCAGTTCTCGGTTGAAGTGGGGCGCGATCATGTCCTCTACATCCATCTGACCTTGGTGCCTTACATCGCGGTTGCCGGTGAGATCAAAACAAAGCCCACTCAGCACAGTGTGCACGAGCTCACGAGCCTGGGTATCCAACCCGACATCATCATCCTGCGATCCGATCGAGAGATTGATCAAAAGTCGAAAGAGAAGATTGCCCTCTATTGTAACGTTCAATCGCAGTCCGTGATCACTGCTCAGGACGTCGAAAGCATTTACGATCTTCCGGTTGTTCTCAACCGCGAAGGATTGGATGCTCGAGTTTGCGAAAAGCTCAATATTTGGACTGGGGCTCCGAATCTCGATCCATGGATTCGAGTCGCGAACACCCTTCGTTCTCCGAAAAACGGCCGTGTGAAAATCGCGATGGTCGGGAAATACGTCGAGCTGAAAGAGTCCTATAAGAGCCTCATCGAAGCGCTCCATCACGGAGGCGTTCAAAGCCAATGTGGGGTAGACATCGTGTACATCGACTCCGAGGAGGTCGAAACCAAGGGCGTTCCGGATGAGATGAAGGAGACAGATGCGATTCTCGTTCCCGGCGGCTTCGGAAAACGCGGCAGTGAAGGGAAAATTCGCGCCGTGCAATATGCCAGAGAAAACAACGTCCCGTATCTCGGCATCTGCCTCGGGCTTCAAATGGCCGTTGTTGAATTCTGCCGCAACATGATTGGAAAAACTGGGGCGGGAAGCGGCGAGTTCATGCCGGATACGCCGCATGAGGTCATTCACCTGATGCAGAGCCAGAAGGGTGTTTCCGATATGGGAGCCACGATGCGACTCGGTGCCTATCCGTGTATGCTTCGTGAGAACTCGCTTGCGCGATCCATCTACGGTCGTGAGGAAATCTCGGAGCGCCATCGTCATCGTTGGGAGGTAAACAACGTTTATCGCGAGGAAATGGAGAAGGCGGGTTTACTCATGTCGGGCGTATCGCCGGATGGCAGCCTCGTTGAGATGATCGAGTTTACGGAACACCCATGGTTTGTCGGCGTGCAATTCCATCCGGAGTTTATGTCGAAGCCTTTGAAGCCGCATCCGCTCTTTGCGGGATTCGTCGACGCCGCGAGAAGGCAGCGTGACGGAGAACTCGGGACCGGACTGAAGCCGGCGAAGAAAAATATGAACGACTCGACTAACCGCAGCGTCAAAGAAGACGCTCCCACTGGGAAAAATGCACCGGGTTCGGAACGCACGGCGGCGGCTACCGCGTAGTGCGGCTCCCGTTCGAATCTGCGAATTTTTCGAAGATTCGGACCACCAGGACGAGCGAAAACAAACGGTCTAAATCTGAGCCTGTCTGGACCCGAGACGGTGCCGGCGCACGGCAAAAAGAGCGAAGCGAGACATATGAAATCTGTACTTATATCCGGTCCGACAAACTTCACCGTCGGAAAAGGCACGAGTGTCTTTTCAAGTCCGCCACTCCTGATATCGGGTCCGTGTGTGATCGAATCTCGTGACCACGCCATGAAGATGGCGGGAACGGTGAGCGCCATCGCGCGAAAGACGGGATTGCCGCACGTGTATAAATCGTCTTACGACAAGGCGAACCGCACATCGACGTCGTCATTTCGCGGGCTCGGCATCGAAGAAGGACTGAGAATACTAGAAGAAGTGCGGCGCGAACACGGCGTCTCGGTTTTAACCGACGTTCACTCAGAAGCCGAGGCGGCGATGGCTGGCGAGGTCGTCGACATCGTACAGATCCCTGCGTTTCTTTGTCGGCAGACGAGTCTGCTTCAAGCGGCCGGTGCGACGGGGAAGACAATTCTTGTAAAAAAGGGCCAGTTCCTCCATCCGCAAGACATGCGGTTTGCAGCCGAGAAGGTTGAATCTGCGGGGAACAAAAAGACGGGCGTACTGCTTTGCGAACGTGGCGCGTGTTTTGGTTATCGAGAACTTATTGTCGACTATCGTGGGCTCGGGATGATGCGAGAGCTCGGGTATCCAGTCGTTTTTGACGCGACGCATTCCGTTCAAGTCATGGGTGGAAAGAACGGTTCCTCCGGCGGCGCGAGAGAGTGGGTTCGTCCTTTGACCAGAGCGGCAATCGCCTTCGGTGTCGACGCCCTGTTTCTCGAAACGCATCAAGACCCGGACAATGCTCCGTCCGACGGGCCGAATATGGTCCCTGTTTCCGAGCTCGAGGCACTCCTGAAAGAGGTAAAGAGTGTTCACGAGGCGCTCGCCGGGCAGGATCGCTAGCTCGGGTTCTGAACCAGGATTTGAATGAAGCACGAGAATTCTCCAACAGTTTTCTGGAATCAGCGCTCGGGACGCCTATGCTTGCCTTCCTGAGAAAATTTCGACTTTTCTTTCTCGCTGTTCCGGTCATCTACATCATCGTGTTGGCGGGAGTCGCACTCGCGCGCTCCTCAGCCCGGCGGTCGGTCGTGACTGGTTTTCGATTCCAAGAGGATAATTCCGGAGGCTCAGCATCGAGCGCGGTCAACAACTCCGTTTCAAACGTTCACCTTGAGCAGTTCGAGCGGGTGGAATTTCGCGCGGGGAATCCTCTCTGGTCGGTGAAGGCCAAAGACGCGAGATATTATCCCGCTGAATCGGTGACCTTGGTGAACGAACCGACTCTTAGAATTTATCGAAACCGTGAAGAAGACGTGAGCATCAGCGGCGATGCGGCACGCTTGAATATCGCCGGCTCGGCACTCAATCAGGCGCGCATGGATGGGAATGTCCGTGGATCGCTCGGCGGAGGAGTGACATTTCAGACGACCCAGGGGAATTATAACGTCACGAACAAGACCTTTGAGACGCGAGAGCAAATGGTGGTGCTCGGCCAGGGCTTCGAAGTCTCAGGAATGGGATTCGTGATTCATCTGGAATCCGGAGCGATGGAATTTCAGCAACGAGTCTCATCCGTTTTCCGATCGGGAGCCGTGGCACCAAAAGCGCTTCCTGGTTTCGGTTCTCTCGGCGGCGGAAAAGCGGAACAGCCGGCCCCGAAACGAAATACAGAAACCCCGCCCGGAGCGTCCAAGCCGGAGCAACGTGATAAGGCGAAGGCCGAGGGAACGGGAAAGGTGTCTTCTGATAAGCCAGTGGCGGCGGAACGGTTGGGGACGGTAACTGCGGGAGAACTCACCACCGCTAAGAAGCCCACCGAGGAGACGGCTTCTCTGGAGAGAAAAGCCGATGAGAAAAAGGCGGTCGAAAAAGTTTCGCCCCTGAAGGCTTCGAAGCAATCTGTCCAAACGAAAAATGCTCAGGTAAAGGAAAAGACCCAAGGGAACTCAAAAGCCTCAGACGGGCGGGCGGCCCGAAAGTCCGGTGTAAAGTCCGTGAACAAGGCTGTTGCGGCGAAATTGGTTAAGAAGCAGCGCCGTGCGCGCTGATTTGTCTATGACGCTTAGTTTGAAACACAACCTCGCATTTCTCCTCGGCATCGCCGCATTCAGTTTGATGGCGCCGTGCCTCGTTGTCGGCGGAGTTTCAATTGCCGAGCAGTCGAACCCGGCCGCAGGGTCCGACGCGAGGGCCGAAGGTGAAAAATCAGGAGTCGCATCTCTGAAGGATAGTTTGGGCCAAAAGGGCGGCTCGAAGGATGCTCCACTCTACATTAAGTCGGATACACTTTCTCTCGACTCGAAGGGCCGAGTCTTTACGTATAAGAAAAACGTCGAAGTGAAACGAGAAGATCTCACCATCACCGCCGATCTGGTTGAAGGGCGATACGACGACGCCAATAAGATCCAGACGCTGCTTGCTACTGGGAACGTGGTCATCACGCGTGGTGAGGGGCTGAAAGCAACTGCAAATCGCGCGAAGTATTTTGTTCCGGCGGCGAGAATTGAGCTCACCGAAGCGCCGGAGCTCTATCGAAATGGGAATGCGCTCGCGGCTGATAAAGTCACCGTATTTGTAAACGAGGACCGGAGCGAAGCGGAAGGAAATGTCCGCGTGAAAGTCCTGAAGGACAGTCCAACTTCTCAGGTGATGGGGGGCGGGTGACGACTGTGCAGACGGGCAACAAACCGCCGGTGGGTGCGGCCGATGAACCGGTGTTCTGGGGAACCGGGTTGCAAAAGAGCTACAATCGGCGGCGCGTGGTCGACCAGGTGGAGTTGGGCGTCTGCGCCGGCGAAGTGGTCGGGCTTCTCGGGCCAAACGGTGCCGGAAAAACAACGACGTTCTACATGATGGTCGGACTGGTTCGCCCTGACGCCGGCGAGATATATCTGTCGGAAGAGCAGATCACGCCGCTTCCAATGTTCGAAAGATCGCGCCGGGGAGTGGCATATCTTCCGCAGGAACCTTCTGTATTTCGAAAGCTCTCCGTTTACGACAATCTCCTCGCGGTTGTGGAGATCCTCCCTGAGTATCGTGGCTCTCACAGCAAACAGAAGGAGAAGGTCGAGAGTCTGCTTCTTGATTTGAATCTCACCAAAGTTGCCCGAAGTATGGCTTTCTCACTCTCGGGCGGTGAGCGGAGAAGAGTTGAAATTGCACGGGCTCTCGCATGCTCGCCGAAATTCATGCTCCTCGACGAACCATTTGCCGGAGTTGATCCGATAGTCGTAGGCGATCTTCAGAAGCTCGTTCGCGTGCTGAGAGACAAAGGCATCGGAATTCTGATCACGGATCACAATGTTCGGGAGACGCTCGGCATCTGCGACCGTGCGTATATCCTGAGCGACGGGCGAGTAATCGAGACGGGAACGCCTCCGGAGATTGCCGCCTCGGAGATTGCCCGGAGATATTATCTCGGTGAATCTTTTTCACTTTCGTGAAGAATAGGCTCTAAGTTTCTGAATTTCCATTGCTTTTTCGGGGTCCGACTTACCTCAAGACAACCGGCGTTCGTGTCGATCTTTTGTCTGTAAGCGAGAATTGGTTATGTGAAGTATGGCGGTTGTAATCAAGCTTGAGCAGCGGCTGAGCCAGTCGTTGGTGCTGACTCCTCAGTTGCAGCAAAGCCTCAAGCTCCTGCAGATGGGGCATGAGGAGTATCTCGAAACAATTTCTCAGGAGTTGTTGGAAAATCCCGTGCTCGAGGAAAACCCCGGGAACGAAGAGGGTGATGCCTCGTCGGCACCGGAAGACGGGCCAGACAACATTGAGCTCGCGGATATTCCCGAGGACTGGGATCTTTCGTTTGAACGAACTGCTGGGAGCGGTGCTGCGAGAGGCGAGAGCGGAAGCATCGAAACGCTTTCTGCCGTTCCCGAAGGACTCTCGAGCCATCTCTTGATGCAGCTTCGAACCACGGACCTTGGCGCCGAAGAGCTGCACGTAGCTAGCTATATCATCGGAAATCTCAATCGGGACGGATACCTCGAGAGCACCACTGCTGAAATTGCAGAACAGGCCTCATGTGATCCTGAATTCGCGGAGAGTGTGCTCTCAACGGTGCAGATGCTTGATCCTCCGGGAATAGGAGCTCGAAATCTGACGGAATGCCTTTTAATTCAGCTCGATCAGCTCGGACTTCGTGGTTCTCTGGCGTGGCGAGTCGTGGAGAAGCATTCGGAGCTTCTTGAGACGAAAAAACACGACCAGATCGCGCGTCAGGAAGGCGTTGCGCTCCCGGTGCTGCTGGAGGCCCTCTCAACAGTTCGTCGACTGGAACCCCGCCCCGGCCGTCCATTCTTGGATGAGGCTCCAGTTTTCATCACGCCTGACGTCTACGTGAAGCGTGTTGGCGAGGACTTCGTGGTCACGTTGAACGACTCCGGAATTCCACGCCTCCGGCTGAGTCCGAATTTTCGTGAGTATCTCTCGAAAGGAGAGAGAGGGGAGAAAGCATATCTTCAGGAGCGTGCCCGATCCGCTTCGTGGTTGATCAAGAACATTCAGCTGCGACAGCAGACGATACTCAAGGTGACGAAGAGCATCGTTGAATATCAGCGGCTATTTTTCGAGCAGGGAGTCAGCGGACTCAAGCCTCTGGTACTTCGCGAGGTGGCACAGGCCGTAAATCTCCACGAGTCCACCATCAGCCGTGTGACGAGCAATAAATACGTGCATACGCCGCACGGTGTCTTCGAGCTGAAATTTTTCTTTCGATCGGGCATTCGGTCGAACGAGGGAGATATTTCCTCGGAAGCCGTCAAGGAAAAAATTCGCGATTTGCTCGAGCGTGAGAATCCCGCGAGGCCGTTGAGCGACCAGGAGCTTTCTGAGAAGCTTCATCTCGACGGCATTTCAATTGCTAGACGAACCGTGGCGAAATATCGCGAAGCAATGAGCATTCTGCCGTCTTCACAAAGAAAGAGATGCTTCTAGAGAAGATCTTCTTCGTCTAACAACTGAAGTTCTGTGCGAAGCTGGGTTGAATCTTTATTTTGCAGGCCAAGACCGAGCGCAACTTGGTTTCGTTCATGCGGACCTCGATTTTGCGGATGAAGTACTGCCTTTGGGTCCGTTCCCATGGTAGAAATAGATGTATAATCTGAGTAGGTATCAAGAGCAGGAGACACCCAATGGAGAAAAGTACCGGAACTCCCGAAATCACCGTGACCTTTCGGCATACCAACCCCTCAGAAGCGCTGCGCCAACACGCGATTGAAAAGCTTACTCACTGCCTCAAGCGTTACGGAGTCTCCGAAGGCGACGTTCACGTCATCCTTTCGGTCGAGAAGCGGGATCACACCGCGGAAGTTCTATTGCATTCCCGGTCCTTTGAAGTTTCCAGTAAATCAACGACGGAAGATCTCTACACGGCAGTCGACCGTGTGATGGAAACCGTCGACACGCAGATTCGCAAGCAGAAGGAGAAGCTCGTCTCGCACAAGCACACATCCGAGAAGCGGATTGAGACGTGAGCTCGTTTTCGAACTCGCTTGAGCTCATCATTATCACCGGTACCGCAGGAGCAGGGAAATCGACCGTGCTCCGTGCCCTCGAGGACGCGGGCGTCTCGTGCGTCGACAACCTGCCCGTTCCTTTGGTCGGCAATTTCCTCTCGTATCTGACGGCTGAAAGCTCGAAGATTCAGCCCGCGTCCGGTTCCGAGAGGTACGCGCTGCTCTTGAACTGCTACACTCAGACGGCGGTGGCGGAAGTTTTAAGAGGCATTGAAGAGCTGAAGTCGAAGTCGATGCGAGTCTTCGTGCTTTTCTTGGACGCGCGTGATGAGATTCTGATCCAACGATTTCGCGAGACACGGCGCCCGCATCCGATGCGCCGACTTTCACCTGAGCTGACCGTCCTTCGAGATGCCATTCATGCCGAGCGCCAGTTACTTGCTCCTATCAGGAGCCTTGCTGACCGATGCCTCGATACGAGCTCCGACTCACCACATGACCTGAGACGGCAGATTCAAGAGATGCTGAGCTTTCAGCCGGTTCTTGAACTCACGATAGTCTCTTTCGGCTTTAAATACGGAATACCGTTCGACGCAGACCTGGTTTTCGACGTACGGTTTCTCCCCAATCCCTATTTTGTGAATGAGCTTCGGGAAAAAACCGGCCTGGACCCCGATGTAAAGAGCATGGTGCTTGGGAGCGAAGATGCCACCGAGATGCTTCGGCGCGTGAACGACATGGCGTCATTCCTCGTGCCGCGCTTCCAAAAGGAGGGGAAGCGTTATGCGACCTTGGCCCTTGGTTGCACCGGGGGCAAGCATCGGAGTGTAGCGCTCGCCGAAGAGGTTGCCGGCTTTCTCCAGAAACAGGGTTTGAAGCCCACCGTACGTCACCGCGACATCAGCAAGGCCTGAAAAAATCGATTTTGAAGCAATACTTCGTCCCGGGAAATGTTTCCGGCGCTCATTTGCCATCAGTGAACTCCGCTCCTCGACATTCCCAGTCCTCTTCTGCGAGTCAAACTCGCCCGTCCCACGCCCCGTTACGGTCTGGGGAACCATCCCGGTCTCACCCAGGACGAGGGTTGACCCGAAGAGATTTCTCGGTATAGGTACTAAACAATTAGATATCTCCTCCACCCGAGGGGGTTTTTGCCCCACGAAGCCTTGATACAGTTCGGCTGCGTTTGTCGAGGGTAAAGTCTGGGTGGAGCATGTGTAATAAACGTCGAAAGCGGGCCAATAGGTACTTCACGTGAGCCAAACGGTATTCAGCGGGCAATTTGCTGGTCTTCAAGCCGTGCTTCTTGAATATAGAAGTGTGTGCTTGCCGTTTGCGGAAATCGACCGCGTGAAGGCGCAACGATCCTCGGTCGGAATGGCGTGGGTTGGACGGGCAGGATTTCGGTCGTTCGGCGAGATCCTGAGAAGCTTGGGTTCAGGCAGCTCACCTCCTACGGTGCCCACTCTTGCCCAGGTGCGCCAACCTTCGGCGGCCTCGGCCAATCTGCAGGTTTTTCCCCACCTTCGATTTTCCCAGTTTTTCAAAAAATCTCTCTCAAAGTTTTGGAACGGAGTTCGCGCAGTTACCGAGCGGAGCGTCGTGGCCTGTTCCGAGTTTCAGGGCCGGATCGCGCGCCTCGCGAGCGCAGTTCTGGGACCGATCTATAGACATGAGCCGTATATTTTTAAGTGAATGAAGTGGAGAAGAAAACAATGGTAAGTACGAGCACGACATCCCGCAGCCATCTCTTTACCTCGGAGTCCGTATCCGAAGGACATCCGGATAAGGTGGCTGATCAAATCAGCGACGCGGTCCTAGACGCCTTCCTCGAAAAGGACAGCAAGAGCCGAGTTGCTTGTGAATGTCTCTTGAAGACCGGCATGGTAATGCTCGCCGGGGAGATCACCAGCACGGCGGTTGTCGACTACGATGCGGTCGCCCGCGAAACTTTGAAAAGTGTCGGCTACACCTCTCCTGAGTGCGGATGCGATGCCTCCACCGTTGCCGTTCTCTGCAACATCAGCAAGCAGTCCCCTGATATCTCCCAAGGCGTTTCGGAAAACGAAGGTCTCTTCCAGGACCAAGGCGCTGGTGACCAGGGTCTGATGTTCGGATTCGCCTGTAACGAGACTCCGGAATACATGCCGCTTCCGATTGCCATGAGCCATCGCCTCGTCGAAAAGCTCGCTGCGCTTCGTCATGAAGGAAAGGCGCCTTTCCTTCGTCCGGATGCGAAGTCCCAAGTTACGGTCCTCTATGAAGGAGGGGTGCCGAAGTTCGTTGATACTGTTGTTGTATCGTCCCAGCACGTTCCTGAGATTGAGCACGGGGAATTGTCCGAGTTCATCGTGAGGGAAGTTGTTCGGAAGGTCATTCCGGAGAAATTTCTGAGCGACAAAACGAAGTTTCTTGTAAACCCGACCGGACGATTCGTCATCGGAGGCCCGAACGCAGACGCGGGACTTACCGGTCGAAAGATCATCGTCGACACCTACGGCGGATACAGCCGACACGGTGGTGGAGCATTCTCCGGGAAGGATCCGAGCAAGGTCGACCGATCGGCTGCTTACGCTGCGCGATATGTGGCGAAGAATATCGTCGCCGCCGGCCTTGCGGCGAAGTGTGAAATTCAAGTCGCGTACGCGATCGGGGTTTCAGAGCCAGTTTCGATTCTCGTCGACACATTCGGTACGGCCAAGGTCGACGAACAGAAGATTGAGAAAGAAATTCGCGCTGTCTTCAGCTTTGCGCCACGAGAGATCATCAAGCGACTTGATCTGATGAAGCCGATCTACCGGCGAACCGCTGCACACGGCCACTTTGGCCGGCAGCCGGGAGCTGACGGAAGCTTCAGCTGGGAGAAGACGGATCTCGCAGAAGCCTTCAAAAAGCTTCTCTAGTTTTGCGTGCAGTTCATTCGCGGTCTAATCGCCGCGAATGAACTGCGCCACTTTCAATCAAGGCGGGCACGACGCCACAATAAAAAATCCCCTCCAAGGGGATTTTTTATTGTGGCGTCTTGATAGCCCTCGGAGGGGAACGCAGATTTCTCGGGGATGACTCCTGCCGAGAAAGTTATTCCTGCGGATAAAGGCGAATGATGCGTTGGACGTCCATCGCCGCCTTGTCGAGCAGGTTCGTCCGGGTGCAAGCTGTGGTTCGAAAGTTGGCGAGAGTTCCTTCCGCGTAAACGAGATACTCTCCGTTCATCGCAAAATCGAAACCGCACTCACCGGGCTTCGCTGTTTCAGCGCGGTCTGGAGTGTAGACAAGGACGCTAGGGCTCTGGACCTCCTCAAAGCCCTTCAGCTTCCGAGAGACCAGAAACTTCACCTGAACCACACCTTTCTTTAGCGGATTAGTCTGCTTCTGCTCGACTCGCCCGACGAAGACGAGGTTTGCTTGATCAAACGCCGTTTCGAGGTCGGGTTCAGGCGGACACTCACAGGACGGCTTTTCCGCCGAACCCGGAAGAGCTCCTCCGGCTTCCGGAGCTGCCGTTGCGGCGTGGGCGGTTTGAACCCAGCCGGCGAGAAGCAGGCCGGGCACCGTGGTTTCCGTTTGATAAAGTAGAGCGGAACAACTACAAAAGAACGCCGCAAGGAAATATATCCTTGAAACCATAAATGAATCTCGCTAGCTAAAGCACCTCAAGCGGATCGAGTCTTACATGAGACGAGTCCGGTGAGAAGATAATTTGCAACTGGGTGTATGGTAGAGCTTGTTTCCCTAAAATTTCAAGGTCCGATCGCAATTCTTCAACTCGCGGGGGGTGAAGAGAAGATTGCTATCTTGAACGCCGAGCGCATGCGTCAGTTCGAGGCCTGCTTGACCCAGATTCGGGCGAATAAAGACGTTAAAGGCCTGGTCATCATCGGAAACCGTTCGGGCTTCTGCGCCGGAGCGGATATCACCGCGATAGGTGGAATCACGGATCCCATGGAAGGCGAGCGTCTCGCCAAGGAGGGGCAACGCCTATTTCAGCTGGTCGAGAACCTGACTATCCCGTCGGTCGCGGCGGTTTCGGGGGCTTGTGCGGGCGGTGGATGCGAGCTGACACTTGCCTGCACCCGGAGAATAATCAGTGGGGCGGAATCTTCGAAAATCGGACTGCCGGAGGTCCGCCTGGGGATTATTCCCGGATTCGGAGGCACTCAGCGTCTGCCGAGACTGATTGGATTCCCTCAGGCGGCCCAACTTATCCTCAAAGGACGCCTTCTCGGGGCCGTAGAGGCCCTGAAAAACGGTCTTGTCGACGAAGTTGTGCCCGACGGCCCAAACGCCTTTTCGGAGCTGGAGGCCAAAGCGGTGGCCCTCGCTCAATCGCTTGCCTCCCAGGGAATCACCTCGGCCTCTGTGCGCCCCCTCCCGATCGGGAAGCGCCTTATGACCTACAACGCGCCGGTGCGCGGCTTTGTCGTGAAGCGAATGCGGGCTTTGGTCGGGAAGGAAACCGGCGGATTTTATCCGGCACCGCCCAGGGCGATTGATTCCATGCTTTGTGGTCTCACCGAGGGCACCGAGCGCGGGTATGCATTCGAAGCAAAAGTTTTAGGCGAACTAATAGCAAGCAAGGAATGCAAATCCCTTGTTCACATGTTCCACGCTTCCGAGAGCGCCCAGAAAATCGGAAAGACGAAAAAGGAGGAGGCAAGCGGCCTTTCGACGGCGGTCGTCGGTGCTGGAATCATGGGCAGCGGAATCGCAGCCGTTCTCGCATCGAAGGGGTATAAGGTTTGCGTGGTCGACTCGGCCGAGCAGGCGTTGAATACTTCCAAGCAGCGAATCCGTTCGATTCTCGACTCAAACAAAAGACTCTCAGAGTCGAAGCGCGAGAAGATCTTTTCTTCGATCGCTTTCGAATCCTCACTCGAAAAGACGAAGTCGGCTGACCTCATCATTGAGGCCATCATTGAAGATATGGCGGGCAAGAAAAAGCTTCTCCAGGGAATTGCCGCCGTGGCCGGGAAATCCACGATTCTCGGAAGCAATACCTCTTCTCTTTCGATCAGCGAGCTGGGTGAAGGAATTCCAGGTCCTGAGCGATTTATCGGCATGCACTTTTTCAATCCGGCCGAGAAGATGCCGTTGGTTGAAATCGTGCGCGGAAAGGGAACAGACGAACGTGCCCTCCTCGTGACTGCCGCTGTTGCGGCTGCCGTCGGAAAGTATCCGATTATCGTCGAGGATGGAGCAGGTTTTCTGGTGAATCGTATACTGACGCCCTATTTAGCCGAAGCGGGAGTGCTCCTTTCCGAAGGATTCTCGGTCGAGCAAATTGATCGTGCCGCAAAAGATTTTGGAATGCCGATGGGCCCGCTTCGTTTGCTGGACGAGGTCGGTCTCGATGTCGCCGCTCGTGTTGCTGAAATCATGAAGGACGCTTACGGAGAATCATTCAGCTCACCGAATCATGCGGCAACACTCCTCAAGATGGGCCGAAAGGGGAAGAAAACCGGCTCAGGCTTCTACGTCTATCAGGGCGGTGGAGAGCACGTGGATGCGACTCTGCAGTCGGCCTTGTCGCTCCCATCGGTTCCAAAAAGTGATGCCGGAGATATTTGCGATCGCCTCATACTTCGGATGGTCAACGAGGCGGTCCGCTGTCTGCAGAGCGGCGTTGCCGGGCGCCCCGGGCAAGAGGCCGCAAATCAAATCGATCTCGGCGCCGTTATGGGCTGCGGCTTCCCTCCATTTCGCGGAGGGGTATTGCATTACGCATTCGACCGGGGATTGCCGGTGGTTATCCAAAGGCTAGAACAGCTCGCCGGAAAATACGGAGAACGATTTCTCCCATGCGATGAGTTGAGGGTTCTTGCCTCGTAGAATAAGTTTAGGGGAGCTCTCGAATTTTCGATTGCTCCCTTCGTAAACTCCCTCTCTTTCTCCTCAACGTAATCCTTCTGATCCACTTGCACCTAACTCCTGTTCCTGAGTCTCGATTCTCATCCAATTCGGACCGAGAACGATGAGGAAGAGGGTTCTGGTGCAGGAGGAAGCGGAGCACTAGAATTAGGAGAAGGATGAGGAGAAAAAACTGGACGGCACTTGGGAGAAAGGCGAGTCGAGATCAGCCGGGTGTCGCCGTCCTTACTTCCAATCTGCGCCGGCCATGAAATAAAGGCCGATGCTCGATACAATGATGTTCGCGCTCCACGCAGCGAGCTGAATCGGGATGAGCTCTCCGCTTCCCAGGGACACCGAGAGAGCGTGAATCACATAGTATCCGAACCCAATTGAAACTCCGTAGATGAAGCTGAGAGTAAGATTGCCCATCCGTGCTGAGATGAGCGCAAACGGGAATCCAACGAGGACAACCACGAGGTTCACAAAAGGAAAGGAAACCTTGGCGGCGAGATCGACGAGGTAGCCCGTCACGGAGACGCCCTCAGTCGAGAGTTTTTTCACGTAGCGCTTCAGTTGCCGGTAGCTCATCGTCTCGGCCCGGCGCTCGAGGTTATAAAAATCTGCGGGCACCTCTTCGATGATAAGCGGCATCTGCCGGAAGTTGCTGGTTGCCGCAAGTCCCTCCTCATTGACGGTGATTTCCACGACATCTTTCATCGTCCAGCCAATTCCCGAGCTTCCACCCCAATGAGCGGTCTTCGCGTCTATTCGCCGAGCGGGGGAGAAATTATCGCCCACCTCGAAAATCGAGACCTCATGGAGGGTAGAGCTTCGAGAATCATAATACCCAACGTTAAAGAGCCGACGTTTGCTTCGGTACCAAAAATTGTTCCGGCTCGCGGTGCCTTTCTCGGCTTTTCGTCGCACGTCTAAGTTATAGATTTCCTCCGAACGCTGCGTGGCATAGGGAATAACCGTTTCTCCGAGCACGAACGACAGAAGCGAAAGTGAAAATCCGACGGCAAGTATGGGGAGAACGAGGGTCCAGATACTCAGCCCCGCCGCACGCATGGCGGTGATCTCAGAGAGCTGTGAAAGTCTTCCCACGCTGAGAATTGAGGCGACGAGCACCGCGATTGGCATCATCAACTGCACGATGAGCGGGATTTTGTACCCGGTGTAGGCGAGAAGCAATGAGAGCGGCGCGCCTTCCTTCAAAAAAACTCCGATTTTCTCGAAGATGTCGAACACCACGAATATGGAAACGGAAGCGAGCAAACAAGTCGCGAGCACCGAGAGAAAGCGCGACAAAACGTAACGCTGAAGTATTCCAGGAAAAAAGTGATCGAGAATCTTCGCCGGCGTCATTGCGGAGCCTTCGATACTTTGCGCTTGATTGTTGAAAAGAAATCGCCGAGCGCATGCGAAACAGATTGCCAGCGCTCAGTCTCGATTTGACGAATAAGATAAAAAGAGAGGAAGAGCACGAGAACGTTCGGTATCCAGAGAAAAGTCGCCGCCGGAGCATTCGGCTGCTCGGCAAGCGCAGAGGCCACCGCGAGTCCGAAATAATAAAGAATGATGCAGCTGATCCCAAGAACAATATTTGCCGTCGTGCCCCAAGTTCTCGTGCCTCGCGCGGGCTGGACACCCAGGGCAACTCCGAGGAGCGCAACGGCGATGCATGCGAAGGGAATTACGAATCGGCGGTGAAATTCCACTTGGGCCCTGCCGAGCTGCTTGTCGTCCTCACTGGACCTCGACGGGTTATCGCGCAAAGTCTGTATTCGCTCCGAGAGCTCGGCCATGGTGAGTTCGTTGATTCGGCCGGACCGGTTCTCCCCCGGATCGAGAAGCTCATCCTGCGGGACGCGAATGTTGTTAATGGTAAACTTTGTAACGGTAAAGCTTTCACCGGCACCTTCATGAATCGAGCCTTGGAAGAGCTGAAGTGACACAGTTCGTGTGGCCGCGTCGGAGAGCATCTCTCCCCACTGCGCAAAGAAGTTACGGGGCATCGCCGCGTCCCTTCTGTCTGAGATAAGAACGTTTTGCAGATGCCCTGTCGCTGGGTCTACCTGTTCGGCATACATCGTGAGGGGCCCAAACTCGGTAAATACTCCGGACGGAAGTCCGGCGCTTGCCCGATCCTTGGCAATCTGGAACATCCCAAGGCCGAGCTTGTAGTTCGCAGCGGGGCGGATCCAACATGAGACAAACAAGCAAAAGACCGTTGCCGCCACGGCGAACATCGCCGGCGGGATCAGCAATTGCCGGAAGCTGACACCGGCCGCTCGGATGACGACGAGCTCACTGTCGGCGCTGAGACGGCTGAAAGCCAGGAGTATTCCGAGGAGGACGGCCATCGGAGTCGCCATCTCGAGGAAAGAGGGGACCACGTAGGAAAAGAGGAGAACGACATCGGAGAGCGGAACGCTTTTGTTGACCACCAGGTCGACGAGTTTCAGAATGCGGGCGATGAAGAGCACTCCCGTGAGCACGGCAAGCGCCAAGCAGAAGGGAACAATGATTTCCCTAAATATATACCGGAAAAGAATCGGAATTTTGATGCTCACCAGGACCTGGAATGGGGAGCCGATAACTGGAGGAAGTCTATCCGCTTGATGTGAAGAGAGGCAAGCAGGGATGTCGCGTTTTTCGGCAGCTGCGGAGAAAGCGTCATCGAGGGGTGAAAGCTAGTGCCGGAACACCGTGTTGGAAAACCAAGCGTCAGAAAACACAGAATCAAAACACAGCATGAAAACGCCGAGAAAAGTGACAGTGCCTAAAAGTGACTGCCAAATTCCCGAAAGAGAATGCCCGAAAGACAATCATAAAACAGAGCGCGATCCGGTTTAGAACCGCCGATCGCGCTCGGCGCTGCTCTATCCAGCGAAGCGGCGGCTGCGCTCGATCTCTTTGCGGCGCTTCTTTTGCGCTTCCTTTTCCTTGCGCTTGCGACGCTCGGAAGGCTTCTCGTAGAAGCGGCGGGTCTTCAATTCCTTAAAAACGCCTTCACGGATCAGCTTACGCTTTAACACCCGCATTGCCTTCTCGAGATTATGCCCAACAATGATCTCAATCATCGACTCTTTCAACTCCTTCAAACACGACCGACATTTCAGTACCCGGCACCATTATCGCCATAATGGCCGGAGAACGTGTAAAATCTATTTATGCTGCTTTCGCCCTGCGAGATGTACATCAACTCGCTGGAAAACGAAGCGGTGCGGGTCTATACAGGAATCGTATTATTCCTGCAAACGTTCTTGGGAAACCGGAGACATAGCTTTGCGGGCGCAAATTTAAGGGCTTTCTAAAGGTCGGAATTCCATCCCTTTCGAAAAGCTCGGGAAAATGCAACACGAAGAGCAATCATTAAAGACTATTGTGGAACTTTCGAATGACCCGATCCTCTCTTGAAGATATTGTCAGTTTATTAGACTTGCTTGAACACGCCCTTTCCCTGCCCCCCCGAAGCGAGAGCGGACTGGGAGTCCAGGGCGACTCTGGGCAGGCGGGCGGGAGCTCACCAGCTCCATTTCCAGTTCGTGGAATGATGGTCGCGGTACGGGAAATCCGCCGGAGAGTCAGCGACGAGCTGTCCCTTCCCGTGGAGCCGGAACGAACCGCTGTCTCCCCCGGGCGAGAGGGTGCACCTCGAGCCGGACAGCATCGTGAGATCGTCTCGCCGGGCACCGGGAGCCAGGGAACTGGCAACTTTTCCGAGTCTCGACGTCCGGAGCCGGCAAGGGGAACCGCTCCCGCGCCTTCTGCCGAGACGGGACCAACTCGATCTCAGAGCCGTGTCGCCGCAAACGCGAGGGGCCTTGCAGCGAGAATTCAGATGTCGCCGCTTTCCCTCCGTGGGTATCAGCTGACTGGGGAGCAGCAGGCAGGAACTGGAAATGTTCGGGAGATATCCCTCGTTGAGGAGATTTCCTCGGGAGAATCTAGGTCATGATGACTTCTTTCCGGCGCCGGAGCGCATTCCTTGAGGGAATCAATCTTCCGAGAATTTTCACAGCGGTACCCCTCTGCGCCGTTCTACTTTCTTCGTGCGTTGCGAGAAAGCCGGAGGTCACGCCGGTTCTCGGGCCGCGATCGCCCATCGAAGAAGAAGAAGGCCGTACCGCTGCTCCTGATCGGTCGGTCAGCCGTCAGTCGGAGGCACATTTCGCTTTTCTCCTCGGGCAGATTGCACTTGATGGCGAGCGATTCGATGATGCGTTGAAGCATTTTCGAGAGGCGGCGCGAATCGAGAAAGGACCAGCGCCGACCCTCCGGAAAAGCATCGCTCAGATATACGTGCGGCTTGGAAAGCTGGATGACGCGTTGAAGGAAGTCGACCGGGCAAGCAAGCAATCACCGGATGACCTTGAGCTCCTTGAGCTCCGCGCGGGAATTCTCGCTGCGCAGCACGATCTCAGCGAAGCGATTCGGACGTATCAGCGGATTGCCACATTACAAGGCGCCAAAGCTCCGGACGAGCTCTTCATCATGGTCGCGAGCTTGGAGGCGCAGCAGGACGATCTCGGCGCCGCAAAAGAGACTCTCAAAAAACTTCTCATCAAGAATCCACGTTCATTTCTGGGCCACTATTATTTAGGCCGTATCCTCGAGGCGGGAAAAGAACATACCGAGGCGGAAGCCAGCTATCTGCGAGCGCTAAAGCTCAGTCCCGATGCCGAGTCCGTGAAGCTGGATCTCGCGAGGGTTTATGGCGTTCAGAAGCGTTTCGCCGAAGGTATCGCGCTGTGTGAGGAAGTCATCAAGGAGAATCCACGAAACGCGCAGGCCGAAAATCTGCTCGGGCAGCTCCTCGTTGGAAACAACAATCTCGATAAAGCAGTAGAAGCATTTGAAGCAGCCGGAAGACTCGAAGAGGATCCGTCGCAAATGCGGCTTCGAATCGCTCTTATTAAAATTCAGCGGCGGGATCTCGAGGGCGCTATCGGAGATCTGAATTTTGTTCTTGCGGAGCATCCAGAAAATTCGCTGGCACGGTACTATCTCGCGTCTGCTCTTTTCGGTTCGGGCAAGGTCACCGAGAGCTTGAAAGAAATTGAAAAGTTCGAAAAGGGGCAAGAGTTTTACGAAGAGTCTCGGGTTCTCGGATCGCTCGCGCTGCAACAGGCCAAGCGCTACCAGGAATCCCTGGCGATGGTCGAAGAGCTCCTCAAAGAGAAGCCGAATGATGCCAAGTATCTCTCACTCCGGCTCTCGATTGAGCGTGAAGCAGAGGACTTGGCAGCGGCAGAAGTAACCGCGAGAAAGCTCTGCGAGAATGAACCGAAAAACGACATTCATCAGTTTCTCCTCGCAACGATCCTCGATGGGCTCGGGAAAAAGAACGAGGCTATTGCTTCGATGAAGGCCGCCATCGAACTAAATCCAAGAAATGCAAATGCACTGAATTACCTCGGCTATACCTACGCCGAACAGGGGCAGAACCTTCAGGAGGCGGAGACTTTGATCCAGCGGGCTCTCGCTGAGGAAAAAGATAACGGATATTTCCTGGACAGTCTTGGATGGGTGTATTTCCGACAAGGCAAATTCAAGGATGCGGAACGTGAGCTGGCTCGCGCGGTGGGAATCACCGGGAGTGACGCCGTCATTCTCGAGCACTATGCTGTCGTTCTTCAGAAGCTCGGAAAAAGAGAGGAGGCCCTGGACGTTGTGCAACGCGGGCTGCTTCACGCAGGAGAATCCGACGACAAAGAAGTCGGTGAGCGCCTCAAAAAACTCGCCTCGCAATTGGAAAAGAAGTGACTTTTGCGTTTTGCCGTGAAGTCCGCAGGGGATTTCTCTGTTTACTGTGCCTGCTCTTTTGCGGCAGCTCGGCCTGCGGACGGATTCGCCTGCCGGATATTCGCGACTACCGGGCTCTGGAGGGAGAAGAGCGGGCCGGAGTCGTCAGTAGAATCAACGAATGGAAGAAGCTTCCGAATGCGTTCCGGTCCAAGCTCGCGGTCCAGGTTTCAGCGGGCATTGAGCGACAAGATATTCAGCAGGCCGTCGTATATGAGGCGCCGTCCAGCCTTAGAATCGACACCTTTGCAACTTCGTTTAACAAGCTCATCAGCCTGGTGATCGTCACGGGAACATCTTTCGTGGCGCTCGACACCGACAAGCAGGTTGCCTACTTAGGGACGAACTCTCCGGATAACATCGCCCGCCTGACACATCTTCCGCTCACGCAGAATGAGTACGCCGCGTGGATGCTCGGCTTCTACCCGGGAGATCTCTCCGAGGGGTCGGTAACCGTTCTTCGGAAGACGCGTTCGAAGGAGGAAGTTGCGGTGGAGCAGGACTTCCCCGACGGGAGAAAGATGTTGGCATATCTCACTCTCGATGATTCGTCGGAGCCCCGAATTCGCTTTCTGGAGCTGAAGACGCTCCTTGAGGATGGCAGCACGGCAAAAGTGTTGAGCGAATATCGGTTCGATCCGAAGCAGATGCCGTGCGGGAAAACGATGCCGTCTGAAATGAAGTTTTCACTCTCGACGGTAAGTGTTTCCGGAACCGTGAGATGTGAGTCGATGGAAGTGGATCCCGATCTGACGGAACTAAGAGAGCGACTTTTTACGCTTCGACCGCAGAGTCTTCTGAACGTTCAGGTTCTTCATCTGGATTAAAGTCGTACAGTGCCGCTTGCACTTCGACCTCGAGCATTCCCTCGTCAATTGGTTTAACGAGAACGCGAAAGTTCTGACGGCCCGCCATTTTCGAACGGAGGGATTCAGGGACAAGGAGGAATCGAGTTCGCGAGGACGCCTCGGACTCAAGGAGCTCGAGCAAACGTTCGGTTTCCGGGTCGAGACGCGAAATTTCAACGATGAGGAGCTCGATTCTTCGCGCCCCCCATGAAATTTGTTTCGGACGGGCTTCGGGTTTGACTTCGTCTTTCAGAATTACCTCGGCTTCTTCTTCGCCTCCGACAGACTTCGCCTCGTTCTCTTCTGGGATGAAGCCCATCCCTTCAAAGCCGATAGCAGGGAGCATGGAGGTCAACGTCTCGTCGATACTTTTGAAAACCATTTCAAATCCAATCGACGCGAGTCGGCTCTGCAGCTGGTGTGCGAGTTTCGCATCGGCTCCCAGGAAGACGGCGTTTGCGCGGAGAGAAGCGAGAAAATCAATGTCGTTGGTCGCCTCGTCGAGCACTTCGTCCGGACGAAGACTTTCGGGGAGGAAGAGCTCAATCTTTTTCTCCTTCTCCCCAGCGTTCGCGACCACGAGAAAACCTTCGGTGGTTCTCGCCTGGTGATTCAGCAAATAGAGAAGGTATTCAATCTCAGCGTAGTCTTTGTTCATTCCGAGCAGCGACGGATCGCGCATGGATTTTGAGAGATCTTCTCCACCGTCGAAAGTGGGACAGCTGATCGAAAACTTCACAAATCGGCCGGGATACGCGCCGAGGACGAATGTCCCGGTTCCGGAGCCAATTTCTTCCGCGCTGATTCGCAGTTTTACGTTTCCAAGCGGTACCAGGTGGCAGAGCAAACCGGTCAAGTATCGGAGAATTCCACCGAACGGCCGCCGGGGCACGGATACGTCAAAAGATGGCTGGCGGTCCGAGTTTTGGTCTTTCTCGTGATTCACCGCTTCGAGGGTGAGGAGGGCAGACGGAACGAGGTGGAGCGTATTCTCAACCTGCTCGATCACGAGTTCCAGCGCTCGTTTGAGATTCACGGAAATCGGAAGCTCTTGGGCGACAAGCCGCTGCTCGAGCAGCCCTTTTAGAAGATTGTCGATGTTCGCGGAGTTTCCGAGAATTTCCGCCACTTGAGGCTTTAACAAGTCGAGTGCGAAGTCCTGAACGTGTCGAGTGCGTTCTGCAAAGACTGAAAGCATGGTCGATTCGCGATCGAGGTCCGCATGGTAAACATTGCTTGCTGCGATCGTGAGCTTGAGCGATTCACCGGAGTGCTCTTTCGTAAAGACAACCTTTGAAAACGCTCCGTTTGCGGTTGCTGATTCGAAGCATTCCTCGACGATGGCGACGAATTCCTTTGCGAAGGGGCTCTCGCTATTTGAGAGCGTGAGGAAGCTTGTGCCGTGCGGCTCCTCGACATTTACGCCGAGCAGTGCCTGAAGCGACGGCGAGATGAGGACGATGAGCCCGTCCCCGTTGAGTATGAGCGTCGGGTGCGGCAGGTCTTCGAGCACGGTGGTGAGTTCCCGACTCGTTCGTTTGAGCTGCTTAATCCGGTGACGAAGGTCTCCGCACTCCGTAGACAGGTCCTTCAGCTGCTGCCCGACGTGGATGAAAATCTCGCCTGGTGGAAGCGGTCCTTCAGGCAGGGTTGCCGGTGAGAGGGCCGACGAAGCAATGTTGCCTGGACGGCGTCGGCTCGGTTGCAAAGCATCGGGAAGGAGTCCTTCGGCAGCGGAATCGAAAAGTCTCGAGAGCGAACGGTGTAGTGCTCGGAAAGCCCCCCAGAAGAAAAAGCCGAGAACGGAGCAGCTGACGAATGTGTAGAGCGCACGGTTTTCACCGCTCGTTTTGAACGGGTCGAGATCCGGAGAGACAAACTCGAGTAGTGGGCGAACCATCAGCCAGGCAAAAATGAGAATGAAGAATGCAAAGAACGGGAGGAGCTCTCGCGCAGGATCCGGACGGGTTGACACCGACCCGGCGTATCGACGGCGAAAGGCGACAGCGAGAATTTCACCGATTGATACCGCGACAAGATCGAGGAACATCCCCTTGGCCTGCACTCCCGCGTAGTTCAAACCCGAGAATCCCAACCAGAGTAGCCATACGAACGGAACGATGGTGACCGCCGAAAAGAACACCGGCAGGCGCCCAAACAACCCGACCATGGATGAGAGAAAAGTGAGCCGGAGAATTCCCGCGTGGATTCCGAAGGACGTGCTCGTCGTGAGGAGAAAAATTACGTTTGCGAGAACAAGCGCGTTCGGTGGCAACAACAATGCGGTGGTGAGAAGCAGCAGTCGCGGCAGGAAAACCACGAACGCTCCCAGCTCCCCCGGATGGAGGACAACAAGGGCTGCGGCGATGCCGACTATCACGCCAATGATGTAATGCCTAGTCATTTAGTAGTGTTCCAACAAACGGCCTCTGGGGTTAAATCGGCTCCTCGAGGAATTAAATTAAGGGGAGACATGAGGGGTCAGAATCTTTGAACCGTCCGGATGTGCGGCGTCATCCTCAAAAAGGGCAAAAAACCATAGACTCAAGTGAGTTAAACAAAAAAAGTATCTTTGCTCCGTTTGCGGTTACTGCTAAGCATAGGATACACACTTTGTTTGGCTTCTGGATTTTCAGATCGGCTTTAAAGGTACAGTTAGAGGCTACATACCAATGAATAAGATTTCACCGAATAAGTTTTCACCCTGTTCTACTTTATCAAGCGCCGCAAATAAGGTTACGGGAAAGCTCGTCGTTGCCGGACTGCTCGGCATGACGGTTGCCGGAACCTCTGTGGTCGATTCGGCGAATGCCCAAGATCTTCTTCCGCGCGACAACGGGATCTACACCTATTATAAGGCGCCGCGATGGAGAGAGAGCGAGTCTCATCCACTCCGCACGGTTTCCTATATTTTCCATCCGGTTGGATGGTTAATGCGGGAAGGGATTTATCGGCCGATGAGCTATCTCATTTCCAGCACGCCGTTTACGAAGAGCTTCTTCGGATACCGCGAGCCGTTCGATTTCCGTGAGCCGGAGTGCTTTTTCAACACTGACGTCATTCCGGATTGCCGTCAGCTGGCTCCGATGAATGAAATCTACCCGGCACCACGTGAAGGCGTCGAGCCGACGGCCGGCGACGAAGCCAGCCTGAACTCGTCAGAGCGTTCGGTTTATTTCCCGGACGTCGCGTTTGATTTCGACAAGGCTAACCTGAACCAGCTTGGCAAGGCCCGTGTTCGTCAGGTCAGCCAGTTGCTCGCAACAGTTCCGAACCTGAAGGTCGTGGTCGAAGGACACACGGACTACAAGGGCACCGATGAATACAACATGAAACTGGGCTCACGCCGGGCTGAAGCTGTAGTCAAGGAACTCAGTGAGTTGGGAGTTGACCCGTCAAGAATGACGCCAGTAAGCTTTGGCGAAGGTAAGCCGCTCTTCACGGAAGACACTGACTGGGCTCGTGCTGCAAATCGCCGTGTTCAGTTCTCGGTTAACTCCGGAGCGACTGCCGTAGCGGCCGATTCAGGCCTGGCACCGGCAAAGCAATAAACTAAACACCGATATTCGGTGCTTAGACAGGGCCGGGGACGAAAGTCCTCGGCCTTTTTTATTTGCGCGAGCAGATTGATAGATCGAAAGACTTTTTCCACGACAGCTCGACCTGCGCCCCGGAGCTCGTGATGGTCTCGATTCCGGGAGGAAGAAGCGGAAACGGGCATTCGATATATGTCATAGGCGCTCCGCTAACGACCATGCCCGCCGGTTGGCAGTATTGGGACGTCCACGTGTTCGACGCGGTAATGCAGCGCACCGCAAGAGGTTTCAAAAACAGAGATACTCCTCGGTCTTCGGCGCGAAGAAACGGTAATGCCGGTTCAACTCTCTTTCATCTCTGGAATTCAAACGACGAGAATTACCGCGCTGACTTTTGCTCCGGACTTCTAAAAGTCATGTCCAAGGTCGAACTCTGCTCTCGGCTCAGCCCTGGTGCTCGCAAGGCTGAGCCGAAAGACTCAGCAGTCGAGAGCGGTGGGACGGGGAGTCGGAGAACCGAAGAGTTCCCTGCGTGGCGTGCGGAGATCAGCTTAACGGAAGCGCGACGCGGTGACAGAGAGGAATTTATCCCTCGAGCGGCCGGGCCGTCACTCGCAACGTTCCTCCGAGAGACGGATATTGGAATCCGTCAGAGACCGGACCAACCGGCGCATTCGTCGTCTGACCCGAATTCGGCGAGAGCTGGCGAACAACTTGATTCGGACCGGCACCCGGTTCTTCGTTCTGCTCCGTTCCGATATCAATAAGCTGGAGGCCGAGCGTCAGATTCGCGTTTGCCGGAACTCCGCTCGCGTCAAAGAGAGGCACTCCGGAAACCGGCGTGGAAACCACGAGGTCATTTGCCTGAAGGTATGAGGTGATGAATGACAGAAAATCGCCTGGTTCGGCCTGGATCACGGAACGATAGCTTGTTCCCGGTGTGAGAATCGAAGTGCCGATTTGTCCGACGGGAGTCGCCGCAAAGGCGATCAGAGACACGCCCGGGACGGTTTGCAGCGCGGAGAGAAACTGCTGCGGCGCCCCATCTTCCGCGAATGCCTCAAGGCCGTTTGCCGGTGCTGAGGCCGAAAGAGTGAAAAACGGCGCCGGCGAACTATGAACCGCGATGACAAACGGCGAGAACGCAATTGACAGCCGCTCACCGGTGCTTGTTACGAGCGGAACGTTGGTCGCAATGTTTTCAAAAAGGACTTCAAAACGGCGCGAGCCAGCGCCACCATTCGTGCTTTCTCCGCTCCCACCGCAAGAGGAAAGCGCGAATCCTGCAAGAATCAGGGTCGCCAGAGCATTTCGCCCGCCGTTCTTTTTTACGAAAGTCTTCCGAAGGGTGCAAAGGAATCGCATAGTGTTTACTCCGGTCCGGAGGAAGTCAGATAGGTGTAGCCTTCAAAAGCTTGCGAAAATTTGCGGAAGATCTCTCCAGAATCCTGAGCCGAGATATTCCCCTTCGTTACCGCCAGCTCAAGCGCGCTTCTCCAACGCTCAACGAGGTCTTCCTTTTCGTATTGGACGTATTTCAGGACCTCACGAACAGAATCGCCGAGAATCATGTGAGCAAAATCAACGCGGCCGTCTGGGCTGACTTCTACGTGAATAGCGTTGGTGTCGCCGAACAGATTGTGCAGATCACCCAAGATCTCCTGATACGCTCCAACGAGAAAGGCGGCGAAATAATACGGCTCTCCATTTCTAAGCGGATGGGCCGGGAGATAGCGCTTCACGTCACGAAGGTCGACAAAGCGGTCAATCTTTCCGTCTGAATCGCACGTAATGTCCGCGAGGACGACCGGTCGCGACGGCTCTTCATCCAGGCGGTGAACCGGGGTGATTGGGAAAATCTGTTGGATCGCCCAGCTGTCCGGAAGGGATTGGAACACGGAGAGGTTGCAGAAATAGGTATCCGTGAGCATACCCGGAAGAGCTTCGAGATCCTCAGGCACATAGTGGAGCTCCTTTGAAGCCCGTGCGATAGCGACCAGTAAAGCCCAGAAGCACTCATCACCGTTCGCCCGATCCTGAATTGAAACGAGGCCGAGATTGAATTGCTGAATCATGTCGCTTCGAAGCGCCATGGCATCATGCAACGTCTCTTGGCAATTCTTCGGAGTAAGGTCGACGAGGAGCTGAGCAAGGTTCTTCACCAGCGGCTCCTCGGTGGACTTCATGATTTCTGCCGGGTCTACCGGGCGCTGAAATGTGTTCGCGATCCCGAGGACGTTGAATACGAGCACCGAGTGATGGGCAACTGTCGCTCGTCCTGACTCCGTGATGATGTCCGGATGCGGCACTTCTCCTTCTCTACACACGGTGTCGATAATCCAGACGATGTCTCGCGCGTATTCCTCGAGGGTGTAGTTCATGGACGAGGCGAAGTTGGTCTTTGAGCCATCGTAGTCAACCCCGAGCCCACCGCCGACATCGAAGAAATTCAAGTTCGGACATTCGCGACGAAGCTGAACGTAGACCTGAACACCTTCTCGGAGAGCATCTTTAAGCGCAGAGATGGTCGTGAGCTGGCTGCCAATGTGGAAGTGAAGGAGACGAATAGAATCAAGCTTCTCGTGACGGCGAAGCTCATGGAAGCACTGAAGCACCTCGCCGATGGTGAGGCCGAATTTTGCGCGATCTCCACCCGACCGTTCCCAGCGTCCTGCCCCTTTCCCTGAAAGACGGAGACGGAAACCGACCTGAGGCTCAACCCCAACCCGCTTCGCAATGTCAAGAATAAGCGCGAGCTCGGAGAACTTTTCAATAATGATGATCGGCCGTCTGCCCACCTTCTGCGAGGTAAGCGCGAGCTCGATGTAATCCGCGTCCTTATACCCGTTGCAAAGGAGGAGCGCGTCCGGGTTGTCATGGAGGGCGAGAACCGCGAGAAGCTCGGGCTTGCTCCCCACCTCAAGGCCCATACACACTTCTTTGCCCACCTTCCGGATCACGTCCACGACGTGCCGCTGCTGGTTTACCTTAATCGGGTAGGCCGGGTAGTATTTCCCTTGATAATTATGCTCCTCGATCGCGTTTACGAAAGCGCGATGAATCGTTCGAACGCGGTGGCGGAGGATTCCGTTGAAACGGAAAAGGAGGGGCAGCTCTATACCGCGCTCAGTGACCGCCTGGACGAGGTCGTAGAGATCTACCTTTGGTCCATCCACTCCGTCCGGGGAGACCGTGATGTGTCCGAGGTCGTTGATTCCGAAGTAATCAGCGCCCCAGTTTTCAATCCCGTAGACGGTCTTGGTCTTCTGAATAGACCAGCGATCAATCTCGTTCATTTCGTATGTTCGTCCTCTCAATGCGGCAAGAAAATCCGGGGTCTATATGAACTTCTTTTTCCCCTTTGTCTATAACGTCAAAGACATTCTCCGCGGCGATCTCAAAGCTCGGGCAAACCCAGATCTTAGAGGCTTCTTGGGTTGGGCAGCTATGCTATGAAAGTCGCGACACGGAGGTGGCGCATGAGTGGCGGAAACAACAATCTGGGAGCCCGGCTAGTCGTCATTTTTTTGGCCGTCGGAATCGTGATGCTCGGGCTGTCGCCGATAAACAAACGTTACGGCGGTTTTCGAGGATTGCTGAAGCAGGTAACGCCGACGAACCTTTCTCTCCCGGACATGAAGTCGATTCGGGCATCGATTGAGTCGCTTGGCAGAAGCCGGAAACGAGGCGGTGAGGCGACCGAAGGGAACGTCGTGAAGGTGCAGCCCGAACCTGCCCGAAGCGGCCGGACCAGAGGTGACGGCAAATCGGAAGAAGGGGTTTTGACGGGCCTCCTCAATTTTTTCAGCGGTGAGGATAACGGGAAGGGCCAGAAAGCGAACGATTCCGAGAGGCGCGAACTTGCCAGGAGTGAGGCAGAGAGCGATGATAGCCGGCCGCCGAACGAGCGGACTGCGCGTGGGCAGCTAGCGGCTAAATCTGCACCTCAGAAACCGAAACAGTTGGATAAACTTTCGACAAAAGACCGCGAAGAACTGAATGAACTATTGGACGGATTTTAAGGAGAGAAATGAAAGCATATAGAAAGTGGGTAATCGGGCTCGTGAATGCCATGCTTGTTGCGTCGATGCTGAGCGGATGCGCTGTGTTCTCATTTCTCGACCTGGCGACCGCCGGAAACGAAAGCAAGCAAAAAGCCTTGAGCGAACGAGTTACGAAGTTCCATCGCGAGCTCTATTGGGGCACCGGGAGCGGATATATGGAATACATCGAGGCCTCCGCCCGGAGCGACATGTCGCGGAAGCTCCGCCAAGCGAGCGTTATCGAGAAGCTGGTTGACCTCGAAGTTCGTGACATTGTCCTCGACGAAAAGAACAGCGACCTCGCGAGCGTCGACGTGAAAGTCCGCTTTTACAAGAAGGCAAGCCTGAACGTCTCGGAGCGGTTTGAGAAAGAGACCTGGGAATACTTTCGCTTTCGAGGAGGATGGTTCCTGAAGGACCGCGAAATCGCACCGAATGACGTTCTTCCGAGCGATGAGACCGAAAACGGCGAGAAGGCGCCGGTCGGATAGTGTCGGGGGAGAAGCGAAGATTTGACTCTGCCGCTTACTTGACGCGAAGGGTGCTCGCAGTATTTGCCGCGGTCATGCTGCTTACCGGTTGTGGGGTCGGAAAGACCTTGAGCGCCCCTGACAGCTTGAAACCGGAGGCTCAAGGTTCCGAACAAAGTGATCCGAGCGGTGCGAAGAGTCAAAGGGGAACCGCCGACCTCGGTGGCGAGGCTCCGGTGCAGGCGGACGTGACCCAAGCGTTCTTTGTGGGCGGCGATCTGCATGTGACCATCCAGTTGCTTGCGAAAACCGAGATTGCTGCAGCCAAACTCATTGTCAGGCTTTTGGGGTTGGAGACGGGCACGATCAGGAAGGTCCAAGAGCAAAGGGCGTCCGAAATTGTTGGTGAGGACACGCTGGAAGCCGGCGAGAGCCTATTATTTCGGCTAAAGGTCCCTGCTGAGAATCTAACCGAATATCAGATCCAGGTCGCTTGGGGTGCTGAGGCCGACATCGCCTCCCCGAAACCGCAACCTGGCCCGCAGCCATCGCATGGAGGAGAGGCGTCGGCTGGAACGGGTTCTTCAGACGATGGTGAGGCGGGCGCTGGGGAGGTCGGGGGTGATTCCGGAAGCCCCGAGTCTGGAAATGGGGCGGAGGCAGTGGTATCAGGCCGATCGTCTGCAGACGGGGTGAAGAGCCTGATTGGCTTTCGTGCGACGGAGCTTGAGGAGACTGGGGGGCGTTGTGGAGCACCGCCATGCGACAAGCAGTACGCGATCCGGGCAGAGATCGAAAATGCTTCGGAAGAGCGGCTTTCAAATGTGAGGCTCGCCGTTGGAATCTACTTTTCGGTTCCGGGGATGGTGCCGAGCTGGAAGAGGAATCTCGAACCTCTCGCGGATGGCGAGGAGGTGATTGACCTCGGAGGTACGGTGCTTGAGCCTGGGGCGCTTAAGAAGATCAAGGTCGATGTCGACCGCAAGGTGCCCGTAGTCACGGGTGGAGCTTTTCTGCCTTATGTGCGGGTCTTGGATTATAAGCCGTCCGTGAATTCCGGTCTCGGGGGCGAGGCGGCTGGGCGATAGGCCGATACACAATGGAGAAGCTTTTCGTAAAAACTTTCGGCTGTCAGATGAACGAGTACGACTCGGAGAAGGTCGTTCGGATGCTTGCGCCGGGGTTTCAGCCTGCGTCCACCGTGAAGGACGCCGATCTGGTGGTCATCAACACGTGCAGCGTTCGTGAAAAGGGCGAGCACAAGCTCTTTAGTCTGCTGGGAAGCCTTCGCGAATTGAAGCGGGAACGGCCGGAAATGATCGTCGGAGTTATGGGCTGTGTGGCTCAGCAGGAAGGAGAAACGATCGCCAAGCGAAATTCCGCCGTTGATTTTGTGGTGGGAACGCACAATGTCTCGCTTCTGCCGTCACTCGTGGATGCAGTCCGTGATGGACGGGGCAGGCAGATCGCGGTGGATTACCGGGACGAGTGGGAGGATCTTCCGCTTGATTTTGGTGTTTCCGAGCTCGATGGGGCCGGGGCGTCGGCTTGGCTACCGAATCGGGTTCGTGCGTTGGTGTCGATTCAGCGGGGCTGCAACAAAAACTGCAGTTACTGTGTTGTTCCGACTACTCGCGGGAAGGAGATCAGCCGCGATCCGGCGGAGATTCTCCGCGAGGTCACTCTGAAGGCGAGGCAGGGCTCAAAGGAGGTGCTGCTTCTCGGACAGACGGTGAATTCCTTTGGACGGGATCTGACACCCCGCTTTCCCTTTGAGAATCTTATTCGCCAAATTGCTGAGGTGCCGGGAATAGAGCGCATCCGCTTCACCAGCCCGCACCCGGCGGAAGTAAAGGCGCCGTTTCTCCAGCTCTACCGCGAAATTCCGTCGCTCGCCCCGCATATCCACATGCCGCTTCAATCCGGTTCGGACCGCATTCTCAAGTTGATGAACCGGAATTACCGCACAGCGCGTTACCGAGAGATAGTGGAGGAGGTCCGAAGCTATAGGCCGGAAATTGCCGTTACGACGGACATCATCGTTGGTTTCCCAACGGAGACGGAGGAGGATTTCGAGAACACATTGGCCCTAGTCGAAGAGGTCGGGTTTCACTCTTCTTTTTCATTTAAGTATTCGCGCCGGCCCAACACCACGGCGATTGAAGAATTCCCATTAGAGGCGGAAATCCCGGCCGACGTGGCGCAGTGTCGTCTTCAGAGACTTCAGGACTTGCAGGATCGCCTATCCGCGGAAAAGAATGCTAGAATGGTCGGGAAGCCGGTGGAAGTCTTGGTGGAACACGTGCGAAACGTTGAAACCCCGCACGGTGTATCAATTGCGTGGGGGCGCATTCCCGAAAACACTTCAATTGATATAATGGCATCCGCTAGCTGCGGAAATGGACTGCGCGGACACATGGACGCCGACGCAGCTCCCGAGCGCGAGATTCGGGCGGGAATGTTGATTTCTGCTCGAGTCTCAGAATCGTGTGCCCGTGGTCTACGGGGAGATTTACTTAGGAACGAGGTATGAGCGAACAAGAGTCGACGGAAGACCGCGAAATGTTTGTTGCCGGGCTGGTGCTTGACCCAAGCTCGAACGCGCCGATTGTCATTTTGAAGGACTTGAAGTCCGACGTGTGCCTGCCCATCTGGATTGGTCTCGCCGAAGCAACGGCGATTGCCTCAGCACTCAAGAAGGTGCAAGTCGCGCGGCCGATGACGCATGATTTGTTAAAAAGCGTGATCGACACCCTCGGGGGGAAGGTCATTAAAATCCTCGTCAGCGGTTTGAAAGAGAACACGTTTCTCGCAAACATAGAGATTGCGGTCGGGGAGCGACTTGAGACAATAGATGCTCGTCCGAGTGATGCGATTGCCCTGGCGGTGCGCTCGGACTGTCCGATAATCGTCTCCGCCGAGGTTCTCGCCGAAGCGCAGGTGACGATGATCCCGGTTACGGGTGAAGGGCAGGAAGAGCTTGAGATGATTGAGGGGAAGGATGGCGATCCAAATCGCCCGACTTTCACGAATATCAATAAGGAAAAATGGGCCGAGATCCTGGCGGAGATGGATCCGGAAGATTTCAAATATAAAATGTAGTTTTCACGGGAAGAGCAATGGTGAGCGCGGAAGCAGAGAGCACAGCAGGCGATAAACAACATCCACCAATAAAGCGCGGAGCGACCGTGGAGGAGCTGGCGCGCCGGATGGTCTCGATTGATGGTTCCGATGATGACATCGCGCGGGTCCTGGCGAATAACTGGCAAAACGTTTTGTGGGCGTTGGTGCTCGGAGCCGTCGTCATCGTCGTCTTCCGAGAGTTCCAAGCGACTCGGCAAAAGAAGGCCGGCGAGATCGCTCTCCGGTTCAGTGAAGTTCAGGGTGATTATCAGAAAACTTCAGAAGCAAAGGTCAATTTCGAACCGGCTCCTGCTTTGGTCGAAAACTTGAAGCTGCTCTCGACGTCGTATTCCGATGACGTCTACGGGAAGTTCGCGAAGCTCTATCAGGCAAAACTTTCTACGAAGATGAAAAAGTTCGATGAGGCGTATGAGGCGCTGCGGATGTTTCCGGTGGCGAGTCTCCTGAGCACGCAAAGGCCAAAATCCATCAAGGAGGTCGAAATTAATGATCTTGTTGTGGAGCTTGCTGCCCTGGAAACCATCCGGATTGCACTTGCAGAAGGCAAGCAGCAGCTCCCCGAGATTCGGAAGCAGCTGACCGGGCTTGCTTATGGCTCTCGTTTTGTGACCGTCGAAGCGCTGATTGCGTTAAACCGCCTTGCGGACTCACAAGCGGAGAAGGATGCGGTCGGAAAGGCGGCGAATGATGTGGTTCAGGCCCGAGAACCAATGAGAGGCTTTTATCTAAAAGAGCTGTCCGCTGAAAACGTGAACGTGCCAGGTGCCGAGGCGCCGTCTGATATGGGCTCGCTCGATTCTGGTGGAGAAGTGACTCTCGTTCCGGGCGGCGAATAGCAGCGAGTTCACCCGGGAAGCCTAAGTTTGGTAAATCGCGAAAAGCGGTCGACTCGGAAATCCGGGACCCGCGAGGCGCGAAACGTCGGGGACTGCGAACGTGACGACCTTCAAGATAAATCGAGTTTATACCCGCTCCGGTGACGACGGATCGACCGGGCTTGTGGGTGGAGCGCGGGTCAGCAAGACCTCGCCTCAAGTTGAATGTTACGGAGACATCGACGAGCTGAATAGCGTTCTCGGACTTGCGAAAGCTGGACTTCCCCCTTCGTTAGCGGAGCTCCATCCGGTCATTGAATACCTTCAGCAAGAGCTTTTCGATCTCGGCGCCGAGCTCGCGACAAAAGTTGGAGATGAATATCCCGGGATGTGGAGAGCTGAAGAACCGCATATCACGGTGCTTGAGCGCCTCTGTGACAAATATGGAGAGCACCTTCCCGAGCTGACCTCTTTTATCCTACCGGGAGGAACGCTTTCCGCCGCTCACCTTCATGTCGCGAGAACCGTCGCCCGCCGAGCCGAGCGGACGATTATCCGGTACCGTGACGAATTGCGGAAGGAGAGCCTCGATTTAAACGCTCAGATTCTCAAATATGTAAATCGCCTGAGTGACCTTCTGTTCGTGCTCGCGCGATGGTCGCTGCAGGCGGAAGGCGCCGCAGTTCCAGTATGGCAACCGGAGCGGGAGCGGAAGCTGCCATAATAAGCGTGTCACCAGAACCTGGAAAGAGCCGTCGATTGGGTGAGGCCCTGGTCCGGGGCGGAGTCGAATACCTAAGTGACATTCTCGTCGGAATTGCCTTCACGTATCCGTTTTATGGCAATATCCCCTTTCTTCGGGCTCTTTACCCGTTTTCACGTCTTTGCTTTTTTGGGCCGGAGGACGACGCAGCAAGCGGGGTGACGGGAGTTGAGATCGAGCGTGGGCTTCATCTCTATAATATTTTCGCGCGAATGTTCGAAGTGCAATCTGCCCGGGGATATCTGCTCTTCCACGATGATTTCATTCTCAATTTCTGGAATTTGGACGGTTTCGATAAATCCAAAGTCTGGCATCAGCCTTTTCGCACGGCACCCATGTCGGAGTGGTACTGGTGGGGCTCTGAGTGGGGACGTGTCCCGTATCTCGCGGCGCAGGCAGAGTTCCCCGAACGATTCCGTGCGAAGAATCCTGAGAATCCAGTGTATGGGTTCTCTGACATCCTCTACATTCCCCAAGCCTGCGCAGCCGACGCTTCGGCGATGTTTGCCGTGTTTGCAAAGCATGGCGTCTATCTCGAGCTTGCAATACCCCACGTCGCCGAAGTTCTCTCCCGGGCATGCGGCGAGGAGATCCTCCGAACGGAAGCCCATCTCTTCTACGAACGTGGCGTGAAATTCTGGCCAAGGTATTACAATCACCAGCTTGACGGGTTACATCCGGTGAAGCTCTCATCCCGGCTTAATCGTTTGATTTTGCGCGTTCTGCGTCGCGATTTTATGGAGTCGGTGTCGCGGTAACCAGAGCGTCCGGACCGACTGACGGAAGCCGAACACCGACACCGGCGTCGAACACGAGAGAGCCGCCAAGAAAACTCGTCACGGCAAGCAGCGCCGAAACACCAAAGAGAGAGAAAAAATAGAACCAGCCGAAAAGGCGGCGGAGGCTCGGCTTATTCGCAAACGCCTCCATCAAACGAAAGAGGATAGGGAAAACCGAGAGGAATAGACACAGTCTGCCGAGAGCCTCGTGCTGTGAGATTCCGTCCGCCACTTTTGATCGGACCGCTTCGGCGAGCAATTCTGAGTTCCACAGCCCGGAGAGATAGGTTACGGGAAGCACCGCTGTCCCTGCAACGAACACCACGGTTCCGGCGAAGCGAAGTCGTTCACTCTTCGAGAGTCGTGCGAATAGTTCGATGACAAGAGCTACGGTATAGAGAACCGCTGGCGCCGAGCTGAGAGGGGGATGAAAATTGTAGCTCATCGCTCCTCCATATGCGGTCAGCCGAGCCGCGCCGCGAGATAAATACCGAGCGCCGATCCCGCGATGCTTCCGAGATTCGAAAGCACCATGACGACGAAGAGGTGACTGACGCGGTTCCTCCAGAGGGTTCGGACGCTGAGGATATCGTCCGCGATAGTTTCAAAATCAGAAATCCGCGGCCTTCGAAAGCCAGCCTCAACCAGTGCGGTAATCCATCCTATGGCGATGATGGGATGAATCACCGCGAAAGGCGCGCAGAGAATTCCGCACAAGATGGTAATCGGGTGCGCGAAAGCGAGGGCCGTTCCAATCCCGGCACAAATGCCGTTTGTAATCGCCCAAATGCCCGCCAGCTCCAAGCTCTTCTCGACGCCGGAGGTCCAGAATGCGATCGCAAAGAGTCCGACGAAAAGGAGCGGGATACTCCATTGGAGAGCTTTGGACTTCCAGCTCTTCGGGGGAATCCGATCCAGTGCGACGAGGTCGATCTCTTCGCCAATCAACCGAGTGATGCCTGGAACGTGACCGGCGCCGACGACCGCGAGGATTCGATTCCCGCCGGCTCCATATATCTTCCCGGCCATGTAGGCATCCCGCTCGTCGATAAGAATGCGTTTCACATTGGGAAGAAGCTCGCTGAATTCAGAGAGCACTCCTTCGAGAGCGTCTCCTGTCTTCAATTTCTCGATTTCGGCCTCGGTGATTTCTTCGGAGGAGACGAGAGAGCTCAAAAGCGACGCGATCATCTTTACGACGTTGAAGAAGCCGGCTTCGCTCCAGGCGCGGCGAAGGGTCGTTTTGATCTCACGATCGACGAGGGAGAGGTTCTTCCCCAAATCATCGGAGAGTTTTATAGCGCGGCGCATTTCCTCACCCGGCTCCACACCGAATTGTTTCGCGAGCCGCTTCTGAAAACCGGCAAGTGCAACTTGGACCATCATCGGACCGAGACGCCCTTCCCGCACGATCTGAACGATATCTGTGTTTTTCCAGCGATCCGGATTCCGGAGCGATTCATATCGGGGAGCGCAGAGCTCGACGCAGATAGTTTCGGGAGCAAGCTCGCGAATCTTCTCCTCGACCAGCTCAGCGCTGGCGCGGCTTACGTGTGCCGTGCCGACGAGATATATCTCACGGTCGGGAAAGGTAATGTGGGTGACGTTTTGTTCGAGCTGTCGTACCTGCTTCATCAGCACGATTTAGCATGCGGCTAGCGCTTCGGAAACTCGAACTCGACTCAAGCGTGTCCGGCGCCTCGTCAGAGGAGAAGGTGGTGAGACATTAAGCGGAACTGACTGAGGTCGAGGCTGATGCTTTGTTTAGCGATTCTCTTTTGGTTTTCGCCAGGAATGGGCTTCGCGCAGCTTCTTGGTAAGTTCTTTGGACTTTGCCCGACGAGCATCGGTCAGCGAGGCATCGATCACTTTTCCGCGCCGGTCGTATTTCGTCTTCCGGATTTCTTTTCCGTTGTGGTACTCGATTTCTTCACGCTTCTTGCCGTTTGGATAATAACGAATCCAGACGCCGTGTTTCCGGTCACGTTGAAACTCTCCGGCGGTTCGCTTCTTTCCGTTCGCATACCACTCGATGAATCCGCCTTGGCGTCGGTATCCCCCCAGAATCGGCTGACGGCACCACATCTGCTTCCCCGAAACCCCCACCGATTCGGTGCCGGCCCCGCAGACGTGGAAATATGGGCGGCCGTGATCGTCGAGGACCGGATCGTCCTTTTTTCGCCGCTCCGCGAGGGCGAAATCGGCGGTGAACACGACGAAACCGAGGAAGAGAACTACCGAGAATTTAAGAAAGATTCGAGTCATGCGGGGAAAACGGTCCTATCCGAAGAAGTCCTGCTCTTGTTATGACGGGGTCGCCTCAATTCGTTCCTCATTCCTGGGGCGACTACAGGGCAGCAGAACGTCGGCGATTGACCGGATTATGCATCCACAATATGTGAAACCGGGTATTTGGCATGCGCGTTGGCCAAAGACCGCTCTTCTTCAGCAGGAACCCCAGGCTCTCAGTATGGGGATTCTGAACTTTGCCTTGCAGAAAATTCTTCCCTGTTTAGAAATGGAGGGAAAGGAGGGGGCTTGGCCGCGGAGATGCTTCGCTGAAGCACGATGCTGCGGTAGACTCGCTGATGATAGACGAGAGCCCCGGGTGAAACGAAAACGTTCACCCTAGGTTCGGGAGACATTCGCGAATGTTTATCCCGCCGAGACAATTGGTTGGTGTCAACTCGTTGGTGATTTGCAAAATGTTTTTTGCGACTTTCCTGTACTGAGTTTCGAAGTTCCATCTCGAAAGTTTACTTCTTTTTTGCACGTTCCGTTTCGTCACCGAAGTCCAGAACAAGCGTCCCGGAATCTCGTTTTCTCCGATCGAAATCTCGATCGATTTCCGTGCTGGATTTTCCTTCGAAAAACGTCTCCCGAATTGTTTTGTCTAGTTGATCTTCTTCGCGATCGAGTGCAGACTCGAATCGCCGCCTGGATGCGTTTTAACTCGGAGAGATTCAATGAATACTGCTCGCGCTTTGTCCCAAGAAGTAACGCTGAAGGACATTTCGCAGGAGCCCGAGTTTTCGATCTTTGTCGGTCCCGAGGCGGAGGCGGCAGGTCTCCATTTCCGAGCGCCGCGCGAAGGCGACGCCGGCTTCGATCTTCCAGCTCTTGAGGATGTGTCAATCGCTCCCGGAAAGTGCGTCGCGATCCGAACCGGAATTCACATCAGTATTCCGATCGGTTACGTGGGCTTAGTTCGGGATCGAAGCAGTGTCGCGCTGAAAGCCGGGGCGTGCACGGCCGGGGTGATTGATTCGTCGTATCGTGGAGAGGTTAAGGTAGTTATGCACAACCTTGGCGAGAATCTCCTCGAGTTCAAGACCGGAGATCGTGTGGCTCAGCTCCTCGTCATTCCCCACCTTACGGGAAGTAAATTACGCAAGGTGGACTCTCTCGATGACCTTGGCTCAACCCAAAGAAACATTGCGGGATTTGGTTCTACGGGTCGCTAAACTCTTTTCGTAAATTTTCCATAGAAACACAATATATTGTGTCCCTGTTTTCGAGGGCATGGTATATGTAGTGGCGCGTGCTGGAAGGAAGGAAACCATGTCAATAAACACTGCTGAAAAACTAACAGAAGAAGATCTACAAGCAAACGCGGGTATGCCGGCAGCTGCAATGCTTATCGCAGATACGCAGAGCGTAACGCGCGGAGCGGCAGCCGAGGCAGCAGCCTCCATTCGTATGGAAAAAGATTTAATCGAAGTTGATGTGCCGCCAAGCTCAGACACGATCGTAATCGACGTCGGTGGCCGACGTTTCACGCTCGATGCACGCCGCGCGCAGGAAGCGTTCGCCGGGAAAAAAGTTGTGAACGGTCGCGTCACCGAAGGGTTCAATCTCCTTCCGGTTCGATACCAGTGGGCTCTCACGCTCTATCGGACGATGAAGACGAATCATTGGGAACCTGAAGACATCAACATGGACGCTGACATCCTTCAGTGGAACACGCCGCCGGATAAGGGTGGAGTGACTGACGTTCAGCGTTGGATTGTGAAGATGGGCATCGGCTACTTCGCGATCGCAGAGGGGATTGTCGGAGACAATGTGATTCACGTGGTCCGTGAAAAGGTGACCGCACCGGAGTTAAAGCTCGTTCTTGGTCGACACGCTCACGAAGAGAACATTCACGCTGATTCGCTCGCCTATATGATCAGCTCGTTGGGTATCAACCCGCATGAGTGCGAAGCGATCTTCGAGAATATCGAGTCGATAAAAGACAAAAATGCTTTTGTCACTCGCCACAGTCGACTGCTCCGGAACGACGTCGATCTGAAAGTTCCGGAAAATCTGCGCCTGTTCGCGAAGAATATCTTTGTCTACGGACAATGTATGGAGGGCACGCAGTTTTACGGTTTGTTCGGAATGATTCTCTCGATGTATCGCCAAAACCGGCTACCAGGAATCGGTCAGATGTTCCGCTACACGTTGCGCGACGAATCCAATCACATTGAACTTTTCCGGCAGTTGCTCAATGAACTCGTAGTTGAAAATCCAATTATTTGGACGGCCGAGTTTCAAGAAGACCTTCGGAAGACGATGAGTGAGGCAGTCGATCTCGAGAAGAAATTTGTCAACGACTGCTTACCATCGGATTCGGTGGGCCTAAACGCCGACGAGTTCTGCGAATATGTCGAATTCGTCGCGAATCGCCGTCTGGAAGGGGTAAACCTCACTCCGCTCTACCCGAACGCCAAGAACCCATTTCCGTGGCTGGCAGAGATGATGGACATCAAGATCCGCCAGAATTTCTTTGAAGGTCGTGTCACGGAGTATCAAAAATCTTCGGCGATGCAAGTGTGCTCTGACGACGAACTGTAGTTCCGGTGAACCGTCTCGACAGAAAGAATATTGTGGGTTGCGCAAAGAATTACGTTGAGGAAGCCTGTCATGCTAGAAATCGTTCATTCGTCTGAGATTCAACCGCTCGTTTATTTGGCACAAAAATCCGATAAGCGAAGATTTCGCTGGCTCGACGTGCTGCAAGCGATTGAATTTCCTCGGCTGGATGTCGTGAAGGATTCGGATCACCACGAGCCTTTCTCAATCGAAAAACTTGCGAACTCGATCGGCGCGGCATTCCTGGATAGTCGCCTTGCCGTAACTTTTGGGAGCGCGGTGAGTCGAATGAATGGAGAGCTCGATGAACAGCTCGCTCGTTTATTCGATTCTCCGGAGCGACGGAACGTCGAGCGTGCTGTTTTGGAAACGCTTGCCGATTTGCGCGATCGCGGAGCCGTCGGAGTTATCTCCACGCAAGGAATTCGCGAGACGGTCGTTTCGGCTTTGCATAGGCTGGACCCCGATGCCGCCGAGGCATACACGACCAGTCGTGCGATCAAGATTTCCGAGCGGCGAGAAGACGGTGAGCTGAAAGTCGTACGACGCAACAACCAGATTACACCCTTCAACGTCACCAAAGTTCAAGCGGCAATCGCGAAGGCTTTTCTGGCGAGCGGTGAGGATCCCAGTCCCGCGCTAATACTCGCTCAGCAGGTCGCGGAGCGAATTCGACAAGAGCGGCCCGTCTATCTGCACATCGAAGTCATTCAAGACTACGTTCAAGCCGCGCTGATGCGGGCAAATTACTTCCGTGTTGCGGAGCGTTATATCGCCTATCGGGCGCGCCGGGCATTGATGCGCGACCTTGGCCGCGAATCGGAGAAAACACGATCACAACGTGAAGGCCAGCAGGAGGAACTCTTTTCACGAGGCGCCGGACTTGAGCTGGTCGATCGTGTCGGACGACCGTTTCTCTGGGACCCACGTGAGCTCGAGGCGAGACTTGATTTTTCACTCACCGGCCTGCAGCTCCCGATCTCGCGCGAGGCGTTAAAAGAGGAGCTCATGCGTTCGGTGCGGAGTGGTCTCTCTCGCGATGATTTTGACCGCACTATTTTGCTAAACGCCAAAGCGCTTTTGGAACAAGATCCCGATTATGCGCTCGTCGCCGGGCGGATTCTCTTGACCTACATTTACGAAGAGGTTCTCGGCTGGAATATCGTGTTCGACGGCATCGGCGGCCTAAAGGCAAAGCATGAACGGTACTTCGTTGAATACTACGTCACCCGAGGCGTTGAGCTCGAGCGGCTAAACCCGGAGCTCGCTAAGTTCGACCTGAAAAAACTCGCTGAAGCGCTAGATCCTTCCAGCGACCTCGACTTTGATCTCCTTTCGATCCAGTCGCTTTACGACCGCTACCTCATCATCGACCGGGACAAGAAGCCACAGGTTCGGCTCGAAGTGCCACAAATTATGTGGATGCGTGTCGCGATGGGTCTCAGCCTGCTCGAAAAGAATCGGGAAGAGACAGCTATAGAAATCTACAATCTCTACCGGCGAAAGCTCTTTTGTTCTTCGACTCCGACCCTCTTCAACTCCGGCCTGCGGCGGAGCCAACTTTCCTCATGCTATCTCTATTGGATCGACGATACGATCGAATCGATCATGAATCGCGGAATTGCGGAGAATGCATTCCTGTGTAAGTGGGCCGGCGGACTTGGTGGAAGCTGGACAGCCGTGCGCGGAACTGGTGCTGCCATCAAGGGGACAAATGGGCTCAGCTCGGGGGTAATTCCTTTCCTGAAGATGCACAACGACCAGCTCGTTGCGGTCAACCAGGGCGGAAAACGAAAGGGGGCAGGGTGTGCTTATCTCGAGGTTTGGCACTCAGACATCTTCGAGTTTCTTGACCTTCGGAAAAACGTGGGGGACGAGCGTCGCCGCACGCACGACATGAACACCGCGTGCTGGATCCCTGATCTTTTCATGCAGCGGGTGAACGAGCGAGGCTATTGGACGCTCTTCCATTCGAGTGAAGTTCCTGACCTTCATGAGATTTACGGCGCCAAATTCAAAGAACGCTACGAACTTTGCGAAGCCCTCGCAGAAGCGGGGAAGATCTGGGGGAAAAAGGTTCCGGCCTTGGATCTCTGGAAAAAGATGTTGCTCGCCATCTTCGAAACCGGCCACCCATGGTTTACGTTTAAAGATCCTTGCAACGTCCGTTCGCCTCAGGATCATTGTGGCGTAGTGCACAGCTCTAATCTCTGCACCGAGATCACGCTGAACACTGGACCGGATGAAACTGCTGTGTGTAACCTTGGCTCCCTGGTACTGCCGAGCTTCTTTAAGGGTGGGGAACTCGACAGGGAGTTGCTCCGCTCCACAGTTCGACTCGCTGTGCGAATGCTCGATAACGTCATCGACATCAACTTTTATCCGACAGAAGCTGCTCGGCGCTCAAATCTGCTTCACCGTCCGATCGGCCTCGGGGTCATGGGATTGCAAGATGTCCTCTACATTAAGCGACTTCCATTTGATTCCGACGAAGCGATGGAATTCACCGATGCCCTCATGGAGCAGATCTCATACTTCGCTTTTGAGGCAAGCAGCGAGCTCGCCATCGAACGCGGGAAATACGAGACCTACAAGGGTTCCAAGTGGGATCGAGGTCTGCTTCCCATCGACACGGTAGGACTGCTCGAGAAGGAACGAGGCGAGGCGATCGAGGTCTCTAAAACGGTGCGACTTGATTGGGATGCGCTGCGGAAGAAGATCAAGGCTCAGGGAATGCGAAACTCAAATGTTCTCGCGATTGCTCCGACGGCAACGATCTCAAATATCATGACGAGCGTGCCGTGCATCGAGCCGATGTATAAGCATCTCTACGTAGAGAGCAATCTTTCAGGAAACTTCATCATGCTCAATCGAGCGTTGGTGGAAGAGCTGAAAAAGTTGGGCATCTGGGATCGGCGAATGATTGACGATCTCAAATATTTTGATGGCCAGATCAAGGAAATCGATCGCATCCCCGACGAAACAAAGCGACTTTTTGCGACGGCATTTGATATCAATGTCGACTACATTATCCGCGGTGCGGCGGAACGGCAAAAGTGGATCGATCAATCACAAAGCACGAATCTCTACAGCGACTCAACCGACATGCGAGTATTCTCGCATATCTACAAACTCGCCTGGAAATCAGGCTTAAAAACGACGTATTACCTCCGCACAAAAGCAGCATCCGGCATCGATAAGGCGACACTGGAGCGGCCGAAGGAGAAGCAAGGAAAGCTGGCGCCAACAGAGGCCGAAGTCCGACAATGTTCGCTTGAGGCTGCGGCTCGAGGCGAAATTTGCGAGTCGTGCCAGTAGGGCGATCGAGAGGGCCAGTCGGGTGATCGAGAGGGAAGGGGCCGCTCACTTTGGGGGCGGCCTTTGTGCGATTCCCAAGACCGACAGCAACCGAGCCGACAGGCAGAAGAGGGGGGCGAAACCCGCTTTAAAACGCCCCGCTGAGGCGCCAGGAATTCTCATCTGCGCTTCAGAACGATTGAGACCTTTGTAAGATCAGTTTTTTGAAACAGAACGTTGGCTCGCGGTATCCAATTTGGCCTATGCCTCATTGAATCCGGAGATGCTAATCCATGTTTTCAAACGTCTATTATCAAGTTGATTCTCAGGAAATATTCCTCAAACTGGATGGCGTCCTTCGACTCATTCCGGACAAAACAACCTTTCAATATTTATTCGGCGCAGAGTTTTCTCCCACGCTTGTGAATCAGTTCGCAAATCGCACCGTGGCTCCGCTTGCTATCGGGTACCCGATGTTAACAGGCGCAAAAGTTTATATGCGCCAAGGAAATACGCAGACCGGGTATCTCGCAGACATTTTTCCTTGGGATACGGGAAAGACGGTCTTCCGGAAGATCATCAACAAAACACAGCTCGCGAAGCTTGGTTTTTCAAGCACGTTTAATGTTTGGCCGACGGCCGCCGTACCGGGCGACGCCGTTCCACTCGCGGTCGATTCAAATTGGAATTGGCACGTCTGGACATTCTATTCTGGGTATTACATCGTCTATAATAAGCTGTGCCATCCAGAGAATCCGATCAATCCGTGGTTCAAAACATGGCTCGATCACGGTTACTCCCCAGCCGACGTTAAGCGACTGATTATCGATACGCAAGCTCAGCTCGACGACACAAACGGTGTAAAAGCATCCCTACCTCCGACTTTTGCTCCAGTTGCAGGGTCTTATCCAAATCCGACTCTGAACGTGACGATGACCTGCGCAACGACGAATGCGACCATGTATTACACGACCGATGGCACGGATCCGCTGCCTGGAATCTCGACGGTATACTCAGGACCTGTGGCGCTTCCAATATCTAAAAACACATGCACTCTGAAAGCAGTTTCCGAGTACCATGATTCGCTTGGCGTTAGCCCGGTTACCACTGCGCAGTACACCCACAAAAGCTTCCCCGTGGAGCTTCCCCAAATGAACCCGGCCGAAGGCAATTTGACGACCCCGACCGCGAACATCCAGCTCTCATGCGCGACGCCGAACACGAGAATTTGCTACACACTCGACGACACAGCACCGAACGCGAATTCCGCGACATACACAACTGCTATCCCCTTGGACTTGACGACCTCTTCAAAGACCATAAAGGCCATCGCAGTGCACAACGAATATCGCAGTGAGAGCGGGGTCGCATCCGCAACCTATCGTTTTGTGCCTGAGAAACTGAGTCCGCCGCTGTTTTCCCCGAAAGACACCTCGAGAGTTGGGCCCGGGGTCACCATAAGTCTCAAACCGGCTGATCCCTCGAGCGTCATTCTCTACGGAATCGGCGCGACGGCGGCGGTTTCTCAATCCTATCAGTTCCCGGTGAGGACCTATTTCACGAGCGCGAACGGGTATAGCGTGACCGTGCGTGCGATGGCTATGGGGACGCAGTTTCAGGACTCTAGCGACATCGTTTCGAACACGTATTCCGGTTCGGTTCAGTGGCTTCATGCGTGGGATCTCGCCGATGACGTCAACGATTCAGTGGGCACCGTCAATCTAAATAACACCAGTGTGACATTCTCGACGGGTTCGGTAGGCGACTCGGCCACGTTCAACGGCACAGCGCTCCTTTCTACGGAAAGTACTTCGGACATGCAGTCGCCCGTCTTTACGGTGTCCGCATGGGCAAAAATCGATTCCATTGTGAATGCCGACAATTATTCGCCGGTCTGGGTTCTCGAACGATTGCAGGACAGTTACGACGGGCCGGGAGTTTTCGTGTTCGCCGATGGAATGGTTCAAGCGGAGACGCTTCAATCGAATAAGCAGTTTGCGCTGTTTAAGACTGCTTCCGGAGCGGTCAAGCTTGGACAATGGGTTCACTATGTCCTTACCGCCGCGAACAAGACCTTGACGCTTTACCTAAACGGCCAGGTTGCCGGATCAACTCTCTACGACGGCACAGTGGCCACGGACTGCTGCGGGCGATTCTGCATAGGAGCGGACCGAGGAGCGAATTCGCAAGGCGGAACGGTGAGGCACGGGATGACCGGAAGCGTCGACCGTGTCTATTACACGAACGTCGGGCTGACCGCTCAGCAAGTCCTCTCCCTGTATAATTCAGAAAAGACACCAAACCTTTAGGGTCTACGGCGAGTGCGGAGAGAGATCTCCGCGCTCGCACGTCTGGAGATCTCTGTCTAACGCCTTTTGCCGCGGGCGACAAACTGCTGCTCGAGAACGGGAACGAAATCGAGGGGGTTCTGTGACGTGATGTTGTACTGCACCACACGAGCCGCGACGGCCCCTGGAGGTCCATCGTGGTTGATGATCACGGGACCGAAGCTCTTGTTCCCAACCAGCGTGTGAATATCGATATCCTTACGTCCAAGTCCCGTAACAGCATCTGTCGTCACCGTGAATGGCACTTGATAAGAGACTCCGTTTACTACGTCCCGCAACAAAACTGTTCCATTCACGGTTGTGCCGCCAACACCTCCGCCTGCGAAGGTGGAATTCGAAACGTTGATTTCTAAGAAATTAAAATCGGTGACGCTGGTATTATATCCGCCAAATAGCGATGTCTCCTCGCAGATGGCAATCACGTTCGTCCCGACCGAGTTTCCACCGCCGCCGATGAGCATCGTGAAAAAAACACTTTGTGTCGCCGGCGTTGTATTCGCCGTCGTGTAGAGGCATTTGGTTGTGTCAACGGAAGCCACCAACGCGCTTCGCGTAGTGGGCGCATCGTCCTTTCCGCGGCTTGTCACCGTGAATGGACCTGTCGAACTGGGTGCTCCAAGGCGGACGCCAATTGCATTTTCTGCAGATGTGCTGCAGCAATAACTTCGATTGGTGAAGAGAAAGACGTTCACCGTGTCAGCGGCGCCGTTTACGCTGCTTAGCTGCCGAGGTGTGTCGACCACCAGTTCGTAATCAACCGCGCGAGATTCGCCAGGAGCCACAATCGCCGTTGAACCGATAAGCACGAGTGCTGGTAGAAGTTTGCGCATGGTCGTAATCTCCGAGAGTTCTTGGTCTTGAAAAGGAACAGCTTCGGTCGGCAAATGAACCACAGTTCGGGCCGTCCAGCGAAGGGAAAAGAATTTGCTGAGGGCCTATATATTCCCCCTCGTTGTCAAATATGCCCGATAACGTTCCTTATCGGGCATGGGACAGAGAGAGCGAAAATGGTCTGAGAATCAGGTTTCAGCGCAATGAGACGCTGGGATTCTTCAGCTGTAGAAATCCTCGCGTTCGCCTTCGGGACGCGTCTTGAAGCGACGATGGATCCACATCCAATCCTCCGGATAGAGACGGATGAAGCGCTCGGCCGCTGAATTTATCGCCGTCGTGATTCGCAGCAGAGATTCTTCCGGAGTTTCACTTTCACGAACGCGATGATCGATCGCTTCGAAAACCACCTCATACTGGTTCTTCGAGTGTTCATGAAATGCGCCGCAAATGATCGGCGCACCGGTTCGAATTGATGCCAGCGCGACTGCCTTGGTCGTCGCCGCTTTTTTCCCAAAGAAATCGACGAACGTTGCGTGATTCCGCTTCACGTTCTGATCGTAAAGAATGACCACATCCTCATTATTCTGCAGACTCTTAAACATCTCTGCGAACGCGCCTTTACGCCGAAAAATCCGATTTCCGAAGAGCTCCCGCCTGGCAAACCACCAGTTATCGAGCCTCGGAAAACCGTCGAATCCGCGCGCGAGAATCCGCGCCGGGCGAAGAAATATAGCGTGAAACTGAGCAAATAACTCAAAACTTCCGTAATGAAGCGTGCCGAAGATTATCCCGACTCCCGGGTTCTCAGCCCGAGTCCGGTTTACCGTCTCCGCGACAACGCTCATGTTCGACATTTGCGTCGCCGCCTCGGGATCGAAGTCCGGGAGCTTTGCGTAAGCAAGAAGATTTCGTGCCAGGGACCGGAGGGATTTTTTGAAGAGGTCTTCGCGTTCGGCCTCGGATTTCTCCGGGAAGACAAACGCCAGATTGCGTCGAGCGACTGATGGCGCTCGCGGCATTAAGAGAAGAATTATTCCGACGATGGCACGACAGATTGGATACGCGGCCGGCTCTGGGAGGAAGCGGATAAGTCCAACCAAAGTGCGAACGAAAAACAGTGCCGCCCAATCAATCATCGACGAGACGAATCCTGACCACCGGGCTCTTCTCACTCAGAGACTCTTCACTCGGAATCGTAACGACCGAGCGGTGCACCTTTGCCAATTCCGTAGAGGGTCCAGGTGTAGGCCTCTCGAGCGGATGAAGGAAGCCCGGATGAAGGAGAACTGACCGGCTTCGGAAGATCTGAATCGGAAACGGGACGTTTGCCTGTGAGGAGCAGCTCCCAAAATGGAGCCGGGCTTGATTGCTGACCGTTGCTTTCGAGGAGAATTGTTTCGCCTTCGGATGTGACGATGCATTCGATCCCTGCGCGTCTATCGTCCCAGCTCGTCGGTCGCTGTCCGGCCGAATAACGGCTGAACACTACTTCTTTTACTCGTCGCCTTACGGGAAGCTTTGAGACTTCCCCGCCCTTGGTGTTGCTTTCCCCCACCCGATTTCCTCGCTGTTTGTTCTGCCTCTATTTTTCCTTTTCGCCCGCGGAACCGTTGGCAGAGCCGTTTCCGTTTGCAACACCTTCATTGAGGCGTTCCTTCAACTCTTTCCCGAGCTTGAAGGCCGGCAAGCGCTTCGGTGCGACCCAAATCTTATCACCCGTCTTGGGGTTTCGTCCCCAATAACTTTGGTAATCTTTCACCGTGAAGCTTCCGAATCCGCGAATCTCGATTCGCTTTCCGGTTGAAAGAGTGTCCTGCATTTTATCGAAGATGAGCGTTACGATGTCTTCAGCTTGTGTATGTCCGAGACCGTTTCGCTGAGCAAGCTGCTCGATCAGTTCTGACTTGTTCATGTTAGACCTTAGGAAAACATTCCATTAAATGTCGCCATTCTTGAAGGTCCCTGCCTCGCGCAAACTTCACGGCGAGAGCATGCCCCCGATAGGATTCGAACCTATGACCCCAGGTTTAGGAAACCTGTGCTCTATCCTACTGAGCTACGAGGGCGGACGCCGAGAGACAACAACACTCAGAAACAACAAAATCGAACCGTTTCCTCGAAAGTCTGGGGTATAAGCTCAAACCCTTCTTCAAAGCAACAGAGGTTTCCAGCTAACCTACCGCACTTCTTGCACTTAAGACGAGCATCTCGATCGAATCGACGCAAATATTTTGATTTTTATAGATCCCTACTAAACTAGAGGTGCAACAAAGTCCGTTTTCAGAGAGCTTCTGTGATTCAGAAGTGTTAGAGGCAAACATCACCGACTCGGCACCGGTCCCTATAATAGATATAGGTACAGAACTTAGGATTGTTGAATGATTGGCCTTATCACCTCAGGACTGCGCGGAGTTGCCGGAGCGGCGAAAGTCGTGCTCCAAGGCTCGGCCGATGTCGCAAAGGTGGCGCGCGATCTGACCATAGCAACGGTCTCTACCCCTATCGCTCATGTCCTGAGCGTTGCCCACGGCGGCGGGCAGACGATTATGAACGGGGCTGGACAGATGATTCAGCTCCCTGGCGCTGGCGTGGCTTCAGCGGGTGCTGCAGCGCAATCCGGACTTTCCTCGCTTTCCCTCCCAACTGGTGGTGAAGGCCTCGCCAGTCTCTCGCTCCCGGCCGCTGGCGGCGCCGCGGGGTCCATGGCCGGCTCGGTGGCGACCGCCGCTCCGAGTGCGGGCGCAGCTTCTGCAGGAGGCGGACCTTCACCTGAATTCCTCGGCGTGCTACGGCCGCAGGGAACGGCTCTCCCGCTGATGCCTGAGGGTATCATGCGCATCAACTCAAGCCACTAGAGCAGGGTAACCCAAACCTCCGAAACGAATACCGGGAGGCTTCACTCCACTACTTTGCCGTGGTTTTTCGTGATGAAAATGGCCAAAGATTTGCCAATAAGGGGGTGAGGCTTTCATTCACCCGATAGCGCGGCTTGCCGCCATTCGGCGAAAGCAATGGCGCAGGGTCGACCGCGACGTAGCGCCCCAGCTTGTCTTTGATTCGGACCTCGAAATGGACGTGAGGCCCTGACGCGTGACCCGTCTGCCCGAGCAGCGCGATCGTCATTCCTCGGTGAATGTTATCGCCGACCTCGACCAGAATCTTCCGGTTGTGTGCATAGACAGTGAGAAGGCCCGACGGATGGCGAAGAATAACCAAGTTCCCATATCCGCTGAGCTTGCTTCCCGCGTAGACCACCTTCCCGCTGTGCGAGGCCCGCACCGGGAGCCCCTCATCGGAGGCGATATCAAGACCATCGTGGAAGGACGAATTCCGTGGACCGAATGCCGAGACGACTCTCCCGTAACCGACGGGCCAGGAGAGCTCGCCGCCGTTTCGAAAGACTTTCCAAAGAGCAGTGTTACGTTCTTTGACCGAATGCGAGCCCTGCTGGGAGGGCTTAGGGGATCGCCCGGTTCCACACCCGCAACAGATGAGGACCATCCAGAGGACAGCCGAACGACGAAGCTGTGCGCTTGTTGTGATCCCAAAAAGGGGCATGATCAACCACTCGGATCAACCACTCGCGAAGCGGGCGAATGAAATTCCTTATATTTCTAATGCACGCAGCACCACGGGACAAGGAGAGTTTTCTCACAGGCCCGAATGGTAAATTAAATTAACGGGCGAATATCGGGGTGAGCGGATTTGAACCGCCGACCTCTCACACCCCAAGCGAGTGCGCTACCAGGCTACGCCACACCCCGATATCTGAGAGTAATTGGTGCAAGATTTCTTGGGGAAGAGACCTATACCGGACCAAATCCTGAGAGGCAACCAACCTTCGGCAAGACTGCGGTTGGCGAGCCCGCCTTCGGCGCAGCTGGGCGAAGAAACCCTCTGATAAGCCGCTCCGCGCTCCCGCGGCACTAGATAAGCTCCTCTTCCTCTTGGAGTGCCATGTCGGCCCCAAGGTAATCGTATTCTTCTTGGGCGATGTTCTCGAAACGTGTGGTCTCGTTCTGGAACGCGAGTCTCACCGTGCCGATTGGACCGTTCCGGTGTTTTGCGATGATGAGCTCGGCGATCCCTTTATCTGCGGTCTCGGGATTATAGACTTCATCTCGATAGATGAAGCATATCACATCGGCATCTTGCTCGATCGCTCCTGACTCCCGAAGATCCGCCATGATTGGTTTTTTATCTTGGCGGGATTCGACGCTCCGATTCAGCTGCGAGAGCGCCATCACTGGAACTCCCAGCTCCTTTGCGAGCTGCTTCAAGGATCGTGAAATCTCAGAAATCTCCTGCTCACGCCGTTCCACTTTCTTCGATCCTCCTCTCATCAGCTGGAGGTAATCGACGATGACCATACTCAACGGCTTCTCACGGTGCAGTCTTCGGCACTTAGCACGCATCTCGAGCACCGACAGAGCCGCCGTGTCGTCGATGAAGACGTTTGCACCGGCCAGCTTTGACGCTGCGTCAACCAGCCGCGGAAAATCCGTCTCGTGCAATTTTCCGGCACGAACGCGCGAGTTACTGACGCGCGACTCGGAGCACAATAATCGAAGTACGATCTGCTCTTTGGACATTTCGAGCGAAAAGATCGCGACGTTTTTTCCGAGGTCGACTCCGACGTGACGGGCCACCGACAACGCGAGGGCGGTCTTTCCCATACTCGGACGAGCCGCAAGAATAACCAGATCTCCGGGCTGAAAGCCGTGGGTGTAATATGTATCGAGGTCGTAAAATCCGGAAGGAACACCCCCGACGGGTCCTTTATTGACGTAGACCTGCTCGACGTATCTGATCGAACCCTTCACGAGGTCGCTGAGCGGCGTCAGCGATCGCTTGATTCGCGATTCGGAGACTTGCAGGATTCGTTGCTCGACGGAGTCGATGAAGCTGTCGACATCGCTGTCGTTCAAAAGTGCTTCGCGCGCGATTTCGGTAGCCTCGTGCAGGACCTTCCGCCGCAGCGAAGCCTCTTTTACGATCTTCGCGTAAAATGGAGTGTTCACGGCAGTCGGAACGACATCCACGAGGAGCGAGAGATAATCCACGCCCCCTGCAGCGTCGAGATTATTCCCCATTCGAAGCTCCGACGAGAGCGTCACGATATCAATCGGTTCACGCTTTTCCGAGAGAGCTGCCATCGCCTCGAAAATGAGTTGGTGACCGCGACGGTAAAAATCTTCAGCGATGAGCGTTTCTTGAACGCCGTGCAGACTCTCGTTGTCGAGGAGAATTGCTCCCAGCACCGATTGTTCCGAGTCGATAGAGTGAGGCGGAACTCTCCCCGACCCTTCTTCGCTGCGATAGGCACGACTCTCAGCCTCAAAATCGGGGATGGGCGCTGAGAATTGCGCGGTAAGATCTGACTCTCCGTGTTCGCTCTCTCGGGCGGTGTCCTGATTACTCATTTGATCCGGGATAGGCGAGTTCATCGTTTTGGCACATCATCTGCATTTGACTTTCAATCTCCGTCCGCACACTTTCGGGCCAGTAGCGATCGGGATCAACAGTGTAACTCTTGCATAAATTCGGGAATTCTTCAGCCAGCGCATCAAAGGCCTCTCGTTCTTCGGTGCTTGCAAGGATATCGAGTGATTCAGGGGGCTTGTCCGACGGAAGGGTTTTCGCATTCACCCGCAGAGCTGCCGCAGAGCGAGAAGTCAGGAGCAGCCGGAGGAGACGTGCGGTTTGACGGTCACGAGGCTCGACATCAACTCGATTGAGAATTGCACTCTCAGCCTCTTCAGCCTGCCCGTATTCACCGGCAGCGTATGCTGCGATGACGAGGTCGATGAGTACCTTCGCCGGAGCCGTTGCTTGCCAAGCCGCGACTTGCGACTTCAAAAGTTCAAGGGCGGGACCGATCATCCCGAGCGACAAGAGTAATCTGGTGTGCTGCCCAGTTTGGACGGCATCGGGAGACGTCTCGAACGCGCGGCGCGAATAGCACAAAGCTTCATCGAACCGGCCGTCCAAATATTCGAGCATCGAAAGATTCCGGTTTAGAGTCGTCACGTCCGCCACTCCAAAGTCGGTTCCGAGAATATCGAGCAGCTCTCGCTTCGTGAGCGTATTGTAGTCAGCAAGCACCGTGAGAAATTCTTTCCTCGCTTCGGGTAATCTTTCCTTCATCACGAGGAGCTTCGCAAGATTATCGCGCGCGGCCAAGTTTCGCGGCTCCAAAGCAAGAGCGTTTCGAAACATCTCTTCCGCTTCGTCGAGTCGCCCTTGTGACTGAAGGGCAAACCCTAAATTGTTGTAGACGGAATTTGATTTGACTCCGGCTTTGATTACTTTTCGAAATTGGTACTCAGCCAGATCGAGTCGACCGGCTTGCGTGTAGTCTTTGCCGCGCTTTATGGTGGCGATGACTTGAAGCTCCTTTTCAGGAAGTACTTGGGCGCGGTCGATTCGTGGAGGAGTGACGCACGCGTGGAATGCAAACGGGAGAAACACCGCGAGCAATATTTTTCGCATGTCCACGGTCATCTCTCCTCAGCCTCCTCAATTGTGCTCTCTATATGAATCGGCGGGAGGAGAAACTCAAGGCCAGAGGGGCCCAAGAGTAGAGAAATACACAGAAAATTTTTCAGGGGTATAGTAAAGTCGAATTGAGTTCGCTATATGCTCGTCTAAATCCGATGAACGAAAAAGTGAAAACGAAAAAATCAAAAGCAAATCTCGCAATCGGCGGCATCTTCTTGCTGGTGCTGATGTATCTGTTCCTTTCCTGGCCCAAAAGTGTGAAGGACGGAATGGTGCCGGCGCCATCCAGCCCGGTTGTATCGAATCAGAAGAGCACGTCGACTCCTCTCGCCACGGTAACCCCGCGAACTCTGCAGCCGCTTGATGGGGACCGCTCTCCGCTCTTCGGCGGTGTGGTGAGAACCGATAACGGTGGAATCAAGTCGCTTGAGCAGCGACAGAAAGAACACGAAGGAAGCGGGTTGCCATCTGAGATTCCGACTGAAATGCCGAGCTCACAGCCTCAAGTGATCGTGACGGTTCCGCTTCCTCCTGAATACCTCGAGCAGATGAAAGGGCCTCCACCGGAGCTGCCGCCTGACTTTAAACGCCAGCTCGAAGAGCCGCCACCGGAGCTTCCGGCAGATTTGAAAGCTCAGCTTGAGGCTCCGCCTCCCGAGGTTCCAGAGGACATAAAGCGCCAGCTCGCGATTCCACCGCGCATCGTCACTCTCGAAGAGGTGAATACCTTTCCGACTCAGGCGAACTCGCCCATGGCCCCTCCGGGCCCGACGTCAACCCCTCCCGAAGAGGAAGACGAGGAGTAACACCGACTTCATTTAGGAGTTCTTCACTTCTGTAGATTTGGGAGATGCGGACATCGTTGGCCGCACTCGACAGGTGGGCTTTTGCTCTGCCTGATGTGGGACATATCCGAAGTGGTTACCGGCGATCCGGAGAACCTTCGCGGTCAATGCCGCTGTGGCTATTTGCGCTTCTTTCCGAAGAGGAGAGCGGAGACGGTTTTGAAGTACCAGTCGAGATATTTCGGCAGCCATTTTCGGAACTGAAATCTGCTTTCGCCCTGAGTTCGATCGAACCACTCGGTTGGTGTCTCAACGATCTTCACGCCATCGACATAAGCCTTGTAGCAAAGCTCGAGAGCAACTTCGAAACCGCCGACGCTCTCAATCTTTTGACGCTTCAACCATTTTCCGTCGTAGAGCTTGAAGTTGTTCGTGGGGTCGGCCGTGGGAAAGCCCATCATTTTCAGGGACACGCCCGCCGTCCGCGACATGAGGCTTTTTACGATTCCTCCACCATGCTGCTTTCCACCCCGCATGTAGCGTGAAGGACTCACGACCGTCGCGCCGTCTTTCCACAGCCGGAGCATTTCGGGAACGATGGAGAGCTTATCGGAGTTATCGCCCATCATCACGATCACGGGACCGGGCTCCGCGTGAGCGAAGCCCCAACGGAGAGCATTGATCACTCCCCTGCCGTATTCATTTTTCTCAGCGAACACACGTGCGTCTTTTTCGCTGAGCTTCGCAATGAACGGCAGGGTAATGTCGCCGTCAAAGTCGTAAACAAACTTCAAGGTATCGAACGGCACTCCCTCTTTTTCGAGGGTCGAATAAAGCTGAACGACGTTCTCGCCCTCGTTATAGATCGGAACCAGGAGTTGTATCCGTTCTTCCGTTCCCAAAGCCGAGTTCGACATTCCAACTTTATTCTCTTGCACGGCGTTCATCTCTACCCCTTGCAGTTTCTACGACCGAAAGATCTCTAAATCGTGCCGATCTTGATTTGCTCTTCAACCCAAGGAATGACTTCATTGAGAATGGTCTCGAGCGGGGTGGTCGCCTCGAAGCTGAGCATTTCCTTCGCTTTCAAGCAGTTCGGAACACGCTTTTGAACATCGTATTCGAACGGTTTGTCGCTGACGTAACGGAAAGGAACGCCGGGCTTAATTTTCTTCCAGATCATTTCTGCAAGCTCGAGAACACTCGTCGAAGCTTCGGTCGATACGTTGAAATCTTCGTTCAGCGCAGCAGGATGCTCGATACAAACACGGATGCCGCGTGCAAGATCGCCACCATAAGTGTAGTGGCGAATTTGCCCGCCGCTTCCGAGGATGTGAAGCGGATCTTGCCCCTTCACGATCTTCTGAATCAGATCCGGAACTACGTGGCTCATTGCCAGCTTTACGTTTCCGGAAAGTACTTCCTTGTCCGTAAGCGCACGTTGCTCACCGACTCCAACGCAGTTGAACGGACGCACGATGGTGTATGGCAATCCGTATTGGAGATACGCGCCGCGCGCGAAATATTCACAGGAGAGCTTCTGAAATCCGTACGTGCTCATTGGCGGCGGGCAAGTCAGCTGGGCGCCTTCCGGTGTCGGGAAAACAGTCGCTGATTCAAACACCATGCTTGAGCTGAGGACCGTGATCTTCTTCAGCTTCTTGGTCTTATGCGCGTGAATCGCGGCGTCAAACGTCGAAGCGATAATTCGCTCGTTCTCGGCGATAAGGTCGTAAGCGAATTCGTGGAAATAGCTGATTCCGCCGATCATCGCAGCGCCTGCGAGAAGCTGATCGCACTCTTCTGCGATCTCTTTCAGGAGTTCAGTGTTTTTTACGTCGCCGCGGACGAAGTGATACTTTGGATGCGAATCATAGCTCTTCGCGATCTCACCGTATTTTGAGTAGTTGTCGATACCGTAAACTTCCCAACCGTTTTCGAGCAGCTCTTGTACGACATACCCGCCGATGAACCCGGCCGATCCTGTAACTAAAATCTTCTTGGACATTCTTCCTCCAACAACAAAAATGAATCGATAATCTGAAAAAAATTAAACGGCGTTCGTGCCCGGGAGAATTTCAAGCTCGGGCTTACCGAAGAACGCCCAAACATCCACCACCGGCTGTTTTAACTTAAGAGACTTGTATTCTCCGTGCGGAGTGCAAAGGATCACTACCTCGCACTCACTCAGAAGCTTTTCCATCGGAACGCTCATCTCCGGGAGATATGGATCGTGGCACAATGTTTTTGCTCCACGGAATTCGCAGGCCTTTTTCACCCGGAAACTGAGCGATTCACGGATATCATCGTTATCCGCCTTGAATGAGAGCCCAAGAATTCCGACGGTTCTTCCCCACATCTCGTTTCGGCCCTCGCCAGAGCCCTTCGGCTTAGCCGCTGGCGCATTCGGTGCCCCTTCGGCTCCCGCGATGAGTTGTGCCGCTTTGGTGACCATGAACGAGGCGAGGCCTTCATTCACCAACATCGCAGAGTGACCCATCGAGAACTGGTGATCAAAGAAGCTTGCGAGCTGCATCGTGTCTTTGAACAAGCACGGTCCGGCCGAAAGCCCTGGTGACTTATAGCCGCCGGCCCGCGGATACTTGTAGCGAATAGCCTGATAAATACGTTGGAAATCGACGCCGTTTGATTCGGCAATCATGTAGAATTGATTCGCGATTGCAAATTCAAGATAGCGCCAAGAGTTCGCCATCAGCTTTGTCATTTCCGCTTCGAGAGGAGTGAGGCGGATGATTTCGGGTGCGAGCGCTCCGAACACTGAGTATGCCGCTTCGAAACTTGCGTCGTCGAACGCCGAAACGATCTGAGGGAGGTTATCAATTTCATCGAGTGCGACCCCTTGAGCAACCCGTTCCGGGCAGAAGGCGAGATGCACGTTCGTCTTGCTCTCCTGGACCCGGTTGTAGAGGTGTTCCATCGTCCCAGGGAACAAAGTCGAGCGCATGATGACCAGAGTGCCCGGCCGGAAATGGCGCTTGTATGCATCAAAAATACGAAGGACGTCGGAAATCTTCGGGTTCAAATGCTCATCAACCGGGGTGCCGGTGACGAAGACGACGACGTCGCATTCCTTGCAAGTGCCCGGATCGGTGGTCGCTGAGAGACCCTTACCGAGAGCTTCCTTGAGCTGTTCGTCCCCTCCTCGCTCCACGAACGGAAAATTACCGGAGTTCACGCGGTCAACCGCGCGACTGTCGATATCGACCAGGGTGGTTCGTGCGCCGGCGAGTGCGAATTTTACGCCCAAGGGCAAGCCTACGTGGCCGCAACCGCCGATAATTGCAATGGATTTTCCAGACAAGGTCTTTTCAGACGGCGTCTTTTTCATAGAACTCCGATAGTTCGATATAGCTTGTGCAGACGAGAATTAACCGGGTCGAGCAGGCTTGCAGGAATAAACCGCCGCCTAATGTCCCGGAGCGGGCCGGTATATACTCGAACTCCGAGAGAATGTCACCCCGGCCATGTGGTTTTTACCGCAGAGCCAGCACTGTCGGTGACACTTTTCACGAACCCGAAAGTTCTTACGCCAGTTTCTCAGGGAGCTTACGGGCGAGGACAAACGTCTGAGCGCCCAGGAACCTCCAGGCAAGGGGGTTCTTCAAGTAGAGCGTAACGAGGTCTTCGCAACGGTCGGGAGTCATAAATCGTCCGAGGAGGGATTTCGCCGTATACGGTAGAAATCTCGGAATCAGACGAATAATTTCAAAACCGGACACTTGAAGCCCTTCGCGGAGACTCTCTTCGGTGAGCGCGATGTGGTGATCGATATAATCCCAATATTTAACGCCGACGTATCGGATGTTCGGCTGAAGAATCATGAGCACTCCGCCGTCTTTCAAAGCGGAAAAACACTCAGCAAAGACATCGAGCACCAACTTTTTTGCCGGAAGATGTTCAAGAAAGTTGCTCATAAAGATGACATCCGGCTGCTCCGTGAGGAGCGGACGAAATTCCGTGGCCGATCGCTCGATGACTTCGATTCCAACGCGTGACAAATCATGCACGTGAGGACTGAGGTCGACGGCGATGCGACGCCGAGCACGGATATTTTTCAGAAAGAGCCCGTCACCAGCACCTATGTCCACGACGCAGTCATTGGGCGAAACATATGGCTGGAAAAAATCCCGGCAAAGGACTTTCCAGGTGACCTCGCGATTCCCTTCTTCGCGCTCCGTGAAACGTGAACGGTATATAGTTTCTTCTTTGCCGACGCCTTCTTGCACCTGCATGCGGTCCTCTCTGCGGTCTTTGCTCGCGAAATCGTAACTTCCCGGAGCCTATAGCAACTCCGCTGCCTTTCCGCTATGGAATCGACGTTGAAACTCGTGCTCAGTGATTCTTGGGTGATTTGAAGGCCATTCACCGATGGAGTTTCTTTGCTGAGCTGCCGTCGCCGATCTGCCTGCCGGGCAACTTTCGGCACGAGACCACGGAACGCACGGGGTACACCGTAAACCATGACCAAACCTACGGTCTTCATTCAGATTGTGACCTTTAACAGCGTCGACACGATCGCTCCGTGCATCCGTGCCGCAATCCGCCAGGAAGGGTTTGTCCTCGGCGACAACTTGTTTGTCAGCATCTACGATAATTCATCCGAGGACGGGACCCGAAACGAGGTGTTGTCTCAGTTCCGCGATCAGGTGCAGCTAAAGATGAACTCGCAGAACCTTGGTTTCGCGACGGCGCATAATCAGGGATTTGGAAGAGCATTGGAGTCCGGAGCGGACTATGTGCTCGTCCTCAATCCTGATTTGGCTCTCGCGCCGACATGCTTGCAAACTCTGGTGCGCACGCTCGAATGTGATTCCCGAGCAGGAGCTGCCTGTCCGAAATTATTGCGAGCCGACTCTGCACTTCAACCGCTGAATCCTTCGATCGTTGATGCGGCCGGAATGTTTATGACTCCGGAAATTCGCCATCTCGATCGCGGAGGCGGGGAACCCGACTCTCCCGTGTTTGAGTCACCCGGGTATGTGTTCGGAGCGTCAGGAGCTTGCGCTCTCTACCGTCGCGAATGTTTGTTGGATGCGGCCTTGCCTCAAACAGAGGTTCTCGCTGGAGACAAGGAGGATCCCTCGCCAGAAAAACACTTGCCTTTCTTTGACGATGAATTCTTCGCGTATCGAGAGGACGCGGATGTTTCTTGGCGGCTTCTGTGGCTCGGATGGAAGACACGATTCGAACCCTCTGCGGTCGGGTACCACGTCCGGCGCGTCGTGCCCGAGCGGCGCGGAAGCCTTCCTGCGGAGATCAATTCATGGAGCGTGAGGAACCGCTTTCTTTTGCAGGTAAACAATCTCAGTTTACGAGCGCATGGCGCGTTTCTAGTCCCAGCATTTTTCCGGAACGCGATGGTCGTCTTCGCAGTGCTGATTCGTGAGCACCAGTCGATTCCGGGCCTCCGACAAGCGCTCTCGCTTTTCCCCCGTGCCTACGGAAGACGTCGAGAGCTCTTCCGACGACGACGTGAGTCCATGCTCGGGATGAAGCGCTGGTTCGCCTCAAAACCAATTGTTCAGCCCGCCCTCGCCGCATTTCCGGATAGAACCGCGAGTGAGTCTCCGAAATTTATTCAAAGCGTCCATGGAGCGGTGATTTCGTATGGCACAAAGGACCATGCGACGATTTGCATTGAGTCTTTACTCAGAGATTCGGAGTCCCTTCCCTTCCAACTCACGCTTTCAATTATCGATAATTCTCCGGAAGGAAGCACCCAGGCGTTCGACATTTCCCCTTCGCCCAAAGTGGAGCTTCGGCGTCATCCAGAAAACTTAGGGTTTGCAGGTGCCGTGAATGCGGCACTCTTCGGCTCGGATTGTGATGCGCTCCTCATTCTGAATCCCGACATACGACTCTCATCGGAGAGCCTGGTTCATCTTGTGGAGTCGCTAAACCGCTTTCAGGGACTTGGCGCGGTGTCGCCCGTTCTCATCAACCCAGATGGCAGTCGGCAGCATGGGTTCACCACGCGGAGATTTCCCAGCCTGATTTCGACTCTCGTCGAACTCGCCCTCCTGCACCGGATTTGGCCGAAAAATCCTTGGTCTGCGCATTACCGGCAGGATGACGACCCGTGGGTGAAGGCCTATATCGAGGGCGTTCCTCCCGTTCCGGCGCTGCCGGCAGAGCAACCTGACCGACCGCTCATCGTCGAACAGCCTGCGGGGGCGTGTTTACTTCTTCGCGCTTCTACCGCTCGAGACCTTGGTGGTTTTGACGCGAGCTTTTATCCGGCGTGGTTCGAGGACGTGGACTTCTGTAAACGCCTTGTCCAAAACGGCTCTTCGGCAGCCGTGACCGCAGGAGCGACCGCCGAGCACATCGGAGGCGTGACGAAGGAGAGATTGTCTCCGGAAGCTTTCGCACGTTACTGGTATCGAAATCTTCTTCGCTACTGGCGGAAGCACGGGAGCACTTTCGAGTTCGCTGCGTTACGAGTTTTGGTTCCGCTCGCGCTCCTCGGTCGAGGTATCGCTTACGCGCTCCTCGCTCTTTTCTCTCGGCTGACTTCTCGCGGAGGCAAGGTCGAGATGGAAAGCGCCCGCGCCTTTATCCGGCTTTCGCTGGAACTGCTTCGTTCGTAAGACGGTCGACGATCTCATCCCAAGTCGCGAACTGGACGGGCGTTTCCGTGCCCACGACGAGTTTTGTATACAGGGACTCGTCTAAAAGGCGATTTGCGGCCGAAGCAATTCCTTCTTCGTCGGCCCGGGCCACGAGACCGTTTGACTCGTGTGTGATGAAGTTCAATACCCCACCGCTGTCCTCGGCCGTGATAACGGGCTTTCCTGACAAAAGTCCCTCGAGCGTCACGAATCCATAATCTTCATCATGCGGTGCATAAAAAACCGCAAAAGCATTCGCGTAGAGATCGATGAGATCTTCTTCGCTCACCCGCCCAAGAAGGTCGACTCGCCGCTCTAAACGGCTTCGCTCGATCTCGAACATCAAGTGCTCCATGTATCCGGGCTCGTCGGCAGTGCCGACTATTTTTACCCGCAAGCTCGGATCGATGCGAGAGAGTGCGCGGACCAGGAGATCGGGACGTTTGATACTGCACAATCGCCCGACTGAGAGAAGATAATCCCCCTTTTTTCCGCGGCGATATTTCCCGAGAAGTGGTGGCGGTGGAGCGAGCGTTACCGAGTCGATCCCAAGAGAGTTTTTGAGACGAGCGGTCACCGTTTCAGAAATGGTAAACACCTCGAGCGACTCGCGAAAGCTCGTGAGGTCGGCTTTCTCAATCATTTGTCGAAGTGACTCGTCGCTCTCACTCGTATCAAAATCACCGAAGGGAGTGCCGTAGAGCTCGTATGCTTGACGGTGCTGATGAATCAACCATACTTTCTTCCGCGGGAAAGCGGCGCAGTATGAAGGGAACTTACTTCCAATCACGAGATCAATTTCTTTCCCAGCGAAGGCGCGCAGATCTAACGCACGCCAAATACTCATCGAGTCAAGAATCTTTTCCTTGGGGAGTGCGGAGAATGGAATTTGTACAAGCTCGGCAAAATGGCCTCGCGAACGCAGCTCGGAAATGAGGCGATCGAGCAGAATTTCGGCGCCGCCTCGCGTAAAGGGAACCTGGACTCCAAGGACGAGGATGTTCACCGTTTAGACTCCATGCTCACTCTGATGAATCGTATAGCACCGGACTCACCGGGCATTCCCCGTAAAAATGCCATGCTTACGAGAGATTGGCCACATTCGAACAAGGCGAAGAACGCTAAAACTTCCCCTTCCGCTTTCCCGAATCACGGCCGATAATAGAGCCAGAAACTATTTGGAGAAAGCGCATGAAATGCCCGGCCTGCCCCTCTCAACTCAGCGAAATCACCGCCTACGGATTGAAGGTCGACGTCTGCACTGAGAGTTGTGGCGGGGTGTGGTTCGACGCGGGCGAGCTCGAGCGCGTCGATGAGCTTCATGAGCGGGTCGATAGCCGGGTGCTTCGGCCATTAACGAATCAGAAGGTTGTCGTTGATCGGAATCGTCCGAAAGATTGTCCGCGTTGTGCGGGGAAAAGGTTAAAAATCGAGCTTGAAGATTCGTTGAGCGAAGTCGAGATAGATATTTGTCCGGGATGCGAAGGCGTTTGGCTGGACTTCGGCGAGCTCGCGACTCTTCGCGAGCATAATACGGCAAGCGGCAAGCGAGCGCAGGTGATTGATGAGTATCTCAATCGCTACGCAAAGGATCCACGCAAAGCTCCGCGCTCGTTGAGAGCCGTTTGTGAGTTGCTCTTCCGCGGATAGCGTCTGGGACGTCCATTCAAGATCCCGCTGTTTCTTTCGGATGGTTAAGCACCGCAATACGTATTCCAGAGATACACGATCCGCTTTTTCGGCGAAGGGTGCGAGCTGTCGTCGTCAGTGATGTCATTCGGAATTGCAAATAACGGCTTATTCGGCTCTTGATTGAGCCGAGACACCAGTTCCTTAAACCAACGAAATGAGAGTGCGGGCTCGAACTCAGGACCGGTCGGGAGCGGCACTGTTTCCACCTTTTCGGCGGCTTTCAGATTTTCTAACTCTTCTTCCAGTTGCTCGATTGCCTCGTAAGAGTCATTGAAGACTGTCGATTTGAAGTGCTGAACGAAGCTCTCGTTTGCTGCTGCGGTCTTTTTCTGGAGACGGAGGTTTACCTCCTTCTCAAGCGCCTCAGCGGAAGTCGGATCGAAGGTCATTGAGTCTTCAATGACTTGTTGGAGCTGTTTTGCTGAGATTGGAGCACCTTGGAGTTTCTGCTCGAGCGCAACAAGGTATGCCCTTGAGAGCGTTCGTTGATGCTGAGACACCCGAAACTCCGCTCGAAGTGCCGGTTCGATACCCCCGATCTCGGCGCCACAATCATCACAGAGATACTCTATCGTTCGGGAGTATTTGCCGAATACCAGGTTCAACACCCACTGATACACGCCGAGAATGATGATAACGACAATTGCACTCGGGATGCGTGACCAGATTGCGACTCCGACCAAGCCCACCAAGAGGCTACGGAGCAAAGCAGCTCGATAAAACGTCATGGGATAGCGATAGATGTGTGCCAACTCGTGGGCGATGACTGTGCGCAACTCTTCTTTATCGAGCGAATGGAGCGTGGCACGATTGAGAATCACCTGCCGCATCTTTTTCGAAAGGAACCCGAAGCCGGCTGAAACGGCATAGGCGTTTACGTTCTTGTCGCCGGTCACGTAGACAACGGCAGCATCTTGCGGAAGTCCCATTTTCTGAAAGACGCTGGAAACCGCTTCGATGATGTCTTGTTTGCCGAGCGAACCGAAGCGCACTTCTGCCCGAAGATCTTCTATCCGCTTTCGCTTTTGAGCCGCGAGATACAAAAAGGAAAACACCGTGGGGAGGAAGGAGACGCAAAAAACGATCGCTGCCTCTGCTGGGTTATGCGTGATGAGTTCAGAACGCAGAAACATGATCGCAAAAAGCATGAAAAGGGCCTCTCCGGCGAGCCACATTTTGCTGAGCGACTCAGCGCGTTGGTATTCTCCGAGGAGCTTCTCTCGTGTCGGTACTTTAACCCCGGACGTTTCCATACATCGATCCTTCACCTGCTATATCCAAAACCATTTCAACAGATCGAAACGCCGGCAGACAACCTTCAGCTCGACGAACTGCTCAAAGGTGCTAAAACGAGAACGGTGGCGATCAATCCACAAGTCGCGAAGAAAACATTAGGTAACTGTGTTCATCATCGTGCTGAAGAACCCGGGCCTCGCTTTCGCTCGACTCTGGAAATAAACGCGACCCGGACCGGTGTAACGATTCACTAGTCCTTCGCCCGAGAGTATAGAATCCGAGACGCCTTTTGACGCCGTCACAAGTTCGAAACTCACCGTCTGTTCGAAGGCGACCACAAAATCATTGTCGATGACGAATTTTTCTTCCGGCGCGAGCACCACACTGCGGATTTCACCCGCGGCGGTAAGAAATACTGTTCCTGCTCCGGACGCTTCGAGGAGAAAGATCCCCTTCTTGGCAAGCATTCCTTTAAAGCCGGAGAACTTAGCGTTCAGGGTCACGTCGGCTCCGTGCGCGAGATAGGAGCCTTTCGCAATCATGAGGTTTCCGGCCTCAGCGAGTACTATTGGAATTATGGGACCGATGGCATCGGGTGCAAGCGAGAGCTTCTGTCCCGGCGACTTTGCCGAAAACACCGCAATTGCCACGCTCTCCCCCGCGAGCAATCCTTTGATTGCTCCCGTGACTTTATTTGAGCCACCGTAACCGCCCCACTCAGATGTCACGGCGATTCCGGTGGTCATGCACACCATGCTCCGAGGCTGCGCAAAGACGCACTCATCCGCCTCAAGAACAAAGTCGAGAGTTGCAAAGCCCAAGGCTCCGTTAATTTCCCAATTCATTGAACGGTCCCGAGAGACCCGTTACTCATCCACTGCCGGGCTCATTCTCTGCTTTAGCAGATAACCGCCAAAGCTGATTCCAGCAAGGATGCCGAGAAAGATAAACAGTGCGACGAGTCGGGAAACCCCGAGGATTTCGGAAATCGAAGTTACGCAGATATCGTAGATGACGACTCGAATGAGCCAGCTCACCATACTGCCAAGTCCCCCGCCGCGGCGCGCAGATAAGACCGGAAAACCTAAAACTTCAAGCATCACCTTATTTAGAACTTGATTATTCATCTCGCTTTATCCCCTCAACAGTGTTCGGAATATATTTCGGCCCAACGCCTAGAAATCTTAACGTGGCACTTTCGACTGATACATCGAGCAGTTATACCGCCCCGGCGTCAAACGTCGCGCACGCATTGGCTTTTATAGTCCCTGAAAACGGGGATTTCTTTCAATCCCTAATCTGAAAATGAGGGAAACTCGGATGAGATTTTCACTCGCGTGTTGGGAGCGGATTCCCGGATGGAAATCTAAGTACGACGGGAAATATGGACACGGCTTCCTACGGGAGGGCATTTAAACGCTTCCCAAATGGATTCCCCCCGCCGGAATATCTCGTAGAAACGTCGATCGCGACCGCTGCTTCCCGGCCCAAACGCCGTTACCCCATCGTCAACATTGAAATTCCCGGTCGAATACAATGCCGGCCGGGTTACTCCGTGAATCGTGATCTGGAGCCGTTCGCCCTCTTCGAACGACGAAAGCTCTCCGTCGCCTTGTCGATACGTGGTTTTGATATTTCCGAATGAATCGACGTAGCCGACGACGCCGCGCGGTGCGTCCGGAATCGACGTTTGAGGATCGAGCTTGCTCCCCCGAAAATCGATTTCTTCCTTCGCGACTTTGCCGACCAGAGGCGGGAACACGTCGCGTGAACGAAATTGGCTCCCCCCGCGTTCAGCATTTACCGACCAGAGTTCCTTCAAGTCGTCTTTTACGAACGAAAGCGAGTAGCCGCTGTTTACAACCAAAGCGGGCACGTTATTTGAAAGTACTCCGAAGAGAATACCTTCGCCTTCATTGTTCTTTCGCGCTTGCGATAAGTCTCGGCGGGGCGCGCAATTTGCGTAGATAATTGTTGTGTCAGGTCGAAGCGACTCATCCTGGAGGCCGAGCTGCGCGACCAAAAATCCGAGCGCAAGGGTGTCGAAGCTTGCGACCGAAGTGCCCCAAAGCAGAAATTTCTCGGGGAGTTGTTTGGTAAGCGCGGAGACCATCTCGGCAAAGGCCAAGTCACCCGGACTGTAGTCCGCGATTATGTGAACAAGTCCTTTCATCGAGCGGACACCTATTTCTCGAACTTTTCGAAGAACGGATCGGTCTTTCTTTGGTTGCGCTCTTGACGTTCTACCATGCGGTCTAAAAGCTTTTCGAGCTTCAGAATGCGATCTCGAGACTTTTCTGCCTCGGGTGAAAGTCCTGTGAGCTGGTCGAGCTTCCAAAATCGGAGAAGGGGCATCATGACGAGGTCGCGGTGCTCGCGGGCACCATAAATTCCAGCATTTGCGATTACCGCCTGGCGCAACTCGAAGTTGCTCATGCCGTTTCCGGGCATACTGAAGCTGTACATCTGAACCCGAATCGCTTCGAGCATGAGCTCAGGCATCCGCTTCAGAACTTCCGCGCAAACAGAGCGGTAAAACACGAAGTGGTGGTTTTCATCTGTGGAAATGCGTTTCAAAATTTCGAGCACGATCGGCTCATCCGCCTTCTGACCGGTTCTCAAGTGAGAAATTCTGGTCGCAAGCTCTTGTGCGCTCGTGTAGGCGAACACCTCGAGCGGATCCGCAAAGTCACGGTCGAACCCCGCTTCCATGATCATGAGGCGGTTCGTCTCGATCATGACCGGGTCCATCACCCGCTTCAGGTAGAGATAATCGCGAATGCAAGCGGCGTGGCCGCCTTCTTCCGCCGTCCACAACCGGTTCCAGTCCTGCCAGACGCTGTTCCGGTCGACCATTTCCTGAATTTGCGCGTGGTAATAGGGGAGATTGTCTTCCGTAAGAAGGTTGGTCTCTAAGGCGAGGACGACATCTGGCCGGAGTGGGCATTGCTCCGCCGACCATGGCTCGTCGTTAAAATCTCTGCCCTCGCCCCACGGAACGACCTCATGCGGCATCCAGCGTTTGGAAAGGCGCCGATGGTTTGCAAGAAGCTGAGTAACTTCCGGTTCGATGTCCTTGAGGACTTCTTTTATCGCGTCGAAGCGCTTTATCTGCTCCGGCGTATGTTTGGTGCGATAATCAACGAGCATTCCGACCCCTTCTCACTCTTCCTTCCCAACCTCCAGAATTCCGCCCGCCCCGCCTCTGCAACTCAGCCGGCGTCCCGACCCAGGCGGCGTCACGACCCAGCCTGCGTCGCGGCGAGCTCCACATTGTCTTGCATCAACCCCAGCGGTTGCCGGAGGAGAGAGTCGAACTCTCACAGGGTTGCCCCTACCGGATTTTGAGTCCGGCGCGTCTACCAGTTCCACCACTCCGGCATGGTTTTCCAGAGGAATCTGCAAAGCGCCATAACGTACCCGATAGCGGGACCTTAGGCAAGCAATTGGGAACGTGCACACTGTGACAAACCCGCGTTCCTTCTGTGCGATGAAAGAAAAACCGACTTGCCACCGGAAGGAGTCTAAACCACAAGGAAGAGACGATAAGTGTCGTAACAACTATGAAAAAACCAGCGCGCGTGATTGCCGCGATTTTATTTCTTGCGTCAACCGCGGGTCTGGTCGCGCTGTCGCCGCTTCTTGAAAGCGCCGAGGACTTGATCATAACCCCCCAACCGGGAATTCGCTCACCGCGGAAGGACGTTCCGGGAAGACTGCCGGAGAACCGTCCAATGAATGCGATACTGGTGAACCATCAAGCCGAGCCGCAGGGAGAGCGTATTCCATGATCGTGTTGCGAAATCTCTCGAAGCGTTTCGGAACGTTTACCGCCGTCGACGGTATTTCTCTTCAAGTCAACACAGGGAGCATTTTTGCTTTCCTTGGGACGAACGGTGCCGGAAAAACGACGACGATTCGCATGGTGACCGGAGTGTTGGAGCCCACTTCGGGCGAGATTGAAGTCGGCGGCCACCGTTTGTCGGAGCAGCCCCTGAGAGCAAAGCGTCTCATGGGCGTCGTACCGGATCGCGCCTACGTCTACGGAAAGCTGACCGGACGCGAATATCTCCTTTTTATCGCCGATCTCTATCGCCTCGATCGTAAATCGGCAGCCGTCACGATTGATGAACTCCTTGAACGCTTTGAACTCACGAATTGGCAGTTCGACATGATCGAGACGTACTCGCATGGCATGAAGCAGCGAATCGTTATGTGTGGCGCGTTGGTTCACGATCCGCCCGTCCTTGTCGTCGACGAACCGATGATCGGACTGGATCCTCCAGGAGCTAAGCTTTTGAAGGATGTTTTTCGTGAACGCGCGCGCGCCGGTAAAACGGTCTTCATGTCGACGCATACTCTTTCCGTAGCGGAAGAGATCGCCGACCACTTGGGGGTGATCAAGCGAGGAAAACTCCTCGCTTCGGGAACGCTGGAAGAACTCTATCTCCTCAGCGCCTCAGGAAGCGCCGGGCAGAGTCTGGAGAATCTCTTCTTGGAACTCATTGCCGGTCCCGGCGGGACCCAGGAGCTTCAATAGGATGATTCCCGTACTTCTCCGCCCCTACGTCCTCGCTTACAAGAACCGCCTTTTCAAAGGACCGAAGAAGCTCGGCGTCTCCCGCGAGCTTCTTTTCCTTTTTCTTGCGGGCTTCATCATGTACGGCATTTTCAAGACCAATCTCACGTTTTTCGAATCCGTAATGATGCACGGCGGCGAGCAATTGCCGCTGCTCGGAAATCTGCTTCGTCTCCTCCTCCTCGGTTTTTTTCTGATTCTCCTCCTTTCAAGCACGATCGTCGCACTCTCTTCGTTGTACATGTCGCAAGAGCTCTCGCTTCTTCTTTACGCTCCCGTTTCCGAGTTCCAACTTTTTCGATCCAAGGCGATTGAGATTGCGATCACCGCGAGCTGGATATTCTTGTTGTTTTTCGGTCCGCTCGTCGTCGCCTACGGAAAGGCGCTCGGTCTCGACTACCGGTATTATCTCCTCGCGACCTATTCGATCGGAGTTCTGGTGCTCATTCCAGCCATCATCGGCATTTTACTCGTGACTTTCCTCGTTAACCTCATGCCGCCCAACCGCATGAGGGACTGCCTGGTGCTCCTTTCTTTTTTCATCTCATGCGCGATCTTAGCGGTCGGAAACGAGAGTAACCTGCCCCTGCCCGCGCGGGAGCAGCAAATGCAAAAGCTTCTGACTCAGCTTTCATTTTATACCGATCCGCAGCCCTGGTGGGTGCCGTCGCGTTGGATCGCGCAAATTCTTCTTCTCTGCGGAGGGAAACATTATGAGTCTGCGATTCCCTTCGTAGTCGCACTGACTCTGGCGCTCATCTCCGTAGGGTCGCTCTCCTATTTTTGCTTCGACCTTCTTTTCCGTCGTGGGTTTGCTGTCGCATCGCGGGAGAAACGCCAGCCGCGGATCTATGGTTCGCGTCTCTTTGGTGCGATCGGTGACGTTGTCTTCCGTGGGGCACCTGAGTTTCGCGCGATTATGACGAAAGAGGCGAAAATGTTCTTCCGTGACACCACACAGGCGCTTCAGCTTCTTCTCCTCCTCCTCCTCACTTTTATGTATCTGTATAACTTCCGGTCACTCCGGAGCGTTTCGGAGATTTCGCAGGGGGTGGGTGTTTGGTGGGAGCTCATCCTGGCCGTTGCAAACGTGATGTTTGGCACCTGTATTTTAGCGGCGCTTGCGACGCGGTTCGTTTTTCCCTCGGTCAGCTTCGAAGGGCGAGCCTACGGGATTCTTCGTGGCACTCCCCTCTCGATCGAAAAGCTTCTCCTCTACAAATTCTACACGTGGCTGATCCCGGTCCTCTGCCTTTCGCTCACCCTTTTTGTTTCGGGAACGCTTGCGATCCAAAGTCCGTGGCAGGCAGTCGTCGCTACGGTTGTGGTAGCGGCCTCGGTCAGCATCGGGATTGTGGGCCTCGGAATTGGGATGGGGGCGGTCTACGCCAAGTTCGATTGGGATTCGAGCGGACAGGTAATCGCGAGTTTTGGGAGCCTCGTCTACATGCTCTTCGCGTTTATCATCATCGGGCTTTGTTTCCTTCCCACTCTTTTTCTTTTTGTTCTGACGACGGTTCCCGCCTTCGTCTCGAAAATGCAAACCTCGGACTATTGGCTCCTCCTCATCGGGTCTCTCACCCTCATTGTGCTGACGAATGTCTCGGCTGCGCGACGTGCCCTTGCCGCGGGAGCGGAAGCACTTCACGCGCTCGAGGAAGATAAATAGAGATTGCGAAGCATTGAAGCTGACCGGGGACCCGGGAGCTGCCGTCCTTTGATCCGTTTCAGCAAAGAGAGTCCGTCGAATCCAAAACGTCCAAAAGAGGGCGGCGCACACGAAAGACAGGCGCCCAATCGAAAAGCATGGCTAATGCGAGGCCGAATCAGCTCGGGCCGATTCAATGGAAAACAAAAAAAAGGGAGACGGCGATGCGTCTCCCTTTTTTGTTTCGGATAACTCCGACCGACTATGGAGCCGGTGGCGGAGGCGGGGTGCAAGTAACCGGAGGACCTGAGTTTGTTACGCACAGGTTCTTCGAATACAGGTTTCCACCCGTTCCGATGTTCGCGATATCGATTACGTCGTTCAAGCTCGAGGTGTTCACCTGAATCTTATTCAACGTTCCACCAACAACGAGACCGGCAGCATCGTTCCGCTCAGTGATGTTGTTCTTGATGGTGTTCTTGGTGACGGTGCCGTCGAGATCGCTGAGAGTGATTCCGTTCCCGATGTTCTTTCCGGAGTTATTCGCCCAGAGGGTATTTCCGGTCGATACAACACCAGGGAAGCCGCTTACGAGGATCCCGTCGAATGCCGAACTCCGAATCGCGTTGCCACGAACCGTGTTCTTGCTCGTTCCGATCAAGCGAATTCCGAAGTCATTGAAGTTCAACACGTTGGTAAGAACGGTCGACTGCCCGGCGAGGTTCATCAAGATTCCATACGAAGGCGAGCTGGTTTGCGGCACTTGCGTGTGACGAACGATTTCGTTGTTCAAGATGTATGACTTTGCGCCGAGACCGATTTCAACTCCGCGCTGAGCAACTGGGAAGCCGCCGAGGTTCTTGATCAGGTTCGCCTCAACACGGACGTTGACGTTTCCGTATGCAACCACACCAGCGAGCTGGTTGTAGTTCAGGGTGCTGCCCTTTACGGTAACCTTCGAGAATGCGCCGTTTGCAACGAATGGAAGGCCTTGCGCCTGGATTGCAACACCTTCAGCGCAGGTGCTGGTTCCAGCGCCCTTGTTGATCGTGATGTTCACGCCCGAAATCGTGGAAGCCGACTTGTTCAGCAAAATTCCCACGACACCGTTTCCTGGAGCCGCGCACACGTCAGCGAGGTTCGTCCGCAGGAATAAGTTGTTCACGTTCAGCGTCTTTCCGGCGTTTTGAATGATCGCGCCGACAAAGTTGCCTGCTGGTGGATCGATTGCGGTGATCTTGAAGCCGCCGCCATTCAGGGTAATGCCGGTAGGGATTACCAAGGTCTCATCCGTCGAGCAGCTCGCGGTGAGGTTCCAAGATTTGGTGCTCTTTACGAATACACAGTTGTTCGTGGCTTCTGCGGCGGTAGCTCCGGCGAAAACCAAAAGAACTGAAGCAAAGAACAAACGGGTGCCTTTTACAGCCCGGGTCTGTACAGCTTTCACAACATTCATTTTTCTAATCTCCAACTACTGAAAAATCTCTAGGACATCTGAGAGAGGTGCGGCCTGACCTAGCATTTGAAGCAAAAAAATGAAATCGATTCCGCAAAATATTTGGGCACGAACAGCATTTTTTCGAATAAAATCGGCCGATCGCACGGAATCTTCGGCAGCAGATTGCGCCACCTCAACTATCGCCCTGGCATATTACGATAGCATTAAGAGGGCCCCGCCTGCGCCAGCGGCTCCGGCAAACTGCCGCGGAGGAGGAAGCTTTGGCCCAGCTTTCCCGCTTTTCCGAACTTCTCGAGCTTCACATTTTTCCCCAGCCAGGCGAAAACTTTGGGCGTGCACGCCTCCGGACAAACCAAGAACGCGAGAATCGACACGATACCGGTCGCGATCCCTCCGACAAGGAGCGTCACATAGCAGTTGAGCTCCGCTCCTCGGGAAAGATGAACCGAAGTCCAAAGCGTGAGGAGTTGCCAAGAACCGACCCAGACGGCCGGAAGGTGCGCTTTTAGGAACGTGCTCAACGGAAGAGAGAGAAGCCGGAGACAGAGCAGGGAGAGAATGACGTAGTTCAGGAATACCGAAACAAGGACCGCGACCGCGACTCCCTCGAGTCCCCAGCGGCTCCCGATAATGGTCCCGCCGATGACCACGATTGCATAGAGCGTCTGGCGAAACGCCAATCGATAGACCGCCCCCAGGGCCCGAATCACGGTGTCGCTGTTCTTGTAGCAGGTCCTGAAAAACACCCCGAGCCCAAGAATCTGAACGGCAGGAACGGCCTCAATCCACTTTGGACCGAAGAGGGCGAGCACCACCTCCTGCGCCGCCACCGTCAGAACCACGGCCCCGCCCACACTGACAAGAGAGCAAAGCTCGACCCCGAAGAGGAAATATTTGGCGACCTTCGCAGGCTCGTTTTGCCGCTGCGCCAATGCCGCAAAGAGCACTTTCTCGAGAACCTGGCCGAAGTAAGTAGCCGGTGCGGTCATCAGCTGATAGGCCCGGCTGTAAAGGCCGAGGGCCTGAGCTCCCAGAAGTTTTCCAGTCACGAATTCATCCCCGACCAGAGCACAATAATTGGTCAGCCGTCCGAGTGAGAAGCCAACCCCGATATGAAGAAGATCCTTCGCCTCTTGCCTCGAAAAATCGAGCGACAGACGCTGGGGAAGCGCGCGGAAAGCCATGTACAGCTTCACCAATCTCGCCACGACGATAGCCGCGATGAGCGACCAGTAGCTGAATCCGAGCACGGCCAGAACAATTCCGACTACAGCGTAGCCGAGAAAAAACGAGACGTTGGTGATGTAGAGGAGCTCTTTAAAACGCAGTTCCCTCTGGAGCAGACATGCGGGGACCTCAGCGATGCAAGCGAGAACGAAGCTCAGGCTCACAACGCGGAGTGCCGTGACTATTTCCGGCTCGTCGAAAAACGCCGCGATGAACGGTGAGGCAAAATAGAACACGACAAAAAGAAGAAATCCGAACACCAGACACAGAAAAAATCCGCAGCGAACGTGCGCCGGAGTAAGCTTCTCGCGCTGCACAAGCGCCTGCCCCACTCCCAGAAACCCCACTCGTTCAATGAAATTCGTGAATATGGTCGCCATATTCACGATTCCGAATTCTCTTGGCCCAAGGAGGTGTGCAAGCGAGGTGAAGGTGATAAAGCCGAGCGCGAACTGGATGATCGTGGAGAGATAGGTCCACTTGAAGCCGCGGAGTGTCTGAGTGGTCAGATCACCGCGTTCTTCACTGGAGTCCTGGGGCGCGTCGTCGAAATTTGGTCCGGTTTTGATCGGCATTTTGATACCTCTGCGATTTTATGCTACATTTCGCGCCCTACTTCAAGACTGCCGCCCCTAATGGACGGTCGACCATCGTGGAATTTTTACGCTGATGCAGCATTCGGGAATCGTGGGCAGGTTCGGAATTTTTCTCGGCACGCTCTATGTGGCGTCCGGATTCGGTCTTTTCCTGAGCGTGGCGGATAACTCGATGCGAAAAGGGGGGAAGCTTCCCTTGCCGCCGACTATCTGTGCCGTGATCTTCCTCTTGTCGATCTTGCTCTTTGCCGTTCTCCGCGACTTTATCAGTAAACGCCCGAGCGAGAACCTCTCGACCCTCTTCCGGGCTAACCTTGGCGTCATCTTTCCTTTCGCGTTTCTCGCCTTTCTCTCCCTGACTTTGGCCCTCCATCCGACGGCCTATTGGGGAGATGGGAGGAAGTGGATTTATCTCCAGACCTACGACTTTTTCATCTTTCTCTCGGCGATGCTGCTTCCGTCTGTAGAGTTTATTCGACGTCGCTTTCAATTTTTCGTCATCGTGGGATTGCTCACGATTCTCGGCTCGATCTGGTACGAAGTTCAATATCCCGGCACGTTCTCGTCCGTGCCGAATCGGGCGGCCGGATTTCCCGGCAATTCTAACTGGGGGGCGCTTGTAACGGTGATGATCTGTTCGATGTCGCTTCGATACAAAGACGGTCCTTCGAGAATTCTCGATCTCGTCATTCTCGGATTAACCGGTATTGGTCTCTACTTCACCTTCTCTCGAAGCGGCAGCATTAATTTTGTTCAGCTCCTCTGTTTCTATCTCGCTGTTGCCGTTCTCACCTCGGAAAATCGGGCCAAAACCGTTTTTTCGTTGGGTGTCGCGGCGAGCCTCTTGATAAGTTTCTTCATCGTCGCCATTCCGTTTCTCTCGGGCGGATCGGCGCTCATGTCCGGCGAATCCAGCTCGAAGACCCAGAACCGCCTCCTCGCCCTGATCGACGGAGAATTGGTGGACGACGGCTCCGCGGCCGATCGGATGGAAGCGGCTCGGGAGACTCTCGATATGATTGAGCGTTCTCCCGTACTCGGACACGGCACCGGCTTTAACCGAAAAATGAGGCAGACCCCGCATAATCTCTATTTGAAGCTCTGGGTAGACTCCGGAATATTCGGCCTCATGACCTGGCTTACACTGCTTGGAAGCGGAATGTGGGTCTTTACGTCACGACGATATCGCCCAGGTCAGGCACTCGTGCTCGTCACCTTTCTCGGAAGCTTCTTCAGTCATAATATTCTCGAGCAGCGAACGTTCTTGATCCTCTTTGGAACAGCAGCCGCGATGTCGCTGTACGAGTCTGGCCGCCTTGGTGCCCGAACGAACCTCCGGCGGGTCGCCGCCGTGCCCATGCAGCAATACTCAAGGCCGGTCCCCTCTGAGGCGTGAAGAGGGACCAGCAGAACTATTGTTGAGCATTATCGCCAGCTTTCCTTTTTCCTCATATTCTTGTAGTATTTCGCGGTTCCATTTCCATCCTTCGGCTTGGCGGGTATACTGCGCCGCCCCCCGATCCCGGATTGTTCCTTGGGGCTGTACGGAGAAAGCCGCCTCCGAGATGCCGGCTTGAAGTGATTGAAATGACTCCATTTGTAATGAAATCCTCTATGAAGCGTATTCTTTTCGGAATTGCCGCCCTTCTTTTGGTTGTCGCGTTTGGAGCGTGTCACCGCTACACGCCGTCTCGCAGCGAAGTCGAACAGGATGGGAAGAGCTTAATCGCCGGGTCGGAGGAATTCGACTCGCATCAGAAAAAATTGCGAGACCGACTCGACAATCTGATGAAAGAGCGTCAATCGCTCCTCCAGAACCGCTCCGACCGTGCCTACGAGATCGGAACGGGCGATGTGCTCAAGATAGATGTGTTTGGCTTCTCGGAGCACAGCGGCGAGGCCGCGGTGCCCGAGAACGGCAGCATCAGTCTTCCACTCGTCGGGGAGGTCGATGCGAGAGGGAAAACGGTCGAACGTCTCCAAGCTGAACTCACCGTGCGCTTTATGCGTTACATCCGAAGCCCAAAGATCCGGGTATCGGTCAATCAATACAACTCGCAGCGCGTCTCGATCGTCGGGTCGGTGGTGAAGCCGGGTTTGTATCCCCTGAAACATGTGGGTTACCTTCTCACCGAGCTTCTTGCCGAAGTCGGCGGCGTGAAAGAAAACGGCGCAAACCGAATCTACATCATTCCAGCGACCGGCTCCGAGACTTGGACCCAATCAGGCGCCGCGGGAGCACCGGATGGAACTGTCGCTTCGAAAATCACCCCGCAATCCGGCGGAGTTGAAATCGACCTCGAAGAATTAAACGGCACTCTCGACAAGGCGCCAATTCTCATTCCTCTCCTCTCCGGGGACACCATCGTCGTTCCGGAAGCAGGGCAGTTCCGAGTCGCCGGTGAAGTTGAGGCGCCGGGTTCATTCCCCGTCTCGCGGAAAACCTCTTCGCTCAGCGCGGTGGCCGCTGCCGGCGGTTTCACCTACGCGGCAAACGTGAACGAAGTGGAAGTTATTCGCGACATAGGCTCCGGAAAGAAGGCGGCAAAAACGATCGACCTCGAACAAGTGGCATTTCAGGGCGGCGCGGACGTGGCCCTTCGTGAGGGAGACGTCGTCTTGGTTCCAAGTGCTCCGAGCCGTTTCCGCGCAAGACAAGTTGTAGATGCATTCCGATCGATTCTTCGAGGCGGCGTGACCGGATCAATTCGATATCAGTAGTAAGGCAAGTATAATATGTCCGAAGAACGACGTATGAGTGGCGTGGATTACTCAGTCTCCACCGAGCGACGCGGGAATGACAACCGATCGATTGGAGAATATCAGGGAGGCCAAGGATATCCGCCGTTAGGTGCGCCGGTTTCCCCTTACGAAGCGATTGAAGACCTCATGCAGCCTCGGGGCCCGTCCCTCAAGGACTTTTTCACACTGCTGAAGAAGCGGCGAAGAATCGTATTCACAACACTCCTCTCTGTTTTTTCGCTCGGAGTGCTCTACGCATTCCTCGCAGACGACCAATTCACGGCGACGTCCGTCATCGAAATAAGGGGATATTCTCCGGTCATCGGCGAAGCGGAGTTAGAAACTCTGCTTCAGAATGATACGCGGAAGCTGATGTATCAAAAGACCACGGAAGCAAAGCTCACGCACCTCAGCCTCGCCGATGATGTACTCAATAAGAATAATCTCGGAATTGAGATCAAAGATTATTTTCGAAAGCGGAAATCCGGCCTTTCGAAGTTGATGGCCTCGTTCTGGAAATTGATCGGTCTTGAGAGCGTCGATAATACTTTTGATGACGAGGATCCACGCTATCTTCACCGGCAAACGTTTCTCTCCAACTACCTCCGACTCATCCAGATAAATCCGATTCACGAAACCTCGCTGGTTCAAGTCCGGGCAACGACGACCGATAAGCGTCTCTCACAGCGAATCGCGAACGAACATGCTGAAGGGCTCATCCGATTTCTCGCTGAAGAGCAGAGGGCCGAACTCTCGACCCACCTCGAGACCTTAAAGGCGCGGGCGCAAGAGCTCCAGAAGACGCTCGCGCAGGCGGAGGCCGATGTGACCAACTATGCCAAGGAGCATCAGCTTGTTGCGCTGGGCGACGGTGCGCAGGGAAATCTCATGATTTCTCACCTCACCGAACTGAACAAGCTCCTCACAGCCGCTCAATCTCATCGGGTCGAGTCGGAGAGCAAGGTCGGTGGAATCGGAACGAAGAAGCAGATCGACAATCCAGTATTGGATGATGAGACCGTGAAGGATCTCCGGACCAAGCTCAAGGAAGCGGAGGGCGAATACGCCGCTCTCTCACAGCTTGTGACCGACGAGTATCCAAAGCTCGTAGAGCTTCAAGGGAAAATTCGTTCTCTGAAGAATAATATTCAGAATGAACGCCAAGGCAGCGTGATTGCCTTGAAGTCTCAGTACGAAAGTAATCTCGCCGCCGAAAAGCTCATTCTTGAGCAGTTCCAGGCACAACTCGCCAAAGCCCAAGCAATGTCCGGAGAACTGGTACAGTATAACCTGTTGCAGCGCGAAGCCACCGGGTTGCGAGATCTCACACAATCCGTCCTTCGCTCCATGAATCAGACTCAGATCAGCTCGGCAAGCAACAAAGCAAACGTCTCAATCAGCGACTATGCGCCGCTCCCGCGACGGCCCTCAGCGCCCCGCAGAAACATCATTGTAGTTTTCAGCGCAGTACTCGGATTCATCTGCGGCGTTGGTCTCGCGGTTCTGCGAGAGCTTCTCGACAGCACGATCAAAATTTCCGACGACGCACAGGCCGCCCTCGGCCTCCCAACTCTTGGAATTATTCCGTCGTTTAAGGCGCTCGGCGCTGCGAATTTGATCGACCGCGAGAAAGGCCTGAAAGCGAAAGTGGTGGGCTTGTTGCCTCCTGTTCTCCGGGACCGCATCGAAAAACCAAAGCCGGCTCTTCCGGAGCCTTTATCCGCTTCCATCTCCGAGACCGAAGAGGAATTAGACTGTGCTGCAGAAAACTTAGACACCAGTCGAACAGACGAAGTCATCGTCGCTGCGCTCCCCACGTCTCCTTCCGAGACCCCTGCGCCGCTCGCACTCCCCGAGGCGGCTATTCTCGACGCGCTCCGAACGCTCCGCGCAAACATCCTTTTCTCGTCTACTCAGAACGCTTCACGAGTCATGATGATTGCCAGCGCTCGCGAACGCGAGGGAAAAACTTCGGTGGTGAGCAATTTGGCCGTCACTTTCGCACGCGCTTCTCAACGTGTGCTTCTCATCGACGGCGATCTCCGGCGTCCAAAGATTTCCCGCCGTTTCGGGATTCCGAATGAGCGTTTCGGACTCGTGGATTATCTCGCCGGACAAGCGTCAATCGATGAGATTCTTGTTGAGACTCTCGTCGAACATCTGACAGTCATTCCAGCGGGGTCAGCAACGCCCAACCCCACTGAGCTCCTCGGATCGGCGAAGATGGGCGATCTGATTCGCCAGCTTCGTGAGCGATTTGACGTGATACTCATTGACGGAGCACCGGTCCTTCCGGTTGCCGATTCCCTGATGCTCGCACAGTTTGCAGAGACGGTAATATTCGTTGTTCGAAGTGGACGAACCGAGAAGGCGGTAGCGCAGGAAGCCGTTAAACGCCTTCGCCGAGTCGGTGCAAGGGTGCGCGGCCTCGTTCTGAATGATTTCGACCCAGGCGTTGGAAGCTACTCGAGTGATCGATATAGCGTCTCACGATACAAGGTCATTACCGAAGGACGACTCAGCACCGCTTCTCCCGAGGCGCCTATCACAAATCACAACATGGATGAATCGGAGCGCCGAGCCGTCGGTTGACCACGAGCAATCGCTGAGATTTCACTTCTGGTCGATTCTTTCCTCTGAAGCAGTAAGCAGAGCGAGCTGAACTATGGACCGAAAACTTGAACCAATCGAAGGGGGCCCCCTCCCGGCCGAGCGCCGGAAGATCGCCCTCTTCGTGCCAAGTTTCCGCGGTGGCGGTGCGGAGCGCGCGATGATTCTGTTCGCTGAAGGACTGCTTGCGACGGGGTATTCCGTGGATTTTCTCGTGGCGCAGAACACCGGTCCGCTTCGGGAATCCCTTCCCTCTGGAGTTCGTCTCATCGACCTTGCTGCACGGAAGGTCTCTTTCGCGATCCCTTCGCTCGTTCGATACCTGCGGGCAGAACGACCGGTGGCGCTCTATTCGACAATCGTAAATGCAAATCTCACGGCCATCGCCGCCCGTTGGCTCTCAAGAGTGCGCTGCCCCGTCATTGTTCGGGAGTCGAACGTCCTCAGTCCTGAAGCAAAGCTTTCCGGCGCAAGACGTCTCTCAGGAGCTCTCGCCCCGATTGCCTATCGATTTGCGCATTCCGTGATTTCAGTCTCCGAAGACGTGAAATCCGAGCTGTCGCAGGCCGCACCACGGCTGGCGGCGCGAATTCGGGTGCTTCCCAATCCAGTGGTCTCGGATCGTATGCTCGAGCTGGCGGAAGTCCCGCCCGCCCATCCGTGGCTCGCATCTGATTCTACGATTCCGGTCATCCTCGGTGCGGGTCGCCTGCATCCGCAGAAGGATTTTCCTACCCTCATCCGGTCGTTTGCAGAGTTGCGCCGGAAGCGCGAATGCCGACTTCTCATCCTTGGTGAAGGAGATGAGCGGCCCAAGTTGGAAGCACTTGTGCACTGGCTCGAGATCGGCGACTTCGTTTCGCTTCCCGGGTATATTGAGAATCCGTTTCCGTATTTGAAGCGAGCGAACGTGTTCGTGCTTTCTTCCCGGTATGAAGGAATGCCGAACGTTCTCCTCCAAGCGATGGCTTTCGGAACGCCTGTCATTGCCACCGACGGATTGAGCGGCGCGAAAGAAGTCCTGAAGAGCGGCGCATTCGGACGGCTGTTCCCCGCCGGAGACGTTTCCAAGTTGGCATCCGCGCTCGAAGAATCTCTGCCAGGCATTAGAAATTCGGCAGCAGCGTCTTTCGTCGCGGAGAACTTTTCTGTTTCGCGTGCGACGAAGGAGTATTTAAACGTGGCGGGACTTCCGTCATGAGCACACAATCCGCCGCATCATCTGCCAGACTTTCACGGCCTCTTAAAGTTCTGCACTGCATCACCAGTCTCGATCCCGACGGCGCGCAGCACATGCTGCTCAAGCTTTGCCGAAATCTCTCTCCGAATCAGCTCGAATTCTCGATTCTGAACCTTCGGGGCCCTACTCCGTTTTCAAAGCGATTCGACGAGCTCGGCGTCCCGGTATTCCACCTCGGAATGCGGCGTGCGTTGCCGACCCCTTCCGCTCTCTTTCAGATCGCAAAACATATCGATCGCGTGAAGCCCGATATCGTCCAAGGCTGGATGTATCACGGAAATCTTGCGGCAAGCTCTGGTTACAAACTCGCAAAACACAAACCGGCGCTCCTCTGGAACATCAGAAAGGCGGTTTCCGATCCGTCCGAGTATCGCCCGCTCACGCGACTGACGTTGAAAATCGGAGCTCGACTCTCCCGATACACAGAAGGCGTGATTTATTGTGGTGATTATGTCGCCGAGCAGCACCTGAAGCTCGGGTATTCCGCGGAAAAACAAATTACCATCCCGAACGGCTTCGACACTGAGGTTTTTCGTCCGTGCAGTGAGGCCTACAGCGGACTCCGCACGACGCTCGGGCTGCCTCCCGACGCCTGTCTGGTGGGGATGACTGCGCGATATCATCCCCACAAGGATCATCCCAATTTTCTCCGTATGGCGGCAATTGTTCGTGAGCGCTTCCCGCAAGTCAAATTCGCTCTGGCGGGCCGCGGACTAGACGAAGACAACGGGGAGATTGTCTCTCTCGCAAAATCACTCGGCATCAAGGACAGTCTCTTTCTGCTTGGTGAACGGAAGGATGTTCAGCGCCTCATTCCCGCGTTTGATATCTACTGTCTGTCCTCTTCTGCAGAGGGCTTTCCGAACTCGCTTGGTGAGGCGATGTCTTGCGGTGTTCCGTGTGTGACGACGGACGCAGGGGCATCTGCCGAGGCGGTCGGTCCTTCAGGAAAAGTTGTGCCGAAGGGAAACTCAGAAGCGCTGGCGAATGCGGTGTGCGAGGTGCTTGAGCTTGCTCCAGAGAAACGGCGCGAGCTTGGTGATGCCGCACGGAAACGAGTCCTAGCTCGCTTTTCGCTGCCCGTGATCTCGCAGCAATATTCGGATTTCTACCTCGCGTTTGGGGGAAAGAGCCTTATCACTAAGCCTGCTTCTCCAGTCGTTGAATCGACCGTTCGCTCAAATTCAGTTTCACATGATGGTGTTGCATGAAAACGATAAACAAAGTCTTCGGGATCGGGATGAGCAAGACCGGCACAACGACCGTCGGCACTTGTCTCGAGATTCTTGGATTCCTGCCTCACATCGGCTTTGAACCTCAGCTTAAGAAATGGATCAACGACGGAAAGGACATTGAACATGTTCTTAAGTTCGCAGAGCGCTATCGAGCCTTTGAAGACAGCCCGTGGTACCTCATCTACCGCGAGCTCGACGAACGGTTTCCGGGGAGTAAATTCATTCTCACCGTTCGGAAAGACTCTCTGACTCACGCAAAGAGCTCCTGGGCGCATGGAGTGCGACGAGGTCAACGAAACGGCGGACCGAGCGAGGAATACCTGAACGAGAAAATTCGAGTCTACGAAGCTCACAATAATGCCGTAATCGACTATTTTAAGGATCGACCTGACGACCTTCTCGTTCTCTGCTGGGAGACGGGCGACGGTTGGGCGAAACTCTGTCCGTTCCTCGGCTTGCCCGTGCGTAACGACCCCATCCCGCATCAGAATCAGGGCCGATACTCGGGATTTCTCCCCAAGGCGATATCGGCTTCGAAGCCCTATAATGCCGTGTTGCGAGGAGTGCATCAGCTCTGGCTTACACCCGCTGCGAGGAAGCTCAAGCATCTTCTGGGATATGGCATCGAAGCACGGAACGATAAGCTTGCCGCTGAGAGGCGCATCACACCGTAGTCTCGCATCGCTTGACAACTCCCCTTCCGCTCGCAATTAGTTCAGTCGTCTAACGTCAAAGCACCAGGTCGACGATACGGAAGGCTTCGAGATGAAATTGAGCACTCTGCTCTTGTTGGTAATTTTCTTTCTTTTCCCCCCTGCCGCCTTGGCGCTCCCGGCGTTTCCAGGCGCTCAGGGATTTGGCAGTACGACTCCAGGTGGCAGTGGGCGCCATCTTTCACCTCCGAAAACGAAGCTGTACGTGGTTGAGACTCTGGCGGACTCCGGACCTGGGAGTCTTCGGGAATGCACCGAGGGTGACGAACCGAGAGTTTGTATCTTTGGAATTTCGGGTCGTATCGAGCTGAAGGACCGCATCACGATAAAATCTCCTTACATTACCATTGCCGGGGAAACGGCTCCGTCGCCCGGCGTGTTCCTTTCGGGGGCGGGAATCCGCATCGCGGCAACTGATGTCGTTATTCGTCACCTCGCAATTCGCGTTGGCGATTCCGAAAAGGGACCGAAACCACAATCTCGAGACGCTTTGACCATTGATGGCAAGAAGCAGAGCGCTCACAACATCGTTCTCGACCACGTCTCACTTGCCTGGGCACTCGATGAAAACGCGAGCACGTATGGAGGGAACGTGAGAGACGTGACATTCAGTCACGTAATCTTTGCGGAAGGACTCTACCACTCGATTCATCCCGACGGTCCACACAGCATGGGTCTGCTCATTGGAGAAGGAAGTCAGAATATAACCGTTCAGAGTTCGTTGTTCGTCAGCAACAACGATAGAAACCCACGGCAGAAGGCGGGCTCGAGTCTCGAATTCCTGAACAACGTCGTTCACAATTGGGGTGGCATGAGCGGAGCGCATGGCGCAAATCCCTCCGACACTGGAAAGACCAACGACGTTACACTGCTGAATTTTGGAGGGAACTACTACATCCCCGGACCGGATAGTCCTGAACGTCCACCGCTCTATGCAAAGCCGGTATCCGAAAGGTTTTCGGTATTTGTTTTACGAAATTTTGGACCGGGAAGAATAAACGATGAAGCGGACGAGTGGGATATTTCAGCCGCGATCCCGAAGTCGTATCGCAGTATTAAACCTGCATTTCCGCTGAGTGGAGTCACGATCAACTCTCCCGCAAAGTCCCTTCAAACCGTACTCGCTACAGCCGGGAGCCGCCCTGCGGCGCGCGATTCCGTGGATTCACGGATTGTTGAAGAGGTGAAGAAGAAGAGCGGGAAGATTCGCGACTGCGTCTCTGGATGTACGAACAGCGCCGGAGGCTGGCCGGATTACGCGGTGAATCGCCACTCCCCTGCTCTGCCGGACAGGGCCGGAGATATCAATCCGAAGAGCGGATACACGAGACTGGAAGAGTGGATGTTCTGTTTGGCAAAGAATCTCGAGACCGGCAGCGGTCAGTCTTCAGACTGCATTGCCGCCGGCGCTCGAGAGTAATTCTCGCATCTCTTTTTCGCAGCCGCCCTTACCAGGGCGAGAAGATGATTCGATCATTCGAGAGAGCGACCTTGATCTTATCGATCGATGCTGGCAGATCGTCGTCATCCGAGATCTGAATATCTCCCCCCGCCCGACCTCCGCCGTAAACCACGACCCGCACACGATCCGGTCCGACTAATTCCTGAACGAGAGTAACATCCTCTTCGCCGAGGTCGGCAGCCGAAGCAACGACCAGCATTCCAGCGTCGAGCATGATGTTCCCAAGCTCGGCAAGGCGGCGAACGTGTTCCTGCCCCGCATTCACACGCCCTTCGAGGTCCATATCAAGGCCGTGGACGATATTTCCAATGCCCAGGAAGTAGACTGCCCGCCCTTCACGGAAAAGCTGAGCCTCCAGTGCCCTTCCGAGTTCTTTTCTCGGCGAAGCCGCAGGTCCAGTGATGAGGATGAGCGCGGCCCTTTGAGCATAGCGTTCCGCTCGCTCGACCGGCGAGATGAGACCGCGAATCCACTTCTCGTCCCGCACCTGCGCCTGTTCGCGAATGTCGACGCGTGAATCGTCGAGGGCCTTCCGAATGATGCCACCGCCCCAAATGCGATAGTTATGGACCATCACAAATCGGCTGGTCGCTGAGAGAAATTCGACCTCGTCGAAAGCCACCGGTTTTGCGAAACGAATGATGCATTCAGCAACATTATTTCGCTCGATCGATTGCGCCTCAGACGATTGATCGAGATTACCTGCGTCGACGATTTGAATAATCTTCTCAATCTTTGCCGAGACGCGAGCGGTTCCGAGCCGGAAGATAAATTCTTCTTCGCATCGAAGCGATTGCTGCCCGAGCCAAAAGAGGCTGACTTGGACCCGAGTCGAAACACAGGGCTTCCGATCTTCGATCCGGGAAATGAGATCGCCGCGATTCGCGTATATCTGCTCCGTCATCGTGAATCCAACGGCGTCGCCGGCGGCAACGGACGAAAGCGGCTCGGTGTTGAACGACTCCAGCGTGCTCACCTTCGTCCGCTTACCGGAGGGATACAGTACGACGGTATCACCTGCACGGAGGGTTCCCGAATCGAGGGTGCCTGAGATAATCCGGCGTTCATCCCCATATTTCGTGAATTTGTAGATATCCTGAACGTACATCCGGAGGGTCTGCTCCTGAAGCGCGCTCGCGGGTTGGAGGTTATCCAAAGCGGAGAGCACCGTGGCACCCTTATACCAGGGCATAGATTCCGCCGGCGTCACCAGGTTCTCGCCGCGGAGAGCACTGACCGGGATAAACAACTCGGCCTGTGTTCCGATTTTAGCGAGGAATTCCGAATATTCCTTCACCAACGATTGATAGACGGCTTCGCTGTAATCAACGCGATCCATCTTGTTGATCACGACAATCACGTGCTTCACCGCGAGCATCGACAACATGTAACCGTGTCGACGTGAGTTCTCTTGAACTCCTTCTTCCGCATCGATGACAAGCAATGCAGCTTCTGCATGAGAAGCCCCTGTGATCATATTCCGCAAGAACTCGATATGACCCGGAGCATCGAGGATAATGTAATGGCGCTTGTCTGTTTGGAAGAAGATTCGGGCCGTATCGATGGTGATCCCCTGGGCTTGTTCGTCGACGAGGGCGTCAAGCAAAAAGGCGTATTCGAAACGCTTTCCAGCAGCATCACACTTCGCTCGAACTTGCTCGAGCTTACCTTCGGGCAGCGAATTCGTGTCGGACAGCAACCGGCCGACAACCGTGCTTTTCCCGTGGTCAACGTGACCCACCACGACCAGGTTCATGCGCGTTTTTAATTGGAGGGCTTCATCAACTCCGGTGGTGCCTGAGTCAATGGGGCCCGCTACTTTTGCGATCTCGCTATTAAGTGATTCGGTTTGCATGTTGTCACATGTATCCATCTTTTCTGAGTACTTCTAATCCGCCGCCGCCGTCTTTGTCTTGAGCTCTTCCCGAGCGCTCAGCGACTCGCGAAAATTTACCGGATGAGAGCTCGACGATGATTTCTCGAGGATCTTTTGCCGTTGATTGCACCGGGAGGGTGCAATTCGCGCACCCAAGCGACCGGTACCGCTGACCCGTTCCTTTGTCGTAGTAGAGACTAACGGTCGGTATTTTCTCGCGCTCGATGTACTCCCAAATATTCGTTTCCGTCCAATCCAGGAGCGGATGTACTCGAATATGAGTTCCCGGCGGGAAGTCGGTGTTGAATTGGTTCCAGAACTCAGGAGGTTGCGTGCCTATGTCCCAAGCATTCGTCTGATCTCGCGGCGAGAAATAACGCTCCTTCGATCGCGAACCTTCCTCGTCCGCTCGCAAGCCGACGATCACTCCATCGAATGTCTCGGGCGAATCGTAGCGTTCGTATTCGCCCCGCTCATGATTCATGCGATAGCGAACTCCAGTGCCTTTCAGAAGGTCAGACAGTGGCTTCGTTTTCAAGAGCCGACAGCAGGTGATTCGATCGACCGCACCAGCCGGATAGGTCTGCTTGGTTGTTACCGCTTCCTCGTTCACCGCATAGCGAAGATCGAGCTTCCACGCCTTTGCGAGACGATCTCGGTACTCAATCATCTCCGGAATTTTATATGTCGTATCCACGTGAATCACGGGAAAGGGCATATGTCCGAAGAACGCCTTTCGACACAGCCAGAGCAAGACAGAACTGTCTTTCCCGATGGACCAAAGCATGCCCAACCGGTTGAAGCTGTGATACGCCTCTCGAAGTATGTGAACGCTAGCGTGCTCTAGCCGCGACAGATGGTCCATGGTGCTCAACCTCAGCTCCTGTGTTGTGATCAGAGTTATTTATTTGGGCCGCCTTCTTCGACATTAGGAAATTCTCCGCGCCCACTTCACGAAGTAGGCCGCGGGTGCGGAGAAGATTCTGAATTGCCTGGAGACAGGCTTCTTTCGAGAGAGTTGCGGTGTCCAGAACGAGCTCGGCGTTCTCCGGAGCCTCGTACGGATCGTCAACCCCAGTCATTCCAGACCGCTTTCCCTCTTGCGCTTCTTTGTAGAGACCTTTCACGTCCCGCTCAGTGCACTCGGCGATAGAAGTCGAGAGATGAATTTCAAGAAAGTTCTTACACATCTTTCGAACGAAGTTCCGCGATTCTCGATACGGCGAAACAAAAGACGTGATGACCGAGATCCCTTGAGATTCGAGCCGGGATGCCAGAAATCCCATGCGGCGGATGTGGTCGTTCCGGTCATTCCGCGAAAAGCCTATCCCGGGTACTACCGCCCGAACCGCATCTCCGTCCAAATGATCCATTTTGACCGATATTGACTCCAAGTACTCTTTCAGCAGCAAACAAAGCGTCGTTTTTCCGGAGCTCGGAAGCCCGGTGAACCAGATGACGCAGGGTTCAAGCTCATAGACCGGTGCTGATTCGGCCGGAGCCGCATCCTCAAGGTTCGCGCTCCAGAAGGCTTCGTGGAGAACAAAGAGCAACAACTTTGCCGCAAAATCGAGAAGCGTGAACGCCAAGACGAACTCACGGTCGCCAGTCATTTGATAGGCGATAGTCGCTGAAAGGAGACTGCTCAACACGACCCAGGTAATGGCGCGCGATAGAGTATGAAATCTATTGATCACGGTTGAAATTCTGAGATTAAATTCAGAGTAGCTAAGTAGCTTAACTCGGATTAAATAGCAAAAACCCCGGCTTGTTTTTTCTCGCCCGCTTTCATCGATCTTTTCGTTCATTGCTCGACCGTAAGCTCAGCTAACCCATCAGCCTTATTGCCATTTACAGCATCTAAGGGAATTCCCTACGTCGCGCTAAGGTTCTCGCGGCGGTGGGCCGATATGACCAATGTGCCCGCTGAATGAATCGGTTTGTTGTGTCGGTTCCCGAGAATGAAGTGATGGATTCCGGAAGTAAAAAAATCGGCTTAGTCCGAAGCGCACCTCAGACCTTAAGCGATGTGAACCCGCAATCACCCGAATGCGCGCCCGCGCGTTCGCTGCGAGAAAGCGGCCCGGGGACACATCCTAATTAATACAAAAGAGAAGTTGTCATGAAGTCTGTTTTAGTTTGTGCCGCCGTCTTCGGCTTTGCCGTTCTGCCATTTTTGTTTTCGCCTGGTGTCGCTGATGCACAGAGAGCGATGCCGGTTTTTCCCGGGGCTGCAGGCTTCGGGACCACAACTCCTGCAGGAAGCGGAAGGCATGTCTCGCCGCCTCAAACGTCGGTCTACAAAGTCACCACGCTCGCTGACAGCGGCGCCGGAAGTCTCCGTGACTGCGCGAAGCGCGCCGGTGCGCGGGTCTGTGTATTTGAAATCAGCGGAACGATTCTGCTCCTTTCCGAACTTCTCATCGACAAGCCCTACATCACCGTCGCCGGCCAAACGGCTCCCGAGCCGGGCATTCTTTTGACCGGCGCCGGGATTCGCGTCGCAGCAAACGACGTCCTCATTCAACACTTGCAAATACGCCCCGGAGACAGAAAGACCGGCCCGAAACCCGAGTCCCGGGACGCGGTGACGATAGCGGGAAAGTCCTCAACCACGGCAAAACGCGTCGTTCTCGACCATCTTTCCGTGAGCTGGGGAATCGATGAAAACATGGGAATTTGGTACCCGTCGACTTCGGACGTGACGATTAGCAACTCCATCATCGCCGAAGGTCTCTACAAATCAATCCATCCCAAAGGCCCGCACAGTATGGGAGTGCTCGTCGGAGATGAAGTGAAGCAAGTCTCTATGCACCACAACCTTCTGGCGCATAACTACGATAGAAACCCGCGAATCAAACCCGGGGCGCAGCTCGAATTCGTGAGCAACGTCGTTTACGGCTGGGGAGGATCGAGCTCTTGGAACCAGGCGAACCTCTCCGATTCCGACAACCTCGGATACCCGTCGCAGCTCTTCTTTGTTGGAAACTATTACAAGCAGGACCCGAAAAGCCCCGGAGGATCGACAGTGTACGCGAAGCCAGCTTCGAAAGGGACGAAGGTCTACGTCGCTTCAAACTATGGTCCCACGCGGAAGAATGATCTCACTCTTGATTGGCTCATTTCGTCGATCACCGAATCCTTCCGGTCGCTCGTCCCACCGTTTCCGGTGAGCGGAATTTTCGCGAACCATCCGATTGAAACCTATGCAAACGTGCTCCTGACGGCGGGTTCGCGGCCTAAGGAATCAAACTCCGTCGATAGCCGGATCATCTCCGAAGTCTCGACGGGAAAAGGCACAATCAAAGACTGTGTCGCCGGTTGTTCACGTCCGGCAGGTGGGTATCCCGAGCTGAAGTCCGTAAAGCGAACTCTGGTGCTCCCGGCAAATCCCAATGTCGATGAGGACGGCGACGGGTATACGAATCTTGAAGAATATTTGCATGGGATGGCCGCCGCCCTTGAATGATATTCGAACGCGAACGCCCGAAACCATTGAAGATCTGCCTTTGAGAGCTCAAGCGCCCAATACCCGCCGTTCCACGGTTGGAATTTCCTGCGTTTTATTGTATCGATAGGCCCGTTCACCTACCGGAAACAAAACGCAGTTTATGAAACAACAAAAGAATATTCTCTGTATCGGCGCCGGCTACGTCGGAGGCCCGACCATCGCTGTAATGGCCCAGGAGTGCCCTGAGCATAACTTCCACGTGGTCGACATCAACAAGGCTCGAATCGACGCGTGGAACTCCAATGAGCTCCCGATTTATGAGCCGGGTCTAAAAGAGGTCGTGGAAAAGGTCCGCGGGAAGAATCTCTTCTTCAGCACCGACATCGACGAAGGCATCCGTGCCGCCGATATCATTTTTGTCAGCGTAAACACGCCGACGAAGACCTTCGGCGTCGGAGCGGGAGAAGCTGCGGATCTTCAGTACTGGGAACAAACCGCGCGCCGCATCGCCGAGCTCGCGACCTTTCCGAAGATAGTCGTAGAAAAAAGCACGCTGCCAGTCCGAACGGCCGAAGCCATGGCGCGAATTCTTCGCGAAAATTCAAAACAGATTCATTTCGAAGTCCTCTCGAATCCCGAGTTCCTCGCCGAAGGTACCGCGATTAAAGATCTGATGAACCCTGATCGGGTGTTGATTGGCGGCGACCGGACACCGACCGGCGAAAAGGCCTGCCAAGAGCTCGTTGACCTGTATGCGAATTGGGTACCTCGGGAGCGAATCATTACGACGAACGTCTGGAGCAGCGAGCTTTCGAAACTCGTCGCAAACGCCTTTCTCGCTCAGAGAGTGTCATCGATCAATGCTATCAGCGCGCTCTGCGAAGTTACGGAAGCTGATGTTTCCGAAGTCGCGCAGGCAATCGGCATGGACACGAGAATTGGCTCCAAGTTCCTGAAGGCTTCGGTGGGCTTCGGCGGCTCGTGCTTCAAGAAAGATATCCTGAATCTCGTGTATATCGCCGAATCTTACGGGCTTCGAGAGGTCGCGGATTACTGGCGCCAGGTCGTCACGATGAATGACTATCAGCAGCAGCGCTTCGTCGGAAAGATGATGCGAAGCATGTTTAACACGCTCGCGAACAAAAAGATCGCCCTTTTTGGCTTCGCGTTCAAAGCTGATACCAGCGACACGAGAGAGTCGCCGGCTATTACGATCGCGAATCAGTTGCTCGCAGAACACGCGCATATCGTGGTGAGCGATCCGAAGGCGATGGCCAATGCAAAGAAGGATCTCGCTGGCGCAACTTCAGGTCGGATTGACTTCGTTGAAGACCCGTATCAAGCGGCCGCCGGCGCTCACGCCATCGCGGTCATGACGGAATGGGAAATCTATCGCAAACTCGACTACCGCCGGATCTTTGAGAGCATGCAAAAACCGGCTTTCATCTTTGACGGACGAAACATCCTACCGCATGTTGAGCTCTCCCGAATCGGGTTCCACGTGCATCGCACCGGAATGACGCCATTGACGCCGGAAGCCCTCGCGGAATAATCGAGCGCGGAATCAGCAATACCTCTTAGCCAGCTCGGCCTCGGCTCAGAACCTTTCTTTAGAAAGTTCTGAGTCGAGTGCGGCCGAGATCTCGTCTTCGGAGAGATTCTTCTGGCGCTCGATGACCAACAGCTCAGGAAGATAGATATGCTTGGTTTCGAGCGCTACTTTCAAAATGTCGTAGCTCTCTCGAACTCGTTGCGGGAGAGGCTGATAGGCCAGCTCAACGACGAAACGCCGGATCAGCGCTTTTGCCTCGCGTTCAGCCTTTTGATGGCGACTGCTCATCGTATTCAGCGTCGATTTTCGAGTATCTGATTTTAAACTCAAATTCCCAATTTGCCTCGAGAGATCCAGGCCACTCTCGGATAGTGACGACAGCCTTGTCTTCAATCGCTCTCGCTCCGCGGGGGTTGGCTTCCGAAGCTTCGGAGCAAATCCCGTGAGGACCTCAAAGCTCGAAATATTATCGGGAACACCTGCAAATACAGGGAGCCCGGCGAAAGCGCCGCCCTGGTAAAACGCGAATTCATGTTCAACGGAGATGTTCGCCGGAAACTCAAGAACCTTGGCCGCTTCAGTTTTTAATTCGACATATCGCTGCCACAGCGCCGGTTCGCTCTTCGATGAAAAGCGTTCGTCTTCTCGCAATTTTTGAAATACTTCATCGTCTCCCGACACCACTCGCAATCGTGCGGTGAGAACATGGAGAAACGGATGTTTCGGCGTCTCCGGTCTCTCTAGCATTCGTAAAGCTCGAGAGAGCTCGCCGGCATTCACCATTGAAAAAAGAGGTAACAGCTTCTCGACAAGAGTTTGTTGTGAGCTGACCAGGGGACGGTATTTCGGATTCCGAAGCAGCTCTTCGATTTTCACACGCCCTTTGGACATCCGTATGAAATCATGTTGGAGCCTCGCATATCGCAGTCCGGTGACCGCTGCGCCGCCCCAGATCAACAGGAACATGATAAAAGCAAGCGGCAAGGCACCACAGACCCAATGCGTCCAACGTGGAGTCGGATCTCCAAGCTCGTTGTAGAGCTTGCTGAATACGTCTGCGATTTCTTCTTCCGATTCGGCCAACACGCGTGCCTCCATCTCATTTTATCGGCATTTTCAAGCGGAAAGAGTAGTGAAAATCGGCTCCGAGAATTTGAAGCAAAAGGCAAGAAAGTTTTGCGATTCCCATAGCTTGGAGACGAAAGACCGAGGCGCCGGGTTCAACCCGAAAACGAAAAGCCGGCCGTCGACGTAGGGGGTCGGCGGCCGGCGTTTGTGGGACTGTGAGAGTGACAACGAAGAACGTGTGGGGTCCGGCCGCTTCCTCTCACCAGGAGAGGCGAAGCCGGACCAGTTTATTACCTATACCTCTGACTCGCTTTGTAGAGCGAGAATTGCATATCCGAAACGGTTCCGCCGACACCGAGCGCTTCGTCGTAGTTGAAGACGGCGTTACCTATCGCGGAAATTCCGTTACAGCGAATTGCTCCGTAGAAGGCAAAGTTTCCGCTCAGACTGACCGTTGAGCCGGCGCCGCAGTTGAACACTCCGTGCATCGATGCCGTGCCGTTCAGGGTCAGATTGATATTTCCGGTAACGTTGATTTCTATCTGGTGCGGAGCCAAGTTCGTTCCGACAAGCTGGTTTCCGTTAATTTTGTTTCCGTCGATGCCCTCGACATAGATGATGTATTTATTTCCTGGGCCCACGGTCGGGAACCGAATCGTGCCGTTATTATGGAGGTTTAAAGTTCGGAAGTAGTACGGCGTGTTTGCCGTCGCGAGAACCAGGGTTTTATTGGATCCGATCGTCACGTCCCGCCAGCAGCGGTTCGGCAGAGTCGCCCCGGACGCAATAGTCGTCGTGGCCGCCGCGGTTATGTCGCCCTGATTTAAGATGCCGCAATTTACCGCCCATGGAATCTGAACTGGAAGCGAATAGGCGTGGCAGAATGTGGTCTGACATTTGTTGCCCGAGACGGCGCCGTTATGCGTGAACGAAATTCCGTCAGACTTGTTGGTCAACGCGTTTCCCCAGATCTTCGCCGCGAAGCGGAGATCATCGGCGCCCAGAATCATGCAGTTTGCCCGCGAAGCCCCTCGACTCCAGGTGCTGGTCCCCGCGTTCCAAGTGTATTGATAGGAGTTGCAGGTATTGTTTGGGGTGTTGGTGACGAACTCTCCGCTCCCCGCGAAGTAACCGAATCCCACCGTGCTGGTGATGAGGTCGGACCGAACGAAATTGATTCCATGCACGCCGCGCTGAGGATCGCTCCCGGTGATCGCATCTACCCGAAAGATCGGTTCGTAGTTGGAATCGGTGCTCCGTGCCCAGACGACGAGGATCCGAATGGCAACCTGTCCAAAGTTCGCAGCGCTGAAAGCCGTAACGGCATTAAACGGAGCATTCGTATCAATGTGGTTGGTCGCCGGAAACGCCGAAGTTCCGAAAAACGAGCTGTTGGTAAGCTGAACTGAGTTGTTCGATCCCTTCATCTTGATCAGCGTCGGGACCTGAAAGCCGGTTCCTACGTTCGACCCAATCACGGGCGAGCCAAGATCGAAGTTCGTATTGAAGTTCGCGGAGTTGAAAGCACCCACGATATTCTTTGAGTTCTCCTGCAGCCAGGCGGTTACAGAGTTGATGGTCTTCTCAACTTCATAATAGTTTTTGGTGTTTGAAGTCGTCACGCTCCGAAGGCTGGCAGAGTCCCTCGAATACTCGAGCATGGCGCCGGTCAGGACCAAACAGAACGCGGTCACCACGATTACTGCCACCAGGGTGTAGCCTCGTTCGTCCCGGTTGGATTGTGAGAAATTAAACATAACTACCTCGCTCTACTGTGAGAGCACTTCTGTGATGGAACTAATCTTCCTCCTAATGAATCGTGAAATTGGCGGGTCCTCATGAGAACGCGGGATTTTAGAATCCCCTAAACGAGCTTGCGCGAAAGGCGGGTTGGAGGCTCCGAGAACCTCATACGAGCGGAAAAATAAGTAGTAGTACTAAGGAACGTCTCCTCGTGGACAACCTCCTCGCCGCATCGCGGCGGTGACTACTCTTCCTATTTCCCCTTTGGAATCCAGGCGGAAAATTCAAGCCGAAACGGGGTTCTATAGGAATCCCTCAAGGGAAATTGTGGGCTTCGAGCTATGGGGCAACTACTCAAGTTGGCCCCCCCGGACACCGACCACCTATTTGTGGAAACTACTCTACGGGAGCAAACCTCTCGAGAGCGCTCCACCAACCGGACTCAAAGAACCAGCAGCAGATATGAAATCGTTTTTAAGATTTTGGACCAAGGCAACGCGAGGCGAAACCGGGATCGCCGTGGTCGACCTCATCACTGCGTTCCTCGTCGTGAGCGTAATGGCCGGGACAGCCATCTCTCAGTTTCGTTCCATAAACGATTCTTCGGAATTCGCGGCCGACGGGATCGTCGCCTATCTTCGAGAAGCACGCGCGAAGGCTCTCACCGGGACAATCGCGTATACGGTAAGCGCAACCAGCACCACGCAAATCAGAGCTCAATACTCCGCTTTGTGCTCCACCGCGACCAAAACAACCGACACTTCCCTGAGTATGAAGCTGCCGAACGGTACCACGATGGGGTCTTCAAATTGGAGCGTGTGCTTCGACAGCCGGGGATTCGCCAACGGCTCCGTTCAGGTTACCCTATCCGATTCGCTCGGTCGGACCAGCACCATAGAAGTTGTTCTTGGTGGAGGCGTGCGGAAGTTATGAGCGAAGAAAAGGGGTTTTCGGTCATAGAAGTGATGATTTCGATTTCGCTCTTTGCGGTAGCGCTCGGCGCGATTGCTACGAGCTCATACAAGAACATGAATTTCAACACCATCATGGAGCAAAAGTCCGTCGCGACCACGGTTGCGCAGCAGATGCTCGAGGACTTTCGTCAAGGCGATCCGGTCGCTCTCCCCACATCGGGGACCACTTCGGTGAACATCGTTCGAGGAAACCGAACCTTTGTCGCAACGACGACCTACTGTGCGACTCCCGCCTATTGCACGACTTCATCGCGTCATCTCTCAGTAACGGTGAGCTATAAGAACAAATCTCTCGTGACGCTCAGCACCGTATTTACGGCACTGAGGTGATCCATGAAACGGGCAAAAGACTCAGGATTTACGCTGATTGAGTTGTTAGTCTATACGTTTCTCTCCCTGATTCTCGTCCAGGGGCTCACCGCAACTGTCCTTTCGTACAAAGTCACGTATCACAACGACGTCATCCGCGTTCGCCTCAATCAGAACCTGCGAAGCGCCGCAAATATCCTCACGAACAACTTCACGGAAGCCGGAGAGTTCCTCCCAAGGACGTTCCCGGCGATCGAGCTCGTGAACGGAACCTCTGGCGCACCGGATACGGTCATTTCACGGAAAGGTCTCCTTGCCGAAGCGCCATTTCTCTGTCAAGCGCTCGGAACCGGCGCAGCAAACAGAATCTACATTACGTCAACGGCAGGAGGAGCCCCCGCCGGTTGTGTACGGACGAACGTGACCACAACGTATAATGCTTGGCGGAACTACCGCACGGCGAACGGCGGCTCGCCACGAGCATTCATCTACGACGTTACGACTAAAGTGGGGGAGTTTTTCACCTACACCGCAGAGACCGACACCGGCACGCTTTACTATCTCACACGAAACGCTGGCACCTGGGCTAATACTTACAGCACGACCAGCACATCAATTTATCTCATCGAGGAGCTTTCCGTTGCAAAGGTTTCCGATCGCCTGGAAATCGTGAAAAATGGCGATACCGTCAATCCCTTGAAGGTGATGTTCGGTCTCACGAACTTTCAAGTGAACATCACGAAAAGCGATAATTCGGTCGTGACGGCTTGGGCCCGAACCGATCAGTGGAGCGACATCAAATCGATCGACCTGTCGCTCACGGGAAGCGAAGTTGGAACTCGGAAGACGTTCAATCGCACCTTGGACGTGCGCGCGTTTCCACGAAATATCTTGGCGCTTTCAAACTGAGGAACCTCCATGAAGTATACGAAGGGTAATGAGAGCGGTTACGTAATGGTGTATACGCTGATGATGCTTGCGGCTCTGATGTCGCTTTCCGCCGCATACCTGATCTCGACTAAAGTCGAGATCGCCACCACTCGAAACGCAAAAGACAGCATGGGCGGCTTTTATGCGGCTGAGGCCGGCTTAAACCTTCGTGCGGAAAACGTTCGCCAAGCTTTCATCGGATTTAACGTGCCGTCGGGAACTGGACCGACGTTGACGAACCCATGCACCGGCAACAACAACGGCACTGGTGATTTTTCGTGTTCCAATTACACGTTTGGCCCACATACGGTGATGACGTATGTGACACCTGATCCGGCAAATCCGTATACGACGACAATTCCGGCCGGCGAAAAATTTAATGGACTGACCGCGTATGAGTATCGCTATACCACTCATGCCGAGGCCAGAAATACAACGACGAATCAGCTCGAGTCGATTCTCGAGTTGAAATTTCGGAGCCGGAATATTCCTCTCTATCAGTTCTCGTACTTTATGAATAAAGATTACGAACTCTCTCCTGCGACCGCATCGACGATCACCGGCCCGATGCACATGAACTATGACATGTATATTAACAGCGGTGGAACGAATCCCAACGGTCTCAGTGTCAACGGACAGCTCACCGTGTCCGGAACGCTGTATCGGGGCTTTAAGGACGACAACACGTGCGACCCGAACTCAGTGCGCGCCACGAACCCGACGACCTACCTGAACCTCGGAAACTGCGGGAGCGGAAATACGCGCTCAACTCTGGTTCAAAGTCAGCTGACCTCGTTTAACAATAACGTGATTGTCGGCTTTGCGAAGGTCACCACGCCCCCGGTTTCCAGCTTTGAAGCCGGACCGGGACACGTCTTTTGGGACCGTGCAGATCTCAGACTTGCACTGATCTTGAACGCCAGCGAAAACCCTGACACGACAGTCTCATCAAATGGCATAATTGTTGTTGGAAACGCCTCGGCGTCCACCAAGGACATCCTCAAAACAACTGCACTAGCGGCGTGCCTCGGAAGTCCGGTCACTTCAGCGAGTTTTAGAAACTATCGAATCAACGCTCCTACCGGCGCTGACATGCGCATTCTCGACATTGATCTGACGTCACTTTTGAACTGCCTAAACGGCACGGCGTGGCTTGGAGCTGCAAAGTTGTTGAACGACAATACCGACGGCGGCATAGTGATTCATGCGACGGTAATCGGACCGAATTCTGCAGCGAGAAACCGCTACGGAGTTCGAATAAAAAATGCCGCGGAAATTCGTTCGACAACGGCTCTGGCGCCGGTAGTTCGGGGAATCGCGATCGCAACCGACCAAGTGCTCTTCACCCGTGGAGACTTCAACTCCGTCAACAAGAAACCTGCCGCGCTCGTGGGCGATCAATGGCATTTTCTCTCGAACCAGTGGGCCGACAGCAATACGAGCTATGCGAACCGGAACGTCACTGGAACCACGACGATTAACGCTGCAATCGTCGCCGGCAGCGGGACGACGGGCGGCGTAAACGGTCCCGCAGGCCAAGGCGGAAACATGCAGTCGGGAATGTTCAACAACGCGCACGAGAATTTTAACGGAAGAACGGTCAACGTGGTCGGATCGTTCGTGAGTCTCGATATGCCGAACCATGGAACGCCCGAGTACCGCTACGGCAGCCCGTATTACACTGCGCCAACCAGAAACACGGTTTTCGACACCAGCTTTAATAACCCCGCGAACCTCCCTCCTCTCTCGCTCCAGTTCGTTTATTTGAGAGAAGAGTTGTTCATCCGGGATTTCGAGCAATAAAGAAGGGAAAGGAGATAACGCAAATGAAAATAATCGGAAAAATCGCACTCTCAGGATTGCTGACCTTGCTGCCAGCAGGCACGGCACTTGCAGACGAGCAGCAGCCGAGTGAGCAGTGTGAATCTGGCGAACTCGAAGCCGGTTTTGTCGCCGGAGAGGCAAACGTGACTACCCACTGCATCGAGAATGCGTCTGCGCCAGTGATGGATGAGATTGTGATTCCGGAAACGCCTGAAATGGCAACTGAATCGGCTCAAGAAGATCCGTTTGGAAACGGCTAAGCGGGTTTCTCCCGCTTCCCTTCTCCGCAAAGAGCCTTTAGAGCTTGGCGAGTACCGCTGCGACTGACTGTCGCAGCCGGTCCATGAACTCGCGAACATCGGGCTCTTTAAACGTGAGCGATGGACGGAGTCGCAGCGCCTTCTCTCCGCACTTGAGGACGATAACCTCTCTCTTGAACATCTCATTCACGAGAGCATCGCGCATCTCGGCCGTCTTGAGGTCGAATGCGCACATCAGACCAAGCCCTCGAACATTCATCACAAACTCGGGAAATTCAGATTGCAGTGCTCCGAGGTGCTGTTGAAGAATCGCGCCCGTCGATTTGGCATTTTCGAGGAGACGCTCTGATTCCATAATTTCGAGATATCGCGTCGCCCGGACCATATCCGTAAGGCTGCCGCCCCACGTCGAATTGATTCGTGACTTTTCGACAAATACGTTGTTTTCCACCCCATCAATCCTTGGTCCAGCGACGATGCCGCAGACTTGGAGCTTCTTCCCAAAACAGATGATGTCCGGCTGCATTCCAAACTGCTCAAAAGCCCAGAAGGTTCCCGTCAACCCGGCTCCGGTCTGAATCTCATCATAGATAAGCAGAGCTTCATACTCGTCGGAAAGTGAGCGAAGCTTCCGGTGGAATTCCGGCCTGAAATGATTGTCCCCGCCCTCGCCTTGGATCGACTCTATGAGAATGGCGGCGATTTCGCCGTCGTTATCTTGGAACGCTGTGCGAATTTGCGCTTCGGCTTCTGCTTCACGCTCTTTCGTAGCCGCTTCATTCTGCACCGTCAGTGGAAAAGTTTGCTTCGGGTTTACGACCCGTGGCCACCGAAACTTCGGGAAGAACTTTGTCTTTTTCGGGTCTGCGGTATTCGTGACGCTGAGAGTGTATCCGCAGCGGCCGTGGAATGCCTGCTCGAAATGCAGAATTTTACTCCCACGCTCTTCACCAGGGTTTTTTCGCTTATTGAGGCGCACCTTCCAGTCGAAAGCGGTTTTCATAGCGTTCTCAACTCCGACCGCACCTCCCTCCACCAAGAACAGGTGAGAAAAAGGCGCGGGCATCGCCATCCGTCTGAACGCCTGAACAAATTCGGCAAACTCGACGAGGTAAACATCGGAACAAGATGGCTTGGTGCGCGCCACACGGAGAAGTTTTCGTTCAAAATCCGGCTCAAACATCCCCGGATGATTATGACCGATTGGATTGCTCGCAATGTAGCTGAAACAATCGAGAAATTTCTTTCCCGTGATTGCATCGCAAATGTAATTTCCTTCGCTTCGCTCGATGTCGATAACGATCGGAAACACATCAGCGAGCATAACTTCGCTGATAATTTGATGGGTCTGTTCTGCCGTAACGCGCATGAGAAGCCTCTTCCAAAAATCTTCGTAGTGCCTTGTTCGAACAATTCGTGACATTATGTCACGAACAATTCGAGGCGCTGCCCGGGACAGCCGAGCCGTCAAGATCAGTAATTCCTTGCTCCGGAGAAACCGGATTGGTCCCCCTTCTCTCGGAGTTCATTGTTATGATGCAATGAAAAAGCCCCAAGACCGCAAGCGGATAAATTTTTATGAAGCACAAAACCCAAGAAAAATTGATCGCTCTCGGCATTTCAGATGAGCAAAGTGGGACATTCTGCGGGGAATGGTTGAAGAGCGGAGCTGCCGAACCACGGTATTCAGTGATCGACGGGACTCCTCTCGGGTCCGTTTGCGGCACTTCTCCAGAAGAATACGAGAAAGTGATTTCAGCGGCGGAATCCGCGTTCCTCAGTTTCCGCAATTGCCCTGCTCCTCTTCGCGGCGAAATTATTCGAGAGATTGCCGTCGAGGTAAGAAAACATAAGGCCGAGCTCGGGGAGCTCATTTCACTCGAAGCTGGAAAGATTCTTCCGGAAGCGCTGGGCGAAGTGCAAGAAGTCATCGACATAGCTGATTTTGCAGTGGGACTTTCGCGCCAGCTCTATGGGCTTAGCATGCACTCCGAGCGGCCACGCCACCGGATGTATGAGCAATGGCATCCGCTGGGCCCGGTTGGGGTGATCACGGCATTTAATTTCCCGATGGCGGTGTGGGCCTGGAATGCTTGTATTGCCGCCGTTTGCGGGAACTCAGTCGTCTGGAAACCTTCGGAACTCACCCCTTTCTCGGCGATCGCTCTTATCAAAATCTGCGCAAACGTCGCTGCCCGGCACGGATTTCCGGCCGTATTCTCAATGATAAACGGAGGAGCTCCCCTCGGCGTGAAGCTTGCGGACGACATGCGCCTTCCCCTCATCAGCGCCACCGGCTCCACCCGAATGGGCCGCGATGTTTCCGCAAGGGTCGCGAAGCGTCTCGGCCGGAGCTTGCTGGAGCTCGGTGGGAATAACGCGGTCGTCGTCTTGAAGGACGCGAACATGCAGCTCGCGTCTCGTGCCGTGGTGTTCGGCGCGGTCGGAACCGCGGGACAGCGATGCACATCGATCCGGCGGCTGCTCGTCGAGACTCCCGTACTCGAGCCGTTACTCGAGCGATTAAAATCCGCGTATTCCAACCTTCCAATCGGAAATCCACTTCAAGCCGGAACACTTGTCGGGCCTCTCATACACAAAACAGCGGTGGAACAACACTTTGCCGCAATTGAACGAGCGAAGGCCGAAGGAGGAAAGGTCGTTTACGGTGGTGAAAAATTGAGCGGAATGCCCGGAGAAAACTACGTTCAACCAGTCATCATTCTCGCGCCGAAAACACTCGACATCATGAGAGACGAGACTTTCGCCCCCATACTCTACGTTCAGGAGATTTCTGGTGTGAAAGATGGGATTCTCAAGAACAACGAGGTTCGTCAGGGTCTCAGCTCCGCGATTTTCACGGAATCGATTCGTCTCGCTGAGGAATTTCTGTCTTCCGGCGGCTCAGACTGCGGAATCGCGAACGTTAATATCGGAACCTCAGGAGCTGAAATCGGCGGTGCATTCGGCGGAGAAAAGGATACGGGCGGTGGCCGAGAAGCCGGTTCGGATTCCTGGAAGGCCTACATGCGACGTCAGACGACGACCATTAACTGGAGTGACGAGCTCCCGCTCGCGCAAGGGGTCAAATTCGAATGAAAGCGATTGTCATTGAACAGGCAGGCGGTCCCGAAGTCCTAAAAGCGATAGAAGTGCCAGCGCCCGTTCCTTCAGGACGAGAGGTTCTCGTTAAAGTGGCTGCGTTTGGCGTGAACCGCGCAGACCTCAGTCAACGTCGAGGCCACTATCCAGCGCCTCCCGGCGAACCGCAGGACATTCCCGGACTTGAGTTCTCGGGAGTGATTGAGCGGCTTGGCGACAAATGTCTCGGAGATTTTCCGGTTGGCTCTAAGGTCTGTGGCATCGTCGGCGGCGGAGCCTACGCAGAGTACCTCACAATCCACGAACGTCTCCTCCTTCCAGTCCCCGCTTCGCTCACTATGACCGAAGCCGCCGCCATTCCGGAAGTGTATCTCACCGCTTACGACGCCCTCTTTAACCAAGGCGAATTGAAAGCGGGGGAAAAGATTCTTATTCATGCGGTGGGCAGTGGCGTGGGCTCCGCAGCGACTCAAATTGCCAAGCTCTTCAATTGCTTCGTTCTCGGAACTTCCCGGACTCGAGAAAAACTGGAGCTTATCAAACCGTACGGCATCGACGTGACGATTCATTCCGTCGTGGAGTCTTTTGAGAAAGTCGTGGAAACCGAAACCGGCGGAACAGGCGTCGACCTCATCATCGACTTCTTGGGCGGAACTGCGCTCGAGGCGAATCTTCGCTGTCTTTGTCCCAAGGGCAGACTCATCTTCGTGGGTTTGCTCGCGGGTGCTGAGGGCACCCTTAATCTCGGTATGGTAATGAAGCAGCGTCTCACCATTAGAGGCACCGTGCTCCGCAGCCGGCCGTTGGAAGAGAAAATAGCGCTCATTCAAGAGTTCCGAAAGACCATGCTTCCCTTTTTCGATTCTGGGAAGTTAAAGCCAATCGTCACAAAGACTTTCGGTTTCGCGGAAACTGCGGGAGTTCATCAGCTGATGGAAGAAAACCAGACGGTTGGAAAGGTTGTGGTTGTCGTTTAGGAAAGCTCAGATTAAGTCCACAACGACGCTCTTCGAAATCCGATTCAAACGTGCGTCGTTTTTGGGAAACAGCAGTCCGCGATATTCGCCTTCTGACCTTCCGAAATGTTCCGCCGGATCAGTGCACCTGTTCTGGTTCCGTGTCCACCCGCGGAAGCGATTTAACGGTACAACCGGCGTTTGGATCAAACGCATTTACTCCGGAGACACATTCAGGGAACATGGCTACGGGTGTACCTGCTTTCGGATCGCCCTCGATACCTCGATAAACAAGACGGCGATATTGTTCGCTTCCGCAGCCCCCGTGTGAACGAGAAACCAGCAGGGCTCCCCAGGGATATCCGACGCATCCTTCGTGATCCCAATGTTGAAATGATTTCCGTCCAAGAGCTCCTCGAAACGATATTGGGATATCTGTTTTTTGAATTGAGTATTCCTCCTCGTGACGCGCCCGACCAAACCCCCAATGAACCCCTTTCGCGTCGCCGACGAGGCGATACCTGTCTGTATTGACGGTCGTGCACTGGAACATTGATGGATACTCAAATCCTGTCACGATGGAGTCTTCCGGACACGGTCCGGGAGTGAATATTCTACGCTCTGTCAAAATGTCGGGGTGAGGAAGTCGGCAACAGGCATCGACCTGCTGTCGGGAATCCCTGAGTGTTGAGATCACGGCGTAGTTCGGAGGGCACTCGGAGACTTCACCCCATTTATGCTTTCGAGCGAGCGGCAGGTATCCGACGCAAACAAAAGGCCCTTCGTGTGAAGACAGCGCTCGGCCCGCGAGCTGCTTCCCTCTCTCGTCGTCCTCTTCTTTAACAATCCGTGACAGCGCTATTTCCATCTTTCCACCACGAATCGTCCGGACGGCGAGATCGTCTCGACCATCACAGTCCACATCGCCGACCGTAATCTCATCGCCTCGGCTCGGAAATTTCTCGAGCCCGTCAACGGGATACTCGGCGGCGCTTATACCGGGGCGCCCTTGAGCGATCCACCATCTTTCGAAATTCCACCCTCGAACGAGGGCATCGGTAAAACCATTGCCGTCGAAGTCCCCGAACAGAGCTCCGTCGCTACTCACACCTTCCGGAAACTGCGCCCACACGAACATCTCGGGCGGTTTATTGCGCATCAGCGACTCAGGCATCCAATTAAACCGTCGAATATTCGGGAGCGCACCCGTTCTGCTACCGGCTTCAACGCTGCCCCTCAGCACGCCCACCACGGGATTTGACGTCTCTGTGCGCTCCGCATGCAGTTCGAATAATCCACGCTCATGCGCATAAGCCAAGAAATGTATCTGCTTCGGCGAATTCACAAACACCCGGAAAAACTTGCCCTCGCCAAGCGGCATCGGCCTCCGTGGTGAAGGATTCAAAAATGGAAGATCCATTTCGCGCATCACAAAATGATTATCGGGTTGGGCAAAAGCGATCATCCATTTTGACCGTTCAGGGAGATAGCCGAGGAGGTCGCTTCGTCCATCCGCATTGATGTCGACCGCGACCGAGTCGACAAGAGGAAAATCCGACGCAAGTCCACGAAGCTGAACCGCTTCTTTGCTGCCCTCGACTAACCAAAAGCTCCCATCCTTGCTCGAACGGGCAAGGCTCTCCGAGCACGGCTGCCCAAGAAATCTTCCGAGCAGAAGGTGGTTGAAAGTCTCAGGTGGAAAACGATCAAGTGTCTTCGACAAAAAATCCCGGCCGAATCGGGATGGAGGCGAATCGGTGTCTGGGAGCCCCTGAGCGTTCAGGTCATTCGCAAAAAGGAGCAATATGAGGGCAACACCGGCGAGGACGCTCGAAGCCAGCGCCTGTCCGCAGCCGTTCATTCCAGTCGTTTTCACGTGTTTCTCGCTTCCCTCTTTGGAATCACAAGGCTTTTTTGCATTATTTTTCGTTAAGGGCATTCCATCTTTAAACTTCCTCCTAAGATGCTCCGATTCCCCAAACATATTGATTTCTTTGAAGGTCTTCCGGAGCAGCGTGAGTTCCTCGCGTGATAACCGTTAGGAATGATTTTTTTACTGATTTAATTAGGTTCCGGCTCCTCCTTGAGTTGGCCGGCATCTGAATATGGTGGAGGAAACCCATGAGCGCTCGCTTACTTATCATCGAAGACGACCTTGAACTCCTGCAACAGTTGCGCGCCGAGCTCCTCCCCCTCGGCTACGATGTGGAATCGGCTTCGGATGGCGAAACGGGACTCACAAAGGCGCTCAGTGATTCGTTTGACCTCATCATCGCTGATGTGAAGTTGCCAATGAGAAGCGGTTTCGAGATTTGTCGTGAGGTTCGCTTCAATCGTCGTAACGTCCCGATATTGATTCTGAGCGCGCAAAGCGACGTGCTCGACAAAGTGATCGGACTCGAGATCGGAGCTGATGATTATCTCGTAAAGCCGTTTCACGCTCGAGAGCTCACCGCTCGAATCGACGCCCTCCTCCGTCGCGCCAAACGTTCAGCCACTTCAGCCAGTCCGAGTGAAGAATCGCTCACCTTCGGGGATCTCACGATTGACCGTCCCCGTATGAAGGTAACTCGTGCTGGTGAAACAATCTCATTATCTGCCACTGAATACAGAGTACTTGAAACACTGGCGCTCCAACCTGGAAAGGTGTTCTCTCGGAATGAGCTTCGTGATGCCGTTTGGGGATATGCTGCCTCATCTTTTGAACATACCGTAACCACGACGCTTCATCGTCTCCGCTCGAAAATCGAGACAGATCCGAGTCATCCGGTCTTTATCCATTCGGTTCGCGGTGTGGGCTATCGATTCGTCGAACCTAAAGATCTCGAGAAAGCATGAGGCGTCGGCCGCTTAAGCTGCACCACAAGCTTTCGGCGGCGCTTTTTCTGCTGCTCATTATTTTGGCTGCACTGGGAATCTCCACAGTCTATTTCTTCTCGCATCGCCTCAGCAGCGAAACCGACTCACTCACTGCAATTCCAATCGTTAATGCGTTAGCCTCGGAGATATCAAACTCCGACCAGCATCTCGACACGATGTCTCTACTCTTGCTCGTACGCCGGGCAGACGAACTCCTTCCCGGACTTCGCACCTACATCGTCGATCCAAACGGCTACATCGTGGCGAACTTAAGCATGGGGCCAAGATATGATTACCGATACAAAATCGATCCGAGGGAGGTCGTGCAATTCGCCGATAATCCCCTCTCTCGAACGTATCCCAGCTATACCGAAGATCCCAATACGACCGGCAAACCCGCTCTTTTTGTCTCTGCGCCGATTCAATTGAACGGAAAGCCGTATTATTTATTGGCGATTCTCACGGAGATCGTGTCTCGCCGAACCGCAGTCTATGCACTTGATAGGTTCGCAGGTACCTATCTCAGCAGTGTCGTCATCTCACTAGTCGGCGTTGGTCTCATTGCCAGTCTCGTGATTTTTTCCCTTCTCACTCGTCGGCTCTCTCGGTTGATGTCGGTCGTGAAGCAGTATCGAGACGGAAATTACGCCGCGCGAGTCAACATCGAGGGTGACGACGAAGTCGGAGAGCTCGCCGCTTCAGTGAACAGCATGGCCGAGACCATCGAGGGTCAAATCGCGCAACTCAACACACGCGATCAGCTTCGTCGCGAGCTGATTGCAAGCGTCTCTCACGATCTTCGAGGTCCAATCGGCGTTCTGAGACTCTGTCTCGAGCATTTTTCCGCGTCTGAAGCTGTGAAAAGTGATGTTCTCCTCACGGAGCGCTGCCAGGTGGTCGATCGAAGCGTCAATTCCCTCTCCACTCTGCTCGCTCAGCTCTTCGAACTCTCAAAACTCGAAACGGCTGAGAAAAAACCAGAACTGTCCCCGTATCCCATCGAGGAGCTACTCGGAGAGCTCTGCGACCGATACAGCGAATTTGCTCTCTCAAAAGGCCTTGCTTTGCAGTTAGAGGTACCTGAACACTGTGTCGAAGTGTTATGCGATCCACTTCTCATGGAACGAGCAATCTCGAATCTCATCGAGAACGCGGTGACGTACACGCTTGAGGGGGGCTTCATCACGCTGGGTGCAACGCCACAGCCTATGGGTCTCGAGGTCTGGATCTCCGACACGGGGGTGGGAATCCCAGAGGAAGATCTCCCGTTCGTATTCGACCGCGCCTACCGTGTACAGAAATGGTCTTCACGGAATGAAACTTCCGGCGGACTCGGATTGGCGATAGTGAAAAGAATCATCGAATCACACGGATCGGATATCCGGGTCGTCAGCAAGGAACAAGAAGGGAGCCGTTTCTCATTCCTTCTCCAGTTTGCCAGTCACTCCAGCTTCCAGCTGCCGCTCTGACCGGTACTGCTGACCACAGAGTTTTCAAGCTGCTTGACGATCGACAAGAGTCGCTGTTCACGTCGCAGTCCGCGTGTCGTCGCAAAAACGAGGATCAGCAGAAGTAACCACACGACATGAAAGAGGATGACACCGAGGCCGGCGAAGAAGTTCACGGTCTCCGGCTGCACGCTCCGATCCAGGATCCCGTCGAAGAAATACATGGGATTCAAATATTGCGGCAGAAACCAAAACAGGAGAACCCAGCAAACGATCAGCACGGTCATCGCGAAGAAGCTCAATCCGAGCGAGCCGCGCGTGGCGGCCTTCCTCGAAACCAGGAATTTCTCATCGTCCTTTGAAATTCCCATACCCATTGGTCACCGCAAATTCCCGGTGGATGAATTCGATCGCCCATTCGCCGTTTGCCGATTCGCAGTCTGATTGTAACGGAATTGAATCGAAAGAGCAGGCGGCACGTTGAGAAAAGATACTTTCGTAGAGATCTTTCCTTGCGCTTTCACTCTTCGTCGCCACTGTTTAATAACACGCTCCACGCCAAGGAGCCGAGCTCTCCTCTCCTGCGAGGAGAACGGAATCGAGAGCTGCCGGAGGCCGAGATATTCGAGGATTGTGATGCTTCCTCCCGGCGTCAGCAATGACTCCAGCGAACCAGCGATTTCAGAAACCAGCTCCGGCGAAAAGTTCGAAAATGGAAGACTGCTTACAATGACGTCGAACTGACTCCCCTCCAGCTTTGCTGGCAGTTCTTGCACTGGGCCAAGAAAGAAATTCACGCGCGACTGGTTCACAAGAAAGTCTTGGTTGCGAGACAAGCGCTCCTTCAGGAGCAAAAGAAAACGTTCGTTGATCTCGCAAACGGTCAACTCATCCTTCGGCCCCATGTGACGGAGAATCTGGCGCGTGAATGGTCCAGTTCCGGGCCCGACCTCGAGTATGCGAATCGGACCGGTCGCTGAACGCACGGCTCTGACCATCTCACGCCCGAGGAATCGGGAACTCGGTAGCATTGCGCCGATCTCTTGAAACGAGGCCGGAAGCTCTTTCAGAAAGTGGACGTAATCGTTTTTCATTGAACCCTACATTTATTCCCGACGAAACAGCCCGTCAATATGGAATTCCCCGCAGAAGTGTCTTTTGACGGTTCCCGTTGTCTTGAAAGACCCCAAGTGCCAAATCTCCAGCCTCCGTCCACCCTAGGAAGCGAACTCCGGAAGCGTGATCTTGAGACCTTCAACCAGGGTATGGGACGGCTGATATCCGAGGATGCTTTTTGCTTTACTGATATCCGCCAGCGAATGTCTGATGTCTCCGGCGCGGAAAGGCTCGTAATTCGCCTTTCGCTCACGAATGGCCGTGTCACCTCGAATCTCCGAAAGGATCGCGCTTAGCGAGCCATACAATTCAGTGAGCGAGGTGGTCGTCCCCACGGCGATGTTGAAAATCTCATTCGCCATCTTTCGCTCGGAAACAGCAGCCCGCAGGTTAGCCTGAACGACATTACCGACGAAGCAAAAGTCCCGGCTCGTTTCGCCGTCTCCGAAAATGGTGCAGGTCCCACCTCCGGCAAGCGTCGCGCTCCAGCGAGGTATCACCGCTGCGTAGGCACCATTCGGGTCTTGGCGTGCCCCGAACACGTTGAAATACCGGAGGCCGACGAGACTCTGTCCATAGACGGCAGCAAACGAATCTCCGTAAACCTCATCGGCCCGCTTACTCGCACCGTATGGAGAGAGCGATTTCCCAATTCGGTCCTCCGACTTCACCTCATCACTATTATCGCCGTAAACAGCGCTCGAAGAGGCATAAACGACTCGCTGCACCCCGCATTTTCGAGCCGCGAACAAAACCGAAAGGAATCCCGAAACGTTCATCTCATTTGAGAGAAGAGGATCACTTACGGAGCGAGGAACGGAGCCGAGCGCAGCTTGATGGAGAACGAAGTCTGCTCCGGCACAAACAGACTCCATTAAGGTGGTATCTCGAATATCGCCCTCGACAAACGAAAACGAGCTCCAACTTTCCGGTTCGACGGACTTCCGCACTGCTTCAAGATTCTTCTTGCTGCCGGTCGAGAGGTTATCGACCACGGTTACCTTCTGGCCGCGTTTCAGCAGTGTTTCCGCCAAGTGCGAACCGATAAATCCAGCGCCCCCCGTAACGACCCAAGTTCGCCGCTGCTTTAGTTCATCCTCGGGGAGGAAATACTTCTCTGCCAATTCAAACTCCTTTCTCGTCGAGAGCTTCGACAATTTCTATATTTGCTTCGATCAAGACTTCGGCACTTCTTGACTGAGTGTCGAAGAGCGAGATCTTATTTGCTCGGCCACTCCGAGCAGTTGGCGGATAATTCGTGGATCCAACCGAGAATTATCCAGTCGCACCGCTACAGCGACCAATACTCCAGCCCTGCCGGGGCGTGCTTCAGAACGCTCTCTCGTGAGTAGAGCGACTTGACGTCGATGAACACCCCTTTCGGCCTGAGAAGATGGATAAAATCCTTGACGTCTCGGATCACATATTCACGGTGAGAGACCGCGACGATGAGTGCATCGAGTTCTTTGAAGTTTGACCAGGGCGAGAGTGAAAAGCCGTATTCAGCTTCAACTTCTTTAGACTCGGCATGGGGGTCGTGTACGAGAGTAGAAATTCCGTAATCGCGAAGCTCGTTCACGATACTTGGCACGCGGCTATTCCGAATGTCCGGGATATTCTCTTTGAACGTAATTCCAAGAATCCCCACTCGCGCTTTCTCGAGTGAAACGCCTGAGACACGACCCAGAAGCTTTACCGTCTTTTGCGCGATGTACGGACCCATTCCGTCATTGATTCTTCGACCGGCGAGGATCACCTGCGGGCGATACCCGAGTTGCTCCGCTTTCGTTGTCAGATAATACGGATCGACGCCAATACAATGACCGCCAACCAAGCCCGGCGTAAACCGCAGGAAGTTCCACTTTGTTCCGGCTGCGTCGAGAACTTCTTTCGTCGAGATTCCCATACGATCAAATATCATCGAGAGTTCGTTCATCAGAGAGATGTTTAGATCTCTCTGGGTGTTCTCAATCACCTTCGCGGCTTCGGCCACTTTAATGGAGGGCGCCCGGTGCACTCCCGCGGTAACAACAGCACCATAGACATTTGCGACGTGTTCGAGCGTTTTTGTCGTGTCTCCCGAAACGACCTTCACGATATTCTGAAAGCTGTGTTCTTTATCGCCCGGATTGATCCGCTCCGGCGAGTATCCCAGGAAAAAGTCGACTCCCTGTTTTTTACCGCTTTCGCGTTCGATGACCGGCCCGCACACTTCCTCGGTAACACCGGGATAGACAGTCGATTCGAAAACGACCGTTGTTTTCGGAGAAAGATTTCGACCGACGATTTCCGAAGCCGAGATAACTGCCCGTAGGTCAGGCCTCCGATCGGCATCGATTGGAGTCGGAACCGCGACGATGACGAAGTTGCACTCTTTCAGAAGCTCCGCTTGTCCAGAGAACCGTATGACGGAACTTTTCAGATCTTCTGTGGTAACTTCGCCGGTCCGATCTTGTCCCTTTCGAAGCTCTTCGATTCGCTCAGGGTCTATGTCAAAACCGAGCGTGCCCGGAAAGGCTCGGCTAAACGCGACGGCAACCGGCAGCCCGACGTAGCCGAGCCCGACGACGGCTATCCGCACTTCATTTTCAGGTGGTTCCTGTTTCACGTGACGTGGATTGGCCCTTTGCCTCACGAGTGCACTGACGCATGTGAGGCAAAGGAACCGTCTTTAGAACAGAGTGTAAATAAACGGTGCTACCGCAGACCCTTGAGTCATGACGATGAGCATGCTGATCAGCAACGTGAAGACGATGATTGGCGTAAGCCACCATTTCTTTCGCACACGCATGAAATCCCACAACATCTTTACGTTCGTTCCGGTCGCCATAGAATTCTCTCCTGGTTAGAATTTGGGGTTGATTAATACGGAAGAAAGTATCGGGCTCCTGATCCCGCAGGATCTATCGGTTCCCAATACGACTTTCGGTCCCGCTCGATCTTCAACTGCAAAACATCCTTTCCGAACAGCCGCAGAAGCAGGCCAATCGGTGTCACCATCAAGATGAATGTTAATGTCATAATCACAAAAGTCATCACCACGGACAGGCGCTCCGCAAACTGCATCCAGAGTTTCTCGACCGGCGCGAGTGTGCGCGGTATCAGGATCGCGGAAAGGAGAAAATAAGAGCTGAGCGCGGTGAGAATCAAATGACCGGTGAGAATTTCTCCGCGACGCCAGACACTCACGCCGAGGATGAGCGTGAATACGAAGCTCATGAGAACGCCGAAAGACTTCAGCGTTTCTATTGTTGGTTCAGTCTTTTTCATTGGAAGCAGATCCTTTCAGCACTAATCGAGTTCAAATTCTTTTTGCCAGTCGCTGTCATTTTTCAGCTCCGGCTGCTTCTCTTTCCGAAGAACGAAATTCTCCAGAACGAGAACATCGATATTAGTCCGCATGAAGCAGAGATACGCGTCCTTCGGCGTGCAGACAATGGGCTCTCCACGGACATTGAACGAGGTATTGATCAGCACCGAACAGCCCGTAAGGTCTTTGAATTTCTTGATCAAACCATAATACTTGGGGTTGACCTCGCGCTCTACGGTCTGCACTCGGGCGGAGTAATCCACGTGAGTAACCGCTGGTATGTCGCTCCGGGGTTGATTCAGCCGCTCAATGCCGAAGAGTTTCTCCGATTCCTCCGACACCGGAATGCAGCGCTCCTCCTTCACCGGAGCAACGAGCAACATATACGGAGACTCTTCATCCATTTCGAAGTACTCAGCGACATCTTCTCGGATGCATGACGGAGCGAACGGTCGGAAGGACTCTCGGAACTTGATCTTCAAGTTCATCATTGACTGCATATCGGTGCGACGCGGATCACCAAGGATGCTTCTGGCGCCTAACGCACGCGGGCCAAATTCCATCCGGCCGGACATCCAACCGACAATTTTCCCATCAGCGAGCGCCTTTGCCGTGACTTCGAGAACCTCGCCGTTTTGGTATTTCTCATAATGCGCTACCCACACGACGAGCTCTTGGACAAATTCCCCTGGTCCAAACAGGGGTCCCAGATACGAACCAGCCAGAGAATCGAGTGGCCCCTGGGCAGCTCGCGGCTTATCGAGCACTTGGTGCCACGCGAAGACGGCCGCACCTAAAGCTCCCCCAGCATCACCGGCAGCCGGTTGAATCCAGATTCGGTCGAAGATTTTTTCGCGAAGAATCTTTCCGTTTGCAACACAGTTCAGAGCAACGCCGCCGGCAAGGCAGAGGTTCTTTTCTCCGGAAACCTTCCGGACATGCCGCGCCATCCTCAACATTACTTCTTCAGTGACATCTTGGACGGAGCGAGCGAGATCCATCTCGCGCTGCGACAATTTCGATTCTGGTTTACGAGCGGGACCGCCGAAGACCTCATCGAACTTTTCGTTCGTCATCGTCAGTCCTTGGCAGTAATTAAAATAATTCATGTCCAACCGGAAGGAACCGTCCTCCTTCAGGTCGATGAGATGCTTGTAGATGAGATCGACGTACTTCGGCTCGCCGTAGGGAGCGAGACCCATCACTTTATATTCGCCAGAGTTGACCTTGAAGCCTGTGTAATACGTGAACGCACTGTAGAGAAGTCCGAGGCTGTGCGGAAAACGCAACTCTTCCTTCAACTGCATTTTGTTCCCCGTTCCTACTCCCCAGGTTACGGTCGACCATTCCCCGACCCCATCAATGGTCAAGATCGCCGATGATTCAAACGGCGACGGAAAAAACGCGGAGGCCGCATGAGACTGGTGATGCTCGGGGAATATGAGCTCACCTTCGTAACCGAGCTCCTTCTTTATGAGGTCACCCATCCACAGCTTTTCTTTCAACCAGAGCGGCATGGCCTTCAAGAACGACTTTAAGCCTTGAGGTGCAAACGCGAGGTAAGTCTCAAGTAGCCTTTCGAACTTGATCCAGGGCTTGTCGTAGAAGGCAACGTAGGTGAGATCTTTGTGAGAGATGCCGCCGATGTTCAGGCAGTACTCAATCGCCTTCGTCGGAAACGCGTGATCGTGTTTCTTGCGCGTGAACCGCTCCTCTTGAGCAGCCGCGATGATTTTTCCGTCCCTCACGAGGCAAGCCGCCGAATCGTGATAAAAAGCCGAAATGCCGAGTATGTAAGTTGAGCTCATGATTTTTTATAGAAGTTGGAAATCGTTTGAACGACGAAAGCAATCTGATCCTGACTCAGTTCTGGAAATACGGGAAGGGCGACAGTTGTTTTCGCAGCCTCTTCACTGACCGGGAAATCGCCTTCCCCGTATTCTAAGGACGAGAAACATTTCTGCAAGTGGAGGGGAACAGGGTAGTAAATCGCGCACCCTACTTTGGCCGATGCGAGCGCTTCCATCAGCTTGTCTCGCTCCCGCACCCGTACGACAAATTGATTGTAAATATGGAACCTGTTCGGGAGCTCGTGCGGGAGGACTACTGGAGCATCACTGAGCTTCTCTCCCGAGATTCCCGCATCTGCGAAAAGCTTCCGGTATAACTCCACATTTTTCCGCCGACCGCTTGTCCAGCTATCGAGATGTTTCAGCTTGATTCCGAGCACAGTCGCTTGAAGCGCATCGATACGGAAATTCCCGCCGACGAAATCATGGTAATATCGCCGCTCGCCTCCGTGTACTCGGAGAACTTTCATATGATTGTTGAGCGCCTCGTCGTCAACAGTCACCATCCCCGCATCACCGAAGGCACCGAGATTCTTCGAAGGGAAAAAGCTGAAACACCCAATGCCTCCGAAGGATCCCGCCCTCTGACCATGGAATTCTGCTCCAATAGCTTGGGCCGCGTCTTCAATGATTGGAATCTCTCTTCGCTCAGCGATATCACACAAAGCATCCATGTCGACGCACTGCCCGTAAAGGTGAACGGGCATGATCGCCTTCGTGCGCGGCGTAATGCGTTCTTCGACTTTCGAGATGTCAAGATTAAACGAGCCCGGCTCTATATCGACAAAGACCGGCTTTGCACCAACCCGGGCGATGCTCCCTGCGGTGGCAAAAAATGTGTACGGGGAGGTAATTACCTCATCGCCCGGTCCGATCCCAAGAGCCATGAGCGCGAGAATCAGCGCATCTGTTCCCGATGAGACCCCAAGCGCAAATTGCGTCCGGCAGTAGGCCGCCGCATCGGCTTCGAAGCGGTCCACCTCCGGACCAAGAATGAAAACTTGGGACTCTACGACGCGATCGATCGCGTCACGGAGCTCCGCTTTCAACTGTTGATACTGAGGTTTGAGGTCGAGGAGAGGTACTTCCACGCGAATTCCCATTAGCGACGACTTGCGTTAAACAAAAGGAATGTCCCCATCCACAGAGAACTCAAACCCGGCACCGGCTGAAGACGGCCGCCCTACCCCAGGCTCATCTTGCCCAGTAGATCCAAGCCTAAAAATGCTCAGCCCGAACGATCTCAGAGAGGGCAACAGCTCCAGAAAGGGCAGGTTCAGAATCCTACCAAGAAGCTTCCGCTTCTCTTACGTAATTTCGGGGACCGCATTAATCTTGAGCATCGTCATGATTATAGCGGCACAGTGGCAGTGGTCCCGCTATAAATACAAGGTTCTTCTGCTACAATCCTTTCGGCTGAATTCGCTTACCATGCCGCTAAGCTTTCCTCCAGCCCAGAATTCCGAGCGAATCCTCCCAGACGCGGAATCGATCATCGAAAAGCGAGTCAAGCTAAGCGGGATATACGACTATTCACGTCAAGTAATTATCACCAACCGCGAAGGCCAGATTGGTGCATTTGCCGGCCCTGGGCACCTGCTGATCACCCCGTTCAAGTTGACTGATGGTTCCAACCGAACCGTTCTCGTCAGCCGAGGCTTCGTCCCGTTTGCTGATCGCGACCCGGACACCTGGGAGAAGTACTCCTTCGACAAGGGCGAAGTCACCATCGAAGCCGTCGCACAACGCTCGATCACACCCTCACGATTCGGCCCGAAAAACAAGCCTATTGACGCCTCGAATAAGAGTGCCTTCCAGCGAATTTGGTTTTTTGAGGAGATCGAGTCGATGGCCAAGCAGCTTCCGTACCCGATCTTGGAGAACATCTATTTGCAGAAATTGGGGGGTCCGCCGACAGGCGAGTTTCCGCGAGAGGCCGTTAAGATTCAAGTCCCGCCCAGCACTCATCTCGGCTACACCATCGAGTGGAGCCTTCTCGCTGTTTTGAGTTGGGTCATCGCGATTTTCCTCCAGAGTTATTCTTGGAGGAGACGTGCCCCCGCCTCTACGCGCCTCCCGCTCAAAGCACCAGCCATGCCGCTTCAGGTTAGCGCACTTCTTTCGGCCGTATGGGTTATTTCGCATGTCTTTTCGCCATCACCTGTTTTTGCCGTAGAAGATCCCGGCCGTCTCCTGACTGAAACCGGCATCGTTCAACACCTCGGAAAACAGGTCGACCTTGAGCTGAGGTTTGCTGGAACTGACGGCGTGGTCCGCCCTCTTCGTGAAATCGTCGTTCCCGGTAAGCCCATTCTGATCGCGCCGGTCTATTACCGTTGCCCCCGGCTTTGCACGCTGACCTTGAATGGGCTGGTAAAAGCGTTGAACCTCCTGGAGCTGAAGCTCGGAAGCGATTTCACCGTTCTCACCTTCAGCATCAATCCTAAGGAGACTCCAGCGCTCGCCACGGAGAAGTCTGCTCTCTATCACGCCGAGGTGGCAAAAAAGCAGCCTGATACCGCAGCTTTTCGTTTTCTCACGGGAGATGCAGACGCAATCCGACAGCTCACCTCGCAGCTCGGGTTTATTTATCAGCAGGACGGAAATGACTTTGCACACACTCCGGGAATCATGGTGATTACGCCTCAGGGCCAGATCAGCCGGTATTTCTTGGGAGTCGAATACCCGGAGTCCGAGCTTCGATATGCGCTCGTCGAGGCAGGCGGTGGAGCCGTTGGAGGATTAGCTGAGCAGATATTCCTTTACTGCTTTCGTTTTGATCCAACTAAGGGTAAGTATACCCCCGCCGCCTGGAACCTCATGCGAATCGCTTCCGTTTTGTGTGTGATTCTCCTTGGAGCGTTTCTCGCTTACCTTTGGTTCGAACCGAAGCGCCTCTGGTTGCCGAAGCGCCTTTGGCATAGAGAATATCTCTCAGGTGAAGGCAACTCAGATGAAACTCGGTCAGTTGGAATTCGCGTTCAGAGCTCCGAACACACTGATAACGAGTCTCATCGGCTGTAGAGCTGTTTCGCGATTCGATTGACGTGTTTGGGTTTCTTTTAAGCTGGGAGTCATGTCGGACAAGCTTCTCTTAGATTGGATGCCGGTTCGGGGAAGTACCTGGGCGGGCCAAGTTGATTTCATCAACAACTTCATCACTTACGTCTCCGCATTCTGCACCATCGGGATTACTGCGGCGATGCTCTACTACGCTTGGAGATACCGCCGGCGTCCGGGGAACGAGCAGTGTACGTATATCACTCACAACGCCACAGTTGAGACGGTTTGGACGGTCGTTCCCACGATCGTTTGCGTCTTCATCCTCTGGTATGGATTTGTCGTCTACAAGGATATGCGGAACCCTCCCGCGAACTCGATTGAAATTTACGTCGAGGGCCGAAAATGGGCGTGGACTTATAAATACGCGAACGGAAAAACTGCCGATGCGGATCTTGTGGTTCCGGTTGGCAAGCCGATTCGGCTCATTCTTCGTTCAAAGGACGTGAATCACAGTTTCTTTCTCCCCGCGATGCGCGTGAAAGAAGACGTGATCGCAAATGAATACCATTATCTTTGGTTCACTCCGACCGTGATCGGCGAATCTCACATCTTCTGCACAGAATATTGTGGGATGAGCCACTCCGGGATGGTTGGAAAGCTAAAAGTCGTCACCGAAGAAGAGTTTCAAGACTTCCTAAATGACCGGAAACCGGAGGACCTCTCACCCGAAGATCTCGGGCGGAAGCTCTACACCGCTAAGGGTTGCAACGCCTGCCACAGCTTGGACGGCACGAAAGTTCTCGGCCCCTCCTTCAAGGGTGTCTACGGGAAGGAAGAGATGTGCGAAGGCGGAATCAAAGTCACCGTTGATGATAACTACATCAGGGAGTCCGTCCTTCATCCGCAGAAGCTGATCGTTCAGGGCTACCAGCCGGTAATGCCTCCGTTCGAAGGGCAACTCAAAGAAGAAGAGATTCAGGCGTTGATTGCCTTCATTAAAGCTCAAAAATAGTTTTCAAAGGGTGTTCTATGGCTGCACAGCAATCAGCAGCGACGGCGGACGGTGAGCCGCTCAATTATCTCAACTGGGAAAAGGGGTTTAAGTCGTGGTGGATGACAATCGACCACAAGCGGCTTGGCCTTTTGTATCTCGGGTCGATAGTCGTGTTTTTCATTCTCGGAGGACTTGCCGCGCTCGCGATGAGAACCGAGCTGTTTTCTCACGGCCCTGGGCCCACTTGGGGATGGCAATCAAACCCCAACACGTATAATCGCTTGTTCACCGCGCACGGCGTGTTGATGATCTTCCTCTTCATCGTGCCGGGCATACCGGCGACTCTCGGAAACTTTCTTCTCCCTCTCATGATTGGGGCGAAAGACGTTGCTTTCCCGAAAGTAAATCGGCTCAGCTATTGGATCTACGTCGCCGGTGTCAGCATCGGGGCGGTGGCGATATTGATGGGGTTAGACACCGGCTGGACTTTCTATACTCCTTACAGCATTCAAAACAGCGCGGCTGTCATCACCGTCGCGTTCGCGGCGTTTGTTCTCGGATTTTCCTCGATCCTCACTGGTCTGAATTTTATCGTCACCATTCACAAGATGCGATGTCCCGGGATGACGTGGGATCGACTCCCCCTCTTCGTGTGGACCTTGTATGCGACCTCGATCCTCCAAGTGGTTGCGACACCTGTAATCGGGATCACGCTGCTCTTGCTGCTTCTCGAAAATGGCTACGGCGTCGGGATCTTTAATCCCGAGGTCGGTGGTGACCCGGTGCTTTTTCAGCACTTCTTCTGGTTCTATTCGCACCCGGTCGTTTACATCATGATTCTCCCGGCGTTTGGGGTCATTAGTGAAATCATCCCGGTCTTCTCGCGGAAGCCGATTTTCGGCTACAAGGCGATGGTCTATGCCAGCGTCGGGATCGCACTCATCAGCTTCATCGTGTGGGGTCACCATATGTTTGTCGCTGGAATGTCGAATCTCTCACGCTATATCTTCTCGGCACTCACTTTCCTCGTAGCCATTCCGACGGCCGTCAAGGTCTTCAACTGGGTGAGCACGATGTACAAGGGGGTAATCTCTTTCGAGACTCCGATGCTCTACGCGATTAGCTTCGTCTTCCTCTTCCTCATCGCCGGTTGCACCGGTGTGCATCTCGCGACGCTGGCGGTTGATGCGCATTATCACGACACATATTTCGTGGTCGCGCATTTCCACTACACGATCCAGGGCGGCGCGGTAATCGGCCTTTACGCAGGTCTCCACTTCTGGTTCCCCAAGCTCTTCGGGCGAATGTACAATGAGAAAATGGCCAAGATTGCGTGGGCCATGCTCTTCATCGGCTTCAACGGAACGTTCCTCCCGCAATTCGTTTTGGGAATGGAAGGCATGCCGCGCCGTTACTACGATTACCCGATGGAATTCCAATTTCTCCACCGCGTCTCGACCTGCTTCGCGTTCATCAACGGACTCGGCTACAGCCTGGTGCTGCTCAACTTTTTCTATTCGGCATTTTATGGAAAGAAGGCCGATCCGAATCCATGGAACTCGCTGTCGCTCGAGTGGCAATGCCCATCACCACCTCCACACGATAACTTCGACAAGGTGCCAGTCGTCACTGACTGGTCTTATGGCTACGGTATGATTACGTCGATGACCGATCCGAATAATCCCGGGAACGCACACAACCCTCATGAGCTGCCTCCGGTAGCGCATCACGGTTCTCGCTCCGGCGGTCACGATTCTCATTCTGGAGATTCACATGTCTCACACTGACACACATGCGCATGACGCTCCTTCCTCCGCGGGACATGGGCATCATGGACCGCTCCCACCGGGGCATTTTCATCACCTCGAGCCGGAGGCGGCCTATCACTCTGCTAAATTCGGCATGTGGCTCTTCCTGGCTACCGAAGTTCTCCTCTTTGGAGGATTATTCTGCGCGTTTGCGGTGTTTAAGTGGCTCTACCACCCAATTTTCCATGCGAGCTCGATGTTCCTGGATTGGCGACTCGGAGCGACAAACACGCTCGTGCTCTTGGCCAGCTCTTACTTCGTAGCGAGAGCTGTCGATGCATCGCAGCACGGCAACAATCCCGCGGTAGTGCGCTGGATTGATCTCACGCTCGTTTGCGGCGCGCTGTTCATGCTGATCAAGGCGTTCGAGTATTACGGCAAGATCTCGCATGGCATCGGGCTTTCGACGAACATCTACTTCGGTCTCTATTTCTGCATGACGGGTTTGCACGCGTGCCACGTAATCATCGGTATGGGACTGCTGTTCTGGGTCCGGCAGCATGCGGCGAGAAAGCGCTTCAGCGAGACCTACTACACACCGGTCGAGGTTTCCGGCCTCTATTGGCACTTGGTCGACCTCATCTGGATCTATCTTTTCCCCCTTCTCTATCTCATCGGGTAGGCAATATGAGTCACAGCGATCATCATGGCGAATGGAAATGGCTCGGCGACGGATCACTGCGAGCTCAGGACGCGGACGAAGGACTCGGCCATATCGTTCCAATCCCTGTATTCAATAAAGTCTTTGGGGCTCTTGTGGTGCTTACCGTCATCACCGTGGCCGCAAGCCGCGTTGATTTCGGTGAGCTGAACACCGTCATCGCCATCTTCATCGCTTCAATCAAGGCGTTTTTGGTTGCATACTTCTTCATGCACCTGAAATTCGAGAAGAAAATCATCATCATGTACGCGGTCTACCCGCTTGTGATTCTTTTCCTGCTTATTGGTGGATCGCTCGGCGACGTCTCTGACCGGGAGCATCCGATTCCGTTTTGGAAGGAGCACGCTGACCTCTTGGCGAAACCCGCTCCGGAAATGCACGGACACGGCGACGCTTCACACGGTTCACCGAATGCTGCCGGCACTGATGCGCATGGGAAAGACAACTCTCATGGACATGCGGGGCAAAAGGCAGAGCAGCAAGCCCCGGCCGCACATTAAACTTCCGAGCGTGGCGGAGTAGCAACTCTTGGTTTGGTATGAAGTCCGCGCAACGAATTATAATCGCCGTAATCTTTTCGCTCATCGGGCTCGCCGCGGCCGGACTCACGCGTTCAAAGCCGCTCCCCGTGTACGGCGTTGTCCCCGACTTTCGCGTCACTGCCGACGATGGAGCGCCATTTGATAGTTCACGGCTCGTCGGAAAACTCTCTCTCGTCTCATTTTTCTTTGCCTCCTGCCAAGGACCCTGTCCGTTGCTGAATGCGCAGATGAAGACTTTTTCAAGCGCTCTTGAAGGGAATCCAAAAGTTCAGCTTCTCTCGTTCTCCATCGATGGGGAGAGAGATACTCCAGAAGCACTCCGCGAATACGCCAAGAAATTCGGAAGCCCGAAAAACTGGCGTTTCTTGACGGGTCCGTCTGCGGATATCGCGAATTTCTCGGAGGGGACGTTCAAGCTCGCCGTCGATGGATCAGAGAAGATTCACAGCACGAGAATAGTTCTCGTTGATGCGGAGAAACAGATTCGAGGGTCCTATAGCTCGGACGACGAGGCTTCGAGAGGGAAACTTCTCGCCGATGTGGAAGCCTTAAGCGATTAACTCGCCGCATGAGGCTTCATCCCGGATGAGGTCGGGAACGGATCGATTTTCAGAATTTCAAACTTCCTCGTTCTCAAGCACGCCGCGCCGGCGAACTTCAGAAGGAGGAAGACTACAGCCACGTTAGTCCTTCCAAATTTGCCGAGTCGAAAACTTCACTCAAACCCAACACCATTCCTTGTGAGAATGGAGAGAGCGTGAGGAAATCGCGACACGAACAAATCACATCCTTTCCAGGCGATAACATCCGCCAAAAGTCACCTTGTTCGAGCTTCCAAAACAATTTGCGATCACACAGCGGTTAAACTGCGTGCGCTAATTGCGGTGGGAGTGAACCGGAGACCTTCGCTTGACAATGAGCTCTTATGCCAAGCTGGAGGCGATGAACAACACTGGACACGATAGAGCTAGGAGTAGCTCCGCCGTTGAGAACCCTGAAAACGTTAAAAAAAATGATAAGTGCAGCGCCGAGATTGAGCTATTTGGGCGCCCTACCGTGTCCTTCCGACTCCGCGCGTACGCGCTCTGTCGGGGACAGGTCCGACTTCCCAAAAATGGCGAAAGCCCGATCGCCGACGTCGTGAGAGATATTCACGAGACGGATCGGGTGAAGAAGTTTTTTCGTTTTGGAAAGTGATGTGCGTTCGGCGAGGTCCGAAGGACACGGTATGCAAAAAGCTCAATCAGCAAGAGAAATACAACCAGAATAAAAAAGCGATGATAACCTTTTCTGACTGTAGTCGGCAGTGCTCCGTTGATGCCACTCTCGGTATGGTGTGGCGAAATACCAGCGACTACATGAAAATCACGATAACCAATTTCGCTTTTCAAAGAACCGGCGTTCTAAAAGCCGACTGTGGCAGTATCCGCCTACTTCCAAAATATCAGGCGCAACTTCGCTAAGCGAAATCTTTTTCGCCGAATAGGTATTCGGAATGTCTCAGGTAAACGTCGGTTACGGACGGATGACGTTGAGATTACACCTCAACTAACCAATCGCGATACTTCTCGACCTCGCCCCGCACAACCCGGAGATAGAGGCTCTGAAGATGCTTCGAAATCGGGCCGATATCCCCCTCTCCGACCTTATATTTATCGATCTCCACTACCGGAGAGACTTTGGCCCCGGTCCCAGTAAGGAACACCTCCTCAGCCCGGTAGAGCTCCGTCCGACCAATCGAACGTTCGACGACGGGGATTCCTTCTTCCTTCGCCAGCCTCATGACAGTATCGCGCGTGATACCTTCAAGTATGTTGTCGGACTTTGGAGGGGTAATGAGGTACCCGTCCGCGACCATGAAGATATTCTCGGCACTTCCTTCGATGACATGACCGCGCGAGTTCATGAAGAGCGCCTCGTCGTATCCGTTCGAAAGCGCCTCCGACTTGGCGAAAGCGGTGTTGCAGTAGGCGCCATGACACTTCAGTCGCGCGGGCATCGCATTCTCTTCAACTCGCCCCCAGCTCGATACCATGCAGCGCATTCCACTCGACGGCACGTAATCGCCGAGCGGGTACAAAAAGGCAGAAAGAGAATCCTTGTAGACGAACTTCGGGGTGATCCGGTTTTCGTCGCTGAACTGACTCACACGTATATAGACATCTTCGCGAATCTGGTTCTGGCGGAAGAGTTCTCGAAGAACTTCGAGGAACGCGTGATAGGTATATTTTTCGAGGAATCCATTGAAGCGAAAGACCTTGCAGCCAAACCGCATCCGTTCGTAATGAGCTTCAGGCCGGAACAAGTAGAGCTTATTGTGAAGCTCATTGAAGTGCGCCCGCATTCCCGTGAAAATACCAAGTCCATATAAGAAACCGGTATTCCCGATACTCAGCGTTGCGTCTTTAAACGGCAAGAACTGGCCCCGGCAGTAAACTTTCAATTCCTCGTGGTTAAACATGGCGCTTCTCCGAAGTAAACAGAGTGCTTATCATCTTCAATTCGTAAGGACCAGGCTTCGCGAGGCGTCGATTCCAGGGGGAATGGAGGATATCGAGCTGCAACCATTTATTCGGCCGGACTATCCGCGAAAGAGTGAAAACCTTGAGGCGAAGCCGAGTCGGACTCCCCTAATTGTTTCAGTCCATTTCAGCGAAAACTAAATGGCGGGAGCACTGGCCCCTTCCCGTTGATTGGGGCTATAAGTCAGTAACACAGCGGAGCCCATATGATTTTTCCTGGTCGAACCAAAGTCTTCCTCTTCTTCCTCCACGCAGTTTGGAGCGTGCTTCTGTTCGCGAATGTGACCTTCGCGCAGACACCTGATCCCCTTGAGCCGATGAATCGCGGCATCTTTTGGTTCAATCAAAAGTTCGACGACTACCTCCTCGGCCCAGTCGCAAAAGGTTACAAATGGGTGCTGCCGAAACCGGCACGAGACTCGGTCGGGAACTTCTTCGAAAACATTGCGTTCCCGGTGTACCTGGTGAGCGATGTCCTGCAGTTGAAATTCGAGCAGGCAGGAATCCACTCGGCGCGTTTCGTCATTAATTCCACGATAGGAGTCGGCGGGCTTTTTGATCTCGCCGAATCCGAATTTGACCTCGAGCACCATCCTGAGGATACAGGGTCGGCATTCGGAAACTGGGGGATCGGTGAAGGATTTTATCTCGTTATTCCATTCATGGGACCAACCAACGCTCGGGACGGAATCGGACGAATTGCAGACGGCTTTCTAAACCCACTCAACTACTTTGCGGTGCTTGCTGACGACGGAGAATACGTCACATATGGATTTCAGGTGCTGGGTGCGATAGATACCCGGGCCCGGTTGGATGAAGGACTCGAAAGCGCGAAGGACACGTCCCTCGATTATTATGCCTTTATCCGCTCGACCTACCATCAGGTGCGGCAGAACGTTATTTACGATAATAACCCGCCCGACGACGAAACTCCCGAATACGAAGAGGAAGTCGGGGCGGGCGAAAAAACCGAGAGCAATAAAGCAGTGAAAGAGGATACCGGCAAGTTTTAGGCCGGTTCTGAGAACGAACGAATATGGCGGATTACACCGGAAACGCGACTCTCACCTATCGTGAGGACATAAATCCCGAGTTGACGATCATACGTGTACGCCCCGACCAACCGATACCTCCGTTTACACCGGGTCAATACGCCGAGCTGGCCGTTCCTCCCGCTTCGCCTGAAGAACTCGACAAGGTTGAACGGCGTTCATACTCGATCGCTTCGAGATCGCATCCCGACGAAGATCTGGAATTTTATATTGTTCGCGTCCACGAGGGATATTTCACAAGCCAACTTTGGCATTTGAACCTTGGCGCCCGGCTCTGGTGCGGGCCCAAAATCAAAGGAAAATTCACGCTCAATGAAGTTCCGCCTGGGAAAGACCTGCTTATGGTCGCAACGGGAACCGGTCTCGCGCCTTTCGTTTCCATGCTCCGCGAGCATTGTGAAAATCCGCCCTGGCGACGTGTGGTTCTGATCCACGGCGCTCGGCTCCAACAAGATCTTGGATACAAAAAAGACTTCGAAGACTTCCAAGCTCGCTATCCATGGTTTGCTTATCTTCCCACGCTGACGCGTGAACCTGAGGGCTCATCATGGACCGGCGCGCGAGGCCGAGTGCAGTCGCTCTTCGAGCGCGGCCTGGTCGCAGAGAGTCTTGGAAAACCCATCACCAAAGAAGACGTCCATGTGCTCCTTTGTGGGAACCCCCAGATGATTGACGACCTCGAACTGATGCTCGCGGCCTACGAAATGAAGCATCACAAGAAGAAGGATCCCGGAAACATCCACGTCGAGCGTTACTGGTAAAACCGGAAAATACTCCCGATTCCCCCCATTTCCTCTGTCCTTTCGAGCATCTTTCCGCTTCCGGAAACCTGCTGTGTTCTCTCGGTCGATACCCGTGAGAGACCCAAAAATCGTGCGATTTGTCCTCTTTTTTAGCCGCTTTTAGGCCGATATAATGAAATATACCGTCGGCCTCCTGGAACCTCGGGCTGGCAGATGGTTTTTAGGGCCTTTAAAGGGCGAGAAATGTTTTACGGACGAAAAAAGGTTGAAGAGCTGGTCTCGAGAATGATCTGGACTCCGCCCGAACGTGAGGCGGTTTTGGAGCTTATATACGCTCTCGTCTATCCCGAACTCCCACCGACCCTCGCCGAGGTTATCTTAGCAAACCCTCAAATCGTCCTCGAAGGCGGGGCATTTCCGGCAAATCTGGCGTTCGGGCTCGTCGACACGGGACTGGAGTTCCGTGAAGAGAGCAAGCGAAATGAGCGCTATCGCTCGTATTTCAGGCAGGTTAACGCCCTCGGGTACGAGCTCGAGCAGAGGGAGTTCCCAAGCGCATTTGTAAACACGACCGCATCTCGCTTCTGGCTGCTGGCGACGGGTGCTCAGGCAGCGAAGGATCTCTCGACAGAGGAAACACTTCCCGGCTCGCTCCGGGCGACGTTCACCGAGCAACTTATTCTCGCGCTTTCGGGCTGCCGGGAGTTGATGCTCCTTCTGTTGCAGCACCTTTCAGCAAGCTGGTCGGAGGGAAAGAAAACGTACACGATTCGAGTGATCGGACGCACAACGGAGGAGGCGCTCCACAACCAACCTCTGCTTCAGGGACAGCTTGTCCACGACATCGGTGGAGACGCCCGCTTTCACGAGATTCACTTGGAGAATCAGGCCTTCCGCCAGGAGGCCGAGCGCGTCACCGACTCGCTGGCGGCTGGGTTCCGAAGTTCGGCGCGGCCTGTATCATCCACCGTGCTCGCTCCGGCGACTCCTTCGAATGTGCTTCACTGACGCTTTCAAAACAAGTTCAATAGCGGCGTAAGTTCTACGGCATCGCCGTCGGAGTTTCGGTGGCCGCATCCTGAACAGCGCGCTCGAGCAAGTCGTTCACTTTTCCGAGATAGTCCTTCACCTGAGGAACTTTGTCTTCAACACGGGCCCGCTCTTCGCTGTACTCGCCAGGCGAAGGAACCGCAGACGCCGCTGGAGCGGAACCGCTTCCCAACGTTGGGAGCCCGCCCCGAGCCCCACCGGCGATGATGTCGTCTCGCTCAATCGGGAGTCGCAGTTCACCAAGCGGCAGGCTTTCTCGTTCAGCGCTTCGCCCGAAACCGGTCGAGAGCGATCGGCCTCGAGAATCCTGGTTGCCATTTTGACGCCGGAGTCGATCTGAGCCCTTCATTTCGCGCTCACTCCCCACTTCTAAGCTCTCGGGATCAGTCGGTACAAAATCGTCACCATCGGCTTTTTGCATCAACCGGGAAGGGACCTCCTGCTGCACTTCTCCGCGATGCACCTTAGGAGCAGCATCAGGAGTCGGCGGCGGCTTCAGCAAGAAAACGATGCAGCAAGTGGCAATGAGTAATCCGGCTCCCAGCGCGATTCGGCCGTTCATAATTCAGCTCTCCCGAGATTTTTCTTCACCTGCATCGGATGAATCTGCATATTATAGTGTTTATGAGGTTGAATCTGTCTACGACTAAATTCTCAAGAGATTTCTGTTTTTCTCGTGAATTCTCAATACGATAAAGGATTGGGGAGAAGATGGTGCCGAAATCAGTTTCGCTGAATTTCCGAAGCGGAATCCCGCCCCGTCCGGATGAGTGTTTATCTATGGAACACATCGTCCCCCACATGTTTGCGGCCCTTCATCGAGCTGAAGCGCAGTTTGCTCAGTCTCAGACTTTTCAAAAGATGAAATCGGAAACGCTCTCGCGCGAGCGCCGTAAGCTCTTGGGAGACCACCTTCTTCAGATTCGCCCCGCGGTGCGCCAGTTGCGACGAGAGGCAATCCGATTACAACTTCTCATCGCCCGCGGAAACGCTGTGCTTGCTCATCGCCAGATGCGACTGTTTTACGGACTTCTCGAAATGTTGCGGCCGGAACTTCAAGCGTCACTGAAAATCGTAGCTGATGGCGGCAGCGGCTCCTATGACGCGTTCCTGAAAAAAGAACGTGTCCGCGCACACTAAATTCTCACTCTCATCGCCGCTTCATGACGCGGGCAATCGCACGATCCGCTTCGCGCTTTTTGATTGAGTCGCGTTTATCGTGATGCTTTTTGCCTTTCCCGATTCCGAGTTCAATTTTGCATTTCCCCTGTTTGAAATACGCTTTCGTCGGGATCACCGAGTTCCCTTTGTGAGTAATCTCAATCTGCATCTTGTCGATCTCTTTTCGGTGCAGGAGTAGCTTCCGCTCACGGATGTCCTTCTCCTCGGTCATCGCAGCAAACTTGTAGGGTTGGATGTGGCAGTTCAGGAGAAACGCTTCCCCATTTTTGACTCTGACGTAGCTATCGCGCAGGTTGATAGAACCAGCGCGGACTGATTTCACTTCGCCGCCCGTCAGCACGATCCCGGCCTCAATTCGGCTCACGATCAGATAATCGTGTGATGCTTTCTTATTCTGCGAGACAATCGTCATCCCGCTGTCTTTTTCGCTTTTACTCATGACTTACCGGCAATTCGATGTTGTCTCGAATTACAAACCTCCCGATATCGACTTCGACACAAAGACGGGAGTCGAGGAACTCACATCTTTCCACACGAATGTCACCCGCTTTCTCTAAGTTTTCGATGCTTTTCTCGACTATTTCCGCCCTGCCGGCATTCATCCGCTGCGCGATCTCTTTCGCCTTCGCGAGGGTTCGGGGAACATACATAGCCTGAAATCGCTCTTCTGCCGACAAGGAGGCCGAAAAAGAGGACCAGGGTATCTGGTCGGCATCTCGGACGGTGGGCACCCGGATGAGCGCTGTTTTGAGGCCACCGAGTCCGAGCAAACGCGGAAAGTCCTTCTCGCCCATGAGAAGGCAGGAGGGATTCAACAGCGCGCAAAATCGCGCTTCAGAGGAATCCGCAGTACCGGGGCCTGCCTCCAAGTCAGAATGGACGATCAGCGACGAGGGAGCTACCGCCGACAGGTTTCCATGAAGTTTTGTGTCGACCACTAGAACAACAAGATCAGCGGATCGAACGGCAGTTTTTACCAGCGCTTCTTTCCCCGGATGCAGCGTATTTCTAAGGACGGCGAGAGCCGTTCGTTCTTTGAGCGAGTGAGCTGAACCTATTCGCTCGACTGCGTCCGCAATATCAATTCGTTGTCTCATGAATGTTCCCTACCGTGGAGGGTGGAAGCTAGCGAATCACCAGGCTAGTCGCAAATATGAGCGGGAGATCGGTTCTGCCGGGGCGGAGCATTCTGTGCTAGGGAAGCTCTGTTCTCCGGGAGCCGATTGGCTCCCTCGCAAAGTTCAAGAGTACAAGGCAATAGCTATGGGTTCGATTTCTTCTCCTTCCGCCGATCTTTCCACCTTCGGCGACCACTTTATCGTTGGGATCACCGGGACTGCGCTCGCCCCCGAAGAACGGGAAATGCTTGCGGAGTTGAGGCCTCTCGGGATCGTGCTTTTTGCAAAAAACATAGAGTCGGCCAATGAAAGCGGCTGGAAGAATTCGTTGAGCGGTCTCATCGAGGATGCGAGGAGCTCCACCGGACGCGATCAATTCCTCGTCTCCATCGACCACGAAGGCGGTCGTGTCCATCGCTTTCCGAAGCCGGTCACTAAATTTCCGGCGGCGCGCTATTGGATGGACGATGCCTATACGGTTTCGGCGGCAATGGCGGACGAGCTTCGTCTCCTAGGCTTCAATTTGAGCTATGCACCGGTCGCGGACATACAATCGGAGCCGACGAACCAAGTCATCGGCGATCGGTCCTACGGAACGACACCGGAGGAAGTAGGCTACACGGCGGAAGCTGCGATGCGAGGACTCCATGATCGAGGCGTGCTCTCGTGTATCAAACACTTTCCCGGTCATGGTGATACGAAGCAAGATTCCCATTTCGAGCTTCCATATGTAAATGTTGAGAAGGAGATGCTCATCATCCGTGAGCTTGTGCCCTTCCGGCATCTGATCGCTGCCGGCGCACCTCTCGTTATGACGTGTCACGTCCGCTTTCCCGCGCTCGACTCGGAGAATCCGGCTTCACTATCTAAGGCCATCATCACCGGCATGCTCAGGGAGGAGATCGGCTTTAGACATGCCGTCATCACTGATGACTTGGAAATGAAGGCGCTGGCTGAATATACTCCTGCGGAGAAGGCCATCCGCTGCATGGAGGCTGGCACAGATATTCTGCTGGAGGCCAATTGCAAAGAGCGCCATGCGCTCTCCGTCGCTATGGAAATGGCAGAGGCACTTCGGACTGCGGTAGCTCAGGGTTCCCTCGATCTCAGTGCCTCGCGTACGAGAGTTCGAAATCTTCTTCGCTTTGCAGCAAACCTCGGCTCACATGAAACGCTGGATCCAGCAAGACTCGGTTGCTCCGACCACGCCGATCTCGCGTCGGCCGTGGGACAACGTAAGCCGCTTGCCTAATTCTAGTCTTGAGAAATCGGAATGAATACTGTCGCCGGAGCGAAAGCCTGTGGGGAAGGGTTATTTTCTATCTTGGAGCTTGAGACGAAGTCCGGGAGTCGAACCAGAGAGCGGCCTTCCGGAACCCTCTCTCGAGGCACTCCAGCTGCCTTCGTTTGAGTTTGCAAAATGCAGGTAGTTCTGGTCCTCCTTGCGATAGAAGAGCTTGTGGGACTTGAACAAATCCCACGATCGCGACGACTCATTCGCCAAATCATCGTACACTTCAATCGCGCCGGCGTATCCGAAAAGCTCTCTTGAAGCCTCGGCAACGTCCTCCACCAGCGAGAAGCGCTGCTCGGTGTTCCAGTCCGCCCCTTCGACATCGCTTGAAACGAGCAATCCGAGCAAACCGCCGAAACCATCCTCGTCGGCTCCCAGGTAATAGGCCTCCACCACAGCGGGATAGCTGAGCAATGTTCTTCGAACGCGCTCTTCGATCTCTGATTCCGTCGCAGCGGCACGAGGCTTTAGAACCTGCGGTGCACTCGGCTGCAGAGGGGTTGAATTCCGTTCGACGCTATTCTCTGAAAATTTCGTTCCCGATACTGAGCTTCGGGTCTCCTCAAGGGGTTGAGCGGCAAAAGGCTCATTCTCGGTTTCAAGGATCGCATCCATCTCCTGTCGTGACAGGAGGAGATTGTGGTTGGTTCCAATATCGAGCTCAATCAAGAGCCCGTGAGGGAGCATCATGACCAAGTCAGCCCCGGCGACCGGAAGAAACTGATGATCTCCGGAAGACCAATCGAAGAGTAAGTCTTCGGTGGAGAAGGCAGGTACACGCTTTGTTCCGCCGGTGTCGAGGGTGAGAAACCGGACTTTCTTCCCTCCGTCGACGCTTTCCGAATTTCGAACTGTGTGGAGCGGCACGTAGAGAATTTTCTCGGCCAGCGTGCGGTACGCAGCAGACCGTACCTCTTCGCCCGAGGACTTCGCCCTCACTATGCTTTCAACAAGTTCTCTCGTCCGCACGGTACTACCTAAGAATATAAAGAGATTTTAAGCTTTTCCCGCTCCAACCTCAACTTGATATGCAGTCGAAGGTGGGGATCGGTTGCATGGGTGATTGAATCATCATAGGAGTACCGCCTTGAACCTCCGTAACTCCAAGAAATTGCATGAAATTTCCTGAGCTTCCCGAGAGCTTTGCCGAGCTCTTAAAAACAGCAAATTCGTTGCCCGACCGTCCGGTTGGTGAGGAAACGCTCACCGTGCTCCGGGATTCGAGTCCGAATACGCCCGGGGTCCGTCAGATGCTCGAGCACCTGAGAACCGGCGCCGCAGTTGCGGTGGTTACAGGTCAACAGCTCGGACTCTTCCTGGGTCCAGCTCTCACCTTTTATAAGATCGCTTCCGTCGTCTCGCTGGCAAAGGCACTTTCAGAGGCGGGGCCCAGGCCTGTGGTTCCAATCTTTTGGCTTCAGGCCGATGACCATGACTACGACGAAGTCCGGGCAATTCACCTTCCGAATGAGGATGGCCCTGAGGTGACTCTAGAACTCCCCAAAGGATCGTATCAAGACGAGAAACTCTCGGTTGGCAGAAGAACCATCCCACCAGAGACCCAGGGACTCCTCTCCGAACTTGAAAGTCGAATTGGAAATACGGGAGTATTGGCTTCGCACTACCGCACAGGAAGCACGTTCGTATCGGCGTTCTCGCAACTCGTGTCCTCGATTTTCGTATCTCGGGACATTCTCTTCTATAATCCGCTACATCCCGCCGCAAAAAAGGAGGCGAGCTCGCTCTTTCTTCGCTCGTTCTTGGAGCACGAAGCGATAGAAGACTCGCTCTCCTCGCGGACAAATGAGCTTGCGTCGGCGGGAATGAAAGAGCAGGTCTACGTGCGCGAATCGTCTCCTCTCTTTTTTGTACACGATCCGGCTGTTGTCCCGGACGGCTCCGGCGGCCGATTCCGGATTCGAGAGAAAGGCGGACGCTGGGAAGCGATAGGCGGAAATTTTTCATTGACCTCAGATGAGCTTTCGACTCTCATTCGTGATCGGCCGTCTGCTATCTCGCCGAGTGCCTTGCTCCGGCCGCTGCTCCAAGATTCGCTTTTTCCCACCCTCGCCTACATTGGTGGAGATGCCGAGATCAGATATCTCCTTCAGCTCACGTCTGCGTACGCCCTCCTCGGGATTCGTCAACCCTATTTAGTCAGGAGAATGTCCGCGAGCATCTTCGAGCCGAAAGCACGAAGACTTCTTCGAGACCTCGAGACGTCCGAATCGGAGTTTCTGTTCAACAGAGAGGGTCTCGAGGCCCGTCTCCGGGGCGCCCTGCCATCGACCAAAGAGCTTGAAGAAAGACTCCACCGCGCACGTGCGGCTCTCGACTCGATTCTCGAGGGCGAGGCATTGGCCGTCGGTGGCGACATGGAGCGCGTGGTTCGAAGAGCGGAGGACAAATTCCGGAGAGCGGTCGCCGGAGTGCTTGTGCGCTACGATTATGTGCTTAAGAATCGAAGTGACGCCGAGCTCACCAGATACCGAAAACTGTCTAATTTGCTCTTTCCATCGGCACACCCTCAGGAGCGTAGTATCGGGGCGATTTATTATTGGCTAAGATATGGTGATAGTTTTACTGATGCCGTACTAGAGGAAGCGAAGCGTTGGACTCAGAGTTTGGACGGAAAAACTCGCATCGTCTCTGTCGGTGAATGACTCACGAGGAAGGAGACCAAAATGTCTTCTCTCACTTTGTTACTGTCTCGTTTTCGCTCGACACCGAGCGTTAGAACTTCTGTAGACTTCGCGGTTGGAAGGTTAATGAGAACGGAGCGCAAATCTGATGTCACCTGAATTCATCTCCGGAGAGTCAATTACACCGGTTGATGCGCTCTTTTTCGGCCCCCATCCCGATGATGTTGAACTTTTCGCTGGCGGCCTGCTTGCCCACCTCGTATTGCAGAATCACTCTTGCGGAATCGTGGACCTGAGCCTCGGCGAGCTGGGCTCGTTCGGTACGCCGGAGATCCGCCGGAGAGAAGCGACGGCGGCATCCGGAATTCTCGGCGCATCGTTTCGGGTCAATATGGGTCTTCCGGATGGGCAATTTTCTCTTCTCGTAGCGGACGTTGAAAGGGCCGTCATCGGTGAGATGGTGAGAATTCTTCGCACCGCTCGCCCGGAGCTCGTGGTTTTCCCTTATTCGGTCGATCGCCATCCCGATCACGGACCGGCAAGTCGACTCGTCGAATCCGCAGTATCGTTTTCCGCGATGAGGAACTTCTCGCCGGAGCTCGGCGCTCCTCATCAGGTGCGACAGTCGGCGGCCTATCCCATCCGAGTGGCAACGCCAGTCAGCTTCATCGTCGACATCAGCCACGTTTACGAAACGAAACTAAAGGCAGTTCGTGCATTCTCCAGTCAAGTAGCCCCGGCAGCTTCACACTCAGTCCCTGGAATCACTCCTCTCGTCGGTTCTCCGCTCTCACTTTCTTCACTTGAGGCACGTGATGCTTCGACCGGCGCACTCATCGGTTCGAAATATGGAGAGGCCTACTGTACTCGAAACGCAGTGCCCATTTCAGATCCTGTCAAACATTTCCGGGAAAATCTTCTCCACCCTCCATTGTATTATCTTCGGTGAATTATGGAACGACGTCCGTTACGAATCGGTATCACGTGTTATCCCACCTACGGTGGCAGCGGCGTCGTGGCGACAGAGATTGGCATGGCGATGGCGAGGCGAGGACATCAAGTCCATTTCATCTGTTATGATATTCCGCGGCGGCTCGATCGATTCCTCGAAAACGTTTACTTCCACGAAGTAGAGGTTCACGACTATCCGCTTTTCGTCTATCCGCCGTATCCGTTGAGTCTCGCCTCAAAAATGGTCGAAGTGACGACGTATGCAAAGCTCGACATCCTTCATGTTCACTACGCTGTTCCGCATGCGACCAGCGCCTATCTCGCAAAACAGATCATGGGCAAAGATGCCCCGAAAGTCATCACGACCTTGCACGGAACCGACATCACGCTCGTTGGTAACGACCGGAGTTATCTCCCGATCACGAGATTTTCCATAAAGGAAAGCGACCACGTTACGGTACCCTCGAAATACTTACGGCTCGCGACCTACGACAAACTGAACTTATCGCCTGACGTGCCTATCGAGGTCATTCCAAACTTCATTGATACGGCGAAGTATCGCCCTGCCGATGAGAACTCATCTGCGCAACTCGCACAACTCATCGGCGGCTGCGCGTTGACTGAGAAGATAATTTGTCACGTTTCAAACTTTCGGACCGTGAAACGTGTGCTCGATGTCATTCAAGTGTTTGCGAAAGTTGTTGCAAATCAACGCTGCCATCTTTTTCTCATCGGCGACGGGCCCGAGCGCTCGTCGGCAGAGGCACTGAGTCGTGAGCTCGGTCTTGAAGACAAAGTCTGCTTCTTGGGGAAACAGCTCGACTTCATCCCCCTCCTCCAACATACAAACGTCTTCTTGCTGCCGAGCGAAAGCGAAAGCTTCGGCCTCGCGGCGCTGGAAGCCATGAGCTGCGGGGCCCCTGTTGTGGCGACGAAAGTTCAGGGCTTGCCCGAGCTGATATCCCATGGTGAAGACGGATTTCTTGCCGATCTTGGCGACATTGAAGCCATGAGCGGGTACGTGCTCCGGCTCCTGCAGGATGACGCGCTACAATCAAAGATGGCGGCCGCCGCCCGAAAGAAGGCCGTCGATTTGTACTCCGAGGAGCGCCTCATGACTCAGTACGAGGAGAGTTATTACCGGGTGATGGGGGCATAGTTATTCTCTCGAGAATATTTCTCCCTCGGCGAACGAGGCACGAAGCGCCGTCGAAAGCGAAAACAGCTCCTGAACGATCTGCCGAGCCCGCTCTTTGCCGAGAAGTCCGAGGCCGCACTCCGAGCTGATACAGCAGACCTTCCCGGCATCACCAAGGCTCAGTCCGGCATTCTCGGCCATACGGCGAAAACGCGTGAGCGTGTAGCTTTGCTCGGCAAGAGCCGTTTCACTGAGTCCGAAACAACATCCTTCTTGTCGAGACAACCGCTTGGTAAACCATTCCTCCGACTCGTCGTTCAGAGGCAGGCTCAAGAGGTCGACCTTGATCTCGCTCAGCACGGCTCGGAGCAACGGCGACATCGATTCTCCGGAACAACAATGTAGCGCGCTAAAAAAACCCTTCTCCCGGATCGTTTTGATCGACTTGGTAATCAAATCGAGCGCTTCGACGGGATCTTCCGCGCCCATTCCGATCGCCAAGTACGGTTCATCGAGACAGAAAATCCCTGGAAACTCATAGCCGTCGAGATTCTCCAGATGAGCCTGAAACGATTCCCGAAATTTTCCCGGATCTTCTGAGAGTCGGGCGATGGTAACGGGGCCTGCAATCTGATCTTTCACCATGATTGTGAATGCGGTGATCGGAACGGTATTCGGCGCGTGTTTCAACTCTTCGAACATATCTCCAGGGGGCGTGACCAGCGGAAATTGAGGTCGAAACGCAATCTCGAACGGATATTCAGAGAGCCAGGCGTAACCCTCGGACACGTCATCAAACGGAATACTTCCTATTCCGAGTACTCCCCATTGTACTGGAAACAAAAGCGGCATCTCAGCTTCCCGTAGATTCATAGCGGCTGACTCCGAACCTCCAAGCTGCACCGGCGACCGCCGCACACGCACAAGCCATCAGCGGAGTCGAATAACACCAAATCTCAAAACCCGGCCGATCGAGAAAATGCGTCGCTGGATAAAATCCGACGAATGCGAATGGGATGACGAATGAAAGGAGGAATTGAATGATTCGGTTGAAGATCGGTGTCGGATATCTTCCAAAGTTCAATAAGTTGAAGACCGGAGGTGCTATCCCGAATCGGTCCTCGAAATGAAAGGATAGAGAAGCGACGACGACGAAAACCGAAATTAGTATAACGCCGCCGGAGAACGCGCTCAAGAGAAGCCAAAGAATGTCGATCGCGCCAAACGTAAGATTAAGCTCGTTTGAAGCATAGATGAGCACTCCAGCCCCCGTTAGTAGCCCACCAATGCTATCGAGGTTGAATGACTCGAAGAGAATTTGGCAAAGCGTGCTGAGGGGACGGAGCAGCACGCGATCAAACTGACCGAGCACGATATACCGAGAGGCAAATCCATAGAGATTCGCCGCAAGCGTCGAGAGTATTGCAAGGGAAAGACTCGCGTAGCCGTAAATGAACAATACTTCTTCGCGTTTCCATCCGCCGATTGATGGGACCGCCTTCCCGTCGACGAGAAAGAAAATGAACAAAAGGCCCGTCATTGTGGTCAAAATGTTCGCAAATATGCCGAAGAAGAAATCGAACTTGTATTCCATCCGCGCGAGAAGGAAGCGCTGAAAATATGCGAAGTATATCGGAACACCCCGTAAGAAATCCTTCATCTCATCCTCCTTGAAGGACCAATCGCTTGACTTCTCGTCTCCAGAGCAGGACGGACGTCAGCCACAAGACCGCGATCCAGACACCTTGCTGAACGAAGATCCAAGGCACTGAGGATAATTCGATCTTCCCAAGATAGAGCTCCATGGGAACTGAAGTCATGAGTCGAAATGGAAGTGCGTAAATAACCGACTGGAACCACTCCGGGAAAAACGCAATCGGCATGAGGAGACCGGAGAACAGTTGCAACAACTGATACTTTGCCCGCTTAAGACCCGTCACTGACTGCAGCTCAAATGCCATCAAACCGACGACAAAGTTTAGCTCTGCAAGAACGAAAAAGCTGGTCACCGACGAGAGTAAGAACAAAATCCCGTACAAGACACTCGCGGGGCCAGTGAGCGGGAAAAAAAGAAGAATGACGATGCTCACGGGAAACGTAAAAAATAAAATTCGGAAGAGACTCTCCCCGGCCGCCTGACACAGCATGGTAAGATGAAAATCCATGGGTCTCAACAAATAGACGCTGATCTGGCCGGTTACCACCAAGTCGTCGATCGTATCGTCAATCTCAGAGAAGTAGCAGCTCCTCGCAATCCATCCCACACCAAGATAGGTAACCATCTCGCCAAGGGAGAATCCGTGAATGCGACTGCCTTCGGGATAGGTTGAAAAAATCGCCTTCCAGATGAAATAATTAACAGAGATAAAGAGGGTGTAAGACAGAATCCCGGTCAAATACCGGAGCCGATAGGCGAGCATCCCGAGAAAAGCGCTCCGAACCATGGCGAGGTACGGAATCAACTTACTCGAAACGGTTTCATTCATACGACGCGGTTGGTTCAAGATGAAGGGGCAGAGGGAGAAGCCGGGTTTTCTCCGCGATAGAGTTTCACGATCACTTCCTCGATGTCCGGCTCAAGCAACGTGAGATCAGAAACTTCGTATCGTGAAAGAGCAACCTTCAAAAGCTCGCCACTCGAGATTTCTTGATTGTCGAATCGTCCTCGAACACGCCGCTCGCTTTCTCGCTGGAATCGCACTCGTCCTCCAAAAAGTCCCGATAACTCCTCAAGAGGGGCGGTACCGGGGAACTCGATGAGGATGGTACGTTCCAGTCCGGAGAGCGATCGAATCAACGAAAGCTGTCCATCATACATAATTTTTCCGTGATCGATGACGACGATACGTTCGCAAAGCTCTTCGATCTCTTTCAGATCGTGAGTCGTCAGCAGAATTGTCGTTCCAAGCTCTTTGTTGATGTACCGAAGGAAGTTCCGGATACTGTCCTTCGCTACGATATCGAGGCCGATAGTCGGCTCGTCGAGAAAGACGATCTTCGGCTCGTGCAAAAGGCTCGCAGCGAGGTCCGCGCGCATTCTCTGGCCGAGCGATAACTTTCGAACCGGAGTGTGTAAGGTATCGCCAAGCTGAAGCACATCCTCAAGCACCTTAAGCCGACTACGAAACCGCTCCTTCTCGATCCCATAAATGTTTGAGAGAAGCTTAAAAGACTCAATGACAGCAATATCCCACCAAAGCTGCGTCCGCTGTCCGAACACCACACCGATGTGTTTGGTGTAGGTCTTTCGTTCTGTAAATGGATTGAGGCCCAGCACCTCGATCCGTCCGGATGTCGGCTGAAGTATGCCGGTCAGCATTTTTATGCTCGTCGACTTTCCGGCTCCGTTCGGCCCGATATATCCGAGCAGCTCACCCTCTTCGACTTGTAGTGAAATATTGTCGACGGCGACCAGTGTTTCGTAGTTCCGGCTGAACAGATCGCGCACACCACCGAGCACACCCTCTCTTCGGCGATACGATTGAAAGGTTTTTCTAAGATTTTCGACGACTATGGCGCTCATGGTGCCGGGTGCGGTTTTATGCTATTTCGACTAGTACATACTCGAAACAATACGGAAAGACTTTATGATGTACGACGAAAGATTTGTTCAACCCATGCGTCAAGAGCTCACTGCTGCCGGCGTGAAGGAAATGCGAACGGCCGAAGAAGTCGACGCAACTCTTCAAGACTCGAAGGGCACAGTTCTTGTCGTTGTGAACTCAATCTGCGGTTGCGCTGCAGGCGCCGCCCGACCGGCAGTTAAAATGGCTCTGACACGCTCCGAGAAGAAGCCGGCCATGCTCACCACCGTTTTCGCAGGACAAGACCGCGAGGCGACCGAGCGGGCTCGAAGCTATTTCGTCGGGTATCCTCCGTCTTCACCCTCGATTGCCTTATTAAAGGACGGTGAAGTCGTTAAGATGGTTCCGCGGAGCGAGATTGAAGGTCGCTCGGCGGATCAGATCGCAGAAGCTTTGGTAACGGCATTCAACGAACATTGCTGATACCGAGTTCGGCAAAAGCCCGAACGTGGAGGCCAAGCTCTTCCGGGTGAGTCTCCGGAAGGGCGTGACCGCCATTCTGCACCACTACGACACGATTTCCATGGATCGTTTGTGGAAGCGACTCGCGGGCAAGCCGGACAATCTTATCTCTCGCCCCATGAATGATCAGCATCGGACATTCCACCCGATTCAGGCACTGCGTGAGATCCGCGGTCTTGAGATACAGCATTCCCGAGTTGAGGCGCGGGATCGTCGCATGACCCCAATGGTCTAAAGAATGAGGATTCGACTCTGCCCCCATGCGCTTTCGAAACATTCGGAAGCTTGCCGTGGGATCCTGAAGTAATCTCTCTCGAAACTGTTCGACCTCGGATTCGGGGTTTGCGCTCCACCAGCGCTTGAAGCCGTTCTCGGCTTTCCCGTTCTCCGTAAAGACCGGAGCAACTCCGATTAGAACGAGGCCTACGACGAATTCGGAGCAGAGCGCCGCCGCTTCAAGAGCTACGTTCCCTCCAAGCGACCAGCCGACCAGCAATTCACGATTCCCTCGTCGACGGATCTCGGCTGCCAGTGAGAGTCCTGGCTTTGATGGAAACCCCTTGAAGGATGAATCGTGGTCTTCAAAAAAATCGAGAGCAGCGTGAAATGTGCTCTCCTCAAGAAGCCCCGCTGCTGATGCGGTTTTGAGAAATGAGTCGGCGGGCTGTCCAAATCCCGAGATCCAGCGAATTTTCACGGGAGGAGACCCGCAGCTTCGCCGCATTCGATGAGCAAATCTCCTGCCTCTTCGAGCTCCGCATCCGAATGCGTCGCTGAGAGTGAGATACGAATTCGCTCGGTTCCGGCCGGTACACTTGGAGAACGTATTGCGGGCGCGAAAACACCGGCTTCAAACAGTGCGCTCGAGAACGAGATGCAGCGAGCGTTCCCCGGAACAAAAAGCGGAACGATCGCCGAGTCACCGTCGGGCACCGATAATCCCGCTGATCGCAATTTGGCTCTCAGTTGGAGTGATTTCTTCCGCAAGCGATCTCGACGCCACGGATCCGAGAGAAAAGTGAGGGCTTTACAGGTCGCTGCCGGAACCGCAGGCGGAAGCGCGGTGTGAAAAATAAAGGTCCTCGATTTTTGAAGGAGAAGCTCTCGCAAGATGCGAGTGCCGAGCACCGCACCGCCATAACTCGCCAGCGCCTTTCCAAAACTCAAAGATTTCGTAATCGCTGAGGATTCAATTCCGAGCTCGGATACGAGGCCTGCACCGTTCTGCCCGTAGACGCCAATTGCGTGCGCTTCATCCACATACAGCATCGCATCGTATCTCTCCGCGAGAGCGGCGATCTCGCGGAGAGGCGCAAGATCCCCATCCATACTGAACACGGATTCCGTAACGATGAGAAAGCGCTCGCTCGCTCGGCGCTTTTCTTTTGCCTGCTTCATCAATGATTCCAGATGCGAAGGGTCGTTATGCTGGAACCTGCGGAATTTCGATCGGGAAAGTTGAATTCCGTCGATTAAGCTCGCGTGAGCAAGGCGATCGACAAAGATCGAATCATTTCTTCTTGCAAGCACCGGAATGCTACCCAGATTCGCCAGATATCCAGATCCGTAAACGAGACAGCCCTCAGACCCAAAAGCCGCAGCGAGCGCATTCTCGAGCGCTTCGTGAGAAGGATGCGTTCCAGACACGACCCGTGAGGCACCGGAACCGGTTCCCCATCGACTTCCGGTCTCGGCCGCCTCGACGGCTAGCGCGGGCTCTTGGCTTAATCCAAGATAGTCGTTGCTGGAAAAATTTATGAGGCTTTTGCCCTGAAGTTCGATTCGAGCGCCTGAGCCTGCGCTTCGTGTTTTCGGAGACCTCAGGAGGCCCAGTGCGCTAAGCTGCCCGAGTTCATGAGAAATCCACGAGTCGTCGCGACCACTCTCCGCGAATTCCTTTTCTAACATCCCCATTTCATTTCTCGCGAGGCTTCATCCTCCCCCGATTGCTTTACCGGAAGCACGGATTAGTGCCCCAAAGGTAGCCGAAATTCTCGATAAGCGCTAATCTCCCAGCATGGAGCAACAGTGCCAAACTTCCGAATCTTCCGAGGCCCCATCATCCGGCGCCCTCCCCGCCTCGACCTTTCTTCAAGGCGCTCATGAACTTTTTCTTTCGGACGGTGGATCCTCGGTGTCCACTGAACTTCTCGATGCTGACGCTTTACGCGCAAAAGCGAAGGACGCATTCCTCGAGGTCTCTCCGGGCTTAGCCAAAGTCGAAGCGAGAATTCGGAGTTGTTTTGTCTCGGAAGCGGAAGTGCTTGCGACGATTGCCGACTACCTTCTGGAGCTCGGAGGCAAGAGAATCCGGCCTATACTGGCAATCTTGACCGCGAAGCTCTTCGATGACTCTCCTTTAACGCCCGATGGAATGAATTCGGAAACTCCAGGGAGAACCGACGAGATACGCCCGCAGCTGGTCGACGTCTCCGCAGGGATTGAGCTCATCCACATGGCGACTCTCCTTCATGACGACATCATCGATGAGTCACCAAAGCGCCGGCATAAAGACTCTGCATATTACAAGTTTGGAATTGCCCCATCGCTCCTCGCCGGGGACTTTCTTTGGGTCCGAGCGTTTGGCCTCTGCGCTCACCTGGGAGAACTCGTCGTCCGAAGGACCGAAGAGGCGTGCGTCGAACTTACCGAGGGCGAAATCCTTGAAGGTGCACTCTCGATCGATAGACCGTTCGCCTTTCAGGAGTATGAGCGGATCGTCTCTAAAAAAACCGGTTCGCTTTTCTCCCTTTCTACTCTCGTTGGAGCCTATTATGGCGGAGCCAATGAGAATGAGATCGAGGTGATGCGGAGATTTGGGAGATACGCCGGAATTGCATTTCAAATGATCGACGATGTGCTCGACGTCGTGGCAGACGAAACGCTCTTGGGAAAACCCTCGGGCACAGACCTCAAGCAGCAGACTCCGTCGCTCGTCAACGTTCTCTGGCTGCAGAGCGAAGATCCGAGAGCAAAGGAGTTTTTCTCTAAACCCAGCCCGACGACCCAGGAAGTGGCGGAAACCGTCACATATCTTCGCTCATCACAGGTCATCGCTCAAGCACGAAGCATGTCACGAGGCTATGCAGCACGAGCGAAGTCCGAGCTCGATGGTCTTGCTTCTGACCGGATCAATCCGCGCGTCAAAATGCACCTCGCGGCACTCCTCGACTACACACTCGCGCGCTGCCTCTAGTCCGTAATGAATCAGGTACCTCAGCTCGTTCAGGTCAAGCGAAGAATCGAAACCGAGTCTGGCACGGGCTGCGGTCTCGAGCTCACGTGGAAAGACGGCCGAGAGGATTTCCTATCGAGCGAAGTTCTTCGCGGACGGTGTCCTTGCGCGAGCTGTCAAGAAGCACGAGGGGACACCTCCCACGCAGCCCCTCTCTCGCCGAAGCCCGAAACGAAAAAAAGCTCTGCGCTCCGCGTCATAAAGGCTACCGTCGAAGAGTCGAGGAATCTCGTTCAAATCCGGCCGGTAGGAAATTATGCGATCAATCTCCTCTGGGGCGATAAGCACGATAGCGGAATTTTCTCGTATCAATTCTTAAGAGAACTGATCGAAGCGAATTGAGAGAGAATCTGCACGAACCGCACGTCTGGGCGGTTCGCTAATCGAGGACCTGCTCCATACCGAACAGCCCTACTTTTTGCCGAATTTGCTGCTCTTTGAGCCAAAAAGCCGCTCGGAGCGCACCATCTGCAAACACGCGGCGATTCGTCGCGCGTTGAGTAATTTCCAAGCGCTCACCCTGACCCAAGAAAAAAATGGTGTGCTCTCCGGCAGCATCGCCTCCGCGAATTGACTGCACTCCGAGAGTTCCTTCACGGCGCACCGCTTCACGCCCAAACCGTCCGGCCTCGATAATACTTTCCGAGTCTTCGCCTCGAACAGCGGCAACTTCCTCGAGCAGCATCAGGGCAGTTCCGCTGGGTGCATCTTTTTTCCTATTGTGGTGGAGTTCCGTGACCTCGACATCGAATCCGTCGCCCAGAAGCTTTGTGGCTTCTCTTACGAGCTTGAGCATTGCAGTGACCACGATGCTGGTGTTTGCCGAAAGCAGGACGGGAACCGATTTTGCGACTTCTTTCACGAGATCACGATTCTCCTGAGAGAGTCCTGTGGTGGCAACGAGAATCGGCAGAGACTGCGCCTTTGCAATCTGCAGGGCTTGTTTTGTGCCGAGCTCGGACGAAAAGTCGATAATAACTTCAGCCGCCGCAAACCCGGATATCCAAGTGCTCTGTAGCGGATGCATGATGCCCGAGACAGACTTCCCGAGAGAGGGGCTCCCATCTCCGACCAAACCACCGACGATTCGCACCGAGCGCCTCCCGCTCTCCGATCGAATTGCAGCCTGGCATACCTCTTCGCCCATGCGTCCCGAGGCACCGACGAGGAGAATTGAAAGCGCGGTGTTACTCATTGTATCCCTTGAAGTGGTTCATCAATATCACTCGAGTTCCATCCGAGACGGGCACGAGCGGCAATCGGACCGCGTCGCTGCTAATTTTTCCCATGATTTTGAGAGCGGCCTTTGCCGGAACCGGATTCGTCTCAATAAAGAGAGTGTTAATGAGCGGGAGCGCTGCCTGCTGCGCTTTGAGAGCTCCGGTCAAATCACCCTTCAATCCTAGCGCTGTAATTTTCTTGATCGCTCGAGGAATCACTGTGGCACTTGCCGAGATCACCCCTTTCCCGCCGACGCTAAGCACCGAATGAATGATGGGATCATCCCCCGCTAGGATCGTGACTCTCCCTTCGAGGGCCGACGCCAGCTCCAAGAGGCGACTGATGGAGTCAACGGCATGTTTGACGGCAACAATTCCCGGGACATCTTTCAAACGTGAGAATGTCGCGGGCAGAATCTCAACGACCGATCGTCCCGGGATATTGTACACCACGACTGGAAGTCCACCTTCGCGTGCGACTTCGCGAAAATGTTGAAACAAGCCTTCCTGCGTCGGCTTGTTATAATAAGGCGCAACCACAAGCGCGCCGTCAATACCCGGAATTTCTTTTACAGCCTTCGTAAATTCAATCGTCGCGCGAGTTGCATTCGTTCCCGTTCCCGCAATAACGGGCACTCGGTTTTTCACGACGGACGTGACCCGCTTGATGACGGCGAGCTTTTCCTCGTCACTGAGCGTCGCCGCCTCGCCGGTCGAACCGCAAGCGACGATCCCATCGACCCCAGATGCAATCTGCCACTCAACGAGATCATCGAGTGCTTTGAAGTCGATCGCGGGATGTTCCGCCGGAGTGGAAAGAAATGGTGTGACGATTGCAGAGAGCGTGCCTTGGAACATCTATACACCTCCGTGTGGAATAACTTCTCGCGGAGCGAGCTCGGATTATTTTCTGAGCTGAACCGCAATATTCTCTATTCGGCTGGCAGCGCCCTCGAAGCTCACCCGAAGGATGAGATCGGAGCGTCCACGAACGCCGCTTTCTGTGACCGCGACCACTCGATAATCGTAACGCTTTCCAGGTTCCGCGGAATTGTCGAGATAGGTCATGGGAGCGAGAAGGCGACCCGATGTACCACCGCCCCCAAACAGGGCGCCCTTCTTTTTGTCCTTCTCCTCTTTCGGTTCAACTTCAGCCGCTTGGGCCGGATCAGTCGGAGGGACAAGCTGTGCAATAGTCGTAAAATCTGGGACACCGCCACGAACATAATCGCTTCGCTCCACATAGTAGCGGTCGAGCGACTTCAGCTCTCCGCCCGAAGCATCGAGCGTCGGATTCTGCCAGGTGAGAAGAACGCCCCCCGCTTGACCGTCGGCGGTGAAGTATTGGACCGGAGCGGGAGCAGTCGCTTCCGGAGGGCGGATATTCCCAACTCTTCCGCAACCTGAGAGCGAGAGACAGGCGGCGGTCATACACGTGAAAAACACGCCCGGGAGCGGCTTCAGGGACAACACCGAAAGGGGCAAGATACGGCGAACGGACAGACTCAATTTTATCTCCCTTCTTCGTCGGAAAACTGGACGGCTCACCATACAAAAAAGGCCTTCGCCGCGCAAAGCAATCAATCCTTGTTCAGGACCCCAACATTTGCGACCATAAAAATATGAGCGTTCAGATTACCGAAAAAGAAAAAGTCTTTGCCAACCGGCGAAAAAGGGTCCTCAAGCAACTCAAGGGGCAGGCCGCCCTTTTTATCGCACCTCCAGGAGCTGTGAAGAGTCGCGACCAGGAGTTCCCGTATTCTCCGAACCCAGACTTCTTTTATCTAACCGGTTTCGAAGAGCCTGAGTGTGCTCTCGTTTTACTCGGAGCCACGAAGGGGTCGAGGAGCGTGCTCTATTTGCGAGAGAGGAAAGAACGCGATGAGCAGTGGACAGGAGAGCGGCTGGGATTGAAAAGGGCGAAGCGCCGCTTTTTAGTCGATGAGGTGCGTGACATCCAGAGCCTCCCGACGGATTTGCCGGCCTTGTTAAAAGGATTCTCAACTCTCTACTACGCGGCAGGAACTCATCCGAAGATTGACGGCCTCGTATGGAGCCTGTTTCAAAATCCGGTGGGTCCGCGCGTCGGACAACTTCACACGTTGAAAGACTCTCGCCTCATCACCGCCGAGATGCGCCTGATAAAAGATCGCACGGAAATTCGAAATATCCAGCATGCGGTCGACATCACTGCCCGCGCGCTGCATGCGACATTCCGAGAAGTTCAAAGTTTTGCGAGCGAGCAGCACGCAGCTTCCGTATTGGAAAGCCATTTTGCAAAGCTCGGAGCGGAGGGACCGGCCTTTCAAAGCATCGTGGCGACGGGGAAAAACGCCACTGTGCTGCATCATCGTCCAGCTGCTCAACCCCTCTGGAAGCGAGAGCTCGTGCTCTTCGACGTCGGCGCCTTGTATCACGGATACGCAGGAGATTTGACGCGCACCATTCCCGCCTCCGGCACTTTCACCAGCCAGCAAGCGGCGGTGTACGACATCGTTCTCGAAGCCCTGAAAGCGGCTCTCTCGAAGTGTAATCCCGGCGGATGCCTTGACGACATCCATCAGACGACGGTGCGATCTCTTACCTCGGGTCTCGTCGCCTTGGGGTTGTTGAAGGGAAATGTTTCGCAACTCGTCGCCCACCGCGCATACTTTCCCTACTACATGCATCACACCAGCCATTGGCTCGGGCTTGATATCCACGATATCTCGCCCAGCATCGCCGGTGGAGAAGAATTTCCCTCTTCGCTCTGGCCGCTTCAGTCGGGAATGGTCTTTACCGTCGAGCCGGGATTGTATTTCCGGCATGATGATGAGACAGTTCCGAAAGCATTCCGAGGAATTGGAATTCGAATCGAGGAGAATGTCCTCATTACTGCAAACGGCCACGAAAACCTCTCACGTGGACTTCCCGTCGGGAGAGCCGAAATAGAAGAAATGCTCCGCTAATGAAACAATTATCCCCAATCTCTGAGTTCCTGATTGCCTCCTTGTTTTTTTCCATTTTGACTCTTGCCGGCTCCGTGCCACAAGGCGAGGCGCAAGAGAATCTCCGCACTATCTCCGTCGTGTCCGAAGCCACTTTTTCGGCAAGTCCTGATACCGCTGATGTTTTGGTTTCGATTGAATCGACAGCTCAGACGGGGAAAGAAGCTGAAGCAGCGGTGTCGGCGAAGGTTGACCAGTTGCGGACCGCGTTTGCCAAGTCACCGATCGAGATATCCGATCGCTCTCGAGAGGTCGGCTCTACAACCGGCCCCCTCAGCGAATGGAAGCCCGGAGGCCTTGTTCTCGCCAAGCGGCTTCTCGTGATTCGCGTTCTCTCAGTCGAGCTCGCCGGATCGCTCGCCGATCTGGCTCTGAAGAGCGGCGCGGATAAAATAATCCGCGTCTCCTACTCGGTTCGAGATTCCAACGACGCGGGTAAACGTGCGCTCGCACTCGCTCTAGAACGCGCCAAACAGAAAGCGGAGGTCGCAGCATCGGCACTCGGGGTTCAGCTCGGCTCCCTGCATTCATTCAGCGAAACGCTCGAGCCGGACGGAGAAGCCCTGCGCATGCGAATGGAGCAAGGAGAATCGCCATTGAACTTTCAGGATCGGCAGGTTCACACGGTGATAAATGCACAGTTCGAAATCAAGACAAAGTAGGGTTGAGGCACATTTCGAAGGAGTGGGTCGGCAAATTTCTCCTGCGACCGTTTCTACCTCGCAGTATCGCAGCCTCTAACGAATCATAATCTCCGCGATCGACCAATCGAAGTTCTTGTCTTTCCCGAGCTGCTCAAGAGTGATGCGCTCAGCGGTGCATACTTTCTCGAATCGAAGAGTGACATCCTGCTGATACCCAAAATAGGGGAATCCCGCCGAATTGAATTCGATAGGCCCTTCCCAGGGGACGGCTTGCACCGTTCCGCACAACGCTCCTCCCGGCTCGAAAACGCTTGCACGAAGCCCGCGCGGGAAGTCGCTCACGAATGGTCCGAGCGCTAATTTCATCGTTCGAAATTTTCGGTACGCCTGATTGTGGAAACGGATGTCCACTCGCTCATGACCCTCTTGTCTCCCGGTCCCGTTTGCCCAGCGCGTTTTTACGTTCCCGTCGAACATCAGAGGCATGTCCTCAATTTTTCCGGAGCCGCCGAATGAAATGTTCTCAGCGCCGATAGGATGGAGCTCTCCTTCGTCATCCGGCGGAATGACTTTCAGCGAAGAATAACCAGCCGCGCGAAACACTGAGTACGAGGGTGAAAATAAACGCAATCCAATGTCATCAGTCTTCTCCGCATCCGCAAGAAACTCCGAGACCGGACGACCGTCACCGCGTTCAAGCGTTCGCGGAAAGACCACCGTTTGCGGGATCACGTGGATCAGGCCGAGGCCGAGGACCACCGTAGCTCCGAAGACGGCTCCGAGCCGTCTCGCTTGCGCACTCGAGATGATGAGTAAGACGAGCGCTATTCCAATCACGTATTTTCCAAGAGGAAGGTAGGACAATTCAGGAATTAGTCGCGCAATGGCTTGAAGGGGAAAGATCTCAGCCTCCGACGCCGCAAAGACTCTCGAATCGAGAACGGCAAAGAGTGCCAGCACCGCCGCGGCTCGCGGAATTCCGGACGGTAGAACCCTTCTCCCCTTTCGCAAGTTTCGTTCAGAGAGGAGTAAAAACACTAACGAGCTTGCGAACACGAACAGGGCGTACGGCCGATAGACCGTGCGCGAACGCGCCCAATTGTACGAATTCCACTCCGGCTCGGAGCCGAATAGGGGGCGTACACGATCCGTGAGTCCGAGTGCGGGTACTACGTGTCCTCCTTTCCCGAGCTCAGGGAAAATCGCTTCCGGCGTAAGCATCATGCGCAGCAGAGCGGGAGCGATTCCGATGAACACCGCGAACGCAAGATGCCGGTTTTCGCGGATGTCTTTCTCCGAAAGCACGATGAGAAACGAGAGCAGAGGAATGAACGCCGCGAGCTGATTTGAGAGGAAGCTCGCAAATACGCTCACTACGGCAAATCTGAAGAAAACAGACTTCCCCGGCGAATAGCCGCTGAGAAGGAACGACAGGTCTTTTAAATACCAAGGGAACAATGCCAACAAACACGCGAGCGGCGTATCGAGCCCGAATAACAGCAAGGCCGACAAAACGGCGAGAGCTCCGAAAACTTCGTTTCGACCGGGTCGTCTACCCTGCGCTTCCGTCTCGCCGCTGAGAAACCCGTACCAACGGAGAAGCTGGGAGAATCCGACTGCCGCTAGTCCGAGAAGCAGTCCGATGTACAGCTCATAGCCCCAGGGAATAGAGAAGAACATCCGGGCGAACACGGGCTCAAAAATCCAGGGGAACACAGCGTTTGTTACAAACTCAACGAGCTGCCCACCGCCTTGAGCCCTTCCAAAGTCCCAGAACCCTGAATCCGCATAGCGTGCATCACCTAGAAGAGCACAAAAGATGAGCGTCAACACGGATACGGACGCGGCCACCGCCAATCCCGAGCCTAGTGAGAGGCTCCATGGCACGCCGGAAAATTTCAAAGGGCGGGAATTTTCCGGCGTCTGCGGATCGTGCTGCCCTCCGTCGGAAGCAAGCCAATACTCATCGGACTTCTTCATTGAGCCTTGCTCGATTTGAACCGGGGAACCCGGGATGTCAGCTTGCTTTTCAGGAGAGGAGTCGTGAGATTGCATGCACCGCCTCAATCGTAACTTCTTCACCCGGTTTGCAATTTGACAGCTTGATCAATTCGAGCTCGGGGAATTTCTGCTCCGCGCTCAACGAACACCCGCTCGACTTGAGAAATGGAAAGTAGTTGAACTTGATCGTCGCTGACTCGGAATCAACGCGGAGCCTTACAAGATTCGAAGTCTGTTCGAGCACCTCCCCTTGCCCTTCGAGGAAGTATCCATTCTCCCTCGTCTTTCTCGTGAACATCTGAAATCGTCCCCCGGACCACACCAACGCGTATCGTTCCGGACGTTCCAGAAAATATCGCCGCCAGTAGGTCTCGTGCGCAAGGACCGCCGTTCCATTCATCAAGTCTAAATACTCTTCAATGCCTTCGTCTCCTCGCTTCATAAACGGCGCCGGAACGAGGTTCGTATACGTCCAACGATTATGGAAAGGACTGGACGCGACGAGCGGGTGAGTGCTCCAGAATGCCAGCGGTGCGAGATGGCCCTGAGAGAGTTCATGCAGCACAAAGCCAGAAAAGACGACTCTCCCACTGCCGCCGAATTGCTCGATAGCTCGGAGCAGGTCATTAACCGTGTTATCGGCCCACGCGAAATGTTCGAGACTTCGATTCTTCACAATCGAAGCAGCTACCGGTCCGCCGGAAAGAATAAAAGAAAACGCGAGCGCTGCACCGAGCATCGAACCCCACTTTCCATGTTCCGCGTCGCGCAGGAGCTCTCCGGCGCAGACGGCGGCGGGGACACAGAGCAACAGGCCGAAGATTACCAACATGCGTTCGAGCTCGAGCTGGGGAACAGTCGGTGCGAAGACTGCTCCAAGCAAAACGAGCCACGGGAGTACGAGGATAAAAATGGTCATTGAAGTCTGGCGACGAAGGAGGAGAATCCCAGGAACACAGAGAAAAATCAGAAGCGGGTTCGCATTCGTGGCAAAATTCCGAATGCTTTTCAGCGATGCTGCAGGCGAAATAGACTTTGCCCTCCCCTTCACACCAGCCGCAGAATGAACGCCCTTCCGCTCGGCTTCCGGCAGTCCGGGTGATTCGTTCGCTGCGCGTTCCTCCGCCGCTTCGTATTGCTCGGCAAGCGATGGCGCTTTCTGATTGAGAAATTCGAGAACACGGGAGCTGTCGAGAAAGATCAAGATCCACGGCACATTCACCGCAAGAAGCACCGCCAAAAAGCACAGGTTCTTTGCAGAGCGAAGCACGCCACGATCCCGCAGCACTACCCACAGAAAGATCGGCACGAACACCAGTCCGCTCAGAGACCAAAAGATCATCAGAGTAAGCGAACAAAGAAAGGCCGCATACTGCCACCAGTGAAGTTCTCTCCGTTCAAGGAGCAACGCCGTAAAACCGAGATTCAGGGGAATGAGCGCCGTCGAAACGACGAAGCCCATCGCTCCGTATTTTAAGCACCATCGATACCAGAGGAGGCTGCTCGCGATTGAAAGCCCTGCAGCAATTAGGGCGTCAGACCTTGGCAGCCCGTGCAGGCGGGAGCCAACATATGTCGAAAGCGGCACGAGGAGAAAAACGACCGAAGCGACGATCAAACTATACGAGCCGTCCGGACCAAGGAGTTTGAGAATTGGGTAATAAAGAAAGTAGATGTTCAAGACTCCAGTCGCGAAAAAGTCGCGCGCATCAATTCCGGCATTCCAAAGCGGATTGAAGAAAGGGATGAACGGAAAATTATCAAGGAGAAGAGCGAGCCGATAGAAGACCGCTGTGTGATCATCGGCAAAGAGGAGGCGTCCCTTTCCCTCTCCGAGAAAAACGGAGAAGACAATCACCGGAAAAGCCGCTGCGATCCAGGGCAGCGCAGAGCCGAGGCGCGATCGAATGAGGATCAGCGAAAAGATCCCGGCCACGAGGAGCTCACCACGAATACTGGGCCCTTGGAAGTAACTCCATTTGAACGTCAACCAATCGCTTAGGAAAACAAGACAGAGCGATAAAACACCCACCCGAGGAGTCGTCAGTAAACTGAGAGGATTTACCCGGGAGAAGAAACCGTTCACCGCGATGAGGAGCGCACCGGCGATAATGGCCAGCGTGCCTGCCGGAAACACCGCTTTTCCGTTCGCGCTCCAGAGAATGAGCGGACCCCGAAGCAACGCAAATCCGACCAGCGCAAAACCCAAAATTCCGAGTGTTTCTTGCACCCGCCAATTGGAGCGTTCTAGCTCAGGTACTAATGTCGGCTGCGGACACACTGAAGTTACGGGACAATATTCAATTCTACAATTATAAGGAATCCAGAAGAATTGGGATTAGCCGATACATTCGGGGTTTGCAAGGTATGGACACTTCTCAACACGCTCAGTGCGCAAATCCGTCCGCGCTCGTGACGACCGACTGGGTAGCAGAGCATCTCGACGATCCCGCGGTGCGCATAATCGAATCCAATGAGGATCAGCTCCTCTATCGCTCGGGTCATCTTCCTGGTGCCGTGGAAGTCGACTGGGTTCGAGATCTGAACGATCAAGTCCGCCGCGACTATCTGGACAATGAATCGTTTTCCAAGCTCTGCTCACGCATCGGCATCGTTCCGGAAACTTTGCTCGTTTTCTACGGCGACAAGAGCAACTGGTGGGCTTGCTACGCCCTTTGGATCTTCAGGCTGTTCGGTCATACGAAGTCCGCAATCATGGACGGAGGCCGGCTGAAATGGGAGCAGACAAACCGTCCAATGACGAGAGAGATTCCGAGCTACCGCAGCACCGCTTATCCGCTCCGGAATCGCGATGACCAATATGAACGTGCTCTGAAAAGCGCCGTCCTATCGCACGTCGAAAAATCACGCGCGCTCATCGACGTGCGAAGCGAGGAAGAATTTACCGGTCAGCGATTGCACATGGAAAATTATCCGAATGAAGGAGCCCTCCGCGGCGGTCATATCCCCGGAGCGAAGAATGTTCCCTGGTCGAAGTCAGTAAACCCGGTTGATGGTACGTTTCTCCCGCTTTCCGAGCTTCGTCGCATCTACGAGGATGAGATTGGCCTTCGGCAGGGTGACGATGTGATCGCCTACTGCCGTATTGGCGAGCGAAGCAGCCACACTTGGTTTGTATTGAAAATGCTTCTTGGGTTCCCGAACGTAAGAAACTACGACGGAAGCTGGACCGAATGGGGCAATTCGGTTGGCGTGCCGATCGAAAAATGATTGCCATCCAATGAACCGCCTCGACCAAGCACTTCAGGATTTTTTGAGTCTCGATGATGCATCGCTGCGAGAGGAGTATTTGATAGAAAAAGCCTCCACGTTCCGCGGTGTGCCGGAAGACATCGCGGAGCGGCCGTATCCTGAAACAGCGCTCGTTCCCGGGTGCGAATCGAGGGCGTATTTTTTTCCAAGAGAGGCTAAAAACGGTCATATCGAATTTTACTTCGCCATAGAAAACCCGCACGGAATCTCAGCGAAGGCCCTCGCTGTTCTCCTGACCGAGAGTCTTTCTGGCGAATCTGCCGAAACGATCGAGACCGTCAGTCCCGAGGTCGTGCACTCGTTATTCGGACCATCACTGAGTATGGGGAAAAACCAAGGACTGCGAAACATGGTACTCTTGCTCCGCGAGTCTGCTCGAAGGAGCCGATTGACGGGAACCAGTCCACGATAGGAAAAAAACTCTGCCCTGTGATTCTGAGTAACTCTTTGTTTCAGAATAAGCGGCAGGAAGTAGTGTCGAATTGCCTTGGAATCTCGGAAAAACAAATGAAGCGCGTAGCCGTTACAAAGAGCTCGGGCATTTAGCCTGAAGTGGTACCGGTTGTGGTTCCCGATGTCGAGTTTACGTTTCTAAACGGATCGCAGTTAATCTGATGAACGTCTTCGCCGGCCTCCGGTTCCTCGAAGACAGTCTTACCGTTTGAATCGACGACTTCATTTCCCTCGTCATCGGTAAGCGGACAGACGCGAGAACATGCCGACTGACCATCTCGAGTGGTATAACTGCGGTAGAGACAATCTGTAGTACAGCCGGGCAGCGCAACGAACACTGCCGCGAGCAGCACCACGCTCAGAAAAACGAAATATTTTGTTCGCTGCTGTCTCAATTTCCTTCCCGCCTCTCAGAAGCTTCGATGGTTACGATGCCAAAGGATAGGCAAACGGGCAATGGTGATGTTGTATCAGTGGAGTAATTCAGCGCCCGAAGAGACCGCCTGCTTTTGTTCACTGCGAAACACTCCCGGCTTATCGTCGAACAGGGCATCGACGAAATCACTGGGGTCAAAAACACGAAGATCCTCCGTTCCCTCACCAACTCCGATATAGCGAATCGGAATACCCAGCTCCTCCTTAATCGCCACGACGATCCCACCCTTCGGCGTTCCGTCGAGTTTGCTCACGATGAGTCCTGTGAGCTTCACCTTCTTCCCAAATTCTCTCGCTTGCTCCAGGGCATTTTGGCCGGTCGTCGCATCCACTACAAGAAGCCCTTCATGAGGCGCTCCCGGGCATCGTCGCTCAATCATGCTGACCAGGCTTCCAAGTTCGTTCATGAGATTCACTCGTGTGTGAAGTCGGCCGGCCGTATCGACAATGAGAACGTCGTCTCCACGCGCTATGGCCTTCTCCATCGCTTGATAAAGGACCGTTGTCGGCTTCACGTTGTCTCCTCCGTAGACCACCTCAACACCCGAGCGTTCACCCCAAACTCGGATTTGCTCTACCGCCGCGGCTCGAAACGTATCGCAGGCCGCCAACGTGACCTTCAGGCCCTGATCGACAAACTTTCGGGCCAATTTACCGATGGTTGTGGTTTTTCCCACACCGTTGACGCCAACGACGAGAATCACAACGGGCTTCGTATTGAATGCCTTGATGTTGATTTCTGACTCAGGATCGTTTCCAAGGAGCGCGCGGACTCTGGTTTTCAAAACTTCTTTCGCTTCTTCACCGCTCAGCTGTCCCCGGGCTTTTGCCTCAATAGACAAGCCTTCAAGGAGACGGGCAGAGGCGCGAACACCAAGGTCAGACGAAATCAGCAGCTCTTCCAGCTCGTCCAGAGTTTCGGATGTCACTCCTTTCCCACCCGAGAACACCGAGGCCAATCGAGAGCGAAAAGCATCCCGGGTTTTCTTTAGTCCAGCAAATATTCCACCGCCGGTGGCCGGAGGGACAATCGGCGGAATATCTGCCGGAGCCGCACGTTCCACTTGAACGGGTGGAACGGTTTCGGGAACCTGAACGGCAGGCGATGAAGATCGCGGAGGAGTTTCTGGAACTGCAGGAGGCACTGCTCGCTCGGGTCGCCCCAGAATCGGAGAACGTGGTCGTAGTGCCTCGGAGTTCGGCGTTTCGACGTCTGCGGCGGATCCACGGCTCCCTCCGCGCTGCCTTACGGTCTCATCTAGTTTTTTTTTTTCCTCGGGATACTCTTTGAGGTGCCGTGTGAGCTGGCTCTCGAGATCCGCTAATTTTATCGACAGGTGATCGATTCGCCCGGACAGTGTGCTGTAATCCACCTGTCTTCTCTTCCTGAATGCTCGGACACATCGAATGAACAATTCGAGAGCTGCGAGCAGCAGCACGACGCAAAGAATCTCGCGTTCGGTAAACCCGTAACTTGCAATAAGATTCCAGATCTCGTTAAGGAAATTCTTCACCGCGTTCATTCGCGCTCCAGAAAATCTTCGAACTTTATTCTTCGATCAAACGTGAGCCGCGGATCAATGTGGGCCGCCCATCAAAACCGCTGTTGCGCTGCTTTTTGGACCGCCTGGGATTGAAGCGAGCAGCTCAGGAGCATCTTCGAGCTCCACACTGAGCGCCGTCGAAACGCCTTTCTCCTGCATGGTGATTCCCACGAGACGATCGGCATCGGCCATAGTCCGCTTGTTGTGAGTGATTACCAGGAACTGCGTTCGCCTGGAAATCTCGGCAATAAGGGCCAAATATCGCTCGAGGTTCGCCTCGTCGAGCGGAGCGTCGACTTCGTCGAGCACGCAAATCGGACTCGGCCGATGGAGAAACATCGAGATCAGCACTGAGATAGCCACCAAAGCCTTCTCCCCTCCCGACATGAGCTCCATGCTCCCAAGCCGTTTTCCGGGAGGCCGAACCATCAGCTCGACGCCGCTCGTCAAAGGATCATCTGGGTTCAGCAGCTCGAGATGACCGGCGCCACCTCCGAACAATCGAGGGATGAGCTGTTGGAACGTCGTATTCACCGCCGCAAAGGTCTCGAGGAAACGTTGGCGCGAGATTTCCTTCAACCGACGAATCGTGCTGTCGAGGATTTTTCTCGCTTCTTCAAGGTCTTGGAGCTGCTCCTGCATGCCCCGAAGACGAGCATCTTCAGTTTCGAAGAGCTCAATTGATTGTGGATCTACTTCGCCTTCACGTTCCAGCCGCTTCATCAAACGCTGAACGGTCTCTTGAGTTTCGGAAATAAAGCCCTCGAGTCCCTTCGCTCGAATAGGAACTCCGCACCAGCCCTCAATCTCACGGAGCGCGTCTTCCTCGGTCAGTATTTCCGCCGCGGATACTTCTGCGAGAGCGGCGAGCGCTTCTTCGGATTCAGGATGCTGACGCTTCAACTCTTCGGTAAGCATCTCGTATTCTAAGCGACCCTTTTCTTCTTGAAGACTCGCCTTCCTGATCTCATCGGCAAGGCGTTGAACGTTTGCTCTTGACTCAGAAACCTCTCTCGCGGTTTCGGACAACGAGAGCCGAGCGGGCTCCCGGCGTTCGCCGAGCGCTTTCAGCTCCTCATCCAATTCCACGCAGCGCCGCTGGAATTCCGCCATCGTCATGTCCGTCTCTACGAACATTCCGCGTTCGATCTCTTCCTCCAATTGAAGGATGGATGCGTTAATTTGCGCCTCCCGCTCCTCGATTCCATTCAATTGAATTCCCGTGCGTTCCTCGTCGCTCCGAAGAGACTCCGACCGGGAACGGCAGAATTCCTCTTCTTGCTGAACTTTCGCGACACTTGTAACGGCCGTTCTGAGACGATCCTGAGCTTCACGCTCTTCGCGTAGTAATTGCTCTTGCATACGCCGGGACTGAGCAAGAAGGCGTTCTCGCTCTTGACGCTCAATGTCCAGAACTTGTCGGTGGAGTGAGGTCAGGCGACGATCGTTCTCCGACAGCTCCCGGCGTTCGCCGACGAGCGCCTCTCGGGTTGCAAGTATCGAAGCGGTCTTTTCCTCAAGTTCCTTCATTCGACCGCGGAGAATATCCCGCGAATCGCTGAGAACAATCCGTTCTTGCTTCATCTCGTCGATTCGGCGAGTGAACGAGAACGCTGCCCCCTTGCCTTCGGTGGTGAACCAGCCCCACGGTGTGAACACCTCACCGCTTGCCGTGACCACCCAAAGCACACCGGAGAATTCACAAAGTCGAATCGCTTCGTCTAACGTGTCGACTAGGATGTATTGCCCGAGGAAAAACTTCACTGCCGCATCCACATTCGGATCGACGAGAAGAAGAGGATAAAGAGCGCGCGCGGACGGCGCGTGTTCCCGCACTTCGTCACTAATGGATGGGATTGCGTTATCGCCGTCGGACGAGCCCAACTGCGAATTTAAATTCTCGCGAATGACTCCAAGCCGCGCCGAGCGCTCATTGCTTTTCAAACGCTTTTCAGAGAACGCCTTCGCAGAGTGCATGGCGTCATCCGACACTAAATATTGGGCGCGTTCACCGAGAATGGCTGAAACCGCACGTTGAGCCGCTTCGGGCACTTTCAGTCCCGCGAGGAGAACTTGCCGAATTCGTCCAGAGGAATCCTCGCCCGACTTTTTCCCGGTGGAGTCGATTTGCTGCGCCACCTGCTCGGCCAAAGCTTCGAGCTGCCGTTCCAACGATCGAACTTCACTTTCGACCTCGGTAAGCTTCAGCTCGACACCATGCAGCTCCTTCCTGCCGGCTTCTTGAGCACGGCGTTGCTGCTCACTCTCACGTTCCAGTTCCTTCAGCTCATTTTCAACCCCGAGCATCCGTCCGACGCGCTGTTCCAGCTCGGCAATCTCGACCCGCAGATTTTCTGGAACCGCTTCTTTGGCGAGCGACAAGTCGACTTCGACTGAACTTCGACGAGTCTCGTCTTGCTGAAGAGATTTGAGCGCCTTCTCGGCTTCGTCTCGCTTTTCAACCGCTTCAGCGATTTGCCGAGTAAGATCTTCGCCTCGAGCCGCGAGTCGTTCGAGTTCTTGCGCAAATTGCTCTCGTCTGTTGAAAATTTGCGCTCGCTCGCGGTCGCACGATCCCAGATCGCTCTGGAGTCTTGCACGATTGACCTCGAGTCCTTGAATCCGAGCGCGCTCCCGTTCGAAAGCCGCCTGCAATGCGTCGCGGCTTCGCCGTTTGTCACCGATGAGGGTTTCACATTCCTCGAGCTCTGCCTGAATCTCACCTTGACGGCTCTCGAACCCCAGCAACTCGGATTCCGCAACGGTAAGCCCCTCATTTAGGCCGAGAAGAATCTTGGAGACAGAAGTAGAACGAAGCAAAAACCGGGCCTTCTTTCCACGAAAGAGGGCTAAATCCTCACGGAGGATGTTGCCCTTCAGTTCGTTTCGCTCGCGCGCGCGGGTGGCCTGCCGTCTCAACACCCGGACCTGCTTCTCCACCTCGTCGATGATATCTTTTAGTCGGTCCATGTTCTCAGCGGTCTTTTCGAGCTTCCGCTGCGCGACTTCCATCCGAGTACGGAAGCCTGAAATCCCAGCGGCCTCCTCAAGGAGCTCTCTTCGCTCGATCGGCTTCCGGGAGATAAACTGACCAATCTCGCCCTGTTGCACGATGCTGAGGCCTCGCGCTCCAAGACCAATAACTCGATAAACGTCGACCATGTCACGGAGGCGGCAAGGAACACGGTTAATGAAATATTCACTCTCCCCGCTTCGATAGAGCCGGCGTGTAAACTGAATTTCGGTCGAGTTCAAAAGTCCTGGAATTTCGCGAAGCGCCTGTGGAAGTACGACTTCCTCAATATCCGGCTCCTTGACGACTCCAGGCACTTCGCCGTCGGGCAATCCTGTGTCGGAGCTTGCGTCGGCAGAGTCGCCTGTTGCTTCAAGAAGTGCAGCGGCCTCCTCTTGCTTCTCGGCAGCAGAACTCTTCTCAGCCGCGAGAATTTGTTCCAGCCTGAGATTGTCAGACCAACCCGGCTCCGGCCGAATGGTGATGATCACCTCGGCCATACCAAGCGGGCGACGGGACTCAGAGCCGTTGAAGATGAGGTCTTCGAGAACATTTCCGCGCAGCTGTTTGGCGTAGGTCTCACCGAGGACCCATCGGAGCGCGTCAACGATATTTGACTTGCCGCATCCGTTTGGCCCGACGATTCCTATACGGTTTTTGTCGAAATTCAGAACAAAGCGTTCAACAAAGGATTTGAAGCCGAAGATTTCTAATCGGGTAAGGCGCATAAATTCGCTAAAGATTGGACTTGCAATCTCTAGGAATACTTTAAGGAACTAGAACTATCAAGCGAAAGAAGCCGAGTGGGCGATAGTAAGCGCTTCTCGTTATCGGCTGCCCATTTCGCTCCCGCCGCCGGGCACCGAACCCCGGGCAATCGTCCCTGGAAAGGACTCCTCACCTCCTGGTATTGAGCGACTGAAGTCGAACGCTTCTGCGCTCGATGCGAAGCTTTTATTTGTCTCTGCCCCGATCAAGCTGAGCGAAAAGATTGACGCGGCAGAAATCAATGCGATGGTCAGCGCGTATTCGATCATTGTGGCGCCTTTCTCGCCGGAAGCAATCAATTTTCGGTCCATCTGACCTTGTCTCGCTAAAAAGGTTTTGCCCCGCAGTCTCCCTGCTCAGTCGCTCGCTGAGCGGGCGGAGCAAAAAGATGTCTTTACATGTCGTCCTAAAATCACAGGTTCGTGAATTTATCCGCGGTTTTTCTCGTGCCGATGAGACTTCCGCTGGAGGTCGGACCTGGTGGTCTCTAGTGAAATTTCATGCTATTTACCCGGAATTCCAAAACCCTAAGACTTTCCTCTACATAGAAATCCGAGCCGTTGAATTATGAACAGCCCGTTCGAAAACCATCTTCCTGCGCCCGTCGATAGCCCGGCTGCCTGTTCCCCACTTCCGGAATCGGATCTTCTTCGGGTCCAAAAGCCGGCGCAGTACCTCGGGGGAGAGCTTAATTCCGTTACAAAAGCGGAGTCGGACGTAGATGTCCGGTTCGCGCTCGCCTTCCCAGACACGTACGAAGTCGGAATGTCACACTTAGGTCTTCAGATTCTGTATGAAATCTTAAATAGCGAGAGCAGCACCTGGGCCGAGCGAGTGTATATGCCCATGGCCGACATGGAGGCCGTTCTCCGTGAGAAGGGACTTCCGATCAGATCCCTTGAGGCCAAACGTCGGCTCCGTGACTTCGACATCGTCGGCTTCAGCTTGCAATACGAGCTTTGCGCGACGAACATTCTCGCGATGCTCGAACTGTCGGACCTGAATTTCTACGCCAAGGATCGCCTGGACTCCGATCCCGTGATTATTGCCGGTGGTCCGTATTCGTATCACCCTGAAGCCCTCTCTCCTTTCTTTGACGCGTTTCTCTTGGGAGATGCTGAGGAAGCTGTGCTGGACATCACAAATGCGGTGCGCACGGTGAAACAACAGGGATATTCACGACGCGCCCTCATCGCCGAGCTTCATAAAATTGAGGGGGTCTATGTTCCGGAGATGTTCGACCTTGAGGTCAAAGACGACGGTCGACTCGCGCGGATACTCCCGAAAGATGACTCAAAGCGGCAAGTTGTTCGAAGACTCCTTCCAACTCTCGAAGGCGTTCCTTCCGTGTCGAAACCTTTGGTCCCAAACATCCGAACGGTCCACAATCGTCTGAGCATCGAAGTGATGCGCGGCTGCGTGCGCGGCTGCCGTTTTTGCCAGGCTGGATATCTTTATCGCCCTCAACGCGAGCGCTCGCCGGAAGAGATCCTGCGCATGATTGAGACGGCACTCCCACAAAGTGGATATGAGGAAATTTCGCTGCTCAGCTTGAGCACCGCCGACTATTGCTCGATCGTCCCGCTCCTCAAAACCATAATGGACCGATACGCCGAGAACGACCGTCTCGCCGTCTCCTTCCCTTCGACACGTGTCGATGCTCTCACCCCTGAAGTTCTCGAACAGGTCCAGCGTGTGCGCCGGACTGGATTTACGGTCGCACCGGAGGGTGGCACGCAACGTCTTCGTGACGTCATCAACAAAGGCGTCACGGACGATGAGATTCTGACGACTGTTCATAACGTCTTTCATATGGGCTGGAGTGGTATCAAACTCTATTTCATCCTCGGACTGCCTACCGAAACGGACGAAGATCTCCAGGGGATCATCGATCTCGCGAAAAAGATTCGGGCACTTCCGGAAGCGAGGGGAAAAGAGGTTACAGTCAGCGTCTCAACGCACGTCCCAAAACCGCACACACCGTTTCAATGGGCGGAACAAATTACGCCGCAAGAGACTGTTCGGCGCCAGCGTTTCCTGGCCGACGGACTTCGCCGCGTCGGGGCAAACTTCAGGTGCCATGATGTCTTCTCCAGCTTTCTCGAGGGTGTTTTTTGCCGTGCCGGACGCGAACTCGCTCCGGCAGTGGTGCGGGCCTACGAATTGGGTGCCCGGCTCGACGCTTGGCAGGATCAGCTTCGCGAAGAAATTTGGATGCAGGCGTTTCAGGATTGCAACATTGATCCGAATTATTACCTTCGTGAGCGCGAGCTGACCGAAGTGCTCCCTTGGGATCACTTGAGCTGCGGTATTCCGAAAACCTATTTCGTCAAAGAATATCAGCGAGCAATTCGGAACAAACCGACACCGGACTGTCTTACTGAGAGCTGTTCGACATGCGGCGCCTGCGATTATGACGTGCGACGGAATATTCTCTGGCCAAGGAACGAAGCGGAAGAGGCTTTGACTCTGAAAAAAAACGCGCAGGACCACGAGAATGTTCAATCTAATGAACCGCGATGCCGAATCCGAGTCGTGTACGAAAAAACCGGTAATCAACGCTATGTTGGACACTTGGAACTCGTAAGCGTTTTTTATCGAGCCGCCCGCCGCGCCGAAATTCCACTTTCGTTCTCACAGGGATTTCACCCGCTTCCGAGACTGGTCTTCGGCCCACCGACGCAGCTCGGAATTTCAAGCGGTGAGGAACTTCTCGACGCTTTTCTGACGGAAGAGACTTCACCCGAGGACTTCAAAGATAGGTACAACGCCGCGCTTCCGGAAGGACTTCGAATCGTGCGCGCGGAGTATATCCCGCTCAACGCTCCGGCAATCCAAGAGTGCGTGGAGTCGGTCCGTTACCGATTTACGTGCCTTTCTCAACCCACGGGGCTCCTGGCCGATCACTTGGATCTCGGCTCGAGCGGTGAACCGTCGACCGCATTTTCCGAAGCCGTTCTCGAGACGGTCGTGACTCGTGAAACTGACAAAAAGCAGTCCCGGAGCAAGCGGCGAAGTGGTCCGTCGGAGAAGGCCTTTCTACTTCGTGAGCACTTGAAAAATGTCACCCTCGTCTCGCAGGAGCCCGCAACCGTAGAATTCGAGCTTTTGTTCGATGCGCGTCGGGCATCTCCGCGCCCGGCCGAGGTCGTATTCGCTATTTCTCAGCTAACGATTGGAGAGGTCCTTCTTGAGAAGTTGACGACCGCCCTCGCGCTTCCGGTGAAGCAGAACCTGCAGCCTGAATTGAGGATGCCGTCAAACGCCGGAGTTGCTCAAGCTCTTCAGAGAGGGCTATCCGTTCCGACACTGCAAGCTCAAACAGACGATCCATTCGCGCATTGATCGTCGCCGTGTCGTGATCGATTTTGTGCCTCAGTTGCTCGAAGACCTCGCCATCTCGGCGATCAATATACACCGCCGTTTCATTAAGGAAGCGAACAAGGTGGTAATGAAAGTTCTTCTCCAGATCGAAATAATGTCCAATCACATGCTTCCACACGGTGCGGCTGATGAAGCCTTTCACGGCGAGAATAACTTTGCCGACAACGGGCCGATGTGAAGCCAACGGCTCTGCCTGTTGCCAATCCCGCCAATGGTTGTTTAGGAAGTGGAGTTCTTCAGAATGAATCACGGGAGTCGACGAAACGCTCGCACCTTGTTTCGTCCAAAGATTGAGGGCGGAAACCGCCTGGCCGGTCGGAGGATTCTTCTTGAGATCCTCGCGAACCTGCTCTCGAATTTTCATCATGATCTCTTCGACGTTGATCTTTCCGTCCGTCATCTCGGCGACCGCCTCCCTTTCACCTTTTCTTCCTGAGCGCGATCTACTACAAGAACGGTAGGAATGCGAGGAAACCATGTCCGGCAAAATTGGCTATCTGAGGTCGCAGGCTCTCGGCGAAGAAGCAACAAAACAGCTTGAATCCGTGCTGAGCGCGAACCTCGAGAAGCGCCTGAATTCTCACCAGAGCTTCAGCAGAACTGAAATCCAGGACATCTCGAACCGGCGACATCGACTTTTTCCGGACGACTTCAAACTCTCACGCGACGATTGGGAGTATCTGAGCCCGCTCGCAAACACGTACCGAAGCGGTCTTCGCCCACCGCACGCGATTAGCTCACATCGACCTTACATCGGGCCGGTGATTGTTTTTGGGAAAAAGATCCTCTGGCGCGTTCTCCATTTTTTCCTCTCGGGTGCTTTTGAGCAGCTGGAGGATTTTCACCGTCACTTGATTCGCGCTTACGCGCGACAGCTCGTGGAGAATGCCGAGCTGCGAAAGCAACTCGTCGCACAAGAATCGCCTGGCAAGAATAGCGCGTTTGGCTAGAAATCGGGGGAACGTTCCGGCCTCGTGACGTGGCTACGAAATAACAGGCGGATGCCTGTTATGCGGCACTGCTCGGCGTAGCCGAGCCAGCAAGATCTGGTGCTCAGACTTTCCGCAAAACTGCGCCGAAGGCTAAAAATCGCCTACTAATTACTGACCAGAGGATTAGTAGGATTGTAGCAGCGCGAGCAGTTGCCGGTCCGCCATGATTTGTCGAATCGTCTCTTCCATCGCTCCCGACAGCGTTCGCTTGAGATCAGCTTCGGTGATCGAGCTTGATTCCATCGACGAGAAGCCATTGTAGACCCCAGAATAAATCTTCTTGTTCGCGGGATCAAAAACCTCAAGATAGAGCTGACCCTCGGCACTCAGCTTCGTCGGGAGACGGCCTTGTACCTCTGCGGACCACTTCCTGACCTCACCGGCGATGATTACCGGGGCCGAATCCGAAAACGTAAATCCGGCATTCCCCAGCGAATCTTTGAGCCCGCTGACCACCACCGGAAGAACCTCACCAGTCGTCTTCACATCTTTTTTCCCGTCCACGACCGCAATGGTCGGGCTTGGACGCGTGTCGGTAAATTCGTCCACGGAGAGAAACGTATTGTTCGTGAGTCGAACTGTCGGATTCAACTTCTTCGCTATGTTCAAACTCGGGACTTCGATGAGATTCCCGAGCGAGGGACCGCAAGAGATCAGACTGGAAACCAAGAGGCCCATGGCCACGACAAAGCATCTCGATGCACTTTTGGCTGAGAGTCTTCCCGTTATCCCGTTCATATTCTCCTTATCGCTCGACAAAATTGCCTTTGGAGTTTCGATCTTGTCCTTCTTCTCGGGCAAAGCACTAGAGTCGTTCAAGACTACGTACGGACGCTTCTCGAATGAGCAAAGATTCAGAATTCTTCGAAAGAAACTCCAGTTCCGGAATCGCCTCCACGACCTTTGTATTCCCGACTACGGCGCAAGCGTTTCTCACCATCTGCTCAAAGCCGGCCCGCATCAGCGGAGTTCCAGCATAGAGCGAGAGAAACTCATCCTTTGAACGAATTCTTAGGATTCTTAATAGGGAAATATAAGGTCCTTGGTTTTCTCGAGCAAGAAAATCTTTAATTTTTGTTTCTTGAAGTCCCCGATGATTGAACGGGCACACCTCCTGACAGAGGTCGCACCCGAAAAGCCAATCGCTAACAGCCATAGCCTCCCACTCCGAGAAGGCGCTTCGCTTTTCAATGGTTAAATAAGAGATGCACCTCTCGGCATTTAGGACGCCGCTCTCAGGGAGCGCCCCGGTGGGACACGCAGACAGACAACGCGAGCAACTCCCGCAACCAGGCGAAAAAGAATCGGGGGCTTTGGTCTCGACTTCAATTTCAACATTCAAAAGGATTTCAGCAAGAAAGGAGAAGGACCCCAGACCGGGACGAATGAGAAGTGTATTTCGCCCGATGAACCCCAGACCAGCACTCTTTGCTACCGTGCGCTCAAGAAGTGGAACGGCGTCACTAAAAATCCGATACCGGAGTTCTCCTCCTAATCCGCCCATCGATTCTAGATTTTTCGCAAACTTTTTCAATCGCGACGCAAGCACTCGGTGATAATCTCGTCCCCATGCATATCGCGCGATTCGGCCGTAGCCATACGGTGCAGGGGGGATCGAATACGGATCTTCCGCATCAGCGCCGGGTGTTTGTTGAAGATAATTGACTGAGAAACTCACAACCGATCGGCATTCCGGCAAGAAATTTTTTACACTGGAAAACAAATCCGGGGAACGCTTCATGTATTCCATCTGCCCCGCGAAACCGCGCTCCTGCCAGATCTTGAGGTGTTTTTTTTCTCCTTCAAGCGCTTTTTCAAGTTGCGAGAGATCAATCACACCGAAAACGTCGAGCCCGCATTCGCTCGCAATCTGTTCCACATCGCCAAGATTGATCTTCAACATGTAAGGTCCCTGACAAAACGATCTTTCTGCGCTGTTTACCTGCTTTACGCGGTGCGCCGTTTTTCCTATCCTAAAGTTATCGAATCCGGGGGAAATCGTTTTCACACGCGTTTCGATCTGCGGCGTTCAAAATTTGCAATCCGGCGTTCGATAGTTCAACGCATGAAGATGCAGGAAGTAATGAGAACAAATGCCAAACCGCCTTCATCCGAAAATTCGACTTCCGATATTCCAGTTTCCGATCTGCTTGCGGATCTGGTGGCAATTAACTCGATAAACCCCTATCGCACCATTATCGTTCCTCAACCCGAAGTTCTCGCCGCCTCAGCTTCAGCTCGCCCGCCCGCCTGCGAATTGGGTGTCGGGAACGAGCGAGAGATTAACAATTATTTAGAGAAAAAGCTCCGTCAGCTCGGCTATCACGTAGAGCGACAGGTCTTTCAGCCGGCCGTTCGAGTCGTCGAAAACGGCTTCCAGATTGAGCTTCCCGAGCGGGCCAATGTGATCGCGGAGCGGGGCTTCGGCGAGAAATCGCTTCTCCTCTACGCCCACACTGACACCGCAGACATTAAATCAGGCTGGAGGCACGATCCTTTCGTTCTAACGGAAAATCGGATCAACGACCGACTTCGGTGGTCGGGTTTGGGCGCATTCGATCTCAAAGCGGGAATCGCGGCAATCCTCGCCGCCGCAGCGACCGAGCCACCACCCGGATGGAAAGTGAAAATCGCTTTTCTGGCCGATGAAGAATTCTGGTCGTTCGGAGCTACTCGGCTCCTCGAACATCCTTTCGTGTCGGATGTAAAACTTGCGGTTGTGCCGGAGATAGCAGACAGCGGTCGCAGTCCGGACCAACAATGGATAGGCCTGGGCCGTCTGGGACGAACGGAAATTGTTATTGATATCGAGGGTCACGCTTGCCATGGAGCGGATGCGGAGCTCCATCCCCATGCGGTGAACGCGGTTCACGAAGGAGCACACCTCCTCTCGGCCTTAGCGCGACACTCGGAGCGGTCAAAAAAAGAATTCTCGCGGGAAGGGGTAAGCGCCATCTCTTCGAGCTATGTAAACTCCTTCTCCGGGGGAAAAGGAATTCACAGCGTGCCCGAACGGGCCCAAATTGTTTTTGACCGCCTGTTGATCCCCGGCGAGAGCGCCAGCGATGAGCTTCAAGCCCTCGAAACGCTTATCCAGCAGCTGCGTGAAACAGGAAAAGTTGATGGTCGAGCCAAAATCCAAGTGAGGGAGCGAGCACGTCCCACTCCCGCCGGAAAACCATACTTCTTTTCTCCAAACTCGCCGGCCGCGCGATACGTTATTTCCTGCACGAACCAGCTCGTTCACAAAGTTCAGATCGGCATCGGACGAAGCGTTGCAGACGAAAACCGTTTTGCGGAAAAAGGTATTCCGGTAATCATCGTCGCACCGCACGGCTCGGGCAGTCACACTTCCGATGAATGGGTGGATGCGGAAAGTCTGCTTCGAGTCACCAACATACTGACCAAAACCATCTCGCAACTGGAGACGTTTGACTCCGACTGTGAAAAGTTTGATGACGCCGCGTCGTCCCCTCTTTTGACAGCGGCGAGCGCCTGATTCCTACTCCGAATGCTCGCCGAAGACCTCGCGAAGGACGTCAGAGACTTCCCCAAGTGTTGCCTGAGCCTGAATCGCTGCGATAACGGGCGGCAGGATGTTTCGGCCCTCTCCCGCCGCAACCCGGAGCGCCGTGAGTTTCTCGAGCGTGACAGCTCCGTCTCTCGCCGAGCGATAGGATTGAATGCGGACGATCTGCTCAGTTTCTAATTTTGGATCAATTTTCTGCGCCGCCGGTCTGGCTTGGCCGTCGCCGTCCTCGGCAAAGTTCATCCCCACAATCTTCACCTCGCCCGACTCAACCGCCCGCTGATATTTGTAGGCCGATTCTTCTATCTCCTTCTGAGGAACGCCTAGCTCCACTGCCCGGACCATTCCGCCAATCTGGTCGATCTGTTCGATCATCTCAAGAGCCGACCGTTCAAGCGAGTCTGTTAAGCGTTCAATAGTGTAACTTCCGGCAAACGGATCGATCCAGTTTGCCACACCGGTTTCATAGGCAAGCACCTGCTGAGTTTTCACAGCAAGAGCGGCGGCCTCTTCGGTCGGAAGACCAAGCGCTTCATCATAAGAATTGGTGTGAAGAGACTGAGTGCCTCCGAGAACGGCGGCAAGCGCCTGCACCGTTGTCCGCACCACATTGGTCAATGGTTGCTGCGCGGTAAGCGATGAACCCGCCGTTTGAGTATGGAATCGGAGCATACAGGCACGATCACTGGTTGCGCCGAATCGCTCCCTCATGATTTTTGCCCACAGTCTCCGCGCGGCACGAAACTTAGCGATCTCTTCGAGGAAATTATTGTGGCAGTTGAAGAAGAACGCCAGGCGAGATGCAAACGCATCCACTTCGAGGCCCCGATCGAGCAATTCTTCGACATACGCGATGCCATCGGCCAAGGTGAACGCAATCTCTTGAACCGCAGTGGAGCCAGCTTCACGTATGTGATAGCCCGAAATACTCATCGTATTCCACTGTGGCACGCTGTCCTTGCAGAATTCGCAGAGGTCGGCCGCAATTTTAATCGCGGGTTTTGGAGGATAGATGTAGGTGCCTCGAGCAATGTATTCTTTCAGGATATCGTTCTGCACCGTCCCCCGCAGATCGGCCCAAGAAACTCCCCTCTCACGAGCAAGCACAAGGTAGAAGGCGAGCAACAAGTGAGCTGTTGCGTTTATTGTCATGCTCGTCGAAACGGCAGCGAGATCAATCCCCGAAAAAAGCGTCCTCATATCTTCCATACAGGCGATTGAGACGCCTACTCGGCCCACTTCACCGGCGGCATTCGGATGGTCGGGATCTCGACCCATCTGGGTCGGAAGATCAAACGCGACGCTCAGTCCGCTGACCCCCTGCGAGAGAAGATAGTGATATCGTTGATTTGTTGCGGACGCCCCTCCGAATCCGGCGTATTGACGCATGGTCCAGAGTCGGCCCCGGTACATACTTGATTGCACTCCGCGAGTGAAAGGATACTCGCCCGGATAACCGATTTCTTGAAGGTAGTGATCGGAGGACAGGCTGCTCTCCCCCGGAATGTCGAGCGAGCCCTCGGGGACCTTTTCCCCTGCTTTTCCTTGCCAATGGAGATAGCCTTGCTCCAACTTATTCTTCGCCATCTCGCGTTCTCGCCTCAGAAGACTTATACATTTTAAAAATTCTGATTCGCCTGTTTCGCATCTCCTATAGGAGGAGCGAACTTTGCCAAAATTCTTGCACAGAATTCCTCCCCGTGCGAGTCGGAATAACTGTGAAGCTTGGTGGGCGACCCACATTGGGATGAAAAATGGATCTCGAAAGAATCAGCGAACTGCGTCGGAGACATGAGCTTGCCGAACAAGGCGGCGGAGCAGAGCGCGTGGCGAAGCAACACGAGCGCGGAAAACTGACGGCCCGAGAGAGGATTGCCCTCCTGCTCGATCCGGGAAGCTTCGTCGAGCTCGATAAGTTTGTTGAGCATCGATCGCAAGAATTTGGACTCGACGCGGAACGGTATCTCGGAGATGGCGTCGTGACTGGTTACGGACTCATCGACGGCCGACAGGTATTTGTCTTTTCTCAAGACTTCACCGTTTTCGGAGGTTCGCTCGCCGAGGCATGCGCGAAGAAGGTCTGCAAGATTATGGATCTTGCGCTTGAAACCGGATGCCCTCTTGTCGGTCTGAACGATAGTGGAGGAGCGCGAATCCAAGAGGGCGTTCTCAGTCTCGCCGGCTATGCCGATATTTTCCTGAGGAACGTCCTCCTCTCAGGAGTCGTGCCGCAAATTTCTGCAATTCTCGGTCCATGTGCTGGCGGTGCTGTCTATTCTCCAGCCATCACGGACTTCGTCGCCATGACGGACGGTACCAGCCACATGTTCATCACCGGTCCGGAGGTGATTAAGGCAGTGACTAAAGAGGAGGTCGACAAAGAGCACCTTGGCGGCGCGATGACTCACAATGAAACGAGCGGCGTGGCTCACCTCCTTGCAGCAAACGAAGACGAGTGTTTGAAAACGCTTCGCAGGTTATTTGGCTATCTGCCTTCTTCAAACAAGAGTAAGCCACCAAAGTCCTCTCCGAAACCGCCCAACGAAGCGTTCGCTCAATCACTCGCTTCAGTCGTGCCTTCGGAGCCAAATCAACCATACGACATGCTCCAACTAATATTGGGGATTGTTGATGAAAGTTCATTTTTTGAAATTCATCAATTCTACGCTCGAAACATCATCGTGGGATTCAGCCGCATAAACGGTAGCGTTTGCGGCGTCGTGGCGAATCAACCTCAAGTATTAGCCGGGTGCCTCGATATCGATGCGAGTGTGAAGGCAGCTCGATTCGTGAGATTCTGCGATGCGTTTAATATTCCGATTCTCACCTTGGTGGACGTCCCGGGGTTTTTGCCGGGGGTAAAGCAAGAATTTGGCGGTATCATACGTCACGGAGCAAAGCTGCTTTACGCTTTTGCTGAAGCCACGGTTCCAAAAGTCACGTTGATTGTCAGAAAGGCTTACGGAGGCGCATACGACGTCATGAGTTCAAAGCACCTGCGCGGCGACATCAACCTCGCGTGGCCTACGGCAGAAGTTGCCGTTATGGGTCCAGAGGGCGCTGTGAATATTATTTTTCGAGACCAGATCGCGAAGGCCGCCGATCCAAAAGCAAAACACAAAGAGCTCGTCTCAGACTATCGCAATCGATTTGCCACTCCATGGACGGTTGCAGCGTTGGGATACGTTGACGGAGTGATCGAACCGGCGGAAACCAGAACACACATCCTCCGTGCGTTCGATATGTTACGGAATAAAGAACTCAAGAATCCTTGGAAGAAGCATGGAAACATCCCTCTCTGATCCTGTTTTGACCGATGTTCAGGCCGAAGAAGACGAGATTATTGCGCTTGCCGCGGCAATTCTCTTCGAACGTCATGAAACGGCAGGTCGCTACGGCAAGATAACGAGTGTCGTCGCCGCTCCAGATCAGGAGGTCGAGAATGACTGAAGTCGTCCGGTTGCTCATCAACGGAGAAATTCGTGATGTCGAGGTCCTTTCTCGAAAACGCTCCTCGATCCGCTTGAAAATTGCCGGAAGAGAATACCACGTGGAGTTTTCAGAGAGCCTGCCAATGGACGAGCAGACGAATCGATCTGGGACTCAAAACGGTTTCGTCAAAACCCCGGCAGGGAAAATCCTTATGGACGGGAGCAAAATTTGCGTCGCTGCACCGATCCCTGGAGTCATCATTGAGGTTGCCGTCGACGTCGGTACAACCGTGGATCAAGGCACGCTCCTCTTCCGATTAGAAGCGATGAAGATGCAAAACAGCATCTTCTCTCCTGCCTCGGGAACCATCAGCCGCATCGGCGTCCAGATCGGTGCGGAGGTTTCAGACGGTGAAATCCTCATAGAGATCGAACCAAAGTGAAAAGCGCTGAATTCATTCACTCACAGTCCCCGCTCTCCTTCGCCGTCCTTTTTGAGCTGCCCTTTTACACGTTCACAAGCACTTGGAGCGGAGAAACCCCTCAGAGGCACGCCAAACTTTTCCTGGCGGCTGATCGGTCGCAGCTCTTCTACGGCGCTGAAGTTTCAGGATATCCGACGGAACTGCGCCGCGCCCGGACGAAGGGTGAATATGTCGAAGGACTTTGGAGCGCTGACGTGATCGAGCTGTTCATCTTCCGGGATCAGGACGAACGCTATCTGGAGCTCAATCTCTCGCCGTCCGGGGCATGGTGGGCGATGGGATTCCGCGAATACAGAGTACGAGATGAGGCGTTTTCACCGCCAAGCGGCACCGCCCAGTTTTTTTCGCGAACGAACGAGCACTGGCGAGCCGCCCTCTCGATTCCGATCAGGGAGATTCCGAATCTCTCGGCGAGCCCGAGGTTCTCCGGAAACATCTGCGCGGTTTTAAAAGGGGAGTTTTTCTCGCTCGCCGAACACGCGAGCGGTCCTCCTGATTTTCATAAGCCTCGGCTGACGTTCGAGCCCACCCGTTCACAGCAACTCGAGTAGGTTCCAATCGCGAAGCTTTCAAAAGGATCAAGTCCGGGTCTGCGCGCGCTTGGGCGCCGGAGCACCAGACTTGATCGTTAAGCTCCCTTCGGCGGAGGCAGCGCCCGAGCCACCACTACGGACTGGAAATTACAGCGTCCGTGAGAGCCGTCGCAAAATGGAGAGTTTTCTGTCTTCCCGCAGCGGCACAATGAAAACGCCGTTCGACCGGCGAGATCGAAGGCATTCCCGTCGGCGTCCAGGAGCTCAACCTCACCTTCCACTCTCAGCGAGCCGTTATTTTTCACAATCAATTTAACCGACATGCGTTTCCCTCAGATTAAAATCAATGCGATCTGAAAAGCACAGTCGCGAACAATGGACAAGCAAATCACGCGTACAATTTTGCATGCTCTCACCCAGAAATGTACAACATTCACGTACGATTCGGAGCAGAGCTGCGAGTTTTCCTTAGTTCTTTTGCGACATTCTCTGATATCGCTTTGGTGGCATATCTCTTGCGATAGATAAGATTGTAAACGGCGATTTGACGGCGCCTCACGTCACTGTCGCCCGAAGAAAAGGACTCTCGAGGCTATCGCTTCCACTTTAGTTGTTATGACATGTTCTAAGACCCTACATTACCTGCCGGCTCGTTCCTGCTCAGCGCTTCGCCCCAGCGTCATGAGCACGCCCCAAGGAAAAGAGCCTTTCTAATCCACGTACCCTGACGCCCCCAGCAACCGCCCCAGCAGCACGAGCTGCTGGGGCCCCCCACCTTCTCCTCCCCGCTTCAGCGGACGTTAGAAAAGAAAGTCTGTGGACAGAAACTTTGACTGTCGCTCGGTAAGAATCGTTCGAAGCAGTTCTTTGTTCTGGAGGGAATCCTTCGTTGCCACTAACGTCCGTATCGAAAAGACTCGTAGCGCATCGGATACGGAAAGCGTGCCTTCGGCCGAGTCTTTACGGCCTGTGAACGGGAACACATCGGGTCCACGTTGGCATTGGGCGTTGATATTCACCCGGCAGACCTGATTGACCAACGGATCGATGAGTTCCGCGAGCTGAGAGGCGTCCGAGCCGAAGACACTTACTTGCTGACCTTGGCTCGATTGGACGACGTATTCGATCGCCTCCTCTACGTCGTCAAAGGCGACAACTGGAATCACCGGGCCGAACTGCTCTTCTGTGTAAAGTTTCGCCTTTGGAGAAACGGGATACACAACAGCCGGATTGAAGAAGCTTCCGGTCACCTTGCCTCCGTCTTTGTTCAGCACCTTGCCTCCAAGACTCACGGCTTCTTGAATGAGCTCGGTAAGAAACTGGGGTTTTTCGACTTCCGGAAGTGGCGTAACTTGGACACCTTGATCCCACGGCATCCCTGCTTTCATCGAGTCGACAGTCGTAACAAACTTTTCGAGGAACAGGTCCGCAATCTTTCGTTGCACGAACAGCATTTTCAGCGCCGTGCATCGCTGACCATTGAACGAAAGTGTGCCGGTGACACATTCCTTGACTGCCGTATCAATGTCGGCATTTTCCAATACAATTCCGGCATTTTTCGCATTCAGACCAAGTACAGAACGGAGCCGATACGGCTTGGGATGGAGCTTCTTGAGAATTCCGGCCACCCGGCTTGATCCAATGAAGGCGAGTACATCTACTTGTCCCGACGACAATAGCGGAGTGACGACTGCCTGCCCAGTGCCGAACAGCACATTCATGACGCCAGGTGGAAATGACTCGCGGAAAGCTTCGAGCAGCGGTGTGTAAAGCAACACCCCCAATTTCGGCGGCTTCAATATGACTGCGTTGCCCATGATTAGTGCGGGAATCAGTGTCGTGAATGTCTCATTGAGCGGATAGTTGAACGGCCCCATGCACAAAACGATGCCGAGCGGTGCTCGCCGAATCTGTGCGATAATTCCTTCTTCGATCTCGAATCTTGAACAGCGCCGGTCCAGCTCTTTCAGAGCTTCAACCGTGTCTTTGATGTATTGCACCGTCCGATCGAATTCCTTCTCGGAGTCAGCGAGCGACTTCCCGATCTCCCACATCAGAAGCCGCACGACTTCTGTGCGCTTCTCAACCATGCGTCGGGTAAATTCCAGCACGTGCTCAATGCGCTCTCCGACGGTCATAGTCGGCCAAGCTCCACGTCCCTGGTTGTAGGCATTTACGGCTGCATCGAGCGCCAGCTTCGCCGCCTCAGCACCGAGCAGCGGGTACGAACCGATCTTCACTCGTTCGAGCGCGCTCCCACTCCGCAGCATGACGGGCGAGAGTACTTCTTCCAACTCGCCGTCCCATGATCGTATCTCTCCGCCGGCTAGATACTCTCGGCAAACCACCTTCTTAATGCAGTGATTTGCAGGGATTTCGTTCTCTTGTGGGAATCGGATTTCCATGCTCTATCGTCCTTAATTTCGTTTGGCAGGCAGCTTACCAAAATTCTGCCCGAGTTCCACGACATATCGGTCTTGGGAAAGCTTGGGCCCTGCCTTCAGAAACCACCCTAAATGGAGTATTACTGACGTGGAACCGATTCTCTCCGGAGTCATCATCGGCGTGGTCGAAGGACTGACCGAGTTTCTGCCGATTTCAAGTACCGGACACATGATCTTGGTCGGTCATTGGATAGGTTTCACGGGCGAGAAGGCTGAAAGTTTCGAAATATTCATTCAGCTCGGTGCGATCCTCGCCGTCGCCGTACTCTACTATAAACGCTTTCTTGCCCTCCTGCCGTTTGCGAATTCGGCGAATTCAGGACCTCTCCTTTCCGGAGGCCTCCGAGGCTACGCCGGCCTATCCAAAATGGCCGTCGCGTGTGCTCCAGCATTCGCTCTCGGTTTCCTCTTCCACAAAAAGATCAAAGAAATGTTGTTCGCGCCCTTTCCGGTGGCGGTAGCGCTCATCCTGGGGGGCATCGTCCTTGTTTTGATCGAACGTCGAAAGACGCCTCCCGTGACGACGACGCTTGATGAAATAACGTTCACGCAGGCGTTTCTCGTTGGAATCTTTCAAAGCATTGCTCTCTGGCCTGGTGTTTCCCGTTCAGGAAGCATGATTGTCGGAGGGCTCCTTTCGGGAATGAACCGCATCGCTGCCGCCGAGTTTTCATTCCTCGTTGCCGTTCCCATTATGGCCGCCGCTACCGCATATGACCTGCTGAAGAGCTACAAAGCGCTCTCAATGGACGATCTCCCGCTTTTTCTGACTGGATTCGCGATCGCATTTATTACCGCGATTATCGCCATCAGGTTCTTTCTGGGATTACTCAAACGATTCTCGCTCGCACCGTTCGGCTGGTATCGAATCGCCCTCGGCACACTGGTCCTAATCTTGTTGAGAAGCTGATCTTCACAGAAACGAGAGGTCCTTCCTCCGCGCTCATGAAAACGAGCCGCGGGAGAGTTCGACTTCAGCGCCTAGCAAGCTTGAAGAAGCCTCAAAACATCACTGAGAGAATTCTCCACTGACACGGCGAATTCTCTCGCGTCATTTGAAGGCACCAAGAGATCCGGAACGATAATCACGGAAATCCCGGCCGCATGCGCGGCCGATGCACCAACGTCGGTGTCCTCAAGAGCGAGGCAATTTTCCGGTGGCACGCCAATCAGTTGGGCCGCTTTTAGATAGATATCGGGTGCGGGTTTCGTCCGCTCGACTTCATCTCCCGTGACCGTCGCTTGAAAGCGCGTCACTTCAAGTCGAGCGGAGTGCAATCGCTCCGTGACCAACCTCCGCTCAGTTGAGCTCGCAATAGCACGTGAGATATTCGACTTCTCAAGGTATTCAAGCAGCGGCAGAAACCCGGGGCGATATTCGATTCGCGTAGATCTCAGAAGCTCCGTCCACTTCTCTGGCCTTTCTCTCAGCGCTCGTGCGCCATCGAAGCCCGGGCCGAATTCCCGAGTGAGATTTTCAACGAATTTCGAAGCGCCCTTTCCTACGCCGGGGCGATAAAGCGCCTCGGTCATCGTGAATCCCTGCTCCGCAGCAAGCGCGCTCCAAACCTTGAAGCCCACCGATTCAGAATCAAGAATAAGGCCGTCGAGATCAAAAATTACGGCTTGAAGATTTGGCGGAATTACCTTGTAAGGACTCATCGGAGAAAAAATATCATCCTTTCATTTCCGCGATGAACTTATCGGCCTCTCGAATGGCCTCTTCCATTTCTCGGACGAGGACGTCCACGTTTTTCTCGACGGTGACCAGCTCACTGTCCAGCGACGCTATCGCGCGAGCATTCAAATTGTGCTTCAAGAATAAAACCTTGTCTCGAAGCGGCTCAAGAACCGGGTCCATTCTCGACGCGGCCTTTTTCATAGCCGCCAGCAGGTCTTCGTACTTTTCCTCGGTGCGATCCAGTTCCTGCTCGCTCCGCCGCCGAAGATCAGGGTCTTTGTATTGTTTGAGTTCTTTTTTCCACTCGCGAAAAAGCGCGCCGCTTACGTCTTCGACAGACTGAATGCGGCCTCTGACATCTTTCGCCTTCCCCTCACAACGTTGCAGAATGGAATCGAGCTTCTTGTATTTCGCCTCCAGCTCGCCACCGTCGACGCTCACCACCGAGCTGAACTGCTCGAGAGCCGACCGGAACTCTTCCTTCGCGGCCTTCTGAGAGTCGCGCGCGGCAATGACGCGCTTTACAAAAAGATCTCGCTTCGGAAATCCCATGGATTCCATGGCACTGAAATACGTTGACTGACATGACGTCAGAAACAGTATCGCCAAGAAAAAAGAGTATCGAAAAATCCACATCGTCGTTTCTCGTGCTGGGATTAAGGTTGAACGAGCTCCATGTCCCTGCGCTCGCTTTCCTCCCGGTATTCTCCGCCTTCCTGGCCCGCCAGAGCACGATCACCTGGACCCCAGAACTTACTCCGTCCCGTACGGATAACGCCGTTGGCGTTATCGAAGGCACGGCCCGCCCCGCTCTCAACATGGTGGCAACCGGAGACGGCAAAGGCTGTCACTGCAATGATGCAAAAGAAAAGTAATTTTTGATTCATAACCCCAAATCCCAAATTCCGGTAAAAAGCTACTACGCCGCCCAGAAAAGCAAAAGAGTCGAGTTTATTGGAATATCTCGATTTTCAGCCGCGACGTCGTTGTGAGAGCACCCTTATTTCCCGGCCGTGGGTTTCGCCCTAAATGGGGACGTAAGGAAAATACCGGAATTCAATCAGCTGACGACAAATAATGCGTTCAACGCGTAAACTGAGAGAAATGGACACGAAATCAATAATTCCCTATGAGACACAGAACAGATTTTGATTCCGATTGGTTCTCGTGCCGATAAACGGGAGCAAAACTCTCGATCGTTCTGCGTAAAGCATTCGGTCGCATCGTGCTGCATTCAACAACAGTGAGGTCCAATGGCGAACAAAGCTACCCCGTACGGAAATGTGTTGGTGGCCATTCCGGCTCGTCTCAAATCAACTCGCCTCCCAGAAAAGCCGTTGAAGGATATCGCCGGCCAAACTCTACTGCAGCGAGTGTGGGAGCGAGTTCAACGTGCGAAAAACGTGTCTCGAGTTGTCGTGGCAACAGACAGTCCAGAAATCGAAACGCTCGCAAAAAGCTTCGGAGCCGAGGTGGTGATGACTTCGCCCGACATTACCACTGGTTCAGCGCGAGTAGCCGCCGCCTGGCATAAGCTCTCTGCCGAAGACTGGGACATCGTCGTCAACGTTCAGGGAGATATGCCGTTTATTCGACCGGAACTTATCGATCGCTGTATCGAGACGCTGGCTCAGGCACCAGCGGAAGTCTCCATGGTGACAATAGCGACTCCCATCTTTGATGAGGAAATGTTTCTCTCCAAGAACGACGTAAAGGTCGTCGTCACTTCGCGCGGAGAGGCACTCTATTTCTCTCGCGCACCGATTCCGCATTCACGGGATGGAGAGCGGCCCGAGCGTCTCGACGCCTCGGGCGTGAAGCGCACGCTCTATGGATTCAAACACTTTGGACTTTACGTCTACCGGCCTTCGGTGCTCCGAGAGTTCGAGCTTTCAGAAATTTCTGCGTTGGAAGATCTCGAGAAGCTCGAGCAATTGAGGCTTCTCGAAATGGGATATCGAATCGGAGTGTGCATCGTCGAACCGGAAATGACGAAGGATTCGGTGGAAGTTGATACTCCCGCGGATCTTGAGAAGGCCTGTCGTATCGCAGTCGCAACCGAAAGAAATTAATCTCGCTGGCCAAGGAATATCATGGTTTCATTCTCGCTCTCGAACGAATGGAAGTCGGCTCATCCAGGTGCCGTGATCGGATGCTTGGAAGTACGGGATGTGAACAATACCGTTCTTTGCCCAGAGCTCGATTCCAAAAAGAGGAATACCGAGGCGGCATTGCGAGAGAAATTCAAAGGATTTTCTCGCGCAGATTTCAAGGCAGTCCCGGTCCTCGCCGCTTACGAAGCGTATTACCGGTCGTTTGAGAAGAGCTATCACGTACAGCTGCAGCTCGAGTCCATTGTTCTAAAAGATAAACCGCTTCCGAACGTTTCGCCGCTCGTCGATTCGAATTTCGTCGCGGAGGTTGAAACACTTGTCCTGACCGCAGGCCACGATGTCGAAAAACTGGGACAACAGGTGAGTTTCGACATTTCAAAGCCCGGCGACGCGATCACGCAAATGAACGGCAGCACGAAGCCGATGCGCGAGGGCGATATGATCATGCGAGATGAGGGGGGCGTCTGCTGCTCCATCATCTACGGACAAGATAATCGCTCTCCAATCACGAGAGACACGACGCACGTGTTATACGTCGCGTACGGGCCGCCGGGGGTATCGCCGGAAGTCGTGCGAGCGCAGCTTGGCGGGATTCTTGAGAACATCAAAACATTCGCTCCAGAGTGCCACGTCGTAAACGAGGAATTGTTCATCGTGCCCAAATGAAGCGCATCCAGGGAACCGAAACCTGGATCAAGGACATTTTGTTGCCCGCCGTTCAGGCACGCAAAGCCTTTTGGATCTCTTCAACGAGGTCTCGATTGCCGACATAAAGCGCGCTCCGTTGATGTCGATCCGTGGGGAGAATATCGAGAATGTCCTCACCGCTTTCACCGATCGCGAATCCACCGGCCTCCTTCGCCATAAACGCGACGACGGCACTTTCATAGAGTAACCTGAGCTTCCCTTCGGGTCGGTTCTTCGTTGAGTCGGGGTGGTTCTTAATTGCCGGGTAGGCAAACATTCCGCCGTTTCCCAGCAATCTATGAAAATCGACTGCAAGCGCACCGGCATACCGAAAAGCAAATTCAGATTCGTGGGCTTCCAGCCACTCTCGCGGCCCGTCGCCAAAAGTCGAACGATTTGAAGAATTCCAGGACAGTTCCCAGGTCGCGCGATCACTCGGGAACTGAAGTCTCGTCGGACGGCAATATTTCCCCGACTCATCCTTGATGAATCGCCAAGTGCCGGAGTTCTTCAAAGCAAACGTGAACATCCCAGTCGGAACCAAGAACATTCCGGCGGCGATGTAGTCCCTGCCTCGACGAAGTCTGCAGTCCTCGGGGCCGTCGAGATTCTTCTTCACGATTCCAAAGAGGAACCCCACCGGCAAACTGTGCTTGATATTGCTGGACCCATCGAGCGGATCGAAATAAACGATGTAACGCCCGTCGGGATTCAGCTGGATTGGATCTTTCGATTCCTCACTGGTGGCCTGAATCACCTGGTTTGATTCGCTCAGGTGGTGAAGGACAATCTCATGGGCCATGAGATCCATGTTCATCACGCGCTCACCTTGGACATTGATTTTCCCGGCCTCACCGAGAGTTCGCTGGAGCGCTCCCGAAAGATAATAGTATTCGAGGTGCTCCGATGCGGTCAGAATCGACTCCATCAGAATGACGAAGTTTAGAGTTCGACTGTTCCTCTGCTGATGTTCGAGGAGAAAATGCATGAACGTCTGTTCGAGCTTCATAATCGCAACCCTTTGATATCCCCGTCAGATTCTACGGCCGGTCACAGGTCTTACAGCCCGCTCTTTTCTACAAATCGCGCCAAGCGTCGAATTTGTCGCATAAGCAAAGTCGTCGGCGAACGCTGCCCGGACCTTGCGAGCAGGTTCTAGCATTCGTGTCGAAACTCTGCCAGATAAGGTGCAAGCGAGGATTGATCGCTCAATTTTTGGGGGAAATTCGCCGCTCGGGTGAGCTTGCCGGTTTTTGGGCTTCGACCGATCGTGAATCGGGCTCCCGACTCACCTTGTCATCATCTCTTCGCTGAAGCATCGGACGCGCTCCAGCGTTAATGTTCTCAATCTTCGGTTCCTGAACCTCGAGAGAATCGCTCGCCTTCGCCCCTTTTTTACGATTTTCTTCTTCTAGGAATCGATCGATCGCCTCGGAATTTTCGTACGTTTTCATGACGACTTGGTTCAGCTTGGATAGGGTATCGACGACCTTACCGACGGCATTCGCTCCTGTAGACACCTGTGTTTGCATCGTCTGCACCGGCCCCTTGCTCATGCCGATGGACGCGACCAACACAAACATCCCGATTCCGGCGATCACAACGACGGTCGCCTGACGGCTGAGGAAGCCGCCGAGAGCGTCGGCCCAACGTTCGCCGATCCAAGAGTTCGCGTTTGAAGAATGCGGATCTACGGTCTCCTGCTCGTTCAGAAAGTGAAGCGCCTCATCCATGTTGGAGAATCGAAGCTCAGGATTTTTCGCCGCGCATTTTTCGACGAATGTCTCGAACCATCCTGGAATACGTGAGCGAATTCGCGAGACCTTCTCGAGTGGCTGACTCACAATCTGATTCGCGAGATTAAACCAGTTTTCCGGACGATAGGGCGCACGACCAGTGCAGAGTTCATAGGCCACCACTCCCAATCCGTAGATGTCGACGCGATGGTCTGCAGGCGCGCCCTGCACCTGTTCCGGAGCCATGTACATCGGTGTTCCGACACATTCTCCGGCATGAGTGATCCGAGCATCGAGCTCGGTCGATCTGGCTAATCCAAAGTCTGTGATCTTCAGCACGCCCTCGTCATTCACGAGGAGGTTCCCCGGCTTCAGGTCGCGATGAATCACTCCCTCCGCGTGCGCGTAGCTCATTCCTTGCGCCATGTCGGTCAGATACTTAATCAAGTCGGCAAGAGGAATGCCCGTCGGGCTTTCTTCGAGCATCCGCTCGAGAGATTTTCCCCGCACGTATTCCATCACCACGAAATTCTGCCCAGTTTTCAATTGTCCGAACTCGAAGGTCCGTACAATATTCGGGTGGTTCAACTTCCGCGTGATGAGGACTTCCTGGCGGAATCGTTCAATATCGGTTTCATCGTTGGCAAGTCGGGGATCAAGAATTTTGAGTGCAAAGAGCTCTCGCCCCAATGCTTTATCTCGAACGGCAAACACCGCCCCCATCCCTCCACGGCCGAGAACTTCTTCAACCTCGTACCGGTCCGCAAGGAGCGTTCCGACACCAATGCCAAGGAGCTCAGTTCCATCCGACATCATGAAAAATTTCCCTCGATTGAGAAAAACTCAATTGCCCACGAATTTGCACGTCAGGCTCTAAATATCGGCAATCACGGGATTTTTCTAAAGTGGAAAATATCTACCTAATTCCGCGGAATTCATCAACAAGCCGCTTATGTCGGGTTATTCGGGCCCCCACGTGGTTCGCTCAGTGAATCGTCCCGGATCCTGACCTTGGAAGGTTTCGAGGAGAAGATCCTGGCACGAGTGCACGAGTCGGGTGAGACCGTCGCGCGTCACAGCGGAAACGGCGATTCCGCCGGTGGAGTTGACAAGCATATTTCGTTCGACTTCTGAGAGAAGGTCGGCCTTATTGAGGACCAGAATTCGCGGGCGTTCGCCAAAGCCGAGGTCGGCCAGGGTGGTTTGCACGATTTCCATTTGTTGCCTCATCGCCGCATCACCGGCATCGACGACATGCAGAAGCAAATCGGCATTCCCCACTTCTTCCAACGTCGCCCGGAACGCCTGCACAAGCTCCTTCGGGAGCTCGCGAATGAAACCGACAGTGTCGACAAAGATGACTTCGTGCTCGTTCGGAAATCTCATTCTCCGGCTCGCCGGATCAAGAGTCGCAAACAGTTTATTCTCAACAAAAACGTTTCCTTTAGTTAACGCATTCAACAACGTCGATTTTCCAGCGTTGGTGTAACCAACAATCGCGATGACGGGAACTCCCCGCACTTGCCGTCGCTCACGTCGTAATCCTCGTTGCGCTGCGACTTGATCTATTCGTTTCTCCAAATCTGCAATTCGATCACGCGCTCTCCGGCGGCCTATTTCAAGCTTCGTTTCTCCCGGCCCGCGCCCTCCGATGCCCCCGGTCAGTCGGCTGAGTCCACTGTCGGATTCCGTGAGGCGGGGAAGAGAATACCGCAGCTGTGCAAGCTCGACCTGCAATCGACCCTCACTGCTTCGAGCGCGCTGCGCAAAGATGTCGAGAATCAACATGCTGCGATCGATGACTTTCAGCTCAGTAAGGTTCGTGATGGAGCGGAGTTGACCGGGGCTCAGCTCCCGATCGAACACGACGATTTCTGCGCCGAGGTCTAGACAGTGAAGCACAAGCTCTTCAACTTTGCCTTTGCCGATGACGGTCTTGGGATCAAGTGACTTACGGCGCTGTATTATGGAATCGAGAATCTCAATTCCCGCGGTGCGAGCGAGCTCTTCGAGCTCCAACATCGACGATTCGGCCTCCTTCGCTGATCCGGTTGAAGCACCAACGAGAATCGCTTTGTCCTTTCCCGTCTCGTAAACTTTCGGACGCGCCTTTTCGAGCAGTCCCTCGAGGTCACTCAAAAATGCAGGAAAATCAATCTGCAAATCACCAATATTTTCTCCACCCACCAGACTCACTCCGGGACGAAGCGAACCGGCATCGGGCGCGAGATAGGCAAGCGTGAAGGGACCGGGTTGGCTGTCCGCACTCACCCCTATAAAGAACACGGCATCGAGACGGAGTTTTTCGAGGTCGGTGACCAGATCGTTCGGAATTCGGGGAATGTTTCGTGTACCTGACTCGGCGGTACGGCGATTTCTCCTCGCCTGCGATTCCCCAAGGAACGCGAGCGAATCGACTCGCTGCGGCATGAGCACCCAACCGCCGAAAGGTGAGAAAACAATAAGCCTCAATCTCCGGAGTCGTCCAGGGTCAAGTCGAAAGCGGCCAAGGTCAGGAAGATAGATTCGATCCTTGGTACCGGCGATGACATACTCGATCGTCCCATCCCGCCCCACCAAAAGACCGAGCTGAAGCGCCAAGCTGCCGGCCAACTTCGCTATCTTTCGGGCGAGCTCAAGGGGAATTACCTCTCCTCCGTGAATACGTTTCGCCGCCAGCCGCTCCAGCGCGTGCCGTTCACTCGCGCCGAGACTCTTTATATTTCCAACTACATGGGCCACTCTGTGTCGGTTCTCCTGTTCTCCGTCTCCACCGCTTCGGTGTTCCCGCATCGTAGCTTGCGGGCGAAAGCGGCATCAGTGTACACTCTACTGATGAATCGACAAGAGCAGACCGCGCTCGGCACTTCCTTTTTGATATTCCTTTCCGGACTCGGGTTCGTGACCCTCGTTTTCCTCGCGCTTCTGACGATCTTCAGCGGATACCTCGGAATGTTGCTCTAACTTACGGAGAATCGGCGTCGTGGACAGATCCGCATTCCCAATTTTGCTCCTCGCGACGATACCGGGACTTTCCGGCGCTTCCACTGATTTGAGGTCACGCAATGCCCAGCAGAGCTCAGGATCTCCCGGCGCGTCCACGAATCAGTCCGCACACCAGACCGGAAGAGTATTCGCGCCCAATACCCTCTCGACAAAGACGCCGCTGACCAGCACGTTCCTTACACAATCCGAATTCGATCTGCTCCAAGCCGCGTTTTTGGCGGACACCTTAAATCTCCTTCTGTCACTCCCGAACCCGATCTTTGTGGCAACCGAACCGCAATGTTCGCTCCTGTATCTAACGGGCTGCCTCTCTCACCTCATCAGTCCGCCGCAGGTGACGAGGCTGTCGCCTGAGATGATCTTTCCTCAGGAGGGCGAAACGCCGGAGGCAAGACTCATTCATGCGATTTCGTTCGTCTCGGCAAATTATTCTCCTGGGATGCTCGTCATCGGAGGCAATTCGCCAACTGTCCCTCGATCCGCGATCGAATTGGCAATCGCTCGCTCGTGGGAGTTTGGAGAATTTGTGGTTGGACCTTGTCTTGACGGAGGGTCATATCTCTTCTCCCTGCCGTCTCAGCGTTCGCGAAATCTTCGATGGCTTGAAAACGCGCTTTTCGTGAAAGACAAACCGGAACTCCCGTTGCTCCTACGGCACGCCGCCGATATCGGGCTCCCGGTGAAAATGCTTGAATATCATTCCCGAGTTTCCGACGTTCAAGATCTCTTGCACCTCTTCGTCTGCAAAGAGCTCGGTTCTTTTGTTACTCCAGACGGAACATTCACCTATCCGCTGAACTCCATCGGAGCCATCGACTCCCTTCGTTTAGAAATCGTCCGAGGAACGAATGCGCAATCGAATTTCGAAATTGTAAGGAGATGACTTGGAAAATCCTCTCATCTCTATCTCCGAATACCTTCTTGAAAAAGAAGCACTCCTTCTCAAAATCGATCTGAGCGCCTATCTGATCGACTATTACATTCACCGAAAAGATTTCAGCGGCAAGGTAAGCGCCGATCACGACGAAAAGCTGAAAGAACTTCTTACATGTTTGGCAATTCATCTCAGCATCCATCGCTCGACCGAGTTCCATGCGTGGACCGTTCACCTCGTGGCCGAAGAACCCTACTCGTTGTTTGCAACAGGAACCGCCGGAGTACTTGACGACGCGGGTGTGTCACATGGAACGATGGTCGGGCACGTGCTGACCGATCACATTCGGCATACGGATGTAAATTCATTTCATGCTCAGTTCACAAACACAAAGGGGAAATCGTTTAAGAGCTATGTGAAATGCGAAAGCTCAGATATCGCCACGATGGTCGAATTTTTCTACCGACAGAGCGAGCAAGCACCGCTCCGGATTTTGCTCTCGAAGACAAGCGATACGGCCATCGCGCTGGCCGCCTTGCCGGGCTTTGACCGAAATTGGTTCGAATCCGTCTCTCTCGAAGAGCTCGCCCAGAATCCGCCCGAAGAAAGAAAACAGATGCGGGTCTGTAATTTTATTTTCTCGTGCGAATGCTCCCCGGAAAAGCTCCTGCCGTTTTTCCGTTCACTGCCCATCGACGAACTGAATGACCTCTACGGATCGGATCCGGAGGTTACAATCACCTGTCCGAGGTGCGGAAAGAATTTTCAGTTGAGCCGTAGCGAGATCCTGGCTCAGTAACGCAATTCGATGGTCGCGAAGCTCTGTTTCTCGAAATAAGAAGAACTCCGCGCTTGGGACCAAGGGTCGATATTTGAAGATCAACTATCTCGACGGCGAAGGAGCTTTTACATCCGAAACTCGCTCAATGAGGTTCGTCGCCACCTCCGGGCATGAAGCCCAATGCAAGTAACATTGCGTAAGGAGCACATTCGGATGAAGCGCAATTCCCTCCGGCAGCTCTCCGCCAACTTTCCCTTCGTCGCCGCCAGAAAGAATTCGTTCGCGTTCGAGAGTGCTCGGAAGCTTGGATTCGAGACGGAAGCTCCATCGCGTCTGGCGGAGACCCCTTATTCGGTAGTTTTTGCCGAGGAGATTTCCAGAATTCGAGCGAAGCTCATAGATCGGATACGGCTGCTGAATGTCGTCGGCGATAACAGCGGTCGCTGACGCAGGAAAAGCACCCACCATGTCGTAGCTGGAGCCCTGAAATGTCGTCAACCGTTTGGCCAAATAAGCGAGAGCTCCGGCCTCGGCGTAGAACGCGCCGCCGTTATCGATATACGTGCGAATCGCCCGTCGGATCGATTGATTCGCCTGAAGATCGGGAGCGTAGAGGTGTGGATAACCACCGGGGAAATACACCGCTTGGCAGTTCTTCGGAAGTGCAAGATCGGCGATTGGCGAGAATGGCACCAGCTCTACTCCGGCACGTCGAAGCAAGTCTAGATTATCTTGCACGGTCAAGTGAAACGCTTGATCGTCGGCGACCGCGATTCGTCCCTTTCGCGGAAGGAAAACCGGAGCGCTGATCTTCTGAACGAGCGGCTCGGCTGTGTTTCCGATTGCCTTCAACGCTTCAAGGTCAACCGCTTCGCGAATGAGGTTCCCGGTACCTATCACCCGGTTCCGCGTCAATGCGCTTGGATTGTGCGCGCGATAGGAGGCAAGCGTTGCGCCCATCTGATGAGGGTCTCCGTGACGCACCGTTCCAAGGAACTGCAATCGGCAATGCTTCTCGACTGCGGCTCGAAGCTTTTCTCCGAGCCCTTTCGCGGGAACCCGGTTTACTATCACGCCGGAAATTTTTACTTCCGGACGAAATTCCTGGAAGCCGCTTATCTGCGCCGCAATGCTTTCGCCGTAGCCGTGTCCATCGACAACCAGAATAACCGGTGTTTTCGTGGCCACAGCAAAATCGGCGTTCGAAAGAAACGAACTTGGAGTGCCGTAGTTATCGAAGAGTCCACCGAATCCTTCAAGAAGTGCTAACTCGGTTCCATCAGAAAGCCGTTTCAAACTTGAGAGCAGCTCCTCTCGATCGAGCACCTGAGGAGAAATGGTGTAGCTGAGCCGGTTCGCGAGACGCCGGTAATGTGTCGGTTCGATCAAAGACGAACCGAGGTACGCTGTCCCGATGCCGAGTTGGTTGCGGATATAGGAGACGACGAGTCCGAAAAGTATCGTTGAAACCCCAACGCCTCGGTGAGTTCCGCAAATAAGAATTCGAGGGACTCGAATTCCGTCGGAGCTGCTTACTCCTCCTCCGATAGAAGTCGACCCCACCTCACCCATAACTCTGTGCACGCATGACAAGGACCCTCGGTTCACGTTTTGCACCGTTTCCACCGACGAGCCCAAGAGCGCGATCTCTCGAAACCTTTAATACGAGTAATTCGTGAATTCGGAACTTTTTCTGAGCAACTCGGAGGTGCTCGGCGGCCTCAGCGATGAGATCGTCAAGAGAGACCAAGCCTTCTCCGTCCTCCGAATTGTCCTCCCAACGTCCCAGTTGGAGGGCAAGATACCCGCCCGGGCGCAACACCCGGAGTCCTTCACTAAGACATCTGAGCAAATCGTTACGCCAATCGACGAGCCCGCCACTTGAGAGTGAAAACGGTTGCTCATCGCTCTCATCAAGAAACCACTTCGTCAGCCACTGATCGCCTAAGAAATCCCCGTCACCCGGAAGTGGCGGAGCCGAGAGATAAAGATCGACGGAATTCGTTTCGACCCAATCCAATCTTCTGGCGTCACCCTGGTAAATTCTCCGCTCCGGCAGCACATCATAAAAGCGTCCCGGAATTCCGTCCTCGAGCAGCTCCGCCGCACGCTTGATAAGTCTCGGGGCAAGCGCCCGGTATTCGGGGATGACACGTCTTCGGCGATTCACCTCTTCTTGTTTCTCAGGAGAGAGAGAGAAAGCCGGCGAAGAATACGCCGAGAGATATGACTTCGTGTGTCCGTGGAGCCGGGATGCCGCGAGCAAGCCGAGGAATCGGTCGATGCCGGACTCTGCCTTCGCGACTGAGTTTCTCAGATTCGCTATTTCAACAAATGTGTCCGCGTGAAAAAACGGTTTAAAATTCTCTGCGTATGACGAAAAACTGGTCGGCCGCCGAAGTTGAAGCTGATGGATTCGAAGGACAACCTCATCCAGTCCAGCGGGGTTCGTCAACGCATCGGCAAGTTTCAACAGTGCACGATCGCCGTCACTCATCCAAGCAACTCTTCCGAGGAGCTGCGCCTGGAGTCCGAGCATACCGGTTCCGCAGAAGGGATCGAGAACTCGGTCTCCAAGTCTCGTAAATCTTTTGATCACGGCATCAGGAACTTCCGCCGGAAACATCCCGGGAAGCTGGAGAGCCCTCATAAGCGAGTGAGCACCGCTGGAATCGGAAGGAAGCTCCCTTTCGGATCTTTTTAAGAAATCCGAAATGCTTCCCGTGGATTCCACAAGTTGCAGCCGAGGAACGGGTTTCACGAAATTCTCCAAATGGCGATGCCTTGACTTTTTTCTCAAGGTCAATCTAGCAGGAACGTGTCGTATCCGCAGCAAAATACTGCACTACTTCATGAGTCTTAAACTGGTGATTTCTCGATGCGTGGGCGTTTGCGTCAGATGCGATATTTAGGCGTTTTTCCGAAGTTAGTAGCCGTCGGCCTTTCGAGACGCGATTCGTGATGAGCGCCGTCGCTTATTATCGAGGCGCTTCTCGATCTTCGATTTTGGAATTTTCGTTTTCTTCCGCTTTTTTGGCACGCGACCGGCGGCCACCACCAGCTCGCGAAGTTTTGCGAGACAGTCCTCTTTATTTTTAATCTGATCGCGAAATCTGTCAGAAACCAGAACGAGAACTCCCTCTTTGCTGATTTTATTCTCAGCCAGCAGGAGCAAGCGTTGGTGGGTGTCCGCGCGGAGAAGTCTGGTTTCCGTTACCAACCAGCGGAGTTCAACCTTTGAGCTCACTTTATTGACATTCTGACCGCCCGGTCCGGATGAGCGAACCGCTCGGAAACTCAGCTCCGGAAGGATTCGCTCCAGCAAGTCGATTCTAGTGGACGGGTCCGAGGGACCTCTTGATTCGCTCTTTTGCATCATCGCTCAAGCCCCTCGCTGGTCTCCCCTTCGCATCTGTTTCCAATTCGTGCAGGTGGTCGTGAGAGTGAACGAGCTTCAGTACTTTGTCCATCAGGGTTATCTGTCTTTCGAATCGACGGCAGGTAAAACAAAGGCAGAAGTGAAACTTGTGCTGAAATTTCTCCCAAGCCGACAAAGGAACTTCGATTGATCGAGACGACAGTTCCGTGAATTTACGACAGGATAACAGGCTCATAAAATTTCACCGCGCTTTGAACCAATTCATATCCAAACATGAGCGGAGTTGCATTCGCGCTCGGTACAGTATCACCCAAAGATTATTCTCGGAGATGTTCATCATCTCACACACCTCGGAAGTCGGAATGTCTTCTACCGAGCGAAGAGTAAACACCTCTTTCATCCGCTGCGGCAGATTCTCGATGCAATTCCGAACCTGCTCGACGAAACCTTGTTGCTCAATCAGTCCCTCGGGTGTTGTTTTCCATTCTTCAAGAAGAGTGCGCCAAATCCCGAACCGATTAAATAAAGCGTCTGTTCTCTCGTCACCGCCTTCCGAACTTTCCGTGGCAGAAACCTCTTGGTCCCGGCTCGCCTTCCGGAAGTGGTCCATGATCTTGTTCTTCAAAATCGTCACAAGCCACGTCTTCAGCGAAGACTTTCCTTCAAACCGTTCGATTCCTTTCCATGCGGCGAGGAAGGTCTCTTGAACCAATTCCTCCGCAATGTCCGTTCGACGAACACGGAACTGAGCGAAGCGGAATAAATAATCTCCGTACTCTTCCACCCAGCGCGACGGATCGATCGTTTCGGGCTTTCCGTCCGCTTTCGATTCCGGTTTTACACCGGCTTTTGGATTCATCACGTTTTCCATATTCTGATTGAGATGACGCAACTCGTGATAGGTGCTTACAAAGATTGACAAAACGCACAAAAATGTGCGCTTTTTGAAGTGTAATTGTTCGAATTTCGCTGTTCGTCCAGGGGCATTCCTATCAGGAACCCCCTGTTTTTGCGAGGAAAGTTCCGCCCGGCGGGTCTCAGAGCGGCGGCTTGTCGTATCCCGGGCAAGAATCGAGAGCGAGGTTACCCGGCCTGGTCATGGTGAGCTGCAGCGTGCCCAGATAGCGGGTCGAAAACGCGGCTTCGCAGTAACACAGGTAATACTCCCACATACGTTGGAAGCGTTCGGTGAATCCAAGCTCACCGATTGCCTTCCGCTCCGCGTCAAAGTTCCGACGCCAATCTTTTAGCGTTCGCGCGTAATGATCACCGATGTTGTCCACGCTTTCTACGATGAGTCGGGAATGTTTGCGCGCAGCCGTCATAAGCGCCTCAAGGGAAGGCGTTTCGCCACCCGGAAAAATATACTTCTGGATCCAATCACAGCTCCGGATGTAGGCGCCATACGCCTGCTCCGGAATCGTAATGACTTGCAGCACCAGCAACCCGCCCGGCGCAAGGAGACGTTCGCATGCGTGGAAATAGTCCTTATAGTATTTATGTCCTACCGCCTCGAGCATCTCCACGGAAATGATGCGATCAAACTGTCCGGTCATTTCTCGATAATCTTTTTCGATGAAGCTCACTTTTTCTGAGACTCCCCGTTCGCGAGCAGCACTCTCCGCGTAGAGGCGCTGCTCTTTTGAGAGCGTGATTCCCGTGACCGTCACGCCAAATTCTTCCGCGGCTCGGATGGCAAGACTCCCCCAGCCAGAACCTATCTCTAAAACTCGCATACCCGGCTCGAGCTTTGCACGAGTGAGAAGTGCCTCAATTTTGTTTCGCTGCGCTTGCTCGAGGGTGTCGTCGGATTTTCGGTAGATTGCCGACGAATAACTCATGCTCGGATCCAAAAATTTCGCGAAAAACTCATTGCTGAGATCGTAATGATCGCTGATGTTTTTCCGGCTTTGGGTTTGGTTATTCTCGCGGCGACCATGAAGCAAACGGTTCTTGAGCTGACCGAGAAATGTGCTGACGAGCTTTCGATCGTTGAAAGAATCCACGTTTGCGACAAAAATCTCAAAAACGGAGGTCAGGTTATCCGAATCCCATTCTCCCGCCATGTATGATTCGCCGAATCCAATATCGCCGGCAAACAAGACTCGCGAAAACACATTCGTGTTTCGTACCAATATTCGGCCGACGAGCTCCGATGACTTTTCTCCGAACTTCTCCATTTCTCCGTCCGGATAACAAATGACGAGCGTTCCCTTCTTGATCCGCCGCAGCGAGCGGCGAATAAGATATCTCGCCGCCTGATCGAGATAGGCAGGGCTGCTTCGACGGATGGTATCCGGCGAGTCGGCGATCGGCCGGGGGAAAACCTCAAATTTTTTCGCAAAGCGCATCTTCACAGCCTCCAAAGCAATCCTCGGTCCCGCAAGCCAAGGGGCGAACGGTCGCCGCATGAAACTATCCAGTAGCGAAACAGAGTTGACCGGTCTTCCCTCCCCGTGAAGACGGGAGACAAAAACCGTTTCTCCGTTTTTTTCTAAATCCACTCTCAGGTCAACCTTGTTCGTTCTCTCGTGCCCTGAATCCTGAAAAGAAAACAAGTACTCGCCTCGGCGGTCGAGGAAAGGAGACACGTGAAATCCTTTTTTCTCTCGTGCGTAGAGAGTCTCCCGATCGCAGTCCCTTTTCCCCAGATTTGCCGGGAGCACATAGAGGTGAGTTTCACCGAAGGTGTTATTTACTTCCGCAATGACCAAGCGAAGCTCGCCCGAGGGAGTGAAACAACGATAGAAACTCACGGGATTGAAGACGTATCCGAAAAATTTGGGAACGGTAATCAGCTCGATTTTGCCCTCCGGCAGTTCCTCGCCGCGAATTTGCAGGTGATGCCGCAGTTTTGCTCGTAAATCACCTTCGGCGCCCGGAAGGTAATCGCGATCGCGAATCGTAAACGGGCGGAACACATTGTGTCCGAGCAACCAAGAGGAAGTTTTGAGCTCGTGCAGCCGGTCGATATCGAAGGAAAAGAAAGATACTCGATAGCGAAATGAATGTCGCTGCGGGTGAAGCCTGGCATGGAATACTTCACCGACATACACGTGCGCCGGAACACTTGACACGTCCGTGCTCATGACAGCTCCGACAACAAAACACGTGCCGCCT
>CAZDWZ010000003.1:459554-529428 GCA_964509425.1 uncultured Bdellovibrionales bacterium | reverse complement strand
TGATGACTATACTCTCCGTTGGAAGCTTTTCACTTTCGAGAGAGTCGGCCATGAGTTGCAAATAGGAATTTTCAGTGAGAACGAGCCCGATCTTTTTTAGCGAGTTACTCCTCGCATGTTGCCAGAGCATCTTGGCGTAGTCAGCGGCAGGGTTCGCAAACCGAAATACGTATTTGCGATCCTTGCTTATGTTTCCCTGCACGCATTGGGCTATCATGGGCAGAGCAAACTGTTCGGCGAGAGGTCCTAAAGCTTCGCAGAAAACCACTCCCCAGACATAGATCGCATCCACTCGCTCGATATTTCGCAGCCGCGAAAATGAGTCGACTGCGGCTTTCGCGTTATATTGCGTGTCTTCAAAAATATAAGTGACCGTTGATGGTCTTCCACTCTGCTCTTTTCGCTGCAATTCGATCGCATTGCGGACAGCCACTCCATAATCTGCTGCTGGTCCGGTGAGCGGCGCAATGACACCGATGCGGAGCGGCGCCTCGGCGAGAAGGCCTTCAGGGAATAGAACGAATAGGAGGCCAAGGAGAAAAGTGAATGATTTCATAACATCCTTAGTTTCAGACCCGATGAAGGTCTGCCTTTCGGACGAGAATGTCATGAAATTTGGCGCCGACCGTAAAAAGCATGCTAAACTGCCAGAATATTTGGGATTTTGGTTGCCAGTTTTTCTGACAGAATATGATTCAACAAAAGCTATCCCGCCGGCTGCAAGAAATTGGTCTTAGCGAGAAGGAGAGCCTCGTGTATTTAGCGGCTCTCCAGCTCGGCCCGAGCACGCCTCTCAGAATTGCATCACTCAGCGGTGTAAAGCGGGCCACGGTTTACAATATCCTCGGGACGCTCAAGGAGAAGGGCCTGTTATTTACAGAGTTGAAGGGTTTGAAACAGCGCTATGTCGCTGAGAGCCCAGATCGCTTGGAGGCATTACTCGAGTCCAGAAAAGCGCTCGTTCAACAGATTCTTCCAGATCTTTTTTCGTTGCGATCAATTGACGCGAATGAAAGCGCTATTCGGTATTTCGAAGGTATCGAAGCGATGAAGTCGGTCTACGAGTCGCTTTTGAAAGATGTAAAGCCGGGAGAGGATTATCTGATCATTTCGAATCAACCAGCAGTGTTCGATCTGGATCGGCAGTTTTTTCAGCGATTCATCGAGCGCCGCGCTAAGCTGCCGATTAAGATACGTCACTTAACCACCCAGACCGAGGTGGGAAAGCAATACTTCCGCGAGGGCAAGCGTTACAACATGCAAGTGAAGCTGCTACCGGCAACCAGTACTCTTTCAACAAATCTCGTCATTATTCCGAAAAGGCTCGTAGTCCACCAAGTGGTTTCTCCGGTTGCCGTGCTCGTAGCAGAGAATGAAAGTTTTATTAAGCTTCATCGTGAGCTATTTGAGATTATTTGGGCGAGCGCACCGTAGACCTGAAGATTGAGAATCCGATGAAGAGTCTTTTCGCTGGTCGTCTTTCCGCCGGGACCGTATATGGACCCACCCCGAGTAGCAAGAGTCCAATCATCCTATCCTTGTATCTTGAAGAATTCCCGGAAACTTGCTGAGTAAAAGGGGCGCCATAAAAATTAGCCAAGTCATCTCCCTCTCCACTCAAAAGTGGAGGAAACTTAGAATCCTCTCGACTTTCAAACTTAGCGTCCGCTGAAACTTTTATATCCGATCGAGCAGTTCCTTCTTCTTCGTCACAAACTCTTTGTCTGTCAGAAGTCCCTCAGATTTCAGCTTCTCAAGCAGTTTAATTTTTTCACCTATGTCACTAGCAGCCGGCGCGGCAACGGCTGCTTCCTCTGTAACTGCTGGCGGAGTCGACGACACGGCTAGCGCTGCCCGCGGTGCCTGAGGCGCATCCTGTGCCATGACAAGATTAAGCGCGGGCTGGTCAATCTCGTACATGGCCCCAGTGATCGGATCAACGATGAGCATACCGATCAAACCGCCGAAAATGATATTTCCCCAATACCACCCGTTCATGCTGGGAGTGATGCTGGATATTTGTGGCTCGTAACCTTCTTTCGTGAGCTTTACCGAGTATCGGGCCTTGGTGAAATATCCGTCGCCGTTGTCCAGCACAGTGGTCGCCGGCGTCTGACCAACAAAACGTTGAACTCCGTTTCGATCGGTGACTTCGATTTTCGCTCCCGGAGGTGAACTGTTGAAAGTGACGGGCGTGCTCTTGTGGCTCACAATGCTTGCGCACGCTGCAAGCTGTGAGAACAATAGAACTGACAATGTCGCTTTGATCAGGCCCATGAAGAATCTCCTCTCCAAACGGTATTCATAGGCCTCCTCTACACGCGCTCACACTTGAGTCAACTGCTGAGCTAAATACTTGACATCAGTCAACTTACAATGAGGCCCACATAGACATTGCACGCCGAGCTGAACTATTGGTTGAGCATCGATGCTCAGCAGGAGGGTGATGTGAAGAATAGAGTAGGGTTATTTTCGCGTTCTTTCAAAGCGCTCGCCATAGTTGCCGCCGCTGTTACTCTGAGTGGGTGTGCATTCGGTAAGACGCAATCGTTCACCGGCGTGATATCGTTCACGCCCGAGCTGCCGGTAACACCGAACAAATTGATGATTGCCGTCCAGGATCAACGTCCTGCTGTTGTTAGCGGCGAAACGTCTCCATCGCACGTTGGTGTGCAGCGCTCAATTGCGGGAGTGCCCTGGTCGATATCCACCACTTCCGGTCGGCCACTTGCGCAAGATTTGGGTGAGATGATTGCCCAGTCGCTTTCCACTGCGGGTCACGCAACGGAGCACACCGTTCTCGGTCCGGCGTGGAGCGACAAGGAGGTGTTAAATGCAATTTCAGGGAATACCAAAGGAGCTTCAAAAATTCTTCAATTCACGCTGCGAGAGTGGAAAGACGATATCTGGTTTCAGGAAACATTCACCTATTGCGCCGACCTTCGTGTTCGATCAATCGCCGGCGCCGACCTGGGATTCACCAGTCAGTGTGGGAAAGAGGATCTGGGGAGTGGTGTCGAATTCGACAATTTACAACATGCCGTAGGTACAGTGTTCGGAAGAATGATCAACTCAAAGGAAGCAAAGGGCGCACTCCAGAAATGATCAAATTGCAGCAGGTGTTTGCTCACGCAAGCCACCCGCTGCCGATCTAAAATCCAGAGTCATGATCATGAATCGGAAATTGCTGGAGATATTCTTTCTCATAATATTTCTATCCATCCCGTCTTTATCGCTCGCTCATCCCGGCCGGACTGCCGCAGATGGCTGCCATAACCAACGCTCCACAGGGACCCGCCACTGCCACGGCGGCGCCTCGTGGAACGCTGCGCGCAGTTCTGGATTCGACTCGACGATCAATCCACGTTCAGGTTTCGTCAGGAACTCGGGAGATAATCAAAACTTCACCTGCGCCTCGAAAAGAGTTTGCCGAGAGATGGCGAGCTGTCAGGAAGCAAGATTTTATCTAGTAGTCTGCGGTCTGGCGAGACTGGATGGAGACGGTGATGGTGTTCCTTGCGAATCGCTTTGCAGCGGAGAGTAGATTGCACAGAACCGCTTGAGCGGAAGGTTATTGATCATCGTCCCCTGAATCATCTTCGTCAGACTTCAATTCATCATCGTCGGTGATGTCGTCGTCGCGCAGATGCTCGAGGCACCCTTCAGTGAATGAAGGAGAAACAAACTGATTTCGGACCACTGTCCCCCTCAGCCAAAGCGGTGCATTCAAACGCTACCCGCTAATTGAATCGGCCACGTTGATTGCGTTCGCAGTATACTCTTCGCGTCCGGAGAGGTAATGGAGGCAAAATCCAGCATTACCGCGATATCGAGCCACAGCCTTTCGCGTTATGAACACGGCTCTTCCGAATGGATCTTCCTGGGTGAACTCCTCAGGTCGGCATGCCTCGATTCTGAAGTCTACGCCACGTGACCGCAGAATTTCGTAAAGTCTCCATTCAGGCTCCGTCTCCAACATCAGCTCGGTCAATAGCTGCGCGCGTCGCAACCCGAGATTTGAAGTCCACCGCGGAGTCGAAAATCGCTTACCTTTCTGAGCCGACCCGCGATTTTCGATGGGAGACTTAATTTGGGAAACTTCACCAAGTTTATAAAGTACTTGAAGCTCCTCGTTTTTCCGCTGTGCAGCCCACGGCGTTTGGATTTCAGATCTTGGGAGAACCTCGATTCCAAGAACTTCTGCAACATGCGTTATCGCCCCCGGGGATCGCAGCGCGGAGGGCGAATAGATGGCGACATATTTCGCAATGTATTGCCTAGGCTGATCCTTGCGGTGAGGCATATAGTATGTGCGATTGACACAAATCCAATCGAGATGCCGTTGCTCGTCCTCGCCTCGAAGCACCCCCACAAGCACAAATTCCGCAGCCGCCTTTCGCCATTCGTTCCCAGCCTCAACAGTCGAATGGTCGATGAGATTATCAAGAAAGCCCCACCCGCCACGACGAATAGCGTCACCGATCCAGGCCTCAAGATAGTGAGTCGAATCAGGTAACAGAGGGATTGCGCCGATGCCAATCGTTTCAAGCGCGGACCACAGGCGGCTATTCGTGAACTCTCCCGCGCCGTTTTCACGATACGGAAAAAGAGCAGCCGCCTGGATGACAGTGCGCTTCGGCCTGCTGTTTGATGACCCCACCGTAAAAGAATCTAAAATTGCATCCCGGTATCTATGAAGAGAATTTATTGCATCCTCCGGTGGCCCCGGGGATTGGTAGCGCTGGACGTACTGCGGAGAGAGATCGATGCGATACTTCGCGTCAAGAAGCAATTGGAGCTTGGGCCAATTGGGATCCGCAAATGCCAGGGCGAGATCAGGCTTTTGTGCGGTCAACCCAATAGCAGTCCTGAATTCTGGGTTATATGTAGCAAGGACCGATCTGCCGCCCGGAAGTTCAAAGGTTACCTCGGTCTTTTGCCCTTTCTTGAGCTGGACTTTCAAACCGTGGCTTTGAACTTGGAAGAGCGATTGAAACGGAATCGTTTGGCAAGTCTGACGTGAGAGAATCTTTAGGAGCGTGAGATAGCACCAATACTCATACAGCTGACTCAAATCCTTCACCGACATCTGCAAAGGACCACCTTCGATCCGGAGTCCTAGAGAAAGGACCAAACAAGCCGTGTATGCCTCTCGATATCCCGGACTCATTAAGAGTTGCAGTGATGCGAAATTGGGAGGAGGCTCACCGCGAGCTTCAACAAAGGGCTCTAAACGACTTAGACGAACCATCAATGATTCGAGCGCTCCGAGCTCTACGTGAACTTGTTCAGACCGGGCCGACTTCCGCTGAAATCGGCCGTTGGAGACTCTTTGAGCCTCTTGGAACCGGAGTGAACTCAGTTTCGTTCGGATCCGAGTAAGTTGCGCTTTCAACCAACGATGTTCAGGTGTGTTCAACGTCGGACGCGCGCGACTCTCCGAAAGTTTTGTCCGAACTACATATCCAGTCGAAGTCCTCACATGCTCCCCAGACCCACCACCTCGAGTGATACGCTTGCGCATTGCTGAATCGAGCCGGCCAATTTTGTGGCATTGCACACTTCTCGATTCCCGAGTCAATCCGCGGGTCGGGTGGTGAGCGATTTGAAGCAAAGCCTTTTCTAGATTCCCCGCGATCTGCTTAAGAAGGATCAGCCATTCGATTTGACTCGGTTCTGGCACAGGAGCTGTATTTCCGAGACGGAACGTAGACCGAAGATACTCCAGTGCGAGGCCCGTCAGAATTTCTTGAACGTCTCCAACGATCCTTTCGTAGTCTGAAGCATAATCAAGCTTTGAAGGAAATATCTCCGTTTCGAACTCGAATTCAAGAGCATCGTCAACGTAGACTGCAAACTCGGTCCTGCCAATTTGCGATCCGAAGTTAATGATTCCAGTCTGGATCCGACCGCCGTCTTCTGTCACCAGTTGCGTCGATATTAGAGGGTCTCGATGGACTATGTTGACTGAGCTTCCTGGGCGGGCCTGTGCGAAAATTTGATAATCCGTTTCTTCGAGCAAAACGGGGCCTGCCATTTCTTGCGGATCGATCGATGAGAACGCAGGAAGCCCGTGCCTAACGCATCGCAGTGAGTTCCTTGTTGACGTAATTCTGAGAATGCCTATCTTCCCAGCATCCCCTTTGAACTTACGGAAGTGCGCGGAAGATCTCCACTTCAGAGCTACATTATCGGTCACAATTTCGAATAGGCTTTGCACCGATGGGCCTCACAACCAGTAAGACGTGTAACCCTCGTTCAGGATACGATCCCACATTAGACAGAGACGTGCAGCTGTTCGAGGGAATTTCGCCTCCGATATGGAGGCTGGCCGATCTACGCCCTCCCACTTTTCCAAGACCGCTGTGGCGTCCGCGTCTGCCGTCGAGGACCTACCATCATATGCCCATCCGAGGAGCGAACGAAGGGTACGTCGCAGCGCGTTGCTCCCTCCCACTATCCGCGGAAGAATTTTCATTGTTAGCGCCAGATCCATTGGATCTATCGTAGCACCGGTCCTGTCACGAAATAAGGGCGCGATTTCATCCGAATGAATTAGAAAAAGCGCAACCTCATCTCGAGTTCTATAACCAACTTGGAGTTGGGCTCCACTGAGGAATTTATTTATCGATGTCAAAGTTTCGATTGTTTTCGAGACTATCAATTGCTCTTTCTCGCTCCACTCGGTTCCGTCTGAGATGCGGAGCGCGCGTGGTTGCCATGCGATGGATGGCCACGTCGAGCCGATGCGAAGGGTGGATTGCGAACCCATTTGAAACCCTAGATCAATGTCGGATAGTTCCAAAATAAATGCGCGGTCGAGAACCTTTTTGCTGAAGCCGTGAGTACTCTCGTCCATGTTAACGGTACCAATCAACGCAAGGTTGCTAGGCAAAAATACCGAACCCCACCCGGCCTTGTCGTTTCCATTCAAGTTCTTGAGTAGAGCATCACTTCTGAAGATAGTGGTCCCGGCTACTCGACTCCTGTTTTCCATCTCACTGAGAACTTCCGCAAAATAGTGCTCAACCCGCGCCAGATTCATTTCATCCAGAAGAAAAAAGAACGACCTTTGCGAATCAGTAGACGCTTTCTTCGCAGCTTCTAACAAGCAACCGGGTTGGAACTTTCCGTCAAGGTTCGAAAATCCCAACAACTCAGAACTGTCCGTCCAGTCAGGCTTTACAGGAGTCAAGAATGAAGTGGCCCCGGTGGCTCGAGCCACCAGCGCGGGAAGCTGTGATTTGCCGGTACCCGAAACTCCGGCGAGAATTACAAACGGCTTCGTTCGAACAGCCGCTAGGTATGTTGCCAAGTGCCAAGGTTCAAAAACGAATCCGAAAGAAAGGATATCGGCGTATAGCCGCTCTGCCGCACTCAGCCGTTCAAACGATGTTTTTTCATCGGTTCCCTCATTTGACGCAATGTCCATGTCATCCATAAACGGCAAGCTCCTACCGGTCTTTTCCCGATATGCTCCATTCAATAACTTGACGAGCTCGATTGGCGCTTCAGTGACGTAGAATCCCTGATTCAGTTCGAAATTTCGATTAAAAAAAAGGCTCTTATGGTTGTCTAAGATTCGAATCAATTGCGGACGAAGCTCGGAGCGACCGAGAAAATCGTCGCGATCCAAAGGCGGATTGAGATCGTGAAAATCGCTAAGCTCGATTCGATACGCATCGCGGCCCGCCCAATCAGTTCCTGCGAGCCCGACGAAGCTGGGATCGGCTTCAGCGGACGCTAACGATACTCCGACAAAATGCCGGTTGTCCGCGAAATGCAGGACGACGTCGTTCGGCCGAATTTCGCGCATCGCTTTGTAGTACTCACTGCCATTCGCTGCCTTTTGCGGCGACCACATTGCTTTTCCCAAGCCGTGCTCGCCGACCAACCGATCAGAGCGATTGGCTACGATGGTCTTTTCTACCCAAAATCGTCTTGGCGTGCGTACCCGATCACTCACTCGAAATGGTCTTCCGGCTCCCGTAGCCGATTTCCGAACCGCGTCTCTGACATCATCGCCGATCGATGTGGAGTCGATAGAGAAATATTCCCAAGCAGCTTCTTCGTTGAACTTGAAGCGATAAGGAAATTCTCGGGGTCCGGGCCAAACCTGAGCCGTGTCCTCGAAGAATCCTTGAGTAATGGTTCCGATCACAGCGGTACGGGCGGTGCCGATAAACTGTTGTAATGGGACGCGAGGGAAACCTTTCGGTGGAGGTGCTTGACTGGATGTAATCGAGAATACGAAAAAGATCGTATCTCCAGCTTGGATGTCCGTATAGCCGTCTTCCTTCTCGCCTCCCCAGATTCCTTGCGTTCTTCCGATATGAAAGTTCGACTCCGCACTCGCTGAAACGTAGACGCACCACAATGCGCCTTTCCTCTCCGAGAGCAATGACTTCAACTCCATTGAACTCCTCGTTGTCAGATTTGAACTTTTTCCGGCGCCCCGCGATGCTCGAAGCGAGGTGGTGTCTCGTACCCGTCAGACTTCAGAATATTTCGCATCGCTCCCTTCCACCTCCGATACAGGATATTTTTTCGCATTTTGCTCGAGCTTCCAACGAAGGGCGTCGGCAAAAAATTTCGCGAGGTCTCGTATCCTCTGAGCGTCCGATATTCTCTCCCAAAGGATCAAGCCTAAACGCAAAATTTACACCGTCAGCCGGCTTCTCCCAAATTTTCTCATCGGTCGCGCGTGCACGTGCGGCTCGTCTAAAACGAGGCAAGGGCACGCTCACCATGCCCAATTGGAGAGCGACTCCGGACCGTCTTCCTTGGAAGGCGAGAGCTTCAGCGCTGGGCGAGCACCATTGCCATCATTCGCTTGCATAGGATATCTTTGTTTGCCATAGGATGCTTTCTCGTATCACATTGCCCATACTAGGAGTTCTGCCATGAAAATCCGCTCAGTCAGCCGGACGCCGTTTTTGACAAAAAAAGAGCGATTTGGCGGCATTAGCCAGACTTCACAAGGAAGTGAAACCCGCGACTATCCGGGCTTTGCCGGCACAACTCTCAAAGACGACACGCAACTCATGTCGTTTTTGCTGGCAACTCTTCCTGAAGGTCATCAGCTCGAAGAAATCACGGGCTTTTACGAATCGGCCTTCGGCGAAGATATGCGTGTCCAGCCTTCATACCGCACGGACGGAGACACGAAGCCACTTCCGGCGTTCAGAACCTTCGAAGAGTACGGGCCTCCGACGGCGAAAAACGAACGCGGAGACTTAGTCGCTCAATGGGGCGTGGAGATCGATCGCACGTTCGGAGTCAAGAAGGAGCAAGTAAGCCTCACTCTCTCGAGCAACGTTCTTGAAACGTTGCGAGCGCGAGCCAAGGATCGAAAAACCTCACTCAGTGGGATCATCGACGAAAGTCTGTCTTTGTCGCTTAGCAGCGAGGATTCCTGGTTTCGCGACCAAACGGCTCGTTTCGTGACACGGATGGAAAGCCTGATCGAAGAATATCGAGCGGTTGCGAACAAGGATCTCGTGCTGTCCGCACATCGCTATACTTCTCCGTCCAATCAAGTCGAAAGACTGAAATAGGTGCGCCGGTGTTACCGTTGCGTAGAGTGGTGCAAACATCAGACAAAGCTCGCGAGTCTTTGCTCGTCGTTGTGGACGGTGTTATCTTGACCCGACACGCGATCGACCGTGCGTTCGAGCGCTGTCACCATTGCTTTGAAGAAACCAAACTCGCGAATGAAGGAGCCCTAAGCTGGCTCGCGCGACAGGTCATTGAGGCTCTCGCGAAGGGGGAGAAAGACGACCATGGAGTATTCATCCACAACGGCCTCGGCCTCGCGATCGAAATCGAAAATTCCCTTCCTCGTCTGAAAACAGTTTATGCCGCCGGATGCTATCGAAGCACGGACTCGCCTGTAGCTTCGCTTCGTGAGAAATTGATCAGCGTTGCCGCCGATTGTGGGAGACGAGGGAAATGAGACTTTCCGATCCTCAAATCCAGCGCCCTAAATTTCCAGATGCACCGGATACGAGGTCAATTAGGGGCGAGATGAACTCAAAAAGACTCCAACGCCCTCAATCCCAATTCTTCGCCCATTTCGGCGATGCCACTCTCGAGAATTTCATCTCGGTGAAATCGGCGATTTCCTTCGGGTCGAGATACTGAATAGTTTGCTTCTGCTCATCCCATAACGCTCGAAAGAGTTTTCCCTTCTTCGAATACAACAGGTCTCCATTTCTGCACCAATCAGCCCAGTCAGTATCGGGATACGAAGATAGCGTGGTGCCCATTTCATCGATGAGATTATGGTCGACCATGTACTTCGGCCCAGGGCCTGCGCTCAACCCTTTCAGTCGGAGTTGCAAGCGGAACGCTGGATTCTTTGGTGACGGCTTCTCAAACGTGAGAGGTGAATCTCCGTAATCGAGGTAGATCTGCTTGTGGTAATCTGGAGATATGTCCTTCGCCAAATTGGTCAGAGCCCAGCCGTCTCGTTCCAAACGAGAATGCCAAAGCCACTCGTAGCTCTGGTTTGCTTCGGGATGCCGATACAGTTCGACATTTAACCCTGCCGGAATAGATCCTCGCAGAGGATCGTTAAGGCTTTCGTCATTGAGCAAATACAAATCGTTTGCAGCAAAGGATCCGCCACCGATCGAGATGTCACACCCCTCCCAGAGCACAAGCGCCGTCAAGAAGGGCGGACGACTGATGGCCGTCCATGAATACGGCGGTTCTCGATTCGACGCTGCATAATAGGCGAGGTACTTCCCGTCAGGTGAAAGGTCGCAACGACGTTCGTAGATCCGTCCGAAGAACCATTGTCCAAGCTCGAATGAATCGGTCTTCAGATCCCAATGAATGACGCGCACGCGCTTAGATGGCCCGCGTCTAAAGATCACTGCGGTTTCTGCCTCTCGCGCAACAATGACGAACAGTCTTGCGGGGTTCATGCTGAATTCCCAACCATCACTAGTCTATCGTCTAACACAGCGATTACATTAGGGGGCGACAAAGGCTCAGTATTCTTCGAGATGAAAGGTAGCGGGTCTCGTTCCAACGAGATCTACGTCCAAATTTCTTCAGCTCCAACGAATGTGAAGAAGGATTTGCCCCGAGCCAGAATCGAACTGGCACGTCGCTTTCGCAACTCAGGATTTTAAGTCCTGTGCGTCTACCAGTTCCGCCATCGGGGCATAGAGATGATGAAGTTCCACTGGAGGGGGAGCACTATATCCAAGTGGGATTATCCGGCAACCGGAAGTCGGCGGATTCCCTGAATGGGCCGAATTTTCGTGAAGAGTCTGCGGGAAACTTTGGTCTGAATGGCCGCTTCGCAGCCGCCTGCGGCCTCGCCGTTGCCAATCCTTTGCAACACCATCACGCACCCCTTTCCCTCCGCCCCAAACACCTCCCGCTCGCAATAAACAAAAGTGAAGCACGCGCGACTACCGGAGAAGAGGAATTATGATTGCTAATACACAAAGCCAAAGACAAATCCCGACCGAGCCGGAGAACAGAGACCTGGGAAAGGGAGCACTCGGATCGCTCTCGTCCCTAGAAGTTCCGGGCGCTGAGGTCCGAGGAGGAGCCCTCGCCTCCCTCGATATGCCGACGAGCGTGGTCCAAGACGGATTAGTGCCACGCGAGGCAGCGGAAAATTTCGCAAAGGCCAACGTCGCCTTCCAGAAATCATTCGAAGGACGATTCGCAGATCCAAAGCAATCGGCGGAATTCAGCCACCTCTACAACAACCTCACGAAGGCGATTCTCACGCGTGATCCCGGAAACGTCGCCGAGGCGATGGAACCCACTTTGAAGTTTCTCCGGACAATGAAGTCTGAGGACTTCACCGGTGGATTCACGCCGCGGGAAGCGCAGCTTCTTCCTAAAGTGCGGGATGCCACTGCGGATTTTATTCGACGACATCTGCCGAACATCGACTAGACCGGGAGATCACTCGGGAGGTGTAGGAACCGTCGGGAAATTTTCCTGGAGCTTCAGCTCGTGCAAGCGAGCGCCATTTACGCGAACGAGGATGTAGCCCGTTTTCATTTTCCGAAAAGTACGGAGAACCTCGGCGTTTGGATCGAGGGCCTTTAGCTTTTCAAGCCTCCAGGTCTCGTGTTCGGTGTCGAGAAGGAGATATTGCGTGCCCGCGTTCTCCCGCCTCATCTCTTCGGCGAACGCGGGAGTAAGACGAAAGCTCTCCCGCCCGAGGCGCTTTAGGTAATAATTCACCCAGCGGTCGAAGAGCTCCACGGTAAAGATTGCCTGCGGCTTCGGGACGAGGAAGTTCACCTGGGCCGCAACATCCTTGACCGATCGCTGAGCGTTTCGCTGAGGTGCAAATACCTTGACCTTCCCGACCTGGAACAACAACGCAAGAAGACAGACAGAGACCATCACCTCGCGGCGAGCACCCTTGAAGAGCGCATAGAAGAGGCCGGCGAGCATGAAGAACCCGGCAACCGACATGAGCCAGAGAAACTGCTGCGGAACGCCGTTTACCCGGACATACACCGGAAGTAGAATCCCGGTGATCATCGCGGCTAACACGACGACGCGTCCCCAGAAAAAGAGATATCGCTCGACGAGCGAGTCCTTGATCGACCAGAAGGAATAGAGACAGATATTCGCGAGAACGCCGTAGAGCGGGAAGAGATAGCGGTTCGACTTCCCGGTCGAGAACGAGAGAAGAAGAAGTGACGGGAGAAGAATGCAAACATTCCACAGCAAAAAGCGATTCGCCCCGGGATTCTTAAAGGCAGAAAACGTGTGCTCCCGGATTGCCTTGACGCTCGCTGCGACAATGCCGAGCGTCCAAGGCAGAAGACATAAGGCGACGGTAACGAGATAAAAAAACGGACCGCGTGGATGCGCGTTATCGGAGAGCGCTCGCTGGAGAATCTCAACGCGGAACTGGCTCCGGAGTGCATCTCCTCCAATAAACTCCGAGAGCTTCCACAGCCAAATAAAAACCGGAACTCCGCCGATGAGAAGTCCGAGCACGAAGTTCCGGAGTATTCGGTACAAATCGCTCCGCGACATCGATGACGCCTGAGGATACATCCGCGCCCAGAGAAGAAATACGGAGAGACCCAAGGTAAAGAACACAAGCGTCGGAGGACCCTTCGCGAGAAACGTGAGACCCAGAAGAAGACCGGTGAGAATGGAAAGGAGGAACGACCTTCGCTCCACCGCGAGAAATCCCACACCGAACGCGGTGCCTGAGAGAAAGCCGAGCAGGGTGTCGATCTCCGCAAGGGTCGCAAATTCTTGGAAGGCCGGACCCGTGGCGAGCATGACACTTCCAGCCGCACACCAGCTCCGGGAGAAGCCGACGCCGCGAAGCAGCAGAAACTGGGCGCCCGCAAACGCTCCCGCACAGATGACAGACGGGAAGCGAACCACCCACTCGGCGGCAATTCCAAACAACGAGATAAAGAAGGCGAGGATCCAGTAATAGAGAGGCGGCTTCGTGAGGATCGGCGTGTGAAGGAGATGCGGCACGAGGTAGTTCTTCGTCTCAACCATCTCCCACGCGATGAGTGTTCGATCAGCCTCCGTGTGACGATAAAACTCCAACGCGTCGATGCCGAAGAAATAGAGCCCGCCGGTCATGAATGCTATGACGAGGGCGAACGCGATATCGGAGGCGCGGATCACCGGGGGGCACCCCACTCCGGTAATTGTCCCGCGGAACCGGCGAGGAATCCCTTCTGATCATGACGCTCGATTTTTACCATCGGCGTATCGACATCGTGTTCAAACACCGTCCACCATCCTTCATCCGCAGCGCGGCCGAGAAATTGGCTCTTCTCGGAAAGTGTTTTCTCAGCACAGAGATCGTATCCCATGATGTAGGGAAGTCCGATATGGTGCGCGGTCGGGATGAGATCAGCGGGATACCAAATCGCTCCAGGTCCGTCTCCGATGAGAAGTCCCTGCATTCCGGCGGTGTGCCCGCGGTAGCAGAACACTCGAACTCCCGGGAGAATCTCTTCGCTGTCAGTTGTAAGGGTGAGCTTGCCCGTCTTGAGCGGGGCAACGTTCTCACTCAAGTACGCCGCTTTCTCTCTCGGTCCCGGCGCGTTCGCGCGCTCCCAATTATCAACTTGGAGGAAATGATTCGCGGCAGGGAAGCAGAGTTCGAGCTCACCTGCAGAATTCATCTTGGTAAGTCCGCCGCCGTGATCAAAATGTAAATGAGTGAGAACGACGTCCGTAACTGGCTCCTTCCCGAACACGCTCTCCGGCGCTTCGAGATTCAGAATATTCTCGACCGCAAAAATCGAACGTTGCTTTTCCGTCCACTTCCGACCCATCCCCGTGTCGACGAGAATCAAACGATCCGCTGAGCGAAGGACGAGACAACGGCAGCAAAGTTGAATGCGGTTTGCTTCGTCGCCGGGAATCATCTTCGACCACAAGGTCTTCGGAATCGAGCCGAACATCGCCCCACCGTCCAGACGAAAGCGATCGGTGACCAGCGAGTAGACCTCGTAACCGGCAACGACCAAGGGAGAATGTTTCTCGGTATTCATGGGACAGCGGACAATCCTATTCGACTTCCCGTCCGGCGTGCCGGCGAGGTTGATATTTTGAGCCCGACGGGCGAGATTGCAAAGAGGTCTCCTACTATGCAGAAACTAACCGCTCAACAGTCGATTGCGTACTTTCTCGCCACGGGATTCTATTCGGGTCTCAGCCGGATCATGCCGGGGACGGCAGGCACCGCGGTCAGTGCTCTGCTTCTGTTCGCGCTCGAGCATTTTTTCCCCATCATGCAAACGGTGGGCGCTGAGGTCGTGGTCGCCGTCATTCTCACCGTGATCGCTATAGAGACCACCGCAAAGCTTCTTCAATCAGGAATGTTCGGTGAATCCACGAAAGATCCCCAAATCATCGTCATCGATGAGTTCGCGGGATTCGCGGTGGCACTCCTCGGCGTCGGCGTTACCTGGCAGGCGTTTCTCGCTGCATTCGTGATGTTCCGCTTCTTCGACATGACAAAAATTTGGCCAATCTCCCGCTTTGAACGTTTGCCGGGAGCGTATGGCATAGTTGCCGATGATATCGTTGCCGGAATTTTCGCCGCTATCGCATTGTATGTCTTCGTGCCGCTCTAAATGCCGTTCGTCGCTGCCGGGAATCGTCGAATCAGAAACATCTCCACGAGATCTGGAATCACTGCGGGCAATTTGATAGGAAACCTCGGGTGTCTTCACAGATGAGGGGGAGGAAGATGAGGAGGAATCAAATGCTTGCGTGCTGCCGTCTGTTGAGTTTCGCGATTCTCGCGGCAATCTTTTCGTCTGAATCCTCCTTCGCACAAATAGCGCTCCCCTCCTCCCCATTCCTCGCAGATAGAAACGGGAACGGACGACGCGACATAACCGCGTTTGGTGACAGTATCACCCGCGGCGTAGGCGACGTGCCGGCAACCGATGAGGGCGTATTCGAGCCATTTCTCCCGCGCGAAGAAGCGGGCTACCCACTTCGCCTTGAACAGGTGCTCGGCGGGAACATCGACAACCAAGGGATTCCCGGAGAGTTTTTTATTCAGGAAGGTGTCGACCGCTTCATGCGTCTTATCACGAACGCTCCACCTGATCTCGTTATCATCTCAGGCGGCTCGAACGATGCTCGCGTTGCTGCGCATCCTCAGGAATATTTCCGCGCTGTTCAAAAGATGGTGAACGTTGCCGTGGCCTCCAACGTGCAGCCGCTCGTCATGACTCCGCCGCCGCAATGCTGCGAGCACGCGCCATTTGCGGGCTCGGTCGATCTCTATATTCTCGAGATGCGGTCGGTGGCATTCTTGAACGATCTCCCGCTTGCAGACACCGCACGGGCGTATTCGAACACCTGTGAAATCGAAGATTGCAGCCTGCTCAATCTTCCCGAAGGCCTTCATCCAAACAGCGTCGGCTACGACGTCTTTAAGGAAGTTCTCCTCGCGGCGATTTTTCAGTTCGATATTTTTACGATCACCGGTCAGTCAGCGTATGAGAGCACATTCGGGCTTCAACCCGGTGGCTTGATAACGCTACCGGATCCAGGATCTCCAACAGTCGCTCCGACGGTGTAAGAGTGCGAACCCCTTACAAGCAAAACCTTCACGAGCGAAACCTTCACGAGCGACCTCTGTGCGACTGCATCGAATGAGATTGCCCCGGAATCGATTTTTTCGAATTTCAATGCTTGCGGTTTTCGTGTTTGGATTCCTCACATTCCTCTCCTGTTCTCCGGCGTATGTGATCCGTGCCGGCTGGGAGGAAGCGGGAATCCTGCTCCGTAGGCAGTCAATAGCAACCCTCATCGAAGAAGACACCGTCGACGCCGAGACGAAGCGGAAGCTTCAGCTCGTGCTCCAGGCTCGAGAGTTCGCGAAGGAGCTCGGGCTCGAGCCGAAAGGAAGCTTCTCCAAATATACGAAGATTGATCGCGATGTTCTGGTGTGGGTGCTCACCGGCGCGGACATGATTTCGCTGACGCCGGTGACGTGGTGGTTTCCGATAGTCGGCAGCATCCCCTACAAGGGGTTCTTCGAAAAAGACGACGCACTCAGCGCAGCCGAAGGTTTGAAGAAAAAGGGTTTCGATATCTATCTGAGGCCAAGCCCGGCATTCAGCACCCTCGGATGGTTCAACGACCCCCTTCTCTCCACAACGCTGAAGAGCAAAGATCTCGATCTCGTAAACACAGTCATTCATGAGATCCTTCACGGCACGATTTGGGTCTCCGGAGAGGTGGCCTTTAATGAGAGTCTCGCAAACTTCGTAGGCACGGTCGGCGCGGCGGAGTTCTTCCGGAAACATCTCGGTCCTCAGGATCCGCTGACTATCGAAGCTGAGAATCTGTGGGGCGATGAGATTATCTATGCTCGGTTTTTACGAACGCTCACGGCGAGGCTTGAAATTGTCTACAGCCGGGGCAGCGAGCGTCTCATCGAAGCCAACGCCGACGCGAAGGATGAGGTGAGAAAGTCGATCCTCAAGGAACGTGAGCAGATTTTTCTCTCGGCAAAAGAGGAATGGAGCGGAATCGAGCCTAGTCTAAAAACCACGAGATTCTCACACGCAGTGGACAAACTGAATAATTCGGTCATTCTCGCTCAAAAGACCTATTTCGACTCGCTTTGGATCTTCGACGACTTCTATAAGGCCAACGGTAGTTCGCTCCTGGGGTCAATTTCGTCCCTGAAACACCTCCAGGACGAGGGCCGTCTAAAAGAAGAGCCTTTTCGGAAGGTCGAGGAAGAAGCTATTCTTCTTCGGAAAAGCACTGAGAATAGAACCCCGCCGGCAATATGAAGCGTTTTAAGACTATAAGCTTTATTTTTCTGGGAATTATCACGATATTCTCCTTTCTAGGCTGTCCCGGCGGAGGGAGAACTGTGCTTGAGTGTAGCGCGGATTTTCTCTGTCCTTCCGGGATGTTCTGTGAACTTGGTGAAAAATGTGGCGGAATCGATCGGAAGGGGCTGTGCCGGCCTCAACCCCAGAATTGCTCCGTCGAAGATGATTATGTTTGTGGCTGCGACGGACGGGACTACCCGAACGCGTGTCTGACGAATGCCAGTGGTATGACAGTCGCATATCCTGGTAAATGTATGAGATCGATGCCCAAACAGTAAATTTGTTGGCTAGGTTTTTGACGAAAAGGAAGAGCGGCAAAAAGCGGGATTCACACCGGGGAAGAGATCCGGGTGGGCTGTGCAGCGGAGCCGCATTCAACGAAGAGGTCGGTCAAAAGTCCCCGCCGACAAGAATTGGGAGGCCTTTCTGATGAGCTATGTTCTGATACTCGTGGTGATAATCGCCGGCCTCGCAATGTTTTTTGATCAGCGCCGGAAGTCCGAGCGTACCAAACACTTGAAAGTTCCAAACCAGATGCTGACCGAAGATGAAGCGCCTCCTTCTGCAACCGGTAAGATGAAGGTGCAACCAGTGCTAAAGGCGATGCGCGAGCAGGCAGCCGCACAAAAAATGAGAGAGCCCGTTGTTGACGAAAAAGAAGAAGAGGCTCTCCCCGATCCTTTCGCAAGCGGAGTCGGGAAGCGTCCACCACTAAAGTAGCGCCGTGTGCCGAGAATTCTGCATCTTGTGTAGAATTCCCAGCGGCACAGCTCGGCATGAGCCGAGCCAGTAAAACCTAATGCTCCGACACAGCAAGTGCTGTGCTGAAGGCTCGATTTTGTTTCAATATTTAATGGTCGGAGCAGTAGTTTCATGCGCCTGATACCCACTGGAAAATCCGCAGTCGATGCAGCGGACACAAGGATTATGCTCGGAAGCGTCGTCGAATACGAGCAGCACGGGAGCCCGATCCTTGGAATCGTGAGCACCGAGAAAAAAGGAAAATGGGGAGTAACGAACGGTAAAGGTGCTCAGCTCGATTTGAGCCCTGAGCGATTGTATCTTCTGCCCGGCAAACCATCGGAAGACGTTTCCGATTCGGCACGCCGTGTGGCGTTCCTCACTCAACTTGAAAAGGACGTCGCCGCGGCAGAGTCAAAAATAGATCTCGAGGAGCTCTGGAACCTTCTCTCGGGCGATCGAAGCGAAATCGGAACGAAGGAGCTGACAGAGCTCGCTCTCGGCACGAATACTCTCGTCCATCATGCCGCGATGCGGCGAGCACTCCTCCACGACACCGTGTTCTTCAAGCGCGCGAAGTCGACATTCCAACTTCGGCCGGAGGATCTCGTGAAGGAGCTCAAGGAAAAGCGAGACGTTGAGCTCGCCGCCGCCCGTGAACGGGCGCTTCTCCGTGACGGCTTGGTTCTTCGAATTCTGGGAAAACCCGCTCCGGACATTCTCCCTGAGAATATTCGACTCCTCGAGGAGTTCGCGGCGCTCGGAAAAAGTGCTCAAAATGCGAAGGACGCGATCACCTTGGTCGAAGAACTCGAAGCACTCACCAGAGTTTCACTAAACGGGCATGCACAAGATAAGGCATTCCAACTTCTCGTCCTCGCAAAACATTTCGAGCCCGACGAAGATTTGAATTTCATCAGACACGGCCGGATGCGCCGCTTCTCGGACAAGCTTCACCGCGAGATGGAAGCCCTCCTCGCGAAGATTCCGGTCAGTGCCGAGAACCGCGCGGATCTCCGGCATCTCGACACGTTCACCATCGACGGAGCGGCAACACTCGATCGAGACGACGCTCTTTCGCTCGAGAAGACCGAAAAGGGATTTCGTATCGGCATTCACATCTCGGATATCACTCCGTGGTTGAATCAGTCCGTATTCCTGGAGCACGAGGCGAAGAATAGAGCGACGTCGATCTATGCGCCGGATTACACCGTTCCAATGCTGCCGAAGGAAATCTCGGAAGGTGCGTTCAGCCTCCTTCCGGGGCAGGATCGGCTCGCAACGACATTTTTCGTCGAACTTACTGAACAGGGCGAGATCCTCGGACGAGAAGTCGACCGCAGCGTGATCCGCGTTCGTGCTCATCTCAGTTATCCCGAAGCCGATGCGATCTTGTTCGGGGAAAATCGTGGGGCAAAATATGAGACCGAGCTGATGAAGCTTTGGGATCTCTCGCTTCACCTCGAACGCTCCAGGCTTGATCGCGGCGCCATGCAGTTCTCATCGAAGGAAATGTTTCCGAAGATTCTCCCCGACCGAACGGTCGTGTTGGAGAATAGTATGGAAGACACTCCCGCACATAAGATGATCGGCGAGATGATGGTGCTCGCGAACGAAACAGCGGCGCTCATCGGCGCCGAGAACCATATCCCGATGGTTTACCGCTCTCAGGAACCGCCGGACGTAAACCTCGATGAGCAGGGACTTGATATCCCGGAGGGTCCGGCAAGGGACTTCTACCGGCGCTCGATGCTCAAACGTTCCACAACCTCAGCGAGTCCGAATTCTCATTATGGGCTGGGTCTTGCGAGCTATGTGCAGATAACTTCGCCAATTCGCCGTTACGTCGACCTCGTAAATCAACGTCAGCTCGTGAGTTTCCTCGAGTTTGGAAAACCTTGGTATTCGACTCCCGAAGTGGAAGAGCTGATAGAGACGGTGCGTGCCGGGCTCGACACGGCGTGGCTCATTCAGCGGGAGCGCACTCGATTCTGGCTCCTCGTGTATCTCGAGCAGCAGGCAAAGACTGAGGTCGAGGGTCTCATCATCAAGACCGACGGTCCAAAGCCGCTCGTCGAACTCGACGACATCTTTCTGTTCGTCCCTTTCCATCCGGCAGGAGCGAAGGATCCCGAAGCCCTGAAAGCGCGCCGCGGACATAAAATTCGGCTTTCCATCGAGCAGCTAAACTCGAGAAAAGACACGTTCATACTACGAGAAGCAGCTAAGTAAGAGAGTATTTGGTTGTCCGGCTCTCGTGAGGAGAGCCGGTGATTCGGCTATTCCGTGGCTTCCGGCTCGTTGAGACGGGCTCGTGAGATATCCGGCTCAGGCCGGTTGTCCGGTGTGAACTTCACCAACTTTGCGTTGATCGAGCCCAGGAAAACTTCACTCTCGAGCTTCAGTACCTCGCGCGAATCATCGGCGGAAACCCAGATAAGCACTTTCCGGATCCGCTTTTCACCTTCGGTGTCGGTGAGCTTCTTCACCGTCGGCTCGACCTTGAACGCATCGTAGGTTTTCCCGGCTACTCTCACCGTCTCCCGGCCGAGGACATGGAAGGAAATAAGAAAACGGTGTTTCCCGTTAAAGACGTCGAAACTGAGATCTTCGTTCGGATCGATTGGAAGACTTCGCGCCAGGAACGCGGCTGAGATGGGGTCAAACGTCGCATTCTCAGATTTGAACTTCAGCTCCTCCGTCTCACCCGTAGTATTCTTCTTTCCCTTCATCGTCTTCGCGACGATGTCGCCGCCAGGGGCGAAGGTGATGTCTCGATTCGTGAAGCGAGAATTTTCAATCTGTTTCGAATGAAACTCGACCGGTGCCAGAGAGTCAGCAGAGAATATGCTTTTGCTGAGATGATTGAGACTATAGAAGAGGCGGATTACTCTCGAGCTGCTGGCGGTCGCTTCGACGTCAAGCATCCGCTTTCCATCCTGATACTTCGTGTCGACCTTCACGTTCGCTGAGCCGACAGGAATCCCCTCCCATTTAACCTGATACTCGTAGCTGCCTTTCGCAAAATTTGTCGACCGCGGTTGATACGCCTTCGTGCGGACGACAACAGCGCCAGGCGAAATATAGTCTGCGATTGCGAGAGGAATGTTGAGAGCGGAGATTCCGGCGGTAAAAGCCGCGAAGCTCATGAAGGCCAGAAAACAGGCTGCGACTCTTCCCCGCATCTGCCTCGAAGTTTTCACGTTGAGGTTCATCGAAGTCCTACGTTACGTTCCCACTTACAGTCTCTGGAACGCTACTTCCTAAGAAATTGTATCACGGCAATTTGCGCACACTTTTTATTGCCGTTGCGGATTTCGAGACCGAAATCCCCTAAACATCCAGGCATTATCGGCAAATTAGTAGTCGCCACAAGCCCGGTCGAATAGTAGCTGTTTTTTACTCATTTTTTCGCAATTGCGCAAGAGTCCAGAAAAACTAAGGAAATTTTCAAGCGTTCGAGGGGTTTAACTTGAGAGCGCTCAAATTAAGCCCGCTTTTTCGCCCCCCAAACTCTCCTCCATCCACCGGCCCGTAGAAGCCGGAAGATGGAGTCAAAGCATCTCGTCTAGTTATTCCCGGAAAACGCGGGATGGTCTCCATTTCCGGTCGAGACCAGGATGACGTTCACCGCGTTCGTGATCGAGCGCTCGTCTTTGAAATTCACCTGACCGCTTGCGACCACAGCGTTTGCTGCGTTTTCGAGATTCGCAATTCGCTCGCCGTCGAAATCGTCAGGCTTGAGCGTTCCGTCGTTGATAAGGCCCACACCGCCTCGGCACGCGAGATCTGTCGCGCCGGTGAAGTCTTTCGCAATTTCTGTCTTCGGGTTGGAATTTGCTTGTACGAGCCCTGAAACCTGCGCTGTTCCCTGCACAACAACCGCCACGAGACGGGCTTCCGGAACAGTAACATCGTATCGACCGTTCGCATCGGTCGTGCTGTTCGCGATGACACGGTTGGCCGCCGGCAGCGAGAGGTCGAGCACTTGCACAGGAGCGTTTTCAGCAACAACTTTTATCTGATCAACTCCGGGAGGAAGAATCGCCGTTCCTTGAAGTCTCGCGAGGCCATCACCATTGTCGCCACCTCCACCACCGCAACCAGCGATCAAAAGAGCGGCAACGAGGCTGAGGCTGACCTTTGCGAATCGAGAAACTGAAGTCATATCGTAAGTCTCCTTGGATGTGGTTCGACGGCCCCAAACTTCGCCTAGGAGGGAGAGAAAATGCAACCCTGAAACGCCCGACCGCAGACGGCTGTAGGAAATTGCGATTTGCTGCTATAGCTGAGCAGGAAAATATGGATGCTACTTCCTCACAAAATTCACAGCAAAACGGCAATTCGGGCGATCGGCTCGCCGCAGCGCCGCCGCATCGAGAGGAAGTGCCGACAGTTTCTGCCGTGCTGCTCCTCGCGGAGATATCCCCTCACCTCTCGGCTGCGGCGGAGCGCACGTTTGGACGGATGACTCCGGAATTCATCCTCATCGCGAAATCATTTTCGCTCGCGATGGAAAATGGCGGCCGCACAGAGATTGATTTCATTCGCGCCGCAGATGTTTCATATAATCCTCGTCCTGCGAGAGTCGGCATCGAAGCGATGAAAGCATCCGACTCGGCGTCTCCGCTTTTCTCTGCCGCAGCAATTCTCGCTTCGGCAAACGAACTCGCTCTTCGGTCGTCGGAGATTTCCGAGGACGATTCGGCGCAGGACATTTTTCAACGAGCAAGAACACTCGCTCTTCTCAGTTTGTCCCCGGCCCAAGAGCTGATGAAGCTCTTCGAACGTGCGCCGGAAACGAGCGGAGCGGCTCTCGCTTTTCTCGTGAACTTCCTCGATCGCATCAGACATTTGCACCAAGCGGATGTCCCCCGCATCCAGTCTGTCTTGCCAAAGGTACTCGACGACCTCGAGATCGCACTTCAACTCTCCGCGGCGTCCTTCCCCAAGCTCCGGCCTTTCTTCTTGCATTGGATGGAACGAGTCGCACCTCGACTGGAACGATTGTGAGTCAGACGCAAACCACGGATACAGAAACTTCAGAGACTCCCGTGGAACGCGGAGAGGTTCCGAAAGTCGACTTCATTGATTGGCTTCTCTTCCCGATTTTTGTTTTTGCCTTCCTCTTAGTGCTTCTCGTCTTCGAGCTCCTTCAAAGGGTCGCGAGACTTTTCGGATCTCGTGCTCAACAACACGCCGCGGTGCATCTCAGCTTGTGGCTTCGAGCATGTCTCTTCATTCTCGGAACAAAAATTCGAGTGACCGAGCCGAGACCCGGCTTTCTCGAGTCTCTGTCGTCGGAGAAGCCTTATATTGTCGTCTCTACTCATCAGTCTCTCTTTGATATCTGCATCCTCGCATCCATCTTCAAAAAGCATTTCCCCCACTTCGTCTCAAAGAAGGAGCTCAAGTGGCTTTTTCCTTCTGTTTCTTACAACCTTCGCGCAGGTGGGGCTGCTCTGATTGATCGGAAGAATCCCCGGCAAGCGATCCCGGAGCTGAAGCGTTTTGCGGCTCATATGCTGGATCAAAAATTTCTGGCGGTAATTTTCCCGGAGGGCACGAGGGCGAGAGACGGGCGCACGAAGGAATTTCAGCTCGCGGGATTGACTGTGCTCCTCGCATCCGCGCCCGAAGTCGAAGTCATTCCGGTTTTTCTAAACGGAACCTGGAAGCTGTCTTACCGAAAATTCGGACCGATTCCGCGAGGTGTCGACGTCACGGTCGATATCTTTCCGCTGCTTGAACGATCGGAGCGCGACTCGCGCAGTCTCGCGGCGAAAGCCTGCGAAGTGATCACGAGTCAATCTGCATCTGTATAGAGTTTCGTCGCCGCGCGAGATAACCGATCCCAGATAGCTTCCCAAGAGCCCGACGTGCGGTTCTCTTCGACGCCGAAAACGAGGCAACTCGCACCATCATCGGAAAGCGAGCGAAGCTTCGCATAGAGCTCCCTCGCGGCAATCAGCGGGTCCTCGGAAAGGGTAAGCTCCCGCTCTCCGGAAAAGCTGATTCCCGTGTCCTCCGAAATTTTCTTCTTTCGCGAAACATCGAGCGGAAGCCATTTGGCTGGAACGATGAGGAGAGGAGCCGCCGGCATGTAGTGGTGCTTTACGTTTCCTGGCGACGCCTCGCTGTCAACGCGAAGGACGCGAACCGTCTTTTCGTGCCTGAGAAATGCCTCGATGAGCGAATCGGCTTCCACCACTCCCGGTCTCAAAATCTCAATTGTTGTCCGCTCATCGACCGTGGAGAGACGAACCACGGTAGACTCCAATCCGTGGTCTGACGATCCTGCATCGACCACGAACACCTCCGCTTCCGTCCATTCGCTCCTGACATGCGCGGCCTCGGTGGGACTGGTCCGCCCGAAACGATTCGCACTCGGCGCCGCGAGCGGTACTCCGGTTTTCTGGAGAATCTCGAGTGCCACGGGATGAGACGGCATTCGAACGCCGACCGTCTCCAAGCCGGAGCAGATCATGGGATTTAAATCAGGATGTTTTCGGAGAATGAGCGTAAGTGGTCCCGGCCAGAACTCCCGCATGAGCAGTTGTTCCTCCGCTGTCACACGTGAGGCAACGCTCGAAAGCTCCGAGACATTTGAAATGTGCACGATGAGCGGATCAAAGAACGGCCGCGCTTTTAGCTGGAAGACCTGTTCTATAGCCGCGGGGTTATCTATCGCCGCGGCGAGTCCATAGACCGTCTCAGTGGGAATCGCCACCGGAACGCCGGACTTGAGCAAGGAAACGGCGCGCGTCACTTGTGACGCTAACGCCTGATCCGGATCTGGTTTGTGAGACTGCTCGGACACCCGCGACGAAAATCAGCTTACGGGAGAATCTGACGAGCGAGCTTCCGCACCGCTTCGTCTTTGCTCACCGAAAGGGACTTGGCAAAAGGTGCATAGTCGCTGTCGCCTTGCGCCTTCTGAAGAACGTTCTCGGCGAGTCGCACTCTGGCAACCGACGAAGGCACCTTGTCGAGGTTCAGCGCGATCATCTGCGCGATTCCCTTCCGGTCAGCCCGCTCGAGATCTTCTGAAAGCGCGCTCTCGATCTCGGACTCACCGTTGTAATTCTCGAGCAGGAGCCGGGCCGAACGCATTCCGACTTGAGGCACAGTGGTATTTCCTCGGAGCTCCACCAGCCGATCGATGAGTTGATCTCTTCCGCCTACGAGCTGAACGAGTTCTTCAAACGACGGGACATGATGGCGATCGGAAAGTGCTTCTACAAGCGCATCACTCGCATGGGCGCTCGCCGCAAAGTGCGAACAAATCAAGCTCACCAAGCTAAAGCTTACTGCGAGAATACGGGACTTCGTGACTTTCATATGGTGTTCGCCAAGTTTTAGGTCTGCTGGAAGTTCTTGTTCTACTGGAAATTTAAGTTTCACTTCCGAGGTCTTTGAACGAGAAATGTATATCGAAATCGAAAAGGAGGCGGGAGCTTTCGCTGCACCGCCTCCCCTGTAGCTCTCAAGGTCGAGACTACAGAACTGCCTCCTTGAGTGCCTTCAAGGCAGTGAAGGAAACCTTTCTCTTCGCTGGGATATTGATCGGCTCACGAGTTGCCGGATTGATACCCTTCCGCGCCTTGGTCTTCCGGACTTGCATCTTGCCGAGTCCCGGGAGAACAACTTTGTATCCGCTCTTCAAAGCAGTTTGCATCATGCCTTGGAAGCCGAGATAGAATTCCTTTGCTTCCTTGCGCTTTGCGAATCCGCAATAGCCTTGGATGCAATCATAGAACTCGGACTGGCTGTACTGCTTCGAGGAAGTGTTCTTCGGCGTAACGAGAACCGGCTTCTTCGGAGCCATCGGCGCCATGGTCTTCGGAGCAGCAGCGATCTTTGTCTTCGCAACAACTGCCTTCGACGCCTTCGGAGCAGCCTTCGTAGCTTTCATCGCCTTCTTCGCAGGCTTCTTCACAGTCTTCTTGACTGGCTTCTTCGCTGCCTTCGCCGGCTTCTTTGCTGCTGCTTTCTTCTTCATTGCTGGTTTCTTTATAGCCACACTACCTCTCCCTATTCGGTAAAGAAAAAACGTTGATGGAACAAAATCTTTCTTGGCCGCACATCACCCGCGATGCGCGTTAGAATGCTGTATTAATCGAAGTCAAAGAGCATTGTCTACGTCAAAGTGCATTTTCGACCCCATTTTTTCGGACTCGGAGTTAGGTGTTTGGTCGCGAATCAGACTCTCGAGGAGGACCTCATAGCGGTCGCAGACGAGCTCCCAGGAGTAACATTCTTCGGCGCGATCGAATGCTTTCCGGCGGCATGATGCAACGAGCTTCGCGTCGGAGAGGATATTGCGAAAGTGTCCTGCAAGCTCTGCGACGTTGTTCTTCGAATACACGAGCCCCGCGGATCCGAGCACTTCGACATTCTCCGGAGTTCCGTTCGCGATGATACAATTTGCAAACCCCATCGCTTCAACGAGCGCTGGATGGGTTCCTCCCACTTCGGTCGCCTGCACATAGGCATACGCGCCCAATTGAAGGGCCCTATAGGAATCTGAGAAGCGATAGCCCGCGAAAATGACGTCCTTCCCCGCCTTTTCCTTGAGAGAATGAATGTATTCGCGGGCATAGGGAGCGTCGCCGACAATAACAAGTGGGATTTTTCTCTCTTCTGGAGAAAGCGATTGATAGGCTTCAGACACAATGTGCGCGTTGTTTTCCGGCTCCAATCTGCTCACATAGAGCAGGTATTTTCCTGGTTCGATTCCGAGATCGGCAAAGACAGGATGGGCGATTCTCGGGTCCGGTGAAACCGCAATCGAAGCACCTGAGGCCTTTAATTCGGCTAAGTCTTTCGCGGATTCGTCGTAACCGTACGCGATAACGCTGGAATCCCGGCCATACGTCGTCCGGTAATATTCCTCAATGACGTGAGCATCTGAGATGACGTGCGGTGCGAATTTCGCCGCGCATCGCTCACCAATCATATACCAAAGTCTACCGAGGCTATTCCACTTCGCCCGCATTCGCTCAATTCCGTCGACGTTTATGGCAACGGGGATTCCGCGCAGACGAGGAATGAATAGGAACGGGCTATTCGCGGCATTGCAAAGCAGAATCACATCCGCACGCCGATGCCAGCTGACATCGAATAACGAAATCATCGAATGGACGGGCGTCTCGAGATACTTGTGTTTCGGAGCCCAATGCAGACGAATTTTCACGCCGCGATACTCGGGCTCAGCGTATTTTATGACGTGCGAGCGCCCATAGACCGTGACCTCATGGCCACGTTTGGCGAGGCGTGTGGAGAGTTGCTCAGCAAAGGTCTCGAATCCTCCGTAACAAGCCGGGATACCTCGCGTCCCGCAGATTGCGACCCTCATGAAGACCTGCCCCAAATAGAGATAAAAGTAATCAAATTCATATAGTTAGAACAGAGTCGCCGATCTCAAGAAAATGCAAAGTAAAGTTCTCGGAATTTCCGTCGATACTAGAGAGGCGAACTAAATACATATGGCGCTGGCGGCTGCTTCTTAGCTTCATCCTCGTGACTCGCGGGGACCACCAACACACGGCATGACACCCAACCGAACGAAGTCGCCGGCGCCGCCCTTTTTCAAATCCCCCTCATCCACTCACCGCGTAAACGCTTGAGCCGAGCAATAGCCGACTTTTAACCAAGCCGCACGTACCGACCAGCCACGTTGATGCCGACAATTCACCCAAGTGAAAAACGGACTTCTGCAGAATCAAAGTCTCACCAGGTCAAAAATGGGGAGTTGAAGTTTGAACTAAGTCGGGCACGGAGGTGGGGCAAATGCAGAGTCGGCCTCTGTCTCCGAAGAGCATTTTTTCCGCCCTTGGCAACTTGGGTAGCGTGAACTATGGTTCTGCCCATTATGCACCTTTAGGAGGTTGGAAATGAAACGCGGAGCGTTACGTCTTTCTGGAATCGTCGTTGCAGGAGCTATCCTGTTCAATCCTTTAGCACCCGCTGTCACTCCTGCGTTGGCCGCCGGTCCGGACGCAGCGGCGTTCGAGAAGTCAATGGAAGAATACCTCTCGAAGGACGCAAACCTCGAGAAGGTCGGAACCGCTCTCGAGAAGTACTTCCGGAAGCAGCGTGAGGTTGCCGAGCAAGCTGAGGCGAAGGCCGAAGTTAATCGGATGGAAGATCAGTTCAAGAATCCCGTAAAGATTGACCTCGGCGAGGCACCAATCAAGGGGAAGAAAGACGCGAAGGTCACCATCGTCGAGTTTTCGGATTTCCAGTGCCCGTTCTGTCAGCGCGGCGCATCATTGATGGAAGAAGTCTTGAAGGCTTATCCGAACGACGTGAAAATCGCGTTCAAACATTATCCGCTTCCGTTTCACCAAGACGCAAAGCCGGCTTCGAGAGCAGCATACGCTGCGGGCAAGCAAGGCAAGTTCTGGGAAATGCATGACCTGCTTTTTGCGAACCAACAAGAGTTAAAGCGGGAGAGCTTCATCAAGTGGGCAGGCGATCTCGGCTTGAACGTCGAGAAGTTCACGGCTGACTTTGACTCTGAAGCATCGTCTAAGCTCGTCGACGCGGATGTGAAGGTCGGTATGGATAACGGCGTCCGAGGAACTCCGGCGTTTTTCGTAAACGGCGTAATGTTGAGCGGCGCGCGTCCTCTTGATCAGTTCAAGGGAATCATCGACCGTTGGCTGAAGGGCGCACCGGCAGCACCGGCCAAGAAGTAGCTGCCAAAGCAGCTGACTGTCAGCGAAAAACGAAAAAGCGGCTCGGAGAAATCCGGGCCGCTTTTTTTTGGCTTCTCGCGAAGTGCAAAATGAAACGAGCGTGTGTTCGGGAGGATGTCCGCAACATGCGGCATCCCAAGGTTGGCCCGAAGTGGAAAGTAGAAAGGAAGCTAAATCTTATTCTTGTTCTTGATGACGAAGAAGATCACCGCTATCGCGAAGACGACGGCCATTACTCGTCCCTGATACGACGCCTTCGCGGCGAAGATCATGAGGAGAACCAAAAGAGCGATGAGTCCACGAATCATAGGAAATTTTCCAACTCTTTAACGGGAGTAGAGCTACACGGACCCGGCTTATCCTGCAAGAATTTCAAGGTGCTCGTATCGTTGCGGGGCGTGCTGCGGAGGACCATCTAAGGCGGCCTCTCACCTTGATATGAGCGAATCTCCGGAAAGATGCTCCAGAAACCACTCCGTAAAAACGACTCTGTGCCTCTGTGTCTCTGTGGTTCGCTTAAAATAAACCACAGAGACACAGAGATGGGCGTGATTCAAAGTTCTAGACTTCCTTCTCCAGAGTGCCGGGGAAGCCTTTTAGAGCCTGATACTTTGCGAGAACGCCTTTTACGTAACGTTTCGTTTCCCGGTAAGGAGGAACCTTCCCGCCGTGTTTCTTCAGCGCACCCGGACCGGCGTTATAGGCGGCGACGGCCTTCGACATATCACCGTCGTATCGACGCATGAGAAGCGAGAGATACTTTGCCCCGCCGAATACGTTTGCGCGCACCAAGGTGGCGTCTTCATATCCCAGCTCTTTGGCTGTGCCCGGCATCAGCTGCATGAGCCCGATAGCGCCCTTATGGGACTTGGCGGCCATCAGGCAGCGCGATTCGACCGACATCATGGCAAAGAGCAACTCTTCGGAGAGCTGAAAACGGAGGGCCGCTTCCTTCGTCGTGGACGCGATCAGACGCAGCTCCTCGGTCTCCTTCTGCTTGCAGACTTGCTGCAGGAGCGCCAGTGAGCGTTCTACTCCGGGAATAAATACTACTGAGCCTCGCGATGAAGATTGTAGGGTGAACGTCGTCCACCCCGCTGTTCCGAGGAAGAGCAGTATAGAGTAGAGGACCATCCAAACGGGAGGCTTGCGAATCCGTTTCATGAAGCGAGGATAACCCGAGAACTGTCCGAGATCACTGTGTTTTTAAACACAGCACGCATGCAAGAGCTGTGCCGCGCCGCGCTCGAGCAGCTTCGTCGCCACTTCCGTTCCGAGCGCTTCAGCGTCTTCCAGATGAGCTTCTTGAATGTCTTCAAGGCTTTCTGAGCCGTCGGGTGAGAGGACGCGAGCATGAAGAGACATCGTTTTATGCTTCACGGTCGCGAATACGCCGACTGCCGAGTGGCAATCAGCTTTCAACACTTGGATACAGATTCGTTCAACCCTGCTCGCGGCATGGGTGGTCGGATCGACGAGAGGTTCGAGCAGCTCCCGAATGTCACTTCGGGCGGAACAGAACTGCACGAGAAGAATTCCTTGGTTCACGGCCGGAACCATAACCTCGGCAGGAATCGGCGCGAAGCCCGCGGATTCAAGGGCAAGCCGCTCAAGACCGGCACTTGCAAGCACTATCGCATCGAACTCGGGCTCGTGGAGGAATTTTCGAATTCTTGTTGGGACATTTCCTCGGATCGGCAGGACCTGGAGATCCGGCCGGTAGCGGATGATTTGCGATTTCCTGCGCAGACTGGCCGTCGCAACAACCGCTCGGGCGGGAAGCGAATCGAGAAGCCGAACGGCTTCTTGCGCGTCTGCGCCCTCTCCGCGAGGCACCCTGCTTCGAATTGCATCAAATGGAGTGGCTCGAGCGAGCACCGGGAGGAGCTCAGTCTCTGGATGAATATCCACCGGGACGTCCTTTCCGGAATGGACAGCGATATCGATCGAGCCGGCAACGAGCGCTTCCTCGCATTCCAGGACCCAATCTTTTTTGTCTCCGACGGCGGCAAGCGGGGTTCCCTGCTTTCTATCACCGAGAGTTTTTATGACCTGAATGAGAAATGAAAATTGAGAATACCTGTCGACAAGGGCAGTTCGAACCTCTTCCGTCTGTGCGAGCGCGAGAGTGCTGCCTCTCGTTCCGATCCGAATTTCTCCAGGTAATCCTACCACGGTCCTCTTAAAGCATCGTTCCTAAAGATACTCTGCCGAACCAAGCCGCTCTCCGAGCTTGATTCGCTCTTTCCGGCAATTCTCGCCCGGAAGAAATTTTCCCTTCTCAAACAACAACACGACCGTCGAGCCCATGCGAAATGTCGCGATCCGTTGTCCCCGCTCAACGGAAATTTTCTCTCGATATTGTCGGGAGAAAGGCGGCTCGACACCGAAAGGCTTCGCCGAAGTCTCCGCAGAAATCCCAAACAATCGATTGAGGACTTCGAAGAGCTTAACAGCCCGGAGAAACTTGACTGCCTCGAAAAATATTCTAGCGGGGAGTCGAGAAACGGGCGAGCGGTTTGATACGAACGAGTCATAGGCAAGAGCGATAGACCCGACATTCGTTGCCCCCACCTTTACCACCGCAACCATTCCAAAGTCACGAGTCTCAATCAAGGAAATTACCCGTTCATTCCGGCAAAAAACCTTGGAAATTCGCTGAACGGACTCCGGGTTCACCGGCCAGAGGGTGCCGGGGATGGCGATAAATTCGCTGATCTCTCCTGAGACCGGACTGTGAATGTGATGGTAGTCGCCGGGTGCGAGGTAGATGGTAAGGAAATACCCGCCCTCAAAGCGAGCGGCGAGCTCTTTCCTTCCAATCAACTCATCGAGCGGATACGTCCGGCCTTTGACCTGAAGGAGAGTGCCGTTTTCGATAACTCCCTGCTCGGAGATGGCGCCATCGACGGGACTGACCGACTCTCCATCGATCGGCCTGCATCCGGCTTTTAGATTCCGAACGAAAAACTCGCCGAGCGAAGGATAGTGCTCGATGGGATGTTCCGCTTCACTGACATTCACGCCGTAGCGATTCACAAACCAAGAGATGATGCGGCGATTGAGCGCGGGCGGAAAGCGAACGGAACTCAATGCACCTGTGGCACGGCTGATCAGGTTCTTCGGCAGGATGTGTAGTAACTCGAGCGTGAGACTCACGACAAATCATCATCAAGGATATCAAAGCCGGCTATCCCGACTAGAAAATCAGCCACTTCATCGAAACGAATACCGAGGTATGCTCCTGCGATCAGGAGATCGGCTCCGAGCCCGAATTCGTATTTCCCAATACGCCGCTCTTTGGATTTGATAAAGCCCGGCCCGACCCCGTACTCATCGTGCTCTTCCCACATCACCGGCCAATCACGTCCGAACATTCCGAGACGAAGGGAACCCGGATTAAAAAATCTACCGCCGGCCTGTCCCCACTGCGTCAGACGCAAAACCGCGCCGTTTGCCGGCCCGACACCCACATCCGCACGAAAGATATCAACGACATCGAGCAGTCGATTCGGTATCCACAGCAATATCTTCATACCGACCGAAGAGCCTCCGCCGCCACTCGAGCGCCCGGGCACCGGCTTTGCGTAATCTGAGTATTCATCTCCGAGGTCGACAGGTCCGAGATAATCTTCATCTCGGGAGGGCTGCGCCGTGGCCGCCATCGGCGAAATTACGCCCAGGACGAAAGCACCCATGAGGAGTGCACAAAAGCCGAAGAACGCGGTTCTACGAAGAAAAACGATCATAGCCGCCTGTTAAGCAGCCTTTAGCGGAAAGCACAAGAAGTGGAAGCAGAACTTCGTCGGACGAGTAATCCCTTGGTGGTTGCGGAGCGGTGCAAGAGCGCGAACTCGCTCCGCCAAGAAGTGTCGCAAATTATTTGAGGCTTAGTGGGCGATCGGACCGGTCAAAGACTACGAGACGCCCGCAGGAGTTTCTTCTGGAAGCTGTTCACGAGTGGACTCGATGCGTTTGTCCTTTTCGCGAGCCAGATAAGTGCGCTCGAGGAACTGCCGTCCGATCTGCACACTGTTCGACCGGTGCCGTCCTGGATTGATCACAAGAACAGCGATGACCATCTCAGGAGCATCAGAAGGAACCGCAGCCACGAACCAGTGATAAACACCCTTCGGATTCTGACCGCTCAGGGTCCCGGTTTTGGCCGCAATCGGAATATTATTCAAAGCCGAACCGCGGAACTGCCGGCGGGCCGTGCCAATCTCAACGGTGCTTTGCATCATGTCCATGATCGCGCGCGCCGTTTCCGGTCGGGCAACGTTCCGAAGCGCCACAGACTTTGCCGAATACATGGGCTTTCCATGCCCGTCGACAATCTGCGTAATGATATGAGGGCGCATCATGACCCCATTATTCGCCAGCCCGGAAAGCATCGCCGCGGCATGGACTGGAGTAGTGGTCACCTCGCCGAATCCAGCAGCAGTACGGGCAAACTCATAATGGTCATCCGGCAACGTAAACACACTCTGTGCGAGCGGAACGTCGAATCCGAGCTCTTGGTTGAAACCGAACTGCTTGGCGTATCGCTGGAGCATAGTCGGTGAAAAGTTTTGAAGCGCCACCCGCGCAAATACTGGGTTGCATGAGCGGCCAAGGGCCTCGGCCAGAGACATTTGGCGCCTATCTCGAGCCTGATCGGGATTGTAATTCGCGTGAGTAAGCGTGTAATTCCCACCTCGGAACGCGACCATGTCATCGCCTTCCATTCCGGCCCGCTCAACGGCAGCAGTTGCCGTTACGATCTTAAATAGTGAGGCTGCCGGGAAACCACCGCGCAAGGCGACCTCTTCTCCACCCGGCTCATATGCTGAATGACTGGCAATCGCTCGTATCGCGCCGGAGCGTGGATCCATCGCGACGATAGATCCCCATGGAACTCCCCATCTAAGGAGGAGACCTTCAGCGGTTTGCTGCATCGACTGATCGATGGTGAGAGATATAGTGTTGCCGAGACTGTCCCGAACGTGACCCGCGAAGTCCGCGGCGTCGATCAGCGTTTGGAGCTTGAGACCTTCAGGAGCTCCAATACTGTTTAACGTGATGGCCGGGATCTGCTCAATCTTCGGGCGAACGATCTTTGCTTCTTCGGCGCTATACGGAGTTTCAGTAACGACACTGCTCTCAACCGTTTTCCGTTTGCCTCGGAGGGAGACCGATGTCCGTCTCACCTTGCTGTACCGGATGACCTTCCCCTTGTCTCCGGTGACGACGTACTTTACGGCCGCGCGTTTCTTCACGCGACTGGCAACCTTTTCCGCCTTTGGCTTCCTTGCGGTCGCAACCGCAGACCGTCGAGTGGCCTGCGCCTTCTTCACCGATGGTTTCGAATCAATCGCGAGAACAGCGAGCGAACCTCCGCCGGCTGCCGGCCCGGCCGCTGCAGCTGAGCTTGAAAAGCATAGTCCGCAGAGGACGAACGCTGCAAAGAGGATTTGTAGATTTACCGCAAATGAAAGCGTACCGTGTGATGAAGAGCTGCTCGCAGCGGATATTGTTTCGCTTACGACTTCAGTTTCAATTTGCCGGATTTCGCCCGCCGAAGTTGTTGTCACTGACTGTGCCACTGCCGAACGCTCGCTTTCGAAAAAATTACTCGGTAAACGCTATTCTAACTTTCTATCGACTCACTGGAAACCTGAAAATTCAAGAAGAAATATAAATTTCTCCGCAACCTTGATTTCTCACATCGGCCCAGCTGCACTTCGGCTTGATTCTTTCTGCGTTTCGAATTCACTCTGAGTAGTTGTTGCGACTCATCCGCAAATCTTCAACGTTCGATCAATCGTCCGAAGAACCCTTCCGGCCCGTCGTTCAGATGCCCGTGTTCACCCAATTAGATGCCTGACTGAGTCGATCGGGTGTGCCAACATCAGACCAATAACCGCTGTAAAGCACTCCTCCGAGAATTTCTCCTCTTCGGATGCGGTCCCGATAGACGTCCCGGGTGATACTGAATATTGCCCCGCGGTCCGGCATCGATTCGATAAGCCTCCGGGAAATCACCTGTACTCCCAAGTACATCAGCGGATTAGCCGATTTTACTTCACTTCCCGACCCGGATTCCGGGGTCCCAATTCCTCTCAATTGGGGCTCCGAAGCCTCCGCAGGGATCCTGACGTCGAGGAATCGGGTTATCCTTCGCCTCTCGTCGAGCTCCAACAAACCGAATTTTTCTGCGTCCTTATCGGGCCTGAGGACCAGAGTCGCAAGTGGTTTCCGTGGGTCTTGAGTGTGACTTTCTAGGACTGACTCGAGCTCGAAGTCCTCACCAAGGAGGATGTCGGAGTTTATCGTCACCAGGGAGTCAGACTTTAGGCGAGGTTCGATATTCTTTATCGCCCCCCCGGTATCAAGGAGAACCGGCTCCTCGGAGTATTCGGCCTGGAGTCCGAAACGCCCCCCGTCCCCGACAAACTCCCGTATCTGGTCTCCCCGGTAGTGAAGGTTAATAAACACCCGACTAAACCCGGCCCGGGCGATTCGCTCCAGGTTCCAAGTGATGAGCTCCTTCGGCCCGACCTTCACCAGGGGTTTTGGAATGGTATCCGTGAGCGGTCTCAGCCGCTCGCCGCGGCCAGCCGCCAAAAGCAGAATATCGGTCTTGGCCGCGAGTTGTTTTCGTTCCTGCGGTGTCATTCCCCCCTCACCTCACCACCAACTCTTAGACGAATCTCACCGGCGACTTTCGTCCCGCATCAATCTCGGGAAGGAGCGGTGCGACCGAAGTTAAAAATTCGGCGTATATATTGGACTCCGGACCCTGCGCAGTTATTCGTTCGAGAGTCCGCCCGATTCGCCGCAGAGTCCCTGCGATCCAAAGCCCGTAATGGTTGAGACCTCGGAGCTTGACGAGCTTCGCGAATCTCCCCGAAACTTTCAGATCCCGTTGAAGCAATACGCGGTCATATTGATACAGAAAATCCTCGCGCGACAATCCGGGTCTCGAAAGCCTGTCCGCGCCGTACTTCACCAAGTCGCAATACAGCTCCTCACCCAATACGGAATCCATGTCGCGATCATTTATGAGACTCACGAGGTCGTAGGGAACCGTGGCAACGAGGGCGTCTTGAAAATCGATCACCCAAACTTTCCCCTTCGCATCGACGAGAAGATTCCATGCATGGAAGTCGCGATGAACGAGTGTCTGCGGGAAGTTCTCGAGAACAGGTGCAAGATGCGCAAACAACGCTTCGGTATCCAGGACCGCCTTTGCTCCGGGATTTACGGGAAGAAGACAAAAATCCCGAAACTCTTCCATCTCTTTGACATAGGTGGAGGCACGGAATGCCCGCTCGTAGGCAAAGAATGATTTCACCGGCGGTATGTCTTGAATGTTCCGAATCTCACCAATCGCATCTCTGAACGCCGGCTCGACGATCTTCCTGTTTCCGCTTTTTGCCACATCGATGAGGTGCCGATCGCCGAGATCTTCTATGAGAAGCAAGGAATTCGGCCTTTCGTCGACGAACAGCGCCGGTGTTGCCACTCGGCTTCTCGAGAAAAACTCCGCCATTTCAACATATGCGCGATCGGAGTCGATCTTACTGCCGGTCGCCTCAGGGCTCGCGACCGAATCGAAGAGCATGACGATAGCGGTCGTCACCGGACCGCTTGATATCTCAACCGGTGAGGAAAAGTGGACTCGGTAGTATCTCCGGAGCGAAGCGTCGGGAGTCATAGGCCGCACCTCGGCCACCCCCGCCGAAGGGAGTTTTTCACGCAAGATCGCTTTTACGAAATCTGTTACGGCAGCGGCATCCGAAGGTGGCTTCACGCGAATTGTGTTGGCTTCAACATCCATCGTTGCAATTTATTGCAACTCGACTTTTTTGACCAAGGCAAAGTTAGGGAACGCACGGGGGAAACGCGTGGAAGTGCTGAAAAACACGTGGCGGGTTTGACGAACCGGTGAAACCTCCAGCGTACTTGGGGATGGCGGACCCCCAAAAATACATCTGGAGGTTTCACCGTTCCGTCAAACCAGCCCATCCGGCGCTCACCAGTAGCCGAAGCCCAAGAGGCCCGCCGTCACGACCCCTGCGAGGTAGCCGATGATGGACGAGATTCCTGCGAGTCGGCGCGGCCAAACTTCGTCGCCGTCTACGTGCTGCACGCCGCCCATCATGGCCCACGGCAGCATTCCGGCGATGGTCGCGTGGCTCGCGACGATGAAGATCTTCATTCCGGGGTTGCCGACGGCGGCCCGCGAGAACAGAGCCGTCCCGCCGACACCGCAGAAAGCGAAGCCCCAGAGGCCGCCGACGATCAAGATGCAGAAGAGCGCCAGACCGAGATCTCGAAAGAACTGTCGCATTTTTCCTCCCTTCTCCGATTCATCCACCCGCCCACGACACCGAGAGAACTTGGTAGTGTCGAGGACGAGAGGCGTTTCCCAATTGCCGATTTTGGAAGGTTGAAAAGATCGAGGAGAAAGCGAAAAAGTGGAGATCGCGAAATGCGGGCTTTAACGCTGTAGTCTTTAATCGAGGAGGCGGATATTGATTTTCATTCGAATCGTGGTTCAGAACACAACACGATATCCTGCCGACCCGGCTCCGCCTCGCGTGCCGCACAAAATAAACGAGCTTTGCTCATTTATTTTTCCGGAGCGCCGCCAGTAAGATTATTCGCCGGGGGGTCGACGATATGCTTTATTTGTTTCAAAACCGCAACGGTGCACCATCAATGCCAATCAACTAATTAATCCCGGAGAGCTCATCGTCATCGCGACCCCCATAGGGAATCTTGGCGACTTCTCGACTCGGGCTGTTGAAACACTTCAACAGTGCGACCTCGTCCTTACGGAGGATACTCGGAGCTTCTCTACCCTCGCACGGCGGTTCTCAATTCAGACTCCGGTAAAAAGCTATTTCGAACACAATGAAAAAGGCAGAGTTTCGGAGGTTATCTCCCTCCTGAAGAGCGGGAAGCGGATTGCCTTGGTATCGGAGGCGGGAACACCGGCGGTCTCCGATCCGGGGTATCGGATCGTTCGAGCTTGTCGTGAGGAAAAGCTCCATGTGACGGGAGTGCCGGGCGCCAGTGCGGCGGTGCTTGCGCTGTCCATTTCCGGACTTCCGAGCGATCGATTTGTTTTCCAGGGCTTTCTTCCGCAACGGCCCGGCCGGAAGATTAGCACGCTCCAGTTTCTCATTGAGCTCGACATCACTGCGATTGTTTTCGAGTCTCCGCATCGAATCCTAAAAACGCTTGGGGAGCTTGAAAAGCTCGCTCCCGCACGCGAGGTGTTCGTCGGCCGCGAGCTGACGAAGCTTCACGAGGAGTGCTTCTGGGGAACGGTTCAATCCGTACTCGCCGAGATGAAGAATAAAGCGTCCATCAAAGGCGAAATCGTTCTCGTCATTTCTCGAAAGTCGAGCATCGAGGCCGAGGAGGAAGAAGACGAGGACGTTTGAGTGGGCGCTAGAGAAACATCCGTCTCAGCTTGATCGCATACTCGAGCCCCGAGGCAACTGACAAAAACAGCGCCCCCCAAAGTACGAGCATTCCGACGACATGGAAGTTCACCGCTGTGCCGTAAAACGTATACGTCTGACCGATCAGGAGAAAGACGATAGCGACCATGGTCCAAGCGGTTTTATGCTTTGCCGCCCGACTCGCCGCGACAATCGTGCCCTTGACCGCGGCCAAGGACCGGAGACCACTCACGAGGAGATCACGTGCGAGGATCGTCACGACGACCCATGCCGGAACCCGCATATCCCCCGGCTCCGCCGCGAGCATTACCAGAGCGGCGGTGACGAGAACCTTATCGGCGAGCGGATCGAGCAGCGTCCCGAGGATCGTCTCAGCCTGGTAAATTCGAGCGAGGTAGCCATCGAGCCAATCGGTAAACGACGCGGCAAGGAAGATAGCGGTGGCCCACAGCCGGCTTTGCGGTGTCGGGTCAATCAGCAAGACTACGAAAACGGGGACGGCAAGGATGCGAAGCACCGTGAGTATATTCGGCGCGCGCTTTCCCCAGCTGTAGTCTTGCTCAGCAGCTGCGCTCGTGGCTTGAGCGTCGTTTGAAGCAGAGGTTGTTGGATGAACGGAGGCCGCCGATGAGCGTTTCTCGCTCACATCATGAAGCCTTACAATCTTGTCTTCCGGAGTTTGCACAGTCGTAGAGCTCCCGCATCTGCATTACTCGCCGCACGTAGGTTTGCGTTTCGGCGTAAGGCGGGATCCCCCCCATTCGATCGACCGCGCCTTCGCCCGCATTATACGCAGCGAGCATCAGGCGGACATTACCATTATACCGGTCATGAAGCACCCTCAGGTACTTCACCCCTCCGCGGACGTTTTCTTCCGGACGATAGGGCTTTGCAACTCCAAAACGAACGGCGGTTCCCGGCATGAGCTGCATGAGACCCATCGCTCCCTTAGGCGACGTCGCCTTCGGATCGAAACTCGACTCCACATGCACAACCGCCTTCACAAGGCTCGGATCGAGAGTGTGTTCCTTCGCGAGCCCCGCAATAAGCTCATCATAGACGCTTTTTATGGGCCTTGGTCGCCATCGTATGCCGAGGCTGTAGAAACGCGAGAACGTGGGCCCGCGAGTACTCAGCACTTTGAAGTTTTGCCCTTCAACCGGCTTCCGGGTAGTAAATGTCATTGATCCACGGCTGCCTCGGACCACGTACAGTGTCTGAGCTTCCGAAATTTCAGCCGCAAAGCAAGCAGCGAGGATGACTAGTAAAATCTTTAGACGAGCTTGCATATAGATGGTTAGAGCTTCTTAGCTGTTAGAGTCTAATCTGAGCTGTCCAGTGACCCGCTTCTCCGAAATGTTATAGTTATCCTACAATGTTTGCCACAAATTTTCTAGTAATAGGTTCGGGCATCGCTGGACTTGTGTTCGCCCTGGAGGTGGCGGACCAGGGTACAGTAGTTATCGTCTCAAAGAGCAATCCGAATGAGGGCAATACCCGATATGCCCAAGGGGGGATTGCCGGGGTGACCGATCCAACTGATAGTTTTCAGGCACATATCTCCGATACGCTGACCGCCGGAGCAGGACTTTGTAGACCCGAAATTGTGGATCTCGTGGTCGAGGACGGCCCAAAAGCCGTTTCCTACCTCGAGGGCATAGGCGTCCATTTCGACCGTCAAGCTGAAGGGAAAGAGTTCTCACTCGGGAAGGAAGGAGGCCATTCTGCGCGCCGCATTCTTCACGCGGGAGATTCCACCGGGGCGGAGATTCAGCGCGCCCTATACGAACGGGCGAAAGCTCATCCGAATATTACCTGGATGCCCGACCACCTCGTCATAGACCTCATAACCTCGGGCGCCGGAGAAGAACGAGAAGTAACCGGGGCGTATCTCTTCGAGCGCGCGACAAGTCGCGTGCTTTCCATCTCCGCCCGAGTCGTAATGCTCGCGAGCGGCGGCGCGGGGAAGGTCTACCTCTATACGTCGAATCCCGACGTTGCCACCGGCGATGGAGTCGCGATGGCGTTTCGCGCAGGCGCGAAAGTCGCGAACATGGAATTCGTCCAGTTCCATCCGACCTGCCTCTTCCACGCACAAGCAAAAAACTTTCTGCTCACCGAAGCCCTCCGAGGTGAGGGCGCCATTTTGAAATCGGTCCGAGGTGATCGCTTCATGCCGAGGTATCATCACCTCGCTGAGCTCGCGCCGAGAGACATCGTCGCGCGCGCGATCGACAATGAGATGAAGGTCTCGGGAGACGATTACGTCCTCCTCGACATTTCACACCGCGATCCCGACTTCGTTCGAAGCCGATTTCCCATGATCTACCAAACCACCAAGTCCTTCGGCTTGGACATCACCACCGGCCCTATCCCAGTGGTTCCCGCAGCACACTACTTCTGTGGCGGCGTGTTAACGAATTCCGACGGAGAAACCTCGCTCCGCCGACTCTATGCCGCGGGAGAGGTCGCTTGCACCGGATTGCATGGAGCAAACCGCCTGGCATCGAACTCACTTTTGGAAGCGATTGTTTTTGCGAGACGGGCAGCGGAAAAAGTTCTTTCGAACGGGATGTCGGTCGGTGAACAGCCTTCCGTTCCGGAATGGGATCCGCTGAACACGGTGCGGTCGTCCGAGGAGGTGCTCATAAGCTTCCACTGGGACGAAGTGAGACGACTCATGTGGAACTTAGTCGGCATTGTGCGAAGCAATAAACGCCTTGCACTTGCTTCGCGGCGGCTGGAGAGCATTCGGGAGGAGGTACGGGAGTACTATTGGAAATTTGAAGTCACTCCGAATCTCCTTGAGCTCAGGAACCTTGTCTTGGTTGCCGAGCTTATCGTACTGTCCGCGCAGTATCGGCGAGAGAGTCGCGGTTTGCACTACAGTCTCGACTGGCCTCAAACCGACGACGTGCGTTTTCATCACGACACAATCGTCGCGCGTGGAAAAAACGGGGAATATATGGCATTGGACCCTTCGAAAAATACTGGCTCGAATTTGGAGAAGCGGAATGCAGAATAGATTTGTCAGAAAGATTTCGCTCACTGCGGTCGCCGGCCTTGCTGCTTTCGTGTCTGGATGCGAGACCGCCCCTCCACTTCCGGAAGTCGTGAAGGACGCACCGACAACGATCGTCGTCGATATATTGATTACTCGTAGCCCGCGATTTCAACGTTATCACCTCGTCAAGGATGTCCTCTGGCAAGAGTGCGGTGATTTGGTCGAGGAATCCTTGGCGCCGTCGGAAACGTTCGTCTCGGTAATCAGCGAGACCGAAAGAAAAACCGTGCTCGCGCGACTCGGCGAGCTCCTCGCCGCAAATGAAGTGAGTGAGGCACTTCCCGAAGTCGAAGCGGGAGAGAAAAACATTATCGAGCTCACCATCCACGACGACAACCGGACCACAGTCTTGAAAACTCCCGAAGACGGCCCGAACCAGGCGACTCCTAACCAGCGCGCATTGCGTCAACTCGTTTCAATTTTTGCTAAGAAAACCCTGGTGTCGTGCGGGGAGAGAAAACAATTATGAAAACTGAGCTGCGATTTACGAAGATGCAGGGAATCGGAAACGATTACATTTACGTAAACGGCTTCGCTGAGCGCGTCTCGAATCCTCCGGCAGTCTCCAGGTTTGTCTCGAACCGAAATTTCGGAATCGGGAGCGACGGTCTCGTGTTGATTCTGCCTTCTGATAAGGGAAGCGCAGCCGACGGGTATTTCCTGATGCGAATGTTTAACGCCGACGGCTCAGAGGCCGAGATGTGCGGGAACGCCATTCGTTGCGTCGCCAAATACGTTTACGAGAAAGATCTTTGTAAAAAGACCCTCATCAACATCGACACTCTCTCGGGAAATAAGCTCCTCCTCCTAAACGTTGAAGGCGAGGAAGTGACGTCAGTGCGAGTGGACATGGGGACACCGTCGTTCGAGAGTCGTAAAATTCCTGTTGAAGCGGAAACTCCCGAAGTGATCGATCAGCCGATCGAGGTGATGGGAGAGCAGTTCCGATTTACAGCGGTATCCGTCGGGAACCCGCACGCAGTCATCGCGGTGCCGCGTGTGCTGGACAGACATATTTTGACACTCGGGCCGCTTATCGAAAACCACCGAATGTTCCCTAAGAAAATCAACGTCGAGTTTGCGGAGATCGTAAGCCCGACACATCTCAAGATGCGAGTATGGGAACGCGGCAGCGGAGAGACGCTCGCCTGCGGAACCGGGGCCTGCGCCGTTGCCGTAGCTCTCGCGAAACTTGGAAAGAGCTCACGGCACGTCCAAGTTGAGTTGCGTGGAGGAAACCTCGAGATCATGTGGGCGGATGCAGAACTCGCCAAAAAGCACGACCTCGTAGAGAACCACATGTATATGACCGGTCCTGCAGAAATCGTTTTCGAAGGAACCGTGAGATTACCAGAAACGCTGAAGTAGCACTGTCACTTCGCCATCCGCGCAATCCTAAATTTCAGAGAGCGGGAGCACAGCGAGAAGAGCCCTTCACGTTTCCCCGCAAGTCGAAACGCCGAGGAGTCCTGCAGAACGGCCGAGAGGGATGCCCACGGCGCATCTTCCGCGAGTTTTTCCTCGCTCGCTACCACGTATTTCCCGATCTTCCCTTCCTCGCCTGACATCGGTAACGGATCACTCCCCGCAAGAATCGGATACCCCTTCGCCCTTCCGATTGAAAAGAGCTCCGGCTCTGATGCGCCAGCTGGCCGCATCAAGATGTCGCCTAGTACGAGACGCTCCCGTTTCCCGCTCTCGAGAAAGTTTCGTGCAACCTCTTTCCGCGATCCGGTCCATTTTCCAAGCGACCAATTGAGCACGGCAAGGCCGTTTTCCTGGATCACCCAATCGTATGCCTCCTCGAGTGAGAGTCCCTCCGGTGGCTTACCGACCACTCCCAGCGCGCAAAGTTCGAGTCGCTCCTTCGTGGGAATCTGCCGTCCGGCGACGATCACGAGACGCCGGCCGTTTGGTAGCGAACCAAGGAGCGACACTGGCTCTAGCTTTAAGACGTTCGTAAAACTAGAAACTTTTCCAGAAGCGAGAAGGGCGAAAGCATCCTCGGAGTTCCTTTCCGTGAGGCAGAGGACCGAGGTCAGCTCCGCATTCGGATAGAGGCGGCCTCCGATCGCTGAAAGCCGCCCTTCGGCTCCGAGCAAAGCCTTCGTCCAGTCGTACGCCGGATAGAAATGCACATGCGTGTCGGAAACGAGTGCTCTGTTAATAAATTCACCTAAGAGAATTGATTTTCATTCGTATTTTTCGTTGAAACAAAGCGCTCTATCGTACCGGCTCGGCTTCGCCGCGCGTCCCGCACAACGAAACTTCCTTCGGAAGTCTCGTTGCGGAACCCGGCACGAGTCATGTCCGCGGACTCTTATCGCGAGACTCTCGGGCGTTTAGTGTTTTCTCCTGAAGCTTTCCGAGAGCTTTATTCGGAAGAAAGCCGATGAGCGCTCCGATTACCGCCACACCGACGATAAGAAAGAGTCCTCCATAGAGAACATAGAGCATTTTATTCGCCGGCCTCTTTCAGGACCTTGTATTTTTTGATGAGGATGGTCTTCTCGCCGCCGTAGGTCTCGACGAGGTCCACTTGCGCTTCGACCTTGCTGTCGATTTTTTCCAAGAGAGACGTCATGTTTTGATTTTCTTCAATCGGGTATTCTGATTTCCCGTCCCAGAGATAGATCGCCACAGGATTGTCGTTGGCATCGGTTTTCGAAGATTGAATAAGGCCGACCATTTTTGTCTCAGTGGTCGTCGAGCACCCAGACAACATCCCTCCGCCCACCAGGACGATTAACGCGGTCGCAAAAAGATCCAGAACCTTAAATTTCAGACCGATTAAACGAGATCTCTCCATTCCTTCCTCCCTTGGATTCACGCGGGGCGCTCGTGCTGTGAACAGTTATATTGCCGTGACCAGTTAAATGCGATCCTGACCGCGAATTAACTGTATCGCAGTTCGGCTGCCACCGATCCGGATTATCTGGCGCTTTGACATTCAGTTAAGCGCCTTCGAAGGCTCGATTCATACAAGATTAACTGGTCGAAGCACTAGTATATCGCTTACTGAAAGGTAACAAGAATGGTAGACTATCGGAACCAGTAAACTTGCATTCTGCGCAAGGATTCAGAGCTTTTGACTTCAAGACCTCCAATCTTAGCCGTCGTGCTTTTGTTGGTAATCGCCGGCATCGGTTTGTCGTTCCGATTGACGGCAAGAAACTGGGGCTCGGACGCCCATCGGGTTCCAGAGGAGGAGGAGTTCAATCACCTCATCAACTCCCTGCAATTTCCCTCGTCAGTCCAGCAGTATCTCGAATCCACGAATTCTCCGTTGAACCCCTTCCTCGGCAGCAGAGATCTCTTTTACCCGGTCTACGGCAGCCTTCCGGCATCAATGGTAAAAACGCTTCGGTCTCGAAGCACCGCCGCGAGCCCGGAACAGTCCCGAGAATCAGGAAGATTGCTCTCCAGCTGGACCGATCTCCTCGTGTTGCTCCTCGTTGCATTTGCGGGCTTCCGAGCCTTCTCCGTCAGGGTGGCGCTCCTTGCTGCGGCTCTGTACGCCCTCTTTCCGGTGGCGATCCATCACTCTCATCAGCTGACGTCGAGCTGGGCAGCGGTCGTTCCAAACATTCTCCTCCTCGCGGCCGTCCTTCCCTCTCAGGATAAGGGAGCTCGAAGGTCATCGGTCGTGCACTTTATAGTCTTCGGGATTCTCTTTGGTCTCGCATCGGCGCTCGATCCGCGGAATCTCCTCCTCGCGGCCTTGCTCCCGTTTCTCTTCTTGGTCCGCGGGATGAGCGCAAATCCGCAAAAAGGAGGGATGATTGCGCCGGAGAAGCACCCCATCAGCTCGCCCCTCGCCTATTCCATCATGGCGATGCTCTCAACGTGGATGACGTGGAGGCTCTTCCAGCCGTACGCCTTCCAAGCAGGCACGCTTATCTCGTTCTCCGGCGAGTTCACGGAAAGTGCCTCAAAGATTCTCCTGGGGGAGCTGCCCTTGGTCCCGCCGCTTCAATCAATAGTGTTTACCTTTCCTGAACGGATGACGAAGGTCTTCGAGTTCACCCTCTGGGGATTTGGACCATTTTGCTCCGTGGTCATCTTGCTCATTCTCGCGGTCGGCATCCTACCCCGCGCGGTTTTTGGCGGAGACTTCCGTGTGATCGCGCTCGGGACGGTAGTCTTCTCATTTCTGGTTCTGCCGCTGATGCAAACTCATCCTGACCCAAACACCTTGATCTTCGCGGCACCGTCGGCGTCTCTGCTCATCGCTGACTTCGCCGTGAGCCTGCTCGCGGAGCAACGACTGATGCTTTGCCTGGTTGAGGCCGTGCTGCTTGCTTCAACTCTCGTCGCTGCAGTCGGAAACCTCGAGCTATTCCAGAAAGCCAATCCTCGAGATCGTGCCTCAAAATGGATCGCCGAACACCTGCCGACCGGGAAAACCATGCTCGTCGAAGCACGAAGTGTGCGACTTCCCGGACCTATAGCCGGACGAATTCCAGGCCCGTACAAGTTCTCCGAGTTCGATCCGCTGTCTCCCTCATTTTCGACGGCCGAGAGGTTCTTCGAGAGCCAGCTTCGAAAGACAGATCTGATCGTACTGTCGTCCTCCGCAATTTCGGATTTCCTTCAAGCAAAACGCGGCGAGGGAGCCTACTTCTACCACCGGCTTGAAAATGGTGAGCTCCATTTTGAGAATGAGGAGACCTTCACCTGCCGCTCACGTTTCTTCCGTTGGGGGGTCGTCAAGCGCTGGGTGCCCGAAGAGATTCGCTATCGAAACTGCCCTGAGGTTACGGTCTACTTACGAAAGGATATTCCGCCTGCGACGCCTGCTGCTGATGCTGCACTCGCAGAATGACCGAGCAAATATTGATTTTCCCCTTCCAGCACACCACGTGTTCCATTTCGGTCACAATTTATCAAAATCGATCACACGTGCGGTCGCCAATACTATATACTTGCTTTCAAGAATGCGTTGATTGGCGCATATAGCGTGCAACAAGTTGATGAAACGGTTTTTGACTCCCGGTGATGAAAGCTAATTTGAACTTCCCCGTATCGTTCCCGCAAGATCCTCCGGTCGAGGAGCAGATGCTCCGAGCGCTGGAGCTCCTGCACTATGGAAATCGCTTCCGCGACGAGCTTTTCGTCATCGCCGTTCCTGAGAACGCACGACTCGGCGACCTCACTCTGGATTTGAGGCTGCTGAGCGCCGCTCAGATTTGGACTCTCCTCGTGGTCGTTCCGTCGCCCTCGGTCGAGCAAGAAGTTGAGCAGCTCAGCCAGCGCGGACTGGCGCTGGCGTACCTCCCGGCCTCTTCCGTAGGCCAGCATAGGGAGTTCGTGCAGGAAGAGTTGGCGCTCGGACATATCCCTGTTGTGGGAGTTCCGATCGCGAGCAGCGGACACAGTACATCCGGACGAAAACCGCGTTTTGAAGAAGAGCTGCTTTGGAAGACCGCAACTCATTGGGGTGGGAAACTCCAAGCGAAGAAAATTTTCTTCCTGTCTCAGTTTCGCGGAGTCGAATTCGGTAAGCGGCTCGCCTATCAGCTCACACCAGCGGAAATCGAAAGGCTCATCGCCGGAAACGAGGAGACAAGCGTTGGCGCCGATCGGCTCAACTTTCTCCTCGAAGAAAATGTGTCGACTGGAATCAGCCTCGTGGTGGTTGAGGCAAAAGCCGGCCGTCTTTTCCTTGAGGTGTTCACTCACCGCGGAAAAGGAACGCTCATCACCAGGCACTACCCCGACGAAATCCGCCGGGGGCGTCTCGGCGATGTGACGGAGCTCTCGCTGCTCATGCGGCCCTCGATTCTCGCCGGACTGATTTTGCCGACAACGGACGACGAGATTGCGACGAATATCAGCAGTTATTTTCTCTATACGGTCAACGATGCTCTCGTCGCCTGCACTCGTCTCATCGATTATGGCGATTCCTCGGAACTTGCGAAGTTCTGCACCCTCCCACGCTACCAAGGAAAGGGCCGCGCCAGAGACCTTACCCGGAGGATGATTGAGGAGGGGCGAGCCCAGAGAAAGAAATTCGTCTTCGCGCTCAGCGTCTCCCCGAAGATGTGGGAATTTTTCACGGAGCTCGGATTTCGCGAGGTTCCGCGCGAATCCCTACCGGACTCCTGGAAAGCGAAATACGACTTCACCCGCCCCTCAAAGGCCTTCCGGCTCGATCTCGAGTAACCCCGCCGAAAGAGTATCTTTCTGAACTGAGCGGCCGTATTTTCTTCCAGGACATCGGCAAATTAACCTACACACTTTCCGCTTTGGAGACATATTCGGCATTGTCTGATATAGGAACCGCCGCAATCTCATTTTGGAAGTTGATCACCTTTTTATTCGTTTACGTATCGGAAGCTGAAAACATATGAATCAGGATCATAGTGTTCCTGCAGGAGAACTCCTCCCGAATCAGGCAGGAAAACGGCTCTCCGCAGTATCCTCCATTCAACTCATTTGCATACTCGTCTCGATCGTCAGCGTGTTTTTCATCAGCTTCGTTTTACCTCTCGACGAGCGTCCGTTTTACACACGGGGCGAGGGACGTGAAGCGATCGTCGTCAGCGACATGCTCGAGGAGCGAGATTTTATTCTGCCGTTCGATGACATCAGCGACATTCCGACCAAGCCGCCAATGTTTCATTGGATGGGCGCCATGGCTTCGCTCTCGCTTGGGGGGATGAGCGAGTTCTCGATTCGACTGCCGTCGGCAATCTGCGCGGTGCTTGCACTCGGCGCGACCTTTCTATTCGTCGCCGGCTTTTCAGGTCTTGCGACGGGCTTTGCTACCGCGGTGATCTTGGGCACTTCCTTTGAATGGATCCGCAGCGCCGGTCACGCCCGGGTAGATATGTGCTTCGCATTCTGGCTGTGCCTCGGTACTTGGTCACTTTTCAAAATCTTCGCGCGCCAAGAGTCCGGACTCCTCCCACGCGCGTCCGGGGGGAATTTCCATTGGTGGCTCCTCGCAACGGTCTCAATGTCTTGTGCAGTGCTGGCAAAGGGTCCTGCGGGAGTTGTTCTGCCATGGGCCACGGCCGCTTTGTTTCTCCTGGTGAGAAACAGAGGATCGTTCCGACGGGCGATTCGGGAAGTGCCGATACGGCAAGCAGGTCTCTCGTTGGCGGTCTCTATCGTCGCGGCAGGTCTTTGGTATTTTCTCGCCTATCTCGAGGGTGGAAAGGACTTTGTTAACCTCCATTTCTTGAGAGAGAACGTCGGTCGCTTTATGGGAGTCGACGAAGAATACCAGGCCGGGCACGACAAACCGGTTTGGTTCGGGCTCGTGTATACTTTCACCGGCTTCCTGCCTTGGAGCTTTTTGTTCCCGGTCCTAGGCTACTGGCTCTGGAACCGCCGGCAGGAGCTCTCGAAACCTGAGAACGAGCCTCTGCTCTTTTCGGTCATCTGGTTCGGTGTCTTTCTCGGAATCGTCACCATCAGTCAGGCAAAACGAGACGTCTACCTCCTTCCAGCTTTCCCGGCGCTGGCCTACGTTTTTGCGTATGGGCTCAATGACATGCTGAGGTGCAGCAATCTTCGGCACGAGCCGCGAAAAGTTGTTTCGATCGCTTTTTCGGGAATAGGCGCTATCCTCTTTGCCGTTTCTGGAATTCTCATCGTCGCGTGTATAGCCAATATCTCCGGAGCGGAGTTCGCCAGCTACCTGAAGCCGAAGGTCCTCCTCACGGTCGAGAAGGTCCTCGGCGGTTTCGATGCGGCGCCATTTCAAACGGTAGTCGTGTTGCTCTCGGCAATCTGCTTTTTGGTCGCGGGGAGAGCTTGTTTTACGGGGCGCTTTTCCGTGCTCACTCCGACAGGTGGTGCCGGAATGCTCCTCTTGATGTTCGCGATCAACATGGTCGTTCTGCCTGCCGTCGCGCGCGTGGACTCACCCGAGCAATTTATGAAGATGGTCCGGGCGGAAGTCGATGAAACCGAACCGCTCTTCCAATTCGGTCATCGATTCTACTCCGCGATGTATTACGCTAATCGACATATCCCGCTTGCCGACAAACTCACTCCACTCGTTGCAGAGAGCGACGCCTACATCATCGTTCGAGAAGATCAGGTAAACGAGCTCCAAAAGCTCTATCCGGGAAGTGAAGTGCTCTTTAAGAGCGAAACCTACGCGGCAAACGGCGAGGGACGTCTGGTTCTCGTTCGGAAGCCCGTAATGCATGCGGCAAGCCCCGTCGCGGAGTATTCCCCCCACATCAGCTGAGCCAAGTTCCGCGATAAGCGAGGAGCCTAGCCGAAGATTGACTGGAAGAAGCCGTTTACAGCATCCCTGCTGAGAGGCTCATCAAAGGCCTCGAGAGCTTGAACGGAATCCGGTAACCCTATTCCGCCTTGCACCAGAGAATTCTCGCCTGCGTAGAGTGGGGCCAGCACCGCAACATCATTCAGATCGCCTGGAGTGATCCACGGTGTTTTTCCCCGTATCAATCGAACCTTCGCGGCATGGCGGGCATCCGCCGATCGGAGCTGCAGAATGGAGGTGATGGTGTCGGGATAGCCGTTAAAGGACGGGAGCACACCGAGAACTGCCCCGGTACACGCATCCTCGATTCCCTGCGCAAGGAAAAGGAATGTCGCATAATTTGAAAACGCGTCGAAACGGCCAGTGTAATTTGCCGGAGCCGAAGCGATCGCACGATTGCCGAGAAGTCCCTTGAGCAGGTTCATGTGCCCATTCTCGTGATTCCGAATGGTGTTGAAGGCGGAACGATCATTATCGGGGATGAGTCCCACGGTGTTCTTTGCTCGATCGTAGAAGCCGTCAGTGATGAGTTTAATCTGATACAAGAAGTTCAGCGCATCAATGACCTCCGCGTTGTACGGATTATCCGCCTCCGCGTTTCGCTCGTAGACGCCATTTAGTACTCCGGCCGCGAGCACCGCTCCGAATCCGGCTTTGAGGAAATCCCGGCGAGGAGTAGAGTTTTTGGGAGCAGCAGTCGAGAGAGTATCCGTTTCAGATTTCATAGAGTCGATTCCAAAGAAAATTTATCCGGCGATACCGATGAAGAACGCCGACGGCGGCGTTAGGCGAAACAATAGAAGTTACGGGAGATCTCCGTCGCTGAGCGGCGGAACTGGGTCGTAAGAACGGACGACCGCTATCACATAGTACGGGTTTGTCGCTTGCTCGAACCCACTCGACGTGACGACATCGCCTCCCGCGAAATAGGAGTTGTTCGGCTCAATGAAATTGCGAATCATCGCGGAGTGCCGTGCGTCGACGGACGACATTTTTTCGAGCAGCACAACCGTTCGTGAATCCAACACATGTCTGGCCGATCCGGTGAAACCGGCGACTATCACATCCTTAAATTCCCGAATTTTATCGAGCACACGCCGACGATCAGTTAGCGGCACCGAAGAAAAATCAAATCCCGTCAAATCGGGAATCGCGGAAGCTCCGAGAAATGCTTGGAGCAACTCACGCTGCACAATCTCCTGCTGATAGATGCTGAGAATCGTGCTCTGCTCAAGCACCGAAGCATTCGGATAAAACGAGCCGGTCACCAGAGCGAGAAACGCCGTCGACATCTGCTTAAACGCATAAAAGCAGTTTACGATTGCATCATCGCCCTGACCCAGGTCCCCGCCATTCCCGTTGAAAGTTCCCCCGGAAGCCGTTGGACCGTTGCTGTTACTGTTTCCGCAGCCGGAGACTAGACCCGCCGACATAATCGCCGAAAGAGCAGCAACGGAAGCGCCGCTCGCGGCTCCGGATGTTTTTAGAAATTCTCGTCGTGAGACCAAGCGTCCTCCCTCACAGTGTATTCGGCCGTTCATGGAACGGTGAGTTTTAAATTTCAGATCCGAATTGTCAATTTCCTTTCCTTGTCACCCTATCCCGTTACTGCTTGGGACCTTCGACGATCGGACCGGTCTCCTTCAGCTTCCGGGCCGCCACTTCTTCCTCCCGATCTATTGTCCGAAGACTTCGAAGTGTCTCGGGAAGCATCTCGGCCGAAGACAGCCAACGATAAATGCTCTCTGCTGCAATACGATGAGCAATCTCGTTCGGATGAGTGTCCTCCCCGGGCTTCACTTGAAGACGCTCGGGATTTAATCCCGCAAATCGATCCCGGAGATCAAGGAACGGAATCTTTTGTCGCACGAGCTCTCCATCAATTCTTTCGTGCAGATCTTGAAAAGGGTACTGAGCATCGATCTTCGTATAAAAGACCGGAAACACCACGGCCGCAAACCGCACGTTTTCACTGCTCGTCAGCTTCTGCATCTGCTCGAGAGACGAAGCGAACTTCGACCAGTTCGGCTCTTCGAAAATATCATGATAATAGCGAATCATTGAGGGCAACGTTTTTGAAGCATGAAGACGCTGCGCGACATAACCTAAACTTTTCCAAACGCTCATGATCGGATGAGTTTCGGGAGTGATCTTCAGATTGCCGTAGAGGTACTTCCCTGGAGAGCGTCTTACCGCCGTCCCGAAGTCCATGCTCGAAGTGTCGTTTAAGGTGATTTGAAGAAGCACGAGATCGGGTTTGTAGGGCAGAATCTGTTTCAGAGTATTTACCTCGAGCTCCGTTGAGAGTCCTCGCTTCCCGAAGTTAAACACCTCGACCTGAAGCGGATCCTTTGCCGGGTCTCGCAGGTTCAGCATGCGCTCAAGACGCTTTGGAAAGGCGTCATCGAGCTGCATGAATGTCGGAAAAGAAAAAGAGTCGCCGATAACGGCGATGCGGAAGGTGTTCTCGGGCTTCTCCACCGCCCTTGGCAAGTCATGCACGCTCGTCGTGCCCGAATGCGCGTAATAAAACTCTGGTCTATCGGTGGGAATCGCTTGCGGAGGCGGAGCAGACGCCAGTACGCGGTATCCGATCTCCACAAAGAGGAAGCAGATACTCAAGGAAAACAATGAGAGAAGAATATTTGAAAGCCAGCGAGACATACCTTCCGGGATTTACTGGTATCACGCCGACAGAGTTTTCTCGAAGCAGCAACGTGATGGCCTAGCCGGAAGGAGCTTACATCGTCAAACTGAAGTGAACAATCGCCGCCTGAACACAGCTCATCGAGCCATGTCGAGTTCGGAACGATCGATATTGATAACTTTTTTGGTGTTCTTGGATTTTTGCTTTGCGATCTTCTCGTTGATTCTCGCCTTATCCAATCGGGTCTGACCAATGCCCGCAATAATCTGATCAACCTTCATCGTCATACCGTTCAGTTTGTCGACCAATCTATTCGCATTCCATTCGATCTCTTCTCGATCGTTCTTGATCGCATTAACGGTATGGTGAAGGTTTTCTTGAAATGCCTCGCGTCTCTTTTTCTCCGCGACCCATTCTTGTTGAAATTCGATGACGGACTGGCGTCTGCCCGGTTCCTCAGGCGGCTTCCCCTTGTGAACCTCGTTCTCTGCGACGTTCTTCCGCCAAACAGAAGTTGCAGACCAGACGGCGATTGCGACCACCACGAAGCCGAACGCAGACCACACACGGCGATCAGTGCGCACGATGACAAGCGTATCGGTGAGAAGTTGAACCAGTCTGGTCATGGAAATCCCTTGAATGCTCCTTCGTATGTTATTACGTGACACATGACTTCCGTAGCACCTCGGTTTAATTACATTCTTTCCTCAGACGGCAGCGGGAATCCCGATGGGTCGGGTGGCGGCGCATGTATCGTGGAGTCGGTGGCCCCCAAGTTCAAACGAAAATTCGTGGGGTTCTTCGGGGCTTCTACGGGAAATGAAGCAGAGATCATGGCAGCCCTGCTCGGCTTTTCGATCATTCAGGAACTGAGACTCAAGCAGGAGTTGGAAACTCCCGCCGACGAAAATCTAGAACGACGATTCTACCCGTCGGTGCTCTGGCAGACGGACAGTCAGTATCTGATTCGGACCTGGAATGCGCTTCAGGACTCTCAAGCAAAAACGCAGAATTTCCCCAATTTATCGATGTGGGAAGCACTTCTCAAGAATGCTGCGAACGCAAAAGTAACTCCGGTTCACGTGCGAGCAAGGTCGGGAAACCGACGAAACGAAGCGTGCGATCACGCCTCACGCTGGATTCAGCGCACCGGCGAACGCTTGCTGCTTGATTACGGTGAAGAAAAGATTGGCCGTCTGAAAAACACTGTCCCCGATGAAGCGTGGAATCTCGTGGATCTGAGAGAGCTCGTGACCGCTTTTAAAGAGAGAAATTTCGTGATTATCAGCAAAAAGATAGAGGAGTTAACTCACACACTAAGGCACTGTCTTTCTCTAAACACATAAAAACCGGCTGTTTTGCATTTTTTGCGAGGTTGGTCTGAAAACAACATCAGGAATTACAATGGGTTAGAAATAATTGCGCACCTCTGGTTGCTTTTTCTTTTTGAGCTGAGGTAAACCCCGAGAGCGGTAAGTTCCGAGTGGGATTTTCGGGAATTGTGAAGGATATCCGAAAGTCGCGACCGAAAACTCGGTCGAGAATCTCGGTGGAGATTCTTGGCGGAACGAAAAATTCCGGCGGGATTATCTCGGCGGGATAGAGCAACAATTTTGAGCAAAATTTCCTGTGCATATTTGAGGAGCAAAACGAGAGATTATGGCAGTTAAGCTTTCAAGAGAAGAGCAGTACGGGATCATGGCCCTGGTGGATCTGGCATACAATCTCAAGGGCGGACCGGCACAAGTTCGACAAATCGCGAAGCGCCAGCGGATTCCGCAGCGCTTTTTGGAGCAAATCTTCGCAAAGCTGCGTCAAGCCGATGTTGTAATCGGAAAGCGCGGCCCGAGAGGCGGATACTCCCTGGCAAAGAAGCCGGAAGAAATTCGTCTTGAAGAAGTCATGCGGGCTCTCCGTCCGAAGCTCCAAGAAGATTCGCGAGAAAACGCTCCGGCACTCGCAGAACTGATTGACGTCGTATGGAACGAGATCGAAGGATCCTTCCAGTCGACCTTGAGAGGGGTTTCTCTCGCGAGCCTTTGCGACCGAGCAAAGCAACTCGGAATCAGCGACGCAATCGAGTCGATTGAGTCCGGAAACTAGAACGAATCGTTAGGATTCGTTTTAAGGGCCCCGGCAGTGTTAGCTTGTGACAGGCGTTAGCTTGCGACAGGCTTACACTGCCGGGGCTTTTTTTGATCTGAATTACTCGGGCGGCGAATGGCGGGAGCTCAAAAGATTGTGTGCGTCGGAGCCGGTGGGCTAGGACATCCTGCGGCACTTGAGCTCGGACGACGGCTCCCGCTTGGAGACAGGTACGAAATTCACATCGTCGATGACGACAATATCGAACTCTCGAACCTAAACCGGCAATTCTTGTTCAGCGACAAGGATATCGGACGAAACAAGGCGGAAGTCTTGGCTGAACGGCTCCACGCCCAAGCAGAACGGGCAAACCACGAAGTAATTGCCGTGAAGAAGCGGCTGACTGCTCGAACATGCGACGAGATTCTCTCCGAAGCTTCGGCAGTTCTCGATTGCACCGATCACATAGAAACAAAGTTTCTCATTAACGACTACTGCACGCTCTCGCACATCCCGTTCTGCTACGGTGGCGCGATAGAGCTCACCGGCGTTTGTCTCGGCGTCCCGGCTCGAAACGGCATCCGGGGATGTCTTCGTTGTCTCTTCGGTGAACATGCCGAGCGAGACCTCTCCCATCAGGAACAGAGCTGCCAATCGGCAGGAATTATCGGCCCGGTCGCGGGGCTCATCGGCGTGCTGCAGGCCGCCGAGATCGTGCGGCTGATGTCCTCACCAGGCGAATCAAAGAGCAGCTTCTCAAAATTCGAAGGACGAAAGGGCAGGTGGACCAGAAGCGAAGTGCCGGCTTCTGAGAAGTGTCCACTTGGATGTTCGCTGAGGATTGATGCAACAATCGATCTGAGAGCGCGAACTTGCCCTCATACATTTTTGTTCACGAAGCTCGCCTTGGAAGAAGCCGTGCCGAACTCGGTCTTAGAAGTGCTCTTCTCGTCACAGGAGTCGCTGGCAAACGTCACTCGATCGGTAAAAGAGGAGGGACACCGTGTGCTCGGGAGCCCACTCCCTTCCGCGAAGGAGTTCCGGCTCTTAATACAGCGGGGTCCGGGATGACGAGATTAAGCGACTTCGAGCTCGAGCGTTATAGCAGGCAGCTCATCGTCAAAGGATGGAGTGCCAAGGCACAGCAAGCGCTCCGTTTGCGACCGATTCTCGTATCGAAGAGTCTACCCCTCACGTTCCTGTATCTCGAAGCCGCCGGAGCAGAGCCGCATTTCCTGACGGTTCCCCCTTCCGGAACCGAAGGAAGACCGCTCTTGATACTTGAACCGTCCCAGTCGGATGTCCGGATTGAAGATTTGCCGAGGATCATCTGTCAAAGAGATGGTTCGGTGTTTGACGAGTCATCGGGGAGTGTATTTCAATCCTCGCCGCTCGAAGTGGAGAACCCCGGAGTGCCGATTCCCTCATCGGCTCAGATCTGCGCTGCATTGTTGACGATTTTAAAGGTGATGAACGATTCGCAAGTTCATTCACCATCGCGAGAAGAATAGAAGTCTTTCTGCGCCGCACGGCTTTTGACCTATTGCCCATCAGCCGAAGAATAGGCAGATATTACCTAGGTTTGACTCACTTGAAGCAGGTAATTTGTTTCGTAAGCTTTGGCATTTAATACTGTTTCGGCAGTTCGAAGCTCCGCCGCCCGTGAACACCCTTCAGGGTGCTGCGTATTGGCTCGGGCAGCTTTGCCTATTTCTTGCGATCGCTCTGGCTTATAAAACCGGCGAGATGCTTCAAACTTCATCGCGGTCTGGTCTCCCCTCTCTTGAACTTCCGAACTTCGGCGATGACATCGGGAAGCGTGCGGTATCGTCTCTCGAGAGCTTTCAGAATATCTCGACGAGCTCACTCTTCGGAAAATCCAAAGGACCCGAGCAGGCTCCGACACCTGCGGCTCAACCCGTGAATAATTCGAAATTGAAGCTGATTGCGGTAAATGAATCCTCATCGGGCATGAGGATGGCGATAATCGAAGACTCGACAAAGCAAGCGCAGGACGTCTTCGAGGTGAACGAACAAATTTTCGCTCAAGCGCGTCTCGTCGAGATCAAGTCTGATAGAGTGTCGATAGAACGCTCGGGAAAGCTTGAAGTGCTTGCTCTCGCGGATAAAGAGGCCGGCCCTGCTGGCGACTCAACAGCCCCTCCTGGCGCCGATCAAACTGATTTTACCGTCCCTGAAGAGGAACTCTCGTCGGCCCTGGCGAATCTCCCGCAGCTTCTGTCGCAGGCTCGTGCGGTCCCCTACTTCCGCAATGGCCAGAGTATTGGTATGCGCCTCTTCGCCATACGAAGTGGTAGCCTCTACGAAAAACTTGGATTAAAGAACGGGGATATCATCCTCTCCGTAAATGATAATAGCCTCAGCGATCCAGCGCAGGCATTAAAGCTTTTTGAGCAGTTGAAGAATGAGCGATCCGTAGCAGTGAAAGTTGAACGGAACTCGCAATTGACCGATTTGCGTTACTCGATTCGATAGGAAAATGAGCCTGATTAATTGGCATAAAAAATTTGGGGGCTCTCGAGAGGTAGCTGCGGTGCTCCTCCTCGTCACGCTTGTTGCCGCAAACGTCTTCTTCTCGCTTCCGGCAAAGCCGGCACTTTCTGAGAGCAAGCCTCAACCCGGCCCACGAGCAGTGAAACCCGACGAGTACACGAAAGTCTTCGGAGGGAAGAACGATTTTGAATCGGAGACAATCGACGACGGGCAGATAAAGCCGCTCCCGCTCGATCTCGTCGAAGAGAAATCGGGTGCCGGCGGAGATGCCGCGAAGAAAGAAGTTCCGGCGTCCGTGAAGGCGGATACCGAGAAATCCGACAAACCGGACTTCAGCACCACTCAGGGCGGAGAGACCACCACGCTCTTAAACGGCACCGACATCGAAATTGCGACTTTGGTAAAAGCGTTCAGCAAGCTCACCAAGCGGAACTACATCGTCGACAACAACGTGAAAGGTAAGGTCACGGTTCACTTGACCACTCCGGTGTCGGTGGATGAAGCCGTTCGAATCTTCGAATCGATCTTGTTGCTGAAAGGTTTCACAACCGTCCCGCTTGGCAGCAACATCTGGAAAGTCATTAATACAAAAGATGCCCAAAAGAGCACGATTCCGATTGTTGCAGGCGGAAAGGAGCATCCGTCAGATGTTCTCGTCACTCAGCTCGTTCGCTTGAAACACACCCAAGCTTCGGAGCTTCAATCGATCTTAAATCAATTTATTTCGAAAGACGGCCTGCTCTCGGTTTTTGCTGGAACAAATTCCCTCATCGTCATCGACTCAGAAGCGAACATCAAGCGTCTGATCGAGCTCGTGAACGAGCTTGATGTTCCCGCGATTGACCAAGACATAACGATCATCCCGATCCTCCACGCGGATGCAAAAGACGTCGCGGACAAAATTCAGCAAATCCTCGGTGAGGACAAGGACAAGGAGAGCGCGTCTCGGGCGCAGCTCGGCACACAGCCCCGTCCAGTGAACTTCGTTCCGCCGATGGGCGTCACGCCTCCGACTACGCAGAACGCATCGCTCGGCGTTGTCGCGGGAGATAAGCGAACGCTCCCGCTGAAGATCATCGCTGATGAAAGAACAAATTCTGTCATCGTCGTTGCGGATGCGCTCCTTACGGCAAAGGTCAAAGCACTGGCCGAACAGCTTGATAGTAAAACCGACCAATCAGGCGGCAAGTTCTATGTCTATCGCCTGAAGCACGCGGACGCCGAAGAGCTCTCCGACATATTGAATTCGCTGATTTCGGGGAGTGGAGGCGGAAGCTCTTCGAGTTCGAGTTCCAACAAAAAGTCGAAGACTTCAGGAAGCTCGCTTTCTCGTGGCGGCAGCCGGAACTCTCGACGGGACAGCACCGGGAACAACAATCGGTTGTCGGGAAGCCTCTCGGGAACGGCGGCATTAACCAGTACCGATCCGAGCAACCCAACAAGCGGAAAGGTCGCATTCGACGGCGACATTTCTATCAGCGCCGACAGCTCGACGAACTCGCTGGTCGTAAACGCCTCGAAGTCTGACTATGAGAAGCTGAAGCAGGTGATCGATGACCTCGACATCCGCCGGCAGCAGGTCCTCGTTGAGGCGACCATCATGCAGGTCTCGCTCGATCGAAGCCAAGGCGTCGGAGTCGAGTGGACGACGGCGCTCGGAACGGACGATTTCGGAGCCATCGGTCAGAATAATTTCGGCGGGCTCACGAACCTCATCTCGAATCCCGCCGCCCTTAGTGATTTGACTCTCGCCGCGGCCAGCAGCGGATCGATCGTGCTGCCCGGCGGAATTACGTTGCCTTCGCAGGCGGTGCTCATCTCCGCGCTCAGCCGGAACACGAACGTAAACGTCCTCAGCTCGCCGACGATCCTCGCGACCGACAACGAGGAGGCGGAAATCGTGGTTGGTCAGAACGTTCCGTTCATCACCAGCACCTCGACGAATGCGACCAACTTGAACAACACATTCAACAGTATCGAACGGCAAGATGTGGGTATCACCCTGCGAATCACGCCGCAGATCAGTGCCGGCGGTTTCGTCGTTCTGAAAATCTTTGTCGAAGTCTCGAGTGTCGTGTCTGGCACGCAAAACGATCCGAACGGACCGACGACCTCGGTAAACACGACCGAGACGACGGTTGAGGTGAAGAGTAATCAGATGATCGTAACCGGAGGACTCATATCCGATGAGGTCAGCGATGCCACTCGCGGAGTTCCATTCCTCGAAGACATTCCGGTGCTCGGACATCTGTTCAAACGGAGCGACAGCACTCGCCGCCGGAACAACCTGCTCATTTTCATCACGCCAAAGGTCGTCTCCGATCAGTTCGTGGCGAGGGAACAGACGAAGGAGAAATCCGGCCGAATGAAGAGCGAAATCGAAAAGCTTGAAGCCGAACCGGATCGCTCCGAAGTGCTCGACAGCGCGAACATGGACGAAGTCGCCGAAGACCTGCCTCCGCGGGACATCACTCCAGGAACAATCACTCGACCGAAGGGCGCGAGAAACCTGTCACTCGATGAACAAGAAGCGGAAGCGCGGACGGCGGCTAGAATTCGTGAACTCGCCGGCGGGAAGGAAGTGATCGAAAAAAGCTCGGGCGAAGAATTAAGCTTCACCGTTAAACCGAAGCTTCCCGGTGAAGGTGGTGGTAATCCGCCGGCAGCTGCTTCACGCTCGACGATGAAAAATTCAACGGAAACGAGCTCCGCGACCTCGGCCGCGAAGACGTATGTCGTGCTCCGTCAACTTGGCGGCAATCCCACTATGGACTTGCCGTTTCACTATGCCGACGGGGAAAGGACCGTCGGAATCGTCGTCTTGGGCTCGCAAAGTTCATCACCTGGAAAATTCTTCACCATAGGTAGACGCTATCTCTTTCGACAGGGTGAAGAAGACATCCCGTTCGTGTGTCTCGGAACATTTGGGTCGCGGGCTGATGCTCAGGCTCTCCAAGCTTCGCTCTCTGCCGAAGACCTTTGGTATTCTCTTTCGCCAGCAGATAGCATCGGCCTCGGCCGCAACGAATGGAGAGCCTTCTAAGGAAGTGTTGTAGGGATGGAGACACCGGGACTACATACGAACGCGCCTGGAGCGCGTGCAGGGAAAGATGGGAATGCCGACGGAAAGTCGGCGTCTGAGTCGAAGCCCGATCGCGCAGCAGCAAATCGCGGACAGGTTACCCCGGCAATTGACGCTGAGCAGCTCAAGCAGCTTGCCCAGTCGATTGGACTTGAATTCCAGCCGAATCTTGGGCAGATCGATCCGCCGAGAGATCTCGTCTTGGGGGATTTCTCACGCATCATCGGTTCGTGGGGCAAACAGTGGAAAGTCGTCCCCATCGCGGCGGACGCTCAGTTTGTCACCGTTGCAACATGCGACCCGCTTCAGACTGAGCCCCTCGACGTGCTCCGATGCTGCTACGGAAAGCCGGTCCGACTCATTGTCAGTCCCGAGGAAGAGGTTCTCCGGGCGATCAACAGCGTCAGAACAAGCTTGATGACGGATCGAGCAAGTGCGCTGGACGGAGCGGAGAAAGAGAAATCTGACGAAATATCCACGGTCTTGAAGATCGACGTGACCGACGCAGAAGATGACGACGCACCGATCATCCGATACGTGAACACCCTCATCTTCCGTGCCGCCACGGAACGGGCGTCTGACATTCATATCGAGCCGGGGGAAGAAGAATTAAAAGTCCGTTTCAGAATTGACGGCGTTCTTAAAGACGTTGATCGTGAAGACAAATACTTTCAGCCGGCGATTCTCTCGCGCGTGAAAGTCATGGCCGATCTGGATATCGCCGAGAAGCGGCTTCCGCAGGATGGCCGTATCGGGATCAAGATTGCAGGACAAGATGTCGACATCCGTGTTTCGACAGTCCCGACCCGCTTCGGAGAGCGGATCGTAATGCGACTTCTCGACAAATCAAAAGTTCGTCTCGAGCTCGAGAGCCTGGGATTCATGCCGACTATCCTCGAGAGCGTGCGAAAGATCGTGAAGAAGAGTCACGGAATCTTCCTGGTTACTGGTCCGACGGGGTCCGGAAAAACGACGACTCTCTATGGATGCCTTTCGCACATAAACTCCGAGGACAAAAATATCCTCACCATTGAGGATCCGATCGAATATGAACTTCAGGGTGTCGGCCAGATGCAGGTGAACCATAAGATTGAGTTCACCTTCGCGAATGGTCTCCGCTCTATTCTCCGTCAGGATCCCGACGTCATAATGGTCGGGGAAATTCGAGACTTGGAAACCGCTGAAATCGCGGTTCAAGCATCGCTCACTGGACACTTGGTTTTCTCGACGTTGCACACAAACGATGCACCGGGCGCAATCACACGACTTCTCGATATGGGTGTCGAGCCATTCCTGATTGCGTCCAGTCTTCTCGCAGCGATGGCACAGCGGCTGATTCGAACTCTTTGTCCGCACTGCCGGGAGCCGTATATCCTGAGCCTCGAAGAACGGAGAGAGCTCGGACTCGGCGCCGACATCGGCGAGCCCACAGTTTATCGAGCTAAAGACACGGGCTGCAAACACTGTCAGGGACTCGGATATAGGGGCCGATGCGGTATTCACGAATTCCTGTTCATCGATGACGATGTTCGGGCGAAAATCATGCAGCGTGCCGACGCAAACCAGATCCGGGCCGCAGCGGCGAATCTTTTTACGCTTCGTCACGACGGGGCGATGAAGGTACTTCGGGGAATTACGTCCGTAGAAGAGGTGCTGCGAGTTACTCAGGATGACGTGCTTGAGTAGCCGACTTCGAGCAGTCGAGACCACGCTGAATTATGCCTGTTTTTGAATATAAAGCCTTGGATTCAAAGGGCCGCTCGATTAAGGGCGTGGTCGATGCGGACTCCGTACGGTCGGCGAGGCAGCGGCTGAAGGGTCAAGGTATATTCCCCACCGTGCTCGAAGAAGCGCAGGCAAAAGCCGCGAGAAAGTCGCTTTTTTCGGGGGGAGAAACTCCGAAGGAAAGAAAAGTCGACGGCGGCACCCTTGCCATCGCAACTCGGCAGCTCGCAACTTTGGCCGCGGCCGGCATGCCTCTTGTTGAAGCTCTCCGCGCACTTGCGGAACAAATAGATCACAGCAGTCTTAAAGTCGTCATAGCGGAAGTCGCCGATAAGGTGAACGAAGGTTCTACTCTCGCTGCGGGCCTTCGAGAGCATCCGAAAGTTTTCCCTCGACTCTATGCAAACATGGTCGCCGCAGGTGAGGCCAGCGGCTCGCTCGATCGAGTGCTCGAGAGGCTTGCGGATTTGTTGGAATCGCAAACTGCTCTCCGCCGCAAAGTGCGCTCGGCCCTCACCTATCCGATTTTGATGTTGACGCTCTGCTTCGGCGTCATCGTCTTGCTACTAACATATATCGTCCCTCAGATTACCAGAATCTTCGCTGATCGCGGACGAGTGCTTCCTTTCCCGACGCGATTTGTGATCGAGGTCAGCAACTTCTTGCAGAGTTACTGGATTGTCCTAGTAATCCTCGGAGCACTGGTTGTTACAGGTTTCAAAAAATACACGAAAACTCCGGCCGGAAGATATCGATACCATGCGCTCATGCTGAAAGTGCCGATGATTGGGAACTTCATCTTGAAGGTCTCATGCAGTCGATTCGCCCGAAACCTGGGAACACTGCTCGGAAGCGGGGTCGAGCTTTTGGGAGCGTTGACGATTACAAAGACGATCATCGGGAACGTCGTTCTTGAGGAGATCGTGGAGAAGGCCGCTGACGGAGTTCGGGAAGGGAGCTCGCTTGCCCTTGAGCTTGATCGCTCCGGAGCCTTTCCGAAGCTGCTGGTCCGGATGGTGGCCGTTGGCGAGAGAACGGGTCAGTTGGAGCAGATGCTGCTCCGTGCTGCGAACAACTATGACTCTGAAATTTCTGCAATTGTCAGCAGTCTGACGTCCATTTTGGAACCTCTTCTCATTCTGTTTCTCGCCACCGTGGTTGGTGGTATTTTGGCAGCGGTAATGTTACCGATGCTGGAAATGAGCAATTTGTCGGCGATGTAAGCGTCGCCGTTCTAGCGGTCAGGACAAAACGCGGTAAAAGGTGTTTCTATGGAAAGCGTTTTCAAGAATATCGAGGCAGAGATGGCACAATCAGAGGATCAATCAAATCTATTCCGAGCGGACGAGCGAGGCATGACCCTCATCGAGGTCATCGCAGTTATCACTATCATTGCCCTCCTCTACGTCGTCGTCGGGCGAAACGTTTTTGGGCAGAGCGAGGCGGCGCAAGCCAAGCTGAACGAAGTGAAGCTGAACAACATCAAAGGCTACCTCATGCAATACAAGCTTCAGTTCAATTTCTTCCCTGGAAGGCTGGAAGAACTCATCAGCGGTCCTGGGAAGGACGCCGGCGGAGGAGTGTTCGTACCCCTCGCGCAAAAGGACGACCTCACTGATGTCTGGAAAAATCCCCTCGTCTATATCGCGGAGGGCGGTGGAAAATCGTTCACCCTCCGGAGCCTTGGTTCCGATGGCGTCGAAGGAGGCGACGGGGCCAAGAAAGATATTGAAGTTAAGCCGTGAAGTTCCACGCCGTGAAAAAACACGGCGTAGCTTTTTCTATGCCTAAACATTCCGGAGAGTCGGGATTCACCCTCATCGAAGTCGGGGTGGTTATTGTCCTCGTGTTGCTCATGACCGTGCTCGCTGCGAGCCGCTTCGGTCTCAGCGACGGGCTCCGGCAGAATACGGAGCTTCGGCGCTTCGTCAATACCTGGGAGGCCGTGCAACAGGCTGCATCGGGAAAAGGAGACTCCTATCGCCTGGTTTTAGATATCGATCGCAATGTCTATTACGTGAAGCGAGAGATACCAATTCGAGAGGGCCGCACGCGCAAAGTTGATTATGTGAATCGACTTCGTTCGGATAAAGAACGCTCGCGCAGATCGGCGAAAGAGGCAGAAAAGCGGCGAGGGAGTGTTCGCGAGCAACTGAGCGAAGAGATAACGCGGCAGAGCGGAGCTCTCGACGATCAGTTTTTTCAGATGGTCTTCCGGGATCCAAATGCGGAGATTGAGCTCGCCAGTCCGCTTGAATTCCCAAGCCTCGAAGATGAACAGCCGCTCCGAGAAGTGAAAATACGCGATGCGTTCGTTTCGGGAAGAGAGGTTGAACAAGGCGTCGCGATTATCCGGCTTCTCGGCTCTGGCGCTACGGAGTTTGCCGCAGTGCATCTGCTCGCGGGAGAGCAAGTTTTCACGGCGGTAATTAATCCGGCGACAGGCCGAGTGCGGCTCAGTGAGGGTGACGAACGATTCGATTGGATGAAATGAGAAAACGCGGAGAAAAGGGCTTCACCCTGATCGAGATAGCAGTCGCTATAGCGCTGCTCGGATCCGCATTGTCCGTTATCATCACGCTCCAGAGCCGGCTCATCGACACGATGATGCAAGAGCGAAATCTTTTCCGCGCGTCCCTTCTCGCTCAATACGTTCTCACATTCCTCGACGTCGATCAGTATCCGCCGGAGCCGGGAACGGACAAAGGTAAACTCGAGGATCTGCTTGAAAAGCGCGGGTATTTCGATGGCGAGATGCCGGACAACCAAAAACAGGCGTTGAAGAGCTGGACTTACACCATGGAGGTGCAGAGCATCGATGTTGGCCCCTTTCAGGACGTTCTCAGAAGAATAAACCTGACGATCAGTTGGGGGCTGGGAAGCGGAGAGGAGACCTCGTTCCTTTATTACATGGTAAGCGATCCGTTCGGCGAGCGCCCTCAGCTGGGAGGTTCCGGATCGGGGACTGGGACGGGGACTGGGACCGGATTGGGGAGCCAATGATCAATCGGCGTCTCATCACAGATGAATCCGGGCTTACGCTTATTGAGCTCGTCGTGGTCGCCGCCCTTGCCGCAGTGCTCTCCACCATCCTGTACGGCGTGTTAAGCAGTCTGCTCAAAGCACGGGATGCCACGGAGAAAATTCGCGACGCGGAGACGACCGCCCATTATCTTTTCGTGCGAATGACGAAGGAACTTTCGAGCACCAGCCGAAGTCTCACGCCCCTCTCCCTGCGAAAGCAAAACAATCAGCAAGTCGCGAGCGGCGCGGCACTTTACCTTGAAGGAACGAACAAGGAAGCCGGAGAATACGCCCGGGATTCAATTCGATTCGTGAGCACAAACGCGGCTCAACCTTTTGTTGACGGACCTGCCAATTACGGCACAGTCGAAGTCAGCTACTCTCTTCAAAACGCTTCGGATGAGGAGGCCATGATTGCTGGGGTATCCGCGAACGAGAATAAGGGAGACTCCCGCACGATGGTTTTTGTCCGGGAAGAAGTCCCCGCATCCGTTCAATTGGAGTCGACGAGGCTAAAACGCCGCATTGTCCTGCCTCTCGCATCGAATGTGGTGTCCATGGATTTTCGCTACCTGCTCGATGGGAAGTGGAGAAACGAATGGAAAGACATCAACCCGGCTCTTCCAGAGGCGATGGAGATCACCCTGGGCCTGGTTGAGACCGACGGCAAAGTTGAATACTACCGGACCGCCCTTGCGCTTGCGCCTCGCGCAAGACGCCGCGGCAGTTCCACCGGAGGCGGCGGAACTGGCGGAGGATAAACGCCTTCGCTCCAAACCGGCTCCAAGCAAACGGTTTTCCAGACCCAAGCCAAAGCCGTTCGGAGGTTCACTCCTCAGGAGACAAATACCGATTGTGCTGATAAGTAAAAGACAATGACCACCGTCCTCGCCGTCGATATCCAGAAAGCCCGCGCCAGAGTACTCGCCATCCAAGGCGAACCTGGGGAGCGGCTCTTGGTGCTTCGTTGCGACGAAGTGACGTTTCCCGACGCGGAAGATACCGAGCCTTCGGCGGAGGAAGTCTCCGCCGAAGAGCAGTCAGAAGAAGCCCCGGTCGAGATCGCGGAAGTGTTTTCCGAGCCTCCGGTGCACCTTGAGATGCTTCAAGAATTCGAGGTCGACGCGACACTGGCCGTCTCCGACTCTACACAGGTGTTGTACTCTCACCTCACCTTTCCATTTCGTGACCAGAAGAAGATTGAGCAGGTCGCTCCTCTTCAAGTCCAGGATTCGCTGCCGTTTGAGATCGACGATTTTGTGCTGGACTCCGTTGTCGTCGGCAAATCCAGTGACGGCGAATATCATGTTCTTTCGTCCATCTCGCCGAAGTCGGAGATCGCCTCCACACTCGCATCACTGCAAGCACTCGGGATTGATCCGAAGGTGCTGACGACGAGAGCGTCGGCTCTGGGGAATCTCGCGCTCTTGTGCCACCCCGACTTGCCTGGAGTGAATGCCTACGCCTTGATCTCGGAAGAGCATATTGCGTTTGCCGTGATTCGTGAAGGAACAATCCTCTTTCTCCGAGAACTTCTTCGTACAAACGGTGATTTCGACAACTCGATTCGGTCGCTTGCCTGCTCGTTGCTCAATCTGGAACGGGAGCTGAAAGCCGAAACGAATGCGGTATATGTCATCGGCACACAAAGCGAGCTTTCCTATCTCCGGCGAGTTCTGTTTCGGCCGGTCGTTCCCTTGGAGCTGGATGGCATCGCAGATGTCGCGGAAGGAGTGCAGACGACCCTCGCAACCGTGGCCTCTGCCCTCGGAGCAGTAGCACCTGAGTTTCTCCCGAAGAAGCGAGGAGAGCAGCGTAAGTTTGTGGATTTTCGTCAGGGCGTTTTTGCCTATCGCCGCGCATGGACGGCGATGTGGAACGCGCTGAAGCAAGAGGCGTTTTATATCTCCATCGCGATTCTTCTTGGCATCACGTGGTTCGGGGGACGGCTCTATTCGAGTTCCGCCGGTTTATCCGACGTAAACGATCGAATCACAGAGTCCATTCGCGCCGCGCTCCCGGGGGATTCCGCGCCCTTAAATGGTGAAGCCTCATACCTCCAGGCTAAACTCGATACGCTCGAGGAAGAGCTTCGTGGAATGGGATCGCTCTCCTCCTTGTCGCCTCTCGAATCGCTGAAGGAGCTTGTGTCGGCTGCGGGACCTTCGCTCGACGTTTCGGTCGAAGCTATTAGCATCGGATACTCAAAAATGACTCTCCGGGGTTCGGTCGCAGACAACCTCTCGATAGGGACCTTGAGCTCCGCGCTCAAGGCCAGGAAAGATCGATTTTGCGATGTAAAGGTGGATCCAAAAGGCAAAACTGGAAACAACCGCGTCGGCTTCTCAGCCGAAATTGCCTTCTGCGAGTAGGGTAGCCGGAAGATGATGTCGAGACAATTTCAGCAATACTGGAAGCGCGTTACACTCTGGTATCTCGCGCTCGCGTCACGAGAAAAGGTGATCGTCTGCGTTGCGGGTATCTGTCTCGTCGTCGCAGGGATCTATCAGATGGGTGTTTCGCTTGATGATTACATCAAGACAAATCATCGAAAAGTCACCGTGCGGCGTGCACAGCTTGACGAGATCGACAAGATCCTCAAGCGTTATGTCACATTGAAAAGTCGGCAGGATAACCTGCAGAAAACTTTTGCTCAGTCTGAAATGTCGTTCGAGCAAGTCACCGCTCAACTCGATCGAATCGTTCGCGAAGCGATGGGAAACGACAACTACGATCTGAAGAAATCCCGAACTCCAACGGCCTTCGGATTCGAGTATGAAAAGCAAGAATTCACGCTGAACATCAAGTCGCTGGCTATCGATCAGCTCGTTAAGCTCCTTCATCGCCTCGAGCAAGGCGAACGCCCATTGTTCCTCAGTAAAATCGACATCGTGCGCTCCGCCGTCTCTGGTGATTACAGCGCCACGCTGGAGATTTTCAGTATCGCCAAATCTCAAGCGAACTCTTCGGCAACGAGCACGTAGCCCCATGAAGAGAGCTCTTCATCAAGCGATAGTGTTCTTCTCGCTGCTTCTGATCGTGACTATTATCCGATTGCCCTACGGTTCGTACCGCGAGTCCGCCCTTCCGTATTTGAGAACGTTGGCTTCGCCGAAGGGCGTCACTCTCGATTTCGCGGATCTCAATCTTCGCCCTCCATTTCGGGTTTCCCTCGATAAACTGAACATGCTGCTTCCGGTCGACCGCTTCCCAGTTCCGGTGAATATTGAGAGTGCAACCTTCAACGCGAACCTGTTCAGCCTCCTGACACTCGGTGCTTCCGGCGCCGGAACGGTGAAGCTCTATCAGGGCACGTTGGTATACGACGTCGACCACTCGTTATTCGGAAACAGCACGAGTTACTCCGCTTCACTGAACGACCTCTCACTCGCCGCGCATCCGATTTTGGGCAGCTTCGGATTTACCGGAACACTCGAAGGGAAATTTTCGGGTAAGTTCAAGCGGGACACCGTGACAGGGAGAGCAATTCCCGAGAGCGGTGAATATTCCCTGGCGCTTCGAAACGGCGCGTTCATCGGCGGGGTGAAGCTTTTCCAGCTCGTGCGAATTCCCGAAGTGAAAAATCTGTCTCTCGTCGCAAACGCGAAGCTCGAAAGCGGTCTGCTCACGATATCTGCTCTTAATCTCGACTCGTCTCTCGGAAGCGCGAACGGAAAGGGGCAATTTCGAGTCAAAGACAACGGGAATCTTGGCGATGGAAAATTAAACGCTAAAATTCATCTGACCGACACCGGGAAACAAAACTTTGGCGGCTATTTGGCCCTCGCCGCTCAGGCTCCGATCGAAAACCCAAGCGCCGACTGGAAAGTCGATGCGGTATTCGATCAAAATGGACGAGGGACGACCAAAGTCAGCCTTCCCTAAATTTATGGCGGCAGCTGAAATTTCCGGCGTGGGTGCCCATGATTTTGCTCTTTTCTACGTGTCCGCAAAATCTTGGGCTCTCGGACTAAATCCCTACGATCCCCAAATTCTACAGCAGACTGGAAATCAGCTGTTCGGCAGCGATCAAGCGCTTCCCCCCTACTTTCACTTCATCTATCCGCCGATTTTTCTCCCGGTGATTGCGCCTTTTTTGCTGCTCCCCTTCTCGGCATCGCTGCTTCTGTATCTTCTCGTGTCCTTCTCCAGCTTGCTCCTTGTTCCTTTCTTGTTGAATCGGCTCATCTGGAGCAGCGAAAGCCTTCCACTGCGCACCCTGTTTGTCCTTAGTCTTTTTCCACCCGGCTACGAATGTCTTCGCTGGGGAGGCCTCGGCCTCATTCTTGCCCTTATTCTCACCGCCTCCGTAATCCTCGTCGAGCGAAAATGCTACTTCGGAGGTGGAGTCCTCGGAGCGTTCCTCTTTGTAAAGCCCCACCTCTTCCTCCTGTTCCTGGTATGGCTCGTTTGCCGAGGTGGAATGCGAAGCGTCTTGGGAATGCTTACGGCGATCCTCTTTTTCTTGGTGATTCTCTTCATTCGCTCGCCGGACATATTTGCGTGGTGGCTCGGCGGAGCTGCGTTTTTGAGAGAAGATGTCGTAACACTGCGCGGGACTGGAGTCGGCGACCTGATTCAGGCCTGGCTGCTTCCGCGGACAGGCGTTCCCCTCCCCTGGCTTCCGTTTTTTATTGCGGGTGTGGCAACCATCATCTCGCTCGGCATATCTCTCTTTCGGCCCGGAAGCACGCGAATAGACTTCCTTCCGCTTGTCCTTGCGATCTCAGTCGGCATCGCACCGTATGGATGGTTCCATGATAGCTCTCTGCTCATCGTGTCTTTAGCGATGCTGATGTTCTTAAACGGTGGGATCGGATGGGTGCTGCCGATTCTCGCGCTGCAGATTTTTACAATAATTTGGGGTGCAGCGTTCGCCACTCACCAAGGCGATTTCGCCTGGTATCCTTGGGCGGTTGCGGGATTCTGCCTCATTCAATCTCTGACGAGCTCAAATCGCAAACTCGTCCCGGGGTGAACGGAGCACTGGCCATTGTCTGGCTCGGCTTCGCCTCGCGTGCCGCACAAAATAAACTACTGTTGGTAGTTTATTTTGCGGAAGCGGCACAGTGCTCCGTTCAGAGAATAATTTGTCAAACTGCGCGTTGCACCGCTTTTCTCGTGGCGAACGGAGCACTGGGCGTTGTCTGGCTCGGCTTCGCCTCGCGTGCCGCACAAAATAAACTACTGTTGGTAGTTTATTTTGCGGAAGCGGCACAGTGCTCCGTTCAGAGAATAATTTGT
>CAZDWZ010000003.1:396281-459454 GCA_964509425.1 uncultured Bdellovibrionales bacterium | reverse complement strand
GCTTCGCCTCGCGTGCCGCGCAAAATAAACTACCGTTGGTAGTTTATTTTGCGGAAGCGGCACAGTGCTCCGTTCAGAGAATAATTTGTCAAACTGCGCGTTGCACCGCTTTTCTCGTGGCGAACGGAGCACTGGGCGTTGTCTGGCTCGGCTTCGCCTCGCGTGCCGCGCAAAATAAACTACCGTTGGTAGTTTATTTTGCGGAGACGGCACTACTTCACTCGGAGGAATATTCTTTCAATATTTTTCGCTTTCCTCGATTCGGTATCAACGGTCGCGAGCACCCCATTTACGATGCCGGGCCCGGGAGCGACGTCGAAACGTTGGGGCCGACCAGTGATGAACTTTTCAACGATTGGTTCTCGCTCGCAGCCGATGACTCCATTCTCCGGACCACACATTCCAACATCGGAGATATACGCCATACCGCCTTGCAGCACTCGCTCGTCCGCCGTCTGAACGTGCGTATGCGTGCCGACCATCACCGAAGCGTGGCCGTCGAGCAAATACCCCATGGCGACTTTCTCACTCGTTGCCTCGGCGTGAAAGTCGACGAATGTAATTGCCGGTTCTCTTGCCCAATTCGGGAATAAAAGACGCACACTTTGAAAGGGACAGTCGACGAGATCCGGCATGAATACTCGCCCGATCAGATTTACGACTCGAAGCTTAACGCCGGAGGAATGTGCCCACAGCAGCTCACCACTGCCCGGCGCACCGGCTGGAAAATTGAGCGGCCGGAGAATCGTGTCCTGATGTTTGTCGAGGTACGGATATATTTCGCGTTTTGACCAAACGTGATTGCCGGTCGTGATGAGGTCGACTCCAGCTTTGAATATTTCGTCTGCCGTATCGGGCTGGATCCCAAACCCGCCGGCAGAATTCTCCCCGTTCGCAATTACAACGTCCGGAGAATGTTTCTCTTTGAGAAGCGGTAACTGCTCGCGAACGGCCCGGCGGCCCACTCGGCCGACAATATCTCCAAGGAACAGAATCTTTAACTCACCGCTTTCCATCAACTTTCCCCCGTTCCCATATTTCCGCCCGAGCGCTCTACTCAGTCAATTTCGTCAACGCTTTCAGATGCTTTTGCCGAGTCAGAAGACGACTCACCCGACATACAAAACTTCTCAGGAAAATCACCCGGTTGTGTCGATAACTCCCAGAGGATCAAAATCGCGGGTCAGCCGATGGAATTATCAAACGAAGAAGAAATTCTCGAAACAGGCCGTGTCGTTGCGAAACGATATACGATTGAGCGCCTTCTTGGAAGCGGCGGGATGGGCTCTGTCTACGTCGCCACGGATAAAATCCTGGGCGGACAACAAATTGCGCTGAAAGTGCTGCACGGCGAGCTGGTTCGCGACGAGTCGCTCGTGCGACGATTTCTCAGGGAAGTCGAGCTCATGCACAAAGTCAATCATGAGAATGTCGTGCGAACCTTCGACGTCGGCATCGACGGCAGCATCGTCTTCTTCACCATGGAATTCGTCGTCGGAACGCCGCTCGACTCTCTGATCGACAGTCATCCTCCCAATCACCCGATGGACCCGAAGCTAATCGCAAACATCGGACGGCTGATGGCGCGCGGACTCACGGCAATTCATGCCGCGGATATTCTTCACCGCGATCTCAAACCTCAGAACGTACTTATTCTTGAAAACGGCTCACCGAAAATCACCGATTTCGGTGTCGCGCGAACTTCCGATTCGAAACTCACGCAACATCGTGAAATTCTCGGATCCATTCACTATATGGCGCCAGAGATATGGCTCGGACAGCCGCTCACGGCTTCTGTCGACCTCTACGCGCTCGGCGTGATTCTTTTTGAGATGACCACAGGACAGCTGCCGTTTGACGGCGAAGAGCCTGCGAGATTGATGTGGATGCACGCGAAACAGCCGCCAAAGCAGCCAAGAGCCATCAGACCCGACACTCCCAACTGGCTGAACCAGGTAATTGTCAGCTTGCTTCAGAAATCACCGGAAGGCCGACCAAAGAGCGCGCACGAGCTCGCGTCGTTCCTCGATGCAAATTGCGACAACACGAGTCACTTCATTCGTGCGCCGGAAATGGCGAGCGGAAGCGCGGCGTTCAAGCCGTCAACGATGAACATTACCTCCAACACCAACCGCTCCGTGGATCAGCCGACCGTCGTCTATCGTGCAAGCGAAGCGTCGGAAGCGAAGGAGCCGAAGAGTAAAGGATGGATGATCATCGTGCTCCTGCTCGCATTCGGAGCGATTTTCATCCCGACGAAAGAAATCTGCGCGTGTCTGACCATGAGAGAACATCTCATCGAATCACTCGGCACGTCGGGAGATGTTGAAATAATCGCCAGGATATTGGGACCTCACATCGAGCATTACGTGCCTCCGGGGCTCCCGCGTCTCGTCGCGGAAAAGAAACTCAACATACTGGCCGGCAGTGAGCCCGGGCGTTGCAGTGCGAAGGAAGGGGTAGATTTTCACTGCCGTTTCGTAATTCGAAAGGGCATCGTGAGAGCGTTCATCTTTGAAGTATCGCTGAAGTATACGTCGGACCTCGACTCACGCGTCGAGGAAATCAAAGTCAAGGATTACGTGGAATACTTCGGCATTCCGGCTGATTTCTAAGAAACGGAAGGAAAGAAAGAGCCGGAAATTACGGAGCTCGCCGAGTCGGATCGACCGGGACACTAATCCGTGCGGCCGAATCGCCAAATCCGACAGGGAGAGAGCGATCTGCTGATCCTCTCGAAAGAATCTGTATATCAGACTCAACGGGACAGAGCCTTGCTCGCATCAATTGCTCAAACGCCTCGGCCTCGCAACTCTCGCCACACGTAAAAAGGTCGATGAAACAGGACCCGTGTTCTGGATAGGTGTGAATGCTGGCGTGACTCTCAGCAAGTAGGAGCACGATGGTGAATCCACCACCCGGAAAGATATGGCTCGATGAACTCAGCAGCGTCGCGCCAGCGGCAACAACTCCGTCCGCCATCGCTTCCTGAACCGCCGGGACATCCCGCATGAGCTCGGGCTCGCATCCGAAGTAACTGACTAGGAGATGTCGCCCGTGGAAGTTCGGCATTCGCAACTAATGGCTCGGCGCTTGAATCTTCGATTCACCGCATGAAAAATTCAGCAGCAAGAATATTCCATACCAACATAGTTCATACAATTGAATTTCTCGGAAATTGCGCAAATGAGCGCGGACAACTCTCGGTCAACTACAAAATCTTAGCCGAAAGTTGTCCGCAAAAAACTTTCTTGGTCTAAGATGTTAGTTTCCTGTACCATTCTTAAGAAGAGCGCATCTGAACTCTCAAGGCAGCGACTTTGGATCTGAAGAATGGCGAACAATGAGAAATAGCGTCGGATTAAGCGTTAGTTTTCTCATCTTTACAGGAGGACCCCATGGGCTCAACTTCCGGCGGGAATGATAAAAGCTCGCAGAACGATTTTCGAGCAGTAATTGAAAAGGACCGCGAGACGCGAAACAAGCGGACGTGGTCCGGGACGATGCTCGAATATCTGGAAATCGTCCGAAACAATCCAAGCTTCACGCAGCTCGCCCACGAACGAATCTACAACATGATTCGCGACCTCGGCATCGATGACGTGAATATCGAAGAAGATCCGCGCTTCGCCAGATTGTTCAAGAACAAGAAGATTCGCCGCTTCGGATTTTTCGCCGACGAATTTTACGGCATGGAAGACACGTTGGCCGCAGTTGTGCGGTACCTCCACTCTGCCTCGCTGAGAGGAGAAGAAAGCCGACAGGTTCTCTATCTCGTAGGACCGGTGGGTTCCGGAAAGAGCTCCTTAGTTGAGCGGCTTAAATCAGGGCTTGAGGCACTTTCGCCTATGTATTCTTTGGACGGCTGTCCAATGTATGAAGAGCCGCTCCATCTCATTCCACGACATCTTCGCCGAGAGTTCGAAAAGATGCTCGGAGTCCGGATCGAGGGCGATCTCTGTCCGGTTTGCCGCTATCGCTTGAAGTCCGAATTCAAAGGCAAATGGGAGGATTTTCCGACCAAGACGATTGAATTCAGTCGGCGGAACCGCGTCGGAATCGGAGTTGTTCCTCCGGTCGACCCGAACAACCAAGACACCAGCGTCCTCATTGGAAGCGAAGACATTTCCAAGCTCGATCGGTACTCGGAGGGAGATCCGCGAGTTCTCGATCTCAGCGGAGCGCTGAACGTCGGGAACCGAGGGATGGTCGAGTTTATCGAAGTTTTCAAGAACGAGACGGAGTATCTCCATGCGATGATCACGGCGACCCAGGAGAAGGCGATCCCCGCTCCGGGCCGGCACGGAATGATTTATGTTGATACCTGCATCGTCGCGCATTCGAACGAAGCGGAATGGCAAAAGTTTAAAGCGGATCACACCAACGAAGCGATTCTCGATCGGATCGTAGTCGTCAAGGTTCCGTACAACCTCCGGCTCTCGGAAGAAGTGAAGATTTATCGAAAGATAATTCGGAACTCCAGCTTCAAGGCCGACATCGCGCCGCACACCATCGAGCTCGCTTCGAAGTTTGCGATTCTGACGCGGCTTGAGCCAACGGCGAAATGCGATTTGATGACGAAGCTGAAGCTCTACAACGGTGAAGAAGTTGTCGAGAAAGGAAAAACCAAGAAGATTGACGTTACCGAGCTTCAAGAAGATGCAAAGCGAGAAGGGATGGACGGGATCTCAACTCGCTTCATCATGAAGGCACTCGATAATGCTCTCTCGGATAACATAGAGTCGAACTGCATTCATCCTCTCTCGGTGAGGGAGTCGCTCATCAACATGGTGAAGAACGCAGACTTCCCCGAAGACACCAAGAGACAATATCTTGAGATCCTTCGTGACGTGATTCATAAGGATTTTCTGGAGATCCTCGAGAAGGAAATCACAAAGGCATTCGTCTATTCTTATCGAGAGCAAGCCGAAGCGCTCTTCCAAAATTATCTGGATCACGCGGAAGCATACGTGACGAAAACGAAGGTCAAGGATCGGAACACGAAAGAAGAGTTGGAGCCGGATGAAGCGTTCATGCGGTCAATCGAAGAGCAACTCGCTATCGTGGGCACTGCCGCAGATGGCTTCCGGCAAGAGGTGATTGCTTACCTCTGGTCGATCGGCCGTCGCGGAGAGAAGATCAACTACGAAAGCTACGAACCGCTGAAAGAAGCGATCGAAAAGAAGTTAATGTCGAGTGTTCGCGATGTTTCCCGGATTATCACGAAGGCGAGAACCCGAGACGCGGATCAGCAGGATAAATACAATTCCATGGTGGAGCAGCTCATTGCAAACGGCTATCCACCGGCGTGTGTTGATGTCATCCTGAAGTACGCCGCGAATCACCTCTGGAAAGACTAGTGCTCTGACCAGTAGTTAATAGGCGAATTTGAGCCTTCGGCGCAGTTTTGTTGAATGTCTGAGCACTAGATCTTGCTGGCTCGGCTGCGCCGAGCAGTGCCACACTAAATGACAGGCCTCCGCCTGTTATTTAGTGGCCACGGCACTAGGCTCTGACGAGGCGAGTCGTATTCAGGGTCAGTCGGACACCACCAAGACCAAGGTCAGTGTCCGGCTGGCTTAAAGGAAGGATAGAGACGATATGGGCACTGTTTTTCGGCCTCATACTTCTTCGGATACCCGCTCCGATCGGAGCGCCAGGGACCGGACTCGTCACCGTCAAAAAATTCGAGATTCCATTCGCGACAACATCGCCGATATCCTTTCGGAGGAGTCGATCATCGGGCGTGACAAGGACAAAATTATCAAAGTCCCGATCCGCTCGATCAAGGAATACCGCTTCATATACGGCGAGAACTCACCTGGCGTAGCGCAGGGAAACGGCAAGGTGAAACCGGGCGACGTCGTCGGTCAAGCAGAGCCCGGACAACCGAACGCAGCGGGACAAGCCGGTGACACCGCTGGCGTCGACGCAATCGAAACAGACGTCACGCTCGAAGAACTCGTCGAGATCATGTTCGAGGATCTGAAACTCCCTGATTTGCAACGAAAGGCGCTGAGGACGATCGAAAGCGAACGCACGACCAAGCGGAAAGGCTATCGAAAGGAAGGGATACGTTCGCGTCTTGATAAGCGTGGGACGGTGCGAAATCGCATAAAGCGAAAGCTCGCTACGACGTCGGCGCGGGAAGAAACCGAGGAAACTTACTCCATCAACACGGAGCAAGAGGAACGCCGATTCCCGTTTCATCGTGACGATATGCGGTATCACTACGTCACGACCGATCGAAAACTCCAGTCGAATGCCGTTGTCCTCTGCATCATGGACACTTCCGGTTCCATGGGAACCGTGAAAAAATATCTCGCTCGGAGTTTTTACTTCCTGCTCTATCAATTCATCCGGATGAAGTATCAGCAGGTCGAGATCGTTTTCATCGCGCATCACACGGAGGCGAAAGAAGTTACCGAAGAGGAATTCTTCCACAAGGTAGAATCGGGGGGGACATACATTTCCTCGGGGTACCAGCGGGCGCTGGACATCATCCAGGAGCGGTATCATCCCTCACTCTGGAACGTCTACGCATTCCACTGTTCAGACGGAGATAACTTCTATAGCGACAACGACCGTGCCCTCCAACTCGCACGTGATTTGTGCGACGTGTGCAACCTGTTCGGATATGGTGAAATCAAGCCGTCCGGCAGTGCGTATTACAGTGGTAGCATGCTCGAGGTGTTTAATCAGATTGAACGCGCGAACTTTCAATCGATCGTCATCGAGAAGAAAGAGGACCTTTGGCCTGGGTTTCGCGCCTTTCTCATGCGTGATGCCGCAACTCGCGAAACGGTGAACTCGAAGGGAGCAACTGCAGGCGCGGGAGTCCAAGCGCAGCCCTAAGGTGAATGTGTATGCTGACTATTGACGAGTTGGAAGAATGGGATAAGCGGATTCGCGAACTGGTAGAGGGATTCGGCCTGAAGTGCTACCCTCAGGAGTTCGAAATCTGCGATCACAACGAGATGCTCGGATACATGGCGTACTCCGGTATGCCTTCACGGTACCCACACTGGTCATTCGGGAAGTCCTTCGAACGCGAAAAGATGATGTATGACTACGGAGTCGGAGGACTTCCGTATGAGATGGTCATCAACTCGAATCCTTGTCTTGCCTATCTCATGCGAGACAATACGGATCTGTTGCAAATTCTCACGATCGCACACGTCTACGGCCACAACGACTTCTTTGCGAACAATTTTACCTTCACTTCGGCATTTGACGCGAAGTACACACTGGAAACTTTCAAATCAAACGCCAACCGGATCAGATCATATATCGAAGATCCGTCCATTGGTCTCGAGGCGGTAGAAAATCTCATCGACTGTGCTCACGCGCTCAGCCTTCAGCGATCGCGCAACCTCGCTATCAAACGAGTTTCGAATGACGAGGCCCGATACCGAAAGTGGCAAGCGGCGCAGCCGGTAATCGATGAGTTCTATGACATCAATCCAAGGAAAGAATATCAACCACCGGATCTGAAGAAAAACCCGGTAGAGCCCGATCCCAACCTCGTACTCTTCTGTGCCGAGAACAACCCCTATCTCGCCGAGTGGCAGAGAGATCTTTTGCACATCATCGATCGCGAATCGGCGTACTTCATTCCGCAGATCGAGACGAAGATCATGAACGAGGGCTGGGCGAGCTACTGGCACCACAAGATTTTAAACGAGTTGGCGCTCAAAGAAGGCCTCCACATGGAGTTCATCGTTCGTCACAATCAAGTACTCCGTCCCACACCGGGCGGACTGAATCCCTATCACCTGGGATTTATGATCTGGAACGATATTGAGGCGCGATGGAACCGGGGAGAAACCGGCAGAGAGTTCACCGATGACCGACCGCTTAACGACATCGCGTCAATGCACGAGAACGACACTCCAGGCCGGAGGAAGATGTTCGAGGTCCGTGAATCAGATCGCGATGTATCCTTCCTACGCCGTTTCTTGACGGAAGAGATGATGCGAGAGCTCGATCTCTTCCAGCACGAGAAGCGCGGTAAGGATCGTGTCGTAACCAAGGTGTCCGATGAAGAAAGCTGGCAGAGCGTAAAACAAACGCTCCTTCAATCAATCGGCATGGGTTCCATCCCGATGATCACCATCCAAGACGCCGACCACGGCGGACGAAGGACGCTTTATCTCAAACACGAGCATGAAGGCCGAGACCTCCAGCTTGAGTATGCGGAGCGCACACTTGAGCACATGCGCGAGCTGTGGGGGAAAGAAGTCGTTCTCGAGACTGTGGTTAACGGCCGTCGATCTCTCCTCCGAATGGTGAACGACTCATTGAAAATTGAGCGGCTCTAGCCCTTAGAACCTGTAGATTCTGCCGGCTCGAGGAAATCATCGTGAGCGTTGGATCGCCACGTCGAAGCCTCCCGTTCCGAGCTCGGTGAACAGTGCAACGTTGGTGAGCTTACCGTTTGAGCCTCAGAAGGGTCAGACATTCGTAGACCTTGAAAAAACTGAGGTTTTTGAGAGTCCGAAGGATTCCATCCGGAAGCAAACACACGTCCCTGCCACCGTTGGTCCGGACGCGGTTTTCTCAATTCCTCCGAAGTGATAGGGTTCCCAGGCCCATTCGGCGAGCCTGGTGATCTCACTCTCGCGGCGTTTCGCTCGCGGAAGGTGTCTCATTACCGCGCTACTCGTTCGTTCTAATCCGCGCGTGTCCCAGTGGAGATGAATAGAAACTGTTTTCCCGCCGCTTTCAATTCGCAGCGGGAAAGCAGAAACAAGAGAATGCGTTTTCAGTTAGGTTCTGAATTTCTCTCAATCATCCACAGCACAGACTTCTCGTGGCAGACTTCTCGTGGCATCGGCTTCTAGCGGCGTCGTCTTATCACCGGCGCTATCTTTCATCGCGCCGCAATCAATCGCCTTACTCGCTCACGATGTGGAGCAACCTCCGGTAAACAGTTCTCTTGAACTGATTTACCGGAAGCTGCTCCCATTCTGAGCAGGATACACCGGAGGCCTCGGCCATGAATCAGCTGGTTCGACTCATCACCTTCAAACCCAAGGACCGCGCGCCCGCGCTCCTCTGGGAGAACCCGACCTATGTCGGGTCGCCGCCGAAGGTCGGCTACTACAATCCGCGAGGCGAGGCCGACGGCCGCGCTTCCATCATCGCCACGGAGAACCGCGGCGCGAGCAAGGTGCCGGCCAAGTTCGGCGTCATTCGGCTCGCCGTCCAACACGCGACGATGTCGGGGGACGGAAGCGACCTCAACCTCGGGAAGCTCACGCCGACCGGCGTGCTCGAGACGGTGGAGGCGGCGTGGCAGGAGTACCTGAGCATCGCCGAGGAGATCGCGCTCCTGCTCACCGGCGCGACGCTCGAATCGAAGTTCGTGGAGTTCATGGTGCTGGACCCCGAGGGCAAGTCGCAGATCATCCACATTGGCCTGCACGCCGCGGACAAGTGCCCGGCCGAGACGGAAGTCGGTCACCGCCCATACATCGCTCACGTGTACATCCTCGTGAGCGAAGAGGGTGCGGCGGCTGCGATGGAGGACCTGCCAACGTTCGCGGACACCGACCAGTCGGCGACGCGGCTCCTCCACGTGGACGGGGCGACGTCGCCTATCGGCATCCCGCCGGGCTTGAAGCTGCTGAACGTGAAGAAGCTCCCGACCAAGATTCCCCTCGCCCCGACCGAGAAGGATGACGACGTGGTGGAGATCTGAGCGCCCGACTACTGACTTTCGCCCAAGGGAGTGGGCTCGGATGTTCCAAAAATCAGATCCCGGCTCCGGCTGAGCTCGTTGCTCACGCCGGTTGCCGGGGTCGAAACACTCTTGTTTCGGCTTCCCGAAACGGCCTCAGCCGAATCCAGCCAACACAATCTTTCTTTCCTTTTGCTCTTCCCTCTTCGAGCAATGCATGAGCACGTCGCAGATTCTCGGCCGAGATGCTCCCGAAGTGCTCTCCGACCGTCGTCCGGATGATTCCCGAATCGACGAGGAGCGAAACTTCGTTCAGGAGATGATGCTGCGCAATCATATCCGGAGTTTGAAAAAGGGAACGTGTAAACATCAGCTCCCAATGAAGGGAAATGCTCTTGGGCTTTAGCTTCATAACGTCAAATACCGGTGGATCGTCGATAAGTCCGAATTTCCCTTGTGGGGCGAGACATTCAACCAATTCCAAGAAGTGTTTGTCGGTCTGCGTCAGACTGGCAACGTGCGTGACGGACGAAACTCCAATCCTCTTTAATTCACCAGAGAGCGGTTTTGAATGATCGATTACATCATGCGCGCCAAGCGACAGAACCCAGTCCTTTGTTTCTGCCCGAGATGCAGTTCCGATCACGCGAAGAGATGTCAGGCGGCTCGCGAGCTGTGTGAGAATCGAGCCGACACCTCCGGCTGCGCCGACGATGAGCAGGCTTTCTCCTTCTTCCTTCTTTCCGGGTCGAACTCCGAAGCGATCAAAAAGGAGTTCCCAAGCCGTAATTGATGTCAGCGGAAGCGCCGCCGCTTGATCAAAGCTCAGGCTCTTCGGCTTTTTCCCGACGATCCTCTCGTCGACGAGCTGGAACTCGGCGTTGCTCCCGGATCGAACGAGCGAGCCGGCATACCAAACCTCATCTCCGGGTTTGAAAAGAGAGCACTCCGGCCCAGCCGCTTTCACGACGCCCGCGGCGTCCCATCCGAGCACCTTCCACTCTCCCGGTTCCGGCCGAGAGCCTTTCCGGCGCTTGGTGTCGACCGGGTTCACCGAAATTGCGCGGACCTCGACCAGCAAATCCCGCCCGCCTGCGACAGGGTTCGGGAGCTCTACGTCCTGAAGTGACTTTGGATCTTCAACAGGAAGCGGATTCTGAAATGCGACGGCTCTCATGGTGCGTGCCTCGAAGTATCAAGAAAGAGATGCACGCCATTTCTGCATGAGTCGTATTTTTTCGGCAAGTTGTTGCTGGCAAAACGGCTTTTGGATGAAACCCGCCAGTTGTCGTCCATGAAAGCGCTGAACAACTTCGATCTCGCTGTAGCCGCTCATCAGCATGACGGGGACTTGGGGATTGATATGCTGAATCTCGAGCCAAGTCTCAAGTCCGTCCATCACCGGCATGGTCAAATCGAGGAGAATAAAATTGACCGTTTTTGCAAGCGGCTCAAATTTCTCAAGTGCCTCCATGCCATTTCTCGCGACGATCACCTCATGCCCGAGGTGCTTCAGCATCTCCTCTGTGACATCTCGAGAGAGCGGCTCATCATCCACCAGAAGCACAATCGCGTGATCGTTCTGACGCTGGAATCGAATCGATCGCATGTTTCCGCCCTTCTTCTCTGCGGTCGATTCCGCCACCGGAAGGAGGACGGAAAAGCTCGTTCCCTCCCCTATCCGACTTTTCACTCGAATCGCTCCCCGATGTCCGCGAACAATTCCCAACACCGCAGCAAGCCCGAGACCCCGTCCCGTGAATTTCGTCGTGAAAAACGGATCGAAGATCCGCTGCAACGTTTCCGGTTCCATGCCGACTCCAGTATCGGAAACTTCGAGGAGCACGTATTCCCCCTCCGGCAGATCCTCATCCAGATACATTTCCTGCAAGGTCTGACGATTCGCGCGAAGAATATCGGTGCGGAGACGCACGATACCGACGCGTTCTTCGAGAGCATCGGAAGCGTTGGTCAATAAATTCATGATCACTTGCCGGAGCTGCGATGCATCCGCCTGAATTTCGGGCAGCTCGGGTGCGAGCTCGTAGACTATTCTTGCCTTCTTAGACATCACCGTCTGTAAAAGCGACCCCATCTCTCTTACAAGTCCAGTCAGGTCGACAGGAGAAATGATGAACTGCCCCTTCCCGGAGTAGGCGAGCAGTTGATTTGTGAGCTCTGCGGCTCTTCGAGCAGCGAGCCGAATGTTCTCAACTCGCTTCACCGCAGCCTCTTCCTCGCTCAGCTCTGAAAGTGCGAGCCCGGCGTTTCCGATGATGCCCATCAAGAGATTGTTGAAATCGTGCGCGATTCCGCCGGCAAGCACTCCCAAACTTTCGAGTTTCTGCGCGTGCTGCATTTGAAGCACGAGTTGCCTCCGCTCCTCTTCAGCTTTTTTCCGCTCACTGATGTCAGTCGAAACTCCGAGAACCGCAGATGCTCGACCGTCATCGCCGAGAATCGGCCGCTTCACGGTCTGGAGATATCGAACATTCCCTTTCGCGTCGGTGATCTTTTCCTCGGGAATAAATTTCTCGGAGAGCGAATCCAAGACCTCGAGGTCGACATTCCGAAAATGCCGAATCTCCTGCAGATTTTTATTGAAGTCAGCATCCGTCTTACCGATGATGTCTTTCACCGTGGTGCCGTAGACTTCAGCCACTGCCTCATTCACAAGAATAAATCTGCCTTCTCTATCCTTTGCAAAAATGAAATTGGGATTCACGTCGATCACTCGACGGAAAAATGCCTCCTGTGCCTTCAGCGCTTCCTGGGCACGCCGCCGAAGCAAGGTGTGGTGCAGGATTTCGCCCGCAAGCCTGACGATGCGTTCGGTTCCGGAATCCCATTCTTTTCTTGTGCGTATCGTGTCGATGCCGATGAAGCCACCCCCGTTCAGCGGGTTTCCAAGGGGGATGACGAGCAGACTCTGAAAATGGAAATCTGGGCTTTGTTCGGAACGCTGAAGGCCGTCCGGACGCGGGCGGAAGGGATTCAGGTGTATCGTCTCACCCTGCAAGATCCGGCACCGCATTTCCGTCCAATTCCAGACCAGGCGATGGTGGTCTCCATCGTTTTTCGTCGGCGATGTCGGTCTGCACCACTCATATCCAAAGAGCTCATCGCTTCTATTGGTAAACGACGTGAGAAATGCGCGGTCGGCTCCCAGGCCTCTGCCTAGGGTCGAAAGAGCTTCGAGAACCGAGATTCCGGAATCGCGATCCTCAACATTGACGAATTGAGTTGCAAGTTGGGAAAGACGGTCAATAATCGCAGACTGCATTCGCAGCTGCCTCCGGAGAAATCGCTGTTCCTCCGGCTGACGAACTTCGAGCCTCATACTCGCTCTCCAAACTGATGACGAGAGGGGAGCATCCAGCGAACTTCGCCCGCCGAACGCAGATTCAATATAGCGGGCGCCTAATCGCTAATCTACATGTTCGAACGAGTTGTATGAATGCATAACTATCTGATTTCACATTAGATTTTCCCGGTCATCCGAGAGTGAGCCGATCGTCATACCCAGAATTCCGAATACCAATTCGATCAACTAACCGCGATGCGTTCGCCGAAGTCGTCGATTCTCCTACGATTTGATATAGGAGTTCGTTGTCTTCACGTGAGATTTCGGAAGGGCTGCGACGACGAGAAAAATTGAAATGAGTGACTTGCAGATATCAAACTTTTATCAGTTCTGTGACCTGCCTCAATCTATTCTGATTGATCGGCAACGTGCGCTGCAAAGTTCCGGTGACGAGCTTTCGCTTCTCGGGTTGATCATCCTCGCCAGCGAGGGAATCAATGGTTCTGTCGCAGGGCATCCTGACCAAGTGAGAGCATTTGAGTCGCAGCTCTCTCAGATCCTTGGCCCACAGGTATGGGATTTCAAAAGGGCTGAATGCCGGACTCCTCCCTTTCGGACATTTCGAGTGAAAATTCGCCCGGAAATTGTAACTTCTGGAGATCCTGAGCTGCAGGTCGACTCAGGAGCGATTAAACTGAGTCCGGAGGCTTGGCATGCCGCACTGAGCGAATTCAATTCGGACGAAGCGCTACTCCTCGACACGAGAAATATATACGAGACCAAAATCGGAAAGTTCCGAGGTGCAGTGGATCCCGGAATCGCCAACTTTCAAGAGCTGGAAGGGTATGTGCGAGACGCCAATATACCGACCTCCAAAAAGGTCTACATGTATTGCACCGGGGGTATTCGCTGCGAGAAAGCCGCGGTTCAAATGAAGCGTCTCGGGTATGATCAGATATTCCAACTTGAAGGCGGCATCCTCCGCTATCTAGAGCGATACCCCCACGAACACTTTGTCGGTGACTGCTTCGTCTTTGATGGACGGGTTGCGGTAGATCAATCTCTCGCGCCGACCGCTGATTGGGCGTTCTGTCCACATTGCGGAGACCCCGCAAAGGACTTGCTGCAGTGCCGGTTCTGCGGCGCGAATTCGAAGGTTTGTGAGACCTGCCGACTCGAGGCGGGCAAGAACACATGCTCAAAAAACTGCGAATATCAATTGGAGCATCATCCCAGCCAGAAAATGAATTCTTAGAGCGTACTTTGGTCTTTTATGTTCTAAGCGCTATACTCTTTTTCCGAGTGTTGTAATTAACAGCCGGGCTTCACCCTCCGGTAAAATTTTCATAGTATTTGAATACGAAGGACTTGCAGAAATCATGAAAAGCTTCGCCATTAAATTAGCGTTGATCTCGTTCGTCGGCCTGATTGCATTGCCGGGAACGGTGTTGGCCGACCTCAGTCCAACCAAGACCGTTGAAGCAATCGTTGAGTCGATTAAGGCCTCAGGAAATGCGTCTGGGGTCGTCGAGTATGTGAATTGGAAGAAGGCCTACGAGCAGCTCCCAGAAATTCAAAGGAAGCAGCTCGGTATTGATTCCTCGGACAAAATGAAGGGCTTCTTCACAGAAATGTTGGCATCACCATCGGCCGCGTTGAAGAAGCAAATGGAAGCGCGAATCCAAACCGTTCCGGCTGACAAGCAAGAGCAAGCAAAGCAGTCCTTGGTCCAGTTCGAGAAGATGATGCAAGCCAAGGAAGCGGAAATGAAGGAGAGAATCTCCGGAACCGTTTACAAGGTGAGCGACGAGAAGGTTGCCGGAAATGTTGCAACCGTAAAGCTGACTCAGACATTCAAGGGCGAAACGAAGACGGAAGAAGTGAAGCTCGAAAAAGAAGGCGACAAATGGCTTCTCCCGACCCTGAACAGCATGGGCGGTGACACTCCTCCTCCAGGGGCAGGTGGTGCCGCAGCACCGGCTGCGAAGGCGCCGGCCGCAGCAGCACCAGCGCCGGCTGCAAAGGCTCCGGTTCAAAAGAAGTAAGCAGTGTTGGCTCGCGGAACTGCGCGAGCGATACAAAAGAAAAAGGCGCCTCGGGCGCCTTTTTCTTTTTCAGCTTCTGATTAGTTTACTTCGCACTGAAAGCAGAGTCCGCCTCTCAGCTAATCGGCACAACGAGCACTGCGCAGCGCGCGTTCTGAACCACCTTCGTCGTCACGCTGCCGAGCAAAAATCTTTCCATGCCTGATCGACTGTGCTTCGCAACAACTATGAGATCGAATTTTTGCTCTTCAGCTATCGCGACGATCTCATCCGGAATGGACTGCACGGTGCGCTTTACCAGAATCTCTGGTGAGAACTCTGAAAAATGGCTTGCCGCGATTTCGCCGAGCCGTTCTTTCGCTCGCTTCTCCCCCTCCTGAATCGTGGGTTCCAAATCAACCCACCCCGCTTCAAGACCGCCAATGGGCGTCACCAACGAAACCGGAGTATCCATGACGAAGAGTAATGTGACCGACACATTTTCCGGACGTAACGCCACCGCGTAATGCCGCGCAGTGGCAAGAGCCGGAAGTGTATCTTCGAGAAGATCGCTGCATACGAGGATGTTTTTCATAGTGCCTCAATATTACTACAGCCGGAATTAGGAAGGCTTATGACCAGCATCATAAGCACGATTCTTATCTCTGATACCGGAGGATTAGACCATGATTTCCTACGGTGCCAGGTTCGATAAAACCGCAAACTTCCGCATAGAGCTTCTCAAGAAGCTCAGTGAGCGGAAGTTTCACGCCGAACTCTTCGCCCTCTCCGAGCGTGATTCGAAGGTCCTTCAACATGTGCTCCGCGAGGAAACCTGGAGCAAAGTCGTGCTTCAGAACACGAGGACCGTAATTATCCATCGTCCAAGATCCAGCAGCACCGCCGCGAAGGATAGAAAGTACCTGCTCGATGTCGAGTCCTGAGCGAGATGCAAAGTGGAGCGCCTCGGTCATCGCCGCGACAGCGCCGGCAACCGCAATTTGATTGACGCACTTTGCGAGCTGACCTGAACCGGTCGGTCCCATGGCGAAGGTCTTCTTCCCCATGACATCAAGAGCTGGACGGACGAAATTTAGCGCCTCCTCGTTTCCTCCTACCATAATCGTCAAAGTTCCGTTTCGGGCGCCGACATCACCACCGGTCACCGGAGCGTCGAGAAATTCGATTCCTTTGGTAGCAAGCTGAGCACCCGCTGCTTTCGCCTCCGCGGGAGAGATTGTGGAATGGTCGACCACCACTCGTGGGGGGGTCTCGGCCGAAACCAACCCGTCTTTACCGAAAAGAACCTCGTTCAGTGCGGCGCCATTCGTGACGCAAGTAAAAACGGCTTCGGCCGTGTTCGCCGCATCTTTCGGCGTGGAGGCCGTCTTCCCGCCTTCGGTCTCAAGCGCCTTCGCCTTCTCGATATTCCGGTTCCACACCGAGACATCGAAGCCTCCCTTAAGCAGATTCCTCGACATAGACGTCCCCATGACTCCAAGTCCAAGAAACGCAACTTTCTTCAGCATACTCACCTCGATGACATGATAAAAAATGAACTTCGGATTGAATCGCTACCCGACGTGCACGACGATCTGGCGGCTATGCGGTCTGCGGCGGTGTTCCCAAACATAGATTCCTTGCCACGTGCCCAGCACCATTTCGCCGTCTACAATCGGGATCGAAAGCGAAACTGCGGTCAACACCGCCTTGATATGAGCGGGCATGTCATCCGGACCTTCCGAGTTGTGCCGGAAATTTTTGTCCCCTTCGGGAACAAGTCGATTGATCCAGGTCTCGAGATCCGAGCGCGCGGTGGAGTCTGCATTCTCTTGAATTATCAAACTGGCGGAGGTGTGCCTGATGAAGACAGTGCATAACCCCTCCTCACATTTTGACTCCGAAACGATGGACTGCACCTGATCCGTGACTTCGTGAAGGCCTTGGAATGCCGTTCGGATACTAAAGCTCTTTACCACGAGGAAATTCCTTAAAGATGCGTGAAATTTTCAGGATATGCCGTGTGCTTCTCCGATCCCCTGTTCTGAAGCAGATGCCGCCTTTCGATACACCGCCTCGAAGAGCGATTTCTCCGCTCGCAAAAACGCGTCGAGAATCGGCTCAGGATTTTTTACGATCCGAGGATCATAGACCAAGCTCAGACAGACGCGTTCCACATAACTCATGAAGCCTACGGAGATCCCCTGTTCGGGAAGGAGCGCAGCGCATCCATACGTTGAGACAATTGGAGCTCCAGCGACGACGAGCGGTTGTCGTGAACTCGGAACATTAGTACAGATAAAGTTCCCTCTCCTCGAAGCGCTCAAGAGCAACCGTCGTCTGAGTGACACCGGAAGAAATGACGCGACGCGGCCGAGGAACCCAAATGAGCCGAACGACCCTTCCTGCTTAACAAACGCCGTCTCCTGATGAATCTGTAGAGTCTGCTCAATGAGGTCCGCGTTTGATACCGGCAAATCGATTGGCACCGCCGAAAGATAATTGCCGAGACTGTTTCGTTCAGTTCGAGGACGAAGATTAAACGGTATGACGACGCGAACCGGCCTGGGGATCTCGCCTGCTTGAAGAAGGAAGTTGCGGATTCCGCCACAGACGTAACCGAGGAAGACATCGTTCAATGAAATCCGGAGCGAGTCTTTGATCATGCGAGCTCGGGAGAGATCAAAATCCATCAGCCGAATCTCTCGCACCGCGGAGTTCTCTCCGTGGAGCGAAAATGGTGAGCGGCGGATCTGCATATCCGTGAATGCCTTTTTCAAGCTCGTCCAGGCGCGGGATTCGGCAACCCAAGACCTGGAAGGAGCGTCCTCGCGTTCACGAAGCACCGCGAGCGGACGCTCTCTCGTTTTCTTCTCGACTCGACCGCGCTGCTTCGGCTCACAAACCGCTTGAACAAGCTCCATTCCTCCGCTCCCGTCCGCAAAGCAATGGTGCACCATGAACAACATGACGCTTTGTTCGCAAAGAGGGGAGGAGATGATCGAAAAACTCCAAAGCGGCAGAGAAAAATCCAACCCCTTAGAAAAGATTCGTGAAGTCTCGGCCATCAACTCATCCAGCGTCTGCGCGGTATCGACGCATACAAAGTGAAGGTGGTTATCGGGGGAAAAATCCGCTTGATCCTCCCAACTTGCCTCGTGGAGTCGCAAGAGACCGGAAGATTCAGACTTCAACCGCCGTTTCGCTCTCGGAAAGCGTTCAGGAATCGCAGCAACACGCTCACGCAAACTCTCGCGATCGGGCACACCGTTCAACACCGAGAGGGAGGCGATTACCTGGCTCGTAGTCGTGGAGTGCAATGTAAGAAAATTAATATCGATCGAACCGAGGGGTTCTCTCATCGTCCCTACCAAATCAGCGCTTCAAAACGAAAGCGGTGAATACAGATTCCGGCAAATACTGTACCACAACCGAAAAAGAAAATCCGGCCTGAAACTCGTCCGAAAGAGTCGTCAGCAGTCGCCCGTCAAAACGTTTTTCTGAATCGTTCCATGTGAGCTCCGCCGCAGAGAAACCGAAGTATTCTCGAACGAAAGGATAGAGAGCTTTGTAAACCGATTCCTTCCCGGAAAAGAGGCTAAGAGTGCGGACGGATTGTAATTCCGGAACCGACTTACACCACGCTGCCTCATCCGCATTACCGATTCGCTCGCAGAAATCGGAGCGGATCTCTCGAATTTCCTGAAGGTCGATGCCCAACGCGCGAAAGCGGGAGCTCGAGGCAATCGCTGCCACCGCAGCCGCTTGCGTGTGAGTTATTGAGCCCACGACTCCGTCAGGCCATACCGGCATTCCACCCTGACCTCTCGGCACAAGAGGCGGGTTTTTGAATCCGAAATTTCGGAGTGTTTTGTATGCGGCGGCACGCCCGAGCGCGTACTGCCTCCGCCGCCGGAGCTTGAGTTGTTGTGGGGAACGAGGTTTTTCGGTCAGTGCGTCATTCGGTTCGGAAACACATACGAGGAAAACTTCGGGATCGGGAGCGCTGAGACCGTCGAGGTCGAGCGACTTTTGCTTAGGAGTCTTTCCAATTATTCGAGTCGTCATCGTTTTCCCGGAGGAAGTCATCCTCCTGAGTTTTTCGCCGGTTCTCTCGAGCTTTCTTTTCCTTCCGGCCGCCTCGCCGGAGGGCTCGCTCACGAGTATCCTCAAGCCGGTCTTCGAGTAAAGAGCTGTCCTCTCGATTGTCACGGCCTTTTCGCGCAACGCGGCTTCCTTGATCCCACTCGATCGTCCGCGCAACTTCGCCGTTTCTCCGGTAATTTGTCCAGGTTCCGTTCTTGGCACCCTTCGTGTACATCCCTTCCATTTTCTTCTTTCCGTCTTTCCAGAAAGAGACGTAAGGGCCGTTGAGTTGGTTGTTCGTGTAGTTCATCATCGCCTGCTTTTCACCGCCTGCGTAGAACATTTCCGCACGCCCGTTTTTCTTCCCATCTTTCCAGGTTGTCCTTGATCGAGGCGAGCCGTTCCGCTGGAAGATCACCCAGACCCCATCTTTTTTCTCATTCGCGAACGATCCTTGAAGCTTTTTCCGCCCCGAACGATCGTAAGTCGCGGTCGGTCCGTCTTTCTTGCCGTCCTTGTAAGTGATCTCAAGCATTTTTTCGCCGTTCTTGGACCACTTCACAGTAAGGCCGTTTAACTTCGCGCCGGAGTATTCCCGGCTCTCCAGTTTTTCACCGTCAGGTCCGTACGTAACAAAAGGCCCCTCGCCTTTTCCGTCGACGAAGTCGCCGTCTAAACGCTTCACACCGTTCTTGTGCCACTTGCGCATCGGGCCGTTCTTCACGCCCTTCTTATCTTCGCACCATTGCTCAAGTCCTTCTGGAGGAGCTTTTCCACGGACGACACCTTTGTTCGGACAAGACTTGATCGCATCGGCTGCTGGAGCAGGTCGGTTGGATTTTCCATCCTCTTTTTCGTCGCGCTTTTTCTTTCCTGTCTTTTCTGTGCGCTCTTCACCTGCATCAGAATCGGGGTCAGGCATCTCTTCGTTTTCCGCCGCTTCAAGCGCTGCCTCTTCACTCTCTTTGTCAAAAGCCGGCTCGAGCTCGGATTCTTCTTTCTCCTCGGGTTGAGCTTCAACGTCGTCCGCTTCTCCCGGCTCCACCGATTCCTCGTCTTCAGACGCCTCGACCTCGGGTTCAGGCGGCTTGCGTGATTCGTCCTTGGCGGAAGCTTTCTTTTCCGGAGCGGAGTTTCGGCTGCCGCGATCGGCGAGAAAGAGCGGCTCACTGTCTTCGTCGTTACCCGGCTCGGGCATGGCTTTCGGCATCACGCGTCCATCGCGCGCGGAACTTTTGGAGTCAGAGCTCAGACCCTCCAGCGAGGACTTCATGCCCTTTCGCACCGATTCAATGCTCGATTTGTCGCAGCCGCCCACAAAGAGCGCGACTAATACCGCCAAAAACCGAAGAGATTGCCGAGGTCTTTTTAAGAAGAGAGTCATCAAACCACCAGAAGACTAGGGATATAAGCAGGTTATGCATCCATCCGGAGCGGTAGATACCGAGATTTATGGCTTAGTTTCAGCGTTGAAGCCAGAGATTCTCAAGCGTTTCCGCGGGGGTATCTCCGACTTCCCGGATTCCCCGTTCCCGCCCCTGCGGCCCGTCCGAATTTTCCCCTCTCTAACTCCTGCGTGCTGTCCCCTTTTTGCGTTCGCTGCTAAGACTCGGGCTTGGAATCCGGACGACGTACTGAGCTCGTCCATTTCAATTTGTGCGCCGGTATTCAGCTACGTTTGTAAACACTCATGTCGAATCAAGAGAAACGCGACGAACAGCAAATTCGTCTTCTCCAGAAAATCTTCCGGAAACATGGCATTGACGTTCGCCGCGAAAACTTGTCGCGCGGTCCTTCGTTTCGCGTAAAGAGCGGCGGATGTTTGCTGACGGGTGAGCCGATTATTTTTCTCGATCGACGTCTGCCACCCGATCAGCAGCTCGGCACATTGTTGGATCATCTCCTCGCTGCAGGCCTGACGATTTCCGACGAGGACAGGGATTCACTATCAAATTCAACTCGCGCTTTGCTGGAGCAAGGACTGAAGAACCAATCCGCTTCTGTCTAGAAAACTCTTCGTTGTCACCTTTGTGCGGTGTGACAGAGTTTGTAAAAGCTGCTAAAAGTTGTCATTCACAATTCCATCCACACCGGAGAAAACCATGATGTTTGACGCCTTGCTCGGAGTGTTCTCGAACGATCTGGCAATCGACCTCGGCACAGCGAATACGTTGATCTATGCCAAGGGAAAGGGAATCATCTCCAACGAGCCTTCGGTCGTTGCCGTTCAGTCGAACGGCCGCGCAGCGCGAAAAGTCGTGGCGGTGGGAACCGAAGCCAAGCAGATGTGCGGTCGCACACCGGCAGGAATAACAGCCGTTCGACCAATGAAAGACGGTGTTATCGCCGATTTTGAAATCACCGAGCAAATGCTCCGCTACTTTATTCAGAAGGCGCACAATCGTCGGGCACTCGTGCGGCCAAGAGTGATCGTCTGCGTTCCGTTCGGGATCACCGAAGTTGAGAAGCGCGCAGTGAAGGAGTCAACAGAGTCCGCCGGTGCACGTGAAGTGTACTTGGTGGAAGAGCCGATGGCCGCCGCGATCGGTGCCGGCTTACCGGTCACTGAAGCATGCGGTTCGATGATCGTCGACATCGGCGGCGGCACGACCGAAGTTGCGGTAATCTCGTTAAAGGGCATCGTTTACTCTCAGTCGATTCGCGTTGGCGGAGACAAGATGGACGAAGCGATCATGAACTACGTCCGCCGGTCGTACAATCTCGCGATCGGTGAGCGAACTTCTGAGCAGATAAAGATTTGCCTCGGCACGGCACTCCCGACCGGTGAGGATCGCAGAATGGAAATCACCGGACGTGACCTGGTCGGCGGATTGCCGAAGACCATCCAAATCTCCGAAGAAGAAGTGCGCGAGGCTTTGGCGGAACCACTCAAGCAGATCTATGAAGTAATTCGCATCGTGTTGGAGCGAACTCCGGCTGAGCTCGCTTCCGACATCGTCGACCGAGGGATTACACTCGCGGGAGGGGGTTCGCTGCTCCGGAACCTCGACGTGATGTTGCGGCAGGCAACCACTCTTCCGGTGACACTGGCAGAAGATCCTCTCACCGCGGTTGTGGTCGGTTCCGGCCGAATTCTCGACAGGTTGGATCTATTCAAAGACGTTACTATTCAGTAAGTTCAGCTTGATGTCAGGGGTCGGCAATGGGGGCGTTTCCGCCCCCTTACTTGCCGGAAGAGACACTGAGGCGAGTCGTCTTTTCGGCAGCATTCGTGTCGCTTATACTTTTCGACATTTTTGGTGGTGAGGTATTTTGGCGGAGGTCGAGGCGAAAGAGCGGCGAGGAGCGGAGTTTACTACCTGTAAATGAACTCGCAGCCGTTCTTTCAGCGAAGAGATCTGTCACAAGAGTTCACTATCGCATTTTTCCCGCAAAGGAGATGGATTTAGTCGGCTCTTTTGCAGAGCTGGTGTGGAGCGTATTTCTTTCCCGATGGGCTGAAGAACGAGCAGACTGATGGCGCAGTTCATCCGAAGGCATAGTTTACTTCTTTCGACAGTCGGCCTCCTCCTTCTCTCCCTCCAGCTCATGAGCATCAGTATCTCGCATCCCGAGTTTCCGCGTGCCGGAGCTCGAGCACTTTCGGCGCTGCTTAGTCCAGGCGAAAAGCTCGTCCATGAGCTTGTGCAATCCGTCAGATTTTATTGGTCGCGTTACCTCTGGCTGGTGGAGGTCGAGGCCGAGCGTGATGAGCTTCTCGTTCGAGTGAAGGAGCTAGAAGCTCGAAATACACGGCTACTCGAGTTCGAAAATGAAAATAGCCGACTTCGGACCATTCTCGATTTCGGACAAAGTGCGCACGTACGCGGCGTTGTCACCTCCGTCATCGGCAGAGACTATTCCAACTGGGTGCAAACGATTACAATCGATCACGGCACCTCGGATGGTATTCGGGCCGGTCAAGCAGTGCTGGACGGACACGCCGTCGTGGGACAGGTTGTTGCAGCGTCGGCCGGATCGGCAAGGGTTCTCTTGCTGACGGATACGACAAGTGCGCTCGATGCTCTGATTCAGGGATCCCGCGTGAATGGAATCGTGGAAGGTGGACTCGGTTCCGACCGACTTCGCTTCAATTTTGTAATTAAGGATCGCGCCGCCGCCGTGAAAATCGGCGACCGAGTCATCGCATCCGGAATGGACGGAATTTTTCCCAAAGGAGTGCTCATCGGAGTCGTGCAGGAAGTAAGGCCTGAGGGCACCGGATTGTTTCAAGACATCCGGATAAAGCCGAGCACAGATTTGAATCAGTTAGAGAATGTGCTCGTCGTTATACCTGGGGCGTCGCAACGTGAAGCGGAAGCGCTCAAGGCCGCTGAACCGGCGGCCGCGATTCCGGCTATAGGAGCCAAACCACAATGATGCGGCTTGCTCTTTGGATTGGTGCAATTTGCCTCTTCGGTGCAATTTTGAACGCGGCACTGATTCGCACGATTGCTCCAGGGGCGGTGACCCCGGATTTCTCACTTATACTCACCGTCATCTTTGCGCTCTATTTCTATTCTCCGGCCGGAGTCCTCGTCGCATTTTTGTTGGGCATGATGGTCGACTTCGCATCGGCTCAATTCGTCGGCCCGAATGCGGCCGGGTGTGTGATGGCGTTTTGCGCTGTTGGACTCATCGCCAACAGGATGTATGCAGAGAAATGGCTGGCCTTGATGATCATCACGTTCGCCTGTTCGGTCGTCAAGTCGCTCACCTACGTGGGCTTTGTGTCACTCTATTTTCCCACACAGATCGGCGAGAGCATCAGGAACACCGTGCTCGGAGAAGCGTTTGTCACGGCGATTCTTGCTCCGTTTATTATCGGTCTCGTACGCAAGCGCGCCTTGCGATCGGTGGCATTCGGTGGAAAGCCGGTTCAAAATAATCGCAGCACCTCGAGCACGAGGACGAAGCAGTGGTCCGCAAAGGCGAGTCTTCGCGGAATTTCGTAGTGTAGGTGAGAAGACCTGACGATGGCAGAGAGAAATGAACAGACCGCCGCGATCCGGCGCCTAAGATTCTCGTCGGGCACCGTGTGTATGCTGCTCGGTCTTCTTGTCGTGCGATTGTGGTATCTCCAGTGCGTCTATGGGGGATTCTACCGCGACCTCTCAGAGAACAATCGGACACGAACTATTCGAACCGTGCCTCCGCGCGGGATGGTTTTTGATCGTTATGATCGCGTTCTGGTGCGAAACCGACCCGCCTTCGATATCGCGCTCATGATGGAAGATACGCCGAACGTGGCCGAGGCGTTGAAGAGTATTGCGGAGCTTACTGGCCGCGATCTCGAACAGGTAAAGAAGCAGTTCTCGTCCCGGCCTCGAGGGCGCCATTTTGAACCGCAGATCGTCTTGGCCGACGTCTCGCGAGAAGATCTCGCTAAAGTAAAGGCAAACACCTATCGGTTGCCTGGAGTTATCGTTCGCGCAGTCCCGACACGCGAGTACCCACATCAGAACCTCGCCGCACAGACTTTGGGTTATTCTCGAGAAATATCGAAGACCCAACTCGAGAATCTGCTAGCCGCCGGACGAACCGATGTCCGCTCTGGAGACGTCATCGGCCAAGCTGGAATCGAAAAACAATGGGATGACGATCTTAAGGGCCGAGCCGGTTACGTTCAAGTCGAGGTCGATGCGAGAGGAAACCGAAGAGGCGAGCTTGGAATCGTCGATGACACCGCCGGAAACGACGTCATTCTCACTCTTGATTTGGACTTGCAGCTCGCTGCCGAACGTGGGCTTGCAGGAAGGCGCGGCGCGGTGGTTGCACTGGATCCGACCACCGGCGAAGTGTTGGCGTTGGCCTCGTCACCAGCCGTCGACGCCAATCTGTTCTCAGGAAAGATGGGTTCCGACGACTGGGAACAAATCACCGCTGACAAATCGAAACCTCTCTCGAATCGAGCGATCGGCAACCGCTACCCTCCCGGCTCCACATTTAAACTTTTTATGGCCGCTGCGGGTCTCGCAGCAAAAAAGGTGACTCCGACCTCGATCGTCCACTGCCCGGGATACTTCATGCTCGGAAATCATGCCTACAAATGCCACAAACACTCGGGTCATGGTTCCGTCGACATGTCGAAGGCAATCACGGTCTCTTGTAATGCATATTTTTACACTCTCGGCCAAGACCTTCAAATCGGGCTCATCGACAAGTATGGCGGCATGTTCGGATTCGGCCGAACCACCGGGATCGAGCTGATGGCGGAAGATACGGGTACCCTCCCCTCGATCGAGTGGAAACAGAAGCTCTTCAAACAGAAGTGGTATCCCGGTGACACCATCCCCGTTTCGATTGGTCAAGGATACATGACGGTGACTCCGATTCAGATGGCGCGTGCAGTCGGAGCTCTCGCGACCGGATATCTTCGTCGACCGACTTTGATTAAGCAAATTGTGAACTCTGCCACCGGCAAAGTAGAGGTTCCGCCACGAACACCGCCGGAGAAACTTGATTTCGATCCTTCGGTGCTTGAAACAATCCGCAAGTTCTCTATCAACGTCGTAAACGATCGTTCCGGAACAGGGAAACGCGCGGCTCTTCCCGGTATCACCGTCGCCGGAAAGACTGGAACGGCACAGGCGGCTGCGCTCGGCAAGGAAAACCTCGGAGAACTTTTCAAGGACCACGCGTGGTTTATCTCCTTCGCTCCGGCTGAAGACCCGAAAATTGCGATGGCCGTCATGGTCGAGAACTCAGGACATGGAGGGGAGTTTGCTGCTCCAATCTCGAAGGAAGTGATGACGGTGTTTTTCCGAAAGAACGGCATGCTCAAAGAAGAGCCTGTCCCTCCGACTCCAGAGGTTCCCGCAAAACAACCCGCCAAGCCTGCCCCAACACCTCAGCACGAGCCTGAGGAGCCAATCGACTGGAACGGGCCCGCTGAGGCCGAGGTCAGCCCGGAGGACGCTCAACAAGCTCCTCCGGCCGCGCCTCCAGCGCAAAACCAAACACCAATCACTGGAGTTCAGTGACATGAGAAGAAAATTCCTCCCCGGATTTGATTGGCTTCTCGTTTTCTCGATGCTCGGATTATGTGGAATGGGGTTGGTGGTCCTGCAAAGCGCGGGATTCGACGCTCAGAGCGGAAAGAGCGGCTCGATGGTTCGGCAGTCCGTATCCATGGCGATTGGCTTTGCGGGATTTCTCGCATGCGTTTCCATCCGGCCGACGTTTTGGCGACGATGCGCTTGGGGCTTCTACATTCTGGGTGTGATTCTTCTCATTGCCGTACTCGTTAAGGGCACGGTCGCGGGAGGTGCGAGGCGCTGGCTCGTCATCGGCCCGATTCGAATGCAGCCCGCCGAGTTCACCAAGATCGCGCTCATCCTGTTGTATGCCCGACTGTTTAGCGCCGACGACGCACCGCGCGACGGCTACACGTTAAAGACTTTGCTCATGCCGGCTATTATTCTCGCCGTGCCGACGATCCTGATTATGAAGGAGCCGGATCTCGGAACCGCACTCATCCACATCGCGATCGGCGGCTCAATGCTCTTTCTCGCGGGCATCCGCCGCGGAACGATTATCCGCCTCGCGATCGTCGGTGGTCTGCTCGCATTCCCGGCGTGGAGCATGTTGAAGGATTATCAAAAGAATCGCGTAATCAACTTTATTTCGCCTGAGACCGATCCGCTTGGGACCGGCTATCACGCGATCCAGTCGAAGATCGCCGTCGGATCTGGCGCCGTCACTGGAAAGGGTTTCATGAAGGGCACTCAGACCCAGCTCCGGTTTCTCCCCGAGCAGACGACGGACTTTATCTTCTCCGTTCTTGCTGAAGAGTGGGGATTCATGGGCTCCCTGCTGGTGTTAACTCTCTACTCGATTCTCGTGCTTCGCGTTCTCAGCATCGCCACAAAATGCCAGGATCAGTTCTCCCTTTACGTCTCCTATGGCGTGGCCGCCATGATGTTTTGGCACGTCTTCATCAACATCGGAATGGTCATCGGGGTGGTCCCGGTCGTAGGTGTAACGCTCAAGCTTCTCAGCTACGGAGGTTCATCAGTCATCGCGGCGATGGCCGGCCTCGGGTTAGTCGCGGGTTTCTCAATTCGAAAATCGGTGTTTGCGTAGAGGCCTAACCCAGGCACTCCGGTGCACAGGTCGCCACATTGCCTGCAAAGGTGCAAATCGCGAAGGAGAGATTCAAACTCTCAAGCACTAGGCTCACTGCCGAGCAAACCCTATCGGACAGCCCTCAACATGAGTGCCACACACAAAAATCTCTCACGGCAAAAAATTTCGAAAGTTACCCGGCCCTTCCTTTCTTCGCTCAACACAAGCATCCATAAACCCCTTTGGAAACACCTCATAAGCGGCACGCAAATTGTGCGGGGCACAAAGCGTCCGTAAGTTCTCCGGCTTTGTCTCCCCGCCGACAGCGAACGGTACGATGTGATCCACTTCGAGATTGTTCCGGCTGCCACATCTCACTCCCTCTGCACTTTCAAACGTGCAGCAAAACCCATCACGAACCAGCACCTCATCGCGCGTCGCCGCAGGGACATAGCGGCTCGCAATTTCCTTCGATGCGTCCCCAGCCATCGGTGCATTTGGCTCGCTAACTTTTGAAACGACGTCAGCGGCGGCCGGTGCAACAGTATCGACTTTGAGATTCTCAACGGCCTCTAAGGCAGCTTGCGCTGCGGCCTTCTTCTCCCTTCTCGCCTGCCGCCGCGCTTCTCGTTCCTTCGGACATCTACGCTTCAAATACTCACCGAGCGCTTTTCCCAGCACATTCTGTAAAGCGAGATCGTCTTTGTTCCCTTGAAAGCTCAACTCCTTCGCCCGCTCCAGCTGCTTCATGAAATCTTCATTCGCAGCAAACGAAACATGGTACAACTTCTCCGCCACTACGTTTTCTTCCTTCGAGTTTACTTCCGATCGGAACCAACTAGTTTTCTCACAAACCTCGCCGCTCGCGCCAACAGTCGCTTGCCGCGCATCCACTTCCGGCGCTTTCACCGCCACCACTTTAACTCTGTCTCGAATCTCGTTCTGAGCGACCGGGTTCAACAACGCAGCAATCACTTCCGCCTCCTGTACGGTCTTTCCCTTGAACTGTTCAACAAGACCCGAGGCTTCATGTTTCTTCATCAGCGAGAGCATCGTTCTCACATGTGCATTCGAAAATCACTGATGATACCCCGAAAAGTCGTCAAGACTTATCTTCACTTTTTTCTTGATACGGAATCTTTTTTTGATCCCCGGCATGCAACGGCACAGCCGCACACCGCGGGGACCCCAACACTCCCTTCCCCGCCTGAAATACTTTGCGAAGGACGCCGGGCCGTAGTTTCTTGGATTGTGTTTTCCCCGCCACCAGAGTTTACCACCGCACTGCAGCGTCCATGGATCTGGCTCTGCTCAGGGTCGAGTGTGAGGCTCGACGTTGAGAGCGCTCGCCGTGGAAAGCTCCTCCAACTAAATTTTTTTCTGTAGGATTTCAGCCGTCGGGATTTTGAGAGCGATGGCTCCCCTCAAGGTTTCTACTTGAGCGGCGATCACCTGCTCTCGTGGCGGCCCTACCCGACCATCTCGTCTCGCGCACTCCGGGCGGCCACACTTTTCACGCGGTTCGATAGCTCCTGGAGCATGTCTCCGCTATTCGGCGGAAGAAGGAGATACGGAACCACTTCTCGACCCTGCGCGGATCGAAGGAGGCCGCCGGTCCAGCCCGCGGGTATCTCAAATGAGTCGGCACCTCCGGTGTCAAAGGAGACCTTCGAAGCTTGGAAAAGTTCTGCTGGGCTCACGGTGACGACGATAACTCCCGTCTCACCAAATATCTGCGGAGTTCCGGCGCGGGCTCGCTTTGCCGATTCGGAAACCTCTTTACCACCCCAGGCGGCGAGCTCGCTGCTCAGTTCGGCCGGAAGACTTGAAGGAACGACGTAGGGCTGAACGATGATATCGCCCTTCCCAGACTCTTTCGAAAAACCTCGTTCCGCAAGCCGCTCCTGAGCGAGGAAACGTTCCTTGCCGCCAACCGAACATTGTACGCTGGCATCGGGCCCGAGCACCGGAAATGCCACTCCAATCGCCGCCTCACTCAAGGTGACGGGAGCAAACACCCACAAATCGGAGCCGGACACGCGATAAAATCGGTCCTCGACCACCTCGACCTTGATGCTGATTCGATCCCAGCCTCGGGAGATCTGCATTCGAGTGCCGTCAGTGACGCCCTTCGGAATTTTTACGTTGAGCCGCACAAACCCGTCAGGCCCCGAGCTCGGAAACGCAATTTGACGCTGAGTGCCGAGGAACGACTCGTAGCTCGTCACCCGGAACTGAAACATCCGCTCCTCAATCCTGCCCGCACCTGGGGCGATCGGCTTTTCTTCAACCGGCCGCTGACGGCGCGATTGGTTCTCTTTGTCTGCTTGCCAAGTTTCTTGATCAACTGGAGCAATGTTATTCGCCTTCAGGATTGCGTCCTGATATTTTCGCAGCTCCTCTGTGTTGCGATCGCTCTTCCCGCGGCGAAGCCATGAGAAAACGCTCTTTCCCTTTTCGCCTTTTGAACCTTGATCATCGAACTCTCCCCACGCGGCAATCGGTGGTTCGTCGGATTCGGCCTCCATCGTTTTCGGGTCGGCCTGCGCAACCTTGTCGGAGACTCGCTCGTCAGATCCCTGTTTGTCCTTCCGAAGCTTTTTCCAGAGGTCCTTGGTTCCGCTCAGATTTGAAACAATCTTTCCGGGAGCTTCGGGCTCTCCCTTTTTTGGCGCCTCATTTCTATTCTCCGGGTTTTCGTCATCGAAGAAGTCTACGAACGGGAACCCGTGTGCCTTATTATACGCATTCCGCTTTTGCAGATCGGAGAGGACGGCGTACGCCTCGCTCACCTTTTGAAAGAAGTCTTGTTCTTTTTGAGTCTGAGACGGTGCGACGTCCGGGTGCGATACCCTCGCATGCTTCCGGTACGCGTGGCGGACCTCGTCTGGAGTCGCGTCAAACTTCACTCCGAGAATTTTGTAAAAATCTTCTTCACTCATCGTAGCCGGTGCTTTGAAAGCCAATTCCGATTCAATCTCGATAGAATTGGTGATTGTCGCTATGCTGTTAGATGCAGGCACACGCAGAAAAGCGATTGTTTTCAATCCTTCTTGCTGTAGTATGCATCTGACTGGATTGCTTAGGTAATATTTGTCCCGGCGCCTTATCCGGACATTTTGTGACTCGAATCGAAAGTGCACCTGACGCGGGCTGACGAGAGTGCGGTCGAGACCGAACTGGAGGCAACGAACGCACGCTCGCGAGCTCAAAGGATGCCGGTGAATTGATGCAGAAAGATTTAATGAACTGAATCTAGAGAAGACGCGAATGCTTTGCCCAGAATGCGGAAAGGAAGTCGGTCCCCAAGCAGTTCTTTGTGTGGACTGTAAATTGGCGAAAGAGCCCAAGGTTGAGCCGGAGCAGCCTGCTGCTGCCAGTGTTCCCAGCCTTCCGCAGAAGCCGAAATATCAGAAGCCAACGAGGCCACCGGAGATGGACGAAAACGCCTCCGAGCAAAATAGCGCCAAGCCCTATATTATAGCCATCGCCATCATCGCGTTGGTCATCATCGGAATATATGTCGGCACTCGAGATTCGACTCCTACTCCTCCTCCGGAGACTGGAGAGAACCCAAGTGCAAGCCCTACGCCGGCGCCGGATGGAACGACGCCAGGAGCTTCACCTTCTGCCTCTCCTTCTGCTGTACCGGCCGAAGAGATTACGCTCGGTAACGATAAGTGGAAAGATTCGGTCGCAATTTGGGATCCGAAAGAGAGCGAACTCTTCGTCGGGTTGTACGCGGACCTCATCTCCGAAAGCGATCGGTTTGGAATCAAAAGCACGGGGCTCCTCCCGAAAAAGCCGAATAGCTTCTCGATTACCTTTCTCCTCGAACAGGGTGCTACAACTCTTTCACAAGCCACAGTTCGCGGAGTAAAAACGAGCTATCGTTCGCCGAATGCGGGCGACGATCCGCTCAGTTTTTCATATGTGATCAAGAAGGAACTTCCGGTTGCCTCTGGGCTTGGTGGCGATCTGAGCCGGGAATCGATCGTGATGGGAAATTCAAAGCAAACAGCCGAAAAGCTTCTCGAGGGTGGAAAGCGGGTGCGGCTCATTTGGGATCTCGCCTTTAAAGCTCCGATTATCCACGTGAGCGACGGCGGAACGAGCAGTGCTCCGAAGAGCGATCCGGAGCCAACAAAATCTTCCGATCGAAGCAGCTCAGGGACCTCGACGGAATCGTCCTCGAAAACTAATCCATCCAGCGGATCGTCATCGGCGTCATCAAGCGACGGTATTCGTGAAGGCGAATATGGCACGGTGAGCGCGGACGATATGGCGATGAGCGTCAAGGAAACTTTCGGGCTCCTCTATCCAGAGACCGGGGCAGTCTCCATTGGGTTTTACGGTCAGGAGCTTACCGATGCGGACCGCGAGGCGATCCGGGCAAAAAAGGTCGTCACAAGCCTCGTGAACGGAAAACGGCCGGCGATGGTCTTCACTCTCGACTTCGGAAAAAAGGGCGGAGAGATTTCTAGAAGCAGCCTGACGAGCTACTCCGCGTATTTCTATCGAGACTCCAGCGGGCTATTTGTCTTCCCTGGTGCGTATGACACGAGAAGTGTCCGAAGGGCGTCAAAGGACTTCCAAGAAAGTGAATTCTCCGAATTGAGCGGCAAGCTTGAGGACGGGGCTACGTTGACGATGCGCACATCCGGCGATAACGCGCCTCAAGAAGGCTTCACGAAGTTCGCCTGGAAGCTTGGATTCAAGGTTAAATTGTTTGCGGTGAAATGAGCAAGCGGCTTACCGCCTTTCTTGCTCCTGAGGATCTCGTCGAGCAAGTGCAGTCTGACGTCGGCTCCGTGGAAGCCGTTTACGGCCGACTGATACTTTCTTCCGCAAAACAGCCGGCGAGCTATTGGGCCGAGAACATTTGGAGGAATCCACAGTTTCTCGAGATCGCTTCAATCGCAGACGCGGCAAAACAGCTCAGGGCGATTCAGCGCAACTGGGTTCTCTACTCCTTTGACCACCATCGGCGAGCAAAGCTGATCCAAGAAGCGCTCCCCCCTATAAAATTTCGTCCTTTGGTGTTCGGTGCTGAGGTGAAGAAGGGCGCGCTCGGCTCGTGGAGCCTCATCGAGCCCGGAATGATCCTCGCTGCGTCCGAATGCTCGAGTTCCTTCCCGAACGGCGAAATTCAATTCGAAGAGAATAAGTTTGAGCCTCCGAGCCGCGCATACCTAAAACTGTGGGAACTTTTCACGCGCCTCGATCTAAAGCCGTCTCGCGGTGACCGATGTATCGACCTGGGAGCAAGTCCCGGGGGTTGGTCCTGGGTGCTCGCGGAGCTTGGCGCCGAAGTGACCGCGATTGATCGTTCGCCGCTCGACCCATCGTTGGATTCGCGAAAAAATATTTCCTTTCTGAAGGGAAATGCATTCACGATCGACGCGCAATATCTGGAGGAAGCAGATTGGATTTTTTCGGATCTGGCCTGCTATCCGGAGAAGCTCCTTGAGTGGGTTTCTCCTCTTCTCACCCAGTACCCCAAAATGAAGTTCGTCTGCACACTAAAGTTCCAAGGAAAGAACGGCTATAATGTTGCGAAGAAATTCGCGAAGATTCCGGATTCCGAAGTCTTCCATCTATTCCACAACAAACACGAGCTCACCTGGGTGAGGCTACCCGCCTAGCTGCTTTACCCCTTCTTTTCGCAGCGCCATCGGTACGAAGACGTCAGCTGGTATTGATTATCCGATTTATCACGGGCCGGACCGCATACCACTTCGGACGACAACACATACTTCGCCCCGTCGCGCGTAATGAGATTGGTATATTGAGGGCTGCAATCACCTGGGCAACGCTGATATAAATCTCCGCCTTCTTTGCCCTTCCCTTGCGAGAAGTCTGAAAACCAACTGTTTAGATCCTCAAGCGAGCTGAAATGCTGTGAGTTGTAGCGGATTGGATCCTGTTTCGTTTTCGCAAAGCGCTGCTTACAATCCTCCGCGTCACCGTAGTCATCGAGAAATTTATTTGGAGTAGAACGGAAAACCAGTATTGGCTGCTTTGCAAGCTCACACCCTTCACCACAAAAATTGGCAGGCGCGGGAACACCACTCAGCGTCTTTTCCCCTTCCGTCAACAGCTTTTGTGTCTCGGCCTTAAGTGACCCTTCCGAGCCTCGAAGATTCGCCCAGGTGCCGGCCGATCCAAGCGACGACTTTCCCTTTACATCCTGAAACTTCGCATCGCAGGAGTCAGCCGAGGCAGAATCTGCTGCCCAGCAAACTCCGACAAAGCAAATCGAGAGAAATTTCAGTCTCATAAGTTTCATCCCTTTCCTCTTCGGGGTCGGCAATACAAGCATAGACGGATAAACAATCGAAGATTATATATCTCAATCAATCCGGCATCGGAAGTTAACGATCTATCCGGATTAATAATGTGCCCGGAAAATGGGTGCCGAAGCCCGATTGAAACCCGAGATTAACCGGTCGAAGCATTTGCTCGATTCCAGAACTTTTAGGAATTTTCATGCTCAAGCATTTCATCAAAAATCGCCCGGCTGTTCTGCTCGTGCCGTTTCTCGTCTTCTATTCAGGATGCGCTGCGTTTCTCCCCCTTATGGACGAACCGGCAGTGGACCCGGATGCCGCCCGCATACAAGCGGTGAAAGATCGCTATTACCGCCGCAGCGAAAGCACGGCGAAAGTCAAACGCCTGCCCACCGGTGGCAATCCGGTGCTCGCGAAGTATATTCGAGAGCTCTCGAGTGACAAGGCCACGAAGCGAACAGCCGCCGCGTCATATCTTGGTCTTATGGGAGAGAAAGCGGCGCCTGCAGTACCCGCTTTGATTACGGCCCTAAACGACGAGTCCCATTGGGTGCGGCGAGCGGCAGCACGGGCGCTTGGTAAAATCGGCACGCCCGCACTTGATGCCACGGATGCGCTCCGCTCCGCGGCTGAAGACAAAGACCCCTACGTCGCGCGAACAGCTAGGCTCGCTCTGGAGAAGCTGAACGGTCACGGGAAGCGCTCGATCCTCCGATGATTACCGGAAAGTCGGGCTTCGGCGGGAAAGCTCCCGTAGGATTTTCGGCAAGCTTGTCGAGCGTATGAGCTTTCAAAAACTCGTCCACATGCGCCCTGAGCTCCGACCAGATTTTTCTGAGCCCGCACGACGTCGCCGGATGACAGCTCTCGGCGCTCAGCGGCTTGGCGTCGCAAACAAGCTCGAAAGTTTCGCCTTCAGTCGCGAGAAGAATCTCAAGAAGCGTTATCTCGTGAGGCGGACGCTTGAGGCGGTAGCCGCCCTGAGGACCCCGAACGCTCTCGATTATTCCCCCCTGCCGGAGTCTTCTTAGGATTTGCTGGGCGTACTGGAGGTCGATTCGCTGTGCTTCGGCGATCTCAGCGGCCCCGACCGTAGTCGAAGCGTCTCGAGAACGACGCGCCAGATAGACCGCGAAATGAACCCCGTACTCGCCCCACTGAGTAATGCGCATGAGGGAAGCGTAGCATACGGCGCAAGAAAGGCCCTGTCTTAGCGTTAAAAATCTTCCGGGTGACGACTATTTGTTCAAGGAATCTGAGTAAGCGGGGACTACAGCCACTCGGAGATGAAGAGGACATACGTCCACGGAAGCACCGCTGCGAAGAGGTAAACACAGGAAATGGCGCCCATCGCGTTATGGATCCAAGGCAGTCGTTTAGCGTAGTAGCTCAGCGCGAGGATGAATAAGATTGCGGTAATTTTCACCATGCCGAGCGTCGGGACATTTCCGAACTCGCTCATAAGTGCTCGAAGCAGCGGATTTCCTTCAGCGTTTACACCGTAGCGGCTGACTCCCATCGAGGTGAGGATGCCGTCTAATGCTTGAAGGACAATAAGACTTGATGTGACCAGGAACGCGCCTTGTGCATGCTCCTTACCGTTACTCGCTAGAGTTCCGATATTTGATTTACCTAGAACTGGCTCGGACATAACTTCCACGTTCCTGCTACAAGCGGCCCCTACAACTAATCCTCGCGAGGGGCGAACATGCTTCCAGCGAAGCTTAACCAGCTGAAATTTCTAGCGATTTTATCGGCTAAGTTCACCGTTCAACGGCTCAATCCGACCACTTTCAGGGGGAGTTTCCAAAGACCGCCATCCGCGGTGATAAAGAGAGTCTTCACATCCGGTCCGGCGAAAATCACGTTCGTCGGAGCCGGAGCTGGCTTACCCGCTTCCGAAGGAAGCTCGATCTTCCCGATCTCTTTTCCGTCGGGAGCAAACACGAACACCGCCCGTTCCTTCGGACTCGCGACATAGAGGTCACCCAACTCATCGATGGTCAATCCCGCTGGGTCGGACACTTTTGGCACTGCCGTTTTTGCGTTCACACCGAGGAAGCCCTCGTTGCTCGTATCAAACGCCAGCACCTTGCTCTCCGTTGGCTGAGAGGCATAGAGAGTTGATTTTTCGTCGACGTACGCAAGTCCGCCAACTCCACCCTTCACTCCACGCTGCGCAATTCTTCCGCCCTCGGCCGTTCTATAAAATACTGAGTTTCCAGAGGTTCCGTTCGAAAGGAACATCGCACCGGATTTTCCAACCGAAATATCCTCAACCAATCCTATGATATCGCCGCCTACAAGAATGCGCTCGGCTTCCCCTGGAGCGTGATGCGCAAAACGCTTCGGTAAACCGGCGACGAATCCACCCGCTTTTTCAACCGCGATACTACGAGCGCCCTCGATTTTAGTTTGATCCTTAACGACATCGCCCTTGTCGGTCAGCTTCCAGATGTCGCCCGAGCTCCGGTCAAGGAAGAACAGATTTCCTTTCCCGTCCACGGTCGGGCTGTCACAAAGTCCGAGACCAACCTTAACTGCGGTTGGCTTCGCATCTCCGTCGAGAATTTGAGCGGGAAGCGCTGCCGCGGCATCGCCTGCGAGAGAGAGCAACAGTCCACAACCGGAAATAGCGGTGACTAGTCCTAATCCGAGAAATTTCTGTTTCAAAATCTTAACGCCCCCTACCAAGAGTCAGTAAAAATTAGAGAATGCCAAAGGCAACAATGAGCCGAAAGGATCTAACGGTTCGCCGGGAGCATATGATGGTTTGTCCGAATGGAAAAGGGGCGGGAACCAACCGATAATGCCTCAGTCTGAAGTTGTAGAATATCAAATTCTTTTCTGAGTCCTCTGCTCTTGCGTTTCTCGTTAGGCTTTCAACGGCGAGTGTAACCGCAGTGGACGCAGAGAAACCAAACCAAGACAGGGCGACTCAAGCCGAAGGCTCATTTATTCGCCCACTATTTTTTATCGAGACTTAGCCGCTTGATTTTTTCGGCGGCAAATTGTTGGGCAAGTCTTGCAGGTCGGCAAGTTGCTCTTTCGGGAAATGCGGGTCGTCTGTCGCAAGCTTGAGAAGCTTCGCAAAGTCATCTTCCTTGCCCTGCGTAAGGAGGTCGACGCCCATTTCAAAGTAGGTTTGAACATAGATGCTCCGGACGGCGTCTCGGGTCTGCTGTCGCTCGGCAATGATCGATCCGGACGACGCAGGTGATGCAGTCGTTGGGGTAGTCTCAGTCGCAGGCGACGGGCCTGTCGGAGGGTTACCATTTTCTCTTCCGGGCTCCGCCGGATTTCGACCGTAGACCGTCGGCTCGGATCCGATCTGACTTTTTCCGCTCACTGATCCGTTTCTAATCAGCTCGTCGAGCACCTGAAGAATTCCGGGAATCGAAGTCGCATTCGAGTGCACATACGCGGCAAAAAAGTTCTCTATGGTAACTCCCCGTTTGATCAACTCTTGGCAAAGTTCGATGACGGTCACCGTGTTTGACTTATTCGCGTCCTCAAATGCTTTCCACCAGTCTTTTGCCTGATCGTTCGCCTGGGCCCATTGCAGCACGGCCTTCATCTCGCCCAAAACTTTGTTATCGATCACCCCGAAGAGGTCGTCGAGATTGCTCACCCCTGACGAGGCGTAGATACGATAGAACTCTTCTCCGGAAATATTCCTGCGGCGAAGTTGCTCGAGAAGGTTGAAAATTGCCTGATTATTGCCCGGATTCGCATTCTCAAGGGCTTGCCACCACTGTTTGGAATCATTCGCGAGGTTTGCAAAATTGAGCATCGATTTCAGGGCCGTAATTTGCGCGGACATCTGTTCCGCACTTACCGGAGGTCCGCCGGCACTCGGTCCGCCGGCTTGAGCAGCCGGCGCCGGTGGAGAATACCTGTCGTCGTATTCGATCGGCGAGGATCGCAGCGAAAAGTCCATGCCCTGCGACGCACCGAAGCGCTCGACCATTTCCGGGATCTCGTAATACGGGACGAGGTGCCCTTGGAACACCGGAGTGTTGGGCATGAAGAACGTCGCAATGTTATCGACCGGACGACCGATTTCGTCGGGGGTCAATACCGGCCTCTGCTGGACCTGCTCTTGAAGGTTATCGTTTTTGGTCGCAAAGATATCGATCAGCCGTTTGTTCTTTCCGATGGACGACACGTTAAAACGCACGGTCATTGTTCCCGTTTCTTTCGACGCCCATTCAGCATCCTGGAAGTCAAGCGACGGCATGAACACCTTCGTGCTGAAACCGGCGAGTACCGAATCCGCATCTCGATCATAGTTCGCTTTGATTTGTGCAATGGACTGAATCGCGCCGACGAAGCTCACGTTTCTCGAACGCAACGTATTAAGCTTGATGTGAATTTCCGGGAGTCGTCCCAGAGCGCTCGCGAACTCGTCGATGACGATTCCGACCGGCCGCGGAAGCGTTTGGCTTGGCATTTGCTCCGCGCGCTTCGTAAGATAACGAAGGATCTCGACCACGATTACGTTCGCCATTGGCCGGAGCATCTCCAACTCCGATTCACGAAGCTCGACGATGAGCAATGTCGGTTTCTCAATGAGCGTTTCGAGATTGAGCTCGTCAAACGATGTTGTCGCTCTAATATCGCGGAGATCCCAAGCGGCGAGACGCATCCCGAGCTCGGAGAGAATCGTGTCGGCGTTTTGCGATCCCGATCGAGCGAGGTCGACGAATGTTTTTGAGTTTCGAATCGCCGCAGGCCGGACTTCCAGCCATCGGCAGAGATTCTCCATCCCTGAGTTGACGAGCTCGTGCACCCGCGGCATCGAAAGTCGCTCGTCGTCCCCCGAGAGAAGGCCCACCATGATGGAGTTCAGCAGCGCAAGGGCGTTGTTCCGGAAAAACGGGGTGTCCGCGCGGGCGTTCGGATTATCCGTCGCTGAGATGATGGTGTTGGCGATGAGCTTCGCATCAGTATCAGTTTCAATCTTCGCGAGAATATTCCAGCTCAAACTACGAATTGTATCGAGCGGGTTAAAGAGAAGGATCTCTTTCTCTGGATTAAACTTTCTCGTAAGGCCGACCAGCTTGTCCCACATTTCCGGCTTCGAATCGAGAACGATGGTTGAACGCTTCGGACACAGGCAGTCACTGAATAAAATCGGCAAAATCGCGCGTGTTGTTTTTCCGCTTCCGGTTTTCGCAATAATGAGAACATGCCGGTTCCGCTCTTCACTCGGAATGATGAGGCTCCCCTGCTTCATCGCAATCCCGTCACTTCCTTTGATTCCTTTAACCGGAAGCAAAGTGTCGAGATCGTCATGGGGCTGAAGCCAGCGCTGGATCTGTCCGCGCGTGGCGAAGTCACCGGAACCAAGCTCGTTCGTATTCGACCGGCTCGGGCGATTGTATTTAGGATTATTTTTTCGGAGTTTTCGTCCGGGGGTATTCGAGAACAATGCGAGTGCAACAATCGCGAGGAGAACGACGATCAGAAAGCCGAACTTGAACCAGTAGAGACCAGTGTGGTTATGCCCGACTGTGAAACGGTCGATATGACGAGCGGCAAAAACTGCCGGCATACCGTATGTTACAAAGAACGTTGCGAACATTGAAAAAACCTCGAGATCTCCCCCTCTCTACATTGTGCTTTCCCGGCTCGTTCCGGAGTCTCCGGAAGCCCTCTCAACCCGCACCCGAGAAAGCCCAGACCACGATATGGCCCAAAACTAAGACAAGAAGCCGCGTCCGCGGAATCGTAATGCCTTGAAATCACATAGCTTGATTCCGAGCAGTGGTCATTCATTCTTGTTATGGCAACAGAAGGCAATTATGACCCATAACATCATTACGAGAACTAAAGAGTTTACTTCACTTTGTGACTTCTATGGCCACGCTGGAACTCCAACCGGTCCCTCCCGCTGCTAATACCGGCACGGATACGGCAGCCCGCCAGGCAACGCAGGCGGCAATACAGACGACGCAGACTTCCACGGCGTCTCTCAACATGAATTTTCTGGGTGCAAATCCCTCAACCACCGGAACCTCAACCGTCGCGGGTTCAACTCCAGCGCTCACTCCCGGCGGGCTTGGATCGCTATTCGGGACGAATTCCTTCATGGGACTCGGAGTCGGAACCGGTCTCAGCTCACTGCTTCTCCCGAACATGTCCACCGGAACTCGGTCTCTTTTTGCCGCTGCAATTGAATTCCCGGTAATTACCGCTCTCGCCACGACATTTTGGACCTCTTCGATCACGAGGTCACCAATAGGTGGTGGCTTTTTACCGGGCCTGTTCGCCGGAATATTCCTTGGAAACCGCCTCAACGGTCAGAACGACACCTAACCGAGTTCCCGCGAATCCACCGGGCAACAGAACTCATTCGTGTGCCGCGCCGGAAGTAGTGAGCCAGCAATCTCAAGTAGTCAGTTCCGAACGGGAATAGGAGCGAAAATCAACGCTTCCCTTCCATAGCTCCGGCAATCCGCCTGCCTACTGTGCAGGGTGGCTATAGAATATTTTCGTTGAAAGACTGGCTCGATACCGTCGGCCGGTCTATGTTTAATTGGGCTCTCACCAGAAGGTTTACCTATGCCGAAGAAGACGAACCAAAGTTACATTCAGCCACACTCGGTGAATTTTCCTCGCGCCGATTTTCCTCGGGGATTCCTGTCGGCGACGATTATGGGAGTACTGATCTCCACGGTAGCCTGTTCCGGATTAAAGGCAGAAAGCCCGAAAGCGCAAGTGCTCGCTCAATCGAACACCAACGGAGCCAAAGCGCTTCCAGAGATCGCGACAGAATCGGAGGACAGACAATTGAGCGCAGCGAATACCGCGGCAGTGCACAGTACTGAAGAAGCCAAACGGCTCGCCGAACAACACGTCGCTCTCAGAAAACGAAGCTGGGGTTCCGTGAAAAATGTTTCTGAAGGCGATGGCGTTTTCTTCGTCAGCTTCGACACACCCGAACAAGAAATGAAGCTCCTTGGACCCCGGGTTGTGGTTATCGACAAGCAGACGGGGGCGGCGACTGTACAGCTCAGACGCTAAAAGCCGGTTCCGATGAGTCAGCCGGGGCCAATTGAACCGGCGGGCGCTGTTGATCTTCGGAATGTATCCATCTATAAACCTGCGGACTTTTAGAGCGATTCTCAATGACTCTTCCTCGTTTGGATAAGGCATTGGAGAACTCCGCTAATCCTTAGTTACGGGCTTCCCGTTCGGACATTTTTCGAGGAGCCGAAATTTCTTAAGTATTGAGAATTCCCTATGAAAGCTAAAGACATCCGAAAAGGCCGAGTGATCATGTATAACGGAGCACCTCACTCCGTGATGGACTTTCAGCACCGGACTCCGGGGAATCTTCGAGCTTTCGTCCAGGCCAAGCTAAGAAATCTTCTCACCGGAATGCAGACGGAAACCCGCTTCAGCTCGACGGAAGAACTCGATCTTGCGGATGTCTACGCTTACAAAGCAACGTATCTTTATCAAGATGCGACCGGTTATCATTTCATGAATACCGAATCGTACGAGCAAATCACGCTGCAACCTGAAATGATCGGAGACGCGAACTACTATCTCTTCGACGGAATGGAAGTACAGATATCAACGTTTAATGAAGCACCGATTTCGGTTCAGCTTCCGAAGACCGTCGTGCTCACGATTGCAGACTGTCCTCCTGAAATGCGAGGAGCAACAGCGAGCAACTCGCCGAAGCCGGCTACGACCGATACTGGTTTGACGGTTTCGGTTCCTCCATTTCTCAAGATCGGTGACAAGATCGTAGTGGATACGGAAGAGGGAGCCTACCTCAGCCGCGCGGACGAAAAGTAACCGGAAGGAGCAGCCTCGATACATCCTCGGACTCGGATATCAAATGATCCCGTCCGGGGCGAGATGTGCGCGTCCATCGCGAATGATATATTCGCGAATATGTTCCTCAACTCCGAAAACAAATCCCTCCCGGATCTTCCGGAGGGATACTACCTCGAACACTTTCTGACTTTTGTCAGAAACGTCGATGCGGCGTACTCGCCCTTTCTCGCTCCTGATGAACGAGCTCTAATTGACGGGTTTCTCGGGCTTACCGAACCATCCCAACGACTTTTTGTCCGACTTTGCAATCGGAAGGGACCCTATTTTTTCTGCTCAGAGCTGAAATATCCAGAGATCGATTCTCTCGCTGATGGAATCGCGGACCTTCTCGAAAAAGGATTTCTGAGGCGCGTTCAAGAGGCAGAGTACTTTGCCGGGCTTTCCGCAATGAAAAAGCGACAACTCTCCGATCTTCTCAAAGATCAAGATTCCGAAAACAGTCCGCGAGCGTCGAGGAGGAAGGAAGAGCTACTGCTTTCAGCGAAGCACCGGATTCCATTTTCTCGATTCGAAGCCTCTCCGGTTTTCTCGGACATGATCGTCATGAACTACGCGACTGAGTGGAGCTTCCTCTGCTTTCTCGCATTCGGCGATCTCGGTTCCGATCTCAAGCTGTATGCGCTTCGAGATCTCGGGATTCTTGCCGGGAATGGGAAGGGTGTCGAATTCCGGCCTCGTTTCGACGAAGAAAGTGAGGCCCGCTCCGAATTCTTCTATCGACTGCTTCGAGAGAAGCTTCGCAATATTCCTGTCGACGAGCTTGCGCTGGAACTGTCGCGGCGAAAAGAATGGCCCGAAGCCACTGGACCGGGGGCACTTCGGATTCGCGAGAAGATTATCTACGACGCGGCCGAATCACTTCGAAGCTCGGGCGAGAACGATTTTGCACTGGAAATTCTCGCGATGGGGAGCAGCCCGCGCACAATTGAAAGGCGGCTCCGAATTCTTTGGACCCAGGGGAGAGTCGACGAAGCGAAGCGGGAGCTGGAGGCCATCATCCAGACACCCGCTTCGCAAGACCTGCTTCTCTTCGCCGAAGATTTGATGTTGCGGAAATTCGGCGTCGAACGGGTAAGCGCCGTCACTCGTGCGCTGCGCGGGGCCAGCACGATTCGACTAAGCGGAATCTTTCGCGGACGACCCGAGGAAGGCGTGAGAACCGGTTACGAAATTGAAGGGCGACAAGCGTTTCGAAGTGAAAACGAGCTCTGGTTATCGCTTTTTGGAACGGTGTTTTGGTCCGAGCTGTTTGAATCTCCGACATCGGCGGTGCATTCAGAATTCGACATCCTTCCTGCCGACTTATTGCGTGGAACTTTTTATAGCAGGAACCGCACGCGAATCGAAGAAAAGGTCGAACAGCTGAATTCGGGGATGTTCGACCCCTCGCAGCTCTCCGCCGCTCTCGAACATTCCTCCAGCCGTCCAAATGGGCTCGTGAGCCGGCGGCCTGGAATAGAATTGCAACTACGCGAATTCCTCACTGCGTCCAGAAACATGGGTGCCCGTCCCGGATCTCTTCTTCGCGGAATCGCCGAAAACTTTGAAGCGAACAAGCGAGGTTTCCCGGACCTCCTTATCCTGGAAAACGGCCGCGCCCGATTTGTTGAGGTAAAAACGCTTGGCGATCGGCTCCAGCCTGTACAACTTCGTCAGCTCCTTTCGCTCTCGGCAGCTGGATATCCGACGGATATCGTCCGAGTGGAGTGGGAATACGATCCGGATCAGACGTATGTCGTCATTGATGTGGAGACCACGGGAGGTCCCTCCGACCGCCATCGGATGACCGAGATCTCGGCGCTCAAATTTCGTGGCGGTGAGGTGATTGGAGAACTCACCACGCTCCTGAATCCTGAAAGGCGAATATCGAGCTTCATCACCGGATTAACCGGCATTTCGAATGAAATGGTGAAAGACGCTCCGGTGTTCGCCGAAATCGCGGAGCAACTCTCAGCTTTTCTTGGAGGTGCAATATTCGTCGCTCACAATGCACCGTTTGATGCCGGATTTGTGTCGGCGGAACTTCGGCGAGCCGGACTTCCGTTTCGCTTCCCGACATTTTGCACAAGGGTCGAAATGCGTCGGGCATTTCCGGGCCTTGATTCTTACAGCCTGAAGGACCTCACCAGATACTTCGGCATCCCACTCGAAGGTCATCACCGCGCACGAAACGACGCCGTCGCCGCACTCGAGCTCCTCAAGCTGATCCTACAGAAAAATATCTCGGGAGCCGAACAGGGCTTAAACGCCCGCCGATCCCGTTCTCATTTCATCGAATGAAGGCCAATCATGTTGTTCTCAGTGTCTGTGACGAGAGCAATGAAGCCATACTGTCCGATGGACATCTTCTGCTTAAAAACCTTACCACCCGCCTTGACCACGCGCCCCGCTTCAACGGCGCAGTCGTCACACCCAAAATAGACGAGGGTGCTGTTTCCTCCGGACGGACAACCGGGCATCTTTGCGAGAGCACCCGAAGCACCTCCCGCAGTCATATCCATCGGGAAGGCCCACATTTCCAATTCATCGGATTCGAGCTTCTGCAAAGTGCCTTCGAAGACCGTTTCATAAAACTTCTTCGCACGGTCCATGTCCTGAACGTAGATTTCAAACCATTTGACGGGATTTGTTTCCATGTCAGCCTCCGATTTTCTATTTGCAAAAAGTCTAACCCGAACCAGCGGCGCTCACAAATGCTCAGCCATCAGCTCGGAATCGATAGCCCACGCCCGGCTCAGTTAGGAAAAAAACAGGCTTCGAGGGATTGGCTTCTATCTTCTCCCGGAGCTGCTTCATGAACACGCGCAGGTAATGAGTTTCTCTCCCATACGCTGCGCCCCAGACGGTGGTAAGCAATTGACGGTGAGTGAGGACCTTGCCAGCATTCTGAATGAGAAGAACAAGGAGCTTGTATTCCAACGGCGTGAAATGAACTTCGACTCCCCCGACTTTAACTTCCCGCCTTTCCAAATCGACGGTGAATCGCGAATTACGAAATATCGGTTCGCCCGTGTCTGCCCCTCCTCGTCTTCCTGGACGAAGCGCTACGCGGATGCGCGCCAACAACTCGCCAAGCCCAAAAGGCTTGGTGAGGTAATCGTCTGCACCGTTATCCAACGCTGCAATCTTATCCTTTTCCTGACCCCGAGCAGAAAGAACGATTATGGGCACTTGCGACCATTCGCGAATAGAAGTCGTTACTTCTAGGCCGTCGATGTCGGGAAGCCCAAGGTCGAGAAGCACGACATCTGGATTGTGAGAAGCGACGGAGCGAATTCCTTCTTTTCCGCTCGCGGCTTCGAGAAGCTCGAATTCGTCGTCTGGCATTCCCGCCTTTAAGAATCGACGAATCGCCACCTCATCTTCGATAATTAATACTTTCCGTTTAGGTTTCACTTGGAACTTCCGGAGCGCATTCGATTAACGGAAATCGCAGTCGGAACTCTGCTCCTCCATCTTTCCCGTTTTCGGCTGATATACTTCCTCCATGAGCAGACATTACTGCCTTGCAGATGGCAAGCCCCAAGCCGAAACCTTCGTCCTTGAGGCCGTTCGAATCACCACGTCGGCGGTAATGCTTCTCGAATATCTGCAGCTCATCACCTTCACGAATGCCCGGTCCCGTATCTTGGAAGACCACAATAATCGCGTCGGCCTGGTTTTCGATAACAATGTTCACTTTCGTTTCGTCGGGAGTGTGGCGCGCTATGTTCTCCAATAAATTAATAAAGACTTGCTCCAGAAGCCTCGCGTCTGACTTGAGAAGCGGAATTTTTTCGGGCAGCTGCAGCGAGACTCGACGATTACCGAGAAGTTTTTCCGTTCTCGATATGGCCACCGCCATCAGCTCGTCGATCGAGTTCCATTCCTTTGCGAGTTCGACCGAAGGGGATTCCAGCTTCGTAATATCGAGGACATTCCTCACCAGTTCGCTCAGTCGCCCCGATTCCTCTTCGATAGTCCTAAGCAACTCCAGCCGATTGAATTCGGTTACCGATTGATTCTCGATAAGTGCGCTTGCGGCACCTGTGATCGAAGCGAGCGGCGTGCGAAAATCATGCGACACCGAACTCAGGAGCGTGTTTCTCAGTCGCTCTTTCTCGCTTTCGAGCTGAACCCTCTGAGAATCTTCCTGAGTCCTCGTCCGTTCAAGGACAAGCGCAATCTGCGTTGCCAAAGCGTCCATCAAGTCTTCTTCCGATTTATTCAAACCCTCCTGCTTTGGGTAGACCGCGAGGACGGCAAATCGACCATCGGCAGAACCGATCGGAGTATAGCGGCCCTTTGCCATCGGAAGCGTGTTGGTTCCGAGACCTGCCGCTGCTCCGCGATCAAAAGTCCACTGAGCTACGGCAAGTTCCTGTTCATCTACCTCCATCTCGGTTGCCCCTGGATTTGGAGCAAACAAGAGGCCATCGGAATTGGGGAAAAACAATAAACCTTCACAATGCAATATCTCTCGAATCTTTTCTTGAACAATTTTTGAGTGAGCGGCCCTAGAAACGGCAGCGTTTAACTTTTTTGTTAAATCGTAGAGAGCCGCAGTCCTCGCTTCTCGAACGCTGACCAACGTCGCCTGTGCTCGAACCCTCAAGGTCAAACTCGAAATAAGCATTCCGATAACGAGCATAATCGCAAACGTAAGGATGAACTGAGGACCGGCAATCGAGAGCGTGAACCTCGGAGGAACAAAGAAAAAATCAAACGCGGCAATGTTCACCAAAGATGCATAAAGCGCTTCCCCTCTCCCCAGCGTCGCCGCAACCCAACTCATTCCCAGCAAATAGATCATCACCAAATCTGCGAGCTCAAAGTAGGGGAAAATCAAGAGATTAATCCCAGTGCAGACAGCGCAGATGAGCGAACTCAGGAAGATTCCGTTTGCACGAATGGTGCCTCGCCCCATCCGCTCCGAAAGCGGAATCCGGCGTCGGCGAGATCTCCGGTTTTCATTCCCGGGGATCACATGGACGGTAATTTCACCACTTTTCTCGACAATTTGATCGACGATGGAACCGGTAAGAAGTCGTCGCCAACTTGCCATCGTCGGCTTTCCGACGACTATCGAAGAGGCATTCTTCTCTTTGGCAAGCTTGATGATTTCCCCGACGATATCCTGCGCCGGGCGAACGACGGTCTCAGCACCCAGACTCTCCGCGAGCTTCAGCGCCGCCACTGCATGGCGCCGTTCCGACTCTGAAAGATCCTGATAACGAGGGCTTTCCATGGAAACGGCGATCAATTGCCCGTGAAGGCTGGCCGCCATTCTCGCAGCGGCTCGCACAACTCTCGTGGACTGGGCGTTCGGGGCTACACACACAAGAATCCGAGATGAAGTCGCCCAAATTTCTCGCACCAGATGGCTGTCGCGATACTGCTGCATTTGGGCGTCCACTCGCTCCGCAGTCTGCCGCAGCACGAGTTCTCTCAGGGCGATGAGATTCCCCTTTCGGAAGAAATTACTTGCCGCAGACTTTGCCTTTTCCGGATTGTATATTTTTCCTTCGTCGAGCCGCTGAAGCAACTCCTCCGGCGGGATATCAACCAGCTCTATCGCATCTGCAGACGAAACGAAGGCGTCGGGGACCGTTTCGTGAACCTCGATGCCGGTGATCTGATTGACAACGTCATTCAGACTTTCCAGATGTTGCACGTTCATTGTCGTGTAGACGTTCACTCCAGCATCGAGGAGCTCACGAATATCGTGCCAGCGTTTGAGATGTCGAGAATCGGGAGCATTTGTGTGCGCAAGTTCATCGACGAGCAGAATATCAGGTCGGCGAATTAGTGCGGCGTCGAGATCAAATTCCCGGAGCTCAATGTCTCGGTATTTCCGGGTCAGAAAGGGAATCGATTCGAGCTTGAGAGCGAGGGTCTCGGTGTCGGCACGGCCGTGAGGCTCGATATATCCGGCGACGACATCTCGTCCTCGATTTTTTTCGATGATGGCATCGCTCAGCATCGAGAAGGTTTTTCCGACACCAGCACACATGCCGATGTAAATTTTAAGTCTACCGCGAAGCACATCTGCTCGACGTGCATTAGCATGTCGCAAAAAGTCCTCGGGAGTCGGGCGGTCTTCGTTCATACGCGCACATGAAGCATCAACCTTCCACGGAAAGAGGTCAACGCCAAAACTCTTCAAGGTCGGACGGCGGTCGCCTTCTCAGAAATCGGCTCGACAACCACGATGAGCACCGGCTCTTGGGAATTACTTCGAGGCCGGAGCCCTTGGTTAAAGGTAACCTCGTAGCAGGTTTGGCCTCCTCCGTTCAATTTTGCCGGACAAGCATCCAATACGCGAATCGTGGTTGTCGAATCTGCCGAGATTTCAATTTTCTCAAACGCGGCCTGCTTTGCGGCAAGTTTCATCACCGCAGACAGCTCCGCCGGCCGCAATTCTCCAGGTTCTGGTTGAGCACCGGCAGGCTGTTTAAAAAAAATCACGATGCCCGAGAGCAGCACCGATAAACGAAATTGAGCCGAAGTGCATCTCATAAATCACACCCCATTAGAGAGTCCGATCCAGGCTTAGATTCAACTTGAGTACGTTTACCCGAGGCTCGCCGAATATCCCCAGGAATCGTCCCTCTGTCGCGAGCTGAACGAGGGCCCTCACCGACGAATCATCAAGCCCCCTCGCCTTCGCGACTCGGCGTACTTGAAGTTCTGCGTTCTCTGGACTGATGTGCGGATCCAGACCGCTTCCGGATCTGCTTGCTGCATCAGCCGGAATCCGAGCTTGTTCCGGCAAATCGTTCTCCAATCTATAACGAGCGGCCAGGGTCTTCATTCCGGAAAACGACTCGTCCGCCTCGGTGGTTGTGTCATCGTCCAATCCGCTATTTAGCTTTTTGCTGGTTGGTCCGAGATTGCTCCCAGAGCTGTTTGAGGCATCGTACCCGCTCCCCGCCGATGAAGCGCGGGGGTGAAAATACCCGGGTTTAGTGAAATTTTGACCAATCAATTCAGATCCAATTTGCCCTCCCGCCTTGGCTGAAAGCAAACTTCCATTCGCTTGAAACGGAAAGACCGTCTGGGCCAACAACCACACGAGAACAGGGAAGCACACTCCCGTCAGAACGGCTAGGAGCAGCACCGAGGTGATCGCCCGATAAAGACTTTTCATATGCGTGTCTTCTCCTCAAATCTCTATGCCAGTCGGAACGTAACGAGCAGCCTGTCGATCGCCCAGATTCCCGGGAACGGCGCTACGACTCCGCCGACTCCATAGATCAATAAATTTCGTCTCAACAAAGCAGCCGCACTCAAGGGACGATAGCGAATCCCTCGAAGCGCAAGTGGAATCAACGCAACGATAATCAGAGCATTAAAGATGACGGCCGCAAGAATCGCCGATTGCGGATTGCTCAACTTCATGAAGTTCAAGCCAACGAGCTCCGGATAAAGGCCCAGGAACATCGCGGGGAGGATCGCGAAGTATTTGGCGACGTCGTTGGCGATGCTAAAAGTCGTGAGCGCCCCGCGAGTAATCAACAATTGTTTGCCGATTTCCACGATCTCAATCAGCTTGGTCGGGTTCGAGTCCAGATCAACCATATTGCCGGCCTCTTTCGCAGCTTGGGTTCCGCTGTTCATGGCAAGACCGACATCCGCTTGCGCAAGAGCGGGTGCGTCGTTCGTACCGTCACCGGTCATCGCGACAAGACGTCCACCTTGCTGCTCCTTCTTGATGAACTCGAGTTTCATCTCTGGAGTAGTCTCGGCGAGAAAGTCGTCCACTCCTGCTTCGGCAGCTATTGCGGCCGCGGTAAGCCGATTATCTCCGGTGATCATCACGGTCTTGATTCCCATTTCCCTGAGATGGATAAAGCGCTCTTTCAGACCCCCTTTCACAATATCCGAAAGAGCAATTACCCCAAGCACCCGCGATCCTTCTGCGACGGCCAGTGGTGTACCTCCCTTTCTCGCAATGGCGTCCGCTGCGGCTTCGATCTCTCGCGGAAAAACCCCTCCACACTTCGTAACGAAATTGCGAATGGCGTCGACCGCCCCCTTTCGGATTTGCTTACCATCGGCATCCACTCCGCTCATTCGAGTTTGAGCGGTAAATTTTACATAGTTTGTTTGCGACGATTTCTCTCGTTCCTTAATCCCGTATTGTTCCATTGCAAGAAGGACGATACTTTTTCCCTCCGGCGTCTCGTCAGCGAGAGAAGCGACGTGCGCCCGCTCGGCAAGATCCCGCTCTGAAACACCGTTCGCTGCAACGAATCTCGTCGCTTGACGATTACCCAAGGTAATAGTTCCAGTCTTATCCAGCAGCAGAGTACTCACATCCCCCGCGGCTTCAACGGCCTTTCCACTCATCGCGAGAACATTGTGCTGCATCACGCGGTCCATTCCCGCGATTCCAATCGCACTCAGGAGCCCACCGATGGTCGTTGGAATAAGACAGACGAGCAAGGCAACCATCATGGCGGTGGACGGTAGAGGTGCGCCATTTCCGGACGAAGCAGCGCTATATGCAGCAAACGGAACGATGGTCACTGTCGCGAAGAGAAACACGATCGTGAGTCCAGCAAGAAGAATATTGAGCGCAACCTCATTCGGAGTTTTCTGACGCTCGGCGCCTTCTACGAGAGCTATCATACGATCGAGAAAACTCTCGCCTGGATTAACCGTGACCCGAATGACGATGCGATCGGAGAGCACCTTCGTTCCTCCGGTAACTGAACTCCGATCTCCTCCCGATTCGCGAACCACGGGCGCAGATTCCCCCGTAATCGCTGATTCATCAACGCTGGCAATTCCTTCAATGACTTCTCCATCCGCCGGAATCAGATCGCCGGCCTCGCAGACCACGAGATCTCCCTTCCGAAGCTCACCTGCAGAAATGCTCTCTTCACGATTTCCGGATAGCTTTCGTGCCCTCGTCTCGGTTTTGGCTCGTCGAAGAGACTCCGCCTGCGCCTTTCCGCGCCCCTCCGCCATCGCTTCCGCGAAGTTTGCAAAGAGAATGGTGAACCAGAGCCAGAGACAGATTTGCGCGAGAAACATCATTCCCGACGCCGCTTCGAAAAGACCTCGAATGAGAAGCACGGAAGTCAACACGGCGCCAATCTCGACAACCAGCATCACCGGATTTTTCGCAACGAGGAGTGGGTTCAACTTCGCGAACGATTCGACGATCGCTTTTCTCACTATCACACGATCAAAGAGTGAGTGCGGCGCGTTTTTCGGACGGCTGTATCCGCGCTCCTCCGTTTGTACCTCGAGAGGGGGTTCGTTTCGCACTTTCGTTTGTGACAAAGCAGACATAAGTCCTATTGGAGCTTTAGGTTTACCATCTGAAAATGTTCGACAACGGGCCCAAGGGAGAGTGCCGGAAAAAACGTCAATGCGTTTACGATCACGATTACTCCGACGAGAAGCACAGAGAAAGTTGCCGTATCCGTCGGAAAAGTTCCGGCAGAGACCGGAATACGCTTTTTCGCGGCGAGGCTTCCTGCGATGGCCAGAAGCGGAATGATCATGAAAAATCGACCGATCAACATTCCGAGTCCGAGCGTGAGATTATAGAAAGGTGTATTCGCCGTTATTCCGGCAAACGCTGAACCGTTATTGCCGGTCGCCGAGGCGTAGGCATAGAGGATCTCAGAAAATCCATGCGGCCCTCCGTTGTTCAGGTTGTTCGTCGCATCGCCGAGATATGTTTGAGAGGAACCGATGCGGTTCCACGCACTTTCCTTGGAGAAGCTAATGTTTGAAGCCAGAGCCGAGAATCCGAGAATACTCGCTGCGAGGACCAGAGTGGCCAGCATCGACATCTGCACTTCAAACTTCTGAATTTTTTTGCCCAAATATTCAGGCGTTCTCCCCACCATCAATCCGGCTATGAATACCGCTAGAATTGCAAACATGAGAATTCCGTACAGCCCGGCTCCCACCCCGCCAAAAACCACTTCCCCGGTAAGGATGTTGAAGAGCGGAACGAGACCCCCAAGCGGAGTGAAAGAATCATGCATGGCGTTTACGGCGCCGCAGGACGCTGCGGTGGTCACCGTGGCAAATAGCGCGGAGTTGGTGATCCCGAAACGTGTCTCCTTTCCCTCCATGTTTCCTCCCGGACTACCGGCGGATGCCGCAACTGAAACTCCTTCCCGGAAGAGATACGGAGTTCCTTTTTGTTCGAAGTGCGTGCACAACACGGCACCAATCAGAAACATCGCGCTCATGGCTCCGAAGATTGACCAGCCTTGCTTGGTATTCCCCGCCATCACTCCGAGTGTGTAGGTAAGTCCCGCAGGGATGAGAAAAATGAGAAGGAGGGTGAGCAGATTGGAAAAGGGTGTGGGATTCTCATAGGGGTGCGCAGAATTTGCGTTGAAAAATCCGCCGCCGTTCGTTCCCAGTTGTTTGATCACTTCTTGCGAGGCGACGGGACCTTGCGCAATTATTTGTGTTTGGCCCTCGAGCGTTGTGATCGATTGATATGGCAGGAAATTCTGCGGAACGCCGCTGTAGACGAAAGCTATTGCGCCCAGCAGTGAGATTGGCAGCAGTACGTAAAGCGTCGCACGAGTAACGTCGACCCAGAAGTTCCCGATACCGGCTGCCTGATTTCTCACGAACCCGCGAATCAAGGCGATGGCAATCGAAATTCCACAAGCGGCGGACATCCAATTGTGAATAGCCAGCGCAACCATGTTTGAGAAATAGGAAACGGTCGCCTCGGGCGAATAGGACTGCCAATTTGTGTTCGTGGAGAAGGATACTGCGGTATTAAAGGCGAGATCCGGGGTCATCTCCTTGCCCCCAAAGCCTTGCGGATTGAGCGGCAAACTCCCCTGCATTCGGAGCAAGACGTACGAAATAATAAGCCCAACGGCGCTGAAGAAAAGCATGTCGACGGCGTACTGTGTCCAACGCGAATTTTCATGCTCGTCTACTCGGCAGATTCGGTACCAAGCGACTTCGAGAGGTCGAAGCGCCGGAGACAACACTGTTCGTTCTCCGGCAAAAACCTTTGCCATATAGGCACCCATCGGCCGCGTCAGGAGCAGAACAAGGAAGAAGTAGAAGGCAATCTGTAAATACGAATTAAGAGTCATACATTAAAATTTCTCCGGCCGAAGTAGGGCGTAGAGCAAATACGAAAAGACAAAAAATGCGATTATCCCAGGGATAATGAACTCCGACATAGCTCTCTCCGCCTACTCGTCTGAATTCGATAACTTGTCGCAGAGGTTCACGTAGGCGACCGCCGCCGCGAAAAAGATTGCGATTAACACAATAAAAACGAGGTCCATAAAGCTCTCCGTTCTCGGTTCGAACATGAGCACAATGTAGCGGACGGCAGTCTTAAAATGGTGTTAAGAGCGGTTGGAAGGGCATAAAAATTTCGGAAAGATCGGCTTCAACCTTCGGAATTTTCACTTTTTCTTAATGCTGGCGTTTTGGCTTTTAACACCCTTCTTACGACCAAAAGTTCTACGCTCTTCGACAGGAACTGATTAACGCGTTCGCGATGTAGCACTGGCGGCTCAAAGGAGAGATTCATGAAATTCAAATATCCAAAGCCGAAATCTCACGGTATTTTTTTAACCATCCTCGTGCTCTGCGTTTCCGTACCTGCTTTTGCCGAAGATAGGACTCCACTCATGTCCGCTCTTGAGAATACGGAGTTGGGAGAGGCAATGGCGGAGAGCGGATTTAACCTGAACGGCTGGATAGAAGTCGCGGCACCGTTTTCGTTTAACTCACGGCGAGACAATCTTCTCCCGCGAGGCTTCGACTACCGAGCAAACACCGTGAACCTCCAACAAAATTGGGTTCGCCTCGAGCGAACGACGGATCCGGCTGCCGGTCGTGTTCTTGGGTTTAGGAACGACTGGATCGCACCTGGAATCGATTACCGTTTCACACTCGCCCGGGGAGTTTTTGATGAACAACTGCGCGACAATAACGGAAGTCCGAGCACATATGGCTTTGACCCCGTGCAGTTTTATGCCGAATACCAGCCGTCTCCCGGATATGTGTTCAAGCTCGGAAGATTTTTCGCTCCGTACGGCATGGAGAGTATCGAAGGCTGGAGCACTCCGCTTGTGTCTCGTTCATATAACTTCATCTACAACCCTTTCACCCAAACGGGGCTTCTTGCGAGCGTCCCACTGAGTAGCGAGCTGAACTTGCTTGCGGCCGTGACTGCAGGAAACGACATATTCATCGACACTGCGGGCGAACCCACCGTCGACATCGGACTAAGCTACACGCCGCCCGAAGGCGCTCAAACACCGGGCGCAAACTCGGGTGCGATATTTCTGATCGCCGGAGAATCTCGTTTTGATCGCGACGAGAACTTCAACCATCCGGCGATGCTTAATTTTGTTTTTGAACACCGCTTCACAGAGAATTTTCGTTACAGCTTAGAGGCATTAGCAGGAATGGTGCGGGACCTCCCGGACACCGGAACCGCCAAATGGTTCGGAGCCGCACAATATCTGCGCTACCAGGCGACTTCGACGGCGGAAGCAATTGGCCGTTTTGAAGTATTCAATGACGAAGACGGAAACAGGACCGGCGTGGAAGGGGTATACTTTGCCTGCACTGCCGGCCTCTTGTATCGCCCGATGTCTTGGTTTCAGCTCCGCCCCGAAATGCGTTTTGACCACCACGCGCAGAGTCCGGCATTTGAGGGGTCGAGAGACCAGGCGACACTAACGATCGACGCGCTGCTTCGCTGGTAACCGAAGTAAGATCCGAAGACCGAAACCAGATTTGCAGAAGATCCAAACAAAATGGGCTCACTCTCCGATTGCGGAGGGTGAGCCCGTTTCCGGAGTAGTTTTGCGGAATGTCGGAGCGCTAGATCTTGCTGGCTCGGCTACGCCGAGCAGTGCCGCACAAAGTAACAGGCATTCGCCTGTTACTTTGTGGGCAGGGCACTGGAAACTACTTCCCGTTTCCAGTTTTCTTCCGAGCGTTCGCCATCGGCGCAACTTTATTCGCTTGCGCGTTGATTCCTGCAGAACCGATTCTCATGCAGTAGAACGAGCGGTAAACAAAAACGAGACCAATCAGCATCATCACGATGCCGAAGTTTCTCGTCATTGCCTTGTCGGTGATCTCCATCGCGATTTCCACCGCGAGGAGTCCGAAGAGGGTCGTGAACTTAATGATTGGGTTCAACGCGACCGATGAGGTGTCCTTGTAAGGATCACCGACGGTGTCGCCGACAACGGTTGCGGCATGGAGCGGAGTACCCTTTTCCTTCAAGTCGACTTCCACGACCTTCTTGGCATTATCCCAAGCACCGCCGGCGTTCGCCATGAACATCGCTTGGTAAAGTCCAAATACGGCAATCGACACGAGATAGCTCGCAAAGAAAGTCGGGTCGAAGAAAGCAAATGCCAACGTCAAACAGAAGATCACGCCGAATATGTTGGTCATCCCCTTTTGCGCATACTGCGTGCAAATCTTGACGACTTCCTTCGAGTCTTTTGCCGAGGCTTTCGCGTCAGAATCCAACCGAATATTCGCCTTGATATATTCAACCGCGCGATACGCTCCGGTCGATACTGCCTGCATCGATGCTCCCGAGAACCAGTAAATGACGGCGCCGCCCGTCATGAGCCCGAGAAGAACTCTTGGGTCCATGAGGTCGAGCTTCAGGTTCTGGAGGAGGATGATCGAGAAGATCATCGTCGTCGCGCCAATGACGGCAGTACCAATCAACACCGGCTTAGCGGTTGCCTTAAAGGTATTTCCGCCGGAATCACTCTGCTCGAGGTAGTCTTTACCCTTCTCGAAATCCGGCTTGAAACCAAACGCCTTCTCGATCTCGGCAGAAATTCCCGGAAGTCCTTCGATTTGCGAAAGTTCGAAAACCGACTGCGCGTTATCCGAAACCGGCCCATAGCTGTCGACAGCAATCGTCACCGGAGCCATGCTCAGGAAGCCGAATGCCACGAGGCCGAACGAAAACACCGCCGGATACACCATATATGCTTCGAGGCCGGTGTTCGCTGTTTGGTAGGCGACCCACATGAGACCCACCATGATCAGGCCCTTCCAGAAGGCGCTGAAGTTACCGGCAATCAATCCTGCGAGGATCGTAAGCGACGCTCCGCCTTCGCGAGAAGCGGCAACGATTTCCTGAACATGACGGGATTTCGACGACGTGAACACCTTGGTTGCTTCCGGGATGAGCGCAGCAGCAGCGGTTCCGCAACAAACGATGGTCGTCAATTTCCACCACAATCCGTACTCGAGATCGCCGAGGAGAACATTGCTCACCCCTGCGGTCATCAACATCGAAACAATAGCACCAACCCAGACGAGCAGAGTCAGCGGCGCTTCGAAGTTGATCTGATCTGCCGTGCCGTACTTTGCGCGGCTCACGGCGCTGGTGATGTAGTATGCGACCAGCGAGGTGACGATCATCGAGACGCAAATCGTGAACAGCCAAACAATCAACTTCGCCTGATACAGATCGGCGTTTGCGGTCTTCACGAGAGTGTTGTTTGCGCCACCGTGAACCATACCCACCGCGAGGCAGATAAAGCTGATGAGCGCGACAGCCGTAACGCCGAATGTCTCAAAGCCATCGGCTGTCGGACCAACAGAGTCACCGGCGTTATCACCAGCGCAATCGGCAATGACACCAGGATTTCGCGCGTCATCTTCCTTGATGTTGAAGACGATCTTCATGAGGTCGGCACCGATGTCGGCGATTTTCGTGAAAATCCCACCACAGATTCTGAGTGCCGACGCGCCGAGCGATTCTCCGATTGCGAAGCCGACGAAGCACACTCCGGCATTCACCGGAGAGACATACAGTAGAATCGTCATCATGAGCACGAGCTCAACGCAGACGAGGAGAACACCAATCGACATCCCGGAACGCATCGGAATCTCGAGGACTGGATACGGCTTTCCTTTCAAGGACGCGAAAGCGGTACGGCTGTTCGCATAGGTGTTGATTCGAATTCCGAACCAAGAGACTGCAAACGATCCGAGGATCCCCAGAACCGACCAGAGCACGACCATCGCGACACGGCTTGCTTCGAAATGTTTTAACGCGCCGAAGTAGTAAACAATACAAGCGCCGATGAGCATCTCGAGAACAACGAGGTATTTCGCCTGCTGCAGGAGATAAGTCTTGCAGGTTTCATAAATCAGAGTTGAAACTTCAAGCATCGAAGAGTGAACCGGCATGGCCTTGATTCGCGCAAACTCTCGAAGGCCAAAAACCATCCCGAGGGCGATGATGACAAAACCGTAGGTGAGGATACTCGTTCCAGAAACGGTAGAGCCGAAGATATTGAAAGGAACGTCCAAATTAGGGAGCTTCAAATCAGCTTCGCCTGCGTAGGCTAAATTTCCGCTGGATAGAATGGCCGCAAGCGCTGCGGACGTTCCCAGCAAAAGGCTGTTCTGCTTTTTCACGAGTGTCCTCCTGATAGAATTTATGGCGTTGCCATAAATAAATTGTGTCGTTTCCCCTGAGAAAGCTTCGCTTTCCCGTTATTTCTCTAATGGCAACCGCTCTGTGTTGCTGACCGTGCTCCTCGCACGATGATGGCGGCTACGAGTGTAAACCGCAGTCGAGACTCAAATACGAATGTAAAGCGAACGAGTTGATAACCAATTGCCGGGCCTAGGTAAAGTGTAACGGCGGTAAAATCGCATCGAAAGGCGAGAAAATCGAACGTTATACAAGAGATGGGCAGCCGACGATAGAGATTCCGTGGCGGTTCGCCAGGGCAACCACTTTCTCTTCGTCCAGCATGAGGCAACGTCCTGACTCGAGGGCCAGAACGCGGGCCTTTGCCTCGATAAGCGTTTTCACGGTCCGCTCGCCGACTGTCGGCACATCAAAACGCATATCCTGCGTGGGCTTCGCAAACTTGACGACGACGCTTCCCTTGCCCCCAAACTCTCCACCGCGAAGAATGGTCCGATCAGTGCCTTCCACCGCTTCCACGGCGACGACAACACCTTCCCGGACGACAACCAGTTGACCGATATCCTGTGAGCTCATCGCACGGATTGCGTCGGTCCCAACCTGAATATCGGTCCATTCTTCTTCACTCGGCTCCGATTTTGTGTAGACACCGGGTCGGACGAGACATTCGTTCAAGAATATCGTGCAGGGAACTATCTGAATTCCTTCTTTCTCAAGTTCTTCTGCAATGCCCCGCATGATCACATCGTCCTTGGTCGAACGAAGTCTCGCCAAAAGCTGTGCGCCACGAGCATCGAGTTTAACGCCCCCAAAGAGCCGTATGCGATTTATTCCGCCCGCCATGGCGACTTCCCGCACGCCCAGCTCTTGAAAAGTTCTGATAATCGTTCCGAGCTCTCCGACTTTTATCCAACGAAGAAACTGAACATGTTGAACGAGCTCAGGCGTCGTTTCTCCGGAATGAGCGACAACGACGATATCCCGTCCCGCTCTCGCAGCCTCTTTTGCGAAATGAATTGGAAACGATCCGTTTCCGGCAATGACGCCGATCGGATTTTTCAACGGACGTTCGAGAACGGTTTTGTTTTGCGCTCGAGCCGCCGTGGAATCGACAGCTCCGCTTTCATCTGGGAGGGGCTTTCTGCGAAACGCTGAGAGGAAGGCTCCCATGGGGGTTTTTATTCCGCGTCGTCGAGATTCGCGCTCGCGTGCCGCGAAGGGTAGCAGAGGCCACGCTGGGACTTTGCTTCCAAAAACTCCACGAAAAATTTGATGCGAGGATTCGCTGCAAACTCCGGCGGGAGAGTTTGAATTTTTTCACCGACATGACCGATCGTGTTGAAGAAGTGTCGGTAAACGCGCTTCACCATCGCGATCTCATCCGGTGTCATCCCTGCACGCTTCAGACCGATGACATTGATGCCCCGGAGAAAGGCGCGATCACCTTGAACGATACAATATGGGGCGATGTCGTCTCCTACCATCGAGCCTGCGCTGATCATGACAAAGCTGCCGATCCGGCAAAATTGGTGAACCCCAACAAGGCCACCCAAAATGACATTGTCCATCAGCCTGACATGACCGGCCAGTGCGACGGAATTCGCGAAGATGTTATTGCTCCCGACACGACAGTCGTGCGCAACGTGCGAATTCGCCATGAACAAGTTGTTGTCACCGATAATCGTTTCCATCGATCCGCTCGCGGTACCGACGTGCATTGTGACGAACTCTCGGACTTTGTTCCGCGCACCGAGAATAAGCCGCGCTGGTTCTCCTTTGAATTTCAGATCCTGAGGGATTGAGCCGAGTGAAGAAAACTGAGAGAGATGGCATTCGGGGCCGATAGTCGTATGCCCTTCTACGACCACGTGCGGACCGATGTGGCACCCCTCACCGATCTTTACGTGAGGCCCGATGACCGAATAAGCGCCGATGGTGACATTCGCACCGATCTCCGCGCCGGATTCGATTATCGCGGTGGGATGAATCTGCATTTTCACAAGACCTCCGTCGCCTTAAGGATACCCTCAGCCGCCACGTCGGTTCCCACAAGCGCCTGCCCGCTCATCTTCCAGTGTCCGAACTTCGCTTTAATCAGCTGCATGTTAATGACCAGGATGTCACCCGGAACCACCGGATGCCGAAATCGGACGTCATCTGCGCCCGAGAAGACAATGAGTTTTTCAGGAGTTACGCCGCCGGTAGAAAGCTTCGCGAAGAGCGCGCCGAGCTGGGCCATCGCCTCGAGTATCAAAACTCCAGGCATAATTGGCCGACCAGGAAAGTGACCGACGAAGAAGGGCTCATTTATTGTGATATTCTTGACACCCTGGATACTCGTTCGATCAACAAACTCTGTGACCTTATCGACGAGCAGAAAAGGGTACCGGTGAGGAAGAATCTCCATGATCTCCGGTGTTCGAAGCGGGAGCTTCAATTCACTGGCGACATCTTGTTTTTCCATGCTCATCGTTCAGGGCCTCACTCTCCAGTCCAAACCATCCTTAGGCGGTCTGGTGCTATGTTTCACAAATTAACCGACCGAAGTCGGTTCTCGTTCAAATTCTGGTGCGGAAGATCGCACGAGCTCTCGCTGTTCAGACTCGACGCCGCGCCACTAGTGCTTTGCATCAAATCTTTTGATTACTTCCTCTGTGATCTCGATTTTCGAGTCTCCGTACAGCAACAAAGGAGAGCCCTTCTCGAGAATCAGTGTGTAACCTTCATCCTGCCCGACCTCTTCAACAACTTTTCGAAGCTCATTAACGAGCTCGCCGACAATTTGACCGTTTCTCCGTTGGAGATTTTCTTTGGTATCTTGAAAGCTTCGCCGCAGCTCTTTCTCGACTGAGCCGAGTTCCTCTTCCCGATCTCCTCGCGCTTTCTCGTTCAGACTGTCTTTTTGTTTTGAATAGGACTTTTGGAGACGTTCGAAGTCGGCTTTTTTCTCGTCAATTTTGGATTGACTCTTTTTGACCTCGATGTCGTACTTCTTTTGCGCTTCTTTCCCGGCTTCGGAAGCCTGGAGAGCCCGCTGCATATCGACGAATGCGACGCGAAACTCAGCTTGAGCAGTGTCGACGCCGACGAGAGGTAATCCTGTTCCCGGTAACGCTGTCAGAAGAAAGAGCGCGACCGGACCTGCTGACTGAACGCGGTTGAAAAAATGGCGTGACATATCACCCTCTAAAAATCATCGAATTGGCCCGAGCCATACTAGCAAATGCCTCACATTATGCAAAAGCCAATCCCAGTCGTAACCGTGCTGTCTGACGGCAGACGCAAAACACCTGCGAACTCGCCTTGGAAAGCACGTAAAGAAATTTACTGAGGAAGGCCGAAGGAAAAGTTGGTTACGAAGCCGGATTCTCCTTCTTCTCGATCAAGCGGATATCCGAATTCAATTCGAATCGGTGCCAGCGGAGATCGCCAGCGAATACCCCACCCGATCGCCTGACGAAGGTCTCCGACCTTGATATTCTGGTCGTCGTCAAACGCATCTCCCGCATCATAAAACGCAACGCCGCTAAGCCCGACGCTGGAGACGAGAGGAAATATCACCTCGAAATTCAAGATGAGTTCTTTGTTTCCCCCGTACACATTGTTGTTGCTGTCTTTCGGACCGAGTCGGCGAGCCGGGAACCCTCGAACGGAGTTGATACCGCCAGGGAAGAACCGGCGAAATACTGGGAAGTCGTCTCCATTGAAGTTTTCACCATAGCCGAGGCTCGTGCGCTGAGCGAAGACGAAATTCCCGAACGAAGACTTCCACAGTGGATAGTACCAAGAGTTCGAAAACTGCAAGAGCCAGAACCGCTGATCGCCACCAAGACCGGCGAGCTCGGTTTGAAGTCTCTGGCGAGATCCCTTCGACGGATCGAGCGGGTTGTCGATCGTGTTGCGAAGCAACTGGGGAGTGAAACTCGAAGAAACGGAGCTCCCTTGTTGATTCTTCACGAGCAGCGGTGCGTCTGCATCCAAATCAGTGATCTCGACTCGCGTCAGGTCGTAACTCAGTGTCGAACGGATATCGTCGAGATAATCTTCGCCGAGGAACCAAAGCGGATAACCGAGATTCAATCCTCCCCCAGTTTCTTCACGCTGAAAGCTATCGTACTGGCGAGTGACGCGGGAAAGATCGATCCCGCCGGAGAGCCGCGTATCCCGGATCCTCGGATTTACGAACGAAAGAACATAATTTTCCCGACGCGAGCCACTATTCAAATCGAGCGAGAGGCTGTTCCCTGTTCCGAGAAGGTTGTTCTCAGCAATCCGTGATGAGATGATAAAACCATCTCCAGAAGCCACTCCGGCACCGATACTGAAGCTTCCGGTGTTCCCTTCGCGAACCGCAACTGCGAGATTAACTTTCCCCTCTTCACCGGCCGGCTCCGGAGTGATGGTGACTTCGTCAAAATACCCGAGACGCTGCAGGAGCTCTTGGCTGCGTCGGATCTTAGAGCTCGAGAATATATCTTGCTCGTTGATCTGAAGCGTACGCCGTATCACGTTATCGAAAGTTTTCCGGTTCCCGGTGATTGTGATGCGATTCACCGTGATAAGCTTCCCCTTATCAATTTTGAAGTTCACGTCCACGACTCGACGGTTACGATTGATATCCGTCATCGGCTCGACGTTCGCAAACGCGTAGCCGACATCGGTGAACTTTTCCGAGACGACAAAAACATCCTTTCGCAGCCGATCAAGGCTGAACGTATCGCCGTTTTTGATTTCAATGCCTTCGAGGGTTTTTGATTTCGAACGATCAACTAAGTCACCTTCCGCGCTGATTTCTCCGAATCGAAAAACTTCGCCCTCTTGGATCGGAAACACGACTTCAATGCCGCTGTCGGTCTTGTTGATCTTCGGCTCACCGACCTTGGCGTCGACATATCCGTGATCCAGGTAGTAATGATTGATTGCCTTGACGTCTTCGGCGAGGTCCTCCTTTTTGATGACACCGCCTCCGGAAATCCACGAGCTCCACCATTTGTAACGCGAAGTCTTGACCACACCGCGCAGCTCGCTCGAATCCACCTCGCTGTTTCCGGTAAACTGGACTTCGCGAACGAGTCTCTCTTCCCCCTCGGAAATCGTGAATTCGAGGTCGACTTGATTCTCCTGAATCGGGATCGACTTATATGTGACCGCGGTATCGTAGTAGCCCTCCGTCTCGTAATGCTTCTTCACTTCATCAATGCCGGCACGGATACGCCGCTGATCAAGAAAAAATCGAGACGTGATGTTCAGCTTCTCCTTGATCTTTTCTTCTTTGACCTCAGAATTTCCTTTGATGATGACCTTCCGCACGGAAGGCTTTTCGGTCACCACGAATGTGACGACACCGCCGCCCGGAAGTGCGACCGATACCTGGTCGAAGAAACCTGTCCGATAGATGTTCTTCACATCTGTCGCAGCGAGGGCCGGATCATACATTCCGCCGGCGCGAGTCTTCACCTGCAGGAGAATTGTGCCGGTCTCAACTCGGCTGTTCCCCTGAATCTCAACCTGCCGAACTTGGAACGACGCAACGTCCTGGGCAACGGCGGCTTCAAGCGAATAGCTCCCGAGAACTCCGATTCCCAGCAGTAGAACTCCGGCAAACACCCGGAGTACAGAGAGGCGAATTGGGAAAGAACAGTAATGCATCATAGTTTCTCTCGATCTCTTTCGATCATACCGCCGGTCGTAAGCTCAACTACTCGCTCCATGGAGCGGGCCAGCTCTACCGAATGCGTAACCAGAATTAAAGTCGCGTTCTCCTCGCGGTGAAGCTCCAGCAGGAGATCACGTATGCTTCCGCCGGTTTTCGAATCCAGATTCCCGGTCGGCTCATCAGCGAGGATCAACCCCGGTTTGGCGACTACAGCGCGTGCGATGGCAACCCGCTGCTGCTCGCCTCCAGATAACATTCCTGGGCGATGCGTTAAACGATCTTTTAATCCCACGCGGTTGAGCAAATGGATCGCCCGTTCTCTCGCCTCCGGCCGGTTGCCGCCCCGGATGATGAGAGGCATGGAGACATTCTCGACCGCATCGAACTCAGGAAGAAGATGGTGAAACTGAAATACGAAGCCGATGCGCTCGCCGCGGAACTTCGCCATGTCCTTCGTCGAGCTGCGTAAAGATTTGAAGCTGGTACCTCCGACGAAAACATCGCCTCCGGTTGGCGTCTCGAGCGCACCGAGAAGGTAGAGAAGCGTGCTCTTTCCTACGCCGGACTGACCCATGATCGCAACCGAGCCTCCCGACGGGACTGAAAAACTCAAGTTCTGGAAGATCTCGATCTCTCTCCCGCCGTCGTGGAACTTCATCGAGAGATTTTTGGTTTCAAGTTGCATGGATACTCTCTCGCTCGCCTCTACTGCTCCGTTCAGGAAATGCTCCGTTCAGGAAATAATCTATCAAACTGCGCTTTGCACCGTTTTCCCTGGCG
>CAZDWZ010000003.1:121987-396181 GCA_964509425.1 uncultured Bdellovibrionales bacterium | reverse complement strand
ACGGAGCATTAGGTATTTCCTAGCTCGGCTTCGCCTCGCGTGCCGCACAAAATAAACCACCTTTGGTAGTTTATTTCGCAGCAGCGGCACAGTGCTCCGTTCAGGAAATAATCTATCAAACTGCGCTTTGCACCGTTTTCCCTGGCGAACGGAGCATTAGGTATTTCCTAGCTCGGCTTCGCCTCGCGTGCCGCACAAAATAATCCACCTTTGGTAGTTTATTTCGCAGCAGCGGCACAGTGCTCCGTTCAAGAAATAATCTATCAAACTGCGCCATGCACTGTTTTCCGGTGGCGAACAGAGCACTCCGTATTTCCTGGCTCAGCTTCGCCTCGCATGCCGCGCTAAATAAACCACCCATTGGTAGTTTATTTAGCGGAAGCGTCCCTATTCGAAACGCAATGCATCTGCCGGCTGAAGCTTTGCCGCTCGCCGCGCCGGATAAACTCCAGCAACTACCGTGATCACGAACGCGGCCGCCGCCACTGCGATGAAATTTTCGACTTTCATATGCACCGGCACTTCACTGAGAGAGAAGACCGCCTGGTCGAGAGGAAATCCGTATTCTCTAAGCGCAAGGCATCCGAGGAAACCAAGCAGCGTTCCGAAGATAATTCCGAGCGTGCCTATCGTCGAACCCTGGATGAGAAAAACTCGGAGGATCTGCTGATCGGTGGCCCCGAGAGTCTTTAGTATCGCTATGTCACGCGATTTCTCCATGACCAGCATGACGAGTGTGCTCACAATTGAAAAGCTCGCAACGAGAATCAGGAGCAAAAGCACGATGAAGTACACTCGCTTCTCAAGATTGATCGCCTCCCAGAGAGCCTTATTGGGCTGTGTCCAGTCAATCGCAGAAAATGCGCTGTCCGGACCGCCAAGAGCCGTTAAAATTCGCTCCGCCTCTTGGATCGACTTCATCGGTTCCGTCACCGTCACCTCGATCCCCGAAACCGTTTCCCCGAGATTAAAGAAAGCTTGCGCATCCTCGAGCGAGGTATAGGCCACACCACTTTCATACTCCACGAGGCCCGATGCGTAAGTATCTATAACGAGAAACCGCTTCATCCGCGGGACAAGTCCTTGGGGAGAGGAACTCATCTCGGGAGAGAGTACCGTGACGGGAGTGCCCGGATAAATCCCCAATTTGTCTTGAAGAGCACGTCCGACGATGAGCGGCGCGAGCCGAACCTGATTGACTTCTCCATCCGGCCGTTCGACGCTCACCAGTGGGGGATTGAAGAGAACTTCTATATCCTTCGGATCAGACAGCTGTTTAGCAAGTTTTTGTTTTGGTTCTGGAAGGTTTGCGACGCCGCGAATGAGCACGCCTCTCGATCCATTCTCATTCGTGATCAAACCCTGACTCATCGTGAATGGAAAAGCGGACACCACACCCGGAAGGCCATTAATCTTGTCCATTACTTTCGTGTAATCGTCCATCCGATCGCCACGTTTCCGAACCACAACATGGGCGCTCGTGTCGATGAGCTTCGACTGAAGCTCCTCTTCGAAGCCTGTCATGATCGAGAGAACCATGTTCAGCACGACAACACTCACCGCCACCCCAAGGATGGAGATAATCGTGATGATCGAGATGAAGACTTCCTTTCTCTTACTCTGAAGATATCGAAAGGCGAGAAATGATTCGAATGAACGCGGCATCAGTTCCTAAACAATCTCATAGTTAACCCTGTGCCGAAGCGAGCTGAACACCGAAGCGAGTGGAGTTCATGGGCAGCACGATCCGAAACTACCGAAGCCTCATTGTTGGAAAGAGGATTACGTCGCGGATACTCTCTGACTCTGTGAGAAGCATCACGAGGCGATCAATCCCAATTCCCTGTCCTCCGGTGGGGGGAAGGCCATACTCGAGCGCAGTGATGAAGTCCTTATCCAGACCCATTGCTTCCTCATCCCCTTTTTCTTTCGCTCGGAGCTGAGCCTCGAATCGCTGCAACTGATCTTCGGCATCGTTTAATTCGCTGAAGGCATTCGCGACTTCCATGCCCGCGACGAAGAGCTCGAACCGATCAGTGAATTCTGGATTCTCAATATTCGGCCGCGCAAGCGGAGAAACACTCGTCGGATGCTGAGTGATAAAAGTCGGGTTTACGATTCTCTGTTGTGAGTGCCGATCGAAGAGTTCGTAGATAATTTTCCCGTAATCTTCGAAATCGAGAAGATCTTCAAATCCCAAGTGCTTTGCAGCGTTCTTCGCTCCTTGAACCGTCGACAAGTCGATTGAGCGAGGTACTTCGCTGAGCGCGTAGATTGCTTCGACCATGCTCAACCTTGGCCACGGAGAGCCAAAGTCCACGTCGAGCCCCTTATATTGGACGCTCCGTCGGCCTAAAACTCCATCGCAGACCGTGAGGATCAGTTCCTCAGTGAGATCCATCAGCGTATCGTAGGTTGCGTACGCCTGGTAGAATTCGATCATCGTAAATTCGGGGTTGTGCTCGGTCGAGATCCCCTCGTTCCGGAACACGCGGCCGATCTCATAGACTCGCTCGAGTCCACCGACGACAAGCTTTTTCAGCGGAAGCTCAAGCGCAATTCGCATCGTGAGATCCATGCCGAGGGCATTATGATGCGTGAGAAAAGGTCGGGCGGCAGCACCACTCGCGATCACATTCAGAACCGGAGTTTCGACCTCGATGAATCCTCGCGAGTCAAAGAACTGTCGAACCGCAGAGATAATCTTCGAGCGAAGGACGAACGTTCTCGTCACCTTCGGATTCACAATCAAGTCAAGATATCGTTGGCGATACCTAGTCTCCACATCACTGAGACCGTGCCATTTCTCCGGCAACGGGTGAAGGCATTTCACGAGCAGACGGAAAGCATCCGCCTTCAAGCTCGGCTCCCCGGTCTTCGTGACAAATGCCGAACCGGAGAACCAAACGATGTCTCCGAGATCGAGCGATTTGAATCGCTCGAAAAGCTCATCGCCGATTTCATCTTGGCGAATGTAAATTTGGATTTTCCCAAATCGATCTTGAATGTGACAAAATGCCGCCTTCCCCATCAGACGGAGCGTCATCAAACGACCGGCAATTGTCAGTTTTTTTGAATCGTCGATTGGCGTCTGTGACGCGAGAGCGATGACGTCCGCGGAAGAGTTCGCGACCTCGGCATCATTTGGAAAGGGGTATCCTTCAGCTCGTAACTGAGCGAGTTTTTCAAAACGGATTTGATCCTGCTCGGATCTCTCCTGCTGATCGGCGAGTTTTTCCATCCCGCGATAGTGGCAAATGACCGGACCTAAGGCAAGGAGCCCACAATCCGCCAATTCATCACGGGCGGCGGACTGAACACTATTCAGAGAGTTGCTCGAAGGAGATCGTAAGAACGTCTCCGGTGTCCTTTTCGTCCAAGAGGCGTACTTCGAATTTGGTCTCCGGGAATTCCGCGAGAAGCGCCGAAGTCCAAGTCGACTTCAACAACTCCCCCAAGAGCTGATAATGGCTCTCGTCATGAAAGTTCTCAATGAAGAGGCTGGGCAGCTTCATGGAACGAAACGGCCGCAACGACTTTTGGAGGTTCTCTGACTCGAGCAAAATATCCTGAACTTTCTCCGGACCCCCTTTCACCTTGAGGAGGTCGCGGAGGAGCACATGTCCTTGCATCGCACAGAACTCCGGCCAGAAAAGCCGATATGAAAGCAGCACTTGTCCAGGGTCGCCATAAGCATGAATCAGGTCGCCTATCGACGCCCGATCGTTACTCTCAAAGTACTTCCCGAGAACGTTACGAAGATGCTGCATAAACCCTCCGGTCCGACACCAAAAAAAATGGCCGCTCGCAGAATGAACGGCCCATCCGATCGGCAGTATTATGCAGGAATTGATGCGGAAGAGGATCTTTAAACCGAGGGCTCGTAAAAAGATAACTGCCCAGGTTGTCCCGCAGTCGAGGCGGATTGATTGGGAAAAAGCGCAGTTTACCTGAGGTAAATGAGCATTTTTTCCAATCAATCCAACGAACGATGCGGGAAACCTGGGCAGGTACGGTTTGATTAGAAATCTGCGGCGACGGACTCGAGGTAAAGCTGTCTGGACGACTCCTCGATGAGCGTATCCAACACCTGGTCTTGCTGACCCTGAGCGACAGCTACCGAGCTCGCTTGCGCGCCGAGAGCGTTCAAGGTGTTCGCATCCGTGCCACCCTGAGCGAAGGAGCTACTGGAGGTAACGACAACGCTACTAATCCCGGCGAATGCCTCCGAAACGATCAGATTGGAGTTTTTGTATAGAAGCTGGCCGTTCCTCCGTCTCAGCTCGGCCGAGATGGTCATGACCAAATCTTGGTCCACGGCGATGTCAGGTACGGGGTCACGTTGCGGCGAGGTGACGTTCCGTGTCTTCGTCTCTAGCTTTAGCAGTCGAACTTTCAAGACGGCGTCGGCAAGTGCCTCATCCTCACTGATTTTCACCACACCGTAGCGTTCAAAACGGGATCGCAACTCCTCGGTCATGCGTTCACTCATCCGGCTCTCGGTCGTATCATTCTGGACCAGCGGAATCGCAACGGTCTTGATATCGGCCGGCAGAATCGAGCCGCTGCCTTGGAACTTGTAGCCGCAACCGGTCCATCCGGCAGCCGCCGCAGCGAACAAAAACACGATAAACGTCAATCTGGCCTTCATATTTGTCTTCCTCTCGGCAGGTAGAGTAATATAGCGCTTCTCAATAGAAATGAAACAATCAAATGGCGAAGCATCCGGCTTCCCGACAAATTTCCAATATTGAGAACCGCTATGTATGGCCGGTTGCCCGTTTGGAGCAACGGCTATACTGATTCTCGGGGTTTCAACGCCTCCGAGAATCCGCTGAGCACCCATCGAGATGGGGAGTAGTCAGAATTACAAATTTGAGTCGAGAGAGATATGTCAAAGGATTTGGCGAAGGAGATTTCTTCGAGCGGAGCGACCGCTACACCCAACGGCAACGCACACTCCGACGAGCGTAAGACCGGCCGGGCTTCCCGGTATGAGCCGGCAACAATCGAGCCGAAATGGCAAAAGTATTGGGCGGACAATGAAACATTCCGTGTCGAGGTCGATAAGACCAAGCCGAAATACTACGTTCTCGACATGTTCCCCTACCCGAGCGGCGCCGGGCTGCACGTCGGGCACCCTGAGGGATACACCGCGACCGACATCATGGCGCGCTATAAACGTATGCGCGGCTTTAATGTACTCCATCCCATGGGCTGGGACGCCTTCGGACTGCCAGCTGAGCAGTATGCAATAGAGACCGGCACCCATCCAGCCGTAACGACGTACAAGAACATCGACGTCTTCAAGCGCCAGATTCAATCACTCGGCTTCTCGTACGACTGGCGTCGAGAAGTCGCGACCAGCGACCCGGACTACTATCATTGGACTCAGTGGATATTCGCACAGCTCTACAAGAAAGGCCTCGCCTACATGGAGGACGCGCCGGTGAACTGGTGTCCCGCCCTGGGAACAGTTCTCGCCAATGAAGAAGTCATCGATGGGAAAAGCGAGCGCGGAGGACATGAAGTTATCCGAAAGCCGATGAGGCAGTGGATGCTCCGCATCACGGACTATGCTGAACAGCTCCTCGACGGCTTGAATGACCTCGACTGGCCCGAGAGCGTCAAGGAGATGCAGAGAAACTGGATTGGAAAGAGCGAAGGGATTAACTTCAAGCAGAAGATAAAGGACTTCGACATTGAGTTTGAAGTGTTCGACTCCATTCCCCAGACTTTTCTCGCACAAACTTTTACCGTCATCGCTCCCGAACATCCCTATGTCGAGCAGCTCGTAAAGGGCACTCCGCAAGAGAAGGAAGTGATGGAGTTCGTCGAGTACATCAAGGCGAAGAAGCTCTCCAAGCGCTTCCACTTCGACCAAGACTTGGAAGGGATCTTCACCGGCCGATATGTCGAGAATCCATTTGGCACAGGCGATTTGCCAATCTGGGTCGCCTCATACGTCCTCATCGATTACGGCACTGGGATCGTAAACTGCAGTGCGCACGACGATCGCGACTTCAAGTTTGCCAAGAAGTACAATATTCCATTGAAGATCGCGATGCTTCCTGAAGACCCGGAAGAAGCCGCCAAAGTTAAAAACCTTGAATATTGCTACCTCGAGCCAAAGGGCATCCTTCAAGAACCGAAGGAAGTGCGCGGGCTTCGTTGGCATGAAGCCCGAAAGCCGGTCATCGAATACATCAAGGAGAAAGGGCTCGGACGCGTTAAAGTAAACTACAAGCTCCGGGATTGGCTCTTCAGCCGCCAGCGATATTGGGGCGAACCCTTCCCGGTCATCCATGTTGACGGCGCTCCGAAAATTCTTTCGGACTCGGATTTGCCGGTGCTGCTCCCTGCCGTTGAAAAGTATCAACCCACCGACGACGGTCAACCGACTCTGGCTCGCGCCACCGACTGGGTGAAGACGACCGACCCGGAAACAGGAAAGCCCGCGATGCGGGAGACGAACACGATGCCGCAGTGGGCCGGAAGCTGCTGGTATTATCTCCGGTTCATCGACGCGACGAACAAAACTGCCGCGTGGGATAAGGAGAAAGAGAATTACTGGATGCCCGTCGACCTTTACGTCGGCGGTGTTGAGCATGCCGTGCTTCACCTTCTTTATTCGCGGTTCTGGCATCACGTGCTGTTCGACCTCGGCTTGGTTTCAACGCGCGAACCGTTTCAGAAGCTCGTCAACCAAGGGATGATCCTCGGCGAAGACAATCAAAAAATGTCCAAGTCGCGCGGAAACGTAATCAATCCTGACGACATGGTTCGGGAGTACGGCGCCGATACCCTGCGAATGTACGAGATGTTCCTCGGACCTCTCGAGCAGGTGAAGCCCTGGAACAGCAGTTCAGTCGGTGGGATTTACAAGTTTCTCCACCGGGCTTGGAATCTGATCGTCGACCAAGGCGGCTCAGTAAAACAATCGATCCTTTCGGCAAAGGAGCCGGCTCCTGAAAAAGTGGAGCGTCTCATTCATCGCACGATCAAGAAGGTCACTGAAGACATCGAGCAGATGAAGTTCCACACGGCGATTGCCGCGTTGATGACCTTCGTAAACGAAGCGAATGAAAGCGAAGGGGTTTCGAAATCCGTGATCGAGAGATTCGTGCTTCTCCTCTCACCGTTTGCCCCGCACTTCGGCGAGGAGCTCTGGCAGATGCTCGGACATAGCGAGACCCTCGCCTATGCGCCCTGGCCGAGTTACTCGCCTGAGCTTACTTCGTCGGACCTCGTCACCATCGCGGTACAGGTAAACGGCAAGTTGCGAGATACGCTGAGCGTGGCACCTGAGATGGATAAAGCCGACCTGCTGAAGCTGGCCAAGAAAAGCGAAAAAGTCGCCCAGTATTTGAGCGGAAAGACGATCCAGCGAGAGGTTGTGGTCCCGAATCGACTTGTGAATTTCGTCGTATCCTAATGCGTCTTTGTTGCATCTTACCTGCTGCGGGAAATCCCGCCTGGTGGATAGTTGGGCGATTACGTACGGGGCCGCGTCAAAGCGACTTGGAATCCTGAATTATGAAAATGACAGCCGGAGAATTGGATCGCGAGACCGAGATCTCAACCGAGCTCTCGACGATCAAGAGCGGCCGTTTCAAAATCACACGAATCAAGCTTCGCATTCCGAATCTCCCGGCCCCCTTCGTGCACTACCGCTTCGTCCAACTGAGCGATCTGCATTATGGACCCGCGACAAGACCCTCGATTGTTGAAACTGCAATCGAGATCACCAATTCATTGAAGCCGAGCCTCGTTCTCCTAACCGGCGACTACGTCGTCGCGGGACTGACCGGCCTGAAACACAAACTCGCCACCGATATTCATCCGAAATTTTTTGGCTGGACCGATTATCGCCGAAAGGTTCGAACACTCGCTCGAGAGCTGTCTCCGATATTGAGTCGCCTTCAACCCGAAGACGGTATTGTTGGGGTCTTCGGAAATCATGACTACCTCGAAGGAATCGGCACCATCCGACGACAGCTCCCGCAGTCGATCCGCTGGCTCAAAAACCAGCGGCACGACATCGTGAAAAATGGACATCAGCTCACCGTTTTTGGTGTCGACGATGCACGAATGGGAGACCCTTGCTTGGAACGCACGTTTTCCGGCGAGAAGCCGGGTTTTGCGCAGATTCTGCTCTCGCACAATCCTGACATCGTGCTCGATCAAAAGAGCAACTTGATAGACACCGTCGATCTCATGTTGTGCGGACACACCCACGGAGGGCAGATTCGCTTCCCCATGATAGGCGCCCTCAGATCGTGCACGAAACAAAAAGTGCATATTCTCGGACTCTCACGGCACGGACGGACTCACGTCTACACGAACGCAGGAATCGGCCACGTAGGGGTACCGCTCCGGCTCTTCTGTCCTCCCGAGATAACCTGCTTTGAGTTGGTGGAATAGACCCCGGCTCCGGACTGGCGTCCCACTAAACGAACGAGTCGCTTTCGGTCAAAAAAAATTGGCAAAGCATCCTTTACAAGAAAACTGGCGGGGGGATCCGTCTATCGTTATGGATGCATTAAGAAATTTTCTCGGTCGATCCCTTGAGCACGCCTTCCGCGGAACATAAGAATTGCGTCCCCGAGCTAAAGCATGCGGAGTGTGACCGCCTCTTGAGTTCAGCTATTTGAGCATTGGCGGAGCGGAACTATGACATGAGAGTCACCAGGAAAAGCGCAGGCGTCCTCAAAGGGATGCTGCTCGCGCAGCTCTATGGAGAAACCGAGCGCGGCGTGAGTTGAGGTCGACGTCGTCGCAGGACAAGACCCGCCCCGGAGAGGAGAGCGAGCGTTGATGGTTCCGGAACCGCGGAGGCGTTTGAGGTCACCTGGCCGCCTAGCATTTGACTGTCCCAACGCCATCCGGTTTGGACCGATGTCTCCACTCGTCTCACCTCGTAGACCGGAATCCGCGCAAAGATAGGAACAACTTCGTATCGCGGACGCTCGGTATACATTGGAATCTTTTCGTAAACTCTGATGGGAGTGGGGGTCGTCGTGAGAAACAGCCATTTCCCGACGTACTGGGGGAGCATATATCCATTCGCGTCAACTGGAATACATCCACGTCCAATGCTCGAGTAATCAAGACATTTCAGCCTTCCGTTTCGGTAACCGGTAAGTTCACGGGTGGTGCCGACTTGTACCCGTTTGTATCCGGTGATTTCTCCCTGTCGATATTCACCGGTGAAAACGTTCGCGTAACTGACAACTTGCTCAAAGACGCCGGTGGGGAGTCCGATAAAGCGGAGCGTAAGTGAACCCGTGGCCGAGAATGCCCCTGCCAGAGTTCCATGAAAACTGGCGATATCCGAGCGGAGTTGAAAACTATTCGCCTGCGAGGCGGTGAGACTTCCCAAACCGAGCGATCCTCCGAGAAGCAATTCGTTTGCCGAACTCCGGATTGAGAAGTGACCACCCGAAATTGATTGGTTCAAGACACCATCTGCAAAAGGGTCATGAGAGCGAACTACATTCGAGAGAGAAAACACGCCGTCACGCAGGGGAGGGAGATTCGGGAGACTTCCGCCAAACTCGCCTGTAATGGGAGTGGAATCGACGGAGAACATTCCGTTTGCCAGGACAAGGGCAGCTCCCGCCTCCGTCCGGTTCGTACCGAAGGAAACGATTGGCAGTGACCATGACGTCTCCACGAGGAGAGTCATCACAGCAATCTGGAGAGACACCATCGAGAGGATCATCCGGCGCGCAGTTCGAAACAAGGGAAAATGACCAAGGGCGATACTCATAGGACTTCCTTCAAAATTGGAAACTTGCCTGCTTTTCAAAAGGCACTTGCCTTTATGGAAAGAAGTTCCTCGCCCCCGATGACGAAAAAAAGACAAATTTCTGAAATTCGAAGGCTCCACGTATGGCGTGGACTTCATAGGATAATTCTTCAGCGACAATACGATTGATGACGCCCGCTTTGAGGCCGATGGATACTTCTGCGATTCGCGAAGCGCGACGAGATTTACGAGCGCGATGAGTGCGACACTGAACCAAATGAAGTGTTGTGCAGGGATGCTTTCAGCGACAAGAACAGTGAGACGTGGTCCGAGAAGCGCTCGAATGCGATAAGAATGCCTCCGGCTTTGCCGGAGGATACTTACCCTCGTCGACTACTTCTCCTCGGCCACCAATCGCACCATGTCTCGCACTGTTTGAGTTTGCATCTCCGCAAACGGCCCTTCGGGCGCGAAGTTCTGACTTTGCCATTCGGGGATGATCGATGCGGCAATTTCGTCGACCAGCTCGCCTTGCGTGAGACGCTCTTTCACTTGGCTCGCGAAACGCTCCGCTTCTCGGCGGGCTTCTAAGAGAAACTTGGGTGCAATCTCACCGGTGAGCGCTCCGGCATGCGGGAGCCCCAAGACTTTCACTTCGAGACTCGCCATCCGATCAAGGCTCTTTAGGTAGTCGAGATAGTTCGATCGGAAGCAAGGGATATATTTGTCCCTTCCGGAATAGCCTCCGACTGCTTCTCCGGCGCAGAGGACATTGTCGCCGTGAACATAATACGCAGAGCTATCAACCGTGTGGCCCGGCACCGAGATGAGCTTCACTTGAACGTCGGCGCCGAGATCGACGACATCGCCGTCTCCCAGCACTCGGTCGATCGTGAAGGCACCCATCCAAACTGATTCATCCATTCCGATGTCGACACCGGCTGCAGCTGCCGCGCGAACGTTTTCCTCATAGAGAGATTTCAGAAATGTCTTATTCTCAATCAGCTCAGACGATTGTTTAGAAACAAAACATTTTAATTGTGGAAGCTTGGAACGCAAATACGGCAAACCGCCCACATGATCAAAGTGAGCGTGCGTGAGCAGCACAACCGAAAGTTGTGAGGGATCTTCGAGAAACTTCTCCAGTTCTTCGAAAAGCTTCCCCTGCAGTGCGGTCGGCCCGGTGTCGATCAACGCTACCTCTTCGCCGACGACCAAAAGATGCGAGGAAACGGCCGTCGAAAACTGATAGACGTTTTCACTCAATTGACCTGAGGCCTTCACCCACATAGCGATTCCTTTTAAGATTATTTCAGGGGAGGTTTACTCTCGCAGAAGTTCCAGGAGATGTCACTACCCTGGACAAGTTCCCCCGCGACCGACCGAGGGGGTCCGAGCCCCGAGAAATCAGCGGTAAGATTGAACTCTCCCCACACGAGCTTATGATCGCTTCCACGCCGATAAGTGCCTTCGGCCCCAGCGCGAAGGCCGCCTCCGTTTTGGACGCTCGGAAAGGATTCGGCGGAGATAAGGATTTCGTCGAGCAGCTCGTCTTTGCCCTGATAGCGATAGGTCCCGGCGACGCTGTCCTGCTTCTCCAGTATCGGGATCAGCTGAAGCGCATGGGCGGCGCCGTCACAATCGGGCTCCAGTGATTCGTCCAGCCGGCATCCGCTTGATCGGCGAAAATCCTCAAGCCGACGGCGGCCGCTCAAGATCTCGGCGGAAGCCGAAGCACGGTCACTGTTTCGATCACCGAGTAATACGACGAGTGTATCTCTTCCGAGTGCTCGTTGCTCACGGAGCAGGAGGCAGCGAGACGTCTCGGCCATCTCCATTCTGAGCAGCTCGAAATCGGTGCCGTGAACATCTTTGTATCCGAAGGCACGCGACTTGAAATGGATATTCAAGATGAGAACCTTCCGCGATCCACTCTCTGTGGCGATTCGCAAAATCAATCCCACCGGTGAACGCAAAAATCTCCCGACGGGACCATAAAAATTCAGCCTTCGGAGGGGTTCGTGGACGTAGCTCTCGAAGCGCACCGTGGTCGCCAAATCTTCGGCAAGAAGAAATCCGTTTCGAATCGAATGGTCCTCCGTATCGCCGAGAAAGGCCCGGTATTCTCGCCGCATCTCCAGAGATAACTTTTTCCGAAGCGGTTCAAGCGATCGCTCCGCGGCTCGGCTATCGCTTCCAGAAATTTCCTGTATCGCGACCACATCGCAGCCCACCGTTTTCATTCGATGAACCAACGAGCTGACTTTCTCTTCCGCGCTCTCTTCTTCGGGCAATCGACTCCGCGATGAAGTGCGATGTCGTGGCTTTCGGCGCTTTACTTCCCCGAGCCGATTCAAATTCTGGCTGCAGACCACGAGGCGAGCACGACGAACACCTGTAAGCGACGGAAACGCCTTTCCAGACCACTTCCAAGCCGAAAACATCATCGAGTAGGCGGCAGCCCCGGCGATGGCAAAGGTAACTGTGGCAATAGAAATCCAGCGAAGCATACCTCCGCATTATCGACAGCAGGGCGGAAAAGAGTTCGCCTACTCCAGGTCATCTATTATTTTAGAATTTTCTCACTCCAGCCCGTCGCGCGCCTGCGCCCGCGATACCCGCGACCCTGCGGTTGCGGCAGCAAAGCCGCTTCCAAGTGAATCCCCGTGCGATTTGAGATATCGAGCCGCGAGAGCACATAGCTCCCAATCAGCACCGCATCGATGACGTCTTGCGGGATACGCGGCAGAGAGAACTGATCGAGCTCCTCGCCAAACATCTGCATGGCAGTCGCGCGAGCCCATGCCTTCACTTCTGCTCTCGGCAATTGCTTCCCCTTCATTCCGAGGAGCTCGCTTTGAATCGTGCGTGGATTGATGCGTCCCGGTACTTGCATACCTCGGCGCCGCGCAAGAGTCTCGAATAGCCCTCGAACTCCCTCCACCTTCAACGCACTCTGAGGGTTCTTCACGAGCGGTGCCGGGCCCTCACAGACGAGCACATCGCCTTCGCCCATCTGTAGATGTTCGAGCAACTGTTCAATACCGCTTTGGAGCTTCTTCATTCGCTGAGGCATGGAGACTTCCGGTCCCGGAGGCGAAAGGGTACCTACCGCGATCGGACCATGTTCGCCAAGCACGAAAAGCGCCCAACCTGAACAAGTTAGGCTTGGATCAACAGCAATTATTCGGCAGCTATCGCGGTGTTCGAACGACATCGGTACAGAATGTCAAGAAATTAAATTTCTTCTCTCCGCCTTTCTTCTCATAGACAAGGCCGTTTCGCAGGAGGTATTCTGAAACATACCGCTGATCTTGTAGAAGGCTGCCCGAAAAGACTGGACCGATATGATCAGCATCGGGAGCCGCCTCTAGATCTGGACGCCATGCCTCCCTCTCCTGCCCTAAGCTTGTCGAAGGGTGGGGCCCGCGTGAGAGCGCTGCAAGAACCTCCGGGTTCTCGGTCATGCGGAATGAGTCGTGTGGAAGGCGGAAAGGAACTATGTAACGTTGCGTGAAGCTTGCAACAAGCAACGATTACTGTGGCACCCACCTTGTCTAAGACAGGGTTCATGCTTTGAACGCAGTTCTATAAGGCAGCGGTAATTTTATATCAGATGGATGAGCTTCGCGGAACTCTAAAAAGGAGTTCTGTATGCCATCTGCTCAGTCCGAGGGCGAAATCCTCGAAAAACTGGCTAACGTTCAGTTAGACAGTTCTTACCCACAATTCCCTATTAAAACTAAGGCCCGACTGTGTTCTCAGTTCGGCCGCTCGATCGACTCGTGTGAGCGCGAAGTCACCGTTGAATACGGTGACGGTCTCTATGCGGAGACCACGGAGGAGCGCTGGTTTTGGCGCACCGACCACATGGGACGCCCGATCGAGTCCTTCGGCGACTACGAGGAGTGTCTCGACGACGCCATCAAGGACATCCGGGACGAATGGGCGGCTTCGGTCGTCATGGAGTTCCTCCTCAATCCTTCGCGGCACCACAGCCAATTCAGCAAAGCCGCCTAACAAACCAACACAAAATCTCTAGGTGAAATAATGGCACTTTTTAAGAAAGCAATGAACAATCAGGCATATCTCAAGGCCGGATTTATGGGGTTCCAGGGGTCCGGAAAGACCCACACCGCGACAATGCTCGCGGCAGGACTCCAGAAATTCATCAAGTCCGACAAGCCGATCTACTTCCTAGACACGGAGACAGGCTCCGACTGGATGCTCCCCAAACTCGCTGAGCTTGGGATCGAGATGTTCGTTTCGAAGACTCGCGCATTCTCGGACCTCGTCCCGGCGATCAAGGAAGCCGAGAAGGAAGGATCGATCCTCGTCATCGATTCGATCACTCATTTCTGGCGGGAACTGACCGAAGCTTACGCCGCAAAGCTCAATCGGAAATACGGACTCCAGTTTCAGGATTGGGCTTACCTCAAGGGTCCGAAGGGTTGGGCGAGTTTCACGGATGCCTTCGTGAACTCCAATTGCCACATCATCATGTGTGGTCGTGCTGGCTACGAATACGACCACTTCGAGAACGAGGGCGGAAAAAAGGAACTCGAAAAGACCGGCATCAAGATGAAAGCCGAGGGCGAGACCGGCTTTGAGCCTTCCCTCCTCGTCCTGATGGAACAGGAGATGAACCTCAAAAACAACGAGGTTAAACGCATCGCCTCAGTCCTTAAGGACCGTTCCGATCTGATTGACGGGATGCGGTTCGAGAACCCGACATTCAAGGACTTCCTGCCTCATGTGAAGTTCCTAAACCTCGGCGGGAAGCATGTAGGCGTGGACTCCTCGCGCACCTCCGAAGGCATGATCGAGAAGCCGGAGAACTCCTTCAAATACCAGATGGAGCAAAAGGAGCTCTACCTCGGCGACATCGAAGCGTTGTTGCAGGAGCACCATCCGGGAACGGGAGCAAAGGAGAAGCAAGCGAAGTTGCTCCTTCTTAAAAGCGCTTTCGATACGGGTAACTGGGATCGCGTGAAGACGTTCACGCTCGACACGATCAAGGACGGCTACACCAAAATCCTCAACGAACTGGAGGGCCAAAAAGAGCCCGCACAGGACGATGACGCGATCCCCGCTGACGGTGAGTTCGCCGGTCAGATCGATGTCACGAGTGGTAACGGCCATCTTCCGGCGGTCACTGAGTAACGGGAACAACCTTCGAGTGCTCCGAGGGGTGAATGAGAAGTCGCGTCGTAAAGCCGGGGTTCTTCCTCAACGAAGAACTCACCACAATCCCCGCTTACGGGCGGCTTCTCTTCCTCGGACTTTGGATGATTGCAGACAGGGAGGGACGCTTCGAGTGGCGTCCGAAAAAAATGAAAGCTGAACTCTTTCCTTACGAGTCTGGAGTTAAAATCGAGCCGTTGCTTGAGATTCTTCTCGGCAAAAAGTTCATCCGTCGCTACTCCGCGAACGGGTTGGATGTTGGTGACATTCCGAATTTCACAAAACACCAATCAATTCACAAACATGAGGCGAGAAGCGTTCTCCCTCCTTACGATATGTCGCTACATGTAGATACATCTACAGACATTACTCGTAATGATCAGACACTCACACCATCGGTTCTAGGTAGAGGTAGAGGTAGAAGTAGAAGTACCGAAGGGGGTCTGGGGGAAACAGAAAGTCCCGAAGAACTCAACGGGCATCTCCTGCACTTCGGCCTCTGGGTCCGGATGACTCACGACGAGCACCAGGAGCTTTGCCGAGTCTTCGGAGATGCGATCGTCGCTCAAGAACTTCCTGAGATGGATGTTTGGATCGGCGACGAGGAAAATCCGAAGGCAACCAAACACCGCACTCCCGGCAAAAATCACTATCGCTTCGCCCGCACGACTTGGCTCCCTGACAAGAAGCTTCGCTCGTCGAACGGTCGCCCCAAGTCCAACCAAGAACGTTCGTTGGAGGTGCTCCGTGGCGACCAGGGATGAAATTAAACACTTGATGGAGACCATCGTCCATGAGTGCCCAAACTTCACCGTCTCGAAGGAGCGGATCGAAGAGTGGGTCAAGGGGCTGTCGAAGTACGCGCCGAGCCTTCTGCTTCGCGCGGTCGACTACCGGCTCCGGCAATCATCGTTTCCTCCGACTTGGCAACAGGTCGAAACGGCGATTGCTGATTCATCTCCGAGCGCTCCGGCGATGGCCGCACGTCCGGACTTGAAGGGCGCGATGCCGCACGAGGAAGGGCTCCGATATTTCCGATCGCTTTTGAAACAAAGATTCCCGGAGGCACTGAAATGAGCCCGAACGACGAAACACGCTTACCGCTCGACCAGTTCGGCGAAGCACTTCAAGCCGCGCGGAGGGAGCACGGGCACACGTCCGGAACTCTCGGGGAAATCTTCGGGGTGACGCATCAATGCGTTTGGCAGTGGGAGACCGGAGCGGCAACGCCTAAGCGCGACACGCTGCGGAGGCTCTGCAAGCTGCTTTCACTGCCCTACCGCTGCATGGCCGAGAAGGCTGCGGAACGAATGAGAGTCAGGAAGTTGAATTACTATTTGAGCAAGGAGGGGAAATGAGCACGGTCACTTGCCCCTACTGTTCAGAGTCCGCCGTCTTCACTTCCAGCACGGAGGTTTACAACGGCCGCGACTACGGAATGATCTACCTCTGCCGCCCCTGTGAAGCTTGGGTGGGCGTTCATCGCGGCACTACCATTCCGCTCGGACGTCTCGCGGACGCGGAGCTTAGACGATGGAAAAGAGCCGTCCATAAGGTGTTCGATCCCATCTGGCATAAAGCCGTTGCTCGTGGGGCACGAAAAACAACGGCGAGAAACACTTCCTACAAATGGCTTGCTTTCGCTCTCAACATTCCTCGCGAGGAGTGTCACATCGGCATGTTCGATGTGGAGACCTGCAAGCGAGCCATTGAAATTATCGAATCAGCAACACCCAAGCGAACGGAGGCCGCATGAACCTACAACTTCAAGTCATCACCGAAGAGACTCTCAAGATCATGTCGCTGAACCCCGAGCCTTATCCGCTCAGGCCGACGAGAGACAGCGCTGTGATTCGCTTGTGCCATGCGGCCGGGATAATCGACGATCACTTGGGCGGGTGCTTCTCGATCAGCGTCCTTGCTCATGCCGCGTCACACTTTCCGACGGAGCTTGACGAGTCGGTGGAGCGGATTCGAGCGGTCCTCCAATCGCAATTCGAGAGCCGGAAGGAGGTCCAATGAAGATCCTTCAATTCCGCCTCCCCGTAGTCGCCGACATCGACATCCGCGACGTCCCGATGACGGAGCGCGAAGTCCCTTACGTTCCGTATCCGGTCGACGACGCCGAGAGAGTCGCGCGTCTCGAGCAAATCAACTTTCTCATCACGTTGTTCATTTTCGGAGTTCTCATCGCAGTAACTTTTTTAATCGAGTTCTACTTAGACAAAGGAGGGTTATGAAAAGGGAGTTTTACACAGCAGTTTTTCTCGGTGGATGCGTTCTCGGTTTATCCGCCTACGCCGACGCAACTCGGAGCGTTTCAAAGAGAGAGAACACGCCGACGCTTCGAGAGTGCGAACGGCAGGGGCGCAAGCGTGGTTCGTCTCCGGCCGCAATTCTCGCGTGTAAAGCGATCGCCTGTCAGGAGTCCAGTTGCGGCCGGAACCCCGTGCCTAACCGCGAGAAGTCCCGCGAGTGGCACAAGAAAGCAGCGCCAATCGCCCGGACCAGAGCGGAGTACAATGAGCTTATGAGTTCTTGGGGATCGCTCCAACTCTCAGGCGTGTACACCTTCCTCGAAAGCGGAGTTCCTCCGACCGAACTTCTCGATGACCAGACCAGCATCGCTCTCGGATTACCGAGAATCGAGCGGCATCTATCGGCCTGTAATCAATCGACCTTATGCGTTTATGCCCGTTGGAACGGTGGCCCCGGATGGAGGAAATCCAGGAAGGAAGCGCGAGAGGCGGTCAAGAAATACGCAACGCTCACGAAGACCTGGGAAAGCAAAGTTTATTAACCGCTGTTGTCACGACGGCACAGACACAATCGAAATACCGAGAGGAGAGCTGATGTTGATCAAGTGCTTCATAGCCCTGATTTTATCTGCACAAGCTTCGCCAGCAGTTTCGGCGCGGCTCTTGCTCAGGATCAAAGAGGGAGAACACGCCATGACTGCATCAGTGCATATAAGCGGCTCACGTAATCGGATCGTCACGAACAAGTGCGATCTGTTTCCGCTGAGCGGCGAGAACGGATTGTTTCGTTGGTATGAGGACAACTTCACCGAGCAATACAGCTCAACACAGAGACAGAAGCGCGGAGACTTGCGCCGGTTTGAGGCGAGTCTCTGCCGCCAACTGAAGTGTAAGGCGTTCGAGCTTACGGCCGGTGACGTCACGTTCGCGACGGTGGAGGGTTTTGTAACCGAGTGTCTCGAAGTTGAGAATTATCAACCGAGCTACGTCAATCGGATGCTCTCGACTCTTCGCCAGGTGTTCAAGCAATTCTGCAAGCGGCATCCGGAATTCCCGAACCCAATGGAGCGGGTTTCTCCGGTGCCGATGCCGGAGCCGGAATACAAGGGGATCGATCCCGATATCGCGGACTCGTTAGTTGATGCCGCTTTCAAAACCGGGCGGAATCCGTTTCTCCAAGCCAGGAACGGCACGATGGTTTTGGTGATGCTCGCGACCGGACTCCGGAGCTTCGAGATTACGCTGATTCGCATGAATCAAATCTCTTCCGACTTCCGCTTCCTCAAGAACGTCCTCTGCAAATACCGGAAGATTAAAAACAAGGCGTTGCCCGAGGAAGTTGCGGAGGCGGTGAAAGTCTGGACGCAAGTCCGAGAGCGCGGCCTCATCGAGAAGAAGAGCGGATACCGAATGCTCAACGAGCACGAGAAAGGAGTGCTGCCCCTCTTCCCGGCGATGCAAAAGTCAAAGCTCTCCGAGCCTGACTCGTTCTTCCTCACTTACAACGGATTCTATCAGCAGGTGTCCAAAGTCGCGAAAACGGCGGACAAGGGCCACTACAACCCGCACCGCTACAGACACGCCTTCGCCCGCAATCTTCTCGATGACTGCAAGGACATCCGTCTTGTCGCTCAGGCTTTGGGGCACACGGATACCAAGACCACGATGATTTACACCGAGCGAGAGCTTGAAGACCTTCACGCGGCTTCCTCTCGCGCATGGAAAAGGAGGTCGGCCTAATGAAATACGAACCGCTCCTAGTTCCTATCAGAAAGAACGTCGCGATCCCCGAGCCCGTGAGGCGGACCTCGTTTTGGTATCCGAATCTTCAACGATTGAAGATCGGAGACAGCTTCGAGATCCCGGCCGAATACCGCGAGTCGCGGACGAACGTTTATCAGATCGCGCAGAACCTAAAGATTAAAGTGCAGGTGCGCACTGTGAAAGGAACGAGTTTTGTTTGGAGAGTTGGTTAACAAACCGGGCTGCAAGCCCAAACGTGAGGGATGGAGATGGCGAAGGAAACGACACTGACCTGGAAGTTTGAGATTGGCGACAAGGTGTTCATTGAGCGGGACGTGGATCAGTCTGCGATTAGCGGCGACGTCGAAGGCGGCGTCGGGAGTCGTCTGTTGGGCGGTCTTCGTTTTTGTCCGGTTCGAATCACTACGCGCTTCTCCGACGAATGCTGCGGGGGTGTTCAGCTGCACTATGGATTTTCCTGCACGCAGAAACAGATCATGCGACTGCCAGAAGCCGAATTGATTTCCGTTGAGGATGGCTTGAGACGAATCGGCCTCAATGAAGAACGGATAGCCGAATTGAAAGAACGCGGCGTTTTCTAACCCGCAACCCGAGGGAGGAGCATGAGCGAGAGTGAGATTGAGACAAAACACTTTGTCAGACCGAAGCGGTTCACGGTGACGGTGACGCAAGTCACGGAACGCGACGTGAAGCGACGAAGCAGCACCTACAAGCAAGGAGGTGGATACGACTACGGCCAATGGTACGACGACACGGAAGAGAAGTCAGAGACGATTTTCCAGCAGTCATTCACCGAGCTGGACTTAGCTTCGCTGGTGTTGGTCGTGAACAAACTGAAGACCGCGGCCTAGCCGCCGCTTTGGAGGGCATGAGTGATGACACGGGAAGAGTTTGAAACCTGGCTGCACAACAAAACCGTGCCCTCATATACGAGGGATGGAGAGTATCGGCCGCACATCCGAAATGACGAAGTCCGCGCCCTGTTCGACCTCCTCGCGCCGAAGTGGGTGCCGGCATTCCCGGTAACCGAAGGAAGCTTACCAAAGTGTATCGACGGAAAGGCGACTTGGTGCGTCGTGGCCGTGGAGTCAGAGCGGGGTTGTTATGTAACCGACGCCTATTTCTATGGCGATTGGAGCTTAACGACACACCGAAAGGGCGCGCAAGTTATCGCGTGGATGCCTCTTCCCCCGCTCCCCGAGGACCGGCGATGAAATTAGGACCAACGAACAAGTTTCCCCAAGGCAAGGTCTCGAACACTGATTGCGGGGAGCTTAGATTGGCGATCGGGGCAGACCTCAAACAGCAAATCGTTGTTGTTGATTTCGGCGCTCCGACGTCTTGGATTGGAATGCCGCGAAAACAGGCGATCGCCTTTGCCGAAAAGATTAAGAACAGCGCCGAAAAGTTACTGGAGGAACAATGAGCGCAGACTGGATGGCGGGCGGCGACGTGATCTTTAGAGTGGTTGGGTTTTTCTACTGCATCGGCGTGATGACGTTTCTGTATGGCCTAGCATATCTCGGCTACTGCGTCGCGAGCTGGTTACTGAGTTTGATTTAACAATCCCAGGAGCAACCGTCATGAGTATCGAAGAGAAGCGGAAGCAAGCGAGGAAGCAGCACGAAGCGATCGCGTATATCGCTCAAGCGATCGCGAAAATTTCGCACGAATATAACGCCTACGTCATTGACAACATCAAGAACGAGGACGTTCTAGACGTGATCGGCAAAGCCAGTCACGGGTGCATGCAGGACCTAGCTGACATTCTCAACGAGATGGATGCTGTCGAGAAGAAAGACGAGGACGCGCTTAATCCCATCTTTGAGGCCGCACGAAAGATGTTCCCAATCGCAGAGACAGAGGAGCAACCGTCATGAGCCGGAGCAAGGTGTTTAATACAGCGACAGCCGCGTGTTGTTGGCTTGGAGGAGACGAAGGGCGAGTCGTGCGCTCGGTTCGAGGCGACACCCTATACAGATTCGGGGCAGGAGCATTTTCCAGCGGATTTTGGCCCAAGAACCTCCTTTTTGCCGACGCCCCCTTCACCGCCGTCCAAGACGAACTCGGCCCGATACCGCCGGAGCCAAAGAAGGAGGATCGCGGGCCGATCTATGCCGCGCTGAACGATGTGTTCTTCAACTTTAACGTGAAAGCGGAAACGGTCGAAGCCGCCATCCGCGAGGAGATCAAGGCGCAGATACGCGCGGCAGGGAGAGAGGGGTGAATCACGAACGCGCCCCTATCGAAAAAGCATGGACCGAGCTGAAGCTCTGGGTTGAAGCCGAGTACCAGCTAGAGTCAACACTCCGCGGGATGAGCAACACCGTTCGAGCTGATGCGTTCAAGGCTGTCTACGGAATGATGGTGACCATGGAAGAAGATATGAGACCGAAGACGCTGGGCGCGTTCCTGCGTTGCTTGCGAACGGCGCAAGGCTACTCCCTTCGCGATGTCGACAAGGTCACGGGCGTTAATCACGCTTACTTGTCGCAACTGGAGTCCGGAAAGATCGCGAACCCTGGGTTTAAGGCGATGGTGAGCTTGTCGCGGTTCTACCAAATCGATCTGGAGGACCTGGGACAAATTCTAGGTGGCGAGTCAATACAAACAGAGGAGAAGCAAGATGGAAAACCAATCGAAGTTTGAAGGCTGGGCGATCGTTGAAGTCATGGGGCATCAACGATTTGCCGGATTTGTAACGACAGAATCTTACGGCGGCGCGGTGCTTTTCCGGGTCGATGTTCCAGACCTCGCAGAGAAGGAAGAGACAACTCTCTATCATGAGTATTCCGATGAGCACTCCGGTTACCAGCATATCCCTGCCGGTTCAAAGGTTGTTCGCGCTGGAGTATCGGGCTTCTCTAAGCTCTTTGGCGCAGCGTCAATCTACTGCATCTCGCCCTGCACAGAAGAAGCGGCGCGGGCCGCGGTTGAGAGTTGCCATCCTCGTCCGCTGAAAAGCTTCACGCTACCGGTGAAGCCCGCACTGCCGGCGCCGCATGAAGATGAAGAGCCGAGCCGTGATCGCTACTAAAGCTAGACCAATGACCCCCGTGGCCGCGCTCTTCGTCCGGAAGGATAGCATCTACAAGACGATGCCCGGCGTCGACGCGTGGGATGCGGAGCGGGACGCGATGAACTGGCCGGGAGGGTGTCCGGTGGTCGCGCATCCGCCTTGTGGGCAGTGGGGAAGGCTCGCGCACATGGCACACGACAACTTTCCCGAGAAGTGGATGGCGCTGCTCTCCGTCGCCTGGATTCGAATGTTCGGTGGAGTTCTGGAGCACCCGAGAGATACGCGCATACGTGCCGCCTGCAAGCTTCCACGGCCTGGAACGCGCGACGCCTGGGGAGGCTGGTCGCTTGTCGTCTCTCAGAAGAATTGGGGCCATCCGGCAGAGAAAGCGACTTTGCTTTACGTGGTTGGGTGTGAGCCGCGAGATGTGCCGGCAATACCGATGAATCTTCAAGAACCGCCGCGCGTGATTAGTTCGTCGATCCGCATGAGTGCAGGCAGAATCTTTTCAAGCTTGGGTAAGCGAGAACGCGAAGCCGCCCCGCCCCGGTTCGCCGAGTGGCTCGTGGAGCTCGCGAGACGGTGTGAAGTTTAACAACCCCACGGGGCAAGGAGGAGGGAATATGGAGACGCCGGATATTAAAGAACTGTTCTACGAAGCGGACACTCGGAAGCATCAGCAGTGGGTCGCCGAGGACATGATGAAGTGCGCAAAGAAGTTGCTGGATGGCGCGATGGTTCACGACGCCAGCAAGTTCTCGGAGATCGAACGAAAGGCTTACGTCGAGCCGGTGTGGGAGCTGAACACCAAAGAAGTTCCTTACGGCTCCGACGAATACAAGCGGCTGACGAAGCAGATGGGCGAGGGCTGGGAGCATCACAAGTTCATGAACCGGCATCACCCCGAGAACGTCGCCTTGACGTTGCCCGAGTTCGCTCACGACATCTTCGGCGGAATGGATCTCTTCGACCTGATGGAAATGCTCTGCGACTGGAGAGCGGCTTCGAAGCGGCGCGGAAATAGTCCATGGCTACCGATTCAAGGATTCGTCGACAAGCATGGCCTGTCTCACCAACTCCGATGCATTTTGCAGAACACGCTCGGACGCATGGAGAGCTTCGACAATAAACCAACCGAATAGCCAGGGAGGGGAAGAGCGGATGGAATACGGAAAGCTAAAGATAGGCGAATACGAGTTGGCGACGATCGTGTGCGGGATCTGCGTGGTCGTCCTCATCCTCGGTTTCGTCTCGTGGTCGAAGGGCTGCATGGCGCACGAACTTGAGTTTCGAAAGCTCAGTGCGCAAAAGCAAGCGGTGACGCCATGAGCGAGAAAGACGATCTCCCCGCGGCCTACTACCAGCTACGGACAAAAGACGGAATCATTTCTGACATTCGACCGTTGAATTCATTTCTGCCGCGAATGGAACGTGCCGCGGTTACGCACATCGGCAGTCTCTCCGCCGAGGCCGGACCGGCAATCACAAGCATCCCAGCCGTCGAGAAACGGACCTATTCAATGCGGCGCTATCGCTTGGTCCGGCTCTACGAATTTCAAGAGGAGTGAGGAAGGTCCATGAGCGAGATTGAAAAGTGCGCGTGGTGTGGAAAAGCGCCTGATGTGCTGGATGATGGCACGATTCTATGTGCGAGGTGTCCGGGCTCGCCGAGCTTTCGCGACCCCTCGGGGGAACATTGGAACCCATTGCAGGTTCGTATCCTCGCCGTCCGTCGCAAGGACTTCGAAGCGGGAGCGAACTACGGAGAACGAGCCGCGAAGGATTACACCGAGGACAACGTAGAGGAAGCTTTCGACGACTACGTGAAGGTGCGCACATGACCGCCAAACCAGACATCGAGAGGCTGCGGGAGCTGCTTCCGTGCGACTTCTGCGGCGACAAAGACCCGAGCTACTACGGCGAGACGGGCCGTGACGAAGGCGTGGAATATGGCTGGACCTGCGTTGAGTGCGACGAGTGCGGCGCGCGTGGTCCGAAAGCTTCCACGGCGGAAGCGGCCAAGGTCGCATGGAACACCCGCACCACGGTCCCCCGGGCTTGGTGGGAGGAGCTGCGGAAGCACTACGCAAATCTTGAAGCGTACTGGACCAACTTGCGAAAGGGCTACGCGAGAAACGGAAGCGCGAGCGACTACAACACGGCTGATGAAGAGATTCGCATCTGTCGCGAGATTATCATGAGGATGGCCCGCATCGAGGAGGGGAAAGAGTGAAAGAGGAGAACGAAATGCATCAGTGTGCAGCAGCAGAGCCCGAGCGTTACCGAACGAATGAGACTGAGGGCGATTTCTATTCGCCAGAGGTGACGATTCTCAAGGACGGTGCGCTGAGAATTGACGTCGGCGGAACCGTTATCACGCGCCCAATTCGCGAGTGGTTTGCAGCAATGGACACCCACGCCCCATCCCCCGCGTTAGAGTGGGATGCGTTCTTAGACGACAAGCGCAAAGTATGCGGCTGTCTTCCTGGCGATCGAGGGAACGACCCGTATCTGTATGTCGTCACGGAAGACGATCTCCGCGCCCGCCTCAGCTCCCTCCCCGCGAGCGTCTCGGTGGAGAAGATCCGAGAGGTAGTGACGGAAATTTATCGCGTTTTGGCAGTTCTACCTGCTGGCGTCACGTTCGGCGCAAACAATCTCGAACGGCTTAGCCGTCGACTCGAACAGCTTTGCGAGGAGGCGAATTGAAGCACATCGTATCTTTCTCATGCGGCGAAATACCTTGGGGCGCAACCTGGACGTGTGAAGACATGGACAAGCCGATCCCCGAACTGATGGTCAGCTTGTTGAAGCAAGTGATCGATGTTTTCTCAACGATAAAGGAGGCGAAGTGAAGAAATACACCTGGGGATATCACAAGCTCGGGAACTGCTGGCGTTTTCGCTACAGTAGAAATGTCTATTCCAGCGGCAAGCTTACTTACTATTGCTTCTGGCGATTCTATCTCTGCGTCGACCGGCGTTTTGAGGATGGAGAGTCGATCGAAGAGGCTGCGTTTGGAGTCAAGAAGAAGGAGGCCCCATGATCGACATCCCCGCCGCCCGCGCGATTTGCGAGGCGGCTACGAAAGGCGTTTGGTTAGTCGCGCAAAGCGCGTTCCACAAGTGGCAGATAGTCGCCACGAATCTGCCGTCTACTGATGCGCGATGCGGTGCGTGTCGCTTCCTTTTTAACGCAGATGCGGCCACTCGGGAGGACTGCGAGTTTGTTGATTTTGCTCGCATCTACCTTCCGGAAGCCCTCAATGAGATTGAAGAGCTTCGCGAAGAAGTTAAAAACCTGAAGCTCGTACGGCGTGGCCTCACAAGCGCTTGTGACAAACACTTCGCAAGGAACCGTGAGACGCAAAACGAGCTAGACCAGCTCCGCGCGAGGGTGAAGGAGCTGGAGGGGAACAACGCCCGCTTGCGAGACAAATACTCGTCCATCGCGCACGACTTTTAAGGAGACGCCCAAATGACCCCACCCACCGCCGACATGAGAGAAACAATGACGACCAGCGAACTAGTAACGAAGTGCCGCGCATGGATATCCGATCTCTGTAACGGCAAGCGCAAATGGATGATGCGAATTCCAGCGGAGCCCGACTACGATCCGGATCTGCTTTGGGCGACGATGTGCGACCGGCTCGAAGCCGCCGACAAGGAGCGCGAGGAGTTAAAGCGCCTCCTCCGCTGGGCATGGCCGCTCGCCACCGGCGAAGCTCAATACGCAAACCGCATCGACGGCAAATGGGTTCCGTTCATTCCCGACTGTCCGGACAAGCGCCGAATCGAGGAAATCGTGAATGGCTAAAGACCGCGGTTCGCTAATGATTGTATCGACCGCCGATCGTCACCCATGCCCCGTCTGCGAGAACAAGGAGTTATGGGTTTCGGTCACGAAGGAGGTCCTTAGTGTCTACCGGCTGCTCTCTACCGTCCGCATTTGGGCGAAATGCGGGAGTTGTAATGTGATGGCGGCAGCAACGATAGAAGTTACCGGAGAATTTCTGAGATTCAACGATTACCGGAGGATATTCACAGAGATTACTCTTCAAGCGCTCCACTCAGCAGGAAGCAAAACAGATTGGGAGAATAGTAAGTGGCTAAAGACTGCGGTTCAGGAAAACACGCTGGCATTCCCTGGACTCACATCCCCCTGAAGGATCTGAAGGCGATGATCCGCGCCCCCGAGGACAAGGACCAAAAGCGGTTCGCTCAGGACGAGCTCGCGCGACGTGGCCGAACCATGTCCGAGAACCGGATCGCAGTCTCGAATCACGCGATTGACCGGGCCTCACTGCTTTGCTCTAGTCAGTGGCTTATGCACCGGGCTTTCAAAAACGAAGGTCTGGCGTCATGGCTGTTGAGAGTTGCGACTGATGCGCTTGAGAAGGGCCGAACCGAACGCGAGGGAGTGAAGGTGTGGTTGGGGATCAAGTTCGTGTTCTCGGAGGATAAGAAGCCGGTGTTGGTTACGGTGCATCCGGCGTGAGGGGGATATGAAGGACCAGAAGAAAAGAGATCAATCGGCTCACGTCGCGACACTGGCTAAGGAGATGCTGGTCGTTCTTGACTCGCTCTCGAAGGAAATTGACCGGCCGCATTCGTCGGTCCCTGAGATTGTCCCGGAACTTCGGGCCGCTCGAGCGGCGATGCAGGATCTTTATACGAAGGCTTACAACTGCTCGCTGGTGCGGGGGATTGATTCGCAGTCGGCCGCTTTCACCGCCGGTCTCGGTTTCGGGAAGACGGAGCTAACTTTCAAGCGCGTGACCGGAGTGGATTTGCGAGACATTGTTGAGGATGAGTCATGAGCAATGAAGAGGTGAAAACGCTGGCCTTTCAAGAAGGAAAAATCATCGGAGAGTATCTCACGCATTTGATGGATTTGGATTACAAAAGTCTGTTCAGCTTTTTGGGAGAGAGCAACATGCGCGAGAAAAAGCCGTGGGATCAGGGTTTCGATCTGGATAGATATTTCGATGACAGTTGCGGCAGAGATTCGTGTGAGGGCCTTGACGAGCGCGGTGTGCGAGAACTTCACGCCACGATGCTCGGCCGGATTCGGGAGCTGGAGTTAGGATTCGGTCGGCTGCGTGATTACCTCCTGCGAGAACAGAAGAGCGCACAGGACACAGCAGACTTTCGACGCACTGACCCTCGCTCTAACTTCACGATTAGCCCGAGGTCGGCGGCAGAATATGAAGCGAAGGCTTACGGGAAAGTGCTGGAGTTCATGGAAGCAAAGGTGAAGGATTAGAGCTATGAGCGAATTGCCGAAAATAGAAAACCGCTGGGGCACTGTCGAGACACCGGAGCAAGCGCTAGAATTCTTCAAGGACGGAAAGATCTCCGTCGAAGAGCTTTGTCTTTTCTTCCCGAAACGCGCGCCTAATCCCGGGGACAAAGGGTTCGATTTAAAGGAGTGGATTCGAGAGGTGGACACGCCTGACTCTCCTTGGTCCGATGGTGCGATCCGTGACGTAAGCGAACTTTACGATAGGATGCTCAATAGGATTCGTGAACTGGAAGACTATCCCGATTGCTGGGAGGGGCTAAAGCAAATCCTCTTCATGGCCCGGGGCGACGGCTCGAGAGACGACCCAGAGCGTAAAGGCTGGATGAAGGCGTGGGATCGAGTAGAAGATTATATTCGCGTGTGCGAGAGGCGAAAAATGGTGAAGGGAGAGACCGGGCCGTCTAACCCTTCTATGGTGAAGTCGTCGTGACGCTTGATTTCATACCCGAGAGCTTCCTTTCTCTCGGGGGTTGGTTTGCACTGGAAGTGTTACGGTAGCACAGCGGATTCCAAACCCGCGGGATGGGGTTCAATTCCTCGCCAGTGCGTTCATCTCTGTGGGAGTCCGGGCGGGAAGTGATGACCCCGCCTCTCATCAACCAGCGATCCAGAAAGTCGCTGGCGGACTCCCTTCATTTCTCTTCATTTCTCACCGCCGCTTCTTATGATGCCGTTTTTTTCTGCGGTGCCTCATCTGCCCGTTGAACTTCCGGCGCTTGAATCTAGACATGAGTGAACCTCTCGAGTGATGTGACCTTTGGGCCTGGTCTCTGCCCGTATCGAGAGGTGAAAGAACTCAGAAGCTCGCGGACTTCCCGCAACAGCAACAGATCGCGCCATCCACCCCAATGAAGAAGTGGTAATTTCCGCAAGGGCACTCATAGAAAGTGAAGTCAGGAGGACACACGAATCCTTCCCTCGTCCCCTTGGCTGTCCCGCAGTTGGGGCACTGAACCGAGGTTGTGCCGACCGGAATAACGCCAGTCCATTTGTGTTTGCACTCGAGACAGACGACAGGCCCGGAAGTGTGCGGACGCTTTGAATCCAGGTCGATCAATTCCCCTTTCATCGGGATCCGTAAATCCCCGGTGAGCGGCGAACGCAGATCATCTTTTTGCCGGTCGTGCTTTGAACGAAAAAGGGGGCAGCGGGCTACCTCCGAAGCTGATCTCCTCGGACAGCTCGCTCACTTGCCCCCATTCGTCCACGGACCTGAGAGCCGCAAATTTGCGTTGTGTGGTGTCGACTTCGACTTCCACTGACAGAGTGTCGCCGCCTGAGACATTGATGGTCTGGGAGTATTGTCCGGCTTTAGGCCCTACGTGGATGCGATAGCCCACGACGCCTTCGGACGGACTCGCGTTCCACGTAAACAGAACCGCGCCGAAGATTAGAACCAGCGCTTGACGGTATCTTTGACGGAGTCCCATATCAGCTCGAATAGCCACGTCAGCGGGAAGATGATTTCCCGGTCCTCGTCATTCTTTCGGCACTTCATCGCCTTCGGCCTCAAGCCGCTTGTCCTTCACGTACCGCCGAAGCTTATCGATGATTCCGATAAGCACCGTCCCAACACCGAGGTGAGTGAAATCCGGAGCACCGAGCGTGAGGAGGTATTCAACGGCGTACTGAAAGATGTGGGCGAACTCGGGGAACTGCCCCGCGAGAACAGAGCACACGAGGACGATGAAACCCATCAAGGTTTTGTATCCCTCGAGCTTCTTCAGAAACCCAACGAGAAACTTTTTGAAGATGTATTCTTTGACCCAGCTTACCATTGTCCCCTCACCTTTTGCTCTCTCAGACTGCCACTTCCCGGATAACAAGCGTCACGTCCTCCTGAATTGTCTTGGAGTTGCTTTGCGGCAACGTCAGCCGAACACGGTAGATTCCGGCCGGCTTGTGCCCGGTCTTCAGCGTTAGCGTGGCGACGTTCGTTTCTGAGCTCGTTGTCACCGCGGAGTCCGCGAGAATCACCGCCGTGCATTCGACTTCGAACTCATCGTAAACGGCCGCAGTGCCAGCGCTCCCGGACAGCGTGACGCCTTCCGGTAACGACCCCGAGAGATTCACGCCGTAAGCGTTGTTCTCCCCTTGCAGTGCCTCAAATTCGAGTAACCCCATGTGGGCATTCTGCGCCCGGGAGAGCGGCGTACAAATGGTTAGCGGCGGTTCTTGCCGAGGGAGACGAACTCGCGGGTTCGGGAGATGACGGCATAGATCCGAGGTCTTCCCGATTCCTCGAAGCTTCGAGGGTTCGCTGTCCCCGTCCGGATCGGGATGTCTTCCTGGAAGTCCGCCTCAATTGTGGGGCTGAGGACGTTTGCATCAATCTCGAGTACCGAAACGAGGGCAATAACCTCATAGGCTCCCGGCTGAATCGTGCTCGCGATAGAGGCAAGGGCCGAGGGGCTGAGCGTTACCTGGGGCGTTTCCGCTTGAAGCGAAGCGATTGCTGAGAGCACCGCTGGAGAGACCGAGAGCGAGAAGATCGGGCCCACCGCTGAAGATAAGGCCGAAAGCGCACTGACGGGAACCGCAATCGTCGGCACCGGAGCGATCGGATTGGCGGTCGCGGTGATCGCGGAGACTTCCTTCAACACATACGGCAGCAGGGCGATCACAGCACTGTCGACCTCGAGTACCCCGGGAAGCACCGTTGCATTTCCACCGGTTTGGATCCCGGGATTTTCGAGGGACGCTACCGCCTCCAGAGCCAGCGGGAACACATCGACTTTTGGCAGTAACGCCAAAACGGAGCTCAGTGCGGAGAGCGCTGCAGGCGCATGAATCACCACCGGCACCATTCCCGGAAGGCTTGAGGTCACACTCAGAACGCCGACCGATTGGACGGTGTCGATCTTGAGCGTTACCCCGGGCAGAGACCCGAGCGCGGACAGGACCGCCGCGAGATGAGTGACGAGAGGGATTGCCGCTTGAGCCGTTGCCGTTGCCGACAACACACCTGCGAGATGAGTGACCGGGTTCGCTGGCGTCAGAACCGAAGCGATACAAGAGAGCGCTGAAGGGTTCACGGTCTTGTCCGCTGAGCCGGCCGCAATCTCGATGAGAATAATTCCGTGGTTGACGCTCCCCGCGCGCGTGGTCGTGACCGTCGCTCCGGACTCCCCGCCGTCTCGATACTGGACGAATACCCCGGTTGTCGGCGAGGTGTGGCCAGTGTCAACGGTCTCGGTCCAGTTCGTCGTCTCGGTGATTCCGGCCGGGTTTGCCGGGTTCGCGACACAAAGCGCGTAGGCGTTCCCGGTCTGGAGATTCGAATCGGCAGTGATTGAGGGGTTAGTGCTCGCCGTCGAGTTCTTGATTTTGAACTGAGCCAGCGGGGTCGTCGTGTTCGCGCCGGTGAACTGGAGAAACGACATCGTGCAGCCGGTCGCCGGATCTCCAGTGCAATCGAATGTGCAGGTGAACGAACCCGGGGACGCGCCAGCTACGCCGATAAACGCATAGATGGAGCTGACGCCGCTGTTAAAGGTGCAGTTCGCTTCGATGTCCGGAGCGATGGACCATCCGGACCCGCCGCTGATCGTAGGAGCCGACAACGTGCAAGCCGTCGCCGTGACGAAGATGAGGATTACTGAATTAGCGGCCGGAGTAAACGAGGACGTATGCGTGTAGCTTGACGCATCAGCATTCGAAACGAACTCTACAACGGGTTCGGAAACGGCCATTCATGCTTATTCCGGTGCTTTCGGCGGATACAGGAGATCGGAAAGATATCCTTCCGGGATTCCGTATGGGGTGTCGCCGATGACCATCATCTCAACGTCTCCCTCTTCCACGGGTCGGAGTTCAAGCTCGCTACCCGCAATCCGCGAGGAAGCACCCTTCTCAGGCTTCTCCCCGCCGAGGTGAGATTCAATGAACTTGATTGCCGCCGCACGATCGAAAATGTCTCGAAGCTTCATGGTACCTCAGTTGATATTGATGATGCCTTCTGCGGCGTATTGAATTGTGAAGGTGCCTGACGTAACGGTCTGAACCCCACCGAAGTCGTGAGAGCAAATGAGGATATTCGATGCGTGAGTATCGTCGTATTTCGCGTTGTGGTAGGCGCTAAACGTCGCCGAAGTCCACGAAGTATCCGCGGCATCAAATACGCCTTCATCGTCGGTGTCATCCACCGTCACCGTAGGGCTTCCGACAGTCTTCGTGTTCTGGGTGTATCCGCCCGCGGTCGCGAGTTCGTTCGCCGAGATATCTGAATACGCATCGTTGTCAGCGTTAAACGAATGCGAGTTGTTGAGAAGAATTTCCTTGATCGAGTCGGAGGTCAGGTTGACCGTCCCCTTCATGATCTCGGTCTTGAACTGATTATAAACACCACTCGCCATTACTTCTTCTCCTTCTTGCCAAAAATCGGTGCGTAGATCGCACCAAAGCGCGGCCAGACGCGCCCTACTCTCTTGCCTTCAATCTTCTGAAACACACGAAGCGCTGGAATCTGAATCAGACAATCCACGCGCTGAGCGTTCTTGTACTCTGTGTGCGTCGACCGGACGCCCTCGCTAGAGACCTTCGTCTCCTTCGTTTTAATGACGAGCTGTTCCACTAGTCATTCCTGGTCTTAGGGTTTGCGAGAATCGTGCAGACGTTGTCCGCATGAAGCACGGGGTAGAAGGGTAGCTCGAGCGGAGCGATTTCAGTGCGCCATACCTGACGATTCGTTCCGTCTGCTAGGTGGTAAACGAAAGTCATCTCGGAGATGTTCACTCCATGGCGCATGAGGAAGACGCGCTTGAATCGTGCGGGCTTCTTGAAGCGAGTCGAGAAAACGGCAATCGCTACCTTCTGCCCTTTCCGGTTCCGCTTGGTCTCGCTCTCCTTCCAGACGAAGTTCCCCGGACCATCGGAGGAGTGCGTTTGCTCGGCGCATCCGTCCATGTCCCTGAAGTCGAGTGCGGGCGGATCGAACGGAGTCGGCCGAGGAGTCGGAGCCGGAGGAAGCGGCGTTGACGGCTTCGTCTTTACCTTCGGCATGTGAGCCCGGAGGTAATTCGCGTCAATCAAATTCCAGCAATTTTTGCGGAGAACGGGGAAGATCCAAGGTCCAACCCCCAAGCAGTTTGATCTAACACGATGGCCCCACGCGGCTGCATAGGTGCCCGAGAAGAACTTGCGCCAGTCGGTAACAGGAGATCCGTCATTCGTTTTGATGCACCGGGGATCCCCGTGGCAGTCGAACTTTCCGTGGTCGGCTTCGTAGAAATCGGCTCCTGGCGCAAGCGTTCCGTAAGAAACAAATCTGACAGCAGCAACAGGCAGCGTTTCAAAGATTGGTCGAATTGCCCGGATATACTGCCCTTGCTGGTATGCATCACAACCGCTCTCCAAATCCGGGTTAATCCAAAGTTCGTGTTGAGGCCGGAGATATGGAACGAGATCATAGAACGCAGCCGCGGCGTTGTTCTGAACTCGGACGATCGTCTCCGTCTCCCAATCTTCGAGCCCTCGGCAGAATCGCGCGGTGTCGTATCCATACATCGCCTCATGCGGCTGAAGTCTCCGATTCTTCAGGCCGGGATAGTTCGTGAGGATGAGCTGCACAATTTTGCTCTGAGGAAGAGAAAGGGTAGCGGCCAGACAGGACGTCCGATTTCCGAAGGTGTTGTGTAGGTAAGGAAAGTTGACTTCGGCGGCCCCCGCAAAGGTTGAAAACCATGCGTTGCAATTCCAGTTCTCTGACTGAATCGCCATGCCGTGCGGACCCCGAGCGCCCTGGCTCAAAGCCGGTGACACGAAAACTAGAGAGATGAGAATTGCAAGAATCAGCCGCATACCGCCCCCACAAGGGCAGTATAGGGACCGGGATCAGCGGTACAAATGGTTAGGCTGGTTAATCTTCGAGAAGCCTCTCTGTGACTGCAACGCGGGCATTGAGGCCCGAATAGTCACTGGCGAGGTCGTTACATCTTTCCCAAAGCGCTTTAATGTTCTCGTCAGTCTGACGCACGAGCCGATTAAGCGACCAGATGCTAAAGCCAGAAAGGAAACCGAGAGCAGCAACGCACCCCACGATAACGATTCCAAGGTAGTGGTCCACATCGATCACGCCCTCGCCTTTAGGATTAGACCAAGGTACTTCCGGTTCGCGCTGTAGACGGCTCCGGTTCCCGTGTCTCTCCAATACTTTTGAGTGAGTGTAATTGAGCCGGAAAGCCCGGTTGCGGCTGCGAAGGTGGTCTGAGTTCCGACAACTCCGGAGGTTGATGCAATGCCGTTCGTGAAGGCTTTATTGTCTTGGTCCACGCCGTCGATATAGGAGCGGCTTCCGATCACCGCCGCCGCCTGAGCGCATGAGACCGTGTGCGAAAACAGGAAGATAATGATCTCGTCCAGTTCGACATCGGTCAGAGTGATACCGGGAGTATCTAAGTCTGCCGGTGTCGCGGAGCTCATGTTGATGAGCGTATTCGAAGACGCCTCAAAGAGACGCGCCGGCAGCTTGCCGTCTAGAACAGCCTGAAGCCGGGTCCAGTTCCCAGCGACCCCGGACAGAATGGCTGACGAAAAGTTCGACATCAGAAGCTCCCGGCAAAGCTATTCATGTTTTCGACCGTGACGAGCATGTAAGCCCCCGACTCCTCGATCCTGAGCACTTCGCCCGAATGCTCGCCCTGATTAAATCCGGTGATTGGAACGCCGTCATAGTGGGCGGTCACGAGAGTCCCCGCGCCGTCGCTTTCCTTGACTGGTTCATCGCTTCGAGCCCCCACGTATCCCGGAAGCCGGGAGTGAAAGACTCGCCCCTTGGTGAAGAGGTCAATTGAAGAATACCAAGACCGGCGCGGCACTCGAATGGTTACGAGCTTCCGCTGCTTGTGGTACCTGTCGAAGTAGTAGTTGAGGACATACCGCGCTCCCGCTTGTCGGATGTGCATGAACCAGCGCCAGACAGCGGAACGGATTCCGTATAGAGCTTGAGATGCGGTCGCGAAAGCTCCCCGGGTCGCGTCGTCGTAACCTTCGCCAGTCTTCCCGTCTCGGATGAACTCAAGTTCGAGATACTTCTGATCCTTAACCTTCCGGTTTAGCGCCTCCTCGAGCCTGACTCCGAGCGCGTCCGGGGAATAGAGCGCATCAATCGAGTTGACCAGGTCGCCGTCCGATGACTCTTGAATCGAGACCAATCGGAGATCCCCCCGGTTCGCTCCTTCCGAGAGGTCGAACACCAGGTCCGTCGTCATCGGCATCGGGAAATTCAGGCTCATCTTCCCGCCCCGAGTCTTGAAGAACCGAAGCCGGAACTGTCGGCAGAGCTCAGCGATCATCTCGCCCACGCTCGCGGGAGATTCCTGCACCCAAGCCGCTTTCAAGTTACTGCCGATGTACGCCCGGACCGAATCGATCTCGGTGTAGTCGGCGAACGACGCAGAGACCCCGGCACCGAAGACGGTATCCCTCAGAAGGAAGTGAATGATTGCGGCCGGGTTCTCGATCCTGGCATTCGCGGAGCCGGTGTACAGGCCTGCCACAGTATCAATTAGCCCTCCCACCCCGGCTTTCAGATCCACGCCTGAGAACTGATACGGGTTCGTCCCCGGCATTAGGTTATCAAGCCGCTGCGTGACAATCAGGTAATCGCCGAAGTCGCTACCGAAGACAGCGCTCTCCGCGCCGAAGTCCCACACCTGCATCTGAAATTGTGCGGCGGTCTCCGTCCAGGCTTCCCGGGTGACTTGCTGATCGTTCGTGTAGCAGGGGTCGAGTGTTACCGTCGTATCGTATTTGATGTTGATGTAGTTCGTCGTGTCGGTCGTGTTGGTCCACTCGCAGATGACGAAATAGGAATGCCCCGGGACGGCAACGAAAGGCGTTTCAAAGTAGAAGTTGACGTTGCTCGCCGAGGTCGAGAGATTCACGGCGTCCAATGCCGCTTGCGCGAGAACGTTTCCGACCGTGGCCCAATTGGTCCCGTTCACCTGGACCGCTTCCTTCACGGTCACGAGAAGCTGACCCATGCCCTCGGTGATGGTGCCGACTCGAATGAGTCGAACCGTTGCGCCTCCGATTAAGCGTGCGCTACTCCCCGGCGTAATTTTCGCGGCAAAGCGCCAGCGATACATGGGGAAATTGGTTCCGGCCACGAGCGTCGTAGGGCCGTGATACGGGGCCTTAAACGCATAAATGTTGTTGAAGGTGCTGAGCGGCAACCAGTCCCGAGAATCGAGATGTTTGAACGGGTTCCGGACGTATAGCGAGCGTTTGGAATAGAGGCTTGTGTCCGGGCAAAGTCCCACGTTCAGATGGATCGACTGAAACCCCGAGCCCAGGTCTGAATTGTAAAGCGGGCACGAGCTCGCGATTACTCCAGTCGCTCCGTCTTCCGAATCCCCGAACGTGACCGGCGCGAATTCTCCCTTCCACGCTTCTTCGTATTCGTCGACGTTGTTCCCGAAGTCTGCAGCGACGAAGCGCCGGCCGAATTCCTTGTCCTTGAACCATGTGTCCCGCGCCTGGATTTCAAGCACGTTGTCATCAATCGCGGCACCAATCGCCACGATCTCGAGAGTGGCTCGGATGTTGTCGCCCCCGTCTGTGGTGGTTCCGTCATCCGACTTCGCGTAATACCGGACCTCGCAGGTGCCGTTCTGGTAGTCGTGCGTCTGGAGGAGGTCAGCAAAGCAATCGGTCACGCTCGAGAGAGGAGTGTGCGCCCAGACTCGGATCGTCGTGCTGTGCCTCACCGCGACGTTTGTCCCGCACGAGCGCGTGATGCTCGGAAGGTCGACCAGGGCAGGATAAACCACCGGGCTCCCCGAGTAGATCCCCTCGGCCGGGTAGAATTCCTTCCCGAGCGTGAACGTGGTCGTTCCGCTCCCGTCCTTCTTGTTCAGGGTGATGACGACCAAATCAATATCGGTGTCGACATACAGAGTGCTCATACGTAGTGCTTGAGCCTCCGGAACGTGATGTCGAAGGTGTGGTTATTCTTCTCGATAACCGTCTCCGTCCAACCCTCAATGATGCAGTGCTCGAGCTTCCAGGGAATCCAATCGCCCGCGGTGTCATAGAGAACGAGAGGCCACTTCAGCAGCATCGGCAACGCTTTGAACGCAGCCGCTTCTGAGGCCCGGACGCCCTTGAAGAAGAGCTTGAAACTCTTCTCGGTCTCGTACTCGTATTCGCTTTGCTGCGGCTTGAACCAGCGCTGAGCCTCTGGGATGTCGATCATCGGCAGAGTGCCCCCGGAGATTGGGAGACTCGGCGGACTCGTGAACGCGAACGAGATCCCCCCGATGAGGCCGGAGAACATCATCGCCTCGCCGTCTGTGCCGTTGATTGAATCGAACTCAATCGCGAAGCCGCGGAGGTTCGTTGCAGAACTCACATCGAGCACGAGGTCTTGCGAGCGGTAGCCGGTGAGATTGGAAGCCGCGAGGGAGTTGATGAGCGTCGCCGCGATTGCCGACCAACTCCCACCGGAGCTTTTCTGAAGCCCGAGGATTTGTGCCCCCGCCTTCGTCACCATCTTGTCGGCTCGGATCGCAACGAGGTAATCGCAATCGAGGTCAGCCGCGAGAGAATATCCCACGGACACAACAGATGTTGCGGGCTCGCTCTTCCAGAACGTGCCACGATGTCCGCCCATGAGTTCGTACGGATCCCCGCTCTCGGTCGCTCCGGAGATGACCGCGAAAGCGCTCGCCCGATCTGCAAGATGGTTCGTGATGAATCTAAGCGACACTCGGATACTCCCTCAGTCGGAACATCTGGAGGTCGACGTCGTAACTGTTGTTGAAAATCGGAGTGACGACGGGCTGAGACAGAACGCCATGCCAGAGTTTATCTGTGAGGTGTCCGCCTTCGGGATCGTGAAAGAAGCAAGGCTCATCTTTCTGGAGATGCATGTCCTCCAAAGTATCGACGATGCTCTGAGAGACGTGAGCGAATCGGATCGAGAGGATTTGCGAGCAAAGGTAATGCTTCCGGCCGACGCGATACATGTCCCAAAACGGAACGATGGTGCACGACTGAGGGCGCGTGAATTCGATCGCGGTCCCCAGGTAGAACTTATTAACCTTTTTCGAGGAGCTTCCGAGGAACTCTAAGCTGAACGCTTCTTGGCTCGCCGCGGCGGTGAACGATGCGACGTAGTCTTGCGAGTTCTGACCGATGCACGTCGGCGGACTTCCGGAGTTTTCGATCGTGGTCGCCGTCCCAGGATAAGCCGCGTACTTCCTGAGCGTGTATCCGCTCGCAAGCCTATCCGCGCGCGTGATGACCGCACGGTTCGCAGAGAGGTTCGCGCTTTGGCTTTCATAGACAAGACGACGCACGGCGGTTCCGCTCTGAGCCCAATCGAAGTGCCGAGGGCCGCGCGTGATGTTTTCGATGTCGGTCGTGTCCGCGGTCGCGACGTTAGAAGAGTCCGTCGGCAAGACACGGGCGCAATCTCGCCAGACCGTATTGAAGATTAGTTCGATGCTCATTAGCGCCTGTAGTCGGAGAGCCTGGGGTTATCGTCTCCTCCGGAAAGAGCGTCTCTCATTCGCGTGGTCGTTCTGTTCGACTCTTCGCCGATTGAGCGAAGTGCTCGATTGATTCGACCTGCTGTTCTTTCTACTGCGCTCGCCGCGTCGTTCGCCGAGACGTTGAAAGCATCTCCCAGCTCGTCAGCAATTGAGTTTAGCAAGTTGAAGATCACGCGAAGTTCGTCCGTCCCCGAATTTGTGATCTCCTCGAAAGTCATCCCAGCGACTTGGCCAATCTGAGAAAACACACTCGCGACGTCTGGCCCAAAGCGTTCAGTGAAGTAGGCCGAGATTTCGGCCGGAGTATCGATGCCGATATCTTTCAGCTCTTTGAACTCCAATCCGAGAGCCTGAAGCGCGAGTCGGGGATCTTTCTTGATGTTCTGCGCAAGGATTCTAAGCGCATCTGAGATCGAGTCAGGTCCGATCAGGTCGTTCTGAGCAAGAATATTCAGGTTGTCGAGCCCGGCTCCGAACTCTTCCAAAGAAATTTGCGAGTCCAGGAACAGTTCTCTAACTTGATTCTTTGCGTCTTCCGCGGTGAAGCCGAGACCGTCCATTAGAGATTGAGTATTGAGCAGAACTTCGTTAAAGTTTTCTCCTGACGAGGTTGCGTTTGCAAAGATGGCGGCAAGGTCCGCCCCAAGCTTGTCGTCACCGCCGGAAAGAATCTGAGCGAAAGGATTTGCGAGACCTACGGCCTGACCGCCCAAGCCCGAAGTGTCGATGTTGAAATTGCCAGCAGAGAGCGAGAGCGGACCTCGCACACCCGCGAAAGTGAGCCCTTCGCCGAGTCCAGTCTCCTGAAGCGCACCAAGAGCGTTCTCTCTGTTCTTTCTTTCAATCGCGAGCTGAGGGTTTCCTCCGATGAGGTCCGCGCCCACGAAAGCCATGAACGCATTGATCCCCATGCTCACCGGGTCGGGCGAGGGGATCGCGGTAGTTGCTGCGGCACTCACAGCAGCACGATCTCGGTTGCCTGCTTTGATGGCTTCGACCGTTTCGAAAACTCCGTAGCCGGTAGCGCCGACTCCAACGACTGCGGCAATGATCGGAAGAGCGGCCGTGCTGATCGCAGCCAGCGAACCCGCTGCGGCAGTCGAAGCGCTGCTCAACTCCGTGATTGACGAAGCAGCCGAAGTCATACCGGCAATATCCCCGAAGAGCCCGGAACTCCCGCCCCCTCCCGAGAATACGCTCATGAGGCCCTGCGCGAGAGCTTCTCCGAGTCCTTGCGCGCTCCCTAAACTTCCGGCGATCGAAGTCAGCCCCATGGATGATGCAACGCTCGCGGCCATCTCCGCAGCGAAGCCGATCGCCACACGCTTCAACGCGTCCTTGAGGATATCCTCCATGCTCTGAGAAGAGCCGGTGATCGTGGTCGTAAAGATATCAGCGAAGAAGTCCACGGAGTCGCGATACGCTTGCTTGTTCGCGTCGCGAAGTTCTTCCGCCATCTTCTCGATGGATGCTCCGAGGTTTCCGCCGAAGAGATCGTCAATTGAATCTCCGAGCATCCCGGAGGACAGATTGAAGCCGAGATTATTCAGGCCAAGGAAATCCGGGAGAGAGTCCCGCATTTGCTCGATATTCTCTTTGGCCTTTTGAGTGTTGCTCGCGAGTAAACCAGCGTCCTCCGCGGACTTTCTCAACGGAGGATTAACTTTTTGATTCTCTTCTTTGAACTTTTGCGCGAGGTCTGTCAGACGCTTGTATTCTTGCTCAAGCTGCGCAATTCGCGCCTTACCCTCCTCGCCGCGCGCGAACCCGGAGAAAGCCATTTCGAAGGTTGAACCGCCAGACTTTGCCGCTGCTTCTTTGAGTCCGTTAAGGGTCGCAACGACACGCGCCGCCTGAGCTTCGTAGTCGTCTGAGAATAAATATCGAATACTCGCTCTCGCGGAGTCGGCAAAGGTTGCGACGTTTTGAAGCGCAGCAATTAGCAGTTCGCTCTTGTTTACCAGGTTGGCGACTGCGTCGATCGAATTGGTGAAAGTGACTCCGAGTTTTTGTAAGACATCACCAGCGGTCTCTGAGGCGCCGCCGAGATCCTTCGTCTTCTTCTCCATCTCCGCGAGAATGGCGATTCGAGCTGCTTCTCGTTTTCCAGTCTCGCTCAACTGATCCGCGGACTTTCCGATCGAGCGGGCGTATTCCTCTTCCGCCTTTTTGTTGTCGATCATTATTCCGAACTGTTTCACCAGCCGCTCATTACCAGTAGCCAGTGCTGCGGAGAGTTGGTTCATGGCATCCACAGTTCCGATTTCCAGAGCATCGCCCAGAGTGTCCGCCGCTGCGGCAACAGTCCGGAATTGATCGGGAGTCAGTCCAGAGAGGAGTGCCTGATTAGAAGCTCGCATCAAGTCAACGTCTGAGACTAATCCTTGAGTTGCTTCGCGGAGCGTGTTGATGCCCGCCGTCGCGGTCATTCCAGCTTGCTTCTGGAGGTTTTCGAACGCGGCCGAGAGCTCGGAAACGGATTGTCCGCGGTCGATGGTTGCGTTGAGTAGGCTAAACGCGTTGCTGAAACCGGCAGCAAGATTTTTGCCGAACTCTACGGCTTGGTTCAGCTCTGTGAACGAGCGCGCCGCTACGGCATTACCTTGCTGAACGCCGCTCGCGTCCGTCCTCAGACGGATTAATACATCTCGAACCTCATCAGCCATCCACCACCCCCAACCGGAATTCTAAGTCCGGAGGGGGTAGTCTTCAGATGGTTAGGGCTCTACGAAGTGGAGTTTATAGGTTTGCTTGTGCGGCTCTCTCTCAATGCGACCCAGCCGCTCCATTCGGGAGATAACAATGGAAGTTTTTCGGCCGGGGACTTGCAGTAGTTTCGGGACATCCTTTTGAAGCGTTCCCGGGCTCGATTGGATGAGGGTTCGAACGCCCTCCGCGATTTTCGCATCTTCGAAAGCATCGCGGACACACCGCGCGTACCCCTCCGGAAGAATGGGGAGCAAGCTCTTGAACTTTTCTAGAGATTTGTAGTCTTCCGCGGCGGCCCAGAATTGGGAGGCCGGATGAATGGCCACGATGCTGATATTCGCCGGGGTGCTCTTTCTCAAGATCGGCACGAGTTCCGGGAGCATACCCAACACCTCATGAGCATCCTGGAGCAAGCTCTCGATCTCGTCTCGCTCCGTCACTCCGCCTTGCCTGTGGACAATTAGCCAATACCGTTTCTCGAGCGGATGAAGCTCTACATTTTCGAACCATGGACGCGCGTCGCTTCGCACCTGTTCGATTGTGCGCAAATCGCGCGCATTCGGATAATAAGTCACCCGACGCGGTTCTAAACCAAGGAGTTTTTTTAGAGCCCCGAGCACGGTGCTAGGCGGGCACTGCCTTCGGAGTAAAACGAGCGGCGTCGATAACCGCGAAAATATGAATCACCCAGCCGAGGAGAATGAACCACATGAGAAAGGCGAGGACGAAGAAGCCGAGCGCAGCGCCGACGCGCCCTTGAAAAAGCTGACCCAGCCCCGGAATGCAAAAACTGCAAAGCGCTGCGAGCACGTTACCGCCAGATCCTTGCCCCGACATAATTCCTCCTTGATTGCTGTCCTCGCTCAACAATGCCGTCCTTGCGGCCGGGAATCAAGCAAACTGTGGTCAATAGGTCGGGAATTGATTTCGGTCAGTCAGGGGAGACAGTAATATACTGCGATCAGGAAGCCCTTTTCTTCGCCTCAGCGATCTCCGCGGCCTTATGAACAGCATCGAGCACCATAATAATCTGTAAATCCTGCTCAGTAGCCCTCCCCCGCTTGAGCAAAAGGCCGGTAACTTTCCCGAGGGTTTCGCTTCGAAGGAGCCGGTAGAAGTCGAGGTATTCGCCGGTGTCTCGGGTCATCAGTTCCGAGGAGTGACAGACGTTCGAATGACAAGGCGGCCGAAAATCCTTCTCACCAGAATCCCGGAACGCCTGCCAGCACCCGCCACAATGCATCTCTCCCGCGAGCTCGGCTTCGTATCTTCGCTTTAGGAGCTGGACGAAGCCGGTTCCGAACTCGGAGCGCTTCCACTTTTTTTTTGGAGTTGCTCGAGCGCGTTCGAATACGCGACCCCGATTGAGACTCGCTCCCAGTACTGGAGGCCCTTGAAGAGCTGAACAGCGATCGGTTGTGAGTACTCGAGGTTCTCAGTTCCTTCCGGAGGCGTGTGCTTCCACCCCTTGAGGTGTTTCCAGACGATTCCGGCAAGCGCATAGAACTGTGACGCAAGGAAGTCCGCGGTATACTGAATTCGCGCTTCATCGTGCTCATCTGAGATTGCCTTCTCGGTGACCGCATCAATCTCGGCCGGAGGAGGCGGAACCACCCCACGGCGCTTAAGAATCGCCTCTGCATCGAACTTCGCGCCGGTGATCTCCTCGTCGGCAAACCGCGCGATCTCGAATACGAACTCGGGATTCTCCTTCGGCCAGGAGACAGAAACAATCGTTGGTAGGTTCTTGCGGTCGCGAAACCGCTTCACAATACTTTCCATTACGTACCTCTGGTGAAAGGTACGGGGGATTTGCCTACGTCACTGCCCAACCACCACAACAGCAACCACCAATGCAGGCATCTCCCCGCGTACGTCTATTACGTTCCCCACTTTGCATCTCGGGTCGAAGCGATTACCGCCATGCGCGGGACCGTAACCCCTGACATGCCGGTAGGCGCCGCATCGACTTCGAGAGACTCGAAGGTCATTGCCGGGGCAAAACGAGAGTTGTTATTCGCGTAGTCGTGACCCTCCGGTACTTCCGGGCGCGGCGCGAGTGAAGGCCATTGAACCTTGTAAGATTCGTTGACCCCGCTTCCGATCTGTTTTCCGTCGACAAGGAACTCCGCTTTTGCGGTCGTCTCGTCTTCCCACATTCCCCACAAATCGAGGTCGGCGTCATTGAGCGTCGAGTGCATGATTCGCAGAGATTGCTTCGTGTCGCCGATTTGCTGAGGCTCCATGGTGAATGGAGTATCCGATCCGCGGAGACCGAAAATCTTGTCCATGTCCCGGGTGATGGTCCATTGGAGCTGAGTGATCGTCTTGTTGTCGCTGGAGTCGAGCGCACCCGCATCAGTGTTGATTCGGAAGTAGTGATTCGCACCACCGAGACGAGCCGCGTTGTAGCGATACTTCGTGAGAGCCTGAATCTCCGCGACCGTGTTCGCGCTTCCTTCCCGGAAGCGGTCGGCAACACCGGTAACAGTGACCGTGCCTTTCTGGTTCGGAGCAATCGAGAGCGTGAACATGTGCCACTTGACCGACGGAATGACGATGGTCCGGTCAGTCTCGATCGAATAGCACAGGGTCGAGAATAGCCCGTAAGTGTCATCGGCCAAATCCATGTTAACCAACCAATCGTCCTGGTCGGTCGTGACTTCCGAAGGATTCGACTCAGTTCCGAGGATCTGCGCGAGACAGTGCAAAAGCCCCTGCCCGTAAGTCCAATCGAAGGAGACCGTAACCGTTCCGTCAAAGTTCAGCCGGACGATCTGACTCTTGTTCCGAGGTCGGCCAACATCGCCGCGAACGAGTTCAGCGAACCCGCCCCCGAGCTTGATCGAACTGTTGTAAAGGTAGATCCCGCCCGAGGTGATATCTCCCTCGGTTCCCCAGGTCGTCCCTTTAACTACCGCCGCAACTGCATTATTGGTCGTGATTACCGACATCTTTTACCTCCGCCGCAACTTCCACCGCCACCGCCTTCGACAACCACGCATCCGGGACCGTCCCGGCGCATTCTGACTCTGCCTTTGCCATGCCGGCTCTGATAAGCTCGACACCTTCGGCCCGAGCAACTTCGCGAGAGTTGCCAATCCCGTACGCGCTCCCGTCCTCGCGGAGAAGGAGATCAAACACCGTCACCATTTCTTCAGTAGTCGGGGTTTTCTTTTGACGCGACATAGGTCCACATTCCTTTCAGCAACTTGCCTTCAACAGTATCGAAGCCGCTCACGACATCTCGCCGGAGCTCGCTTGCCGATTCCACTAAATCAACGGTTCCTCCGAGATTCGAATAGAGCGCCCGGATAGCTCCGCAGATGATGCGGTGATTCCGGCAAAGCTTTCGAACCCCAGCGCCTCTAACTCCCAAATCTTCAAAGCCCTCGACCGTGATGGTGTAGGTCCGCTCGGTGAGGTTGTTGGCTGCAAACCAGTTGTCAGACAGCACAACATCAACAGCCCACACCCGAACACCGCGCCGACCGCCGTCAATGTCGGCCATGAGGTATTCCGGAAACGCTCCGTCCTGGTGGTACTCGAGGAGATAGTCACGGACGTTGCCGTTGGGAGCATCGAACCCCAACTCTTCAGCAACTCCTTGAATCGCCCCCACGATCGCATTTCGGACTGTCTCCTCAGTGCTGAGCGCCATTACCTTTCAACCATCACAGCTCCGGAGAAGGGCTTCTCCTCCGGGTCCGGCCGGTCATCTCCATCAGTGTCGAACCCGACCGGAATCGAGGACATCGCCTGAGTGTAGAGGCCGTTCCAAATCTTGTACTTCTCAAGCCAGATCTCGTTTCCGGATCCGGCGAGGTCTAAGCAACCGAATGCCGTTGCCAGCAATTCGACGGCTTCGTTTAACTTCTCGCGATTGAAGGTGCGCTTTCGGGAGTAGCCTTTCGCGGCAAGCTCTCGATCGACCTGGACAATCGCGTCCTCAATCTTCTTATCGATCCACGTCTTCGTGGGCCGAGCGTCTTCAAACTTAGCTTCTCGGGCGATGATGTCGGCCGGAGCAACGCGAATCTTCGAGGTGAGCGCATCGGGTCTCCAGACGAAGATTTGCTCGCACACGAAGACTTCAGGCCCGCCAGCTTGAAAGCGGAAGACTACGTTGACGTAATACTTCTTGAAGTCCTCCGAGCTGTGAGGCTCTTCGTCTTCGAGAGGCGGGAACGTGATTGAGAACTCTGAGCGAGTCTTCGCTACCCACGAAGTGACGGTGTCACCGATCATCCCCGTGGTTTCGTCATTCGCCTTCTGCCCGTCGCTCGGCTCCTCATCGTAAATCCGCGCCGCAACAAGCTCGTACGCGGGCACGTCCTCACCGTCCGCAATCGGCATGAACCGAAAGTCAATCGAACGTCCGAAGAGGTGCCGCGTAATCATTAGGCCCCGCCAATCGTCATCTTGAGGAAGAAGTAATTCGCACCATCGCACCCGACGATGTAGAAGTTAGCCCCCCCGTTCGCGTCGTTGACGAAGCCAACAAAGCCCGGGCCACGAGATGCGGCCGCACCGAACGCCGTTACAAGCTGTGCTTGCGTCGGCGCGGTATCGTGGACGTTGTCGGTTCGGACGAGACTTTGCAGCCCCTTCTCGAAAACAGCTTGAGTTTCAAATCTATCTCCCGGCATCTCACCACCCTCTCTTGCGTTCGGCCTTGTTCACGTTATCGTCGACGAAGCGCTCAACTTCCCGCTGCGTCGGCTGCTTCCCCTGCTGTTCCAGGTGCTTCTTGTAGTCCCTCACACTTTCGTCCCTTGCCCTTTGCCGGTCCTTGAACGGAGGTCGTTTCACTATTCCCGCCATTGGATTCCTCTTTGGTTGGCTCCACGCCTTTCAGCGCTTTCTCTTTCATGTGAGCGTTTGCATCGGCGATCGCCTTGATTGCGTTGATGCATTTCACGATCCGAGTTCTCCACTCCTTCGGATACTCGGCCGGAAGCTTGTCGAGGTTCCCGTACCCGACAGGAAGATTTCCGGTCTGAGTGCGAGCTAGAGCCCACTCCGGAGTTGCCCAAGTATATGGATCGTATGGGACTCTGTGAGAGATGAGATGCTTGACCCAGATTTCTTCAAACTCTCCTGGGTGAGCTGCGCGGGTTTCTTCGCCCTTCTTGTTGAATCGAGCCTTCCGCTTCGACATTCCTTTATTGAGAGTCCTGCGGAAGAGAATGTACGGCCGATCTTCCGGTGCGATGTGAAAGCCGAATTCTTGCGTGTTGATTTCCATGTGGTTGCTCCAAAAGAGAGCGCCCACTCTCGCGGGCGCTCGTGTGACAGCTTACTGATCGGTTTCGATCGAAACTCCGGCTGCGTCTTGGTACTCCTTCACGTCGTACCAGAGAGAACAACCGACCTCGGTAACACCCTTCTTGATGTTGTAACCGATGCGAGTCTGAACATCGCCCGCGAATGCGGCCGCAAGCGCGAACTGAGGAGCCCAGCATCCACCGGCCCAATCCGCGTTTGAGTTCACCGATTCCGTGTTCGTGGTCTCGAAAACCGGAATTCCCAAGAACGCACCCACGTAGCCGTTTGAGGCTGGAGGCTGTCCGTTGAGAAGCGAGAGAAGTTGCAAGTTCGTCCAGGCGCTCGCCGTGGTCGTGAGAAGGTCATCCTGCACGTCGTAGACCTGCACCGGGTTCAGTGCGTAGACCAAAGGTGACGCGATGTTCGCGGCGCGAACCGTGAAGCTCGCTTGAAGCAAGATTCCCGGAGTGCAATCGCTCCCCGAGGTCCCAACTTGGGTTCCGCCGTGAAGAGCATCGAGCAATGCCAGCGAATCGATATCAAACTTTTGTGCCAGCGCTCGACCGCATTCCGCGACGAGTTCATCCACATCAGCTTGAGCGAACTTGATCGCCTTGTCCGAAATCTCGAGATAGACCTTAACTTCGCCCGCAACGAGCGTGTTAGGCGAGCTCTCTTGATATTGGCTCAAGGCATGGTCGGTCGCTTCCGCTCCCGCGGTCGCCGTTACGGTCCCGCGCTTCCTGAGTTTGATCGAGTCCGACTTCCCTTGGAAGTTCTGCACATGCATCAGATTCGGCATGATCACCGAACTTCTAAACGCGGGCGCAATGTTCGCATCAAGATACGCCGCGACGGTTACATAATCTGCAAATACGGTTTCACCAGCCATCTCCCCACCACCCCACTATTACCGGCCGTCCCCGGTAAGTGCGTCAGCCTAAAGCGCCTCTGACCACTTCCTTCGCCAGCTCGGGATTTTCTTTCATCCACTTCGTTCGATCGCCTTGAGACCAAGTGCCGAAGTCCTTCGGAATGGTGGTCGCTTTTGCAGCACCGCCCCCGCTGGAATCGCCCTTCGTCGCTCCGCTCCCGCCTACTTGCGGGTTCTTCGCCAAATGCGGTTTCTTTTCGAGGAAGTTGCTGAGGAAGGTTTTTGGAGAAAGCGCCGAGTCCTTTACAACCGGAATCGGGTTGCCCTTGTCGTCGTATCCAACCGTGAAAGAATCTCGAGTGAGATTCCAAACGTCTTCAACGTCGACGGCAAGCTCAGAGGCGATGCCCCTGACTTCTTTCTCGACAATCACGTTGTGAAGCTGGCTGAGGAGTTTCTTTTTCTCGGCTTCGGAAGCTTCGAGTTCCCCGGCGAACTTCGTCCGCAACTTCTCGATGTCGCCACTATTGGCAATATCTTGGGTTTCTCGAGCTGAGACCTTCTTCTTTAGGTCTTCAACCTCGGTCTCCAACAGCCTTGCTTTTCCGAAGGCACTGTCGTGCTTCTTCGTAAGCGCCGCGATGGATTCATCTCTTGCCGCTAATTCCGCCTTGAGTGACTCGACGGTCGGCTCTCCGGTGTTGGCTGTACCGGGATCAGTTTTGTTATCTGTGGGCATTTTGGTGGTTCTCCTATTTTAAGTCAATGAGTCGCTTGATGTTCCGATCGATCGCCTTCATCACCGATTCTCGAATTCGCTCGCGGTCGGCTTTTCCGAATTGAAACCAGCCGCGAAAACCCATCTTGTATAAGTTGGCTGCAAGCGCGGCGTTTGAGACTTCGCCTTTGTGCATCCCCTGAAAACTAACGTTCGCTTCGGGCTTTGCATCAGTTGCGGCAGTGATGTGCATGGAGCGGTGGAGCTCGCCTGTGAAGTTCAGGTTAGACGGGGATGCGGACCGTCCAGTACTTGCCTTGAACTTCTCGTAAGGCTTGCTGTAAGGGCGAAGCGATTCCCCATCTGCGCCTCTTCCCTGATTCACTTCCTTGAGAAGGCGAGTCCGAGTGTTGAGGCATTCCTGGGTCATTATCTTCGGGAGATTCAACTTCTTCACGAACGCGTCGTCGACCTTGAGCTCGGGCATTTCAATTTCGAATTTCATCCCGTCTCCCTCTGCTCACGCGGCTTGAAGCCCATACTCACCGCAAAATCCTCCGTCACAGGAGACCAGTGGTGTCGACAGTTCGGACCGCCGCCGCCAATCAACGGATCTCGAAAGAGTCGGTCGTGCAGATCGATTGTGATTTCGTCCTTGTAGAGCATCCCATCCACGCCGTGACGATTCACATGCAGCATCTTCTCACAAGCCGGGCGGGTGAGTGTGTCGTCCGGCCCGAGATACAAATAGATTTCGAGTTCCGCGGCTTCCGCTTTCTGAACCACAACTGCCCGTTGATATTGCTCCATCGCGTCGTCAACGATGAACATCGCCGAACGGGTGGTTAGGGTCTCGTCGATCTTCAGCATCTCCTCGACAACATCGGCCCGAGTCTTATTACCGAGGTTCACCTGGAGAAGCGCAGATTGAACGGGCTCCGTAAGATCCCGACCGATTCGATTGGCGAGCTCTGTTTGAGTAAACTTCGCGTATGCTTCAAGAGACTCCACATCAATCCCGGCAAGCGAATCATCCAGTCCGAGAGCATTGAAATACTTCGTCGCGCTCCTGGTCAGTTCTTCAAATTCGTCCAGGTAGTTTGCGATCGTGCTCTCGTATCCCGACTCCAGAAGAATCGTATTAAGCTGCTGAATCGCCTTGGTCGCTGACTGAAGATTCACGACGTCCGTTCCAGAGGTCAGAAACTTCTTACCGCTTACGAGCTTCACGACCCGCGCCATGTAGCCTTGATAGAGCTTCTGGATCTCCTTCTCCATTCGGTCGACGGCTTTTGCGCGATCCTTCTGCCGCTTGATGACCGCCGCCAGAAGCTTTTCCTTCGAGGGGACCGTCTGCTTCATCATGCGCTAAGTCGTTCCGCAAGACTCGGGCGCGTTGCCGAGACAAACTGTGACAACTCGGATTGCACTTCAGCGTTATCGATGTCGTCGTAGCATTCCTTCCGGATGTCTTCCTCGGTCTTCCCCTCCTCGGGGACGAAGCGTTGCTCACTGATCCGCTTCTTCAGAATCTTCTTCTGAACGAGACGAGCGCCGAGAGACCCGGCCATGCTTGAATTCTGTTGGTCGTCCGCCGCTTCTTGCGCTTCGTCATCAAGTCCGTAGTCACGGCCGATGGCGACGGTGACTTTCTTAACTTCGGCTTCGCCCAAGCCCTCGAACATGGCGTGAAAGCGGTAGACTTTCGTCTGCATGACTTCGGTTGAGTCCACCGTCTTGTTATAGAGCTTGACTCTCCCCTTCACGTCCTTGGCCTTGGACTCGGAAGACTGAACGTTCTTCGTGTCGTCGGCGAGCTGGTTATGCTCCTTCATGCCTTGACGACGTGCGAGGACGCGCATCTCGGCTAATTGAGCGGTGATCGCAACAGGGTCGCCCGCGTCGATAGAGTTCAGGCTCGCTTCCGTGTCGGGGATGATGGTCATGGTGTTTTCGGCCATGACCTTGAGGTCTTCCTGCTTAACGTTATTCCCGAAGATGATGCTCTTCTTGAAGCCTTGGTGGTGGTTGATGTTGTCGCGGACGGAGTAGCGATTCAGGAACGCTCTGTTGGTGCGAACGTTGTCCAAGCAGAAGGAGTTCCTCGGACCGGTGCCGAGCATCGCGAAGGGGATCTCTTCCTTGATGCCGACTGCGCCTTTGGAGCCGGGGGTGACTTTGACCTTTCCGCTCTTATCCGCCTTGAACTTTTCGTCGGCTAGATAGTCCTGCCACGTCACATCACCCAACTCAGACATCTCGTACTGACGCAAGACGACGTGCCGCTTTCCGTTAACAGTCGTGATGCCGTTGTTCAGAAGGAGCTTGCTCAGCTTCCCTTTGTGCCTACCGAGCGTGAAGCGCTCCCAGTTCAGAATCTCGCAAGCGTTGTATTTGATTTGATACGAGCGAGAGCGAACCGCCTGAGCCTGAGCTGCGGAACTCGGAACAGTTGCTTGCTGGTCGACGAGAACGCCGACGAGCCCATCACGGCAATAGTCGTAAAGAACTTGCCCGCACATCTCCTCCGCGCTGACCCCGAATTGAGTCACGTCCGCGATGATCTCCTCCCATCGCTCGCCCGTCGGGACGTTGAAATCAATCGGTTGACTCATGTGCTCGTGGTGAACTTCGAGATACGGCCGGACCATGTTCTCATTGAACAGCCGTTCCCGCCGTCCCGCGTATGCCTTCTTCCCTTCGTGAGTATCTGGTGACTCTGAGGCGTAACGAATGAGGTAGTGCTCGACGCGCTCTTCGTCGCCGTCTTCGAAGTCCGCGATCATGTCGTAGGTCGGCCGGTTCCGGAGATATTCCGCACTGAGCTGGATTTCGACCATTTCCACTAGAAAGAGACCCCTTGAGATAGAAAACGAATTGCGGGCGGAACGAGCTTCATCAGCGCCATGTCGACCGCTTCCATGGGGTGAGTGACAGTGTCGCCCGAAGCTTTCTTGATTCCGCCCTTGCCGTCGGTTTCACACGTCTTCGCCGACATAATGACTTTGCGGCACGACCTATCGATCTTCAAATGGTTACAGGCGAGGAGGTGGTTGGTGGTCCGGGAGCGCTCCTCTACAAACGGGTTCCCCCTGGGGGCTTGAATGTGCACAAGGGGGTATTCTGGTTTGAGGTAATGCTCGATTAGCTGATAGCCGGTTGTCCTTGTCTGGTCGCTCCGCTTATGCCCGGAGGCATCGCCCAGAACGCAGATATTCCAATTTCTAAACTTCTCTTTCGGGAAGGCGAGCGCGAACTGGTGACAAGCGTCTTGAATATCGCGCCCGTTTGAGCCGTTCTCCCGGCAGATAGTGAACTCATCTCCGTGCTGCTGAATCACGACCCATGTCATCTGACCCACGTTGAAGTCGAAGCTCAGGGTCATGTAGGGATAGGTCGGATCAAGCGGATAGTTTCCGACGTGCGCCCGCTGATCGAACTTGAAGTAGAACGCATGCCGGGAGAGCGAGACGAACTCACCGAGAACGTAGTTTGCGTAATAGAGCGGGTCCCAACCGAATTCCTTCTCGAGCTTCGCGAGAAATCGGGCCTTCAGATAGGGATTGTCGTGACTTCGTCCGTGCAGAAGGAGCTTGCTGTCTCCCCGCGAGATGACACCTTCCCGGACCATCTTGTCCGGGTTGAACCGCTCATAGACCCAATTCAGCCCCTCGGGTGTGGTCGTGTCGAGCGTCTGAGGAATCTCAACGTATGGGTTTCGGTTCCGCTGTTCGCACTGGTTCTTTACCTCCTCATCCATCACCGCGGATTCGTCACGCCAGATTGCGCCGGTGTTGTAGGAGCGGATCTTGTCGATGGCCTCAGCGCTGACGCCGATTACCCGCTGTCCGGTATCGGGGAAGAGGAAAAAGTGATCGGACTTGTTGTAAATGTAGTCGATGCCGGATTCTAATCCGCACTTGTTGAGGAACTTCTCGTATTCTCGCAGGGTCCGAAGCTTGAGCATCCGATAGTCGGGAGCGACGATGAGCCACTCATCACACTTGGGGGCCCTGAGCCGGCGGTACTCGAGCCACGGCGGGCCGAAGTGAGTCTTCCCGTATCCGACACCGGCAACGATGCCGTGGTCTTCGTGCTCGAGGTCGAACAGAAGAACATCCTGTCCGTGGTGCAGTGTGCCGTCCTCCTTCCCCCTATTCGTCGTCATCTTCATCTTCGACGACCTCCGGGGAATCGATTCGCTCACCGGGTCCAGTCACGCGGAAGACGAATGCCCGCTTCTTCGGCTTCGGAGCGTCGGGTTTGTTTTCGTTGTAGGCGAGCCGACACTTGGCCCAGAAAATCGAGATGGACGGGTGCAGTCCTGACTTGGCGAGCTGGTAGAAGTTCATCTCGAACGTCGCCAGAGCTCGCGCGTGGCCCAACTTGAGGACCGGCCCGTAATGCCGCTTGAGGGTCGACTCAGACAGACCGAGAGCTGCGGCAATCCGAGACTGAGCAACTCCGTGTTCCGCGAGGAGGCAAACGAGCTTCGCTTGTTCCTCGTCCCATACGATCGGTTTCGGCCCCGGCTTCTCTTTCGTCTTGGACTTCATCCGCCTTTTGATAGGGGTTCAAATTAGAGCCCCTGATGCGGCACGGTGTCGGAGCCCGTGTGATTCAGCAGGATTGGAATGACGCAGTGAGGCTAAGCGGATTGTCTCATCCGTCTTGGGGCATACGAATGGTTACGGGCGCCGGACTCGACTCGGTGACGGCTCGCGGATTTGATTTGCATGTAGTGTGCTCCGTCCTGAAGGGCGTCGAGCCGGAGATGGAGATCGAAGGGGAGGCCGAGATATTCGGCGATCCATCGGTAGGAAAAGACTTCGTCTGAATCACTCTCTAGCCAGTTCCACGCCGCCTTGGAGAACTCTAGAAGCTCCTCGAGCTGATTGATTCGATTCGTCTCTCGCATTCGTGCGACGGCACCGAGTTCCTTGTTTTCAATCACCGCATTGTAATCGCGGATAAGTTCCTCTTCCCAAAAACCCCAGGTTTCTCTCGGGCGGGTAAGGAGGTCTGAGACTGCTTGCCGAACCACCGCCCGCATAAAGGACTTACAAGCCTTTGTTTGATGGTCGTCGGTGTCTTCGTCTTCGGCTTGGTGGTGATGTCTGGGATGATGCTTCTTCCGACCCAAATAGGGTAGCATTTCATCGTCCGGAGTCGTAAAAACCTTGATGAAATTGAAGCTACCCATTCCGGAGCGCCTCCGCGACCCGAACTGCCCTGCCCTTCACCTGGGTTGCCCACTTAGATTCAAGCGCGGCAGCGGCGGCTTTCTCCCACCGGCCTTGCTTGATGAAAGCGATGGTTTGCTGAAACTTCTGAAAGCGCTTCAGACCCAGATTGAACAGCATGTTGATGAGCGCCGCCTGTCGTCTCGGGGAGTACGACAGGAAATCATCACCGAAGACCTTCAAGCAATCGTCGCACGCGATGACGATGTCTTCGGAGAGCATGAGCTCCGCCGCCGCGTGAGAGATTCCGTTTTCGAGATTCCGGCCGTAACCGATGGTGAGATGTCCTTCGGTGTCTGTGTACGCTTTGAGGCGAAGACCTTCGTCGGACTTGAGTTGTTCTCGCGCGAGTGTGATCGCGTCCGGAGCAACTTTAAGATTAGCGTTAATTAAAGTTACATCGTTGACCACAGTTCAGCCCCAACTCTGTGAGTTGAAAGGCTTTCTGGTGCGAGTCGGAAAAAAGTTGAATTAAAGGGTATCGAGTAAAAGATTTTTGTTGAATCTTCTTCTGAGATCCTTTAATCTCAACCTTACTAAACGTTTCCGCGACTCGCATCCATCGAGCCGCAGCCCCGAACTTGGTCGTTCATGCTTTGAACGCAGTTCTACAAGTCAGCGGGTTTTTTATTTCAGTGTCACTCTGATGGTGTCTCGTTGAGCCACCTCTTCTCTGATTTTCTTGGTCTCCGAGTTTTCTTGGTCTCCGAGTTTTCTTGGTCTCCGAGTTTTCTTGGTCTCCGAGATTTTCTTGGTCTCCGAGACTCTCGAGCGGCAATCTTTCGCGACGTCAAACCGGCACCACTGTGTTGTTCACTTGTGTTGTTCACTTGTGTTGTTCGCTGTGTCATTGACTGCGACATTGACTGTGACATCCGCAGGCTTCTGGCCGCTTTAATCGCAGGCTACTTCGAGCGTGAATTTCTTCAGAAATTACTGCTTTCATTTCGCCGCTTTTGGCATAACTACGGAGGGCTTCATTTCCTGCGGTTTTTCCGACTCGGCGGTTTTCTCTCGCGGTGTTCACTGCACTATCCTGATGCTTGTTTCGGCAGCGAATTTCCCCTATACACCCCCCCAGGATTTTTCTAGCAAGATAGAGCGACATCCATAACGCCTAAGGAGTTACCCCCGATGGAGGGACGAACACTACTGGGACTGTACCGCAAAATGGTCGAAATGCGGCGCTTCGAGGAAGAGGCTGCAAAGGCATACACGGAGAGAAAAATCGGAGGGTTTCTCCACCTCTACATCGGTCAAGAAGCCGTTGGAACCGGCGTCATCGCAGCAACTCATCCGAAGGATTACGTTTGGACCGCCTATCGCGTCCATGCACAGTATCTCGCGCGTGGCGGAAATGCTCGGGCGGGGATGGCGGAGCTGTTCGGTAAAGCTACCGGTTGCGCCAAGGGCCGCGGCGGTTCAATGCATTTTTTCAACGCCGAAGATAATTTCATGGGCGGTCACGGGATCGTCGGCGCACATGTACCGCTCGCGACGGGGTCCGCGTTCGCTTCAAAGTACCGCCAAGACGGCTTGGTCTCTGTGTGCTTCCTCGGCGAAGGCGCGGTGAGCATCGGACCATTCCACGAAGGACTTTGCCTCGCGGCGCTCTGGAAGCTTCCGGTTGTCTTCGTAATTGAGAACAACGGATACGCGATGGGCACGCCCGCGAAGCGATCACTCGCGGTCGATGACGCATCGGTGCGAGCACTTGGCTATCCTATGGCCCGCTACACGGCAGAGGGTGTCGACGTCGTCGATGTTTATAACGTCGCTAAGCAGGCAATCGATCGGGCAAGAAACGAATCTCTCCCGATCCTTCTCGAGTTCAAAACGTACCGGTATCGCGGTCATTCAATGGCGGACCCCGGCAAATACCGGACGAAAGAAGAAGTCGAGGAATGGAAGAAGAAGGACCCGCTCATTCTTGCAAGACAGCGGATCGATCGAGACTTCCCTGAGCTTTCCTCGGAAGCAGATCGAGTGGCTGACGAAGTTGAGACCGAAATTCAAGACGCAGTTCGATTTGCACACGAGTCGCCGGATCCGGATCCGATGACCGTGGCGGACTACACCTACGTCGAACCTCATCCAGTATTTTAACGTCTACCGGGGGTGCAATGGTAACTGCTGCAGGGACTTCAATCAGCGAGAATAGCGGTGGCACTTCGTATGGCGAAGGGGCGAATGGACATCCGCGGAACGGAAATGGACGTGTGGAGCCGGCTATGCGTGAATTGAGCATTAGAGATGCGCTGAACGAAGCGCTCGCAGAAGAGATGCTCCGCGACGAGAGAATCTTTTTGATGGGTGAAGAAGTCGGATACTACGACGGCGCCTACAAGGTCTCTCGCGGACTCCTCGATAAGTTCGGCGAGAAACGCGTCATTGATACGCCTATCTCAGAAAACGGCTTCGCCGGTCTCGGCGTTGGCGCAGCGATGGCTGGACTCCGTCCAATCATCGAGTTCATGACGTTCAACTTCTCACTCATCGCGATTGATCAAGTCGTAAACGCCGCGGCGAAGATGCGCTACATGTCCGCCGGAGCATTCGAAGTACCGATCGTTTTCCGCGGTCCAGGTGGTTCGGTGCACCAGCTCGCTGCTCAGCACTCACAGGCATTGGAAAGCTACTACGCGCATATCCCTGGATTGAAAGTAGTCATGCCGGCAACTCCTTACGACGCTAAAGGACTTCTTAAGTCCGCAATCCGCGATCCGAATCCAGTCGTATTCATCGAATCGGAAGCGATGTATTCCGCGAAGGGCCCAGTTCCGGAAGGGGAATATGTAATCCCGCTCGGAGTCGCTGACATTAAACGCACCGGGAAGGATATCAGCATAATCACCTGGTCTAAGTCCGTACCGGTATGCCTCAAGGCCGCAGAGCTTCTTGCGGAACAAGGCATCAGCGCGGAAGTCGTTGATCTTCGATCCATTCGTCCACTCGACGAAGATGCGATGCTCGGATCCGTGCGAAAGACAAACCGGGCGCTGATCGTGCAAGAAGCTTGGCCTATCGCTAGCGTCGGCTCGTGGCTCGGAAACCTCATCCAGGAAAAAGCCTTCGATTATCTGGACGCACCGGTGAAGGTTATGTCGGGGCTTGATTGCCCTTACCCGTATGCGAAGAGTCTTGAAGCAATGATGTCTCCGACTCCGCAACGGATCATGGAAACCGCATTGAAGATGCTCGGCTAAATCCGAGTCGAATAGCTCGCGATGTGAATCACGAGCTGTTCGCGATACGGTAAACTGAGGAAATTGCCCGCCGGCGAACAAATTTTGCGAACGTTATTTGTATTAAGCTCTCTCCGGACGAAGCACTAACTTTGGCTGCGGCATCAAACATCATCCCTTTCGAGGGCAAGTTCCCGCTCATAAATGCCACGGCGTTTGTCGCTCCTACGGCGTGGATCACCGGCGACGTCATCGTCGAGGCCGACGTCTCGATATTCTTCGGAGCAGTCCTCCGCGGCGATTTGCAGCCAATTCGTATCGGACGGGGAACAAACATTCAGGAACATGCAATGGTTCACACGACGAGCGGTCGTTCCCCGGTTATTGTCGGTGAAAACGTAACGATCGGACATCGTGCGATAATTCATGGATGTTCAATAGGGAATCGCTGCCTGATTGGCATGGGCGCGATTATTCTCGACGACACCATCGTCGAAGACGATTGCCTGATCGCCGCCGGTTCGGTAGTTCCAGAGGGAAAACGAATCCCCGCTCGCAGTATGGTTATGGGCGTGCCGGGGAAAGTGACGAGAGAACTGAGCGATGAAGAGGTCGCAAATCTCCCTTCTGGAGCCGTGCAGTACATCGGAGTTGGGAGAACTTACCGGACGTACTTCGAGCAAAAGCGGTCTTGAGCCGCGGGCCGCGTACGATGAGCGGCTCTTCCTTCGACTCCAACTTTATTTCGCGCCTTATCCCGAATATCGATTGCTTCTGGGTGAAACTGCGCCCGAACCGATTCGTGTGCTCACGGTTACTCGGCGCGGCGATAAGATTCCCCGTCAGACAATCGTCACTATTGAGCGGAAATTATTCTCCAAAGAAACGGGAGACTGGGTAGTGCCAACTCTGTTGCGGCTCGTGCGCTCGGTGCGCGACTCTCTATCGAACTTCGCCGAGCTCGAGGCCACGGATATCTGGATGGGAAAGCTTTTCGGTCTAGCGAGAAGTTTTCGCGTTCCTGCGGTTCCCAAGGAGAGTTCGGAGTCTGCCCAACTCCTTCTCCTGCCGGGCACCGAGGAAGAAGGAAAAACTCCGGCCCTTCGCGTGTTGTGGGAAGAACTGATTGGCCAATATTTCCCCGAGCAGCCCGAGCTCAAAGATTATCGGGTCATCTGGTCATACCGTCGTCACACCAGCACTCTGGCGTCTTGCCATTCTGAGCGCCGAGTAGTGCGGGTAGCGGCCATTATGCAACACGTCGAAGCTCTCCCCTATCTTGAGCCTCTGCTCTACCATGAGCTCTGCCATGCGGCCCTCGGCCCCATTAAAGTCAAGAACGGCCGCCGAGTCGTTCACGGTCGGGAGTTTAAACTTCTCGAGCGCCGCCACCCGGGCATTCCACTGCTCAACAAATGGATCAAAAGTGGTGGTTGGCATCGACTTGTTCGACACCAACGCCGCCGACCCTAGCGCCGCCCCCACGATGTAGACGACGAATAAACCTTTACACGAGAGATAAGCTATCTCTGCGCAAGCGGAATTCCCGAGGGGCCGGCCGCGTCCTCACCATTCCTTCAGCGCCTGAAATATTTTCCGGGCGACGCCGGGCGTTTCGCCGAGTGTTACCAGCCTCGACGTCTGTGCGGATTCACTTCATCTCCAGAATTCCTTAGAAGCGAGCCTCGGTGAGTTACCGGTGAGTCTCTCCTCCAGCACTCCGAAATGGAGGCGCCCAAAACGACAAAAACGCCGTCGGAGGCCCTGGGCCTCCTTCGGCGTTTTTGTGTTTAGTTTTCTGCGTCTAGTAGTTTAACTGCGCCTGAACCGCGAAGCGGCTTCCGTCAGTGAGTTGATTGTACGGAAACACGTTCGTATTCGTTCGCTCGTTCGAGAAAGAATACTGCGCGGTTAGCTCGAATTCTGGAAGCGGCTGCCACTCGACACCGACATCCCACTCGTTCAACAGCACTTCGGGAGCGTTCCGTGCGAACTTTCTCCCGCCGTCAAAGTATTGCCAGCGGACAAACGGAAAGAATATTCCGGCCTCCGCTCCGGCATCGAGCTTCACGTTTGCAAGCACGTAACCTCCGTTCAGCGACTTCTCTTCGATCGTCCGCATATCTTCGCTGAGCTGCGGACCGCGACCGAAGTTCCACTCGGCCTCGATACCGAAAGGCTGCGGATAGAGAATCGCAGAAACTCCAGCCCGCTGATCGATGATGCCGTCGGAGCGGAATTTCGGCGTCGTGGCATCCTCATCTCCTTCAAGAGTGAAGCTTGAAGTTCGGGGAACAAATCGTCCGTGATACCCTTGAACACCCGCCTCGAAAATCTGATCCTCTCCGACCTTAAACGGATAGCTCACACGGCTCACGATGTGCGGAGTGTCGTTTGCATCCTGACGGTTTAGCCCTTGACCGCTGTATGCGCCGAGGGCGAACACGCCGTAGTCGCCTGATCCTTTCAGACCGTCTTTAACAAGCATCTTAAACCGGCTCCGAATTTCTTCCGGCGCCCAGTAGAAGAACGCACCGATGTCCCGTTCACTCTCCACGGCGGAGTTCAGCGCTTCCGCACGTTCAAGCGTCAGACGGTTTTGACTGGACTGCATGTTCACGAAGCCGAACGGTACCTTAGACTGACCGAAGCGAACTCGGAACTCCTTCTTCTTGTCGAAGGAAAGATCACCATAGAGGTCCCGCGATTGCAGCGAAAAGTCGCCGTCCGAAGGTGACGCAAACAAATCCGGCTGAGCATACAGAAAGAGGTGATCAGTTACGTCACCGCTCAAAATGAGACGGCCTCGGCGAATGAGAAATGTCTGATCTTTCGCCACTGATCGATCCGCTGGATGGAACCAATCCGCCCCGTCTCGCGACATCATCCCGCTGTAGCGCATCTGCGTGTAACCGCGGAGTGAGAGCTTGTCGTACCAGTGCTTGTCTTCTGAAGGCGGCTTTACGACCGGCACGCTCGCATTCGGTGTTGTAGAAATTGATTGACCCTTCCCCGGAGGCAATGCCGGTGCGAACGCACCGAGCTTGACACGGCCCGGACCGGGCTCCGTGAAAACTTGCTTCGTCGTTTGATCGACATACAATTCAAGAGTTTGTGCCTCGGCTAAGTTTTGCGAACCGAGTTCGTGAAATGTGACCGAGAAAAATGTGACTGAGAAAAATGTGACTAAGAAAAGATTGAAGAAGAGAAGCTGAATGAGAGCGGAGCGAAGAATTCGCTTGAAGATCATGTTCCTCCCTGATTGCTGCGCACAACGTTTGTTCAAACATCAAGTGCACCAAGCGGCGCACACACGTGTGGCTATCAGTAAGCAGGATCAAACATCAATCGCAGGGCGCGATCGACAGCGAACTTTATTGTTAGTATTATGTTAGCGATTTTAAATCAATAGCTTTCACTCTGTGAGTTGTGAAATGTTCGCGGCGCACTCAGTCAGGTCTTTTGACATTCACCAACGAAAAAAATTCATTGGAGCAACTCCACAAAGACCAGAAAAATTGCCTTCGAGAAGTAGCAACGCAAAACGAAAACGGGGCCTCAAAGATGAACCGAACACGCAAGCTCAATACACTGGCGATATTTTGCACTTCAATTTTTGCTGCACATCTCGCAGCAACTGCGGTCTTCGCAGAAGTTCCATTGGTGAAAATCGACGGCTCGAGTACCGTGTATCCGATCACCGAAGCCGTCGCCGAGGAGTTTCAGACAAAGAAACAGGGCGCGGTTAAGGTGACAATCGGAATCTCCGGCACCGGCGGCGGCTTTAAGAAATTCTTGCGCGGAGAGACGGATATTCAAGACGCCTCCCGACCGATTCTCGCGAGCGAGATGGAAGAAGCGCGAAAAAACGGGATTGAATACATCGAGCTCCCAATCGCATTCGATGCTCTCACCGTTCTCATTAACCCCCAAAACACTTGGGTCGATAAGCTCACGATCAGTGAGCTGAAAACAATCTGGCAACCGGAGTCGCAGGGAAAAGTGTCGAATTGGAGCCAAGTTCGAGAAAACTTTCCACAATCTCCTCTCAAACTTTACGGAGCGGGATCAGATTCAGGTACTTTTGACTACTTTACGGAAGCAGTGGTGGGTAAATCGAAATCGAGTCGGGGCGACTACACGGCAAGCGAGGATGACAACGTTATCGTACAAGGTGTCGCCGGCGACAAAAACGCCCTTGGCTACTTTGGGTACGCATACTACGTCGAGAACCAAGACAAGCTGAAGGCGGTCGCAATCGACAGCGGAACAGGAACCGCTGTGACGCCTTCGCCGGAGTCGGTGCTGAGCGGGACCTATAAACCCCTGTCACGCCCCGTGTTCATCTATGTGAACAAGGCCGCTTTGAAGAAGCCGGAAGTGAAGGAGTTTGTGACGTTCTTGTTGGAGAACGCGGAGGAGCTTGTAAAGGAAGTCAAATACATCCCTCTCAACTCGAAGGCATACAAAAGCGCTCTCGAACGGGTAGAAAAGCTTCAAACGGGCACAAGCTTCGACGGTACGGCCCATGTCGGTCTTCCTCTTGATTCCCTCTACGCTCTGGCGTTAAAGAACTGAACGGAAGTGACCTCGGCGCCCTTTCCCTGAGCAGGGCGCCCATCTCGATGATCGAAAAAATGTGAGGAGGGCGCACGGGTGAGTTCGGAGGCAATAGCCATATCTCAATCGGGCTACACAACCGCGAGTTCAACCCTCCGGTCGATATCGGCTCCGCTCGATATCGGGGGACGGATCGCTGGAATTTTTCTGGTCTGCGCAGCGGCCTCGTCGGTACTCATCACCACGGCAATTATTTGCGTGCTGCTCCTTGAGTCATCCGTGTTTTTCTCCCACGTTTCGATGTGGGAGTTCTTGACGGACAAGCAGTGGACGCCGCTTTTTGCGGACGCCCACTTTGGGATTCTTCCCCTCATTTGCGGCACCGTCGTGACGACATTCATTGCACTGCTCGTCGCGCTTCCAGTAGGCACTACCATCGCCATATTTCTAAGTGAGTACACGAGACCCTGGCTCCGAGAAATTCTGAAGCCCACGCTCGAGCTCCTCGCCGCTGTTCCAACCGTGGTCTACGGGTACTTTGCCCTCCTCTTCATCTCGCCCATACTGCAGAAGATTTTTACTGACATGTCGGCGTTCAGCATGCTGAGTGCGGGCCTTGTCATGGGAATTATGATCATTCCTTACGTCGCATCCCTCAGCGAGGATGCCATGCGAGCCGTGCCGATGGATCTCCGCGAAGGATCTTACGGATTGGGTGCGAACAAGCTTACGACGGCGCTCAAGGTGGTCTTCCCAGCAGCACTCTCAGGAATTGGTGCGGCGTATATCCTCGCGATCTCCCGCGCCGTGGGAGAGACGATGATCGTCGCCATCGCTGCGGGAATGCAGCCGCAACTTACGTTGAATCCGTCAGAACCTGCGGCGACTATCACCGCTTACATCGTTCAAGTGAGTCTTGGGGATCTTCCGCACGGCAGCATCGGCTATCAGTCGATCTTTGCGGCCGGTGTCGTTCTTTTCGCTCTCACCCTGTGTCTGAACATTGTCGGTCACTTCCTGCGGAAGAAGTTCCGTCAGGTTTACTAAGGGAATTGATTGTCATGGAATTGGACTCGAACGTTCAACATTACATCCGAAAGCAAGAGAGATACGACAAACTATTCTTCATATTTGGATTCATTTGTACTCTGGGCGGACTCGTTGCTCTTGGAGCTATGATAACCGACTTGGTCGTTCGGGGCGGTAGCCGGATCGACTGGAGCTTTCTCTCATCTTTCCCATCGAGATTTGCGTCCCGTGCCGGCCTCCTCTCCGCTCTGGTGGGTTCTTTGCTCGTCCTTATCGTCACCGCTCTCAGCGCGATTCCCCTCGGAATCGGCGCCGCGGTATACTTGGAGGAATACGCACGGAAAAATCGCCTAACCAGTTTCATTGAAGTGAACATTTCCAATCTTGCGGGTGTGCCTTCGATTGTTTATGGCCTTATGGCACTCGGATTATTTGTCTATGGCTGCGGCTTCGGACAGAGCGTGTTGGCGGCCGGACTGACGCTCGGATGTTTGATTCTTCCGATAGTCATTGTCACGACCCGAGAGGCGCTGAGAACGATTCCGCTCCGGATTCGGGAAGGCGCCTTTGGAATGGGAGCGACGAAATGGCAGGTCATCAAACATCATTTGATCCCCTATTCTCTCGGAGGGATCACGACCGGCGTAATCATCGCTCTCTCTCGCGCGCTCGGAGAGACAGCCCCGTTGGTGACCATCGGTGCCCTGACCTTTATTGCCTTCCTGCCTCCGTCACCGGTTCATGCCACGGCACCTTTTATCTCCTTCGAATGGATATGGTCACCTTTCACCGTGCTCCCCATCCAGATGTTCAATTGGGTTTCAAGGCCTTCCGCGGATTTTCACCAAAACGCGGCCGCCGCAGGTTTAATTCTCATGACCGTAACGTTGTGTCTGAACGCCATCGCGATGGTGATTCGTTATCAATCCCGAAAAAGCACTCGCTGGTAGAAGCCCATGAATATATCCCTAGTTACGAAACCGCTTGTTCGGCCGTTTTTCGACGCTGATCAGATGGAGAATGCAGTGTCAGGTGTCTCACCAGAAATCGAACCCGAGAAAAAGGCCGAAGTGAAGGGCTTGAATTTCTTCTACGGCACGAATCAGGTGCTAAAGGACATCAATCTCCCGCTGTATAAGAACAAAGTCACGGCGCTCATCGGGCCGTCAGGCTGCGGAAAAAGCACGCTCCTTCGTTGCTTCAACCGGATGCATGACCTCTATCCCGGCACGAACTACAGCGGCGAAATCAACCTGCTGCCGGACGGGAAGAATATCATCCATCCCTCGACGAGTCCCGTCGAAATGCGGATGAGAATCGGGATGGTGTTTCAAAAGCCGAATCCCTTCCCGAAGTCGATTTTTGAGAATGTGGCCTACGGTCTCGTTCTCCGTGGTATGAAGGGGCGCGCCTTACGTGAGCACGTTGAACGCGCTCTTCAACAAGCTGCGCTTTGGGATGAAACCAAGGATCGTCTGAAGAAGTCGGCACTTGAACTCTCGGGCGGACAGCAGCAGCGACTCTGCATCGCGAGAGCGCTCGCCCCGAATCCCGAAGTCCTTCTTCTCGATGAACCGACATCTGCACTCGACCCGATTGCGACGAAAAAAATCGAAAACCTTGTCGAAGTGCTGAAAAAAGATCTCACGATCCTCATCGTGACTCATAATATGCAACAGGCGGCGCGAGTTTCGGAGTTTACCGGATTTTTGTACCTCGGCTCACTCGTGGATTTCGATCAGACTCAGACAATTTTCGTGAATCCAAAGAACGAACTGACCGAAAGTTATATTACCGGCCGATTCGGATAATCGACCCATTTCATTTACGGGACGGTTGCCAGTATGCCGAAAGTTGTTCAAATGCCCGTAAGGAGGCTTCCTATGTTACGAAATGAGCAGTCAATGTCAGTGCACTTGGCGAACGCTCTCGGGAAGCTGAAAAAAGACATCCTGGCGCTGGTCACTCTCGCTGAAGAACAGGTAAGCCAGGCTCTGCGGGCATTCACTGAACAGGACAAAGTAGCCGCTCAGCAATCAATAGATCGCGACTCGCTTCTTGATAAAATGGAGCTTGAGCTCGAAGAGGAATGCCTGAAAGTCCTGGCACTCCATCAACCAGTCGCTCATGATCTGCGTTTCGTCGTGGCCGCGCTGAAGCTCACCAACGACCTTGAGCGGATCGGCGATTACGGTGTTCATATTGCGGAACGCGCGATTTCGCTTGGGGATCGGAATGATATCCAGAATGTTCTTGATCTGGCGGAGATGGGAAAGAAAGTCCTCGTGATTCTCCGGCAGAGTATAGACGCCTTGATCAATCAAGACGTCGTTAAGGCGAGAAAGATATGGGCAGCCGAGCAGGAGATTGATGCCTACCATGCTGACAATTTCCGGCGCATCGAGATGCACGTGAAGGCAAACCCAGAACGCGCTGGTTCGCTTCTTCAGCTTCTGTCTGTCTCTCGATATCTAGAAAGGATTTCCGATCTCGCCACGAATATCGCTGATGACGTGATCTACATGGTTGAGGGAAGAATGCCTCACCACCGTCGGGAGTGAGGCGTGCTTACTTGAGAAGCGGCACGATTGCGATGACCGCTTGCGCCTGAGCCTGAATTGGTTCGAACCAGATTCCAGCCGACAATCCGAAGAAGAACATTAAAACTCCAGAGATGAAATGCACTCTTCTTGCTTCTCTCTCCCTCATTGAAATATGCGTTGCTCTGAACATAAATTCCTTTTCATCGACCGGGACTGCTGAACTCCATTTGTAACCGGTCCTAAAGATTTAGACGCACGCCAGGTCAAAAGCTATCAAAACTCTACTAAATATTTATCTCGAAATTACAATGAGTTAGAGGTTGAATTAGTGCACATCTCATCACTTTAGAAGCGAATGTGCGCTATCAGCCGGATCGGCATGATCATCCATATAAGGGTGTAGTGACTGGGGTGCCGATATGTATATTAGAGTATCACTGCCAATCTGACAGAATTCGGCGCGCGCCAAGGGAAATGAAGGTCAATGAAGAACAATCGTTACAAGAGAATCAATATCCTCGTCCGGGAAGAGCAGTATCAGCAAGTCCAAGATTCTCAGCTCAATTTTTCAGGACTCGTTCGCGATCTGCTGCATGATCGGTTTTCGCATAAAAAGATCGTTCTCTCCGTGCAACCCGAAACCCGTGCCCTTTACGACAGCGCGATCAGCAACTTCGGCGCGAGCGATCAGGATCTCGAGCAGTTCTTTGTTGAAGCGCTTGATAAGCTGCTTGCGGACAAGGAGCGAGCAATAAGCGAACTCCGGCAAGAGCTTTCAACTCGCAAAAAACCCTAGTCGCTTACGACGGCAACGTTTTCCACTCTTCAATTTTCGCGAGGAGCTTATCGACCACGCTTTCTGTGTACTCCTCACCTCTTGCGATGATCGCTTCTGCCCGATGGAAATCGAGAAAGCCTACTTCAGTCGCCGGCGGCGTTAATAAAAAATCAGGAGGATTCTCGCTCAGTCGCATGCGAGTAATATGAATTTGGCTCACCGCAAATGAACGTTCCAGAAGTTCAATCAAGTGTGGTGCCCGGCTCGAAGAGGTCTCTTCCACTTCGTTTTTCTTACTCTTCTTTCTCGGCGTAATGCTCCGAAGGTGGTTCATCGCGGTTGAGATTCCCCGCGGCCAGATCGGCAACCGGGAGCGTTTGTCGTCGATGCGTTCGCGATTGCTGAAAAGGTCAATTGCGATGACTCGTTTCGCGCCGAGCCGTCTTACGGCGTCGACCGGAACCGGCTCCATCACTCCCCCATCGACCAAGAGGCAATTGCCCAAAACAACGGGAGTAAAAATTCCCGGTATCGAGAAGCTCGCCCTCAATCCTCGATGGAGATCTCCAGAATCATGGATGACGATCTCGGCTTTCTCGAGATCGGTACTAATCGCCGCGAATGATTTTTTGAGATCTTTGAACTCGGTCGTTTGAATTACATCGCTCAGTCTTTCGAGAACATTCTTTCCCGAGAACAAACCCTGGAAAGACCAAGAGGGGCTGAGGATCCCGGGAAGCTCGGTGAGACGAACGCCCGTCACCTCTTGTTCGAACTCCGCAAGCCGCCCGGCAGCGTAAGCCGCACCAACCAACGAGCCCATGCTGGTTCCCGCGACGTAATCAAATTCAACCCCGCGTCGGGCAAGGACCTTCAGCGCTCCGATGTGAGCAAAGCCCTTCGCGCCGCCGCCGCCGAGTGCAATACCAAGAGTCATGAGTACACTTATCTCTGTTGATTCCGGAAAACGCGGAGTTTAGGAGGAATACGCGGAGATGAAAAGGACGATTCCTCCGAAACAGCTGCTCCGGAGCCTCTGATGAAGTTTGATTTCGACAGGATTCGAGGGGCGAGAATTCAATAACGGAGAGTTCATTTCGAACGAGATGGACTCTCCTTCCAAACTTGCCGCGAAGAGTCTCGCCGAAAACCGCGTAGAGCTTCTCTAATCGCCGCTCAGCTCCTTCAGCATGTGCTGCAGGCGCGTGCGGTTATCTTCGTTGTCTTCCTTCCGAAGCGAGGAAGCAAGAAGCTCACGGGAGGTCTCACGGTCTTCCATCGTATACAGCTCGTTGTAGGCGAAGAGTCTCGTGTAGAAATCCGGATGAGACGAAATCTTTCGCAGCGTGCCCAAGTCCGGTTTCCAGAGGGTCTCTTTCAGATAAATCGCAAGCGCACGATCGAGCGGGGTCGCCGTCGTCTGCGAAGCGGTGGACACCAGAAGGGAAATAACAACTTGCATCGGTGGCTTAGAACTCAACCAAGTTTGAATTGCCGGCATTTGCAATGCCTCAGGGCGCTCCAAGAGATGGGCCAGTTCCACTGTTTGCTTCGGCGTCAGGATCGCCGGGTCATTCTGAATCATCCGAAACACGTCGAATGCTCCGGGGTGACCGAGCTTGATCCTATCCAGGGCTTTCCCAATTGCAAAGCTACGAATCGGAGCCGAAGGGTGAGCGAACAACTTCCCGAGGTTATCGGCTGAGACCACGCCAGCCGGCGCGACGCCCGCGAGAACAAACAGACGGTCGCCTGGTTCAAGCTCCTTCCAATTCAGCAGATCCCAATCCTTCGCCCACTTAATGGACGGGATGTCGATTGAAAGATTCGGGTGTTTCAAGATGACCTGGAGGATCGAGTTTGCAAGACTGTTGTTGTAAGAGAACAACGAGGCCATCGCGCGAAGTCTTCGATCCGCGTCGGTCCGAACCGCCCCTTCTTCAGTTTTCAGGAAAAGAGTGATGTCGTCGAGTCCGTCGATCGCGCCGCGAGTGCCGAGACGCGCAAGACGTTGCACCGCATCGTCTCCACAAGTGAGGTTCGGATCATCCTTGATGAGCTCTTGAAACGCAGGACCAAAAGGAGGAACGAGTTGTGCCAACATCGACGCCGGAACTCCGGAGAGAATTCGGCTTGCCGTTTTTCCTGCGCTGGCGGTCGCAGCAAGAATGACTCCTGGGTGAAGCCCATTGATGTTCTGGAGATCCTTCGGAAGTTTATCTCTCAGCAAACCGGCAACACCCATAGCGATCGCGGAACGCCGATCTTGTGGAGTAAGCTTCGATTCCCAAGCTCCATCAAAAGCAACCCGGAGTAGTGGGACGTTGATCCCGAGCAACCCTTCGTCTCCGCGAACCGCAGATTCGATGATGAGCGATTGTGCCGCGGTCGTAAATTCGTTCTGAGAAAGCGCAAGCTCCGCGACCGGGATCATCCGCGAAGGCATCTTACTTCCCCACGCTTCTTTTAGCTGAGAAAGATTCTGAACTTCTCCGATGACCGGCTGCTCAGGAGTCGTATCCGGAAGCAACTCTCTTGTCCGGTAAAACCAAAACGCCACAAGCGACAGCGTCAGAATAAATCCGAGCAAGAAGAGATTGGATTCTTTCTTCTGTTCCGGCTGAATCTGCGGAGGAGTTCCGAGAAGCGGCGGACCTTGCATCGGCCCGGGATGAAACATCCCGGGCGGAACCGCTCCCATGTGCGGAGCTCCGATCGGGTGATTTTGATAGATCGGCACGCCGCCCGGACCGGCTCCAATTATTTGCGGATGCTGTCCGGCGTATATTCCCTGGCCGGGAACTTGCTGTGCTGGATACGGCCCATACGGATGCCCATAAGCGTAGACCGGTTGTTGCGGATGAAATCCGTGCTGAGGATGAGGTGCCTGGGGTTGAGCGTAGGGGTACGGCATCGCTTGTTGAGGAAACGGTTGCCCTGCATATCCGGCAAATGGAGGAACACCAGGTTGAGCGTACGGCGGCACAGGCACGCTTTCAAACACAACTCCACTGCTCTGTTGAGGAGGAGGAACGTGCTGAGCTGCCGCTTGCACATTTCCCGCTCCCGGAGCTCTCCGCTCCAACGGGATTTGTCTTGAAGCATCTTCCGCCGTCGGAGCGGCCTCGATGGAAATTTTCTGTGCGGAGGAAGCAGGCTTTCCACTCGCGGCTGATACCGGAATAGCCTCCGCGGCGGTCGGATGATCCGCACTCAGCACCGGCTCCTGTACGGGAGCGGAATCGGTCGAAGGCGTTCGGATGATCCTTCCCTTCTTGAAAGACGATTCGACTTTTTTCCGCTCACGCGAATCAGCTCCCGCCTGTTTCTCAATGGTATTCAGGCCGTCTTCGATAAAACGCCGAATCTGCGGAAGTCCAGGACGCTGATTGGGATCTTGCTGAAGAAGCGCTTCGCTCAGCTCCAAAAATGGGCGTACGACCCGGTCGAGCTTGGCTTTGTCATTCTCATACGGCGCCCGCTTTGCGAGCCCGAGGAACAGCCGTCGGTAGATCAACCCAAGGCCGTAGATATCGGCACTGAATGCCGGGCTATCACCGGCCAAGAGCTCCGGCGCAAACGATTGGAGATTATAGTCGGTTCGACCCTTCGTCGCTTGAATCGTCGCGAATCCAATAGTGGAGTCAAGAAGCGAGACGCCTCCGTCCGCGTTTACGCAGACGTTTGAAGACGTGATATGAGCATGAATAAATCCCCGCTGATGCCAGCGTGAAACTTCTTCGACGAGGGCCGATGCGATATTGAAAACTTGTTGCTCGGTCAATCCTTGAGAAGCCGAGAGCTGATGTCCCAGAGTCGACTCGACGAGAGTGCGTCGATACCAGAACTCTCCGCGAAGCAACCCGCAACCCAGCACGCTGGAGGAAAGCTCGCTTTGGCTCTTGAAACGCTCGAACGCGTCGCGGACGCGAGCGGCAAGATGAGTTTGTGAGAATACATCAGGACCGATGAAGCGGATGATCGAAGGACTCTCATCACCGGCATACGCAACTACCGGACGCAGATCCCAAGGTCTTGCCGTCCGAGCAACTCCGAGGATCGCGGCCTTCGGCAGGATCTCTTGCACGCCCATCTGCAATCGGGCTCGGTCTTCCGGGGATACGGCATCCAATCCGATGAGTTCAAAGGTTCCACCAAGGCGCCCACGGCCTTTGTGCGCTCCGGTCTCTGCCGACGCTTCTCCGCCGTCCCTGGAAACGAGCTTAAGTTTTGGCAATTGCTTCACGTGCGACCTTCTTCCAACAAACCCAACCGAATAACCCCTGCTATACCCCTTTATCCGCCGAAACTGGTTTAACGCTTCGAATATTACTGTTTTCGACTGATTCGGAGCCTTCCAACTAGTGTGTATGTTTGCTCATTTGTGCATCATCCAAAAGCGATCGCCCTGAACTTCCTAGAGAAAAGCCGATTTCACATTTTTCAATGCGAGAATCACCTAGAGAATTGCTTGATGAAGTTCATCCCGAAGGCGAACGCATCGCCTCGACCCCGATGCACCTTACGAATGAAGTCGCGTCTCGACTCCGCGTTCGGCAAGAAGCCGTTCAACCTCTTGCAACAGACGAGCAATCACCTCGTCATACGGGAACGCTCCCAGGTACTCCTCTCCGCGCTTTAAATTCACGAAGTTTGGCGCGCACCACAACCCAAGATCCGCTTCGTCCGTTTCTCCGGGACCGTTCACCCGGCAGCCCATGACGGCAATGGTAAGTTTATGGTCCTTCACGTATTCCGTAACACGTTTAACTTCCTGCGCGAGTCTGACAAATGCTTGGTTCTCGACGCGAGAACAGGACGGGCAAGAAATCACGTTCAATCCCTTTCCCAAAAACTCCGGCACGGAGCGAAACCGGCCGTTGCTCACGTCATCGATGATCTGCCGTGCAACTTCGATTTCCTTGTCCTTTTCTTCGTCGGGAACTGTGAGGGAAACCCGCACTGTATCGCCGATCCCCAATGCGAGAAGCTGTTCGAATGCAATCCGCGTTTTCATTGCGCCGTCTGGAAGCAGCCCTGCTTCGGTAACGCCGAGGTGGAGTGGAATATCCGGCCGCAACTCAGAGAAACGCTTGTTAATCGCAATCACAGAGTTCGGATTCGAGCTCTTAAGAGAAACGACGAACTGAATAAATCCGAGCCTCTCGATCATCTCGACGTGCTCGAGGGCGGAACGAATCGCGACTTCCATGGGATCTTCTAGCTCGCCGCGGAGCGCCGGATCGAGAGAGCCAAAGTTTACCCCGATTCGAATTGCACAGCCGTAGGCACCGGCAGTGTCGACGAGGAATTTTACTTTATCTGAAACGCTGACCGACTTTTGATGATGGTGCAAATGCCCGGGATTATATCGAAACTTTTGAACAAAGGGCGCCACATTCTTGGCGAGACGGTAATTCTCTTGTAGGTCAACGACGAGATTCGCTGACGTATCAGCGCGAAGGGCGGCAAGCGCGTCAACATCTTTTTTGCTGTCGATTGCAATACGGATGATGTCAGCCCCAGCGCCCTCGAGAAGTCGAATTTGCTTCGCGGTCGCTTCCAAGTCCGTGGTGCGCGTCGCACACATGCTCTGGACCGCAATTGGATTTTTGCCGCCCAAACGTACCGAGCCGACCTGAATCTCGCGGGTCTTCCCCCGCAATCCCCCCGTCCCTCCATCAGCCACTACTGGCAAAACCACGGTCATATCGGCAAATTACTCCTTCCTCGTCCCAGGCACTGAAACAGTTATAATTTCTTCCCTCCAAATACCATTGACCCGGTTTTCTCACTGTCCTTCTGCTCCGGGAAGCGATGTCGCTAGTCTTCTTAGAGAAATTTCGGTCCTCTGCGGCCGCGTGCTCCAGCACGACTCAGTCGGAGACCCTACATTTCACTAAAAATCCCAACAAACTCGCTCTTCTCCCAAGAGCGGTTTTGAGAAGGTCAGGTTAATTGGCGGAAACGACGTATTTAGCTACCACAAAAACAGGGTCTTGAAGTAGAGTGTTGCGTTTTTCAACAGCTATCGGACAATCCGCATATGGACGATCTTCGTGAAATCTTTGACCGAATTACCGAACACCACAGCATGCCGCTTAGAATCGGCAGCCGCTGTGAATCGAATGTCTATTATCAAGTCGAGGACTTAAACCGCGAAGACCTCAAACGCTGCGCCAGCTACATCACAGAAAGAATCGAGAACGTCTGTTATCCAGCCCGCCCGATCTACCTGATCGACCTCCATAGCGGGATGACCGGCCTTGCGGCACATCTCGGTGCCGAGCTCGGAGCCCCCGGACACTCGATTGAAGTCTTGAGCTATGAGGATCTCGATCAAACCGGCTCGAGCAATCCGTTGAAAGGAGAAAATATTGTCCTCGTCAACGAAGTCATCACCACAGCGCGATCGTGCCTCGAAGCGCACTCGAGAATCACGCTGATGGGAGGAACTGTCCTCTGCTGGGCGGCTTTGATCGACCGGACATTCGGCCCTGGTCCGGTGCCAGTGGTCGCCGCTTTCACCGGAGCCCCGGTCGTATTAGTCGATCGGTATTCTACCTAGTCTGCACTTCTCCTCCGAGTCTTGGCGGAGAGGGGGTGAGATGGCCGAGACGCTTCGGTTTTCGCAGGCGCCAGCCGTCGCATGCCGGGCAGTTGCGAATTATGAGTTTTCGCCGATTCCCACTTTCTCGCTGGTTTTGCAAGAAGCTCATCTGTAGAATAAAAGTTGATCAAGGTCGAAGAACTTTCTTTGGGGATCACCTTGATGCACGCGCCCCGTTCTTAACGCTCTCGTTTGCTGGGCCGGGTTCGCAGTATTGAGAAAGAAGCTCGGCAACTGAACGATGTAAGCACGGAGCAGTATGTACGTGTCTCAGCGAAGAATTCCTACGCAATCCTTTTGGGTCCTGCTTTTACTTTCGCTTCTTCGAGTCGATCCTGCCTCTGCTTCGGATGGCTTTCCGGGAATCTCCTCAACAGGGACTTTACGGATATCGGTTACGGTTCCCGAGCGGTTCGACATCAGAGCACTTGAACCCGGTACGTTTCGCATCGGACGATATTCTGCAATTAATTCACCGTATCGTTATCGTGTCAGCGCACGGGGAACTGGACCGACTTCAGCTTTTTCGATAACGGGAAAGAACCGACAGGATGTCTCGTTTCGGGTATTCTTCCGTGACGGAAAGGAAGGTGCGGAGGTTGAGCTCCTACCGAAGCGTCAAGCGCTGATTCAAGGACAAACTTTAAAAGGCCAGCGAGACCTACTTGGAACATACGAGGTCAAGATGCCGGAGAATATTCCGGAAAAGGATCTGGACAGCTATTCCGGGGCCCTCTCCTTCGTGTTTACTTGCCAGTGAGAGACAGCTCCTACAGTGAGAGAATTCAAGCTTCCAGCCCTCTACGCGATCGTAAATGTCGACACGACCCAATCGCCTGTCGAATTTGTCGAGAGAATTTTTTCTGCCGGGGCGACACTTCTCCAGCTTCGAAACAAATCGCTTCCGGACAATGAGTTCCTGCAGATCGCAAAGGTTATTCGTTCAAGGCGCGATGAGATTGAGTCGGCGAGCCCACTTTCCTCCGCACGTGCGCTCATCATCAACGACTCGATTGAAATCTGCCGGCTCTCCGGTGCGGACGGGGTTCATCTTGGACAAGAAGACAAGCGTCCCGAAACTGCCAGAGCGGCTCTCGGACCGGAAGCGGTCATAGGATTCTCGACACATTCTTTGCAGCAAGTCGTGAACGCTCCTTGCGCAGTGCTGTCCTATTTGGCGGTGGGACCGATCTTTACCTCTCCGACCAAATCAGGTCATGCACCGGAGGTCGGCACCGAAGAATTGGCGAAAATTTGCAGCGAGGCCACGCTTCCGCTGGTAGCTATCGGCGGAATTACTGCGAAGAATTGTTTTTCCGTTTTCGAAGCCGGCGCCGCTTCAGTCGCGATGATCTCCGAGCTCGAAAAATCGTCGGATCTGGCAGCGACCCTGTTGACGATAAACGCCAATCGCGAACGCTCACACACGCCGTGAGAAAACCACGGCGCCGCGCCGTCAGGCTGCGCCGAGACTGTACACTCTTCGCAAATACTGTTACAGATTATTTCGCCGCTGCCGGTTTCTTCGGAGCGGCAAGCTCCGGATTTCCCTCAACCGCCGGAACTGCAGCTGCCTCGGTTCCGAAAAGAAGCGGAGGATCGTTTAATTGCATGCCGGTAGACTTCAGCTTGATCCAAAGATCCTTCATCTGTTCTCGCGTGTCAGTATCCAACAACTCAGGCAAGTTTGCCTGCCGAAGCAAGTGATTCATCGCAAGAACTGAGTGAAGGTAGGAGGAATTCGGCTCCAATACCCGCTTGCCGATGTCCGCAAGAAATAGCTGCAGCTCCTTCTTGGTGTAGACCTTAGGACTCCCTGCGATTTCTGCTCCGTCGACTTCCCGCTGTGACATACCGCCTCCGTTCATGAACTCTTAAGATGCTGCTGGTTTAAATTCGAATTACTCTTTCTTTCTACCAAATATTTGGTCCAAATCGATACTGGTCGTCGTGGAATCTGACAGAGGGCTTGAGGCTGCAGAGCCTCCAGCAGAGGATTCGTTCGAAAGCCCAACCGGAGACGGGACCATTGCGCGTTTGTTCTCCGTCGGCCCGGAATTACAGACCGAGCGTGTCACCTCGCTTACCACTCGAGGCACGTCTTCAAAATCGACGACCTGAAGCAAGTGGCTTGTTTTTAAATCATAGAGAACTTTCGCCAAGATTTGTTGCGCGATCTGGAGCTTCTTTTCAAATTCCGTCGGAGGCTGAGCTGCCGCGTGTGGCGTAACTGCATGCTGGCCGGGAGCCGGAGGAGCTGCTGGCTTAGCAGGCTGCGGCGCCGGTGACGGCTTTGGTGGAGGCGGAGTAACTGAATGCGTCGCGGCAGATTGCGCGACCGCAGATGCCGAAGGAGCGGTGGGTGTAAGCGAATTCGGGGGTTTTGGAGCCGCCGCCGGCTGAAGAGGTGCCGGCGGGACAGCCGCTGGCGCTGGTTTGGGCGCCGGGGCAGCGGATACGGGCGCCGCCGCAGGTGCAGCCGCAGGAATAGGAGGGCCCACCGCGGCCAGCTCCGGGAGCAACATCCCAAGTCGCCTTTTCAACGATTCGCCGCTTACCGGCCAAGGAGCAATACCCTTCGCGCCGGAATCAGTTGCCCTTCGAAGAGCCGTGTCACTGAGCTCATCGGAAAAGAGCAGCACCGGAACTTGGGAGAGCGAGGGATGGGACTGCAGCTCTTTGCAGAATTTATACCCGGCCTCATCATCATTCCCGATCTGCGTGAAGGAAAGAACGAGCTTCGGCGACGCTTCGAGGAGCTTTCGTTTCGCAGAAGGAATATCCTTCGCACGAAATAACGGAACTCCCATGCCGCCGATGGTCTCCTCGAGCAACTCAAACAGAAAACCCGATTCGTCGATAAGAAGAATCATTACTTCTCGTACCCTAGTGCTCCGACCATAATTTCTCGCAACAAACTCGCGCCTTCAACACAGCTCTTTCCGTGTCGTAGCACTCGACCATCTTGCTGGCTCGGCTCTCGCCGAGCTGTGCCGCTGGAAATTCTGCATTAGATGCAGAATTTTGGGGCGCGGCACTAGTGCTCCGACCGTTAATCCTCACAGCAAAATCGTGCCTTCGGCACAGCTCTTCCTCTGTCGGAGCACTAGACTTTGCTGGCTCGGCTCTCGCCGAGCTGTGCCGCTGGAAATTCTGCATTAGATGCAGAATTTTGGGGCGCGGCACTGGTTACAGAAAACGGCATTCCCGTTAAATTTACTCTTGATCCCTTGCCGCCAACAGGGGCAACCCCCGCAGGAGGCAAATTAGTTGTCTATCGCGCTAATTTCAATCGCTTGCCGATACCTATCAGGATCATCATCAGGATCGATAAGAATAGGGGCGTCTACCAAAAAAGACTCTATCATGACTCTTCTTGGCTCGACTCCCGCTCGGACAAACTCAAGTGCAATCTGCTGGGCGCGTTTCTTGGACAGGTACTGCGCATAAGTCGAATTTTTATCGGCAGTGCTGACGTAGGCCGTGACGACGAGCCTGGACCAAGGAGAGCGACGCTGTGCAAGCTTTCCCACCTCTTGAGCGAGAATCACCGACTGCGGCATCAATTCGGAATGGTCGGTTTCAAAAAACCAGTCGGCCGGAAAAATATCTCGATTCGGATGCAGCTCAAGCCGTCTTACATAGTGCTCCGCGAGAACTTCCTGAACCCACGCGAGCTCCCGCGCACGCTGGAGCTCGATACTCCGGCGTATCTGATCCTCTTCCAAGAGATCCACACCGAGGCCGCTGAACATTCCGTAAATTCCACCGAATGCTGCACCGATGAATGAGCCTCGGGTCACACTTCCGTAAAGCTGCTTTTCAATCACGGCGCCGCTCACGGCGCCTGCGGCAATACCACCCCAAGTGCCGACGGCCTGCTTATCAGGACCTGGAATAGGCTCGAGCGTGAATAGAGAGCACCCGGACAAGGAGGTGAACAGAAACAGAACAAGAAACGAAAAGCTGCGAATGCGAGTATTCAACATATTCAATGTAATCCGAGAATCATCACGACGCCGTCCATTGTAATATAGCAAAAACTGTTCGTCGCATTAGGGCACCATGTCGCGGTATTTCGCAGTCGAACTCCCATCTCATGACGGAAGACATTCACGCTCGTCAGCGACTGTCCGAGCGACCTCGGCACGCCGGAGGAACTTGTGTTCGACGAGATCGGGTCGGCAAACAGCCGCACCGCATGATTAAAGACGATGACGACAAGAAAAAGCATAAAAAGAAAGCGGCGAGTCTGACGGCCAGAGTTCGGACGCATGTCTCTCCTTACTTTACCTCGCCGACCACATTCGGCTTTTCATCAAAGGTTACTCGATAAACCGGAATTCCACGACCCTTAAATGCTTCAGCAAACTTCTCAGCTGGAACTCGGCCGACTACGGCAATCACAAAATTCCCCGGCTTCACCCATTTTTTCCCTATGGACTGGGCACTGTCGGGGGTGACGGCCTCCACCTTGGGGATATAGTTCCGGTCGTAGTCCTTGGGGAATCCGAACAACTCATGCTGTGCGGCTCGCTGGACGATGTCGTCGGGGCTATCAAAACGGAAGATAAACGCTCGTGCGGCCGCGAGCTTTGCTCCTTCGAGATCACTCTCGGCGGGCGGAGCTGCCAGCACCGCATCCGTGAGCTCGTAGACTTTCTGAACGGCTTTTACCGCTTCCTCATTTCTCGTGCCGAGCTGCACCTCCACCAATCCCGCTCCGATGCTCGGCGAGATCGCGCCATGCACCACATACGCCAGACCAAGCTTCGTTCTAATCTCCTGCATCAGAAGATTCCCGAAACCGCCTTCGCCATAGAGCCGATTGAAAACGTTCATCTCCGGAAGTTCGGGAGTCGGCAGAGGCGGTCCCACGTGCCCCATGATCACGGTCGATTGATCAAATTCCCGTTCCAACACGTAAATTCCCGGACCTCGAAGTTCGGGTATCGGCGGCAACGCGGGAACTTCCACCGCACCCGGAGCGACCCACTTCGCGAAGGTGGAATCGAGCAATCGGTTGACCTCTTCTTTGGAGATGTCACCGACAACCGTGAAGATAGCGCCCTTAGGCTGGCAATATTTACGATGATAGTCCCGCAGCGTTTGAACGCTGATTCGATCGAGAGTTTCGTGTGACGCCGTTACTGCATACGGACTCGTGGCACCGTAGACTTGTTCGTTCAAGAGCATCGCGGCCATCGAACCCGGCGAATCCTTCCTCCGACGAATCGATTGGTGGGCTGCCTTTTTCCAAACATCGAAACGTTTCGCGTCGAATGCCGGTTTTTCTATCAGATGCCAGGCATATCCAAGAACGGCGGGAAAATCTTCCTTCAAGGACGAAAAGCCGATCGATCCGCTCGATTGGCTGTAACTGGTCTCAATGCTTGCCGCGAGATCGTCCAGAGCCTTATCGAGTTGGTCCGGAGGCATTCCGACAAAGCCCCCTTCCCGAATCATCGAGCCGGTCGCTTCCGCGAGGCCGGTCAGTTCGGGCGGCACGAAGAACGTTCCACCAGGAAAATACAACCGTGCCCGAACCGAAGGCAGCTCGTCGTCAAATCTGTAAATGACCGAGACACCGTTCGGCAGCGTCCACCGCTCGGGCTTCTCCGGACTGAAGGTGACCTTCTCCTTGACGAGCGCTTCCGGATCGAATTTCGCCGGCATGTTTGCCGTTCCACACCCGGATGCGAGAGCAAGCGTGCAAACCGCCGCACCGAAAAAGGTTTTGAGGTTGAAGAAAGACTTCACAGGGAGCTTTTTTGAGCAGTCGTTTATAGGAGAATAGTTCATTGGCGTCGCTCCAAATGCGCGTACGTTCGATTCGACGGTCGGAGGTATTTTTTCGAAAGATTCGCGATGTCCTCCGCGGTCGTTTTATCGATCTGATCGAACATCTTTAACGGCGCTTTCCAATCACCGAAAAGGAGCTCGGCCTCACCCAGCGTCTCCGCCAACCCTCCATTCGATCCGAGCTGACTGAGAAAGCCGACACGCACTCGCCGTTTCGCCGACGCGAGCTCCTTCTCCGAGAATTGCTGGGTCTGCAGTTTATCGAGAATCTCCTGGATAGCATCCGCCAGCTGTTTATTCGTCACGTGAGAACGCGGAACCGCCGAGACGACGAACAGCGAGGGATACAAGTCTCCCGGAGCCTCTGAAGTGCTGACGCCGAGTGCCAACTGCCGTTTCAGCACCAACTCGCGGTGAAGGAGAGAGGAGCGGCCACCATCAAGAAGCGCATGAAGAACGGAGATCTTGAGATCATCCGGATCTGGATACGTTGGCTTGTGATACGCGAGCATCAGCACCGGTTCGGCATCAAACTGAACGGTAACTTCGCGCTCTCCAAGTTGCGGGACTTCGACCGCGCGCACCTTTGGAGTTGGCTCTTTCGCAGCCGGGATCCGCCCGAAGTATTTCTCAAGGAGTACGATTGCCTGGTCTGGATCGAGGTCACCCACGAGCGAAATTACCATGTTGTCCGGTCGATAGTAGCTCCGGTACATCTCCTCAGTGTCGGCTTTCCGAAGCGCCGATACATCCTTCGGCCATCCGACTACCGGCTGGCTGTAGGGGTGACTCCAGTAGGCAGTTGAAAGGAGCGCCTCATAAAGTCTTCCGCCCGGATTATCTTCAGAGCGCATCCGGCGCTCTTCCCGAACTACGTCCCGTTCCTTATAAAACTGGCGAAATACCGGAAATAAAATGCGATCGGATTCCATCCGACACCAAAGCTCAAACGCAACTTTCGGAAGATTCACGGTGTAGTAGGTGTAGTCTTTCGCCGTCGCGGCATTGAGTCCGGTTTCACCTTGCCGTTCGTAAATTTGTGAGAACTCGTTGTCGACCCACAGCTCCGAGAGCTTTTGATAGACTTCTTCAAGCTGTTTCTTCGCATCGGCGACCTCACTCGCCCTTGCCGCTTCGGTCAGCGCCGCCGCCTTCATATCTTTCGGCTCGAGCTTATCCATCAGCACTTCGATCTGTTCGAGAAGCACCTTCTCCTTTGCATAATCTTTGGTGCCGACCGTCTCGGTTCCCTTAAACGCCATGTGCTCCAACAAATGAGCGGCGCCGGTCTTCCCAAGCGTCTCGTCGACCCCTCCGACTCTCACCCAAGTTTGTCCGATAAAAACTGGCGCGATGGGCCTGCGGAAAATCAGTACTCGAAGGCCATTCGAGAGGACGAACTTCCTGACTCCCTGCTCGAATTTCTTTAGAGCACCGCTGCCCAGCGTGCGCGGTGCCTGCTCACGAGGTGGCGGCTCAACTGGAGGATTGTCCGCGGCCAGACAGGATGACGCGCCGAGGCTTGCAACTAAAGCCGTCAGCATAAACGCTGATCTCAATTTCACGTGTATCACCTCTCCGTTCACCTTGTTCTCTCCTCACCCAATTCGCCTTCTTCCGACGCCTCAATATCCGAAAGATTCGCACGGCTTTTCACGATGACGTCGTAAAAGTGCCTGCCTCCGGGATTCAGCTCTTCCGCCGGTCACGGAAACGCTGAGTCGCAGCTAAGCTGAAAGCAGTAAAGCCCAATCGCCGCAGTGTCGGACGCATTTTGCCGGCAGCATAATTGCGCTCGTCGATTGAATCACAGGCAAAGAGATACCCCGCCCACTCCGGACGGGCAAGATAAACACCACCCCTGGCCGATCGGCGGGGAACATACTATAGACGGGAAGAAACGATTTCCCGGCAGCGGACTCACGGACGAAATGACACAGAGTCGAAAAAGACAGAGTCGAATCAGACAGCGTCGAATAAAACAGCGTCAGATGAGACAGAACAAGTTGGTATCGGCCGAATCCCCGGCACCGGATTCAGTCCGGTTCCAGGGCAAGCGGCCCTCCGTAGAGATCTTCCGGTGGTTGCTGATTGGCGCTTGTTTTACCGGAGCCAGCAGCCGTTTTAAGGCATGCAACGAAGTCATCGTTCTTGATCCGAATGCACGGGCTGGATTTAATACCGGAACACCCACGCCGACTCCGTCAGCCACGGCATCTGCCACACCGACTCCCTCGCCGACCGCGACTGCAACCCCGACAGCCGATCCGTCATTGTTGTTTTCGGCTGTTCCCGACCCGACGGAATTCGGAGATACCACCTCCAGTGGAAGCACTACCTCAAGCGGCGGCACTACAAGCTCAGGAGGAACGACAGCCACGACGTCAAGCGGCACAACGGCGACCGCGGCGCTCCGCGGCGGGTCTTCAGGCGGCTCGTCTTCTACGGCGTCCGATTCTGTGGGCGGAGTAAGCGCCAACGACTCCGACCTCGACGGAATGGCTGATGCTGATGAAGAAACTTACCTCTCTAATCCGAAGTTGCCCGATAGCGACGGCGACGGATTTCTTGACGGATACGAGTTTGAAAATGGGACAAGCCCCACGGATGCCTCGAGTCAACCACCGCTCCAGTTTTCTCCTGTAAGCGTCGCCCAATCTCCGGACTTTGATCCTTTCGATCGAGATGGCGACGGTCTCCCGAATCTCTTTGAAGAAGAAAACTCGCTAAACCCCGATAAGGCCGATACCGACGGCGACGGCACGTTCGACGGCGGCGAAGTGCTAAACGGCACCTCCGGTTCTGTGGCAAATGCGACTCAGGATACCGATGGGGACGGGTTTTCGGACGACGCGGAGACGCGATTCGGAACCTCTTCGGCCGATGCCGATACCGATGATGACGGGCTTCCAGATTCCTACGAGGTTTTGTTCGGCTTCAACCCGTTGAACCCGGGCTCGACTCAGGCCGTCGTGGATGGTCGACTTCCGGCAAGTTTTAGGAACTATCGATTCAAAAACTCGGGCTTCCATTTCAATCAGTAGAGCCATCGCGAGGCAACCCGCCGCCACGCAGGAGTGTGAGATGGCCAGGAACCGCGCCGTCCTCACGAGCATATTGTCAACGCGACGCGCGACAACGCCACCCGTTATTTTGCGACTTTGAAAGGTATGTGTTTGCCGACCCAGGGATGGCGGCCCGACTTCTCAGGCGATATTAGTCGGCGATCTCGTCTGAAGCCTTCGTGCCCTCGACGGCGACGATCGGCTCAACTACGAGGCCGGAGTCCGCTGCCGGAGCTGCATGAATCTTTTCGACTTCGACTTTGAGTGGGCGTTCTCTCGGGCGATCATCCCGGATTGAAGCCACCCGATCGAGAACGCCATTTACAAAGTTCGCCGACTCGTCGGAGCCGTAACGTTTGGCAATCTCGATCGCCTCGTTGATGCCGACATTGATCGGAATATCGTCGAGGAACAGAATTTCATATGCCGCAACGCGCAAGATAGCACGATCCACCCGGCCCATTCGGCTGAGGCTCCAGTTTTCACTGGCTACGGTGAGCTTGGAATCAATTTTTGCGAGGTTTTCAATAACCCCTTTGGTGAGGTCGAGGCCATAAGGCCGAGCGGCCTTCGCGACGTCAAAATGCTCAAAACAGAACTCGGAATCCTGCTGATGCCACTTCCCGATGAAGTCGCACATATAGACTGCTTGCATTGCTGCTTCCCGAGCTTGTCGTCGAACGCCCATACGAGGCCCTACCTATCGTTCTTCTCTATCCCGGCAATGTGTTCAATCACGTTTGCCGTCTCAATCGCGGCTATGGCCGCTTCATAACCCTTATTCCCTGCCTTAGACCCGGCTCGCGCCATGGCCTGCTCCATTGTATCCGCCACGAGAATCCCGTGGGCGACCGGCACTCCGGTCTCCATCATCACGGCACCGAGACCACTCGTCGCCTGCCTGGCGATGAGATCATAGTGGTCAGTCTCCCCGCGGATCAAAGTCCCAAGCGCTATTATGGCGTGATACTGCTTCGTGTCGGCAAGCTTTCGCACCACAACCGGGATCTCAAAGCTCCCCGGGACTCGCACTACTGTTATGTTCGCTTCTTGCGAACCATGACGCCGAAGTGCGTCAATTGCGCCCTCAACGAGACGATCAGTAAAAATGGCGTTCCAACGTGCCGCCACGATTACGAATTTTTTACCCGCTGCGTTTAGAGACCCCTCAATCGTTTTCACGATACGCTCTCTCCACCAAAGACGATTTCAGGTCATTGACCCGGATCAAAGCGTATACTCGGAACCACACCTATCTGCAAATAGTAGTAAAATTTTAACAGCAAAACGAAGCGTCTGCCCTAAATCGGACAAAATGATCCAATTAGCCCCTGTCGCCGCCTTGTGTTGCCTGGAGAAAAGCGGTTGCTGTCGAGTCGGCCGCCTCATCAGAGAATTCACGACACGAATTATTTTTGGCCGCAAACTTCACGACTTCCGATTGCTCCACGATCGAAGGGAATGGTATGACAGCGCCCCATTTAATTCTTGAGGGCCCGTAGCTCAGCTGGGAGAGCGCGTGAATGGCATTCACGAGGTCGTCGGTTCGATCCCGATCGGGTCCAGTCTTCGCCCCCTTTGGGGGCAACGTCAAAGCAATCCACTTCACAGGGCGAAGTGTGTCCCCCGAAGCCTTGGCGAAGGCGAACTTCGAACTACCCGAGACCAATATTTAGTCTATATACCGCAAGGACGAAGCCCGTTACGGGTAGCGTCCCTACTTCCCCGGAGCCGCTAACACTCTCAGACAGGTTATCTGCTTCGTTCCGAACTCAGCCTCGGCCAACCAGACCTCGAGCTTTTTCGCAGGGCACCACCAAACGCCGGCACCGACACTCTCCGATTTCCAGTCGCCTTTCAGCGGAATCCATTTCAACTCGCTCAAGACGGGCGTCGGTTGATCAACCTTTCTCTGCCAGCAAGCGAGTTCAAGACCGCCTCGAGGAGTGGGACGAACGAAGAGAAACGCCCGAGCTTCTTTATCGGACGCCGGTGGAGCACAGAACATAGCATCGGATAATCCTGGCAGCTCGACTTTGCGAAACCCGGTGGCGGCCAAAAGCGCCCGGGAGAGTCTTGCTTGCTCACTTCTTAAGGAATCGAACTGTGTTTGAAGCTCATGTAACGACCAATCCTTGAATGCTGCCAACTGAAGCCGTCGATCCGCGCTCGGTAAATTGGCTTCTTCAGTTTCGCTCTCCTTCGCTTTCACCGTCTCGGATTTTTTCGGTTCCGATGATCGCTCGGTCCTTTTCAGCAGAAACGTCTGGTCGCCGGCGCGAACCTTCATGCTGCCGTCACCGAACTCTTGTTTGAAAGCGACAACAATCGTCTCGGTGGCTCCAACCGTGTCCCGCTCCCGTTTTATTCGAAATCCATTTCTGAGATTCAGCTCGATCTCGTTCGGGGCAAACGGCTGCGAAGAATATCGCTTCCCTTTTTGCGAAAAAATCTCGGTAAAGACGACCGAAGTTCCAGTCGGCACGTTGAATGTGAAAATGCTTCGGTAGGCGGTCTCTCTCGAAGCGTGGCAGTCCACTCCAGGCGCAATCTTACCGAGCTTCCGGTCGCAATACCGCATCAAATTTGAGCTCGCGAGAACTGGCCGTGCCGGAATCAGGAGAGGAGGCGTTGAGATAAAGTGGGTTGGGGCAAAATGTGACATTTCGGTTACTCCGAGCTGAGGTAATAGGACATCATTTCAACGGCCGGTCGTTGAGCTGACAAGAACAACTATGAGAACGCAATCGAAGCTTACGTGTCGGTTACGTAAGTTCCTCGGGTGTGGGAGAACAGCTCCCGACGCTGATAGATCTCGAATTCATTCGAGCTTCAGTGGACACCCATGAATAGTGGATATCGCCTCTCGCATGGCATGCCGCGACCGAGAACGCGTCCGGGGTGCCCGTAACTTGCACTCTGATTCCGGGGGTGTTCGCAATTCCTTTCAGCACGGAGACGCAATCCGCATTGGCGCAGCTGACGTAGTTCGAATCCGCGGCGTGGAGGGCCTCTTCACCTGAAATCACGATCCGGATTTGACTGAGCGCAAGGGCGTTATACGCGTCGTACTGATACTGAGAGAATACAGACATCGACAATCCGGAGAGAATTCCCAAGATCCCCATTGAGACGACTACCTCGATGAGTGAGAAACCTGCTTGTCCGGATTCGGATGTCTTCATTTGCTACCTCTATAAGCCGTGAAGCCCTTTTTCCGGCCTCATTACTACTCATCGGCAATTCTCCTAGGAACTTTTGCGAAAGTTGACATTTTTTTTGATGCGGCAAAAAAGACGATCTGACCAAGGAAAATAACGTGTTCTGCAAAATCTCGGCACCAGGCCCGGCAAAACACGCCGTCAGAATCGACAAAAATCCGTTTCTTGCCCCTAGTCGATCGACATTCCGAGACAATTTTTGCCTATCAAGGAATATGCAGTCTTGTTAATCGCTTAGAACGCCTCCAGCTGCTGTGTCCGCTCCCGTCGCGGACACAGCCTTCTAGGAGAACCTCGCAATCCTCTGTATGCTGCGGCCGAATGAGACGTCATCAACAAGCCCCTAAGAATACGGTCCGTGTTGAAAAGCTTTCGAGAGACGGGAAGCGGCTCATTCAATATTGGCGCGAGTCAATCACCGAAGGGGAGCGGGAAACGCTGAAGCCGGAGACAATTCGGAACTACAGTACGCGAATTTCCGCGGGAGATTTCGAGCGGGGCCACTGCGCACCGGAAAATTACCGGTCCTTAGTCGCAAAGAACAACCGGCAGGACCGGCGCCGGAAACCAGAGGACGATGGGAGCCGCGAGGATCAAACAAAACCGCTGCCGGTCCTCGTGTGTCCCCTTCGTTTTGCCAAGAAAGGGAATAGCGACTCAGGCCCCCCTTATTTGGAGATCCTGTGGCTACCCGCCCTCCTCCTGCCGAACGGCGTCCTCAGCCCGCCATCGAGGAAACAACCCTGGATTGACCGTAATGTATTGGAACCATCAGGAAGCGACGAGTCGCCTGTCGTCGGAACCATCCGGGCAGTCGAAAAATTCTCCCTAAAACACGGACGGGAATCTTGGACAGATTGGAGCGACTATCTGAGCTACGCCGAATCCCTGCTCTCCACCGTTACGGGAAGTAACCGGCGAAATCTTAAGATTCCAGGATACGAAAGAAAGGAGGATGCACTCCTCGTTTTTGATCGATCTTCAAGCGGCGCGACGGCGACTCTGGTGCAGCTTCTCGGAGAAGTGCTCGATGGGGAGCTTGATTCGGGAGTCCTCGCAAAGTTCGCGTGTATTTCGGATCCGAAGCCGATTGCTTATCGCGACGACAAAGGAAGCTTCGCAAAAGGTGCAAAACTCCATCTTGGACATTTCACCGAAGCTTTCCCTCTCTCCGCATCACAACGAAAGTCCGTGCATCGCTTTCTTGATGTTCGAAAGAAAGACTTCATGACCATCACTGGTCCACCGGGTACGGGAAAGACAACGGTAATTCAGAGCATAATTGCTTCCCTTTGGGTGAGGGCCGCGGTCAGCGGTGCGGATTCACCACCCGTAATTGTCTGCACCGGCGCAACAAACCAATCGGTGATCAACATCATCGACAGCTTCGAAAAAGCTCCTGTTGACGGCCAACCGCTGTCGGGACGGTGGCTCCCGAGAGTCCACAGCTACGGAACCTTCTGTGCATCCGCCACGAAAGCAGCCGATGTGCAGCATTACCAGCTTGAGCTCCGGGACGGCTCGGGGCTCTCGTCAATGATGGAAAGCGAGAACTACCGGAGCGCGGCAGGGCCTTTTTTCCTCGAGCGATTTGCGGCGTGTTTTGGAAAGCGGCTTTCGCTCGCCCAGGCGACAAAATTCCTCCATCGAATGATTGTTGAGGAACATCGCCTGCTGGTTCGCGAGATAGATAATTTGAGTCAGCTCGGGCTGTGGAGCTTTTTACAGAGCCTCTTCTCTCCGAAGAAAATGGTGTCACCGGAACAGTTCGCTCTCGGAGTCGCCCAGCTCGACATCACCAGACGAAATCAACTCTTTCTCCTCGCCACTCATTACTGGGAGGCGCGATGGCTCCAAAAGGCGCAGGAGGAACACTCGAGGAAGTCCACCTCGCGGAGAGACGATGGGCGACTCGATTCCCGGCGCTTTGCTTGGGAGCGGCGGGCAATGATCACCCCGGCGTTCGTCTCAACGATATCGATGCTTCCTCGCTTCTTCCCGTTCAACCGCAGAAACCCCGTCGCGCCGGTCGATGTGCTCATCTGCGATGAAGCCGGGCAAATCCCAATAGAGCTGGGAGCGGCGGTGCTTCCAATCGCCGATCGGGTTCTCATCGTAGGAGACTGCCTGCAGCTCGAACCGTACTGGGACGTACAACCTCACACCGACCGCGCGATACTCCATAAAAACAACATCGCTGAGAACACAAACGAGGCGGCGTGGAAAGATTGCCAAGAACGCGGGATACTCTCCTCAAGCGGCAGCTTGATGAAACTCGCACTGCGTTCAATGGCGAATCATGAGGGCAATCAACGAGGCTGCTTTCTCAATGAACAGCGTCGATCGGTACCGGAAATCGTCGCGTTCTCAAATGCCCTCGCTTACGACAATCAACTTCAAGCGAAGCGGCGTCCGCTCAGTCCTCGAATTCTTCCGGCATTTGGCTACATCAACGTTCGCGGACGCGCCGAGCAATCCGGTTCGAGTCGAATGAATCGAAATGAAATCACCGCGATAATTGACTGGCTCCTTGAGAAAGAAGAGGAATTAAAGGATTTTTATCGTCAGGAAGACATCTCGGATGTCATCGCTATCATCACACCGTTTGCGGCACAGCATCGTGAGATTCGGAGACGTTTACCAGAGAGGTTGCGGAAGATGACGGTCGGAACCGTGGGTGGCCTGCAGGGCGCCGAAAGGCCAGTGGTACTCTTTTCTCCGGTCTACGACGAAACTTTCGATGACCGTTATTTTTTCGATCTCAACGTAAACTTGTTAAACGTCGCCGTTTCACGCGCCAGAGATTCGTTTATCGTCTTCGGGAACATCAGCATTTTCGACAAAAAAGCGAAGACTCCTTCGGGATATCTCGCGAATTTTCTCTTTGCATCACCTGAGAATGAGCTTCCACTACCCCAGAAGACCGCGTCCGCAGAAAAGCAGATCCCTGCTGACGCACATCCGAAGCGAATCTCCACGCTTGACGAACATGTTCATGTTCTCCGCGAGGCGTTCATTCGGGCGGAGCAAGAGGTCCTCATCGTGTCGGCAACCATTTCGAGCGCTGCACTAAAACGTGACGGGATCCCTGACCTCATCCGTGATGCCGTTCAGCGAAATGTTCGGGTCTCTATCTACGTGGATTACGACCTCAATCGTGAGGGTAACGCTTTCAAGCCGCGAGCCGAGGAAGCCTTCGAGATGGTGAAATCCGCCGGCGCGGAGCTCCATCTCGTCGCAAGAACTCACCTGAAAGTCGTCGCGATGGACGGATATACCTTAGCCGAAGGCTCCTTTAATTGGCTGTCTGCAAATCGCAATGAGTCAAACCGCCATTCAAAACAAGAGTGGTCGACGCTCACGTACGGAAAGTGGGCGGCCGAGCAGATCGAACAACTAAAGGTCGACTTAGACTACCGAGTGAAAGCTCTCGACGATTTGATTCGAATGGACTCCGAGGGCGAGTTTTAAGCTCAGCTCTAAATCTTTCTGAGACCTCAGAACTTTCGAGGCTTTCCCGCACCCTCTTCCGTGATCAAGCGGCCGTGTAGTTGCCGAACTGCATCATTCACCGCAACTCGGAGCGCTTGCCCAAGCGCGCTCGATTGAAATTCAGATTCGCGCCCCGAGATTCCGAACAAGCCAACTCCGCTGCTATTTGATACCGCATTGAACTTTCCGCTCGCATCAAAGGCGGTAATCAAGCGACCGGTCCGGTCGTCAAAGACACGGATGTCCATTGCGACCATCCCGGTTCGCTCCTTGATCGAGCTCTCATAGGTTGGGTTCGCCGCGCCGATTCCCGCTCCAGTCCAAGTTACCGCCGGTGTGTCTGTAATTGCTCCTGCGAGACCAAGTATAAGTCCGGCAGCACCGAGCGAGATACTTCGATCCTCGGTTTTCTCCTCAGCTAATTCATTAAATTCTGTGATAGTTGCGCGAATCGAATACGGACCTCGTTCGCCGCGCGCAGGTTTCAACCTGGATCCGCGAAATGCGTCATACACCGAAAAATTCCCGACGCGAGAAAGCGCAGTCTCAAGCTGCGCGGAAACTTGCTCGGAGTTTCCAGACACGGCGCCTGCTGGCATCCACCCGCCATTCATGGCATTCGGTGCCGTGAAGGCTCCCGGAAGAAACTGAAAGGGTTCAACACGGACGGCAATTCTCGGAGCAGTGGAATCAAATGGAATAGAGATTGCAGAAACTTCGGCAGAATTTGGCCTGCCTGCGGTGGCACGAACGTCCACCTGACGATTCACGGAGCAAGCTGTCGTACCAAATGTTGTGGTCGCCAGCGAAAGGAAAAGAACGGCCCTTTTCATACATCCCTCGGGTTAGTTTTACTTCCTCCCTGACCCGGGTGAGACAATCTTCTTACGAGACCGGAATTTAATTATCGAATTGTTGTTTCAGACCGCTGTTTTATCGCATTTGCAAAACAAATTGAGCCCAGGTCATCCTCCCCCACCAGTTAATTCGGATGAATAGTGCCATCGGTCTGATCAAAGACCGCCGCAATACTGAGTTCATCGGAGTTCTATTTCGTTCTCGATTTTACGGTACTAAGCCGACGTCTATCTTCGCCGAATCGGCTCGTCCGTGATCGTCTACTACTCGGACGATGTGAGTGCCGGGGACCGGTACCCACTGAAGCGGCTCGTGCGCCGATGTCTGTCCTAGGTATTTCTTGCCGAGAAACCAGTGGAGCGACTTCACGTCGGCATCCGCAACGGCTAAGAAAGGAATTCTCTCATGTTCCCCGCCCGAGAGTCGGAGTTGATACTGAATACTCGATTGCGGCGATGTTATCCTCGGCGGATGAGACGAAAATTCTTCATCTGAAGACTCGCACTCGGGTTCCGCCCCCGGAATTTCCGGTTTCCGGATACCGGTGCGAACAAACGCTTCATGAAGGTCGCTTCTCCAGAATTCGAATACTTTCCACTCGGTAACACCTTCCTCGAACCGACAAGCTCGAAGCCCCGAATCTTTATTAATGAGCACCCGGCGATAGACGTCTTGTTTCGTTATCGGCGAAACTCCGGGAATGAACCACGATTTCACTTTGATGGGGCAAAGCTCATCATAAAGATCTCCCGTTGGAGCACACACGTCGACCCGTTTCACCTTCGATGAAATTCTCAATTTTTCGACTAGATCCTCTTTTGCTCCACTCGAGATCGCGTGCACGATGGAAAAAAATAAAGGCGCGGCGGTTTGAATTCCGACATAGGCTGGATTACTCGCGCCGGTGAAATCACCGATCCAAACGACAAGAACGTATCGCCCGAATACTCCCGCCGTCCAAGCATCGCGATACCCGTTCGAGGTGCCGGTCTTCCAGTAGACTTCCGGTCCGCCGACTCTGATCTCGGGACGCGGTGTAGATTTTAGCGCTTCGAGCGTCAGGAAGCTGGCCTCCGGACTCAGCAACTGTGTCGCCTCTCCGGGTTGTGACTCGTCCAACACAAATTGCGCCGGACGTTTCAGACCTCCATTCGCAAGCATGGCGTAGAGCTCAATGAGCTCGCGCATCGATACTTCCACGCCTCCCAAAATCAGCGAGAGCCCATATTCGGATTCTTCACGAAGCTTCGAGATATCCGCGCGAGTGAGAAACTCGTAGAATGTCGGACCTTTAAGCTGTGTCGCAATCCGCATCGCAGGAACGTTCCGGCTGAGGCGCAACGCATCTTTTGCCGTCACTGGCCCCAGGAACTTCCGATCGAAGTTTTCCGGGTCATACGCACCGTAGCTGACCGGCGTATCCGCGAGCATGGAGTACGGGTGAATGAGCCCCTGTTCAAAAGCAAGCGCATAGATGAATGGCTTTAGGGCCGAGCCCGGAGACCGCTTCATCCGAGTGCCGTCGACCTGTCCGCTGATCAGTGGGTCAAAAAAATTCACCGACCCAACGCTCGCGAGCACCTCCATCGAAGGAGCATCGAGCAGCATTGCGGACGCGTTCATCACACCAATGTTTCGCATCGACTGGAGTGTGCGACGTAAAACACCTTCGACCGCTGCCTGCATCTCAAGATCGATGGTCGTCCGGATGCGGAGTTCCGAGGGCCGCTCGCGAAGTAAGCGGCTAGTTAAATGAGGCACGGCGAATCGAAGGTCTTCTCTCCCGAATGTCGAAACGGGAAGACTTACAAGACCTGCGAATTTTTCGTCGCTGGGATGAGCTTGAAGCCATTCCGCAAAGAGCCGCTTTTGCGCGAGAAGAAGTGACTCACTCGCTCCCAATCCATTCGCGAAGCGGCGTCGAGACGGATTCTGCGGAAGCACTGCGAGGGATATCGACTCCGGCAGAGTGAGCTTGCTCGCGTCTTTGTGGAAAAAGATGAGGCTCGCCGCTCCGGCTCCTTCGACGTTATACCCATACGGAGCCAGGTTTAGATACGCTTCGAGAATTTCTCGCTTCGAATAGTGTAGCTCGAGTTGAATCGCCCGAAACATTTGCCACAGCTTTCCCGGTATCGATCTCGTCCTAAGACCAAATCTCAGACGGGCAAGCTGCATGGTGATGGTGGACGCGCCGACTCTTGTCCCAGCAGTGAAATAGCTGGCTCCAGCCGCTCGGATAACCGACCAGGGGTTCACGCCGGGGTGTTTGAAGAAGTGTTTATCCTCCTTGAGAAGCACGGCATCAACGAATACTGACGAAAAATCTTCGAGCTTGGTAAACACCCGGTATTTTTCGTCAGCAGAAGTCGTTACGCGCAGGACTTCGCCGTTCCGATCCGTAACGGTTCGGGAAAAGGAATAACTCTCCAACAAGCCGGGCTTATGGAGGAGAAAGAGAAGGCCGGCGGCGAACCCTCCAGCAAGAATTTTCCTCCAATGGAGACGCAGATTCTCTCGAACAATCTTCAACACTTTACTGAGCCGGAGTTACCGTAAACTGCTCGGGAAGTCCGCGCGCCTTAACGCTCCTGTCATACATTGATTCAAGATATGCTGGAGGCACCACGTAGGTTCCGGTATTCACGGCCTTAATCTTGTAGCGATACAACACTTCGTCGGTGGGAACGGAACCGAAGACCAGAACACGATCTTCTCGAACATCATTCGCTTGAGTCTCCCATGGAGTGCCGTCTTCCTCGGAGCCTTCCGACTCACCATCTGCTTCCGACGCCGTCTCGGCGCCGGCACCGTCGTCGCCTTCCTCACCTTCTCCTTCGGAGCCTTCTTCCGCGGCAGCAGCAACCGGCTTGATCGACTCCGGCACCACTTCGAATCCACCGGGCAACAGATCAACGAGCACCATGTTTTCCTTTGCCGCGTCGCCTTGAGACATAAGCTTCACTTCTACTTCCACGGTGTCCCCGATCTTCACTTGCTTCACTGCCTGCTTTTGGTCGTCAAGGAACCGGCGAGAGACCTCCACACCTTGTTCGACGATTGATTTTGGAAGCGTCTTGTCAAATCCAGTAGTCGAGATCTGGTAAAAAAGACCCGTACTTCCCCCGCCTGAGAATTGAACGAGTTTTGTCGAGGGAGCGAGCGTCCCTTGCTTCAGCAGTTCTCCCACGAGTACCAGCGGCTGAAAGCTCGCACTTCCTCCCTCACTCGCCGCGATGTTCACCGTTCCCTTGACTTGTGCGGTGGAGGCTTTCGCGTAATTCGTCAAGGCGAGCACTGCGAATGACGATGACGTCGTGTTATAACTCCCCTCTCCAACAAAATTAGCGACGCGGAAGAGGATGTTTCGGTCGAGATCCTTAATCGTTTCTGGGAAATGTTCCGAGACAAGGTTCAGATACATCGAGTAGCGAATGAGGCTGTCATAGAACGTATCACTCGAATCGTCAGTGTATCGCGGATGATTCCGCCAATAGACCGGCTCGCCCGCCGCAAACTCCTTGAAGAGCTTGGTTGCATCGCCATTCAGCTGAAGGAGCTTGTAGGTCGAAGCAAGATACATTGCGGAGATATCCTGCTTCCACGTGTCCTTATGGTTCTCCTCCAGATACTGGAGGATGTAAGGGATGTAGTTCGAGGTCACCATCCCGCCTTTCGTCAGCACATAAATGCCATACGCATGATGACGCGCCTCCGTGAGCGAGCTCACACTTTGGTTCACGACGTTCCGTAAGTAATTCGAAAGCTCTTGAATCATATCGTTTGGAACTGGAAGGTTCTTTGATTTCGCCACGAGCAGGAAATGGAGGGCATAGGCAGTTATGAAATCCGAAGTCTCCTCGGATCTCCACCACATTCCAAGGCCACCATCAGAGCGCTGCCGTTCTCGAAGCTGACTCAGTACCTGCGAGAGCGTTTCGGCAATCGCCTTGTCTTTATTGAGAAGCTCCTTTTCCCCATAGAGCACAACAGACGGGAAAACGCGGCTGACAAGCTGCTCGGTGCACCCATACGGATATTTCATAAGATAGTCTTGCAGACCTGGGATGAGACTGACCGGTAACGTGGATACGGTCGCACCCAGCTCACTGAACTGCTGATAAAGCTGCCGATCCTGCTCCACTGTTTTGTCACCTTTCTCGACATATCCGCTGTTCAGCACGGTCATGCTGGGAACCGGCGGCCGAACGCTCAGCGTCGCTTCATATTTTGCCTCGCTGCTGCCCGATTTTGCGACGAAGAGGAGCGAAGCACCTCCGGGTGCGTCCTTTGCTCGAACGCGAACGTTCACGGTGGTGTCTCTCCCCTGGGCGATCGTAAGCTTTGTGCTCGCGTTGGTGAGCACTTCCAGATGTTCTGACGGAGTTGCACTGAATTCGATCTCTCCTTGCCCGGCCCCTGGTTTTTGAATGTTGTTGGTAACCTGCACTCCAACTTCAAATTCGTCTCCCGGAGCAACGAACGTCGGAGCATTGGGCGAGACGATCAGATCTCCCTTCACCGGCACTTTTGTTTCAGCGGCGCCGATGCTTGCCGTCGTGACTGCGACCGCCAACACACGGATAGAACCGTTGAAGTAATCCGGCACATGGTAAACCGCTTCGTGTTCTCCGACGTCGGCGTCGATAATACCGGACCAATAGGCGACAGGTGGAAGCGTTTTCCGCTTGAACGGATTAAGATTCTTCCCGTCCGCCAGCGCACCGTCTCCACCCGTCGCGGCGAGCTGCTGCAACAAGGAGAATTCCGGCAGGAGAAGATCGAAGATCTGATGTGTCTGAACCTGCAACGCTCGCGTGTTTAACAATGAATTCAGCGGATCCGGCGAAACATATCGCGCATATTGCAGTATGCCTTCGTCCACCGCAAAAACAACGATCTTTCCCTTCTCTTTGGTTTTGTACTTCATGGTGAGAACCTCACCGGGCTGAATCAACTCTGGAACCGTAAGCTGAATCTTGCTGTCGCGTGCGTCCGTGCTCACAAAGAGAGGCACGACGGTGTACGCGAGGGGCTCGGTAAACACTTGCTTGGAAGCCAAGTCTCGCACGAACTGAACGTTCAGATAGCCTTTCCCGGTGAAATCATCTGGAAGCTTAATCTTTTGGACCGAGCTCTCGGTCTGAGAGCGGAACCACTGGTGAGCCAGAACTCGCTCAGTTTCGAGCGTGATAAGACCTGCTCCGGCATACGGCGCGACCACGTTTATTTCAACTTCTTCGCCCGGCACGTACTTGGGCTTGTTCAGCTTCGCTGAGATAACCGCCTCTTTTCGCTCGTGCCCAAGCAGGTTCGCAACACCAACGACGGTGTATTGAACTTTACTTCGCTTCAAACCCTTCTCGTCGACCAAGGTGAGAACGAAATCCCCGGGTTCGTTTGACTCCAGCGGAAGTCGCAGACCGGCTTCGGGAATAGTGACTGATTTGGTCGACACCTTTTTCTCTTGAGGGATCGAACGGTAGACATATGATCCGTACTCGTTCCTCACGAGTGTCGAGACATAGTTTATCTTCGAGAGCTCTGCAGTGAGCCCCTCAGCTTTTCTCGGGAGGAGGTCTGGACTGAGTGCGATCAGCTGCACGGCGGCTGTCGTGTCTTTATTAATATACGACAGGTTCCCTTCCGCTTTAAGACCGATGACATAGGGCAGCGATGAAACAAGAACTGTTTTTGCGGTTCGAACACTGCGTCCTGAGCCGGCGGCAAAACCTTCAGCGTAAAACGTCAATCGGTATGTTGAATCGCCGTATGAGGACAAATTGATGTCGAACGACGTTTTTCCTTGATCGTTCGTATTCTGATTCCCAAGATCTTGATCGTAGTTGTGCTCTGTCTGTTTCGGATCAAAGAACGAATAGTCCTTGAAATCACCGCCAAACGAGAAGTTCCCCGGATTGATGTTGATGTTCGCATGAACACGATGATCGACCGCGGGCGCACCATACAGATGCATCAACGTCACCTCGGCCTTTAATTGATCGGGGGTGACCCAGCCTCGTCCAGCGCCCTTATTGAATGCGGAAGTAATCTTCATCGTATCGGGTAGGAACTCTTCGATCCGGACGGACGCATCCGTCAGATGGGTCGTCGCTGTCTCGTTCTCGGCAAGTGAAAGGCTGACTTGGTAAACACCAGTTGGAGAAGTGTCTTTCGTGCTGAATGAATAATCAAGGAAGCCGAAGGAATTCAGCTTGAGAATTTTCTTCTCGATTCTTTGGCCTCGCGGATTGTTGACGGAGATATGGAGCGGCAGGCCTTCCAAACTCTTCGCCCAATCGCCTTGTTTCACGATCATCCCGAGGTTTACCTGATCACCCGGCCGGTATATTCCTCTGTCGGAGAACATGTAAGCGCGAAGTCCGTCTTCGACCGCAGACTGACCGCCGGTTTCAAATCGAGAGTAATTCAGTTCTCGCTCACTCCGCTGATAGGGCATAAAGGTGAGATCTTCTCCCGACCGAATTACGTATGCGACCGGCGCCCTTTCACGTTGCATCGCCTTCAAATCGGGAACGCTCGCCCTTCCGCTCGCATCCGTCTTGGAACTGAAGATGGGAATTCCATTCAAGCCAAGAACCTCAACCGTCGCGTCTCCGACGGGCGTACCTTTCTGTACTGATTGCGCAAAGACCTCACTCGAGCCGTCTCGCGCGGACTTCACGTAGAAGCCGACGTCGGTAATGAGGATGAACCTCTTATCAGAAGCCATCACCACCTCTTTTCCGTCTCTCATCTTCTTTCCGAGGATTGAAAGAAAGAAAAGTCCGCGCGCATCCGGCTCTGCCTTCAGATATTTGCTGAAATCGAAGACGGTAAACTGCGGCTTATTCGGTGGTGCAGCGGCGAGCGCCTGCGATTCAACTTCGCGCCGAATGACGTTGTTCTCGCTAAACTTCCAATTGTCGAAACTCGGTTTCGAAAACGATCCGGAGGTCTGACTGATCAGATGATTGAGATTCGAGGTGAGAACTCGGCCGACTTCGAACTCGAGCTTTTCGACGCCGAGAGCGTACACGGAGACCTTCTTCTCGCCGGTCAGGGGAAGTAACGCGCCGTCCGACAACAGGCGCGCCTCATTTCCGTACTCTGGAATCTGAAAAGTCGTGTCGTAATCTTCGCCGAGCACGTAGCCGCCCCGGCATTTGGTGCCCTTCGCCAAGCGTAGAAGAGCCCAACGCCCCGGCTCTGCGTTGATCTTGGCACTAAACAGCGTCGATTTATCGCTCTCGACCGGATTCAAAGCAAATTCAATCGGCGTGGCGGACTTCCGCACTTCGTCAGTCACCTCGGCGGCGGCTTCCCATCGGTGATTTTTCTTTGCGACTTCAAGCGCCGTCGCTGCCGGCTTATCTCTCGGAAGTAATTTGACGCTCAGCTGCTTTTTGAGCTCGTCTTGAGGAATGGGAACATTGGTCTCGATCGCGATGACCTGCTCAGGCTCGAAGTTCGTATTTTTTACAATTCTCGCATCAACATTCGACACCTTGGCGTAGCTTCCAACACTCGGCAGGAGAACGCGCTCCTGCCGCTTCTCCGTCTTCGGATTTTCTGGCGAGCGCAAGTCGCCTCCGGCTATCGCCAAGACTCCGTTCTTTAGGTTTGCGACGAGAAACTGCTCCTTCGAGGGAAGGGTTTTTAACGCAAGTGAGACCGTCGCACGCATCTTCCGAGCATCGAGCTTGATGTCGAACGGCAGGTCGGATTGGCCGGCCGCGAGCCGTTTCCCTTCTGCCGGCTTGTCCGCAGGCGCTTCCATGGAAAATTGTAGATGTGATTTCACCGACGCTTCATCCACGGGAGAATTGAAGATAATCTCGGTGGTCACGCCTTTCTTCTCGAAGTCGCTGGGATCCTGGAAATAGGTCATCGACTCGATATGGGCGGTAAGCTGAGCTGTAGTAAAAGAAACCTCCGGGGTGTTTATGAAAATTTCTTTCGAATAGAGATGTCGATCGACGGTGACTTTGTACGTCTGCGCCGTGACCCATGGATTTTTCGGACGGAATGAAAGCTGATAGTCCGTCACCCACCGCCATTCCCCCTCTATCGGAGGAGAGATGGTTATCCCCTGCCGCTGCCGCTTCCCGCGCATTTTCAGCTTTCGATCCGGCTGCCTGCAGAAATAGTCGCCCCTCGTGTCGTAGCCTTCGACGCAAAAGAGAATGCTCCAGCGCTGATTGAACGCTGGATGCGCTGTGCTTCCATAGAGCTTCCGGTGGATCGAGAGGGTCATTGCATCCGGAAGGCGGCCGGTAACCGGAGAATCGTTCTTGTCGATTTCTTGTGCGGCGGCAGGTGAGAGGGTAAATAAGTAGAGAAGACATCCCAGGATGAACAGAGACAGCGCGGTGAACTGAGGGACTGGAAATTGTGTAGCTGAAAACCGTGTCGATGGACGGTGGTTCATGATTTCTCCGATAAGCTCAAATTGCCGCGTGAGGTTACCTTGTGGACGGGAAAAAAGCAGGTGGAATTTAGGCATTCCTCTCTTTTCACAGTTTTTTCACCGGAGAAGTCTTCCGCATGACCGTCGGAGAAACATAGAGTAGTTTTTAGGGCCGAAATTCTGAAATTCTCGTTGCCAGGAAGGGCCAAGGGAAGGAGATTCACTCCCGTGCCGCGTCCTGAAATTTTTGAAGTTTTCACTTTGGATAAACACCATGAAGTATTTCCATAACGCATTATTTTTTGTTCCTCTCGTGGCGCTATGCCTTCTTAGCTCGGCTGTTCTTCCCGCCGCCGAGGCGGTCACCAAGAAAAAGCCTCGAGCACAGAAGCAAGTAGCGCCGCGTGCGCCTGAAGGTCCCGAGTGCAAAGCCCTCTATCTGATGGAGCCCGACTCCGGGGTTATCATTCAGGAAGTAAATGCGGACGAGCCCTTGGCTCCGGCCTCGATGACGAAATTGATGCTCGCGTATGTCGTCATGAAGAAGCTTCGTGAAGGCTTTGTCAAAGAATCCGACATGATAACTGTTTCAGCCTTTGCGTCGAAGGTGGGGGGGTCTCAGGTCTACCTCAAGCAGGGAGAACAGTTCACCCTTCAGGAACTCCTTGCGGCAGTTTTGATCCAGTCGGCGAACGACGGCGCCACGGCAATCGCGGAACACATCGGGGGAACCTCGCAGGGGTTCGTCGAAATGATGAACGAGGAAGCAAAGGCCATAGGAATGACACACGCTTCCTTCGCCTCACCTCATGGGCTCCCCCCATCTCAGGATCAGCAAGCCGACCTCGTCTCTGCGAAAGATATGGGAATTCTGGCGAAGGAGCTAATCAAGAATTTTCCGCAAATTCTGGAGATCACCAAACAAACCGACGCAGATTTCAGGGGTGGTGAGTTCCATATGTCGAACCACAATCACCTCTTGAAAACTTTTCCGGGTTGCGACGGACTGAAAACTGGCTTCTACAACCAGGCCGGATTCAACGTTACCGCGACTGCAATCCGGAATGGAGTCCGCATGGTAGCGGTTGCCATGGACTGTAATTCTCGAAAAGGCCGTGATGCTGAAGTGGCGAAACTGCTCTCGACGGGTCTCGCCCAATACCGGCCGCTCAAGCTCATGACCAAGGGTCAGAAGCTTGAGCAAATGGTTCCCGTCAGCGGTGGTGACCGGGATATGGTCCCGGTGGTGCCGGAGGGCGATCTCCAAACCATTGTTCGAAGCGGTGATGAACAAAAAGTCAACACCAAGGTTGAGGCCTGCAACAACCTGACTGCTCCCGTGGCGGTGAATACCCGATGCGGTTCTTTGGTCGCCTATAGAGCGAACGTCGAGGTTGGCCGAGTAAACCTCCTCGTTGCGGAGCCGGTTGTCGAAATGGGAAGAGTCGGGAAGCTAAGGGCGAGACTCGGATTCTAGGCACTGTCGGGGGAGAGAGCGTTGGGAGAGCTAAAGCCGCGTGTCTTCCGGTGCCTAGGATGCAACGGGAATATCGTGTTCGAACCCGTGGGCGGAGTGCTCACCTGCCCGTATTGCGGGCGGATAGAAAAGATTCCCGAAACAGCGGCTGAAATTCGCGAGAACTCGTTCGAACATTACTTAAAGGTTCACCCCGATCGATTGAGCCTGGCGCCTTTCGCGGCGAAGGAACTCGAGTGTCCATCCTGTAACGCGGTCCTTGAACTTCCGGCCGAGGCTGGTACCGGCGACTGTCCGTTCTGTGGAACGCTGATGGTGATCATCGAGCGCTCCCCCGACCCGCTCGTAGCACCCGAAGCCCTGCTTCCAATGCTCCTCGCTTTTGATCAGGCGCAGTCGGTTGTTAAACGTTGGATCGAATCCCTGTGGTTTGCTCCCAACAAACTCAAGCGATTCGCGGAGCAGGACACACTTCAGGGAATTTATCTGCCGTTCTGGACGTTCGATGCGATCACGGTGTCGCAATATGAGGGTGAACGCGGCGAATATTATTATACCTCTGAAGTCGTTCATAAAGTCGTCGACGGCAAAGCAATACAACAAACAGTACAAACGAAACACACTCGCTGGTTCCCTGAATCGGGAATCCTCGACCGATGGTTTGATGACGTCCTCGTTCCAGCCGGCATGGCTCTTAAGCGAAACCACTTGCTCGGTCTCGGGCCCTGGGATCTGGATAAGCTAAAACCTTATGAGCTCGCGTATCTTTCCGGTTTTAAGGCCGAACGATACTCCGTTTTGCTCGAGCCGGCGTTTGAGCAAGCGAAAATGGTTATCGAAGCAGAGATCCGGCGAGACGTGGAATCGGCAATCGGCGGAGATGAGCAACGAATCCACGATATACGTACCGCTCATTCTGCAATCACCTTCAAACACATTCTTCTTCCGATTTGGGCGGGGGCGTACCGCTTTCAAGGCAAAGTGTACCAAGTCGCAGTAAACGGAAGAAACGGGATCGTCCGGGGTGACCGGCCATACAGCGCTTGGAAAATTGGATTTGCAGTGCTGCTCGCCATTCTCGCAATCGGACTTTTCCTTCAGCTTTCCGAAAGCTCAAAGAAGGCTGGCTTTTCTTCACGTCCTCGTTACACGATTGAATAGACTTTTCGTTTCATGGCCAGTTGATTTCAAGAGCCCTTCTGACAAGCAATTTCCCGGACCACCGTCTCTGATGAATATGTTGCTTCCACAACGGACGTGATACCGAACAACGCGGCCGCTTCGCAGAGTTCCGCATCACTCACCGATTCCCGCCGCTTGTCGAGCCCGATATTTTCAAACCCATACCCCGTTCGGTCCAGTCCTGGGCAAACTGCCTTCGGTGAGAGACCAAATAACCTCGGCCGCTCCAGCAGAGCTGGAACCACGAAGGGAGCGCTCTGGCAATGTTTGACTGTGCTCCAGAGCCTCTGCTGGTCGGACGGAACGTACACGGCAAATTTCTTTGGCTTGATCTCCGAGACCTTTGCCTTGAGGTCACGAACAAGGGACTCAGCGTTCGACTGCTGTGCCTGGGTGATGATTCTTCTCTCCTTCAAAAAATCGATTCGAACAAAATATCCGCTATAAAGCACCGCTAAGAGCACAAACACTGCCCACCATTGCTCGACTCGAGCCGCTTTCGCTCTCTCAAGCCGCAGCATCACCACCGAGACCGCACTGGACCGGCAGAGGACGAATAGCGAATACGTAGCAAGCAAAAACGAAAAATAGTGGGCGTTCCCATCCGGAATTCCTCGAATGACAATGAAAGCTGCGCTGAACGCCGAGAGAAAAGCGACGCTCCAAAAATTCGAGTTCTCTCGTAGCTTTCGATCTTGAAGATACAGAACGCTCAAACTGAATGCAGCAACGAGATAAAAGACGGCGGTCCCGGGGAATGTAACGTTGACGTTGAACGGCTTCATCGTCCGGAGGTAGGTGAAATAGACGGAGTCACGCGGCAGCAGCGCATAGCCAATTACTGAAAGCAGAACGCCAGCAGTAAGTAATGAAACGAAAAGCTTTCGCCTCCCTCCGCTCCGCGACAGAGCGCCGAACGCCGCAGCAAACACAAACAACAGAAAGAGAAATACCGATGTGTGCGGCTTTACTTTAAAAACAGCACAGGCCAGCGCCAAGGGAAAAAGAAGCGACACGTTCCTCAAAAACGACTGCGAACGCGAACGAACGAGTTCCGGAAGAGTCAGAGAAAACAAAATAAAGGAGGTCGCAAAATTGAAGTTATCAAGCACATTAATCGGCGAGATTGCGGTCATAACCAGCAACGCACTTAAAACCATCCAGGCGACAGTGCTGCTCCGCTCCGTTGCGGAAGCCGAGAGCGATACGAGAGAGAATGAAAATACGGAGAGCGGGAGAACGACGAGGCTAAAAATCACGCCAAGACTTTCGATCGCCGGGAGGTGGTAGATCTTTGCGAGCCCCGCAACCCAATAATACGGGAAATAATGCGTGCTCGTCTCAGTCAGGCCATGAACTCCGGTGCTCACGACACCAAACTCCTTGATCATGGCGACGATGCTGGAGATGTGAAAAAGGTCTTTTTGTAGCAGGCCGAGCTCAGCCAGCTCGGTCGTCATCGCGGGTGAATAAACTCCTGTCCACGACACATAGGTGTTCGCTCGAACGGCACAGAGAACACTGAAGACAAATGCCGAGAGAAGCAGCGGAAGCACGGCGCGAAGATTTGCCGAGCGTCTCACGAGCAGCACTATCCCGCAGAAACCACCCACACCGAAGCAAACCCTCAATAATCCAGGAGCGAAAAAGCCGAAAAGCGGCGAACAAACGACGAGCCACGAGACGCCGACTTTTGTTGGGGTTCGGAGACTCGTACTTGATGAGACTTCAACAAGCAGCGCGACTACGAAGAAATAGAACAAGGAGATTTCCGCGACACTGAAAATGCTTGTTGAAATCCCAAAGACAGTTCGGAAGCCGAGGTAAGAAAACAAACTCCCAAGATAAAACGCCGCCGCAAACGGCAACCCAAGGGCGAAAGACTTTGAATTCAAATCAGCTGGGGGCGTCATTCTTGGGCTCGTTCAGATTAGCCGATCTCGGTTTCGGCGCTTAGGGCAAGTTCCGCGCGTACCCTTATTGCGGAGCACACGCTCTAGACTCCGATATTCTGGAGGTTTTGCAAGTAAAATCTTGCGTCTCGATTAGAGCCCGGCCAAATTCTTCAGGGTCGCCTCGCGAACACTTCGTGATTGAGCGAGCACTGCCCAAGCGAGGGCCTCGCGGTAGATTCGCTGCGCATCGTGTGACTTGAGGTTCGCCCGTCCGCTCGTGGCAGCAATTGCGGTAAATGCCGCGCGAGTGGAAAGATTATGGCACGAAGCTCTCAGTCGAAGTTGCTCATCCCGGCTCGCGCTTTGATTCTTCAGCGCAGAAAAGACGCGGCAGAGAAGCTCGTCATACTCACCGGCAATGCTATTCGCTGCGGCCTTCGATACTGGTTCGTGAGTCACGGCAGCGAGGCGCTCGAGCACGGCAACGCCTGCACCCGCACAACCCAGGACGAAACTGCATCCATCCAGAATTTTCTGCTCATCAACCTCATCGATCCAGTCCGGGGCGCGGATCCCCACTGATTCATTCTCATCGAGAAAGTAGTCTTCGCACTGCGCTTCACAAGTTGCGGTTACCTCCATGGAGGCCAATGAGATGGGCGCTCCAAAGCGCAGGCCTTGAGTATCTTTGAACGGCAGAAGACCAAGTACGTGCCTGCCGTCCGGCAATTCCGCCCCCGCGACAATCTCGTCGAAAAAGCCAAGGCCGGTAACCCAGGGGATGCTGCCGTTTAGCACATAACCTCCCGAACAGGGCGTCGCATGGAGCGGGACATTCCCGCGCCGTCGGCAATGTGCGTAGGCGATTCCGAGACCAGGGGTTCCCAAATGAATGTCCGGGAGTGTTCTCGCCTTGACCGTCTCGTTTGTTGATGCCGAAATGATCCCCACCGCGCTCCCGGTCTGTGCGAATAAAAACGCGAGCGCGCCACTCGTCCTCGCAATGAGGAGCTTCGCGAGAAAATACTCCATTTTCGAGCTTTCCGGAGTTCCCCACTCCGCCGGCCGACGAAGTGCGAGGAACCCGCTCCGACCCAGCAAATTGTAGGCCCCCCGAAGTTTCTCCGGTGAGGCATCAAATTCATTCGCTTTTTTGGTGAAGTTCGAAAGCACTGAAAAAAGTCTGGAGAGATGAGGAAATCCGAAACCCTGAAGCTCCCTGGATATCGGGCGAACTGCCCGTTCGAGCTCCGCCTCCGATTCGTTTTGCGAACTACCAGTGGCTTCCATCTTACCTCTCAAGACCTCATAGACAATATCTATTCACCGATCCATCTCACTGCTATGAGGAAAATACAATGCAAAGGCACGATTCGAAAATAATATGAACATCTCGAGCACGGTCTCCGTCGAAATGCTTACCTGGATGGGAGGGATCTTTAGTCTGGCGGCGGTGTGCTTCGAAGCAGATGGTGCATTTCGAAAAAGCAGAAACTCGATTTTAATATCTTCGCCTTTCGCGTTGCCATTTTACTCGGCAGGGATATTTCAGTGGTTTCTCTTCGGGCTGTTCTCAGGTGACCCGGCATTGTTAATCACCTGTTCGCTTCAACTTTTTCTCCTTGGCTATCTCGTTCGAGCATTCGTGCGATTTCATCGGAGTCAAATATCGTGATTCACGCCGTCCTCGCCGCGGTCTTCTGCACAATAGGAATTGCAGCACTCTGCTTCGAGAGCATTTTTGGCGCAGCCAGAGACCGCGTCTTGCATCATGGTTTCGTCGGCTTTTACACTCTCAGTACTCTCTCGTGGCTCTGCGTTGGCATAAAACTCGACGATTCCTCACTCGTGATCACAAGCATTGTGCAGTGCTTCCTGCTGGTCGGCGGATTTTGTGCGATTATTGAAAGGGGCCGGAGCAAATCATGATCTATGCAAAGCCAACAAAGCGGATAGCTGCATTTTGTCTCGACGTTCTCCTGATTCTCTCATTTATCTATCTCACTTCCCGGGTTGTTTGGATGATTGTTCCGGAGTTCACGGTCCCTCACCACTCGATGGTGCTCTTTTCCGCTAAGCAGCGATGGGTCTACTTCGTCACGACATTTATCTCCGCCGTGTTCATCATCTTCTACCACTGTGTGCTCCCGCTCTATCCGCGCCGATGCACCGCCGGTCAGTATGCAATGGGGATCTTACTCCTTCGCCCCGACGGGGGCCCTTTGACTTGGAAAGAGGCGCTCCGAAGATTCGTTATTCTTGCTCTCAAGATGTTCTGCTTATTCTTCATCGGCCCGCTTCTTGCCGTCCAGTTCTCCAATTCGGCTCTTGCACTGAGCGGACTTCTGTTTCCCATATTTGTGAATCTGGTCATTTGTGCGATTGCGCAAAGACGCCCGGAGGGCGCCTTCCTTTGGGAACGGCTGGGAAACTATCGGTATGTGCAGAATGCGCTGTCCGAAGCGCCGATCTAGCGGAGTGCCCCGAGCGAAGGTGCGCCGAACGAAAAGTTAGCGTTCTTGCGTCCGGCAAGTAACAAGAAATCCCAAGAATTCCAGCGATTTTCGAGTTTTCTTCCCGAGGATTCGTTCTCGCGGCGCTTCTCGTGTAAGAGAATCCTCCGACCGATCTTTCCATTTCCATCAGAGTAGAGCTGTGCACGCTGTCCGCTGCGGAGAGACTGAGCCGTTTCTCTCCACAGCACGGACAGGAACTCAGGTTCATCTGAGTTTTTGATCGTGAGCTGTCGACGCTGGACGTTCCAGAACATCACCCGCCCTGTTGGAGACACCTCAATGCCGATCTCGCTGATCGTCTGCACCCCCGAGCAGGCCGCCGTCGTGGCCGCCGAACTCGTCGTCGGAACCGTGGCGCGGATCCTCCCGCACCGCACGCCCGAAGTCGGAGCCGCCACCGGGAACACGCCGATCCCGACGTACCGTGAGATGATCGCCGCCGCCACGCGGCAAGGCGTGGACCTGAGCAGGGTCCGCACGTGGAACCTCGACGAATACCGGGGCCTCTCGCCCGGTCACTCGCTGTCCTACCGCACCTACATGGCCACCCACCTCCACGACCGCGTGGGGACGCCGCCGGAGTTCCGCTGCTTCCCGGATCTGGACGACCCGGCCGCTTACGACCTGCGGATCGCGCGAGACACGACGGCGTCGGGCATCGACATTGGCCTCCTCGGAATCGGGAGAACGGGACACATCGGATTCGCCGAACCCGGCTGCGACGAGGACGGTGGCACGTTTTTGTCGGAGTTGCATCAGACCACCCGGCAGGATGCGGTGCGCGAGTTCGGGTCGCTTGACCTCGTCCCGACTCACGCCGTGTCGATGGGCGTCGGAACCATTCGCAAGTACTGGTCGCGCGTGATCCTGATGGCGTTCGGCCTCGGGAAGGCCGACCCGGTGTGGGGCATGTTGCAGGGGCCGATCGGGAACCACTGCCCGGCCTCGCTGCTCCGCCGACACAGGGACGTGACGGTGCTGCTCGACCCGCCCGCGGCGAGCAAGCTGACGATGAAGCTCCTGCAAGCGACGCAATGCTGAAGGGGCATCCCGATTGTCGAAGTTGTCCGATTGTTGAAGTTGCCCGATGGTCGAAGTTTTCTGTTCAACGCTCAACTTGTCGACGCGTTTGGTTTCCTTCAAAAACCGCACATTCCCTCACTGTGACGGCACAAGTCGACACAGGAGGGTTACGGTTCCCTCCTGTCTTGTGCTGCACAGCTCAAAGCGATCCGAATGGTGTTGACGCCATTTGCACGCTCGCCGGTAATTCAGCTTCGGCTTTCAGCGACTGTCGGAACACCTTCGTGTTTTTCCCGCTTTGCTTTGATGAATTCGAAGACTGCGGGAAGCACCGAAACGACGATGATGCCGAGTATCACCAACGTGAAATTCTTCTTTACGATCGGCACCTCGCCAAAGATGAATCCTCCGTAGACGAACAATGTCACCCACAGAATGCCGCCAAGTATGTTGAACATCAAAAATCTTCCGTAAGTCATGCTTCCGACTCCGGCGAGAAACGGTGCAAACGTTCTCACAATCGGTACGAATCGCGCGAAGACGACAGCCTTTCCGCCGTACTTCTCGTAAAAGCGCTCAGTTCTCACGATATATTCCCGGCGGATAAACCGGTTCGGCTTTTCGAGAACCTTGGGGCCAAGGTAATGGCCGATCGCATAGTTCACTCCGTCACCGACAATCGCGGCGACGATGAGGAGAATTGTCATGACGTGTGGGTTCAGTTCACCCCGAGCACAAATGGCTCCTGCCGCAAAAAGCAGCGAATCACCCGGTAAAAATGGCGTAACCACCAGCCCCGTCTCGCAAAACACAATTAAAAAGAGAATGGCATAGGTCCAAACGCCATAATCTCTGGTGATTGCGTCCAGGTGGGCGTTGATATGCAGAATAAAATCTATGAGTTCAGCCATGAGGTCCTTCGGGGAGGGTTAGCGAGAGTCAGAAGCGCCCGTTCTAGGCAAAGATTGAAGTCCAGGCAACTATCCGAAACGACGGAACGTTACGAATCTCCAGGGATTATTTAGTTTTTCGCCCCCTTCTAGCTTAGCTCAGCGATGACAGGTAGCATCAACAAGAGCTTAAAAAGTTTGAGGTTTTCCAACACAGAGTAGGTTACAAGCGTGGAAGAACTGGTCAAAGAAATATCGACGCTTACCGAGGCCGAGGGAATCTCGAGAATCACGGATGTCCTCGCGCTCGAGGAGCGTTACGAGACCCTTCTCAATATCATCGACAGCATGGGAGACGGCGTCTTCGTCGTCGACGAAAATGGTAAGATGTTGTTCTGTAATAAATCTTCGGAGCACATCATCGGCTACGGGATGCTCAACCTCGAAATGGAGGAGCGAGTGCGTCTCATCGGGAATTATCTTCCGGATATGGTGACACCTTTCCCGCCCGACGAGCTCCCGATATCCCGCGCCCTTCGAGGCGAATCCACTGACCAAAAAGTCTACTTCGTGAAAAACGAACGGCGGGCCACCGGAGTGTGGGTCAGCGTGAGCGGCCGTCCGCTCCGAAATCAATCGGCCGAAATCATCGGCGGCGTTATCGTATTTCGAGATATTACAAAGGAGTACAAAAGCGATCAGGAGCGCCGGTGCTTGGAAGAACAAATGTTCCGCACGCAGAAGCTCGAGAGTCTCGGAGTTTTGGCGGGCGGAATCGCGCATGATTTCAACAACCTGCTCATGGGGGTCGTCGGAAATACAGACTTGGCGCTCCTCGACGAATCTTGTCCCGAATCTGTTCGGAACCGATTGGAGCATGTGGCTGTTGCGGCAAAACGGCTCGCGGAGCTGACTAATCAACTCCTCGCATACTCCGGACAGAGCACGTTAATCGAACAACCGGTGAACATCTCCAAACTCCTCCTCGAAATGAGTGATTTGTTGAAGCCGGTGGTGAGCAAGAAGGCGGACGTCCGATTCTCCTGTCCGATCGACCTCCCGCTCATTTCAGGCGACGCGACACAGATTCGCCAGGTCCTGATGAACCTCATCACGAACGCGTCCGACGCGCTCGGCAATAATCCGGGGGTCGTTACCCTCAGAACGGGAGAGGTGTACCTGAATGTTCAGACCATCCATCAGCTCTACCTTCGCGAAGGCATGCTGCCGGGTCGATATATCTTTGCGGAGGTCACAGATTCCGGCTCTGGTATGGATGAAGACACTCTAAGCCGAATGTTTGACCCGTTCTTCACCACGAAGTTCACGGGCCGGGGACTCGGACTCGCAGCGGTACTCGGCATCGTCCGCAAACACGGCGGCGCCATTCAGGTCGAAAGCTCACCGGGGAAAGGCACCCAATTTCGAGTTTTCTTCCCGCTGGTGGAGGGCCAACCGGAAGCGGCAAACACAGTGACCACACCCTACGCAGGCGCGCCGGTCGAGAAGGGTCTTGTCCTTCTGATAGACGACGAAGAGCCGGTTCTTACCGTGGTGGCCGACATGCTCCGGGGATTCGGATATGAAGCGCTGATCGCTGCCTCGGGCCGGGAGGGTATCGAGACCTTTCGTCGTCACCGTCAGGCTGTCGATATCGTCATTCTTGATCTTACGATGCCCGATATGGGGGGTGAAGAAGTGCTGAGGCATCTCCTCCACGAACCTTCAACGGCAAAAATCATACTGTCGAGCGGGTACGACGAAAGCAAGCTGCTCGAAAATTACGCCATCCACGGCTATTTGCAAAAACCCTACGGCGCGGGAACGCTCCGTGACGCGCTCAGCAACGTCCTTTCGGCATAGTCCCCTCGTCGGCCCTTCTCCACTTCCCACGATGGAGAGTGGCCTTGCGGGAAGGTAGAGGTCATGCTTCTTTTGGACTTCCTTTAGGCTTCGTCGCGAACCGAATTTAATTTGCTCCCGCCGTTTCATGCTGAAATCACTCACAACCGTTGCTATTCTTGCCGTCATTGCGGCTGGTTTGATCTTTCCATGGATTGGCCTTTCTCAAGTTTTTGAAGTTTCGGAGGCTCGCGAAGGCGTCGTTGTTCATGAGATGAGAAATTCAGGAGAGCTCCTCCTGCCGTATCGCCACGGAAGCATCGTCCCCTCGAAGCCGCCGCTTTTCCATTGGATTGGATATCTCGCTGCCCACTCAAAGCAGAACTTCAGCGAATTCGATCTTCGCCTGCCTTCGGCGCTTGCCGCACTCGGCATGGTGCTCCTCACCTATATCATCGGGTGCCGGTTGATCAGCGTTCGCACCGGCTTCCTGGCCGGTCTGCTCCTCCTCACCACGTACAGCTTCCTCAGATCCAGTCAGAATGGACGAGTGGACACCGTGTTCTCCTTCTTCATTCTCGCGGCGGTCTGCCGATGGTTTGTCGCCGTCGTGGGAAGACACCGGAGCGCCGATGGACCGCCGCCCTTTCAGCGGGCCTCAAACTTCGTATTCCTCCAGGTCGGTGCGCTCACCGGGCTCGCCGCACTCGCAAAAGGACCGCTCGGACTTGTCTTACCAGTTCTGATTATTTCGCTTGCCGCGTTCGCACTTTGGGGATTCAAGGGTTTGATCTCGGTCTTCCGCACGGGTTGGCTCGCAGCACTCGTGGTTGCGGTGCCATGGTATGCTGCCGCGTATCTACGCGGGAACGAACAGTTCGTGGTCCGGCAGTTAATCTTCGAAAACGTCCACCGCTATCTCGGAGCCGAAGGGATCACCGCGAAACCATCCTGGTATTATTTGGCTGCGTTCTGGACATACGCAGTACCCTGGTCGTTTGTACTGATCTATTTCCTTTGGAGACGATTCCGGCTCGGCCTCAATCCCGCGACCGGAGCTCTCTCAGATGAAGAGACGAAACGGGTCGCAAGATATCGAGCCGGCGAACAGGTGGGATTATTTTGGCTCGCTGGACTGATCCTCTTTTTTAGTTTGGCCGTCGGTAAACGAAAATCTTACTTGCTTCCCGCACTCCCTGCGCTTTCTTTGGTGCTGGCTTGTTGGTTTGATTGTTATTGGGGGCAGATTTCGACAAAGCTAAAATCAACAGATTTTCGCCGAACCAGACTGGCGGGTTACGCGCTCTGGACTCTCGTGGTGCTCGTGTCGGCCGGCTCAATCCTCACCGCGACGGTATGCTGCTCGCACTTCTCTCAGGAGTTCGGCGCCTCAAGACAGATGCTTGCATCGATTTCGGAGACGTTCTCGCAGCATCAAATAACGATCGGTCCGTGGTTTTCCCTGTTTGCAATATCCAGCGTCGTATTTTGGTATCTCGGTTGGGCGCGAAAGAGCTTCCTTTTGCTCGTCATCGCTTTTTTTGCTTTCGCCGAGCTTAATCTCGTTGTGGTGGCTAATTTTCTTACCACCGCGAAAAGCGAAACACATTCGTATCGGCGGCTCGCAAAACAAATATCAGGAATCGCGACCCCGGCCGATCAACTCACGTTCATCAAAGATCCTCGTGATGAGAGTTATGATGGGCTGTTTTTTTACTTAAACCGGAGAGTAGAACTACGAGATGTGAGCCTGCCGCCGGTGGACGCCGGACTCTACCTCGCACGAGCGAGCTGGTTCGACGCTCAGGATTCGGCCTTCAAGAGCAGCGTTTCGGAATTGCTGCGCGGTTCTCGATTGCGGAAACCGGAAACCACAATGGTCGTGTTATTCAGAATTAACCCTATTCCAGTCCCAGCTTCACCACCACCTTCGGTGGAGCAAGCTCTCGAGCCTCCGCTCCAGCCTCAACTTCAAATTCAGGATCTCCAGAGTTCCGGCCTGCCTTCGGCAACACCTTCACCGGAAGCACCTCCTCCGGAATCTCATAACTCGATTGTCCCTCAGGAGGAATTGTCTGAGGCCCCACTGCCGGAATCAACGAACCATCCTCAAATTCAAATCGAACCGTTACCCCAGTCGCCGGAATCGAGCTCCGATTCTTCACCAACACCTGGCACTTGATCACTTCGCCTTGGTCATTCGTCGTGAGATTCGGCTGATCCGCAGCAATCCCGTTTTTCAAGTTGTATTCGTCCTGCGGAATGTCAGTTTCCTTGATCGAAGTTTTTGCAGCCGTCTTCTTCTTTTCGTCGTGCGATAGTGAGGCGCGGGAATCAGATTCGACGCTCTCATCGACGCCAAGGAGCGCCTCTTTCTTCTGAAGGTAACGCTGATACGGGCGAATGAGCTTCTCGCCTGAATATCTTGAAAACTTTTTCCCTTTGAGAGCGGTGACGTCGAGCGCACCAGGCGGCGGAGTGCTTCCGAAATGATCGCGGCCGGCGGCGTCCTTCCATCGATACGTATCCGCCAGGGCAGTTCCCGCGGAAAGAAATGGAACAACGAGCATCGCAAGCATCGGCTTAGAATATCGTGAACGGACGAGCATCTTTTTACCCTTACTGGCTCCCGGACTAACGGCGCTTAGAATAGTTGCCTAATTTTGATCCCTCCGAGTATGACTACCCGCAATAAAAACTGCAACCGGGACCAAGTAATTATGGCAGCAGGAAACACACCTAGGAAAGACGGCCGTGGATTCGCGGACTTGCGCGAGATCCGGATTCATCCCGGTGCCGCCGCCTATGCGGAGGGGTCCGCTGAGGTGAGTTTCGGAAACACGCGGGTGCTCGTTGCGGCCTCCGTTGAGAAGGAGATTCCGAAATGGATGGAGGCCGGCGCCGCTCTTCCGCGGGGTTGGATAACGGCAGAGTATGGAATGCTCCCCCGTTCTACCCATACGAGAAACAAACGCGAGGCGGCTCTAGGCAAGCAAAGCGGCCGAACGCTCGAAATTCAGCGACTCATCGGACGCGCGCTCCGCGCGAGTATCGACCTCTCGCAGATTCCTGGAGTGACAATCAAAGTCGATTGTGACGTCCTTTGTGCGGACGGCGGAACGAGGACAGCGGCAATTTCAGGTGCATGGGTCGCGCTTGCTCAGAGTCTCCGCTGGTGTTTAAACGCGGGCCTCGTGACTTCAGCCGTTCCGATTCAGCAGATTGCCGCCGTCTCCGCCGGCGTCGTCGGCGGTACACCAATGCTCGACCTTTGTTACGAGGAAGATTCGTCCGCTGATTTTGATTTGAACGTAGTCTTGGATCAGCAGCTTCGGCTCATCGAAATCCAGGGCACCGCCGAGCGAACGCCGATGTCTGCGGGCACCTTTCAAGAGCTCCTGAGCCTTGCCGAGTCAGGAATCAAGCATATTATGAATCTTCAAAGTCAGGCCATTTTGTAATGGATATCGTAGTTGCGACCGGGAATAAAAATAAGCTTGCTGAACTAAAGACAATCGCCACGAAATTCGGATTAAATCTGCTCTCGCCGAGAGAGGCGAAAGTGCTGCTGAATCTCTCCGACCCACCGGAAGTCGATGAGACGGGGGAGACATTCCAAGCGAACGCCCTGCTGAAAGCGCAAGCGTTTCTCGAATGGTCGGGTTTGCCGTCTTTGGGTGACGATTCTGGAATCGAAGTCGACGCACTCGGCGGCCGTCCGGGAATTCATTCCGCTCGATACGCAGGACCACAGGCCAGCGATTCCGAACGAATCGAGAAACTTGTTCGCGAGCTCGGGGCTCTTGGAGAGAACGTTTCGCGCACTGCACGTTTTCGTTGCTCACTCGCTCTTTGCATTCCACACGGCAAAACTCTTTCCGCGGATGGAACGATGGAAGGAGAAATCCTTCATGAGACGCGCGGCACCGCTGGCTTTGGCTATGATCCGATTCTCTTTATCTACGAGATTGAGTCGACACTCGCGGAGGTTGACTTTTCGGTCACTTGCGAACGTGGGTTTCGAGCAAAGGCCGCAAAGGCGCTGTTCGAACAGCTAAAGGGCTAACAAAAAAGATTGTCTCGAGGGTTTGCGGTGCGCGAACCTCCCGAGACAGAACCTCCTTCCTGTTGTGATTGAGAATCCGCACTCCGGCCGCTTACAACTGCCGAGCTTGATAGGCAGCAAACGCACCGCGGGCGGCCTTTACCGAATCTGCGTCCAACGCGCCGATTCGTTCGAACGCCTCACCAGCCTCCTTGCAGCCTGCTTCTGCAAGCAGGAGTAGGAGAAGCAGGATCAGCCGTTCCTTCCACGCGCCTTGGTGCATGCAGTAGTAGACAGCGCGCGCCTTGAGGCCTCGGTATCGCTCTCGCCACTCGACGTCCGGAAGCAGAGGAGCGAGAAGTTGCGCCGCGGCATCTTCATCTGCAAACATCCATGCCGCGCGTTCCGACTCCGGACGATCGACGATGACGGCCACCGTCTTCCCCTTCACCCGGTATACCCACGCGAAATCACCCTTCTCACCCCAAGCGATTCCAGAGCGAACGTCAACACTCTTAACGGCGTCCAGATTCAGCCCTGGAATCAATCCGTCAAAGCAGTACGCTTGACCGCTCCGCTTCCTTCGGTCTCCGCCCGAGTTTTTAGCGGGTTCAGTTACTGCTTGGAACGCTCTCCGGATCGGGTTCCCGTTCACGAAAAGCCCGTGGTAGTACTTTCCTCTCAACTTTTCCACGAGATCAGTCCAGGCCCCGTCCGTTTTGTAGTAACGTCGAAGCGTCCGTACGTAGTCCGGCCACCTCGAAAGATCAGCCGAACGCGAACCGGGACGGAGGAGCGGGAGGTAGAACGACTGCCGTCCCCCGCAGGCGAGGACCATCACCGTTTGCCCGTTAAGGGTCCGGCTGGCGTCTTGGAATGGATACTCCCAGCAGTAACTCTTCCCGGTCTCCATCGAGAACGCAGCCGCATGGTCGATGATTTCCGTGCGGAGGCACCCCCACGGATCGATCGAGAGAAGCTCCACCTGAGACGACGGCCAAGTGCGGGTAATGCCGTTTCCCCAGATGGTGAAGCACCACATCGCCCCTGATTGATCGTCCCGCTTCCAGAAAAAATGGCGGGCGCCCTCATTATCCGAGATAATCCGGCAGGGCCGCTCGTTCGACACGGCCGTCGCGAGCCGAGTACCCTTGAGTCCAGCGTAGGGCGGGAATCCGGAGAGCCGGACACCCTCAACTTCCAAAACAATTGGTTTGTGTCCGATGAGAGTGCCTGCAAGGGCACGATCCTCGACACGAACGATCTCGAGACGACGACGTTGAATCGTGGTCGACATGGCACGAGCTCCTCATGGGAACGTATTGGGGACGACGTTGACCGTAAAGTTTCGGGCTGAAAAAGTGGACAGAGGAGGCGAGGAGCGGATTTGAGGAGAACCTCAATTGGCACCGCTGCCCCTCAAGCATCTCGCGGATGGCGAATCCTCGAGCCCTTATGGAGCAGCGTTAAGACTTAGACTGTATGAAGTTCTCTTAAAGAAGCTTCGGATGAAAAGAGCGATCGGTACGAATTAATGTGCGCGGCAGAAATTAGCTTTCTCGACGAAAACTCTCAACTAAAAGCCGTTATTTTCTGCAGTCATTTTCCAGAAACTGGAGTTCGCGGGCGCAATCGCTTGCCACACTTACGGTTCCTGGGTATACCCACCGGCTCTTCTTATCGGGGTGTAGCGCAGTCTGGTAGCGCACCTGCCTTGGGAGCAGGGGGCCGGAGGTTCAAATCCTCTCACCCCGATATTTTTCTCGTAACTGGGGCTGAATGTTCCAGGTCTTTGGAATTTCGTCTCGGGATCTGAACGGTCCCAGACGCCTAAGAGTCCGGGCCCGTCTGATTGCAAACCGATTGCAAGCTCAGACGACCCGGACAATGTACAATTTACGGTGTACAATCTACGGTACAGTTTACGCGTACCGCTTAGGCCTACCTATTGTACGCCCAGCAGCTCGACGTCAAAGATGAGATCCGCGTTCGGAGGAATTGCTCCACCGGCACCCGTCTTTCCGTAGCCGAGATCGGCTGGGATGAATAACGTGCGCTTGCCGCCAATCTTCATACCCGCAACCCCCTCATCCCAGCCCGCGATGACCTGACGTCCGCCGAGGAGAAAAGAAAACGGCTGTTGACGATCGAGAGAACTGTCGAATTTCTTCCCCTTCTCGTCTTTCCCCGCATTCAACCATCCGGTGTAGTGAACGGAAACCTTCTTCTTCGCAACCGCTTCGGCGCCCGTGCCGGTCACTGAGTCTACGTATCGAAGGCCGCTTTTTGTTGTCTCCATCTTACTCTCCGCATTCGCAGTTGAGGCGAATGCCGTCGCTGCCGACATTGCGCCGAGAACTATCCAAACTCCGAGTTTCATTTAGTTTCTCCTTGGAAAAAAAACTCAAGGCCCGAAGACTAGATCATCAGAAGCGGAAACACTAGAGACACCAAACGAGAGATGGCACAGGAAAAATTGCCCCGGAAGAATTGCACCGTTAAGGGCACGGTGAAGATGACGGCGAAGATGACGGTGATGAACACGGAGAAGATCGCGGCGTCTTCAGGCCTTTCCGTCTTCTACAACCACACGACGGTATCCGTCGGGATTACTGGGAAGACTCTGAACCTCTTCGGGACTCAGCCGGAGCACCGCACGGCTCCCTTCGCGGATTTCGATTATTCTTGCGTGGGAAAATTCAATCCGGTCAATCGCGATTCCCAAGAACTTCGAATACCCACCTCGAAGAGGCGGAATCATCACCACCGCGCGTCCTTCAGGAGAGAAATGTGAGCCATGAGCTCCGGGGAGATTCGGGACAACGCTGAACTTACCTGGATTCGGATGCTCAAGCACGAGTCGTAGCTCAAGAGGGGGCGACATAGTCTCCACTCGCGCACATCCGGAGAGAAGACCTAAAGCTGGAACCAACAAAGCCGGTAAAACGAAAAAACCTGCCGGCGCATTGAGCTTCAATAACCGAAGTAGAATCCTCTTCCGCATAGCCACCACCTCTTCAACACATCCCAGAATCACTGGACCGCCAGCATTGCGTGAACGATTTACAAATACAGCAAACGGGGAGGAATGTGCACCGGGGTATTTGTGCTTTAAGCCGCTTGAATTGAAAAAAAGTTTATGCTCGACGCAAAAAAAAAAGCGGACAAGGTACTTGCCCGCTTTTTTTTTTGGATTTGCTCTCTGGACTGTTTCTAGGCGGCCCGAGTTCCCGACATCGACACGGTAAGTCGAGAAGCATGGATCGAACGCCGACGGTTCCGGCGAAGCGACGACATCCGTTCCCGGCGCGAGCTTCGGCTGAGTAACACCCGAGGCGCAGCAACCTTCTCTGCCGCTGGGGTTTCGACAACGACGTTTGCTAATGCACCCTTCAATCGAGCGAGAGCGCTTCGCTTCACCCGTGAGATGTGGCAGCGGCTGTACCCGAGAGACTTCGCGACGTCGACGAGGGCCTCTTCAGAGCCGAAAGAGCGGTCAATTACCTCTTTCTCAAGGGCATCGAGCTTATCGCAAGCAACACGACACTGATCGATCCGCTCGCGGCGAATGAGGAGGTTTTCCGGGGTATCGCCGTCTCGGTGTTGGAACAACAGATAGTCCGGAACATAGGAATGAAGAACTTCGACACTCAGATGAGCAAGGTCACCTGCGTCGACCCCGGCATTCTTCGCGAATGCAAGGAAGACGTTATTCCCTTGAGCCGCCCGCGCAACGGTTCGCACGAGGTGGCCACGAAGGTGATAGAAGAAGAAAGTCATGAAAGTCGCGCCGCGATTCGATGAATACCGCTTTGCAGTCTCGCAAAGCGAAAGGTCAACGACCGAGTCGATCTCGTCGGCCGGCATCCTCACTCTCCAACGTCGAAGGATACTGCGCGCGAGCTTCCGTCCATTCTCGCGATGGTTCAGCACGAGCTGTTCAAAGTCCTCACACGATGGCGAGCTTTCAATAGGCGCCCCTTCAAGAGGCACCAGAGCTTCCGGCGAATGTGTGATTGCGTTTGCAGTGTGTACGCGAGCTTTCTTGGCTCGAACGTTTTGCTTTTGTCCAACTGGTTGTGTCGATTCCGAGCGCCGGGAAACTCCGGGCTGTCGCGAAGCTCCGGATTTTCGAGCTCCTCGATTTTCAGCGACACTAAGAACCTTTCTGCTGCTTTGCTTCATGGTAAAATGACCCCCGAGAGGCAGGTGCCCAAATGAAAAAAACCCCGGGCGCTGCCGTGACCCTGTAAACCAACACCGAACACAATCTATTCGGGGTTGCCTTGGGGTCCGCTTCTAAGGTAGTTTAAGCGCCTGTAACGATTACGCTTTTTTTCGACAGATCGTGCCATCTTCGATCTAAAAACACCTCGAATCGACAGGGGTAGACCGAAACATCTTATAAGAGGGAACTCACGCCGGAGGGTGAGGAACCGTCCAAAAAGTGGGAGTACTCAGGCGTAATGCACACCGCAGAAGATTATGTAGGACTTGCAAGCGGCAGCGACGAGCTCGTGAACCGTTTGGTCCAGGAACACATGGGCTGGACGACTTCCATTGCAAAGGCGGTCGCCCGAGCTTGGAACATGGACTGGCAACTCGACGGACTCGATGGCGGAGCTTTCGAGGCGCTGCTTTTTTGTGCGAGGCGTTATGATCCCGCGCGCGGAGTTCCTTTCCGCGCCTACGCACGGCGACGAATTCACGAAGCGGCCACTCAAGAAGCAAGGAAATCGAAGACCTGGCAGCAAGGCGTCGGAGCCAACGATCAAATAGAGCAGGACGCGAGAGAAATTTCGGCCCGCTTATTTGACGTATTTCCGGAATTGCGGGACGGCATGCTCCCCGACGGCGGGTCCGAGAGCGGCGGCGACGATTCAATGCGAAGCTCAGTTCGACAGTTGCTCGCAGGCGCGAGCTTACTTGCGGCATTTCAACAATCGGCTAAAGAGAACCCCGAGCTCGCCGTTGAGTATAAGGATCTATTAAGAGTGATTGCGACTCTCGACCCGGTTCACCAGGAAATTGTCTGGGCGGTCTACTGGCAGGGTCAGTCGATGCGTTCGCTCGCCGAGGAATGGGGGCTCGATGATTTGTCGATTATCAGAGAACATAAAGAGATCCTCGAGCATTTGAGCGCTCAGGTTTCGAACCTGAGAAGTTCACGGCCAAAGCCTCTGAAGGTGAGGCGCGGATTGCGAGCGAAGGCGCTGCAGCTGAAACGAACCCAGGATAAGGGTCCGTTCCGACAGTTTATTGAGAGTGCGTTAAGAGTTCTTCTCCTCGTCGTAATGAACGGGAGGGTATCATGGTAAAAAAAATCACAGGAAATCCTCCACCACGGAATACCGGCGCGGCGGGAGGGATCAAGGGTACCGGCGGCGTGCAAAAGTCGCAATCGGTTCAAGGACCGGACGCGGTACAATCGAAGACCCCGATACAAACAACCGGCGTCAACTCTGTCGGCGGAGTCGGAGGTGCCGTAAAGAGCGATCGATCCGCGAGAATCAGACAGGGTACTCGCGGTTTGACGCCCGCCGAGAAGGAATATCTGCTCAGCCTCGTTAGCGAAGAAGCCGAGAAGATGTTTGGCGGCGGGAAGATCACTCCGAGAAAACGACAAATCATCGAAGCATCGGTGCGCATGTCACTTGCCGCTGGCATGGAAGAGGACGACGAGTAAGCTCAAACAAGAGCTTCGCTCAGTGGCCACGGCACGAGAAGCCATTTCATATATGTCTCCCAAACTCTAGAACTCTAGAACTCTGGAACTCCGTGTTTTAACGAAGGCAGCTGCTTTCCTTTTAACACGGAGGTCTGGAGTTCTGGGGTTCTAGAGGTAATTAGGAAATGGCTCCTAAGGAAGCTCTGATTAGGTCTGATTTCGGATGAAGGACGAGGAGCGGGAATTCGAAAACGCGGACTTAGTCAGAGCTTTCCTAGTGCTCCGACCAGTAAATGATAAGCTTTGGCCTGTTATTTGTGGCCACGGCACTAGCTATCGCTACATCGCAGGAGCGCCGCTTCGTATAACGAACGGAGTTCTTTGTTTTCGCCGAGCTGAGGCTCCCTCGCCAGCTCGAGGAGAAGAGAATGCGCTCGCTGTATGTCGCCAAGAGCCAGGAAGGAGAGCGCAAGACCGATTTTTGCCTCCGTAACGTAGACACCACCTTGAAGGCCGGCTCGTAGATGCGGGTTTGCTTCCTGGAACTGCGCCTTTTCCAACTTGACCAATCCCAGACCAATTCGCGCTGGCGTGAGGCCTCGATCGATCGCGGCGAGACCGGCGAACACCCTTTCCGCTGGAACAAAATAACCGGTCTCGAAGTACAAACGGCCGAGCTCGTAAATCGCCGACAACATCTCACGCGAATATTCCGCCATGACGCTCTACTCCTCCGAATCCACATCCAGCCACTGAAGCACTTGCTGCAGCATGCTTTGCTCTACTTGGGCTGTACCTGGTTCCGAGCTTTCAGAGGTTTCCAGCTGATCTTGTGCACGCTCGAGGAGCGCTTCGATATCAGAGCGATATTGCGCGATAGAACCAACATCCGAAAGTTGGGGAAGCAAAACGGCAAGCGGCATTGTTGAAAGTCGTGTCCGGCCCCACGGTGAAGGGCGCTTCACTTCACTCCGAGTGTTGCTCTGCCGCAGCAGCTCCTGCCGAACTCCCGGCTCTCTGACTTCTCTCGGGTTCTTCGCCATTACTCGACTTCCTGGTTCTCATCGGACAACAAACCGCTCGCCGCAGCGGGTGATGAGTTCTCGCGCGCCTCGGCCTCGAGCTCGCCACGACTCATTCGATGCGCTCTCTGGAAAGACAAACCTGCCATAAATCGGGACAGTATTCCAAGAAGAAAGCTCAAGATGATGGCAGCGCCCGCCACTCCGGTGAACAGTCCCAATGAACTGAGCACCCTTCCCTTCAACGCTTTCGACACCGGACACACCGGCTGGGTGCTCGACAGTGAGCAGTCGTCGAAGCTCAACGAAGCAACGGAAAGCACGGCTTTCTCGGCCGCAACTCGTTTTTCGCCTCCCAACGCTCGAAGCTCAGGCCAAAAGAGCAGTGACATCACTCCGGCACAAAGAAAAGCCTTCACGAGGGAGGCGAAAGCGACGCCAAAAAGTCTCCTCCCGAAGAAGGGCTCGTCATGTCGGAATTTCCGCGGCCTGAAGAAAAAACCCGTCTGTATCAGCCAAAAGAGGAGCGCCACTCCAGAAACACATTCGATGACCGGAAACGCGAAGTCAGAGAGCGTCCGGACGAACGCCGAGAGATTGAGAAATTTGGCTTGGAAAGCGTCCCTCGAGAAACCGAGCAGGCGGTACCATGCAAAGAGCACCCAGCTCAGCCCAATTCCAATCACAATCGCCGACGTCGTGACGTCCTTGCTCCGGGGAAAAATCCCCTGCTCACGCAGCCGCTGGAGCTTGAGGTCGCTCGCCGGAAATTGTTTTTCACCTGACGACATAGAATGAACTCGGCTATTTTGTGCCGACGAGCTCCGCTATTTTTTCGATTCTCTTCCGGCTCAAATTCTCTCGCGCAAGTTGATCGGACGTGTCGGTAAGTGAATACACCGATGCGGCGAGGGCGACGCCCAGAAAAAGAGCGCGAACGGACCACAAAGACGGGTCATCCCGAAGCGGACGAACGTATCGTGAGATGAGAGCCGCGGTCGCATCAAACGCCAGAGAAACGGCGAGGATCGGAAGGGCGAGTCCGAGCGCCGCAACCCAAGAGATCTGCACCGAGAGGAGAAGAATACGGCGCGTCGCGAGTTGATTCAGAAAATTCTGTTCGGAGAGCGAGGGAAAGGTCCGGAGCGTCTCGGCAATCCGGGCAAACACCTCCGGCAAGTAGGGGAAAAATGTCACACCTCCGAGAAGCACGATGGAAAGAACAAGCGTCTTGATTCGTGGGGCAAACCCCTTATCGCCGCCGAAACCCTCACCGTCGAACGCTCGGCGGCCGAACCATAAAGCGCTCTGTGGTGCGACCAATTCGGCGAACCAGTTCGCGGCGAGGAGCACCGTCCAACATCCGATACAAGCCGGGGCTGCTATCAAGATACCGGTGAGGACCTCCGGGAGAATCATCGGGAGCCCCTCACCCGACATCATCGCGACAAAACGCGCCTCGGAAAACAAGGAACCGGCAAAAAGAAATGGGAAAGAGATCACAAGGCCGATCCGCATGGTGATCGGAAACACACCGGGGAAACACGATGTCAATATCGTGATAGCCCCTAGGCCGCGCAAAAAAATTCGAAAGCTCTCATCCATCGCTATTGATAATATGCGCTCTTTGACCAAGTCTCCTGTGCAAACTGCACCACAGGCTGAAAGTAGCCGCTTACGGAAAACATAAGAAAAAGTATAAGCGCCGAGATTCGGCCGACGAATGATATCGCTGCATCATCAAGCTGCGTCCAAATTCGAAGAAAGGAAGCAAGCATGGCACCGACAAGGATGGCTCCAAGAGGCGGAAGGAGAAGTTTTACGGCTAAATTCCAAACCGTAAGGAACAAAACGGTTTCCATATTCACCTCATTGATAACTTAAGACGAGATTCGTGGTCACGAGAGTCCATCCGTCCGCAAGCACGAACAGAAGTAGTTTCGCCGGAAGGCCTACATATCCGGGTTCGAGTCTTTCGAGGCCCAGCGCACCGAGGATTGTGACGACGATGATATCGACGAGCAGAAATGGGAGAATGATGCTCAGTCCAACCGAGAACGCCTGTTTCAACTGTGACACCATGAAGGCTGGTGCAAGTACTCGCCAAGAATCGGCCAATGCAGGATCGACGACAACTGGCGCGCCTGCTTTTTTTGCCGTTTCTTGGCCGGTGTCGATTCGATGAGCAATTTCGGCGAATCTTCCAACGAGCTTGTCATCGGCCTGGCGTTTCAGGAAACCTCTCCACTCCCCTGCTGCCGCGCCAATTGCTCGAAAGCGGACTTCTTCGGTTCGCGTTGTGCCGGCTTCACGAAGCACGCCGTACGCGGCCTGGGCCGATCGCTGGAGTACCGGGTACATAATGAAAAGAGTCAGCGACAAAGAGATCGCACCCGTAACGAACAAAGACGGGAGGGCGCTTCCACCAAGACCTAGCCGCAAAATGCTGAAGACTGTGATGAGCTTCACGTAGGCGCTAAATACCAACGCGAGGCCTAGCAAAGCGAGCAGCGAAAGAAAGGGTAAGCCGAGCTCACCGAATACTTGCGCGAGATCGATATTCATAATTCTTCACCCTCTCGAAAGCCTTTCTTTCCTGGAGAATGTAAGGTACTTTCGCCCTCGAATTTCGGCAAGAAACTTCTGCACTTTATCCGCCAGGCGATGTATGACTCAGACCTCGAATGCGAAGCCAGCTCGAGATGGAAAACCGGACCCTTCCCTCCTCTTTGAAACACTCGGAGCGTATCAACGGACCGAGGCGCTGGTTGCGGCGATCGAACTTGATGTCTTTTCGCACCTCGCGGACGAAGGAAGCACAGCAGAGGAGCTCTCTAAAAAATGCGGCTGCGATTTGCGAGGGATCCGCATCCTCGCGGACTATCTCTGCATCATGGGCTTTCTCGAGAAAAGCAACGGAAAATATAGTTTAACTCCGAGTTCACGGCTGTTTCTCGTGCGTTCATCGCCCGCCTATCTCGGAGGTGTCACCGGATTCTTGCAATCCGACACCCTCGTCTCGAGCTTCAAGAATCTGGCGGCAACCGTTCGAACCGGCTCGACCTTGCTTCCGGGCGACGGTACCGTGTCCTACGAAAATCCGGTTTGGATCAAATTTGCGGAAGCGATGGGCGCGATGATGCGCATCCCGGGAAAGGTGCTCGCGGAGCATATCGATCGGCCTCTGAACGCACCACTCAAAGTGCTTGATGTCGCGGCAGGACACGGCGAGTTTGGATTCGCAGTCGCGCGTCGGTATGCCCACTCAAAAATTTATGCACTCGACTGGGCGCCCGTGCTGAAGTTTACGGCGGAACAGGCGAAGAAGCAGCAACTTGAAAAGCAAATGGAGTATCTCGCCGGAGATGCTTTCGAGGTGAAACTGCCTGAGCTTCTTGATGTCGTGCTCATTCCGAACTTCTTGCATCATTTTGACGCTGAGACTTGTACCCGCTTCTTAAAGCGTCTTGCTCCCGCGCTCGCACCCGGAGCGGATATCTACATTCTCGAATTTATTCCGAACGAAGACCGTATCTCTCCGGCGGGTTCAGCAGGTTTCGCACTCACGATGCTCTGCACCACGGCGAAAGGCGACGCCTACACGTTTGCAGAGTACGCGGAGATGCTGAAGGCCGCAGGCTTCAGCGATTGCCGAATGGAAAAATTGGAAGCCGGAGTAGAGCGGCTCATCAGAGCGAGAGTAGCAGCATGACCAGTGTCGCATCCGAACTGTCTCGACAAATCATCGAGTGCGGTCTCATTCCAATTGTTCGCGGACGGTTCACACCGAGACAAGTTGTTGCGATAGCAGAGACTCTAAAAGGTGCGGGAATCAACGTCATCGAAGTGACATTGAACTCTTCAAACGCGCTTGAGAGCATCTCACTCCTCCGCAAAGAATTTTCAGACAACATGTTGGTGGGCGCGGGCACCGTTCGCTCTCTCGATATGTTTCGAGACGCGCGTCAAGCGGGTGCACAGTTTACGATCGCTCCCGGTTTCGATCGGGATATTGCTTGCCAAGCAGTTGCGGATTCATTCCTTCATCTTCCCGGAGTTCTTTCGCCAACTGAGATTGAAGAAGCATTCGCTTCGGGATTGAGAATGGTGAAAGTGTTTCCCATAGACACCTTTGGTCCAGCATACTTAAAGGCAATCCGTGCTCCGCTCGACAACGTATCGTTTGTGCCGACCGGTGGTATCACGGCCGAGAACGTTGGTGAGTACGTTCGAGCCGGAGCATCGGCCGCGGGAATTGGAAGTGCGCTTGTGACGTCTCCCGAGCAGCCGCTTGAAGATTTGGCGAAGCGCGCGGCAAAACTGCGTGGAGCTTGGGACCAAGCGGTTTTAGGAAGAAACGCCGAGTCGGGCAAATGAGCGCGGAAGCAGCATTCTGCTGACGAAACCGAGTCCTCTGCCGTTCATTCGACAGATCGACGTCCGCTGGAGAGCCGGGAAAAAAGAGAAGCAAAGAGCTTGAGGAGTTGAAATTCGCAATGAGCAAGAAAACTCGATTTGACGTGACCGCCTTCGGGGAAATTATGCTGCGTATGAGCGTGCCCCAAGGCCGGCGGCTCGAGCTTGCCAGTGGCCTCGACGTGCACCCGGGAGGCGCAGAAGGCAACATGCTCGCGTCCCTCGCAAGCCTCGGAAGAAACGGCGCATGGGTGGGTGGATTGCCGGAAAATCCACTCGGGCATGTGGTCAAGAACCACCTCCGGCGCGCAAACGTGAACACGGAAGGAATCATCTGGAAGCCGGATGCGCGGATGGGGTTGTTCTTCATCGAGTTTGGCAGCAGACCTCGATCCACCCAAGTGTATTACGATCGAGCAAACTCTGCGGCCGCAACGGTCTCGCCTGCGGATATTCCTTGGAATATTTTGCTCGATACGAAGGTGATTCACCTCACCGGGATCACTCCGGCGCTTTCTGATGCGTGTTTGGATTCGGTTATCGAGATCATTCAACGCGCACGTGAAGCCGGTGTGCTTATCAGCTTCGATATTAACTTCCGGAAGAAGCTTTGGACCGAATCAAGAGCCGCCGAAGTCCTTCGCCGACTGATACAAGGTGTCGACCTGCTGCTTTGCGGTCGTGCCGATGCTCAAGCGCTTTTTGGGTGCCCATCCGAGCCTGAGGCATGCGTGAAGTCACTGATCCACCTTAGCCATGCAAAAAATGTCGTCGTGTCGCTCGGCGATGAAGGTGCCATCGCTTGGGACAGGACCTCCTCCTTCATTCGAGCGGAGCAGGGCAGTGTCGAGATAGTCGACCGCATCGGAGCCGGTGATGCCATGGCGGCGGGAATACTTCACGGATGGCTCGACGGAGATTTAAAGAAGGGCCTCTACTACGGAATGGCGCTTGCCGCGATCGCACTCACTCTTGAAGGCGATATGGTCACAACTTCTGAAGAAGAAATACAATCGATTCTGACTGGAGGCGGAAGAGCGCTCAACCGTTGATACTCTTTGAGCGAATTCGACTTGCGATTCTCGACCCGAGACGCATGCACGGCACCTCGAGAAGATGGTGCGACGTGACCGAAGCTACGGCAGTAAGCAAGAAGAAAACGGCGGTTTTCATCGGCATCGACCACGTCTGACCGAGCGTAAATGCAATCCAGATTGCAATCATATGGAAAAGATAGATTCCGTATGAGTAGCGCGCAATGATCGCTATCGGGCGCACAACCCAAGCGGCGGAGAGCTCACGGAAGCATGGGATCGCGACGCCGACGAGAAGACACCATACCCAGCCCAGCTGGAATGGGTGAAGTTCCGAGCGGCTCTGCTCTTCGACCCATATGTACGAGGCGATGAGCATCGTCAGAACAACCGGCCAAAGCGCCGCCGGCAATCGGCGCGAGCTGGAATTCCAAAGTGTCCATGCGACGACACCACCCAGAAAACACGGAACAAAATTCACGACCCCCAGCCAGTGCATATTTTCGGGTTGCATCTTTGCTGAGAACACGGCGAGGACCCAGAGAACAAACGCCGATAAGACGCGCTGATTCACTCGCTTCAAGAGCAGAAATATTACGGGCAGCACTGCATACATTTGGATTTCGTACGGCAGCGTCCAGAGGGGCGTCAGAACACTGGGCAGGTTCCAAAGATTCTGCACCAGAAACAAATTAGCAATCCAAACACCCGCCGTGATCGGTCGCGTTTCTGCAACACCCCAACCTATTGAAGGCACTTGGAGCAACCAAACAACGGCGATGCAAAATATCGCAAGAGGGTACACTCGGAAGATTCGGCGAATGTAGAAATCGACGTGGAGCGCCGATCCTCTCAGGCCTGATCGCTCCATCGACATCAAAAGTACGAGACTTGTATGGACGAAGAAGAGAAGCACTCCGATGCGACCGAAATAAAAATCGAAGGGGTGCGTCGAAAGCTTCAACCAGAAGTTATAAACTTCCGTGAGATGACAACCGACCACGGAGCTTACTGCCACCGCGCGCAAGAGATCCAAATTAGCAAACTCACGCCTATGATTCGTCGTCGATGTCACCACAACGAGCGAGTCACCATAAAGAAAAACTCGCACCTCCGTCGACGACCAGAGTCGCACCGGTCACATAACTCGAAGCTCCGGAGAGAAGATACGCGGCGCAGGAACCGAATTCTTCCGGTGCGCCGTAACGACCGAGCGGAATGGCGTTCATTTTCTTTTCGCGTTCTTCGGATTCAGATACCGAACGCCGTTCAGCATTGATGGCATCAAGGGAACGAACCCGGTCGGTGTCGATACGTCCTGGGACGAGGTTGTTCACTCGAATGTGATCCTTGGCGAGTTCTTTCGAGAGGCTCTTTACCAAACTCGCAACTCCCGAACGAAAAACGTTCGAAAGCAAGAGCCCTTCAATCGGTTCCTTCACTGAGCTAGACGTCACGGTGAGAATCGCTCCGCCACCATTTTTTCGGAGTGAAGGAAGCACCCCGCGGATCATTCGAACTGCACTCATCAAGGTAAGCTCGTAAGCCTTCGCCCAGTCTTCATCCGTGAATGAATCGAAACCACCGGCGGGAGGGCCGCCCGCGTTCACGACGACGCCGTCAATTCTCCCGAAGTCGCGGAGAGTCCCTTCACACCACTCTGCAATGGAAGAAGCGGATGAAGCGTCAAGCACATAACCATTCGCCCGCACACCGTAAGTCTCACTGAGAGAATACGCGGCGCTTTTGATGGAATCGAGAGAGCGACTCCCCATGGAAAGACTCGCACCTTCGGCCGCGAGTGCTTTGGAAATTCCGTAGCCAAGCCCTTTGCTCGACGCCGCGACCATGAACACGCGGTCTTTGACTTTCAAGTCCATGGTGCAAATCCCTGCCTGCAACCAACATTGCTGTTCATGAAAGCTTCGACTTCCCTTGCGGCTCTAGGAAACTTTCCCGAACTCCACTTGGAGAATCTCATACTCTTTCTCCCCAGCCGGAAGCACCACTCGAGCGGTGTCGCCGGTACGCTTCCCGATGAGCGATCGGGCGAGCGGCGAGCTATAAGAGATTAGTCCACGCTGAACATCCGTTTCCTCCTCACCGACGATCGAAACCGAGCGTTCATCTCCACTATCGACGTCACTAAGCAGAACGGTGGCGCCAAAGACGACTTTATCGCCCTGAAGCTGCGAGATATCGATGACCTGTGCCGTCGACAGCTTTGATTCAAGATCTCGGATTCGTCCTTCGAGAAGCCCTTGAGCATTTTTTGCCGCGTCATACTCGGCGTTCTCGGACAGGTCGCCGTGAGCACGCGCTTCTTCGATCGCTCGAACGCATTTCATTCGCTCTTCCGATTTCAAACGATGCAGTTCAGCCTGTAAGCGTTTATGACCCTCAACGGTCATAGGAGTTTTCGTAGACATATTTCACCACAAACAGAGAATACAGTTCGTTTATCGAACTGCTTTACTTTCAGGTTATCACGCGAAGGGGAGTCTTTTGCTCCGATCAACAAATCTGCGTGTCACTCGAGCCTTCGGCACACCCGTTTTAGGCATCGGAATTTCGTTCGGCCGGCCCGGCTGCACTGCATTTGGCTGAAGTCCGGAGCGCCGGCCCACTATAAGCATAATTTAATCCTGAACTTTTGTGCAGGATTAAATTGCCGACCGCTACTTTATTTCAGCTAAGTATTCCTGCATCGAACAGACCTCAAACGCAAGCCCATTTGCGGTTTGCTCAATCGCCGAGACCGCTGCATCTGCCGCCGCCATCGTCGTGAACAACGGGAGCGACAGTTCGGTAGAGGTGCTTCGGATAGTGCGCGAATCAAGGAGCGGTCCAGTCCCTTCTGGTGTGTTGATCACCATGTGGATTTTTCCTTGAACAAGCTCGTCAACGACGTGAGGCGAGCCGTCTCGCACCTTGTTAATTGATCTTGCCCTGATTCCTTTCTCCGCGAGAAACGCAGCCGTTCCCTTCGTGGCCAGAATATCAAATCCAAGGCGCTCAAGCTTCTGCGTGATGTCAACCGCTTCGGCTTTGTCTGAATCCGTCACGCTGATAAAAACGGTGCCTTTGGTGGGAAGCCCCATTCCAACCGCTTTTTGCGCGCGATGCAGGCCACCGGAGGCACTTCGATCAATACCCATCACCTCGCCCGTCGACCTCATCTCAGGCCCCAGAACCGTATCAACACCCCGGAACTTCGCCCATGGGAAAACAGATTCCTTAACAGCCACATAGGGAATTTTCTCCGCCGCTTTCGCATACTCGCGGAAGCGGAGGATATCGCCATAGAGTTTCGTTTCGTGAAGGGCTTTCAGTGTTTCTCCCGCCATCACTCGCGCGGCAACTTTAGCCCATGGGATTCCCATCACCTTGGAAACGAACGGCACACTTCGTGATGCGCGAGGATTCACCTCGAGGACATACAACTCATTCTCATGAACCGCATATTGGACGTTCATGAGCCCGCAGACGTCGCATTGCCGCGCAAGAAGACGAGTTGCGTCTTCAATTCGCCCAATTATCTCATCTGACAACGTTTGCGCCGGAAGGAGAAACGAACTGTCGCCGGAATGAACGCCTGCGCGCTCGATATGCTCGATGATGCCGCAAATCACCACGTCATCCGTTTCATCATTAACGGCATCAACATCAACTTCAATCGCATTGTCTAAAAACCGATCGAGAAGTACTGGGCGATTGAAAGAGACCTCGACACTCTTCGAAATATAATGCTTCAACTCAGTGTCGTCGTGGATGATTGCCATCGCCCGCCCGCCAAGCACAAACGACGGACGAATCAAAAGCGGAAATCCAATCTCTTTTGCAACGGCGAGGGCTTCCTTTTCGTTTCTTGCGATGCCGCTTGCCGCTTGTTTCAAGCCTAGTTCATTTAAGACGGCTCGAAACTTTTCACGATCCTCGGTCATATCGATAGCATCGGGATTTGTTCCGATAATCGGAACGCCCGCATGCTTCAACACCTGGGCGAGACGAAGAGGAGTTTGGCCGCCGTACTGGACAATGACTCCGTGCGGATTTTCCCAATGAACAATCTCCAGCACATCCTCAAAAGTCAGCGGCTCAAAATAGAGACGATCGCTTGTGTCGTAATCCGTCGAGACGGTCTCTGGATTACAATTTACCATGATCGCTTCGTAGCCGGCCTCACGAAATGCGAATGCGGCGTGCACGCAGCAATAGTCAAACTCAAGCCCTTGACCGATTCGATTCGGACCGCCACCGAGAATGACAATTTTCTTTCTGTCGGTGACCTTCGTGTCCGAGGTCGTCTCGTAGCTCGAGTAAAAATACGGAGTTTCGGACGCGAACTCTGCGGCGCAAGTATCCACCTTCAAGTACGCCGGCCGGACTCCCAATGAACGCCGATGTGCGGCAAATTCCTCTTCTTTCACGTTCAGCAATTGAGCGGCGCGAATGTCGCTCGTGCCGATACGCTTCATCTCGAGAATTTCAGCAGCCGAAGTCCGAGACAATTGCTTCCCCCGAAAGCGAGCTTCTGCGTCGACAATTCGCTTGATCTCGTACAAATACCAGGTGTCGTATGCAGTGATCTCCGCAACCTTCTCGATCGGCATTCCGAGTTCGATAGCGCGGGCAGCAAGAAAGATCCGCTCAGGGGTAAGCGGTTTCATTTTCTCGCTGATGACCTTTAAGTCAGTTTCTTTACTCTCCGGGCCCCCAAGAATTCCGCTTCTTCCCTGTTCCAGCGAGCGGCACGCTTTCTGAAGCGATTCGGCAAACGTTCGGCCAATCGCCATTGCTTCTCCAACCGATTTCATCTGCGTACCCAACGTGCGGTCCGCACCTTCGAATTTTTCGAAAGTGAAACGAGGGATCTTTACGACAACGTAATCGATGCTTGGCTCAAAACAAGCAGGCGTCATCTTGGTGATATCATTCGGCAGCTCATCAAGAGTGTATCCGACGGCGAGTTTGGCCGCGATCTTCGCGATCGGGAATCCTGTTGCCTTCGAAGCAAGTGCCGAGCTCCGAGAAACTCGAGGATTCATCTCAATGATAATTTGCCGTCCCGACTTCGGATCGACCGAGAACTGAACGTTCGATCCCCCGGTGTCGACACCGATAGCTCGCATTAGCCGGAGCGCCGCGTCGCGCATCTGCTGATATTCTTTATCTGTCAGCGTCTGCAAGGGAGCAACCGTGATTGAATCTCCGGTGTGAAGTCCCATCGGATCGACGTTTTCAATCGCGCAAATAATCACGCCATTGTCGGCCTTATCACGCATCACTTCGAGCTCGACTTCCTTCCAGCCGAGCAGAGACTCTTCGAGCAGAAGCTCATGGTTCGGGCTGCATTCGAAGCCCCAACGGATCTTCGGGAGAAGCTCCGCTTCCGTGTGGACGAAACCACCTCCGCTGCCTCCAAGCGTACGTGAAGGACGAATAACGAGTGGGAATCCAAGAGTCTTCGCTGCTTCAACGGCACCGGCTTCGTCTGTAACCAGAAAACTTCTCGCGCTTTCGAGTCCGCAAGCCGTCGCGATACGCTTAAATTTATCTCGGTCTTCGGCAGCTTTTATTGCCTCGACATTTGCTCCGATGAGCTCAACGTTGAACTTATCGAGTATCCCTTGTTCGCTGAGCTCGATCGCGACGTTCAGGGCTGTTTGACCGCCGATGGTCGGCAAGAGCACATCGGGTCGCTCACGCTCGATAACTTTTGCGACAAACTCAGCCGTGATGGGCTCGATGTAGGTGCGGTCCGCGAATTCCGGATCCGTCATAATTGTCGCCGGATTCGAATTCACCAGAATGACCCGGTAGCCTTCTTCCTTGAGTGCTTTCACCGCTTGAGTTCCGGAATAGTCGAACTCGCAGGCTTGACCGATCACAATCGGCCCGGATCCGATAACCAGTATCGAAGAGATATCAGTTCTTTTTGGCATTGCTCACTTCATCCTCGTTCTACCAACTCGGCAAATTGCTTAAACAGATAACGTGCATCCGTCGGCCCGGGTGATGCCTCGGGGTGGTACTGAACCGAAAACGCCTTCGCACCATCAACGGCCAGGCCCTCAATGGTATTGTCGTTCAAGTTCATGTGCGTAATCGTGACGCCCGATGGAACCTTCGCGGCGTCAGTCGCGAAGCCGTGATTTTGTACGGTGATCTCCACCTTGTTCGTCAGCGCATTTCTCACGGGATGATTCCCGCCACGATGACCAAACTTGAGCTTAAATGTAGGTGCTCCGACGGCGTGACCGAGGATCTGATGGCCAAGACAAATTCCAAAAATGGGCTTTTTCCCGAGCAGCGCCTTAACGGAATCTCTGACGTACGTCACGACCGCCGGGTCTCCCGGACCGTTGGAGAGAAAAATACCATCCGGCGAAAGTTTCATAATCTGCTCGGCGGTGGTTTGAGCCGGAACAACTGTGACCCTGAATCCGTAATCCACGAGGAGGCGAAGAATATTAAACTTAATCCCGCAGTCGACGGCGACAACGTGTGGCCGACCGGCGAGTTCGTTGGAAGTAAAGCTTCGATAGCCCGTTGGCATTCCTTTCTCAAAAGGCATAAAGCCGCCTTCTTGCCACTCGTACATCTTCGGTGTCGTCACTTCAGGAACCAAATCCAGCCCTTCCATCGAAGGCTCCTTTCGAGCCTTGTCGACGAGGTCGCTCGGGTTTTTGTGACCGGTTGCAATCACACCGGTCTGCGAACCGAAAGTGCGAAGATGGAGGACGAGCTTCCGGGTATCCACCCCGCCAATCCCGACAACGTGGTTTTGCTTGAGATACTCACTCAGCGTTGCGTTGCTTCGGAAATTCGATCGCTGCTCTGACAGCTCGCGAACAACTAAACCCGAAACGTGAATCTTGCTCGAATCAACATCCTCGGGGTTCACTCCGACGTTTCCGATGTGCGGATACGTAAAGGTCAGAATCTGCTTTACGTATGATGGGTCGGTGAGAATCTCCTGGTACCCGTAGAGCGAGGTATTAAAAACGACCTCACCGGCCGTCTCTCCTGAAGCTCCAATTGAATAACCCTCGAAAATCGTCCCGTCAGCGAGAGCGAGAGTCGCTTTTTCATGCGCCACGGCCAAACTCCTCTTCAAATGAAAATTTCTTTACGCCGCCTACGAAAGTATAGACGGCCACACCCTTCATTTCGCAATTCAGAAACGGAGTATTCTTGCTCTTTGAGCGAATAATCTCCGGCGTCATTTTGATCGATCTCTCGAGGTCGATAAGCGTCACATCTCCAATGCTGCCGCGAGTGAGAGAAGCATGCGGAATCTTGAAGCAGCGGCCGGGAGCTGACGTCAACGCCTCAATCGCGCGCTTCAGCGAAAGCTTGCCTTCCCGGACCTTTGCAAGAGTCAGCGGGACAGCAGTCTGAAGGCCGAGAATCCCGAATGACGCCTTATCAAATTCGATATTTTTTGAATCCGATTCATGGGGAGCATGGTCGGTTGCAATCACGTCAATGACACCGCTAGCTAAGCCTTCGAGCACTCCTTCCATATCGTCCACTCCGCGAAGCGGCATGCTCATCTTCGCCTGGGTGTTGAAGCCCTCGACTGCGCTGTCATCGAGTGTGAAGTTGTGCGGAAGGACCTCGGCCGTAACCGGAATCCCGTCCTCTTTCGCCCGGCGAATGAGCTCGACACCTCGACGAGTGCTCACATGGCAGAAGTGAACTCGTCCTTTGGTCAATCGAGCGAGCTCGATATCTCTTGCAATCATGACGTTCTCTGCAGCGTCGGGCATTCCCCGAAGCCCCATACGGAGACTGCGTGCGGACTCGTTCATGACGAAGTCATGACTCAAGTTCAGATCTTCTTCGTGCACCGTCAGCACCGTGCCGAGCATGAGATTGTATTCAAGTGCCCGGCGCATGATTCCTGCGTCCATCACCGGTCGGCCGTCGTCTGAAAAAGCGACGCAGCCCGCCTCTCTAAGCTCAAGCATGGGAGCGAGAGTTTCACCGTTTCCGCCTAATGTAATCGCACCGATGGGGAGGACTCGGGCGAGGTTAGCTTCTTCGGCTTTCGTCAGAATATATCTCGTGGTCGACGAAGTATCATTTCGCGGCACTGTGTTCGGCATGCAGCAGATCGTCGTAAACCCACCGGCTACTGCAGCCGCGGCGCCTGTCGCGACCGTTTCCTTCCACTCTTGCCCGGGTTCGCGAAGATGAACGTGGAGGTCGATAAGGCCGGGAGTGAGTAGCAATCCCTTCGCTTCCAAAACTTCTGCGTCCGGATACTTGGCAAGCGCTCCCGGTGAGTCGATAGCCGTAATCTTTCCGTCTTCCAGAACGATGTTCTTCGGCTCGTCGAGGCCTATCGATGGGTCAAATGCTCTTGCCCCCACAATCAAAGTCGGCCGATTGCTCTTCCCCGAATTTTTCATGCTACCTCCTGAGAGAGACGAAGCGCGGCGTCCTCCTCTTGCGCGTTCTCAGCACAGAGAAGAAACAGCACCGCCATTCTTACCGCGACACCGTTTGTGACCTGACGCGAATACAATGAACGCGGACCGTCAATAACCCCGGAATCAATTTCCGTTCCACGAATAAACGGTCCTGGAGCGAGCACCACACAATTCGGGGCATGCTTTGCGAGGATTCTCTCCGAAATATAAAAGCGGCGAGTGTATTCATCGAGGTTGGGGACGAAGTGATCTTTCAAATATTCGTGCTTCATTCGAAGCGACATCACCACGTCTGCCCCTTCAAGCGCTGGTCCCATCTCGTGGTACACCTCGCATCCGAACTCCTGGAATTCAGGAACCGCCAATGTAGGCGGAGCGACGATACGGACTGTGTTTCCGAAGAGTCGGTGAAGCAGGATGTTTGAACGAGCGACTCGGCTTCGCAACACATCTCCCACGAGAGTAATCGTGAGATTCGTAAGTCGGCCGAGTGCTTGCCGGATAGTAAGCGCGTCGAGGAACGCTTGCGTGGGGTGCTCATGCAAACCATCCCCGGCATTCACAATAGAAGCGTTTGGAACCTCTCTCGCGAGAAGATGGCACGCGCCACTCGATGAATGCCGCATGACGATGACGTCCGGCCGCATCGCTTGCAGAGTCCTTGCAGTATCGATCAGAGTCTCGCCCTTCGTCGTGCTGCTTGAGCTTCCAGACACGTTGATTACATCGGCACTTAAACGCTTGCCGGCGATTTCGAAGCTGCTGCGAGTCCGCGTCGAAGGTTCCAGAAAAAGATTTACGACCGTCTTCCCTCGAAGGGTCGGAACCTTTTTGACGTCACGTTCACTGACTTCAACGAACTGTTCCGCATTCTCGATATAGAATTCAGCCTGCTCTTTGGTCAGGCCGGCGATTCCAAGAAGATGTGGTCCGACTAGCATACCGATGCTCCGTAGTTACTTCTTCTTCCTCTCATGCACATAGACAGCGTCGATTCCGTCCCGCTCGGCCAAGCAAACTTCGACCGACTGCGAACGGCTGGTTGGGATATTCTTGCCCACATAATCGGCGCGAATTGGAAGCTCGCGATGCCCGCGGTCACACAACACAGCAAGCTGAATTGATTGTGGCCGTCCGAAATCAATTAGTGCATCCAGGGCGGCTCTCACCGTTCGCCCCGTGAACAGCACGTCGTCGATGAGAATGATGGCAAGCTTGTCGAGGTTAAACGGAAGATGAGTTCCGCGCACGAGAGGCTGCTCAGCGCTCTTCGAGAGGTCATCCCTGTAGAGAGTGATATCGACAACACCGAGCGGAACCTTCTTCCCTTCGATAACTTCGAGCTGATGCTGAATCCGCTGAGCGAGGAACTCACCACGCGTCCGGATGCCGACGAGCCCGATGCGGCCCGCGCCGCCGTTTCGCTCGAGTATCTCGTGAGAGATTCTGGCGACCGAGCGCCGGACCAACTCCGGATCCATCACCTGCACCCAATCAGGGCCGATTTCGCGTTCTTTGATCAAGGAAGCTTTCTGAGTCGTATCAGTCATAGAGAGAACCAACAGTTAATGCCGAAGCTGATGGATAAAAAGTAAGCGGCGAACAAATCGCCGAAAGATAAGAAAATTTGTGCAACCCGACTCGCACGGAGCAGACGAGTGACGGAATGCACCGTATCGGAAAGCACCGTATCGGAATGCACTGTGACGAAATGCGCTGTGAGAAGGCAGTGAAAAAGAAGCCTGCCGTTTCAAGAAATTTTCTTCGAAAAGCTGAGAAAAGATTGAAGGAAGAAGCAAATGCAGTGCCGGTTGGCAGGTTCGGGCGGAGTCCCGCGAGCAGATGTGGAAGCGTTTTTTGCATTTTCACCACCCTTCCTGGCCTCTCGGGACCGGGTTAAAAGGTAGAAGTCCTTGTTATGCTTCAGTGAATCGGGACGCTTTCGACTTTCATCACTGCAGCCAATGAATAATATGTATTTCATTCATAAGTTGCAAGCGGCGCGCCCGAGCTGTCAGCTGAAAAATCCAGATAAACTTTTCCGCTCTATCGATTAGAATATTAAATTGTTTTTGCTTTTTTGAGCTCGCCGCGGTGTCACGTCTGCGTCGATGACTCCGGCTGAACGAAATGAGCATCTTCTCAGTCCCGCGGCGAAGTCTCTCGCCGGTAGCGGACTGGACGAGAGTTTCCTACGCCGCGTCGGCAACCACAGCTGCAGGCTTGCTTGCTTCGGCTCCATCCTTCGGTGGAAAGAGTTCCGACGAAACAAGGATTCGACTGCAGCCTGGGCACTGAACCAATTCCTTCCCCATCAAGACTGAGTTGAACACCTGCGCAGGCAAGGCACGAAAACAAGCCTTGCATGAGCCACCCTCGGCTCTTGCAACGGCGCTTCCGGGATAACGCGATCCGACTCGGGTGTATGTTTGACGAATCGGCGGAGTGAGAAGCAGCAGATTCGCCTCCCGTTCCTTTTTCTTGGAGGTGACGCTTTCCTTAACGGTTGCGAGAGTATCAGCCCAGCCCGGCTCAAGAGTGTCTTTCTCTTGCTGCTTCACTTCAAGATTCAATTGGGTTTCTTGACGTTTGCGGTCAAGTTTCTCAACTTCTTCGAGCGTTGCAACGACTTTCGCCTCGAGCTGGACGATCGCGCGACCGGCAACATCAACCTCTCGCTCGAGGAGTCGCGCGGATTTTGAACCGCCGAGTGCGCTGAGTTGTTTTCGGCGCTCGACGATTTTTCGCTGTTCGTCTCTGAGTTTGGCCTCTTCGGCAGCTTGACGTTCGGTTGCGGCTGCATGTGACGCTCCAACCTGAGCTAGCGCTTGCTCAAGCTGTTTCACCTCAGTCGCAAATTTCTGGCGCTCCGAGAGGATTGCCTTTTCCTTCATGTCGAACGCAGTGATCTCTGCGTCCAAACAGGACAACGCGACTAATATCGAACTGACTTCGTTCATCGTCTCTCCGCCACTACCCCGAATATTCGTCTGGCGGTTATGCTCCTTTCCCACCGCATGTTCAAGGATTTACTCCCGACGCGAATCTACAGTGATTGCCGAGGTAATTAAGCTCGAGTCTATAACCGAGCTTTGACGATCTCTCCGTTCCCGGTTCAAAGGTCGGCCAGAGGCGGTCAATCCGTAATTTCCATCCGCCTGCAGTTTGTTGCCGGGGGCCGAGATTTGAAAACTGTGAACCCTCGAAGTCGAACTGTGTTTGGTGAATTCATAACAAAGAGTTGAGTCACGCGTTCGTGAACGTGGTGTTCAATTGAGCGCGGACAGGAGGTAATTGTGGTTCATCTTCGACGCATAATTTTTCTGTCGGTTGGTTTCTTGATGGTTCCAGCTTGCATCCACGCAGTGTCGGTTCTTATCCCGTGGTGCCTCTTCAGCAATCACGAAGGCAATCTCGGATTGCGGATCTGCACATCGATTATTTCAGGAACCGGGCTTGCGGCAATTCCGGGCTGCTCGAGCCTGGCGATTGGAAACGACGCTCGCCTTCAAAGCTCAAGACGAATTCTCCGAGCGGTTTCTCTCGGCGGATTCATGTTGGGGTTAATACTGACGTTCGTTATTTTTGAAGCCTTGGAATCGCCATCACCGACTCATGCGCACGGGTTAGAAACCTTTGCTCACTGGTTCATAACGATCGGGCTCTCGTACGGAGTCCTCGTTTTTTTTCGAGCCAACTATCAGCTGATGTGTCTCGCGCTGCTCGCACTCCTTGCCGTCATCTTCCTCATCCCCGATCGGGAACAAAGCTGAAAACGCAGTCGCGCGTGAACGCTTTATGAAATTGAAAATGGCCCCACCAGGACTTGAACCTGGGACCCTCCGGTTATGAGCCGGGTGCTCTAACCAACTGAGCTATGAGGCCGTGAACATGAGACTAGCGCTCCGTTCAGGAAATAATCTACCAAACTGCGCCTTGCACTGTCTTCCCGTGACGAACCGAGCGCTAGGCATTTCCTGGCTCGGCTTCGCCTCGCGTGCCGCACAAAATCAACTACCTTTGGTAGTTGATTTTGCCGAGGCGGCACTAGAACGACTAAATCTTCTCGACTAAGCTTTTCAGCTTCTTCAAGCGGCTCGGATGACGAAGCTTTCGAAGCGCCTTCGCTTCAATCTGCCGAATCCGTTCTCGCGTAACGTCAAAGCTTTTTCCCACTTCTTCGAGAGTATGATCGCTTCTTTCTCCTATCCCGAAACGCATCCGGAGAACTTTCTCTTCTCTCGGAGTCAGAGTGCCGAGAACGCGGCGCGTCTGTTCTTGCAGATTTAGATTCTCAACTGCGTCCGATGGCGAGACGATCCGCTTGTCTTCAATGAAGTCGCCGAGATGGCTATCAGCGTCATCTCCGATTGGTGTTTCGAGTGATATCGGCTCCTTCGCAATCTTGATGACCTTCCGAACCTTCTCGACCGAGATGTCCATCCGCTCAGCAATCTCTTCGGGCAGCGGTTCTCGGCCGAATTCCTGAACGAGGTATCGCGTCACTCGAACGAGCTTGTTAATCGTCTCGATCATGTGAACTGGAATACGAATCGTTCGTGCCTGGTCGGCAATAGCGCGCGTGATCGCCTGTCGTATCCACCACGTGGCATACGTGGAGAATTTGTAACCACGTTGATATTCGAATTTGTCGACCGCTTTCATCAGGCCGATGTTCCCTTCCTGAATGAGGTCGAGGAACTGTAGGCCGCGATTCGTGTATTTCTTCGCGAGCGATACAACCAACCTGAGGTTGGCTTCGACAAGCTCTTGCTTGGCGTTTTGAACTTTCCGCTCAGAACGATCGATAGCGAGAACGCTGCGCTCAAGCTCAGCGGCTTCCATCGTCGTAGCTTGCTCGAGGGCTTGTACGCTTTTCCGCGCGGCAAGAAGCGCGTCCGCGACATCTCGAGCTTCCGTAGCCTTGAGTTTCAGCCGCCGGCAAACCCGTTTGAATGCGAGCTGATCGTCGCCTTGGATCTCATCAGCGGCTTCATACAACTCGTTGAGGGGGCGGCCGGTTTGGCGCTGCACGAGCTCAAGAGACTTCTTCGCGCCGAGGAGACTTTCCCGGTGAGCTCGGAGGCGCACGATGATCGCCTCTTCGTGCTTCGCGGCGAGCTGGAGCTCTTCGAACTTCTCAACGGACTTGTCACGCAGCTTTTCGTACTTCTTGAGATTCTCTTGGTACGCTTTCCCGCCCTTTGCCGATTTGCGAACGAGCAAGAATGCGTCCTGAATGCTCTTGTGATGGCGTTTAATGAGAGCAGTCTTTTTGAAGAAGTTCTTCTTCGCTTCTTCCTCGTGAACAGAAATTTGAGGAGTCTTCTCGTCAGCCCCGTCAGATGACTTTCCTTCGTCGTCCGTCGGCTCCTCGATTTCCTCTTCTTCCTCTTCTTCGATCTCTTCCGGGTTCGCGCTTGTATCTTCGTCTCCGAAGAGATCACGAATGCGGATCTGATCATCTTTTAGGAGATCAGCGAGTTCAAGAATATAGGCAAGCGCTTCTGGAGCGCGATGGAGCTCACGTTTTACTTCGAATTGACCTTCTTCGATTCGCTTCGCGATGACCACTTCGCCTTCGCGAGTGAGAAGACTAACTCCTCCCATCTCACGAAGATACATTCGGACCGGATCGCTGCCTCTTCCGACTCCCGTCGTAACCACGGAAGCATCAGGATAGGCCTCGCCCTCAGTCTCGGTTATACGAATTCTTTCAGGAGCCGCCTCTTCCTCGGTTGCTTCCTCTTCAATGGGATCGATCTCAGCATCTCCGAGCATTCCGAAGAGTTCTTCGATCGGCTCGTCGCCACCGCTATCTTGGCCGGCACCCTCCGCTACGGCCGGTCCACGGCCATTGGAGTTGGATGATTCGCCCGGAGCAGCTTTTTTCTTCGCAGAATCACCACCGAGTCGATTTCCAGATTTGGTATTATCAGTCCGTTTCGTCATATTTTCTAAGACAACACAAATGCGCCGCGAGTTTTTACACTCACCACTTTAATTTTCAGCCCGCGATCCGGACCCACCGATGTTATGTTGGAAAGCAGTGAAGCTTGTCCTCGATACTCCATATAGTTACGAAAGTGATATCCTCCAACAACCTCCCTCCGATCCGCCTTTCGATTTGCGGACGAGAGGCTGGGTTTGGAGAACCCTCCCGGCTCAAACCAGTGTCGACAGGGGGCTGCAATCTACCGGTCGTAACCACCGAGCGATAGCCCCAAATTCGGGACTCGCTTATCTCTCATTACCCGAGTTTTAAGCCAAGCCCCTGACTCCGAATAATTCATTGATCACGGACGATTGAGCCTGTCCAAAGTGCGGCGCTTTTGGAGCTTTTCCTGAGCGATTTTGAGGGCATATTCCGCATCGCCCTCCTGCGATTGCTTCGCTTTGAGGTTTTCTATCTCGGTCTTTAGCGAATGCCGGGAACCCACCTCTGGGACGGTGCGAACCACCGCCTGCGCCGAAAATCCCCTGGAACTCATCTGTTGTTTTACCTCGAGCATCACGGCTTCCGCCGGAAAACCATATTCATTGAGCAGCAGCCGAAGGTCTTCTTCCGTCACCCCGCCGTCGAACGGCCGATCCCACTCGCCCCCTTCACCGCCGGTGCTTTTCTTCTGGACCGCCTCGAGAAAGGAGACGAGCTTCTTCGGAAGTTCAAGACCTCCTTCGGAGAATGCGGTCAAACTCAGCAGCTCAGTCGAGAGTGATGGTTCGCTGACGACCGCAATGAGGAGCTGTTGATAGTAGGCTTTTAAGACTCTTCGCTTCGAGTCGGCTGCCGCCGGGGTGCTCCGCCGCGATGCGGGGCGTGAAGATGTACTTGCGGGTGATTGGTTTGGCATCTCAGGCGGCGGATTCTGCCTCACGCGATCCACGTTCGAAGCACGAACGATTTTTCTCCCGCTCAAAGCCTCCTCACGGATGAGATGTTCCAGAGAGCTCACTGTCACACCGAGCTCTTCCGCACTCCGGCGCATAAGGAACTCACGTTCCACTGAATTTTTCACCTTTCCAAAAAGCTGCGAGAGCCGTGTGGCAACCTTTCCCGAGGTCGCGGGAGATAACGCTTCGCCTCCTGTAAACTCCTGAATCAGATTTTCGAGGTAGAGCTCGAAGAGTGGCTGTTTCTTTTGATCTAAATATTGGTGAAGCTCTTCGGTTGAGAGCTTCTGCGCGAGCGTATCAGGATCTTCTCCTTCGGGCGGAGAAACGACGTAGCAATCGAGTCCGCTGTTCAAGAAAACTTCAAACACCTGCGCCGCCGCTTTTCTCCCCGCGGGATCTCCGTCGAACACGATTGTCACTCGTTCGACGAAACGTCGGAGGAGTGCGGCATGTTGATCGGAAGCAGCAGTGCCGCACGTCGCAACCACATTCTCAACACCGGCTTGATGAAGTCCGAGCACGTCCATGTAGCCTTCCACGACGAACCCGTGCTTTTTTGAACGAAGAGTTCGCATCGCCTGTGGAAGTCCATAAAGCGTTTGCCGCTTCTGGTAGAGGAGACTTTCGCAAGAGTTCAAATATTTCGGCGCACGGGTATTCGCATTCGGCGGAATAATGCGGCCTCCGAACGCGATTGAGGCCCCATCGCTCCGAGCGATGGGAAATATGATGCGGTTCCGGAAGACGTCGAAAAAATCTGCTTCACTTCCGTCGCGGCGCTTAATCAATCCGAGCTCTTCTGTCAGCTTAAGCATTTCCTGCTCAGCCGTCCCGGCGCGGACGAATTCCGGAAGTTTCTCCCAGAGACTCTTGGCAATGAACTCCCAAGAATCAGGAGCAGCACCAACTTGGAATTTCTCCAAAGTGGCGGCGGACATACGACGTCCGTCCAGGTACTTCCCGGCGGAAGGCAGACGGGCGAGACTCTCTCGATAGACTTCGGTCGCGGACGAACAGATCGCTCGAGCCAATGCTCGCCGCTTCTTCTCTGCGTCGTCTCTTCTGTCGGACTTTGTCTCGTCCGGCATCTCGATACCAAGCTTCGCACCGAGGTAGCGCACCGCTTCGGGAAATGTCATTCCTCGAAGCTCCATGAGAAGCGTGAAAACGGTCCCATGCTTTCCGCAGCCGAAACAATGGAAGCTCGCCTGTTCCTCACGAACATGAAACGACGGCGACTTCTCCGAATGAAAGGGACAGAGTGCGACTTGGTTTTGACCAGATCGACGAAGCTGAACGAATTCGGCGGCAATCTCGCTGATGCTTGTCCGGCTTTTTATTTCTTCAATTATATGTTCCGGAATACTCACGGCGCAGCCTCTTCGACGGGCGTAGATGCAGGGTCTTCAAAGCTGATTTCTACCAGCAACTTCGGTTGGGGCCTATGTTTATTCTCCGGATGTCAGAAAGTAAAAGGGGCGCGGCATATGAATATTGTGGGGCTTGTCCCTCGAAAGCGTAAGCCACCGGACCTGTCGACCTTTTTGGGCCTGTGATACTAATACCAGAACGTTCGAAACACAGGGATAGCTGCCAAGGATTGTTATGTTCGGATTGGGATTCGGAGAGGTGTTGGTCATTCTCGTTGTCGCGCTTCTCGTCTTCGGCCCGGACAAGCTCCCGGAGCTCGCGCGGACGCTCGGAAAGACGATGGCCGAGCTCAGACGGTCCATGGACGACATGAAAACTGAATTTCGAGGTCCGATCCAGGATTTCGAGCGTACGCTTCGGTCGGAGCCCTTGAATCCTCAGAGTGCCCAGAATCTCGGAGCTCCGAACGTTGCGACTCCGAGATTAGACAGCGCAGATGTTCCTAAAGCGCCTTTGACAGAGGTAAAAATAGAGTCGGCGCCTGTGTCTTCCGAAAAATCCACCGCGGAAGGAGCATCCGACCCTGGGAATTCCGGAGCCGAAGGCTCACCCCTCGGCGGGCCGCACAAGGGAAACGTCAATTAGAATAGTTACGATCGCGATCGAGAAACACGATGCCGAATAAGCCGGACTACTTTGCTGAGATGCCGTTCTCCGATCACCTAAGAGAGCTGCGTACTCGGATTCTCCGGACCTTGATCGGCGTTACTATTTGCACTGCGATTGCGTATAACTGGGTCGAACCACTTTTTGCTCTGCTTACCGGACCTATTCGCGACTCATTTGGAAAGTTAGAATTGATCGGCACCGGGCCTTCGGAGGCATTTCTTTGTAAGCTGAAAGTCGCGATCAGTGCCGGCGTAATACTTTCAATTCCATTTTCGTTTTTCCAGCTTTGGTTGTTTGTGGCTCCCGGCCTGCATCCGAAAGAGCGAAAATTCGCGCTTCCCTTTGTCTTTTTCTCCAGCCTCTCATTCATTCTGGGCGTGCTCTTTTGCTTCAAGGCAGTGCTGCCTGTCGCATTCCACTTCTTCTCGCAGGAGTTTCTTTCGATCAACGTAACTCCCGCCATCCGGGTGGGCGAGTATTTCAGCTTCGTGCTGAAAATGGTTCTCGTTTTCGGCGTGGTTTTCGAACTACCTCTGATCAGTTTCTTCTTTGCAAAACTCGGCTTGCTCACGCACGAGTTCTTGCTCCGCTACGTCCGCTATTTTGTCGTTGGAATTTTCATCGTCGCGGGTGTGTTCAGCCCGCCGGATGTAGTAAGCCAGATGCTGCTCGCGGTGCCGCTGCTTGTAGTTTATGCCCTCTGCATCGGAATCGCTTTTGCCGCACGAAAGAAGGAAACGCCGGCACCGATACCTGCCTCGCCGGCGGTCAACAAATCCTAGGGGATCCTCGCTCGCCGGGAGTGTTCGCGGCACGGCCGCTCTCTCAACTTCCCAACCTCTCTCGTCGTGAATCAGACGTCTCATTTTGCCGTCATCGAAAGTGAGAGAATCGTTTTCCCCACTTTCCTATCGAGTTCTCGATGCTCCACGTCGATTGACCCCACAGTTCTCGAGATCGTCCATTCTCTCTGGCGTCGTAATTATGGTTTTATCCGCATTAAGCCTTGGGTTGGTGTAGCCGACCTTCGCCTCGCCGTAGTCTGACCTCAACTCCCGGTGGTCAATCACGGCGAGAGAGGTCCAAAACCCGGCGGCTCGAATTTTCGCTTCTGAGTTGGTGATACTCAAGCTCGAGCCGGTTCGCGCTATCTCAATGCCTCTTTTTCGATGTTCTCCTTGATCGCGGGAGGAGCATTATCCTCTTGTCCTGGCACCTCGAGCGCAACGAGCGAGCCGTTCGCCGAGGCCTTGGTGCCAGTCCCCGGAAGAACGGCAGTTGGTATGACAAGTTGAAAATTTGTTTGAGGGATCGACTGAACGTTCCGCATAAATATTGAATCTCACCAGTGGTGCGCCTCCGCGGGAGACGGTTTCAATTTTTATGAGCGAGCACAGTGCGGAAAGATGAGCCTACGCCGATTGCCGCGGAATATCGTGCAATCATCGTAAGACTTCGTGTTTCATAATATGGACGCAAGATTTAGAAAGCGAGATGTTTGTCCGCCTTTCGAAAAAAGATGACAGCGCGCAACACACCCTAAAGGCGTAAACATTCGTGAGACAGATCCATGGCAGAAAAGGCGGCCCAGAAACGAGGCTGCTGGACAAGCGGCTAATTATAAACTCTGCGAAAGATAACCCCATCGCCGAGCGATCCACCGACGAGCACGGTTGCTTCCCCTCGATCAGCAAGGTCAATAGTTACCGATCCGAGGTTTCGGCCATCGCTCGTCGAGAGAAGCAGTGTTTGCGGCCCCGCGGGCAGATCGGCGTACCCGCTCGATGAGCGAAACTCAACCGGCCCAAGCGTGAATGAGCCGCTGCGGAGGACAATAGTATTCGCCCCGATGAGGCCGTGAACAAGCTGGACTCTTCCGAACCCGGCTTCGGGTCGTCCGACGGGTTCGGGGAGTAGACGAAGGTTAAAGCGATCTTGAGAGGCCTCACCCGAGAGAAGGAGGCTGTAATAGGTTTCATCTTGAATCTGCCCGGAGATTGCAGCGACGACAGCGCCGGGCGAATTCCGGCGCTCCACAACGAGGTTCTGCGGACCCTGCGGGAAGGTCGCGTATCCCACGTTGTCCTGCATGTAACGGGCGTCGGTTGAGCTGAGATCAGGGGACATCAATCGAACCGGTTCGACGTCGATAGCCGCGTGGAGAATCCGAACTGCTGGCGCAGATGGTCGGCCACCTGGCGAACCGCCTTCGTCACCGCCTCCGCTCGAGCAGGCACTCAGAAGAAAAAGTGAAACAAATGCGGCCAAGACACCGCGAACGCGCCGGACGACTCGCGGCGCTGCCTTTGCAGCTTGGTAAATCAGAATTCCGAATTCGATAAACGAAGTAGCGAGAACAAGCACCGTGAAGAGGAGCATGAAGCCAATGCCGATTTCCACGCCGGGAAGCTGAAAGGGAAGGTGATCGGATGCCCCCGGGAGATGCGGATGACCCGGATGAGCGAAGGCGTCCGCCGCCGACGTGAGCAGAAATGCGAAAAATCCGAACACGCCTCTCTTCGTCACTGATCCAACACCCACTTCAATTTTCCGGCTCAATTGAAACGCCATCGTTCTCCCTCGTCCTATCTCTAAAGCAGTTCTCGAAAGTTCTGTCCTAAGTTCTTCTGCATGCTCCGGTCACCCATATGGCGGATCCGACCAAAGTGATTCTCGGCAAACGGACAAACTTTTGAGAAGCACTCTAATATACCGAGCTGGCACCTAACGTGACTCCGGAAGCTACTTTCCTCTGGTCCGGTCCGTCTATACAATAGAACGTGAAGAGGTTCTATCGTCCGGATTGAGCTCGGGTTTCACCCAATTCAACAAACTTATTGGGGAAATCCTCATAACCTCAATGAGGACCGATGGAGCCCTCCCGGATTATAAGGACGAGCGATAAGGTCCGGCCGGACGATCAGGAGACTGCGTGACGAAATTCATCTACCCCTTGCTTCTGATGATAGCGCTTCTTGCAGGCGTTCGAGAGGAGGCGAAGGCTGACGCCTGCTCCGATTGCCAAACTCAGAAGCGCATTAGTTGCTCCACGAAATGCGACAACGCCCCCGATCGAACGACCTACGACGGCTGCGTCCAGGCATGCGTCAAACCCGCGTGTCAGAAAAAGTGCCAAGGGACTTCGTATTCGACCAGCAACTCGTTGGATAGCGCGCAAGAGAAATGTCAAAAATGTCTTAACAGGATTCTCGCGGAGGGGTGTCCGGATATCTGCGATCGAGCATCTCCTCATTACGAGAAATGCCGGAAGTCGTGCGCGAAACAAAAATGCGCGAATCAATGCACGCTCCCGGATGCCGGATTCTCGAAATCCGCGCCGCGACCGAAATACGCCTGCGACCAATGCAAAGTCAGTGCCGATCCATATTGCCGCTCCACGTGCGGCTCCGGAGAACCAGGATCAGAGGCATGCACGTTTCACTGCATCGCCGAGACATGCAAGCAATCGTGCTCAGAGGAGTTTGACGGTCTTGAGGACTGAGCCGAATTTAAATTTTAGCGCGGCAGACCCGACTCTCGGAGACGTCGAACCAAAAGCTGTGCAAGCATCTCGTGCTTCTTGGCGCTCGGATGCGGATCGTTTGCGAGCGTGAGCGTCGCTGGGTCAATCTTTTCGGACTCAATTTGGGCCAGCAACAGATCCCGCACCCAAACATGTTTGATGTCCGGCCGTTTCTGCAAAACCCAAAGTCGCTGAACCATCTTCTCCGCGTTCTTTCCCGGATTAATGGTAAAGAAAACAGGGATACCCATCTCCTTCGCTGTATCTGCGAGACGATTGAGCGCGTGATTGGCGTCGAGTAAGGAAAGAAGTTCTCGGCGTTTCTTTTGCACTTCCGGATCTTCTGTCCGCTCAGACTTGACGAAATGTCGATTGCTCATCATTTCGTTCGATACGCCGTCAAAATTTTTGATGAAAAACGGTAACCCGAAATCATTATCGACAAAATAAACCAGAACGGCGTCGGCCTTCAGCTTTACGCCGAGGTCCTGAAACATCGCCACTTCCTGAAACGTCGAGTAGCCGGGCACACCGAAGTTGAACAGCTCGACCTTCTTGCCTGAAACGCCACCGCTTTCGTTCAAGATCTCTTCAATTCGAGTCGCAAAGATTTTATCTTCCTCTACGCCCCAACCAAACGCGAACGAATCTCCGAGTAGCATGATCCGATAGACGCCATCCGGCTTGGCCAGAGGTCGCTCCGGTCCCCGAATTCCGAAAGAGTTCGTTCGAACCGGGACCTCTTGGAATTTGAGGTTCAAGTTGGGGGCAAGGCGGTAAATAATCTGATCGGAAGGATCGCCCACGATGATCGAACGAAGGCTGACGGAACTGTCTGCTTTTGTATCTCTACTGTCCCTCTCTGAGAGAGCTTTCCGGAAATCGGAGAGATTCTCAAATGAGCTGCCTTCCGGAAGCTCAGGAGCGTTCGCGCGTTTTACGACGAATCCGGCAACAAGACCGAAAAGAATTCCGATCAGCGACCCTATGATAACAAGCATCCACTTCGCGCGGCGCGAAAGCTCCGGCACAACGGTTTCAGGCTCCGGCACTTTATGCTCCGGCGGATCAAATCGAGTGGTGGGTTCTGACCTCAATGGACTGCTCGGGCTCATGCGGCACTAAAGATGCGGTCTGAAGAACACCATGACCAGCGCAGTGAATGCTGCCGCTCCGGCAATCCAAGAAAAGGCTTTGATATTATTCGGCTGACGAAAAGCTAAACCGGCAAGCGCGGAAAGCGCGAGCCAGCAAGCGACTTTCACAATCGCCCAAAACGGAAAGCCGGATTTGGTCATGCCGAGCATCGCGAAGCCCGTGAGGAAGATGAGAACGCTGGCGATCCCCGACCACATGAGAACAATTTTCCGGCGGGCGGCGACAGAATCCGCGCTCTGCCCCGGAAGCGTTCCGGCAAAAGCCGCCCCTGTGAGAATCGCCAACGCAAAGAGAGAGAGAACATGAAGGACTCTCAAAAATGGAATCATCTCAGCAGCCATCGATCTTCCTTTATAACAATCGTTTCGACAGTCAGATTCATCATGACCTCTATGTCACGATCCTTTCAATCACCGCGAACGTATTGTTTCTTATTATGTAAGTGTTCGGCTTGTCCCGCAATCGAGGCGGAATGATAGGAAAAAAGCCGAGTCTGTGCCTGCGCATGAACTTTTTCCTATCGTTTCAACGAAGAGTGCGGGAAAGCTGACACTTACGCTTATTTTTTCTTTTGCTGCCAGGAAGTGCCGGACTCGAGCGTCCACTTACCCTCGCGAATCACCTCACAGCCGGCGCCGACGGTGTTTTTCTGGATTTCGCTCAGTCCGATGATGAGAACATCCTTGATTCTCACATCCTCCGGGCATTTGACATCGTAGAGGGTCTTGAAGTCTCCGTAAACTCTCGAGAGGACAAATCCGGTAACATGGCGGGCATAAACTCTTTTTTTCTCACCCGGCATAACCAGCATTTTCTGATTTCCCGAAACTCCGATGCCTTTGACGCTCGTGATTTCGAGAACCGCCCCCGGCTCACTCGGCTGAAGAGAGTTCAGAATGTAGACGGAAATAGCATGAGCAGACGCGGCCCACGAAGGAGCCAGAAGCGAGATACTGAGGAGAAAAACCGTTCGGATCAGACGCCGACCCATGTGCCGTTGCTTTTGTTTAAGTGTCGTAATTAAACCCTGCCATTAACCGAAGTATCCCGCAATCATTGAGGCCGACCTTTCAATGACGATCCTCATTGACACATTATAGAGGTTTTCGGGACAAGTGCAGCCTATGAAGACCTCCTATTTTAAATCCCTCGCCGTCATTCTCTTAGCTTTCGTCACGCTTCCGGGTTGCGGAGGCGGTGGAGGAGGCGGCGGCTCAGGACCTGGAACACCGCTAACATTACGATCTGAACTCATTTTTTCGAGTCCCAATTTCATTGTAGGCCTCGACGTCGCTCCGGACGGTCGAATATTCTTCACTGAATTGGAAACTGGAGCAGTGAGAATCCTCGCCGAGACAGGCCTTCAGGCTCAGCCGTTCGTTACGCTGCCGGTGCCGACTGGAACTGCTCAGGGTCTTCTGGGCGTCTCGATCGACCCGGACTTCGAAGAAAACCACTGGGTCTATGTATACGTGACGACTCCGCATCCTCTCCGTAATCGAGCGATTCGTTACCGTGAGCAGAATGGAGCCGGCGTCGAACCTCTCCTTCTCATCGATAACATCCCGGCGGGAGGTCACGATGGAGGGAAATTCGCCTTTGACGACGAAGATCACATTTTCATCTCTACCGGAGACTCAGACAATCCAGCCTTGAGCCAACAGATACTTTCGCTCGCCGGTAAAATCCTCCGGCTGAACAAAGACGGCTCGATTCCCTCCGACAACCCATTCCCAGGGAGCCCCGTATTTTCATTTGGATTCCGGAACGTCTTCGGAATCGCAAAAGATCCTCGGAGCGGGAACCTGTTCGTTTCAGAAAATGGTCCCGACTGCGACGATGAGATTAACGAGCTCATACCAGGAGGGAATTATGGGTGGAGACCTGGATTCCCTTGCGGCGATACCGATCCCAACTTCATTCAGCCGATCTACCGGGTCTCACCGTCACTCGGATTCACCGGCATCACCTTCTATGAAGGAGGAGTGTTTCCGGAACTCCGCGATTCCCTGCTCCTCGCGGATTTTAATACCGGGCAGATCAAACGTCTCCGTTTCGATGATAACCAGCCGCGACTGTTGCTGGAAGAAGCGGTGATCCTTCCGGCATCCGGGCTCCCGATTCTCGACCTCAAGGAATCTCCTATCGGCGAAATACTCTACACTTCCACAAACGGAATCTTCCGGCTTCAGAGGTAATCTTTCCGACTCGCCTTCCAATGTCCGAATTCGCAAACTCTTTCGCGAGGTTGTTTGAGAATTTGAGGCAGATAATCGAAAATTACGGATTCGAGGGAAGAGAGAAACTAGAGAGGTTCGGGTAATGTTTGAGCGTCCAGAGAGTCTAAGACAGGCAGTAAATCCGGATCGAGTCGTTGAGGAGTTTAAGGTTGTGGAGGATGTGAAAAGAACAGAGCTTTGGCAGGACTTGGACCGGCGCGTATTCGTGCTGAGCCAGTTGATCCAAAACACTCAAATTCGTCTCAGAGAGGTTGAACGCGGAGTTCTTGCGAATGTCCAAAACGCGCACGCCGGAATCTACGCTTCGATGAATGAAATTCAGCGAATTCTTCAAGCTCTGGAAGATCGGTTGGAGCTGATAAACAAGTTAGTGGCAACGAATGAGCCCAAGGACATCGCGAAGGCCACGGTGCTCGCAAACGCCGACTTGGAGTTCAAGAACGATGCGATGCACAAGCTCATTAGCGATGAAAGTCTTCCACCACTCCCGGCCGACCAATGGGCCTCGAGACTCGATGAGCTCTTCGAACAGTCGATAATCCAAAAGAAACGTGAATCGAAAAGCTGGATTTAAGTCTTGCTCAGGCGAATAGTCCCTCACCGCGGCCGCCGCCGAAACACACCAAACCAAATTTTTGAATCGACAATCGACGGACTTCCGAATTGTCCGTCTAGAGCCAGTTCCCTCCACGGGGAATATAATCTTTGGGAAGAGTCTCGAGGAAACAATCTTTCGACGAAACGAAGAAGCTGTAGTGAAAAATATGCTTGAGGGCGGCGATGCCGTCTTTCCAGGTGATTTTCTTCCCCTCGAGATAATTTCTCGGGAAGTAGGAAATCGGCAACTCTCTCACGCGGAGCTTCAACTTCCCGATCTTCGCCGTGATCTCCGGCTCGAATCCGAAACGATTTGATTCTAGTTTGATATTCTTGATGACGTCTGCTTTGAAAAATTTATAGCAGGTCTCCATGTCGCTCAAATACAGACCGCAGCAGAAATTACTCAGAATCGTGAGAATTCTGTTCACTGCGTAATGGAGCGTGCGGTGCACTTGCTCCGATTTTTTGAATCGCGATCCGTAGACCACATCACATCTGCCGTCGATGAGTGGAACAAGGAGTGAAGGGATATCCTTCGGCTCGTACTCGAAATCCGCATCTTGGATTCCGATGATATCTCCCGATGCCGCCAGGATGCCCCGGCGAATCGCTGCACCCTTACCTTGGTTGACTTCTTGTTCGATGAGCTGAACTTTTGACGTGAATGAAAATTTCCTGAGGATGTCGCGCGAACCGTCGGTCGAACAGTCGTCGATAATCACAAGCTCCTTCTCCAGTGGGAGTTGTAGGGTGTCGATGAGTTCAAGGAAACGCAGCAAGTGCTCTGCTTCGTTGTAAACCGGAATTATGAGACTAACCGTTCGGATCTGAGGTGGCTGCATAGCTCTTCTTTAGTTCGCCGCTGGGGTCATTTCAAGTCCGCAGCTGGAGTCATACCTACGGAGGTGGATTTTTATAGCAACTGAAGCTCGATTCGTCAGCCACCACATTCCCGGCCCCCTTTCGATACAAAAACACGGTTAGGATGAAGAGGGCGCCGGCAAGTACTCGCGAGGCGGATGAGGAAAGCTCGACCGGCCCTAACCCTGCCATCCCGGCCATTTCTACCACCGACCTCAAAATTCGAAGAAAAATTTCTCCGGCTAGGCGCTGGCAATTCAAAAGCGATACGGCTCCAGGAAGATTCAGCCACAACGCCACAAGACTCAGTCCGCCCCCGCAAATAAATATAACGCTGAAGACGGTCCCGAAGAAAAGGTTGAAGAACAATGCCAGCGGACAGACTCGGCCGGTCCATAAGAGCAGAATTGGTGTCGTGAGCAGGATCGGTCCGCAATGAACCAGAAACCACGACGCGACAACACTCCGACCGCTGGCCCACTCCGTGCCAAGATGCAATCCAAGGAGAGCAGCGAAGGTCAGTTGAAAGCTCATTTCGAAGACGCTGCCCGGGAAAAGTATCCACACGACATAGGCGAGTACTCCAAGCGTTCGGAGCGGATGAAGTGAACGCCCCAGAAACCTCCCGACGACTACAATCGCGAGCGCCATCCACGCCCGCGTTGCCGGCACGTCGTCGTCCAAGAGAAACACGTAGGACAATACGGCTGCAAACGAGAGTACATTCACAGGCGTATCAAGACCCAATTTCCAAACTCTATGGGGGAACACCCTCAAAAGGAGCCGAATGACCGTTGATGCAAGCACCCAAAAGAGCGTCACTTGATATCCGGACACCACCAGCTGGTGCATCAACGAAGAATCAAGAAAGATGTTTCGCAAAGAATCACTTAAAAGACTTTCGTCCCCGAGCGTCGCGGCAAGTGCAATCGCGGCCGGCTCTCGGCCTCCGGTGATTTGATGGAGCGTTTCCACGAAGTCTTGGCGCTTCGACAATTCCATCGCCTCCCGATGACCGAGTTCTGAATTCTCTTTGATTCTGCCTGTTGCGGCAAATCCCCGTCTGCGAAGGTATGCAGAGTACTCCCAGGGTCGCGGCCCGTCCGGAATGGCCTCAAGGTCGACCGAGAGCCGCACATTTTTCCCCGGAGCAAATGCCGCCGCCCACGGCAAGTCGGGAGAAGACAACAGCGCTCGGAACACTCTCCCACCGATTGAACCTCGGGCTTCGAGCCTCCGCGCACCCGATGGCAGCACTTTCGAGGAATCAATTGTAAAGCGGCCATTGAAAGGAGACCGCAAATTCTTGAGTGGTTGCGTCTCCGGAAGATTATGAAGAAGCAGTAAGGCAGGAATTATCGCGAGAACGGTCGTTCCGATCGCCGATGTCCAATTCCGAGCGAGCAAGCGACAGACCAGACCCAAACAGACGAGAGCGCCTACTCTTCCATGCACTGATTGCACCGTCTCGACTGCGATCTGAGCCGTGCAGGAAAGCGCGAGAAACAGTGCGAAAAATCGAGGTTGCAGTTGAGGAGCGTATATGGTCACTTTCTTCAATGTTCGGAACCGACCCTGCAATTTTGAAACGTCTCCGTTCCTTAGCGAGAGACGCCTTTTTTTTTAACGTGTTCGGGCTTTCTCTCGCGTTCCGGATCGTGGCGATTACCCTCAGCATTGCGTTCCTTGCCGCCTGCTCACGAACTTCACGACTTCACGCGGAGATCGCCGAACAGAAGGCCGCGACTTCTGCAACGTTGGATTGGTTGGAAAAGGAATACGACTTCGTCGACTCCGCCGCTCCCCTTGCGTACGTCCAATCTGTTGCCGATCGACTCGCTGCGGTGTTTCCAGAGGCCGATTCTATTTGCCAGCAAAGCTTCTCCCTGAAACGCGAATCCGAACAACGTTCCGGAGCGTGGAAGGTCCTGCTGCTCAAGGACGGTGCGGCAAACGCGTTTTCTCTCGGATCACAGACAATCATTCTTTCCACGGGTCTTGCTGCGAGCCTCGAATCGGAAGGTGAGCTCGCCGCGATTCTCAGCCACGAGATGTCACATGAGCTGCTTGGGCACGTGAACGAAACGGAGACACTTTCGGATCATCAGCCGTTGGCGTTGCTTTCGCTCGACCAGGAGCTTGAGGCTGATGCTTACGGACTCTGCCTTCTGCAAGCGGGGCGATTCTCCACCCTCGGCGCAATTGTTTCTTTGTCGATTGGTTATCGGCGGGAAAAAGGCGTTGTTTCCGAGAACGATTGGCTGACGCGAAGATTGCAGGAGATGCAACAAAGAATCGTGAAACTTCCGAAGGTTGGAAATCCGGCCCAAAATAATCGTGGATTTAAGCGGTTTCAAAGAGAACTGGCCTTGGTCTCGAACCGCTGAACTTGAGGAGCATGTTGTTTTCCGACAACATCTGATAACTGATGCCGATATGATTGCTTAGGGCCGGTGGCGCGAGAGTCAATCAGAGGCGGCAGTAATTTCGAGATCTAAAAGGGGACTATGCCGAGGAGAGTTCTTAAGCTTGTAATCTCACTGTTCATCGTTGCGATCGTCAGCTACGTCTTTTATTTAAACCCGCATTCTGTTCCGGTGAATTACGGAGGCGCAAGCTCCGTTTCGCCGCCGCTCGCACTGACGCTCATCGTCGTGTTCTGTTCTGGGGCCACAATCACCGCTTTGCTCGCATTCATTTTCGACATGGAATACCTGATGAGATTGCGGCGCTCCGATCGCAGAGAAAAGCAGATCGAAGAGCATCGTGCGCTCGTTGTAGCTGCACGCGAACAGCTGGCCGCTGGTCTGCTCCCGGCCGCGAGAGAACGTCTCCAAAAAATCCTCGCGAAAGATCCTCAAGACACCATCGCGAGGATTGAGCTCGCCGAGTCTTACCTTGACGAAGGGAAGCCGCATGAGGCGCTCCAGGTCCTCGAAGATGCCCGAACCAAGGACAAATCCAATCTCGAGATACTTTTTCTCGCGGCCGAACTAAACGTTGAGCTCGGGAATATCACCGGAGCCTTCGATAATTATCAGTTGATTCTCCGAAGGGAGCCAAGGAGCCCGCGGGCGTTGGGAGGAATGGTCGACTGTTGCCGTGTTCTCGAGCGATACGATAACGCCGTCGAATATCAGATGCAGCTCCTCCGCGCCTCTAAGGGAGCGGAGCAAACCAGACTCCAAGAAGAGTTGGCTGATCTCGAAGTGCGCGCGGTGACGCAGCGGTATCCAGAGCCTGGAAAAGAACGTCGGAAGGCTATCGAAGAGATTCTCGGGAGACATCGGGACTTCCCCGAGGCGCTCAGGCTCCTCGCGGTAGAGGAGCGCGAATCACTTCGTCCCGAGCTTGCCGCAAAACATCTCATTCGAGCCTTCAAGTCCGGTCGCTCCGTGAATGATTTAGAGCTGCTCGCAGACCTTTGGTTGCAAGCGGAAGATCCAACGAAGGCCGTTACTGCGGTCCGACTCGCCGTTCAACAGGACGAGTATTCCAACAGCCTTGATCGAACACAGCTAGAGAACCGCATGTTCCTCGTCGCTCTGCTCGTGTTTCTCGAGAGCATCAGTGAAGCGAAGAGTGAGCGGCGGAAGATCGATGCCGTCGTCGCGAAAGAGCATGGTCTTGGTTTTGGGCTCGATATAATCGATTCGTGGCTCACTTACCGCGAAGGAGAGGTCGACGCAGCTTTCCAAGAGCTGTTTCAAAATCTCTCCGGAGATAAACGACTCCCGGGGTATTCACTGTTCAGTCCAAAGGGAAACGAGGGTGAGCACCGTGAACATTGGGTTTCGCGATTGAAGACTCGGCGAGCGATCGAGTGGCAATCGGCGCCCGAACTATCCACCCCGTGAGAGACATCGTAGAGGCCCTCCGAAGCGGAGTAGAATTTTTATTTCCACAAGTCTGCGCCGTCTGTTCGGCTTCGATTCGAGCAACACCATCCGGCCGGCTTACGAACCCGCTCTGTGATTTCTGCTGCCCTTGGACAAACGGGGGCGAGTTCGTCCCGGAGGGGTGCGCTTGGTGCCAAACGCCGGTGCTGCAGCCCACTGAAGTTTGTGAAGGATGTCTTGCCTCGCCAAATTCGTTCACTGAGCTCCGGTCGCTCTACTGGTACGAGGGAAAAGCCGAAGCCTTGATGAAGGTTTTTAAGTATGCGTCCCGTCAATCTCTCGGCCGATTGTTTGCGGATATGATCTGTGAACGGTGGCGTCTCCGATCCGGTGCACGCCTGAGCATCATTCCCGATATACTTCTCACCATCCCAACGTCACGAGCGGCATTTTTCCGGAGAGGATTCCAGCCGACCGCAATTCTCGGTCACTATCTCGCGAAGCGCCTCGGAGTCGAATTCTCAACAAAGGGAATATTCACCGCCGGAGCCCGAGAACCACAGGCCGCGCTCACCTCGGTCCTTGCGCGCAAGTTGAATGTAGCGAATATTTACCGGGCGGATCCGCGCGTCGTTTGCGGCAAGTCCATATTGTTGATCGACGACGTCGTCACAACAGGAGCCACGATCAACAGCGCGGCCAGGTCCCTTCTTGAGGCAGGCGCCACGGGTGTATTCGTACAAACAGTTTGTAGAGCAAAGAATTTTGCGAAATATCGAAACGGAATGGATCTCGAACTAAACGCGCCGTCTGGCGTAATCGCCGCATGAAATTTGCTCACTCTCGCTTATTTGCTTGCGGTCGCGCCGCCTTCGTTTTGTCCGCTCTTTTCCTCGGATGTACGAACGATTCGAAGGAGCACGCGCAGCTGAGAGCTGAGGTGCAAGCGCTCGCCGAAAAACTGGACGCCTTCGAAGGCCGGCTGCACGATCACGAAGAGGCGGTGACCTCGCGTACAGCAAAGTCCGGAGAACCGGAGCAAGCAATTGTCCCACGCACGTATTCGCTCGGCCCCGCGTTTGTCGACGATCCATTCTATGGGAAGAAAAACTCACAGGTCTTGGTGATGGTGTTCTCGGATTTTCAATGCCGCCCGTGCCGTATGTTTCATAAGACGACTTTTCGAGACCTCCGAGACCGATATGCTTCCGACGAGCGCGTGCAACTCGTTTTACGAGATTTTCCACTCGATCTTAATTCTTCGTCTGCTGCCGCGGCAGCGCTCGCCCATTGTGCGGGCGAGAGCGGTAGCTACTGGAAGATGTTCGACCTCTTCGTCGAAAATGAATCGCTTATCGACGAAGGGAATTTCGAGTCGCTCGCGCGGCGGTACGACTCCGCGGCAGCTCCCAAGCTGCTTCAGTGTCTCGAATCGAAGAAATATGAACCTGAGATTCTTGCCGATCGACAAGAAGGAGTAGAGCTGGGCGCCAAAGGAGCGCCGGGGGTTTTTGTCGGACGCTTGATGGATTCAGGCAAATATGAAGGGGTTTTTATTCGAGGAGCACAGCCCACGGCGCTCATTGACCAGCAGGTCCGCCTCCATCTCAAAGACCCCAAATGACCGGTGACAGGCTCCCCGCCGCGCCGCGCTTTCGCGTCGACTTCCGCCAAAATACCCCAGTTGTCAGCGTTCTCGGGAGTTTATTCGTTGACCCGGTCCTTTTTGAGAATAGGGATTGGGAAATGAGCATCTAAATGTTTGAGAATCATCTACCCAACACGTGCCGGAATGAACGTATTAGTAGTCGAAGATGACCTGAGTTTTCAAAAGGTCGTCGAAATTCGCCTCCGCGGGTGGCGGAGAGATGCTCGTTTGTTTCACGCGAAGACTATCGCAGAGGCAAGGGCATTCCTCGATCAATCAAAAGAGGTTCTCTCTCTTGTCATTCTCGATCAACATCTGCCGGATGGGCTCGGAGCGAGCCTCTTTGATCACCCAAAGCTCCAAGAAGCTGCTGTCCTCGCCGTGAGTGCTGATGATGCTCCAGAGCTTCCCGCGCAAGCGGTCGTTGCCGGAGCTCAGCATTTCCTCTCCAAGCGTCAGGTCACGGAACCTCTTTTTATTCCCATGCTCGAAGCGCTCATCTCTCGGAAGGAGCTCGAGCGTCGAGTGGCGGAGGCTCGCGATCGAGAATCGAGAATGAAAACGATTCGACTGTTATTGGCGACGCTGCGACATGAAATCAACAACCCTCTTGGCGCAGTACTCGGCGGCGCCTATCTCCTGAAAACCGGCGGATCGCTTGCGGAAGAGCAGCGCGAAGCGCTCCGGCTCATCGAAGCCAGTGGTCATCGTATCAAACACGTGATTCAGCAATTGTGCGATGCCGCGGATCTGGAAGAGGTGATCAAGGGTCAGGAAGCGGTGTTTCAGATTCCCGGAGATCCGACTTGGTCTGCACCGGCACCAGCGCGGAGCGGCGGCAAGCGCCGCCCCACTCGGTCTTGAGAAAACAGCCGCTCGGAAGCGAACAGTTTTAGCCGCGAACGTACGGCATTAATGCGAGGTGCTGCGCTCTCTTGATTGCGCGGGTAACCATCCGTTGATGGTGAGCGCTAAGACCGGTCATCCGTCGCGGCAGCACGCGTCCGCGTTCACTGACGAAACGGGTGAGGAGCTTCGGATCTTTATAATCGACTTGAAGCTTGGTGTCTTCGACGAACGGATCCATCTTCTTCTTGCGGCGGAACCCAACATCGAGCGGTTGTGCCTTGAAGTATCCCATCGGCGCGGAAGATCGTCCGGAGTAGCCACCCTCTTCAGAAGAAGAAGAAGAATGCTCGCCTTCAGATGCGGGTGAACTTTCACGGCGAGTGCTGCGGTCTTCACTGACCTTGATCACGCGGCCTTCCCAAACGGTGCCGTCAAATTTCTTGATCGCTTCTTGTGCTTCTTCTTGGGAAGCGAATTCGACGAATCCGAATCCGCGCGACCGTCCCCCATGTCCTTCCTTCATTACTTTCGCAGAAAGGACGCTTCCAGCTTGAGAGAAAAACTCGCGTAGCTTTTCATCATCAATGGCGAAGCTGAAATTACCAACAAAAACTTTCGACATGCTCACTGTGTTACTCTCTCCCGACTTTTGAACGTCCGGCACAAAGGCCGGAACGCGGTTTGGTTTGCAACCGAACCGAAGCGTGTAATTGATTCCCGACCCGACAAATTTGGTCCGCCAAAGCTGAGAGCAGAGGCGGATGACCAGACGGTTTGGGGAGCCCTTAAATAGATGGTCAAGCCGGAGAAGGCAAGACGGCGAGGCCCAACGATTATTCCGAGCATTTTGCTAGGTTAACATAACTGCTTAAATTGCTTTTCAAATCCGCCCTCTACGCAGCAAACTCTCAAGCAATGAAACAAGTTATCAAAGAATCCTCGAACGCCTTTCTTATTATCATGGGAATTCTCTCTGCCGGCATGGGTCTCCACGGATTTCTCGCATCCAGCAACTTCATCGACGGCGGGATAACCGGAGTCTGTATGTTGCTCGCCAAGATAACCGGATTTCCGCTTTCACTGTTAATCCCGCTCATTAATTTTCCTTTCATCATTTTGGGCTACCGGCAGCTGGGTCCGGCGTTTGCCGTCCGAAGTTCTCTCGCAATAATCGGACTGTCCCTCGCGCTCTCTCTGATCCACTATCCCGATGTTACCCCGGATCGACTCCTCACCGCTGTTTTTGGCGGATTCTTCATCGGCGCCGGAATCGGCTTTGCCGTTCGAGGGGGTGCCGTTCTCGACGGAACCGAAATCGCTGCACTTCTCATAAGTAAAAAAAGCTCTCTGGTGCGCCTCGGTGATGTCATCCTCATCTTTAACATCGTGCTTTTCTTGACCGCGATTGCGGTGCTCGGTGTCGAGTCCGCGCTGTACTCGATCCTCACCTATTTCACCGCTGCAAGAACTCTCGATTTTATCATCCATGGGATCGACGAATACACGGCAGTTACGATTATCTCCGAGAAAAATGCACTCATTCGCGCCGCCATCACGAACGACCTCAATAGAAGCGTGACGATTTTTGCGGGTTGGGGTGGAGTTTCAGGCGATCAAAAGGAAATCATCTATTGCGTCATCACTCGACTCGAAATTTCGAAAATCAAGACGATTGTTCGAGAGCTTGACCCGCAAGCCTTCCTCGTCGTGCAATCACTCGCCGATGTCATGGGTGGGACGCTACCAAGATCAATTGCACATTAAGAATATCGTTCACTCAAGCACGATCGTTTCTTCAATATCTTCCGGCACGCTTAAATCTCCGAGTGTCGCGCCTAACTCCTCCGCCGCGGTGCTGAGAATCGATTGAAGCAGTTGAACAATAGCGCCGAGCATCGAGTCGTTCCGAAAAATGATCACATAGGGTCCGGAGTTTAACTGGGGCGGTTTGTTGGCAAGTGCAAATTGGATAAGCACCACTCTCGGCTGCTTATCTTCGATGAGCGAAGTGGCAACCGCACCATTCCACTCGCTCAGTTGCGCGACAATCACATGAATGTTCGCCGGTGCGTCGGCAAAAAGCTGGTTCACCAAATCTACAAAATCCACTGCGGGGTTGGTGTCAGTCACCGCAGTAAGAATTGGGAGAGTGCCCGAGAAGAGCGCAAAGAGCGGAGCATATGGGCCGATGAAATTCGCGAGCCGTCTCGTCGCAATGGCACGTATGGCCTGAAAGTTTCCCGGAAATGCCAGAAATCCGAGATCGTCTGTTCCACCAGTGACGCTGACCCGCAATATGCTGGGCATCGGTACGGGGGCGGGCACTGCTTGGACCTGCGACGCACTTGTTGAGGGCAACATCTGCGAAGAAACAATCGGAACACTGAAGAACAGAAGGACGATTGCCAAACAGGCAAACGCCGGCGCGCGTTTTTTGGACATAAACACACCCTTCTCGAGAATCGCTAATTTTTATTGCACAGCCATCGTGCGCAGATGTTATTGCGAATTCTGTTGAGGGTGATTCAATTAATCAAAAAAAGCCGCGCCAGAAAAATGCAGCACGGGGGAGGGTCGGGCAGCGCGTGTTTGCGTGTCGGCGAGCTAAAAGCGCTGTTGTTGAATAAAAATGCCCTTGTCGATCTTCGAGAAGAAGGCTTGATAAAACACAGGATCTTCGACCTGCTCGACTTGCAGCGTTCCGCCCTGGTTGTCGACGATCTTGCTTTGAAAAACCGCCCGGATTCTGATTTCAGAATTAATCTCACTCACGCTGACGGAGCTTTCAAGAACCGAATTTTTAGCAAATCGCGCGTCCGCCCCCTCCGAGAGAATCGAGAATGCCGAATCCCACCGGTTCTCGACATCGTTCTCTCGCGATGCCACGACGTAGCCAAGGTCTTTATCGGCATTCCGAATCAGATATCCCTCGTCTTGCAAAACGTCGATGACGGCTTTCATCGCTTGAATGGTGGAGAGGTTGCCGCGTTGATAGGTCCGAGTTTGAAATTCTCGAATCTGAAGCTGGGTGCGCACCGGGCGCGGGGCGTAGGGCGCGCATGACGCAAGTGCGAGAACCCCCATCCCGAGAAACATCAGCGCTGAATATCGGCGGCCGTAATCCATCAGAACCCGCTCAGAACTTGCTCGTGTGATACGAAAAATCTCTCACCCGCTGCCCCTTGTCGAACTTGATCACTACGGTGAGGGTGCGCTGCGTTGTCGCGGATGCCCCGGCAGCGCGATTGTAATCGCCGAAGATCCCTCCCAATATCAAAGAGCTTCCGGGAGTTCCTGCTCCCCCACCAGCGCCGGCAATTCCGCCGCGGTCAGAAGAGTAGGACGCCTCCGTGGCAATCTTGTCGTAGACCCAAGTTTCGTGACCTTCGTTGTCCTTGGTGATGATGTTTGGAGAACCGAGGGCCTGCACGATCTCCGCTTGAGCCATGCCCCGGGTGATTTCCTTCTGCACGACCCCAAGAGTCAGATCACGGTCGTTCGCAGAATGGAGCGACCGGTTGTGATCGGCTGCCGACATGCAAGAGCAAGTCATCAGAAACGCAAACGCGAAGAACACTCTTCGAAACATAGCTCCTCCAATCTTAGGTCGTCTTGCCAATTGACGCCGCGACCTTAGCGATCTTCTCTGAAAGTGTCGAAAATTCCGTGAAATCTAATTGCTGAAACCCGTCCGAGAGCGCCTTTTCAGGATGCGGATGAACCTCAATGATAAGACCGTCGGCACCGGCGGCGACTGCCGCGAGCGACATATCAGCCACGATGCGGCGCACACCCGTGCCGTGGCTCGGGTCGGCAATAATGGGTAAATGGGTCTCTGCTTTGAGAAGCGGAATAATCGAAAGGTCGAAGGTGTTTCTTGTATCGTTGAAAAAGCTTTTAATCCCTCTTTCACAGAGGACGACGTTCGGATTTCCCTCAGACATCACATATTCAGCGGACATAAGGAGCTCGCCCATACTTGCCGCGGGACCGCGCTTCAAGAGCACCGGCTTCTTCGTGGTGCCGACCGCTCGGAGAAGGCGGTAGTTTTGCATGTTCCGCGCACCGATCTGCAGCATGTCCGCGTAGGACGCCACAAGTTCCACGTCATGCTCGCTGAGCACTTCAGTGACGATGGGCATTCCGGTTTCTTTCCGGGCCAGCGCCAAGAGCTCAAGTCCTTCTTTCTCGAGACCTTGGAATGCGTAGGGCGAGGTTCGAGGCTTGAACGCACCGCCCCGGAGGATCTTCGCTCCCGCCTTCTTCACTGCGCGCGCAGTTTCGAGAATTTGCTCTTCACTCTCAACGGAGCAAGGTCCGGCGAGAATGACACACGAACTCCCGCCGATGACCACATCGCCGACCGTGACGGTCGATCTGTCTGATCGAAACTCGCGATTCGCAAGCTTGTACGGTTTTAAGATTGGGACGACTCGCTCAACGGAGTCAATGGCTTCAAGTTGAAGCTTGGCGAGAACTCGTTCATCGCCCAGTGCGCCAATGACAATTTTCTCTTCACCAGGCAGATACAACGGCTCCAACCCCACGGATCGGATTTGCTCGAGTATCGGATCGGCGTCGTTCGAAGACGAGCCTTTTTTCAAAACGATGATCATGGACTTCCCTCTCTGGTGAACCAAAGGGGGGAAATAACCCAACAAGGAAGGCGAAGCAAACAACCGCACCGCCTTCCTCAGGGTTGCTTACCGGAGCAGACTCAACCGCTCCTGAAGCATTTCTGGATTGTGCTCATAGCTGCGAAGCGTATGTTGAAGCGCAATCGGATCAAGATCGAGATGTTGAGAAACCCATGCGAAACTAAAAGCGCGCGTCGGGTCCAACGCCCCGAACAGCCACTGCCGAGCGCTTCTTACAACGTGGCGATCGCACTGCGCAGAGCCGAATGCATCGCAAATCGCTCTCGCCAAAACGGCCGCCAGTAGGTTTCGCTCCGGTTTAACTCCTCTCGACGAGGCAAACCCCTCTTCATCCTCGACGTTCCCCGCACGAACTCTTGCTAAGGACATGCAACCAAGCCTCCGCCAAAAAAAGAAACGCTGTTACTATCTACCCAAACAGAAACTAAGAACTGATAAAATTAATCAATGAAAAATTTACGAAGCCCCTTCCGTTGAACCGAGGAAGGATTTTCAAACAAAACCTCGCGAGAACCTCCCTCACAAAAACAGGCTGCGCAAAAACAACACGTTCGCAAAAAGACCGGCGTTCCCCAAAAAAAAGAGTCTCGCTTCGAGAGACTCTTTGACTCAGCGCTCGATTAAGAGACACTCGGGAACGGCGATGAAAAGAAAAGTTAAAAACAGCTTTCGCAAAAGAGAAGAACTGAAGCAGCGATGCGGACCGGATGAACGATCCCGAAAAAAGGAACGATCCCGAAAAAGCGGAGCACAACTTCAGAAAAGAAACTGGAGCGACGAAACGAAAATCAGAGAACTCTAAAGCACCAAACTTTAAAGTGCTGCTCGCTTCTTCCATCCCCGGCTCCCCTGCTCAGCTTTCCCGCCTACCCTGCCCAACACGCGCTCAGTTCGATCCGCCAGTTCGATCCACCAATTCGTCCGCTCGATGCGCTCTCCGACCAACTTGCCCAGACCGACTTGCCGGTCTCTACTGCTTCACATATCGTGCGAACGAAACCACTCTACCACTTCGTTTAAGTGTCTTAAAGCTTTATCCCCCGATGTCAGCTATGTCAACGTTCCAGGCAAAAAAAAGTTCGTCGGAAAACGGCACGAACACGCGCTCCGCACACGACGGAAGTGAGGCGAATGCTCAGGTGGATACGCTTTCGAAATCGCGTCTCGGCCTGATAATTGGCGGGATAACTGCACTACTCTGCTGGTTGCTCTTCGCCGAGGCAAATGCAAGTGGACTGTGGCGCGAGTTCTGGGTGTCGGCAGCACAAGTGCTGATCACCGGCGTGATGATTTTCGTGCTCCTCCAACCGCGGAAGAGGTGATCAGTTCGCTTTGAATGACGGCTTCCTTTTCTCTTTCGCCGCCGCGATGCCTTCGGCAAACTCCGCCCCGACGTAATCAATCGCCTGGCACGCCGCCTCCCGTTTGAGGCAAGTTTCTAACGTTGCAAACTCAGCTGTCCTCAACGACGCCTTTAATTCCCTGATTGCCTGAGGACCGCCGGAGGAGATAAGATTCGCGGTGTCTTGAACTGCAGAGCCCAGCGATTCGGCCTCCACGACACGATTTACGAGGCCGAGGGTTTTTGCGTCCTCAGCGGATACTATAGCGCCGGTGTAGAGCAGCTCAGCTGCTCGCGCGCTCCCAAGAAGCCGTGGAACGAAGTAGGTGGCGCCCATCCCAGGGTGAAGCCCCAAAAGCACAAAGTTCAATCCAAGTTTAGCTTCCTTCACCGCAATCCGAATATCGCACGCCAGCGCGAGACAAAGCGCCGCCCCCATCGCGTGCCCATTCATCGCCGCAATAACCGGAATCTCTAGGTCTCTGACCGAAAGAAAGTTCGCGTAGAAAACGTTCATCAAACGCTCGTTTTCCTCACGAGAAACTCGGGTTTTCGCCTCAAGCATCTCAAGATGTCCACCGCCGGAAAACGCCTTTCCCGCGCCGGTGAGGACGGCCACGCGGACATCTTTTTGTTGCTTCAACTGCGCGACAGCCTGAGCGAACTGCTCGCTCATCGCCTCGCTCATGGCATTTCTATTCTCGGGATCGTTTAGCGTGATCGTCGCCAGATATCCCGATATTTCACATTTCACGAGGTTTGCTGGGTTCATGATTTGATTACAGAAACTCCTTGCGTTTCGAGAAAATTTTGATATCGTAATTTATAGCAAATAGCCGGGCCAAGCTTTCCGCCAAATCCCGTAGGGCAGCCGTCTCGTTGGACTGCAGGCCAGATGGACTGGAGGCCAGAAGGTCTGCAGGCCATTTGGTCTGCAGGCTTAGCCGAACTGCCATTTCAGCTGGGCTGCCATTTCAGCTGGATTGCCATTTCAGCTGGATTGCGGGTTCTTTTTCGGCTGTTTCTTTCGGCGCTTCTTTCGGGTCACTTTAGAGTATGAGCAGCAGGAGATTATGGGAAGTGAGAATCTAAAAAATCAGAGTTACAAAAGTCACTCGCTCGCCCCCGTGCAGCGAGAGACTCTAGAGTATCTCCGGCGCTTCATCGCCGACAACGGCTACGGTCCCACCTTAAAAGATATCGCGACGTATATCGGGGTGAGATCACCTTCTACGGCGCATTTTCATTTAGCCCGCCTTGAGGACAAAGGATTTATTCAGCGTGGGGACGACGGTGCGATTGAGCTGGTCGAGCGGGAAGATGCCGCAATTCCGTCAGCTCCGTTTGCGGTTCCCCTCCTCGGCCTCATTGCTGCCGGTTCTCCGATCGAGGTGATGGGCGATACGACCGTAACGGTGAACGTTCCTCCACAATTTTTCGACAGCCGTCACGAGATCTATTGTCTTCAGGTAACGGGAGAGTCGATGATTGATGCGCACATCATGGATGGCGATATAATCATCGTGCGCCGCCAGGACTCGGCGGAGAATGGTCAGATTGTTGTTGCACTGGTCGAAAACAATTTTGCAACGGTTAAAACTTTCCGCCGATTAAAAGGTGGAAAGGCGATGCTGGTCCCGAAGAATCCGGCGCACCAGCCGATTTCCGCCGATAACGCAACAATCCAGGGAAGAGTGATCGGATTGATTCGAGAATTATAAAACGAGGAAGATGAAATGAAACAACCAAGCCGGACAACGACAGAAGTAAAGAACGACAGCGAACGAGAAAAGTCCCTATCGGCGGCTCTCTCAGCGCTGGAGAAGAACTATGGAAAGGGCGCAATCATGCGCCTTGATGAAGGACAGGTAGAACAGAAGATTGAAGCCATTTCGACCGGGAGCATCTCCTTGGACATGGCTCTCGGAATAGGTGGTATCCCTCGGGGAAGAATCATCGAAATCTATGGTCCGGAATCTTCGGGGAAGACGACGCTGACGCTGCATCTGACCGCAGAGACCCAAAAGCAGGGCGGAACGGTTGTGTTCATCGATGCGGAGCACGCGCTCGATCTGAATTACGCTGGCCGGCTCGGAGTGGACACATCGAAGCTTCTCATCAGTCAACCGGACTCGGGAGAACAGGCACTTGATATCGCAGAGACACTCGTTCGTTCGAACGCGGTAGACCTCGTAGTAATCGACTCTGTTGCTGCTCTCGTTCCGCAGGCGGAGTTGGACGGAGATATGGGCGACAGCCTTCCGGGATTGCAAGCACGCTTAATGAGCCAAGCGCTTCGAAAGCTCACGGCGACCGTCTCGAAGACGAAAACAACCGTTATCTTCATCAACCAGATTCGCATGAAGATCGGCGTAATGTTCGGCTCGCCCGAAACCACGGCGGGAGGTAACGCTCTCAAGTTCTATTCTTCGGTGCGAATGGATATCCGCCGAATCGCCGCGATCAAGGAAAAGGAAGAGGTAATCGGTAACCGGACGAAGGTGAAGGTCGTAAAGAACAAGGTCGCCCCACCGTTTCGCGAAGTCGAATTCGATATCATCTACAACGAAGGCATCAGCCAGGTCGGAGAGATCGTCGATCTCGGAGTGGAGCACGGGGTTATCGATAAGGCCGGAGCTTGGTACACGTTCAGAGGCGAGCGGATCGGACAGGGACGCGAGAATTCCAAGCAGTTCTTGAAAGACCATCCTGACGTTTGGCAGGAGATTAAAGCGCTTATTATGGATTCGGCGGGCATCGAGTCTGCCAGAGCCAGCTTCGGTGCCGGCGGAACGCCCCCAAAGGAGCAGAAGGGCAATTCCGTAAACGATGCCACCGATCTGATGTAACGGCATCTATACCGTTACTTTCTCCAGCGGTCTGTCTTACTCTCGTCTCAGTTATGCTAAGACGAGGTAAGCGTCCGCGTTTCCCGCACTCTTCGTTGGAACGAATGGAAAAGATGCTCATTTACTTTAAGTAAACTCCGCTTTTTCCATTCATTCCGCCTCGATTACGGGACAACGTGAACGCTTACGAGAAAAGACAGACCGCTTTTTTTATGGAACATGAAAACCGTTCAGTTACAATTTCAAGGTGAGGCTACCGGATACGAAGTCGTCATACGGCGAGGCGGAGTTGAAGCGCTCGGCGAGATAATCGAGGACTTAACTGGTAAACGCGTGGTGGTTCTTGCCGACGCTCACGTGTACTCCCTTTACGGCTCGAGTATCTCCGCGTCGCTTGAAGCTTCGGGATTTAGAGTAATCCACTCCACATTTGATGCGAGCGAAAGCTCGAAGAGCCTTGAAACAGTTCAGCGGTTCTACGACTTCCTTATTTCGAATCGCATCGAACGAAATACTCCCATCCTCGCCCTTGGCGGTGGAATTGCCGGAGACGTGGTGGGCTTTGTTGCAGCGAGTTACCTCCGCGGACTTCCCTTCATTCAAATCCCTACGACGTTATTGGCGATGGTCGATGCCAGCGTGGGTGGCAAAGTCGGTGTGAATCTTCCGCAGGGGAAAAACCTTGTCGGCGCTTTTCATCAACCGCGCGCAGTAGTGATCGATCCGCTGGTTCTCAACACGCTCTCCGAAAGAGAGTTTCGTGCGGGACTTTCTGAGTGCATCAAACATGCCGTCATAACAGACGCTGACTTGTTCGATTGGACTGAGAACCACGTCTCGAGGATCCTAGCTCGTGATCCCTCGACGCTCGAGGAGTTGATATCGAGAAACGTCGCCATAAAGGCGAAAATCGTGATGGCAGATGAGAAGGAGCAAGGAGAACGAGCGCTCCTAAATCTCGGACACACATTCGCCCATGCCATCGAATCGGCAACGAAATACACGGCCTATCTCCACGGTGAGGCAGTCGCATTGGGTCTCGTTGCGGCGGCGGATCTGGCGATCCGAACGTGCAGAGATGATTCCGCGCGTCCCGCTTACGAAAGGGCTAAACAGAGGATCGAGACTCTGGTTTCCGCAGTGGGTCTTCCCATTCGCATGCCGATTTCGGAGAACGCTTCCGAAGCTGCAGAAAATTCAGCTCCATCACTCGATTCCCTCCTCGCGGTCATGCTGCTTGATAAAAAAGTAGAACAGGGAAATATCAGGTTTATATTGCCGAGAGGAATTGGGAGTGCCGAAATTCGGAAAGACATTTCCGCCTCAACCGTTTCTGACGCTTGGAATTCGATTCGCGCATAGAAATGTTACGAGAAAGGATATTCATGAAAAAAATCCAATTTGGGCATTCGAGATATTCAACTCTTCGCTACACCGGCGTCTTGGCGATGCTTGGTGGCTTCGCCATGCTCGCTATCGTCTTGTCTTCGGCTTCCGCTAACGCCGCCGAAGACGAATATCTTTTTCTTCTGAAGGGCCGGGGAAACGTCTTTTGGAAAATCATCAAGGAGGGGGTCGAGGCAACCGCTAAGTCCAGCGGAATCCATGCTGTGATTCTGAACACCGATGATGATCAAAATCCAGAAGCGCAACTGAACATGTGCACGGCATCCCTCTCGAGAAAGCCCAAAGTTCTGGTAATGGGAGCGGCGACGAAGAACGTTGGAATCGAATGCTTCAAAAAAGCCGTTGCTCAGGGTGTGATGGTCGCTGATATCGACGGAAACGTGACGCTTGAAGATGGAAAGGCCGCAGGTGTTCCCATGAGTTTTTCGGTGGGCTCCGATAACGTGCTCATCGGTAAAAGCGCCGGAGAGTTTCTGGTAAACGGCGCTCCATCGAAGACTCCACGCATCCTCGTCATCAAGGGACTTCCCGGAAGTATCGTGAGCGAGAAGCGAGCTCAAGGGTTTTTGAACCTGATTCAAGAGCAGCTTCCGAATGCAGTGATCGTCGGAAAACCTTCGGCGGACTGGGACCGCATGAAGGCGATGAATACGTCCCTTGACTTCATGCAGCGAGAGCCGGAGCTTGATTACATTTTTTCGGTCAGCGACGTTATGACGATGGGCGTGATTGAGGCGGTTCGTGTTGCCGGAAAAAAGGAGCGCGTGAAAGTAATCAGCGTCGATGGGATCGCGGAAGCCCGAAAAGCGGTGTCAGAAGGCAAGATGCTCGCAAACGTTGCACAGCTTCCATTTCTCATGGGCAAACGCGCCGTTGAGCTCGCCATGACGGCCGCAAAAGGTGAGACAAAAGATCATAATGAATTCACCCCGACGCCGGTGTTGACGAAAGAGGTTTTGGATAAAAACGATTCGAGCGTTCTCCAATATGTGCGCTGACTTTTTCCACCGTCCTGTCGCCTTAAAAACCGCGTTCTTGCTTTCGCTCGCTATTCTATTCTGGGGACAAATCGCCGCCGCGGACGATGAGTATGTCTTCATCTTGAGGGCGAAGGGAAATCCATACTGGAACACCTTGGCGGCCGGGATCGAAGAGACCGCGAAGGAACGGCGTATCCGCGTGACGGTATTTCAGTCGCAGAGTGAGAGTTCGATCGAAGAGCAGCTAAACACTTGCTACACCTTGATCCAAAAACGTCCAAAAGTCCTCTCTGTAGCCGCCGCAAACACGGCGTCCGGGATTCAATGTTTGAAAGCCGCTCAAAAGGAAAATATCATTGTTGGAGACATCGACTCTTCAATCCCAGCCGAGGAGGCCGCAAAGCAGGGCGTTAAGATTGATTTTTCGGTCGGATCGGACAATCTCGCCATCGGAAGAGAAGCTGGCAAATATGCGCTCACACGCTCGACTGCGAAGTCCGGAAAGATCCTGATATTGGAGGGTGCTCCCGGCAACACCAACGGAAAACAGCGAGTTGATGGATTCCGCGATACATTGCGCGAGGCAGGATTCGAGAAAAATATCGTTGCTTCGATTTCAGCGGACTGGGACAGACTAAAGGCCATGAATATCACGAGAGACGTTTGGCAACGCTTTCCCGATCTCACGTTTGTCTACGCTGCAAATGACATGATGGCGCTCGGCGCCGTTGAGGCGCTGAAACCAAATACAAATGCTCCCAAAATCGAAGTTCTCGGAATCGACGGGACATTGGATGGCCGAAAAGCAGTTCTTAACGGTGAATTGGTCGGCACCGTCGCTCAACTCCCTTACTTGGTCGGCAAGCGAACCGTGGAGCTTGCTGTAGAAGCCGCCGAGTATCGCCTTACTCAGTCGAGGGTCACCACTGACTCTCCGCTGCTCACTCGAGAGACGTTGCTAGATAAATCCTCACCTCTTCTCGAATATGTCAGGTAAGTTCCAAGCGATCTTTTCGGTAAGCTACCTGCGTTGCCTCCTCTTTCTGTCGCTCCTTATCATCACCTTCGGCAGCCTTTCGCCTCATTTCCTTTCGTTCTCGAACTTCGACAACATTCTCTCAGCGTCGGCGGTGACCGGACTTCTCGCCATCGGTGTGACATTCGTCATGGGGAGCGGCGGAATTGATTTATCCGTCGCATCGGTGATGGCATTGAGCGGCACGCTCTGTGCAGTCATCTCCCAATCGTCCGGGAATCCAGCTTGGCAGATATTTTTCCTTTGCGCGTTTATAGGTGGAGTCTGCGGACTCATCACTGGCGGCCTCGTGAACCTGACCAAGGCGCCGAGTTTCATCGTTACCCTCGGAATGTTGAGCGTCGCACGGGCGCTGGCCTTCATCGTCTCCGATGGAATGCCTGTCTACGGTCTCCCTGATCAAATCACCGAGATCGGGCAAGGGCGTCTCCTCGGAATCTCAATTCCAGTCCTCGTTTTTCTGGGTGCCGCTATCGCCGCTTTCGTCGTCCTCCATTGCTCGCAATTCGGTACGCATCTCTTGTATTATGGTGATAATCCGTCCGCTGCGGGGGCGATGGGGCTCCGCATCGAACGACTCCAATTAAAGGTCTTCGGTCTCGCCGGAATTTTCTCCGGGATCTCGGGCTTCGTTTTTATGGCTCGAACGAATGCTGGCGACCCCACCGCCGGCCAAAATTACGAGCTTGTCGCAATCACGGCGGCGATCCTCGGCGGCACCAAGCTCTCAGGTGGGCAGGCAAATATTTTTGGAACAGTTCTCGGTGTTATTTGTCTTGGCGCCCTTCAAAACGGACTCAATTTGCTCGCCGTCGGAACCTACTTCCAAGTTCTATTTGTAGGATTGGTGCTCATCTGCGCCGCGCTGCTTGAACGTTTCTCGAAGGAGGCGCGCGGATGAACGGTCTCCAACTTTTCAATCTCTGCAAATCGTTCGGAGCGTTTCGAGTTATCGACGGACTCTCGCTCACCTTTCAGCCGGGCACGGTCAGTGCCATCGTCGGCGATAACGGTGCGGGCAAATCCACCTTGCTCAAGCTCCTGTCGGGCGTGCACCGGCCGGACGCCGGAGAAATCGCTCTGGGAGGCGAAAATATCAGCCGATGCTCTCCGCAATTCCATCGTGATGCGGGCATCGAGATGGTCTTTCAAGATTTTGCGCTCGCGCGGAATCACGACATCGCTTCGAATCTTTTTATCGGCCGAGAACTCACAAACTACGCCATTTTGAAGCGAAAATTAATGTCCGCCCGCGCACGAGCAGTTCTGGACGAGCTCGCGATTGATATCCCGCGTCTCTGCACGCCCGTTGGACATCTCTCGGGAGGCCAACAGCAGGCAGTGGCGATCGCCCGTGCGCTAATGTTTAATCCCAAAGTGCTCTTGCTCGATGAGCCTACGGCGGCCCTAGCCGCGCGTGAAGTTCAAAAGGTCATCGACCTCGTCCTTGCGCAGAAAAAAGCGGGGCGAATCATCATCTTCGTAAGTCACAGACTGAATGACGTATTCGCCGTCGCCGATCGAATACTCGTCATGAAACGCGGAAAGATATTCTCGGACGATCCAGCATCTGCTGTCGATATTGCTGCAACAGTCCAACGGATCGTTACGTGACTGGACCGAATCACTCGGACTTAGTGAGGGAGTTGTAATTTTCGATGAACAAACTCAACGCGCTTTCCTTTCTCGGCATTTTTATCTTGTTCTGCGTAAAATTATCCTTCGCCGAGCCAGCAGAAAAAATTCGGATTGGAGCGCTCGCCGAATTGACCGGACCGGGTGCGATGAATGGCGCAGCCTGCCAGTCGGGTTACAAAATCGCAGAGCGATTGTTCGCCACAAATAAACCTGAGATCGCAAGGCGAGTTGAGATCGTCTACGGCGACCATAAACGCGATCAAAAGACGGCCCTCTCCGAATTCAAACGTTTGGAAGCCATGAGGGTTTGGGGAGTCGCCTGTAATCACAGCATCGTCGGCGTCGTCATCAACCCGCTCTCTCGTGATTCTCACATCCCGCTCTTCGGCGTCATGGGCCACGCAAGCTTCGTGAACGACAATCCATTTGCCTTGCGAATTATCCCCACTCCCGAAGAAGAAGGCGGCGGTCTTGCCCGCATGGCGTATTCTCGAGGTGCACGACGGGCCGCGATTTTGTTTCTCCACGACGACTATTTGCTGGCGATTGGAGAGGCGTTCGAAAAACAATTCAAGGCGCTCGGGGGAGAGGTGGTCTACAAAGACGCGCTCGACGAATCTCTAGGCGACTTCTCCAGTATCGGGACGAAAATTCGCTCGGCGAAACCGGATGTCATTGAGATGACTCTCGGGTTCCAGCAGTTCGGGCCGGCGATTAAGCGTCTCCGCGAACAAGGAGTCCGCCAGCCAATTTATAGCAATTACTGGCTCTCCTATCCTCAAGTCATCCAATCGGCAGGTGCAGAGAATGTAGAAGGATCAGTCTACATCACCGAGAAATCCGACTATCCGGTGTTCGTGAACACATATAACGAAATGGCACCCGGAGTGTTTCGAGCCGGGGTCGTATTTCGTTGCTACACCGCCCTGGCAACGGCCCTCTCAATCCTTTCAGCAAACCCACTAGTGACCTCACGAGAGGAGTTCGCGAAACGGGCACAATCCACAACCTCCCTCGATCTCCCGGATCGCGTAGCGGAGTTTGCAAATCGGGAGGTAAAATTCGCGCCGGAGTATTACGAAATCAAAAATGGCAAAGCTCAGATGATTCAGTAATTCTCGATGATAAGCCTAATACCTTCAATGAACGACGCGGAAGACCTCGGTGAAGATATTTGATCTCAGCGTGCCGCTCGAGGACACTCTGAGCGAACCGCGCCGAGTCCAGATTCAACATGAGCTAACATGAGTTCATCGGGTCGGAATCGATCTCGAGTACTGCCAGATTGAGAAGCTCACGGATTTGTCTACCCTTCCGGCACCTTTCGGTTTCAAGTTGAGTTGTTTCCCGATCAAGTGAAAAGGTGGAAGCGGGGGATGGAGCCGGGTCGTCGCGATCTTCGAAGACAAGAACTGATGATCGCTACCAGCGAATGAGCGCGGCTCCCCAGGTCACACCGCCGCCGAATGCATTCAAGACCACGAGATCTCCCTTTTTGAGAACGCCTTGGGCCGAAAGCTCCGCGAGTAAGATGGGAACACTCGCCGCGCTGGTGTTTCCGTAACGGTCAACGTTCATCGGGAAATGCTCTTCCGAGACTTTAAGGTATTTGGCGACAGCCTGCAGAATTCGCTTGTTCGCTTGGTGACAGACGAAAACTTTAACGTCTTCAGGAGTGTAGCCGGCATCTCGAATCACCTTTTCGCTGATGTCTGCGAGATAACGAACGGCCAGTTTAAAAACTTCCTTGCCTGCCATCGTGACAAGATGTTTTCCCTCTTCAATGAGCTCCGGCGTACTCGGCAGAGCCATTCCGCCGGCGGGAACACAGAGAATATCACCGTACGTTCCGTCGGCGCCGAGGATACTCCCGAGGATTCCAGAACCGCCGGAGTCGCGCTCTGCTGCCGAGGTCGCCGTAAGCACCACCGCACCGGCTCCGTCGCCGAAGAGGATACAAGTTCCCCGGTCCTTGGGGTTAACGAGCTTGCTAAACACTTCCGATCCCACGACCAAAACGTTCTTCGCGACTCCGCGAGAGATGAGCGCGTCAGCTGAGACCAAGGCATAGAGAAAACCGGAGCAAACGGCGTTTACGTCGAACGCCAAACAACCCGGGATCCCTAACCGCCTCTGGAGCACACAGGCAGTGCTCGGGAAGACAAAATCGGGAGTAACGGTTGCGAAGATGATTCCGTCGATGTCCGCCGGGACTAGGCCAGCGTTTTTGATCGCGTCACGACAAGCTGGTTCAGCGAGATCGCTCGATGTTACGCCGTCACCGGCCCATCGTCGCTCGACAATTCCGGTTCGCTCCTGAATCCATTCATCTGAAGTTTCGAGATAGGAAGCAAAGTGAAGGTTGTTCACCACTCTCGGCGGCACAAACATTCCCGTTCCTGCAATTCGGCTTGCACCAAGCATCTTACCGGCTCCCGCTATTCGATCGACACCCTGAGCTACGCCATCGCTTGCGAACATTGAAATCTATCCAATTAGCTGCCCATCTCATCGAAAATCCGGTCGCTTCGGCATCGGCCGACTACCGCCCCCATTTGAACCTGCGGAGAACCCGCAGGTTCAATTGCAGGACGCGTGGCATAGACTACGCAGCAAATCGTTTCACGATAATCGACGCGTTCGTTCCGCCGAAGCCAAAAGAGTTCGACATCGCGGCGTCAATCGGCTTCTCGCGCGCCGTCCCGGGAACGTAGTCCAAATCACATCCCACCTCTGGGTTCTCTAGGTTGATGGTCGGAGGAACAACCCCTTGATGAATCGCCATAGTGATGAAGACGGCTTCTATGCCGCCGGCGGCACCGAGAAGATGCCCGGTCATCGACTTTGTCGAGCTGACCATGAGCCCCTTGTCCGACCAATCTCCGAAAACGGCACGAATCGCCTTCGACTCGGCAGGATCGTTGATTGGCGTCGACGTTCCATGCGCGTTGATGTAGCCGATCTTTTCAAGCGGAAGATTCGCCTGCTTCAACGCGGACGTCATACAGGCGATGGCGCCCTCTCCACCTTCCGGCGGCGCGGTGATGTGGTAGGCATCGCAGGAGAATCCGTATCCTGCAACTTCAGCGTAGATCTTTGCACCGCGCTTTTTTGCGTTTTCCAGTTCTTCGAGCACGAGAACGGCTGCACCTTCGCCAATAACGAATCCATCGCGTTCTTTGTCAAAAGGCCGGCTCGCGCGCTCTGGCTCATCATTTCGGGTTGAAAGCGCCTTCATACGCGCGAACCCACCGACGCCCAATGGGGTAATCGCCGCTTCGGCACCACCGGTCAACATTACGTCTTGAAGCCCGCCCGCGATCATCCGATACGCTTCACCAATCGCATGGGTGCCGGAAGTGCACGCGCTGGTAATGGCGTAGTTTACACCCTGCAAATCAAATGCGATTCCAATATTCCCCGGTGCCAAGTTCGAAATCATCGCGGGGATGAGGAACGGCGAAATTCTTCGTGGGCCGTCTTGAATCAAGGCCGCATGGTTTTCTTCCAGAATCGGCAGTCCTCCGATGCCGACTCCGAGAATGCAACCCATTCTCGGATTCTCGTAGTTGTGCCCTTCGAGTCCGGAATCCTTCCAGGCTTCCTTCGCACAAGCCAATGCAAACAACGAGAAACGGTCAAATCGCTTGGCCTCTTTCTTCTCGACCACTTGCTCGGGGTCGAAGCCCTTCACTTCCCCTGCGATTTGGCTAGAGAAGTTCGAACAATCGAAGTGAGTGATACGAGTAACTCCAGAAGTTCCGCTCGTAAGGCCCGCCCAAGATGATTTCAAGTCATTGCCGACCGGACAGATGATTCCTATCCCGGTAATTACTACTCTGCGGTGACTCATATTTCCCCCAGAATTTCCCGAATGAAATGTAAACTCATAGTGCGTCCTTCTCGGAGCGCACGATCATCCATCCTAGCCAATATCCCCCATAAAGACAAAGGATTGGTGGGAACCCTGCGAATCAGGTACTCCAAGTTTCGTTCGGAAAGCTTTAAATTCTTCCGTTCAAGAAGCGATTCAAGCGTCGGCCGCAGCTCCTCGATAGTCGGCGGTTTCAGCTCGAGAATCGCCCCACTTCGCAGTCGGCTAAGAAGGTGCGGATTTTGGGTAAATTTCTCGGGATGGATCCGGGCAGCAAAAACAAGAATTCCTCCCGCGGTTCGAATCCCTTCGTAAGCCGAGACGATCTCGCCGATCGCTGAATCAGGAACTTCGAGGGCGTCACCGAAGTCCCTAAGCTGTAGGTGCTCCGAGGCGATTCCGGTGGCGGCAAAAATACCTTTCATCACGGAAAGAAGATGGCTTTTTCCGACACCGCTCGAGCCGTAGATATAAAAACTTTGGAAGAATGAGGGATCGGAATTCAGCCGATGAACCGCGCCTTCAAAAGAGCGCAGGGCGTCCGCAACTCCGGAATGGGAGACAAAATAATCAGCAGAGTTCGATTGCTGAGCCGAGAGCGGCAACGGAATCTGTTCAACAGCCAACAGCGACCTCTTTCTCGTCGACCACGGGAACTCGGATGATTTGCGCTCCGAGCGACTGCATTTTCTCCACGAACCGATCGTATCCACGGTCGATGTGAAGCAACTCATGAATCTCGGTGATTCCCTCAGCGACAAGCCCCATCAAAACAAGGCCGGCTCCTGCGCGGATATCAGTGGCTTCCACGGGTGCGCCGCTCAAAGTGCGAACACCTCGCACATAGGCCTCTCGTCCGGACAGATCAATCTCGGCACCAAGTCGCCGGTATTCCGCGACGTGACCAAATCTATTATCGAATACGGTCTCCTCAATGGTACTCTCACCGTCGGCCCTCGTCATCGCCGCAAGCAAGAGCGGCTGAACGTCCGTTGCGACACCCGGAAAAGGCGCGGTCGAGAATGAAGCCCCCGTCATCCGTTCTGGTCCGAAGACCGAGATGCTGTCGCCCTTCGACTCAAACCGACATCCGGCTTCAGTCAAGACATCGAGAACCGACTGCAACTTTGCTGCGGGCACGCCATCCACTTGAACTTTTCCGCCGGTCATTGCCCCTGCTGTCAGGTACGTCGCGGCTTCAATCCGGTCTCCTTGAATTTCATGATCGACCCCGCCGAGTTCGGACCGGCCTCGTATTCGAATGATCGGACTTCCCGCGCCCTCAATCTCAGCTCCCATACCGCAGAGCACCTCAGCGAGCTCGACGACTTCCGGCTCACAGGCAGCACCTTCGAGCACCGTTTCGCCTTTCACGAGGCTCGCTGCCATCATCAGATTGTGGGTTGCGCCTACCGACGGATAGTCGAATACGACCTTTGCCGGCGAAAGTCCGCCTGGAGCATTCGCATACACCACGCCGTGCTTCAGTCGGATGTCTGCTCCCATCCGCACCAGTCCGCGGAGGTGAATATCGACAGGCCGCGATCCGATGGCATCACCACCGGGAAGCGCGACCTGAGCACTTCCCTGCCGCGCGAGCAGGGGTCCAAGAACCCAGAAGGATGCACGAAGCGCCTTCACGAGACGATAGGGTGCTTCGCTCCCGGTAACTTTTGATATCTTCAATGAAATCGTGTTCTCGGTATGCTCGACCTCGGCACCAAAAGACTCAAGGAGGCGAACCGTCACAAAGATGTCTTCCAACTCCGGAACGTTGCGAAGAGTGCAGACGCCGCTGCTCAATAACGTCGAGAAAAGAATCGGGAGCGACGAATTTTTCGTGCCGGATACCCGTACTCGTCCTTCGAGCTTCCGCCCGCCGGTTATCGTCAAACAATCAAGTCCCATTTTTGCTAGCGGCCCTCGTTCTCCGCGCCAGTGATTTCATCGCCAGTGATTCATTAACTGTCTGTATTGACGCTTGCGGGGCGGCGAACTTCAAGCACTCGATCGATCGAGAGAAGATCTTTCAATCGAAAGACTTCAAACGTCAGCCCTTGAATGTGTTGCCCCTCAAACGGCGCGTTATTGCAGGCGGATACTAGCTCATCTGCCTGTTGGTGGCCAATTTCCATAAGCAATCTGCCGCGATGGGTGGAAAGAAACGGAAGCGCTTGAAATAGCAGGCGTTCGGGAATTTCCGTGCCGATTTCTCCTCCGTAAAGCGCAACTTCTGGTTCGTACAATCGTACGTCGGGCATCAGCTCTTCATTTCTCCCAATGTAGGGGGGATTTGAAAGGATGAGGAAGAATGCGTCACTCGACTCTCTTTGTATCTCCGCTGTTACCGGCTCGGTGAGGAGATCCCCCGTTACGAACCGAACCGGAGCAGCTATTTCCAGTGACCGCCGGTTTGCTTCGGCAACCTGCAGCGCCGTGGGCGAGACGTCAACGCCGATTGCCTCGAAACTCGACCAAGGGAGATTCGGCTTCAAAGATTGAAGCGCTTTCAACACCGAAAGTAAAATTGCCCCCGATCCGACCCCGATATCAACAAGAACAACCTCTCCCTTCCAGTTTTCTAGCTCAACGGCGAGAATCTCTAGCGCACGCTCGACGAGAATTTCCGTCTCGGGACGCGGGATCAGCACCGCCGGAGAAACCGAAAACTCATATCCGTAGAACTCCTTGACTCCGGTAAGGTAGGCGATCGGCTCCCGCAACGAGCGGCGCTTAAGCAGCGACTCGAAACGGACTTTTGCTTCCTCGGACACCTCATCCTTTAGGCGGGTGAGCAGGTGGGCTCTGTTACACGAAAGTGCCGTCTGGAGAATAACATCGACATCCAAAACGACCCCAGTATCGGTGTCGGGAACCGCGAGTACCGACGAAAGCGTCGTGATACCAATCCGCCGGAGCTCTCCGAGAGTTGCCACCGTCCACCTCCTTAGCGCCATTTCTCTTCGGCGAAAAAATCACTGGATTAGAGGGCGGCTCCCTGGAGCGCCTCTGCGCGAAAGTGCGCATGAATTGGTTCGACCACCATATCCAGTGCACCTTTCATGACTTCGTCAATCTGGTAAACCGTCAAACCGATTCGATGATCGGTAACGCGACCTTGCGGAAAGTTATACGTTCGGATTTTCTCCGAACGCTCACCGCCCCCGATCTGAGAACGCCTATCTTCCCGACGCTCGGAATCAAGCTGCGCTTGTTTCATGTCGAACAAACGCGCGCGAAGAACGTTCAACGCCTTGGCTTTGTTCTTGTGTTGAGACTTTTCATCCTGGCAAGAGACGACTATTCCGCTCGGCATGTGAGTGACCCGGACGGCGGAATCTGTCGTATTGACGCTCTGCCCACCGGGGCCTGAGGAGCGGAAGACGTCAATTCGAAGGTCCTTATCGAGAATCTCAATATCGACTTCTTCCACTTCCGGGAGAACGGCGACCGTTACCGTCGATGTGTGAATTCGGCCTTGTGTCTCGGTTGCGGGAACACGCTGAACTCTGTGCACTCCGCGCTCAAATTTTAAGCGGCTGAATGCGCCGTGCCCCTGGATTTCGGCGATCACTTCTTTGTAACCGCCGACAGAGGAGTCAGAAAGGCTGATGATCCCTACCCGCCAGCGCTTCGACTCCGCGTAGCGTGAATACATTTCGAAAAGGTCGCCCGCGAAAATCGCCGCCTCGTCTCCTCCGGTCCCAGCTCGAATTTCCAGAATGACGTTCTTTTCATCATTCGGATCCTTGGGAAGAAGCAGGAGAATCAGCTGATGGTAAAGTTCTTCGACCTTCACTTTCAGTTCCGCGACTTCTTGCGAGGCCAGGTCCCGGAGATCGGGATCCGACGAAGTCTCCATTAATTCTCGGGAACCGGTGAGTTCTTCATCCGCTTTTTTCCAAAGCCGGAAGCTTTCGACAATCGGGCCGAGCTCAAAGTGCTCCTTCGAGAGCTCTTTAAACCGCTCACGGTTTCCGGTAACCGCCGGATCCGCGAGCAGGTTGTTCAACTCTTCATATCGCAGTTCGACGTTATGAAGCTTCTCAAAGACGTTTTTCTGATTCTCTTCCATTGCCACGACTGAATCTCTCGACCCCCCGTATCGTCCAGGGTAGTATCGATCGATAAATTTTCATTCTGCCTTTACGCCAGGGGAAGGCGGTATAGCACCAGCAACTCTCTATGAAAAGCGCCGCACCGACTGAACTGAAAAGATCGCTATTCTGCTTGATCTTCTGGCTATTTCCTACGGCTCACCCGTTTTTGTCAGTGGAAAAAGCCAACGCAGAGAACACGGCCTTAGGACAACTCCCCTCCCCGCCTCTCGGAACGCCGACACCGGCCGATCGCGCCGAAGGCGATCGCTTGGCAAAGGCATTTGCACTCCTGGAGGCCCAGAAGTTTGCTGCGGCCGAAGACGCTTTCCAGAGTCTCTCCGGCGAAGCAGAAACTGGGAATTGGGCTCTTCTCGGTCAGGCACTTTCGCAGCACGGGTTGATGAAAAATTCAGACTCGCTGGTAACGCTCAAAAGAATCTCTGAAAAACATCCGGCGTCACTCGATGCACGAGTGCTCCGACTGCGCATCGGAAACGGTGAAGAGAATGCGCGTGTCACAGAATTAAAGAACGAACTACGCGCTCTTGGACGAGAGGATTTGTTAACGGTCGTCTTAAAGGTCGACTTGGAAAGGGCGCTTGCCTCAGACAAATCTCGGGATGTACTCAGCCTGTACAGGGAGCTCCGTCCGAGGCTGCGGAAACACCACGCGCTCCCGCTCGGTCTCGGGAGGGACGAAGCCACTGCCTTGGCGGCAGCCATGAAGAAGCATTTCCAGGGAAAGGCACTCGCCGAGTTTCTGCTCTTCGAGGCGGAGCAGCTGTATGCCGATCGGAAAATTGATCGTTGTTTGGAAACATTGAGAGATCGGCAGAAACACGCTCCTGAGGATGCAAAGTCAATAATCCTCAAGGCAAAAGCGCTGAGAGCTGCCGGCCGGGCGGAGGAAGCAAACGCGATTCTGGAGAAAAAATCGGCAAATGTTGCGCGGCCGGAAGCCGCGGCGGTGCTTCTTGAGCTTTCTCGGGTGCTCTGGAATCAGAACAAGAACGAAGCTGCCCGCCGCCACGCGGTGAGATTCCTCAAGGAGTTTCCAAACGCTGATACTGCGGAGGAGGTCCAGCACATTGCAGCTCACACTTGGATCGGCGAAGGAGACTGGGATCACGGTCTCGATGAGCTGAAGAAATTGGCCGGAAGAAATACCGCCAGCGACTATAGCGCGCTCGCAGAGCGAGATCTGGCTTGGCTAAATTTCCGGAGGGGCGCTCTCGACGAATCTTCCAAATGGTTCGAAAAATACCTTGAAACAGTGCGTCGAAGGAGAGACGCGGCAAACGGCGACATCCGTCCGCGTGAACGGGCGAAGAAATTGCGTGATGCACAATTTGAAGAAGAGCATGCAAAATTTTGGTCCGCGGAAACGTGCAAGCTCCGCCGCGAAAAGGAAGCGAATGCAACGTGCACGGGATCGCCTGAAGAACGCTGGAAGCAGTTAGCCGCTTCCTCTCCCACGAGTTATTACGGCTTACTCAGCTCGTTGAGGCTCGGCATTACTTTTCCACCTCAAGCGCTGGTGAACGACGGGACCACTTCCGCGAAGTGCGGCTTTTTCACCGCCCCGGAGTTTGAACGAGCGCTCCAGCAGCTTCGAGACCAACGGCTACACCAATTGGTTTCGTATGAGCTGCGATGGTTCTTGAAAGGCGCTTCTCCCGCGTATCTGAGCGCGGCGTTTCCAAGCTCGGACAGTCCAAGCGAATGGAGTGCAGAGCAAGTCGAGCGCTCGATGTGCGTTATTCTCCTTTTCTCGAAATTCGGAGAGCACTCAGCGGCGCTCCCAATCGCGGAGCTGCTTCTAAAAAACAACACGAAAATCGTGACTCCGGTTGAACGCGCCTATTCGGCTCGAGCAGCGTTTCCATTTCCTTTTCGCGAGAACTACATGGCAGAGGGCGCGAAATGGAACATGCCTCCGGCGCTTGCACTCGCAATCAGCCGCACGGAGAGTCATTTCGACCCGAGCGCGCGCTCGACATCGGATGCACGCGGCTTGATGCAGCTTCTTCCGAAAACGGCGGCGCACGAAGGGCTCCGAGATAGTGAGTTGCTCTTCGATCCGATCGAGAACATTCAGGTGGGCGTGAAGCATCTTTCAGGTTTGCTCTCGTACTTCAAGAACGAAGACTTGGCCGCGGGAGCCTACAACGCGGGCCGGGAAGCGCTAAACCGTTGGAAAGTGCGAACCACAACCACTACGAACGGAGTATCAAACGATCTAGAACGCCTCGGGATGGACGCGTGGGTAGAAACAATCCCCTACGCGGAAACCAGGAACTACATAAAGAAGGTCCGGCTAGCAAAACGTTGGTACTCAACGCTCTACCGAGAACTAAGCGACCCCACTAAAAGCGCCGCGCAAGAAAACGTCGAACCAGATAAGCCAAGCTCGTAATCGAGGCGGCGGTCGACGAGATCTGGAGTTCGCTTTCTTCTTCTAAGGAGAGTGGCGAGAAGCGGAGTTCCCTCCACCAATCCGTATCCGTCCAAAGCCAAAGGCGAGGACGGCAGTACTTGCAGCCACCACTCCTCAGCAGAAAAAAAAGAAGTGAGGGGGGTATTTTGGTGGAGATCGAGGCGAAGGGCGGCGAGGAGCGGAGTTTGCTACTGCAAATGCTTGTCTCGCCATAGCCGCAGGCGACGGCGGAAGCACCGCAGGCGCTCTTCCAACGAAGAGCTACGCCAAAAGACCCCCCTCACCCATTTTTGGTGGGTGGGAGTTGAGGCCATGGCATAGGAATCCGCTGGTAGGAGCCGCCCTTCGGTGTGGGTGTCGCGGATAACGTTGGCTCCGGAACGGCGGACTCTTCACGTTTCTCAACCAGCGAGAACGTCCGGCGAAGAAGGAGTTTAAACTCTCCCGGACCGACTTCTTCGACGCCTTGCTGACCGTTGTCGGGGCCACCGTTCTTTCGGCCCTTGAACTCCACATTAACTGTGTTCTGCACGCCTTGGATTGCATAGGTGAGGGAGATGTCGAGACCGACCCGGTAGGAAACGGTTCCGCTGGTGATTAACGCCTCGCCGAATCCTCTGAGTACGTTTGCGTCGAGAGAGGGTCGCACTTCCTTGGCGCTGATTTCCCGGACGAAGAGGATTGGCTTATCGGGAACCTTTGGATCGTATTGCAATATTGCGGCGAACTTCTTCCCTCGCATTTCAACGGAAGCGGAATCCGCGACTCCGTGTTTGAGCAGTACTTGAACAACTGTCTCTTGCATTTCGGACTCTTCGCGGTACTCCCATACCTGAGGTCCGTCGATGAGCGACTGCGGCACCGAGGTGGGTTCGGCGGGTGCGGAATGGAGATTATCGAGGAGCTGTCGTTGCTGGGCGAGGAGGCGCTCAAGGGCTTGTTGATCGACGCTTGACCGACGCATTTCCGGAAACACAAGAAATGCGATGGGAAACGCGACGAAGACGATGAGGAGCATGATGAGTGTCGCGGGGGAGCTTTTCTTGGGTTTCTCCGGCCGCGTGGGAATTCTCGTGTACGAACCGAACTGTTCGGTCGGATGGGATGATCCTGAACCGGCTACTGAGCCGGGAGCCGGCGGCGGCGCGGGTTGGGCCGGACGTGAGCCGGAAAGCGCTGTTCCTGACGCGGCGGGCATAGTGCTCGAGGCAAAAGGCGACGCCCCGCCGCCGCTCTCGGAGATTGAAAATCCAGCAGGCGGCGAAGGATTCTTCGAAGGCGGAGGAGATCCTTCGAACTCCATTTGTTGAAGACGGTTATCGCCGGACGGAGGCTTTGGAGGCTGAGCCGGCTTCTTTTGCGGTGGCTTTTTTACCTCGGGATTTTTCTTCGGCGGTTGTTGAGAATGACCACTTCCGCCGGACTCTACGGAAACTGTCTTTTTATTTTTGATTTGTGGCGGTTTTGGAACCGGGGGCTCGATGCGCTCCGGCATACCGCCCAGAACTGGAAGCTCCGGAGGAAGAGACTCGGGTCGCACCACCGGGTGACCGGATGAAGTTGTGGTCGTCTCATTCGCCAGCCGTTCGAGAAGATCCATGGGGCTCTTCGAAACTTCGGCGGGCTTCAATGTTAGGTCGTCGAATCCACCTTTCTCTTTCGCGGGGGGCTTCGGAGAGGGGGGTGAAGGAGGCGCGGCGACGGGTGGATTGGGTTTCGCTTCGCCTCCGGCGCCCACCGCCGGAAACGAGCCGCTGATGAGATCATCAAGCGCTTGTTCGAGATCCGGAAATTCAGGAAGGGGCACACCCGTAGGCGACGGTGCTGCTTGCGCACCGCCTTCGGTGTGAATGACTTCAACAACTGCGCCTGCTGCTTCGAGGGCAGTCTCCCATCGTTTAACCTCTGCTTCGCTGAGATTTTCGCAAAGGATGACGGGGAGAGAATCGACCAATGCGCTTACCGACTGACGGTCTCCTCCACCGAGAAGCAAAATGGCATCGACGACGGCAGCAGCCGTTTTCTCCGAGCCATCCGGAATTTCGTGAAGAATCAGTAGGTACGAATCCATGTCCTTATAAGTTCATGCAGCGCCCCAATCACGAGTCGTTGGAGAGAGGCGGCACCGCCCTTTTTGTCCCCCTATTCTGTTATCGGTCGAACGCAAAAATTACTGATAAGTATCTTCAATCATTTGCTTCTTTTGACAAGCCCTGATCCGGTGCTTATATGAGAAATTAGGTAGGAGTCGAAACCGCGGGAACGACTGGAATTCCATCGTTCTCGGTCGATTTCCATCGAGTCTGGTCCAGGTTACCCTGGAGCCCTTGAGCGGCTGCTTACTGCGCGGTCATTTCCGGCTAATTTAATCTGATTAGCCTCTGTCCGGGCGGTAATAACAAAGGGGGCGCTTTGGTTGGAGCCTCGATTGGCGGAAGGTCTCAAAAAGTAATTTTAGCCCTTGGATGAGCTAACGTGCCTGTTGAATTTCAAGATTACTATCAGACACTCGGCGTAAAACGTGACGCCTCGCCGAAGGACATCTCGAAGGCCTTTCGGAAGCTCGCGCAGCAATACCATCCGGACATCAATAAAACGCAGACTGCCGAAGATCGCTTCAAGCAAATCAACGAAGCATACGAGGTGTTGAAGGACCCTGAGAAACGCACACGATATGATCAGCTCGGTGCAAACTGGAAGGCGGGGCAGGATTTCCAGCCGCCGCCCGGCTGGGAGCAGATGTTCCAACAGCAGTTCAAAGATGGAAACGGAGGCACCGGAACTCGACAATCTGCGGAGTCTTTTCGGTTTGCTTCGGGAGAGGCGGGGTTCAGCAATTTCTTCAACGTGCTCTTCGGTGGCATGAGCGACATGTTCTCTGAGCGGGACGGTGCTGGAGATCGAGATCCGAATTCCAATGTTCGATCGCGAATCCGGAGGCGCCCCGGCGCACGAATGTTTGAGGAAAATATTTCCTCGGTAAGCGTCTCTCAGGAGGAAGCCGCAAAAGGCACGATGAAGGGGATTAAGGTTCGCGACTCAAGCACCGGGGCAACACGGGAGTTTCGCGTCAAGATTCCGGCAGGCACCGCGGACGGCACCATTCTCCGATTGCCAGGACAAAGCGGCGATGGAGACATCAAGTTCCGCGTGAGGATACCGCTCGATCCGCGCTTTAAGCAGGAAGAAAATAACGTCGTCTACATACTTTCGCTTACGCCGTGGGAAGCGGCTCTCGGAACGAAGACAACGGTTCCAACTCCGCGGGGAAATGTAAGTTTAAATATTCCTGAAGGCACGCAAGGCGGAAGTCGTCTACGTCTCAAAGGCCGCGGCGTGACGCTCTCTGATAACACCCCGGGCGACCTTCTCGTTCAAATCCAAATTCTGAACCCCCCGAACCTCAGTGCGGAAGAGAAGAAATTGTACGAACGTCTGGGAAGTCTCTCAAAGTTTAATCCAAGAGGATAAGGCGAACCGCGAATGGACCTGAATCGTTTCACACAAAAATCTCAGCAAGCACTACGCGATGCGCAGAGCGCAGCTATGAAGTACTTGCACCAGGAGATCGACGGCGAGCATTTACTCGTTGCGCTTTGCACTCAACAAGAGGGCCTCATTCCGCGAATTCTCGCAAAAATGGAAATTCCAATGGAGGTTTTTCTCTCGACCGTGCTGAAGGACCTCGAGGCACGCCCTCGCATCTCCGGTCCGGGCGCGGACCCTTCAAAGATGTATCTTTCGGGCCGGTTGACGACGCTCCTCAATCAAGCCGAGGCGGAAGCAAAACGCTTGAAGGACGAGTATGTTTCGGTTGAGCATTTGGCGCTCGCGTTTATTGACGAAGGAACGAAAACAGCGGCGGGAAAGGCCTTTCGTGAGAATCGAATTACTCGCGACAAATTCCTTTCGATACTTGCTCAAATTCGAGGGAACCAACGAGTTCAAAGTGCCGACCCGGAAGCGACTTACGAAGCACTCGAGAAGTTCGGCAGAGATCTTGTTCAGGAAGCACGAAAAGGAAAGCTCGATCCGGTCATCGGACGCGACAGCGAAATTCGACGAGTCATTCGAATTATATCGCGGAAGACAAAAAATAATCCGGTCCTGATCGGTGATCCAGGCGTTGGAAAGACGGCGATCGTCGAGGGGCTCGCGCAACGAATCGTGAGAGGCGACGTGCCGGAAGGCCTAAAAAATCGGGCCGTATTTGCTCTCGACATGGGCTCACTCGTTGCGGGAGCGAAGTACCGCGGAGAGTTCGAAGAGCGGCTGAAAGCCGTGCTGGGAGAGGTAAAAAAGTCCGAGGGCAAAATTATTTTGTTCATCGACGAGCTCCATCTCATTGTCGGCGCAGGAAAGATGGACGGCGCGATGGATGCCGGGAACATGTTGAAACCGATGCTGGCACGAGGCGAGCTGAACTGCATCGGAGCAACGACGCTCGATGAATATCGTCAGTACATTGAAAAGGATGCGGCTCTCGAACGACGATTTCAACCGGTAATCGTCGATCAACCCACGGTGGAAGACACCATCTCAATACTTCGTGGATTGAAGGAAAGATATGAAGTTCACCACGGGGTGAAAATCCAAGACAATGCTCTCGTCTCCGCCGCGGTCCTCTCCAACCGCTACATTTCCGATCGTTTCCTTCCGGACAAAGCTATCGACCTTGTCGACGAAGCTTGCGCGATGATTCGAACGGAGATGGATTCCATGCCCGCGGAGCTCGACGAAGTGACTCGCCGCGTCATGCAACTTGAGATCGAAGAAGCGGCTCTCCGACACGAAAAAGATCGTGCGAGTACTGAGCGGCTGACTACGCTGCAGAAGGAGCTCGCGGAGCTAAAATCCCAAGCCGACGAAATGAAGGCGCAATGGGATGCCGAGAAGGGGAAGATCCTCAAAGTTCAAAACCTTCGCGGCGAGATCGAGAATATTCGACGAGAGATCGAAAAAGCTGAGCTGGCTTACGATCTGAACAAAGCGGCCGAACTGAAACACGGGAAACTCCCGCACCTCGAGCAACAATTGCTTCAGGAGGAAAAGATCCTCGAATCGGAAGAGGATACTGATCGCCTGATCCGAGAGGCGGTTACTGACGCAGAGATCGCTGAGATTATCGCTCGATGGACCGGAATCCCAGTTACAAAGCTGCTCGAAGGTGAGCGTACGAAGTTGCTCAAATTGAACGAAGAATTACACGAACGAGTCGTTGGCCAAGATGAAGGCGTCGATCTCGTTGCCGATGCAGTCATTCGGGCGCGCGCAGGAATTAAAGATCCGAAACGTCCCATCGGTTCGTTTATCTTCCTTGGACCAACGGGAGTCGGAAAGACCGAATTGGCGCGTGCGCTCGCGGAGTGTCTCTTTGATTCCGAAGAGAACATGGTCCGAATCGACATGAGTGAATACATGGAGAGGCACACTGTCTCGAGACTGCTCGGAGCACCTCCGGGATATATCGGATACGAAGAAGGCGGCCAGCTCACGGAAGCCGTCCGGAGGAGACCCTACGCGGTCATTCTGTTCGATGAAGTGGAGAAGGCCCATGCGGATGTCTTCAACGTATTGTTGCAGATTCTCGACGACGGCAGAGTCACGGATAGTCAGGGTCGAACGGTCAATTTCAAGAACACCGTTATCATCATGACTTCGAACATCGGCTCGGCGAACCTCATCGAAGGAGTGACGCCAGAGGGCGATATCACCGCCGGCGCAAGGTCAGCCGTGATGAAGGAGCTACGAGCCAGCTTTCGTCCGGAATTTCTCAATCGAGTCGACGAAATCATACTTTTCTCACCGCTCACACAGAGTGAGATCGTGGAGATTGTCTACTTGCAGTTGGAACTTCTAAAAAAGCGGCTTGCCGAGCAACGCATCACTCTCGAGATGACTCGAGAGGCGGCCGAATTCGTGGCGCAGGAAGGCTACGATGCTTCTTACGGAGCACGGCCGCTCAAGCGATACATGCAGCGCGTAATCGAGACGCAAATCGGGCGAGCAATTATCTCCGGCGAAATTGCGGAGGGAGCAAACGTGTTTATCGTCGTCCGCGACGGAAAAATTGTCGTCGAAACCAGACGGCCGTCGCCGACTGAGCTAATTCGGGCGAATCAATAGCGGGAGACGATGAGCTCACTCCAAACGGAACGATTCGACCGTGCGGTGCTGTCAACGCCGGGCATTTCGATTCCGTGTTCGAGCAGCGACTGGATTCTGTCGGCAAGCTCTACACTGCTTTGCCCCGAGCGCATTCATCTCCTGGAACTAGGCGGCGGCTGGGTTGCTTTCGGAGAATCAGAGTTCAGAGAAGGTGGCCGTTGGTTTCATCCGCTCGAATTCTCATGGGGGTTCTCCTGTCCGGTGATTGGGTCGACTCTTGAAGGTCAGGCCGCGGCGCTCACGGAGTTTGCCGCGTCTGTCCCGGCGAGGTCACTCTTTTGCGTAGCGGGATTTTCCACCTCATCATTTCTCTATCAGTTATTAGAGGATTGGCCGTACGAATTGATAAACTTCGATCCTGTTGCAGCCACCGTTCTCCGCGCGCGTCTCGACGATGGTGCCGACGAGTACTTCAAACGCCGAAGTCGAAAATTTCAGAAAAATTTGGACGTGTCAGAGCGAAAGGCGACCAATTCCGGAATCGAATTTTCGCTCGCACGAACTGATTCCAGCGCGAATTCACTCATGGACAGAATTCTCGCGGTGGAGAAGCAGAGTTGGAAGTACGCCGCAGAGGAAAGCATCTTTCAGGCAGACGGCTACGAGCCGTTCTACCGCGCGGTCCTGTCTCGCACGTTTGCCGGAGGAAAACTCAGGGCGATGTTTGCCACTCTGGACGGGGAGGACATCGCCTATAATTTTGGTGCTGTGTTCGGCGACTGTTTTCGAGGCTTTCAGATGGGGTTCGATGATCGCCACCGCGCGGTCGGACTCGGAAATCTCCTCCAAACGAGAATGATGAGGCAAGTGGCGGAGGAGGGAGTTCGTATCTACGACCTCGGCATGAGCACCAAGTACAAGGAGAATTGGGCAGATGAAGCGCTGGTGCTCGGCAGCGTCGCTTTTTTTACGTAGCGCTTTCAAAAATTCGAGCGCTACGCTTGCTGTTCGAGCACCTGAACCCGAAGACTCAACTCACCTTACTAGCGTTTCACGAATCGAAGTAAATACAGGAGCAGCAGAGCGCCGATCGTGGCGACGATGAGGCTGCCGAGCAGTCCACCCATAACAACGATCCCGAGCGTCGAAAAAACAAAGCCGCCGAGTAGGGCTCCGATGACACCGACGATCATGTCGCCCACCACACCGAATCCGCTTCCCTTCATGAGCTGACCGGCTAACCAGCCCGCGCAGAGTCCGATAAGGATAAACCAAAGAAAGTCCATACGCTCCTCGCCAAGTTAGTTAGTGCGCCGTTCCGACGCTCTCGAGCTTTAGTATCCTTTGCCCCTCGAACTCAAACACTTTCGACGTATATTGGCTTAAAAATTCTTCCCAACGTCGGTTTTCCTGCGGCGAAAGGGATTGAAGCGGACAAGGCTGGAGTGCCGTGCCGCCACAGATGAGATGGGAAGCGCCTTGCAGGAGGAACCTGCGAGCCAAGTCACCCGGACCTGGCTCCTCTTTTACCCATGCACTCACCATCGCTCCGTCGGGAGAGATCCCGACCACGGGACGTTTGATCGTGTAAATAGGAGCGGTGGTGTTCAAAAGAAGCACTCCAGCGCTCCGATGGGTCTTATTATTATACTCGTAAGAGACCACATACCCCGGCACGTTCTCCGCGAGATACTGCGGCGCCGAAGACATTTGAAAGAAAAATTTCAGAACACTCTGGGCGCTGCCCGTCCAGAATCCCAGCATCAACGCCAGAAGACATTGACCGGCGAGCATTGAGCGAATCATCGTGGCCGGCCGCGTGGCCTGCTTTCGCTCCATGAGTTGCTCAATGCCCACTCCGGAAAGGAGAACCAGAGGCAGTAACAAAATCACGAGCTCATACGGACTTTGAAAACCACTCCCCCAAATGCACACCCCGCCGACAATCGTGAAAAACCACGTCGCTCGCGCCCAGGGGGCGACCTTGTGCAGATTTCTCGATTTTCGAACGAGCGGAATAACGCCGAGTGAAAGAATCAGGAGCGTGGCACACCACTCATAGTGGAACGCAGACATCTCGAGCGGCCCGTGCGTTTTCCGAAAAAGAGGGAACAACGGATTCCCCACCCAGATAAAGTTCCGCAACATCCAAGGAGCTGTCGCGATCCCCGCCACGACGAGGATGGAAAGCACCGCTGCAGACGCTCGAAAGAGGGAAAACTTCCAGCTTAAATAAAAGCCGAGCAGAGATATCGCGAACGCACCGGTTAACGTGAGCGTCGCCCCGCTCACAAGACAGGCAAACCCAAAGGAGAGACCGGGAACGATAAGTATCCACCACTTCGCACGCTGCTCTCCCCAAACGATCGCTGAACCGTAGGCCAATCCCAAAAAACAGGCGGCAACGAGCGTGTTTGTCGGCTGACCAGCGATGGTGATGACAAATGGGTTGCACAGAAGGACGAGCGCGGCCCAGAGACTAAGCTCTTCTTCTCGAGTCTTGTAATGGACAAAAAGCGCGAGCAATCCCGCGAGAATAACGCCGTAACTCGCGTGATATGCGCCCATCAGAAAATCGATTCGATGATCGAAAAACCCCGCGTAGACCAAACTCATTGTTGATGGAAGGTAGGACGATTCGTACCAAGGCAGCTCAATCATCCTCCCCGCTTGACGCCACCAACGGGCCAGCGGAAGATCGAGCGAAAGCGCGTGCGGAGACCACCACGGCGTCATCGCACTAAGCGTCAGGAACCCGCACATCAGGAAAAAGAGCGATAGGTAAAACCACGCTCCCCCCGGCAAAAGTTCACGGCCCAGATGGATGATGAGCGTGATGGCTATCGCTACTGCCGCGATATGGACGAAGAGATGCGTGCTCCAGAGCAGCTGGAATGGAAGTTGACGCATCCCGAAAAACGCAGAGACGAAAAGGCCGAAGAGCGCTGAGCCAGAAAGTACAGTCGCCGCGACGAGCGCGATTTGCAGACGATGGAGAACGATTGCGGGATTGAGAGACATTATCGGCCCAGCGCTTTTCCTCGAATAATCTCTCCCGCGACCGGCACCCCGGTACGCGCATCTTGGAGTATCGCAACAAAATCCTGCGCACGCCGCATCAGATTCTCGGGGAGAGGAAGCTCGACAATGTCGGTCTCATTCTCCTCGAGACGAATCAACTCCACAGCGTGAACGGAGTTCTGCCAAATCGATTCGGTGTCCACTCCGTCCACTGTGTACACCGGCACGGGACGTTGCGGTTCAACCGCCAGAATCGTCAAAAAGTATAAATCATCACTTCGCGATGCCGAGAGACCCGAGACGGAATAGCGAAGCTTGATTGCATCCCCGGACTTGTTCAAGACCTCAAGCGACACGGCGAGCTTGGTCGGGCGGATGAGACCTTTTGAGATGGCTCGATCGAGAAGCTCCACTTTGGTCATCGTCAGGTATTTTCGTCCGTCGATCAGGAGCTCCGGAAAGGATCTCCGCTTGAGATTGAGGAGCTCGCCGTATTGCTCCCATCGGCGTTTAATTTGCTCGCGTCGAATCGCACTCAGTTGACCGGAGGCGAGTGTTTCTTTCAGGTCTTCTCCGGGGGGCGGTAGGTTATAGGTCAGAAAGATCACACGACCGCGCCGCGTGCCCGCGGAGGCCTCGAGCTCGTTTAGTTTTTGTTGAACTCTCCGGCAGGTTTTACAGTCGGGAGCAACAAAAAGCTCGACGACGGAGAGCGGTGAAAAATGGGGTTTCAGGTCTATCGGCGCGTCCTTCGCGAGTGGCTCCGCTTCTCGCGGACGCTCACCGGGAGAGGTGGGGTCCGCTGCCCAGACGACGCTGCCTTGGCAAACTAGGAGGCACACAAAGAAGAGAAGAAAACATCTCACCGCTGCTTCTCTCATTTCAGAGAAACTCCTTGATTTCGTTACTGTTCTCCCGTGCGACCACAATTCAAGTCCCCTATAACTCAAGGAAACAGCCTTCAGCCAGCAATTATCAAAGTAATGACTCTTGTGATAATTTTCGGAACCTTAATTCTCTAACACTGATCATTATGCGCCCCTATCGAAATGATGACCAAGAAAGTCCGTGGCGAAAAATCTCGACGCGCGAAGTCTACTCGAATCCGTGGATGAAAGTCCGGGAGGACAGCGTTATTCGCCCGGACGGCAACCCGGGCATTTACGGCGTCGTGGAGACGAAGATTGCCGTCGGCGTTGCAGCCCTCACTCCCGCGCGTGAGATATACCTCGTTGGGCAGTATCGCTACACCGTGAGCAGATATTCATGGGAAATCATCGAGGGCGGCGCGGAACATGGTGAAGACCCTCTCGTCGCGATTCAGCGCGAACTAAAAGAAGAGGCAGGGCTCTCCGCCGCGAATTGGTCGGAGCTCGGTCCACTGGTCCATCTCAGCAATTGTATCACTGATGAAAAAGCTCTTCTCTACTTGGCCACCGGGCTCTCAGAAGGCATCGCCGAGCCTGAGCCGGTAGAGGTGCTCCAGGTCGCGCGGGTTCCTTTCCGGCAAGCTCAAGAGATGGTTTCTTCGGGCGAGATAACCGATGCCATGAGCATCATCGCGATCCACAGGATAGAGCGAATGATTCTCGAAGGAGCAATCAGGTAAAAATTCTGAGTCGCGCAAACTTAGGCATTCCCGCTCTGCCAGGCGGCGACAACACGCGCAGCCGCCGCGAATGGATCCGGATCAAGAAGAATGCTCCCAATCATCGCAATTCCCTTCGCACCAGCATGCCGGCATGAAGCAGCGTTCTGCGCCGAGATTCCGCCCAGAGCATAAATTGGACATTGGAGGGTGGAGCAGGCCTGCTCGAGCACATCCACTCCAAGCGGTGGACGTTCGGCCGGCTTCGAGTTCGGAGGAAAAATCGGCGAAAGGAAAACATAATCCGCGCCGGCGACCGACGCGACGAACGCCTCCTCCGGGCAATGCGCCGAATATCCGACGACCGAGAAATGTGGAAGCTCACGACGAGCATCTCTGATCGACCCGGTCTTCGCACCGAGGTGGACACCGTCGACTTTCGCCTTCACTGCAAGGTCAACTCGCGCGTTTATCAGAAGCTTTGCGCCCACGGCCATACAGATAGGCGCCAACTCCGCCGCTAACGCGAGGATTTCCTCGTCCGTCGCCGGCTCCCCGCCTCTCACACCGGCCTGAAAATGGCTCTGCTCGCGAAGTTGCACATAGCCAATCGCGCCTTCAGCGCCCTCGAGCGCGGACTTTACAGCGGAGACAAGGCGACCCTCACTGCGTAATCGACATCCGTCGGTGATCAGATAGAGTGGTTTTTCGATTAAACCCATTCCGCCTCATCGAAGGACGCGCTCATGTCAGAATGCCTTCCGATGGGCTGGAGGCATGCGCGTAGAGTTTCTTCGGCATACGCCCGGCAAGATATGCGAGACGGCCGGCTCGAACTCCCAGCTTCATCGCCTCGGCCATGCGCACCGGATCCTTCGCGCAAGCGATCGCGGAATTCGTCAGCACCGCGGCGGCACCAAGCTCCAGACATCGAGCAGCGTCCGAAGCCGTTCCGACGCCTGCATCCACGATGACCGGAACTTTCACGGTCTCGAGAATAATCCGGAGATTATATTCATTCTGAATGCCGAGACCGCTGCCGATAGGAGAGGCAAGCGGCATAACCGCGGCGGCGCCTGCGGCCTCGCATTTTCGTGCGACGATCGGATCGTCCGTTATGTACGGAAGACAGATAAATCCTTCATTGGAAAGAATGCGGCAGGCCTCGATGGTCTGCTCGTTATCCGGGAAAAGAGTTTTCTCGTCACCGATAACTTCTATCTTAACAAAGTTGCCGACGCCGGCGGCTTTTGCGAGCCGGGCAGTTCTCAGGCACTCGTCCAGGGAATAGCAACCTGCAGTGTTCGGAAGAATCGTGAGATGTTTCAGGTCGGAGAGATGCTCGAGCAGTGATTCCTTCGAGCTGTCGGTAATATTCACTCGCCGCACGGCTACGGTGATCATCTCCGCTTCCGCGGCGATGGTCGCCTCGCGGGTTTGACGAAAATCTTTGTATTTCCCTGAGCCGACAATAAGACGAGATCGAAACTCCTTTCCCCCTATCGAGAAAGTATCGTGAGCGGGCGACGACATTCTATCCACCTCCGACAAACTGTATTATTTCGATCGCGTCGCCCGGTCCGACGGGAGTCGTCGGGTAACTCTCTCGCTCGACGATTGCGCGATTGAGCTCCACGGCTATAGGCCGCCCTTGGAGAGTCAATTCGCCCAAGAGATCCCAAACGGTGTTCGACTCAGTCCTTCGAACCTCTCCGTTCAAAGTGATCTCGTACTGCGATGTTGCGGCAGCTCCCGACATAACACTCACACTTTCTGACAGAAGCGGAATCCGGAACGGTTCACCGGCCGCCTATCTCTCGGTCGCTACACCACCCGGTTGATCGCATCAACGAGATCTTGCTTCGCTACCGCGCCGACGATCTGCTCTTGTAGCGAGCCGTTCTTGAAAATGATCAAGTTCGGAATGCCTCGAACGTTGTAACGCATTGCAGCTTCTTTATTGTAGTCGACGTTCACCTTTACGACTTTCAGTTTGTCGCCGTATTGCACCGCCAGCTCATCAATGATTGGAGCGATGGCTTTGCATGGTCCGCACCAAGGAGCCCAAAAGTCGACGAGAACCGGCACGGATGCTTGAAGCACATCCTTTTCGAAACTGTCATCCTTCACTTCTAAAACTTTCGACATAAAGTTCCCCGCCTAAATTTCACTTTCCAACTAGATTCACTTTCCGACAGCTTGCCTCTTCAATCGGTTTCACCGCTCGATGAGTTCACTGTGTCATTACGTTTACTGTGTCACTAGTTCACTGTCATTCGAGTTCACTGTCATTCGGGAGCCGTAATATGCTCTCTCACTTATCTTACGAGTATCGCTGAAGAAAATCAAAATGAGAAGCAGCCGTCAATGGCCTCCCCTATTTCCTCGAAATGCACCAAGTAGCATCGTCCTCACCAGCAAACCACTACGAGCGGATCGGGTGAGTATCTCGGATTATCACGAGCTTACACGTTTCGGCGCTTAGAAGAGTTACGTTGTTCTTCGGTTCTCAGCAATGCAGGCGGTGATAATTTAGTATGGATTTCCGACCGCAATAATCACGCGCACGGGCCTTTCGCCAAACTCCCTATCCAGCGCAAATCCGAATTCGAGCCTGATGGGACCGATGGGTGTTTTATAACGCACGCCGAAACCGGGAGAATAGCGAAGGTCATTCAATGCGATTGAAAGCGCATCACCGTCGAAAGTCCCCTTTTGCTTTAACACAGATACACCGTAATCGAGGAATGCGACACCGACCACGTTATCCGTAAGGAGATATTGAAGTTCGGTTGTGTGACGTACCGAAGTGTCTCCGCCGACGATACTCAAGAGATCTCCTCGAGGCCCCACAGCGTAACGCGTGAATCCCCGAAGAGAATCTCTTCCCCCAAGAAATATTCGCTGGCTTAGAGGGACGACGTCGTCGTCACCGAACGCGCGGACCACACTACCCGCCACGGTATTCAACCAAACCAGACGACTGCTGAGGGGAAGGTAATAGGACTCTTGAACCTGAGCGGACGCGACATCGGCCTCTCCTCCCCACAAGCGCGAGCTGATTTGTGCTTCTATGCGGCTCCTCAGTCCCTTGTGCGGATCGGCAAAATCGTCTCGCTTGTCCCACTCCAAATCGCCTCGGAAGTAGGAGTAGAATGTGCTGTCAACATCCCTCGGCCCGATGATGACATCGCGCTCGACATCGTAAAGCCGCTCACTAAATGGCAACCACCGCACGGAACCGCGAAGCGATTTGTTTTGGGGAGTTCGAAATCCAAGAGAGATACCAGTTTTGTCGAACGAGTAGGGATTAAACAACTGAATGGAATATTGAGAATACGCCTCTGCGAGGAAATCGATCGAATCAGGTTCGGGAACCACGAACAGCGCGCGCGCCGTCCCGGCATCGAGAAGCTGATTCCCTGAGCGCTGCGCGCCGTTAATGCTCAGCACGAGAGAATTCCCCGAACCGAAGAGATTTCTTTGCCCCAATTCGCCAAGAAGGTGCAGTCCATCCTCAGAATCGAGAGTCACACCGAGTTCTATTGAACCAGTGTCCCGTTCGAATACTTCAATGACGATGTTCCGAATCGCCTGACCTTGGCTGCTTGGAGCCGCAGTGACGGACACGCGATGAAATAACCCGAGACGAAAGAGCGCCTGCTCGGCCCGGCGCAGTTCCGAGGTTCTAATGAGCATTCCTGGTTCGAGTCCGATTGATTCCCGGACGATCTGTTCATCCGTGTAAAAAAGTCCATGAATAAGAATCTCGCCAATTTGATGCTGTTCTCCCGGTCGAATAATAAATTCATGCTGACCTTTGGCGCCGCCTGCCAAGTCTACCGAGCCGTTATCGAACCCTCGATTCTGGAGCAGCGTCTCGAGCGCAAATCGAGATTCTTCCAGTTTTCCCAAATCTGCAGGCGTCCCTTTGAGGGGCGCGAGAAGGTTGGAAACCTCATCTTCCGGAATTTCAGACGGGCGGCCCCCTTCCCACTGAACATCGACGGTATTGATGATGACCTCTTCACCCTCGTCGATCTTGAAGAGGATCTCGAGCAGCCCATCCGGGCGCGGTATCACTTCAGCAGCGACACGGGCGTTCGGAAAACCGGACGCTTGGTAAAAATCGGTAATTCGTTGAACATCAGCGTCAATAACCCGCTTTTCAGCGAAACCCGGCTGAAACACTCTTGTCAACCAGGAGCCGCGTTCCGTCGATTGAATCAGAGATCGAACCTGGCGACTCGACACTTTATTGTTCCCGGCGACCGAAATCGAATAGACCGCCGTCTCCTCGCCTTCACTGATAAAGATGCGATAGATCGTTCGCACTCCGAGAACCTCTCCCTCCTCGAGAGTGGCATTGGCGAAGTAATATCCTTGAGCTTGGTAGAGTGCGTTTATCTCTTGCACAAGCTTTCGGAGGGCGGACGCCGTAAATGGCACGGTTCTCGTATCAAGCTTCAGCGGAGCCAGGAGGTCCTCGGCGAGGAGCACGGTGTTTCCGATGAATTGCAACTCGATCGGTTCGTGCGTTTCGATCCTGACGACAAGCGGAATCGCTTCTGCTTGTTCATCAAACCGGAATTCATCGACATCCACCGACGCTTGGAGGTAGCCCTCGCGTCGCAACGCGAAAAGCAATTCTTGCCGGAGCGTCCTTCGATTTGAGCCGGAAGCAGCCGCCCCGGCCGCCCGGGATTGAAGTCGTTCAAACAGAAACTGCACATCCTTAGGAAGTTCGCCCTCTATGACGATATCGCTGATTCGAACCAAACGGCCTTCATCAACCTCGACTTTCACCATCACCTGACCCGGTGACTCGCGGGCCACCGTCGAGATCGACACCTGGGCAAACGGATACCCCTCCCGCCGGTAACTTCGCCGCAGTCTTTCGCGAGCAAGGTCGATTGCTTTCGGAGAAGCGGGATCGCCGGGTCGAATTCCGATAATTCGTCGCATCTGACGATCATCAAAAATGGTGACGCCGTCATATAAGGTTCCGGCGGCGAGCAGGATCTCCTCGGCTTTTGAGTCATCCAGGCGGAGGAAGACGCCGGTGACTGAGAGCAAAGCGAACAACAGAATGTGAATTATTCGATTTCCCATTAGCGAGGCAAACCAAAGTTTTGATCGGCCGAATTGATTCCGGCTCCATCGGTTCGCGACAATGATTTCGGCAAAAGAGAAGTGCCGGGGAATGTCGAGCGATGTCGAATTCCCGAATAAATCGAACCCGAGCCGTCGACTCTCGATCCGGTCGGAGGGATACTTCGGAATCCAGCCACCAAATTTAAGTACAGGTTAAGTGGATAAGAGAGATTGAGAATGCTGAGCTGCTGTCCGGAGAGCTCCGCCATCGCATGCAAGGTGAGTTTTTCCCACAGTGGTCTCTCCGCAACAAGTCTCGGGACCACCTCACCCGTCGTCGCCGAAAGCGCAGTATCCACTTGAACGGTCGAGAATCCGGTGATACCGGATAACCTGTCTTGCAGCGTCGCCCCAGATGTCGGGTCGATCAGGTCGACAAAACTGCGATTCTCCTGCTCTCCTTCGATGAGATGAACAGTCTGAAGGTTTGTTCGAAGCCCAAGAAGCCCGATGATCTCCTCTTGCCGCAGACCTCCATCTGAGACGAACTCAACCTTTGGCTTCGTGATCGTTCCCGACAAGAACATCCGCACCTGTTGCTGCTGTCCGCCGGCAGAGACGACCGAGGTCTCCGCCACGACATACAGGTCCGGATCAAGCGATCCTTTCGCAGAACGGAAATTCGCGCGACCAGTCGAGATTTGAAATTCGTTCGCTTCCGTTCCAAAATCTCCCTCGAGCACATTCATATCGCCGTCGACCAACGGAGAAGAGGCGGTCCCCGTTACGCGAAAGTTGGCTTCAAGCTCCGCACGCACAATGTTCGTCTCGACAATGAGATCGTTCTCCGCAAGGACCACAAGATCAAGGGTCGGATCTTCAGTTCCTCGAGACGGTGCAGCTCCGGCTACGCGTTTCCTCCCCGCGGCACCGGTGATCGCTCGCGCGAGTCGGCTGACGATTTGCCGAAGGTCGATCGTCTCCTCGTACGACGCCCGGTCCAGATGAATTTTTCCCGACAGCTTACTCTGTTCCTCTCCCTTTTTGAAGAAATCGAGAGTGCCGCTTATTGCCACTCGAAGATTCTCCACCGGTTGCACCCGCAACCGGCGAAGCGAGGCGTGCAACTCGATTTCTCTCGCATCTGACTTCAACACATCGCGAACCACCGCCGAGCCGGAAACTTGCCCGGCTCCAATGGACGCTTCGAATTTATCGATGATAAAGTTCGTCCGATCGAACTTCCCGGAAAGGCTTCCTTTCCGGACCGACAGAACATCGTCACCAACCGGAACGACGAAGACCACATCGGATGCGGTGAGCGAACCTGAGAGTTGAGGTTCTCGGAAAGTTCCTCTTACCTGTATGCGGGGATGCATCGTTCCGGCGAGCTGCTCGATGCTCTCCGGATGATTCGGAAGTGCGGCAAGACTCCAAAGGCCGTCGATGTCGACCATCCAACCCTTATCAACGGACACACTCCCGCTTACTGTGAAAGGCTTTTCGAGGGCCTTTAGGCGGACCTGGGTGAAACGAAAACTCCCGGAGTCGACGTCAAGCCTGATCGGAGCTTCCTGTTCGACATTGAAGCCTCCGCCGCCGAGCAGGAACCGAGTCAGCTCTGCGGCTCCGCGTCCTGCGGCCGGATTGCCGAACGGTGCTTCGTAATGAAACTGTCCAGTCGCTGTGCCTCGCAGATCGGAGCTTAGGGTCTGAAGAAAATTCTCGAGCTTAATTTCTCGTAATCGGCCGTTCACCACCAATCGAGAATCAGGCCGAAACCCTCCCGTGAGCTTGAGATCGTAGTCTGCCGAGCCTTGAAGATCGATAACCTTGGTCTCCGCTCCGTCGGCAGTCACCTTTCCTGAAAACTTGAAAATTGGCGACTGAGATGAGCCTCCGATATCTCCTTCGAAGATGAGAGTCGGGAGCGCCACCGTCCCACCGGCTTCGGCTTTCAAGCTGACGCGATTCAGCCCGAGATTCCGATGCATATCTCCGGAACCGGAATGCCCGAAGGGTGCGGCATTCTCAACTCGAAGCACTCCACGCAACGCGCCTGATTTTTTCCCGACCGAGACCTCAGCGACAATGGTTCCATCTCGCAGCTTCGCCGGGCTTAACTGAATTTCAACTTTATCCTCAACCGTTCGAAACGGCAGCCGGAGCTCCGCGATCTCCTCACCGAACACATTAACTCGTTCTAAGCGCAAATCACCTTCTGCTTCGAATTCCCTGCTTTCCGAATTAAAGCGGCCACGAAATTTCCCGTCGAGGAGCGACTGAGGTGTGATGAGCTTTGAAACTTGCGAGTTGCTGCTGGCCGAAAGGAAGGGGGCTGCGACGAGCGAAACAATCTTGAGAGGAAACTGTTGAGCTCGAAGTTCATCGATGTTGATTTCCTTGGAGTCCGCGTTGAAGACAACGCTGGCGCTCAGCCTTGCCTTCTCCTCTCTCTCATCTCTTTTCCACTCATGAAACTCGGCCTTCAAGAGTTTGCCGTTCAACTGAGATTTCACCTCGATATGAGAATCCAACTTGCCGGGGACATCGAGGGAGAGGACGGACTGAATTCCCTCTCCCTTCAGCGAGCCTTCCGCCTCCAGCACGCCGGTTATTTTCTCGAGCGAGACGACCTCTCGTCCGGTGGCCGGCAAGTCTAATTTCAGACAGCTCGAAATCCATTCTCGATCCGAAAGGTCAAAGGCGACCCTCGTGCGATAACGCTCATCATCGAAGGTGTACTCCGCTTCCCCATTCTGAAATATTTGATCGGCACGCACCTCATTGAGAAAGATTCGTTTTTCATTCACATCAAATTTCGCTTGGACATTCGTCGGGCGACAAGCTGGACTCAAGAATGGAAAATTAGAGTCTCCGTGTACGATTGAAAGCCGCCCCGAAAGCTCCGGACTCTTTGGCGCTCCAGCGGCCGTTAGGTGAAGCTCGACACGAGAGGGAACGCCAACGGGATTCTTCGGTAGCAAAAATCGAAGTGCTCGCTCACCCATCTTCCCATCGACCGTGAACGAGCTTTCAATTTCGTTTCGGAGATTCAGAACACCACGACCCTCGAGCATGGACGCTTCATCTTCCCGTCCGTTCAGCTTCATCTCCGCAAAATTTACTTTCCCTTCGCCGATGTCACCGGCAAGAAACAGCCGACCAAATTCCGACGACATGTCTTTCGTCGTGGCTATCCCACCACTTTCAGCGGTCGCTCGAAACGAGACTCCTGCCCGAGCGCTGCCATTCGGTTTACTGAGAACAAAAGCCAGTCCGTTCAGTCGAAGCGATAGCTCTTTCCCCGCTTTTGAAAGCTCGAGCCCGCCGTCCCGAGTGGAGCTGACCTCGAGTCTATCCAAATGAATATCAAAAAAGCTTTTGGCTTCCTTTTCGTGATCGTGAGGAAGAACGAACTCCAAAGTTTTCAGAAATCCGGAATTTTCTTGACGGCTCGTTGCGCTGGCTCCTTCAATCTTCAATTCGCGCAGTTGAATCTGCTTTCGGAACAGAGGGAGGAATTCGGAGGCCACGCTCACTCGTTCGGCGAAAAACCCTTCGCCGTCTTTCTCCTCGGAATGCCGGATCGCGATTTTTTTTGCGGTGGCTGAGAGCGGGAAAAATTGGACCGAGACGGAACCGATGGTCACGCGGCACCCGGTCCCCGTGGAGAACTCCCGAACCAGCATGAATTCCAGAGCCCAATTCAACCCCAGCCGGACGAACAAAACGGAGGCCGCCAAAAGCGTCGTAACCAACAGAAACCGTTGAAAGTTTTTCAAACGCATGCGCAAAAACCGGAAAGACTCTCCTTGCTTATTTTGGTCGCCAAGAACAAATACAACTAACTGGCCCGTGGCTCCTATAATCTTTATGTGACTCTCTTTGGGCCAACGACTGTAAGTTAGAGGAACTGAGGAAATGCCGCCAGGAATGCAAAACGGACTGTTGAATCTGCTCGCAGGGGTGCAGTCGTTAGTCGCACCTCCGGCCGGAGCCGATCCGGCAAACGCACCTCCTCGCTCCACAACTCCGGTCGGACAGCTCATCGACAGAATAGGCGATCTTGCGAGCCTAAACGTCCCGCCAAGACCACTCATCGCCGCGGCAATTGTCACAGGTATACAGCAGGGAATTCGCGAATCGGAAGAACGTGCCAAACGTGAGGAAGTCGTCCGTCAGGAGCGAACCAAAGAAGAAGATAAGAACAAAGTTCGACTCGCGGAAGAGCGGAAGCGCGCGGATGAAGAGAAGACTAAGCGGGAATATGCCGAGCGACAGCTTGTGCGCGCTGAAGCTGAAAGAGATCTTACCCAGCAGCAATCCAATCTCTTGAGAAGACGAGTTCAACAGGTCGTCCCGGGTCTCGTGCTTCCACCCCCGTTCCCGGCCGCCGTTCAGGTCTAACGGCAATTTTATAAATATCTCCGAACCTCTTGAACACTGGAACTCCGCGTTTTAACGGAGGCAGCTGCTGTATTTTAACACGGAGTTCTGGAGTTCTGGGGGTCTAGAGGCAGTCCGAAAAAGTATAAGTTCTATTTTTCGGACTGCTTCAGGCAATATTGAAGTAGTTCGTCTTCAGTGCGAGACTCCGGATCTCAATTCACTGGAGAGTGCTCATGCCGACCAAAAAGAACCTGCCGTTCCTCCTCGTTATCCTCGATGGACTGGCCAATAACCCGAGCGACCGGAGCAATGCCGTCGAGAATGCCGACACCCCCGTCCTCGATCGGCTCCGAGCCACTTGCCCGAAGACGGAGCTCGTCACCTGGGGACCAAGGGTGGGACTTCCGGAAGGCCAAATGGGAAACTCGGAAGTCGGCCACCTGAACATCGGCGGCGGACGAATCGTCAAACAAGAGCTCACGAGGATCGATGAAGTAGCTGAGAACAGAGCCTTCTCCGAAATTCCCACGCTGCGGAAGCTCTTCAATGACGTCTCTCAGTCAAAGGACGCTGCGCTCCACCTGATTGGACTTGCAAGCACTGGGGGCGTTCATAGCTCTCTCAAGCATATTCTTGAGCTCGTGCGCTCGGCACTCGAGGCGGGTGTCTCTCGTCTCTACATTCACGCCATCACGGACGGCCGTGACCGGCCGATGAACGCTTCCTTGCAGGACATCGGACGGCTCCAAGAGTTTCTGCAAACCGACTGCCGGGTGTATCGAGATCGGGCGGAGTTCGGCATCGCGAGTCTTATCGGACGTTATTTTGCGATGGACCGTGATAACCGCCGCGAGCGAACAGTGAAGGCGCTCCGCCTCTACACCAAAGGCGAAGGAAAACCGTTCACCGATCCATTGGGGGCTCTAAAAGAAGAGCTCGATGCCGGAAAGACTGATGAATTTCACGAACCCATGTTCGCAAGCCGCGAGACGTTTAAGCGCGCGCCGGTCATACAAAGTGGAGACGGCGTTTTGTTTTGCAACTTTCGCGCCGACCGAATGCGTCAAATAGTTTCTTGTTTCCTCCCCGTCGAAAAAGGAGGGTTGGATGGAGTGCCTGAGATTACCGAGCTGAGACCCTCACCGCTCTCAATCGCCACTCTCACGGACTATGATTCTGACTTCAAGGTTCCAAATCTTTTCCCTCCACACTTCGTGAAAAACCATTTGGGAGAGGTCCTTTCAAATGCGGGCCTCACTCAGCTTCGAATTGCAGAAACCGAAAAATATCCGCACGTAACCTATTTTTTCAACGGGGCTGTTGAGGAGCCGTATCGAGGAGAAGACCGCCTCATCATCCCTTCGCCGCGTGACGTACCCACCTACGATCATAAGCCGGAAATGAGCGCATACGAAGTAACGGAGGCTTTCTTGAAACGCTTGGAGTCAGACCCTCCGGACGTGACAATTCTTAATTTCGCGAACTGCGATATGGTCGGACACACGGGCAACTATGCCGCCGCAAAAAAAGCAGTGGAAACAGTCGACGAGTGCCTCGGACGTTTGCTTGCTGCCGTAGAATCGAAAGGCGGAACAGCGATCGTCACGGCTGATCATGGAAACGCGGATCAGATGGTGGACTATGTCACGGGCGAACCTCACACGTTTCACACCATGTATCCGGTTCCTCTCTTCCTCGTCGGGAAAGCGCTTTCAAACTGCACCCTCAGAAGCGGCGGCGCATTGTGCGACGTCAGTCCAACCATCTGCGAGATAATCGGAGTCGAGGAGCCGGGAGAGATGACCGGCGTCTCACTTATTCAAAAAGGAACGAGATGAAATCAAAAAGGCTCGCTGCTGCCGTTCTTGTTTTTTTCAACGCGTTTTTCAATTCCGCAACTGATGCGGCCGCAGACCCTGCTCCGCATGCTCTTTGGAAATTTCACGAACAACTAAAATCGCGCACATGGGTCGACCTTACACACCCGTTCGACGGAACGATTCCACATTGGAAGGGCTTTCAGCCGATGTCGACGAAGGTCTTGTATGAACACGATAAACACGGATTCAAGGTGGAGGAGTTCTGTCACGTCGGACAATGGGGAACCCACGTCGATCCGCCCGTGCATTTCCACAAGGGTCTCAAGACCGCCGAGGATATTCCGCTCCAGGAAATGCTTCTCCCACTCGTCGTATTCGATGTTCATGACGAGGTCGCGAAGAACCCAGACTACGCGCTCACGCTCAATGACGTTAAGAAATGGGAGAAAAAGCATGGCCCCGTGCCTGAAGGTGCATTTGCTGCGATGCGCACCGATTGGTCGAAGCGCTGGCCAAGCCAGGAGAAAATGCAAAACGTGGACGGCGCCGGCGTCGCTCACTATCCCGGTTGGAGTCTCGAGGCCCTGAAGTATCTTTATGAAGTACGAAAAATTTCCGCTTCGGGCCATGAGCCTACCGATACTGACCCGGGTATCGCGACTTCTAAGGACGATTATTCGCTGGAGTCCTATATCCTGAAACAAAACCGCTATCAGATAGAACTCCTGACTAATCTCGATCAAGTCCCTGAAGCCGGAGCGCTGGCCGTCGTAAGTTGGCCCAAGATCAAGGCGGGATCAGGCTTTCCGGCGAGAGTTTTTGCGATTGTTCCGTAGAAGGTATTGGACTATTCCTTGCCGAACGCTGTTCTCTATTGGCAAGGATTTAGCCCATGACACTTTCAAGCTTTCTAATTGGCTTTGCCCTCTATTTCCTCGTTCGCTGCATTCTCTCCGGATTTTATTCGGTTGATCAGAACGAACGAGCCGTGATCACCAGCTTCGGCCGGGCGCAACGGCTGGGGAACGCCACCACGCTCGACGATCCGATCTCGGAATCGCTGCGCCGAGACGAGAGAGAGCGATATTCGTTCCCTCAAGTTCGAGTCGTGCCGCCAGGCGGCCCGTACTTCAAATGGCCTTGGCAAAAGGCGCATAAAATTTCGATTGCCACTGAGACGATCAACATGGCGATCGATCTTGAGGATGGAAGCGCGAATAATGGCGGCACTCTTCTCGAGGCGGTGACAAAGGATCAACTAAACACCGGGCTGACCGGTCAGATCCGATATCGCCCGAGCGAAAAGAATCTCTATGCATATCTCTTCGGAGTGAAGTCTCCTCTCGTCCACGTCATGGCGTACTTCATCTCTGTTCTTCGAGAGCGAATCGCTAACTTCGAAGCCCCCGAACTCGACCCGAACGGTCCCGCAAAAACCGATACGAACTACGTCAGTGGTGTCTCGATCAACGACCTTCGAAAGAATCTTCGAGATATCAACGAGCACATGGACATCGAATGCCGATCGTCTGCGGCGCGGTACGGCGTCCTTCTCGACGCTTCGCTCATCACCGGGATCGATCCGCCGCCCGAGGTAGAATCTGCCCTCGCAGCCATCAACACGGCGCACAACCAAATCTCGTCTGACATCAGCTTGGCGCAAGCTTCTGCCGATCAAAAAATCGTCCAATCAAGACGAGCGGTGGAAATTGAGACTTTAAAGGCGCAGGCGGAAGTGGCTCCCCTCCTCGCACTCGCGGAGCAGCTCCAAGATTTGAAGAAAAACGGTGGAGACGAAGCCATCCACGCCTATATGCGAAACATTCGTTTGGGACTTTACGGCAAGCTCGAACAAGTAATCTTGGAGGCAAAATAAGATGGAGAACATCGGCGCCATAATTCTTGTCTTCTTCGGCTGTTTTCTGGTCATTCCGACACTCCTTGGCATCCTGAGGCTCTTCGGATTCTATACGATTGTCTATGAGGGTACGTGTCACGTGTATGTGCTGTTCGGAAAGGTGACCGCCATTCTGAGCGATCCGGGGTTTTATTTTCTTCCTTTCAAGATCACCTGGCGCGCGCCCATTATCAATTTTTTTGGGAGCGTCTACAAAGTTGATCTTAGAATCGATCAACAATATCTGCGTAGCCAACCCGTCAACTCGGAAGAGGGCGCACCGATGGGGGTCGGAATCTGGTATGAGATGTTTGTCAGCGATCCAGTGCATTTCCTCTTTAAGAACACCGATCCGAGAGGATCGCTCAGCGCAAACGTGAGTAACGCCGCCGTCCGCTGTTTGAGCAATATGAAACTCTCGGACATGCTGGAAAATCGACATTCCATGAGCGCTGCGGTTCGCGATGAAGTCTCACCGAAATCGAACGAGTGGGGATACGGGCTGGGCAGTGTTTACGTGCGAAAAGTTCACTTTCGTGACGTTCAGATGATTCGTCAGATCGAAGAGAAGGTCGTCAATCGTCTCAGACAAGTTACTTCCGCGATAAAGCAAGACGGTTCGAACCAAGTAAACATCATTACGAGCACGGCCGAGAAGCAGGCCGCGGTGGAGTTCGCCCGCGCCGCGGCGATTCGCCCGCAGATTGTCGGAAACGCACTTCAGAAGATTTCTGTAGATTCGAAAGTCTCTAACACCCTGTTCCAGATTCTCGAGTATCAGAAGCTCGTGCAGTCGAACACCAAAGTCACCATGATCCCCGAAGGCGCCGGAGTTCTCCCGCAACTGCTTGCCGTAAAGCCAAATTTGTAGGGGACCTGGTAGAGGATTGAGGTGAGGATCAGAATCGATGCGAGGAGCGCTCGCAAGAACAGCACTGGACTTTGCGCTGGGGTAGATTATTGCATCGCGGCAGGCATCCCACAGACCGACGCTAAATGAAATTCGCAAAAGAGAGGCGCTGGCTCACGTCCCGATACAAAAACCGCTTTCTCACTTCTCCGTCCTCGGCTCCGACAACACCTGGCATCTGGAAACAGTCGCCGCCGGCGTAGCCGATTCCAAAGCCCTTTGTGAGCGCAGTCCACAGACCTTTCACGATCACTTTCGGTCCAATGATCTGTCTGAGCGAGCCTCTCGGGATTCCAAATTCGGAATACAGTCCTGCCGACGGATCGCTCAATTGCTCGACGTCCTCTAAACCGAATTGACCGAGCAGCCGTTGTCCCTCTTCCAGCTCCGACATGTGAACAATGACGACACGGACGTTCCTCGCAACGAGTTCCGGCATGTCTTTCGAAAGATCGTCAAGCGTCTGCTTCGCAAAGGTGCAACCGATCTGCCGGAGAAACACAATCAAGACGGGATGAATTTTGGAGTTTTCGAGAAGATCGGATTTGCACACTGATGCGGCAAACACTTTTCCCGGAGACTTCGAGCTTTCAACCCCGCAGAAACTCGTTATCGGAGAACAGTCGAAGGTTCGGCTTACGCGCCGGTTAATATCCACGGGACAAACTTGGCCCGTTTGAAGACTCATATTCAATCCGCATGTCTGGGAAACACTAACTCTCAAGGTTGTAGACGAGGCCGACCGCGGATCCTGACAAGAAAATTTACCGGAGCCCGGGATCTCCAATCATTCCACGGTGTCTCCGACCTCTCCGGCGTTCCGCGTGGTCGTCGGCAGGAGACCAACTTGTTGAAGATATTGCTGAATTTTCGCCGAATCCATCGATACCGGGGCGAGATAAGTACCGGAGAATTCTCGCGTCCACCAGCGGGATCCGTCGGGTTTGATCATGTGATACCGGAAAAGTTGGGCACGGATATACGTTGGCGGCACTATTGGGAAGGGGTTCCCGTCGAGAAGAGATATCGCTGCTTCGTCGCCATGGAGGAGCTTGAATACAAGGTTCACGAGCCAAGGTTCTCGTTCAATAGTCGACATCGCTGCGAACCACATCTGCCAATCGATTCGGTATTGATAAGGAGCCACGATGCAAGGGCGGCGGGAGACTGAGCCCGGCTTACATTTAAACTCATACTCCTTCCACTGTGTCTGTTCGTCGAGAACCTTTGCGTTGGTTCCTTGCAGAATTATTTCGTAGCGATCTCGGCTCACCGTGCCGAACGCCCCGTAGGTGTTCACGAGATGAAGCGGGTCGAACGAGGCGTTCATGAGCTGCCGGTTCGTAAATAAATTCGCGGTCGGAGCGATGCTCAGCAGGACGACGACTGCAAAGTACGCGGCGACAAAGAACCTGCGAGGTCCGGAACTCTTGACTTCGGGTCTATTCAAAAGCCTTTCTTTCCAGCGTTTTGAGACCAGAAGGGACAAGGTATGATCGTCAAAACACGCTATCGCAATGACGATTGCGATGGAATTCAACCAGGAGAAATTCCCAGAGGCGAAAACCACGGTCTGAAAAAAGATGATGCAAACCCCGCCGACTCGCCTGAACCTTCGTCCAAGAAACAAAAACCAAGGGACGATCAGCTCGATGAAATGGTTCCCAAGAACAAACCCGTTCAGCACGTGATTCGGAAGTAAATGAAAGGCCCAGCTCGCCGGGTTAGGAAGCGGTTGCGTCTCGTAGAAATACCGGAGGCAACGAAAATCCCTCCAACATTCATCTCCTCTAATCTTTATGAGGCCCGAACCGAACATCAATCGAAACAGCAGCCAATACATCAACCAAAGCATCAACCGGTGCGGAGGATTCTTGGCCGAGAATTCACCGGGTCGAAAGGCGGGCGCGAGAAAGATGCAGGCAAAGCCAAACTCCAAGAGAAGTGTCTCCCACCCGTAACCGAAAAAGATCTGCCCAACGTCGACGTACGAGAGATAGATCACCCAAAGCAGAAAAAGCGTAATTGAGGTGGCCCAACCCAATAAGACGGTCACAGAAAGCGCGAGGCCCACCCACGCAAGCGAGAGCAGCAGATCATCGCTCAGCCAAAACCAGAAGAGACTTGGTGACTGCCGGAACCCTTCGGAGGGAATGCGTGCCTCGAGCAGATAGAGGCGGATCGGGAGGAGGCCGTTCTCTCCGAGCAGCGGAATGACTTGTTGGACAAGCGACAGGAAGGCAAAGAAATAGATCACTCCAAGGCCCCGAAGCAGCAGGGCGCGAGTGATCCAAAACGGCGAAGGATCTTGAAGGTTCAGTTTGTCGTTCAAAAAAGGTCTCCGTCTCCCCGTTGACCGCGAGAAGTGATATTCCCTTGGTTGTTCGTCTAAATCAATAGGACTGAGAGTTTCGCATGCAAGGAGATCCGGCGTTAGGAGCAATGTGGTATGTCGCTTTCCTGCTCTCCATCACGTGCCATGAAGCCGCTCACGCGCTTGCCGCCTATGTAGGCGGAGACGACACCGCCTTCGAAGAGGGACAAGTCACATTGAATCCGGGTCCGCATATTAAGCGGGAGCCTTTCGGAACGGTTGTGGCTCCGATCCTCACGTTTTTGATGAACGGCTGGATGCTCGGATGGGCATCGGCTCCAATCGATCCGAGATGGCAGGATCGATATCCAAGACGGGCGGCACTGATGGCGCTTGCCGGCCCGCTGTCAAACTTGGGATTGGCGATAGTGACCGGCCTCGTCATCAAGGCAGGCCTCAGTTTCGGGTATTTCGTCATTCCTCAATCAGTCACACTCGCGAATATCGTCGAGGGTTCGAACCCCGGGCTCGCCGCCGCTTTTGCGACTTTTTGCAGCATCTTATTCTCGTTGAACCTGATCCTCTTCGCTTTCAACCTCCTCCCACTTCCCCCTTTGGATGGCGTCTCCGTCATCACCCTTCTCCTTCCGGAGGAGCACGCGAGAACGGTGCTTTCAGCAGCCGGAAACCCCGCCTTCGCGATTGTTGGAATTCTCGTCGCTTGGCGAGTCGCAGGATTCGTTGTGAGACCCGCGATTCTTACTGCTTTGGGAATACTTTACTGACGGAACGATGACCGTTTCACTTTGCTGACCTTCGATCCGTTTTCCGAGATCCGACCAGAATATTAAGATTTCAGCACAATTCTGCGTAACGCTTCGAAATTCATCGTTTAAAGCACAACTGCACCAATTCCCGGCCAATAAGTTCAATGCTCAGAACTGTATCTTTCTCAACCGGGGATTGAGAATCACATCGGCTCCCGCCGGGCATCGCGCGGCGGGAGTCAGTGCAAATCCAAGGTTACTTCGTGCACGACCCTCGAACCGGGTAATCCCGGCTCGGTGGTCGTGCACGACACTGTGCACACCCGCGAGCGTTCCAAACGCTCGTGGACTGAAGCGACAGAGGTATTGCAGAGATGAGCTCGAATCACGTTCCCACCCCCAACGGCCCGCCGAAGCGCGGCCCGAGCGCCTCCGCCTGGGCGCTGCTGCTGTTCGCCATCGTCGGCGTCGGTGTCGGTCTGTTCGTGGTCTTCGGCGGCCTCAGCCTGCTGGTCGGCCCGGACGAAAACAATCACGACAAACAACTCGCTGCCGGTGAAAACGCTCCGCCCGACTCGCGCGTCAAAACGGCGCTCAGACTGATCGAAAACCACATCGGCAGCAAGAAGCCGCACGAGTTGGCGAACGAGATCATCCGCGACGGCAAGGGATGGTCAGAACATGCGGTGAGATGGACCGTCCTCCATCAGTTGAAAGCGTTCGGCCGGAACGCAGAGCGCGAACGCTACGTCCTCAAGATCGTGCGATTCGACTCGAAAGGTCGTCCGTTCGTCCGCCGGGGCGAGGAGGGTCATGTCGGACAGACTGCGATTGCGCTGCTTCGCTCGGGTGTCGGACTCGACGAGCAGCTCGAAACGTCCGGAAAGCAGTTCACGGTCCGCCAGATGATCGCCGCACTCCGAGCGCGGGAGGATCACCGCAGCATCGGAGAGGATGACGGATCCTACGTCATCGAACTTCTGGCACTCCTCTATCGCCCGGGAGAGTCCTGGGTAAGTGAACTCGGCGTCACGACTTCGTCGATGCATCATTGGTCGATGATGGCTCGTCGTTTGCCACGCCGGAACGAGGTCGGCAGCTTCGCGTGCGCCGGTCTGCATTTCATCTACGCGAGCGGCGTGATGCTGAAGTCGGCAGAAGCACGAAAGGATCTCGACGCAGACGATAGGGAGCAATGCAACACGCTTCGACTCCTCCGCTCAAAGATCCGGGACGAGTGGATCGGTCCGAATCTGCCGAAGTACCTGCGTCTCGCCAAGGGCGGCATCGCCGAGTACCGCCGGAACCCCTCCGAGCGTGCCGCAAAAGAGCTTAACTCGGCGCGGTCCGGCATCGGTCATCTGCTTGAGGTTTGCTTCGACGAACGCAGCGCGTTCTTCGGCGCGTTTCCGGAGAGCGAGCTGGACGAGTTGGCGGTCGCGCTGGCGGGTTTGATCGAAGAATCGTTCAAAGAGGAGAACCGCGCGATCAGTGACGAGATTGCGAGTCGCGGCATCCCCGCGGGAAGCACTCTCACCGCGGCGCAGATGACCGCAGGCGATCTCTGCCACGCGTATCGCGGCCTCAAACTTTGGTCGGATTGCCAAAGCAAGAAACGCCCGCGCTGATCGGCAGCTCGCTCAACCGTTGACATCAAGGTCACGAGTCACCGCTCGTTCTCTGCCCGAGGGCGAGCGGTGCTGTTGCACTGACTCGCCGACCAACGCCAAACAATTTCTTTCTGAAGACCGGTCGCGAGACTGCGGGAGGCTCAAGAAATCGGAGCAAATTAATCTTTTTTAACGCAACACGAAACGCACCGGCACATCGACGGTACTCGCAAGAGGCATTCCGCCGAGGCGTGCAGGCTTGAACTTCCACTTCTTCACGGCCTCAAGAGCCGCAGCGTCGAGTCGCGGAAAAGCCGACGTCTTCTTGAGGCTGAGCGACTGGACCTCGCCATCGCGGTCAATCGAGACCGAGAGCAACACCACTCCTTCTTCAGAGGCTTTTCTTGATTCTCTTGGATACACAGGGGGAGGATTTCGCAGATAGTCAGGCATGGCAGGTGAATCAGGAACACCCCCCCCTTGGCCGCTCCCTCCGCTCACACCTTGCGGAGTTTGAGAGCCCGACGAAGCTAAGTCAGATGACGCCAGGCTCGCAGTCTGAAGGGGCGCCTCCGGAGTCGGGGCGGCCGTTTCGGCAACTGTATTCTCGGGCAGCTTTGCACGATCTTTCTCGCGAATCTTCGGCTTCACCATCTCGTGTTTTTTTACGAGCTCTCGCTTCGGTTCGGGAAGTCTTTTCAGCTCGGGAACAGGGAGCGGCGGCTCAGCCACCGGTTGCGGTTCCGGAGCCGGTGCTGCTTGCGCGCTTCCCGCGCTTTGACCGGGAGGGGGACCAGCGATGAGCTCAAGAGAAATTCCTTGCGGCGCCGACATTGCATACGACGGCTGCTCGATGAGCATTCCGTCGCAAAACCAGATAACACCGGCATGGATCGCAACCGAAACCACGAACATTCTCGAAAGAGAATTCGAAAGGAGAAACTTTGTAATTCTACGACTCATTATGAAAAGGGGCGCCTGTTCTATTGCTCGGTGGTGGTTTCCAGTGCGACCTTTGATATTCCGGCCTTCCGAACCTCATCGAGCGCCGACACCAAAGCTCCAAGGTGTGCGCTCTTATCACCATTAATGAACACTCGAGGATCGGCGTTCGAGACTTTCAATCGACTCAACCCGGCGCTCAATTCTGGGAGCGATACCTTTGTTTTATCCAAATAGTAGTCCCCGTATTCGGTAACCGTTATAGACACAAAATCTTTTCGCTCCTCCGTCGCCCCTGAGCTCGCGACGGGAAGCTGAACCGAAATTCCTCGATTTTTAATCATCGCCGTTGAGACCATCACGAAGGTCGCCAGCAGAAAAAACATAATATCGATCAGCGGGATGATTTCGATTCTCGCTTGTTTACGTCCGCGCTTCGAGGAACGGATTTTCATGCGGCCCTCATCTGCTTCACCGCCGATCTTCGCCGCTCCTTGAGAATGATCTCCACTCTCGAAGAAATATCTTCGACTTCGCGAGTAAAGCGTTCTTTCAGCGTATTCAGAAAGTTAAGAGGAATCAGCGCGGTGATCGCAATTCCGAGGCCAAAAGCGGTTGCGATCAGAGCTTCCGCAATTCCACCGGTGATCGCAACTGGAGCGCTCAACTCGGTCGCCCCGAGGAGACCAAACGATCGGATCATCCCTGTCACGGTCCCAAGCAGTCCCAGCAGCGGCGCAAGGGTCACGATGGTATCGAGCAAATTGGTCCCGCGCTCGTATTCATCGAGCTCGGCTTCCGCGGCGCAGCTCACCGCTTCTTCGAAGCAATACTCGGAATGTTCGAGCCCCTTCGCGAGGATTCTCGCAATCGGATCGCTCGCTCCTTGAGCCGAGGCGAGCGCACCATCGAGATCGCCCGTTTCCACTAAACTCAGGATCTCACGAACAACACTTCGCTTCCGGAGAAGAGTTTCCCGAAGGAGAAAGATGGCCCTGTTCAAAACGACCGCAATCGTCACGATCGATGCCACGAGAAGCGGCCACATGATTGGCCCGCCCTTTTCGAATAATTCCAACATAACGGATGTAATGCTCCTTATGCGCCGCCGCTCAGTTTGCCTCCCGGACCTAAAATCTGGAGACCCAAAGCCTGTCGGTCCCAGAATTGCCAGCCCATAAATTGTCGATCTCAGACGGCAAAAATTTCAGTTGAGGAAGAAAACATCTCGAGCAGCTTCCCAAACTCTCGAGAACCACTGTAATTCGCAGAGGAAAATAGGGCAAAATGGCATTAAATGCCACCCGTCCTCTGAAAATCTGGAACTCTCGAGTCTCTACTAGAGGCTTCTGGACGAGCCTTCGATGTTTACCGGCCGCTCGAATGGAACCGCGCCCACCTGCCCTTCCGGCAAGCTGTGCTGCCATGCATGGTACGAGCTTCGAACGAGGGGGCCGGACTCAACGTAGGTAAAGCCTCGCTTGACGCCTTCGGTCTTGTAAAATTCGAACTCGTCCGGTGTCACAAATCGTTCGACGGCAAGCTGACTCTTTGTCGGCTGGAGATACTGACCGATCGTGAGAATCTCGACGCCAACGACGCGAAGGGCATCCATTACTTGAAGAACTTCTTCGGTCGATTCACCCAGACCGACCATCACTCCTGACTTGGTCTTCACCTCAGGATGAAGCTCTTTCGCCCAACCCAGCACGCCGAGCGACCGACCCAGATTAGCACCGGGACGGACGGTTCTGTAGAGACGCGGGACCGTTTCGATGTTGTGGTTAAGCACACTCACGAGCCCTGACTGGAGAATGGTCTTTACCAACTCGCGCCTTCCTCGCATGTCCGGAATCAGCAACTCGATTTTGCAGTCCGGATTCTGCTTCTGGATTGCGCGCACCGTTTTATCGAAATGCTCTGCCCCCATGTCCGCCAAATCATCCCGATTCACCGAGGTGATGACAACGTGTTTAAGTCCGAGCTCGGACACCGCACGGCCGACTCTATACGGTTCAAGAGGGTCAAGCGGTTGCAGGCTTTCCAGAGTTCCGTCTTTGACTGCACAGAAAGAGCAGCGCCGCGTGCAGAGGTCACCCATGATCATGAACGTGGCCGTGTGATGCGTCCAACACTCACCGATATTTGGGCACATCGCTTCTTCGCAGACCGTGACGAGCCGAAGCTTTCGTACGACATCATTGGTCTGCAAAAAGTGCGCTGAGCCTGGGGCCTTGACCTTCAACCAGTCTGGGCGTGGAGTTCTTGCTGGATTTGCAACCGGTTTTTGCGGTTCATCAACGTCGAAGTCAAACTCGCTTGCCATCTCGTCGATGATCGCGCGCTTGACGGCCTGCATCGTCGGCACCATCTGATCCTTCGCGGAGAAAATTTCCTCGAGCGAAGTAACAGAGGCACCGTCGAAGCCGCACGGTGAGATGGCTTTGAAATATTTAAGGTCTGGATCGATGTTTATCGCGATGCCGTGATACGTCACCCACTTCCGCACCCCGATCCCCATCGCCGCTACTTTTTTCAGTTCACCTGATGCCATCTCCGACCAGATGCCGGTGTGACCTTCGCGCGCACGCAGCTCAACGCCAAAGCTCTGCAAAGCTGAAATTACGACACGCTCCAAGCGACGGAGAAAAATATGAACGTCTTTCCCGTGTTTTTCGAGATCGAAAATTGGATAGATAACGAGCTGTCCGGGGCCGTGAAATGTCGCCTTTCCTCCCCGTCCGATCTCCACCCAGGGAATTGGGCGGCCATTCCGGCCGACGAGACTCGCCGGTGTATCTTGAAAGGGCACACCGCGCCCGGCGGTATAGACTTCTTCGTGCTCCACGAGAATGAGGTAGTCTGAAAGCGCATGATCCCCGACCTTCGCTTCGAGAAGGTTCGTTTGAACGCCCAGGGTGATCGAGTATTCCTCGGGTCCCTGACGTTCGATGATCTGCAGCTTCGGTTTCACTCGGTGACTCATACCATAATCTGGGATACCCGGCCCGTGTCGCGCATAAACCCAAAACAACTCGGCAATAAGCGCATTCGGCGGACCGAACAGAGCCACGATGAATCCGTAACGTGTTTCACGAATTCATCGGACAGGGTCGGTTACGCGAGCAGCAAGACTGGATCCTCGAGAAGCCGCTTCATCTCGGTAAGGAACTCTCCTGCGATAACTCCGTCAATGATTCGATGATCGACCGACAACGAAAGACGCATAACCGAGCCGACTTTCACCTGGCCATCGACAACAATCGCTTCTTCTTGAATCGGACTGACCGCGAGAATGGCGCCCTGTCCAGGCGAGATGATTGCGGTAAAGCTCTCGACTCCAAAAATGCCCATGTTCGAAATGCTGAACGTCCCTCCGACCAGATCATCAGCCTTCGGACGGCCTGAGCGCGCTCGTTGAACAAGAGCTCGGCCCTCGGCGACGATATCAGCAAGCGAGAGCTGGTCCGCGCCCTTCAATACGGGAATCAAAAGTCCATCCGGCACTGCTGTCACGATTCCGACATTCACTGCCGGCGGCTGAACCAAACTGTTGTTTTGGAACGACGCATTGATCCTTGGAACAACTCGAAGCGCGAGCGCAGCAGCTTTTACAATCAGGTGATTGTAAGTGAGCCCTTCGTACTGTGGGAGCGGCTTCAAGCTCTGGCGCATCTTACTCAAGGAATCGACAAGAATCTTCGAGGTTACGTAGAAGTGCGGAATAGTCGTCGTGCTCTCAACCATTCGCGCGGCAATCGTCTGCCGCATGCGTGAAAGCTGCTCGGTCGATGCCACGCCTTCAGAAACCACCCGCGGAGGACTGTCTTGCCGGACGGCAAACGGTGCCGGAGCAGCAGGAGCAGGCGAGTCTTGAGTGGAGCCCAATTCCCGGCCCACGGCCTTTTCGATATCGCGCTTGACGATTCTTCCACCGTCGCCACTTCCGGAGACCGCTCCGAGGTCGACCCCGAGATTATTCGCAAGATTTCTCGCCAGAGGAGATACTTTCACTCGATCCGAGTCGGCACCCGAGTCGGCGTTCACCCCGTTTCCGTTTGATTGAGAGTAATTCACCGGTTTCGGCATCACTGGCGGTGCCGGTTCGATATTCATCATTCCCGCACCGGATGCCGGAGCGGAAGCGAAAGAAACTTGTTGCGTCGCTGCCGGGGCCTGGGGCGCCGGCTGTGAAGGAGCTGGTTGAGGAGCAGGCGGCTGAGGCGCTGCCGCGACGGGCTTCGAGGCACCGGCATCAGCCCCCTTATCACCGACGACGGCGATGATTGATCCGACTTTAACGGTGGTGCCTTTCGGCGCGCAGATTTTTAAGAGCGTGCCTTCGTGAAAGGATTCGATTTCGAGATCCGCCTTGTCGGTTGCGACCTCTGCGAGCGCTTCACCGCGCTTTACCGCGTCACCTTCCTGCTTGAGCCAATTGAGGATAGTCCCCTCGCTCATCGTGTCGCTCAACTGCGGCATGGTGATATCAACTGCCATGAAATTTCCTCCTTTTCAGCTCAGTAAAAAGTGCGGGCGGGATGCTAACACGTTCAAATCGCATCGCCAAAGAGGGTATTCAGCCACGCGATGTTGGGTTCCTCATCGCACAGCACCTCTATCAGCTCACCCTCCAACACAAACACATAATGGGTCAAAGCTTCGTCCGCGAGCGGCACTTTCTCTCCTTCCGGAACCGTGGTTCCATCTCGGCCGGACGACGCAAACCCGGCCGAAGCCGAGCTCTCGAGAGCCCAGGCCGAGCTTTGAACCGTAAAAAACGGCCCGTTTTCGCCGCGAAGCACGTCTCCGATTTCCCCGTTGCCACTAAGTCCTCGGGCACCGAGAATTGCACGGCCGGTAAGACGATAGGCGAGGGCCGATCGGAAGTCCACCCGAAGCCGGCGCCCAGTGTCATTTGAGAGCGTAATATGGAAACCGTCTTCGTCATCAACGACGGTTTCGAGCTCGAACGCACCATTGACGTTCGGGAGCGGAATCCACGGTACGTAACGTTCAGTTTGTATCATCGGGTCCGTGTCCTTCTCCCTTCGCCTCATCGGCTTCTTGCCGCTGATGCTCGGAGCGCCGCCGAAGATCTCGTTCAATCCGATCAGCGTGCCGGAAATTGCGCATCAACCATTCCGACATCAGTCTCTGCCTTTCCTCTTCGTCAAGCACCGCAACGCGGCGATTTGATCCCGATATTCCGACGGTGGAACAAAAAAGACAAATCGCACACGCCACCGAGATATTGAAGCTTTCGACAAACCCAAGCATGGGAATGAAAGCATGAAGGGTGGCAGCCTCGAAAAGCTCTTGGCTGACTCCGCTTTTCTCGTTACCGAACACAAGAGCCAACTTCTTATGAAACGGCAGCTCGTACACGGGAAGCGAGGCAGCCCCAGTCTTAGGGAGTCGATCTGCCTGCGGCTCCGGCGCAGTGACAACGAGCTGAAATCCATCGTCCATCAGCTTGGTGCACGCCTCCCCGGCGGACTGGTGCTGATGAATGCGGAGCCATTCATTCGTTCCGAGAGCGATTCCCTGACTTACCTCCAGCTCCCCGATCACATGAACATCCGAGAGTCCGAATGCATCGGCACTTCTGAGAACGGCGGAAATATTGTGGGCATTGTGCACACGATCAAGAACGACGGTCAGGGTGCTCGTTCTGTTTCGCGCCACGTCCTCGAGTCGCTGAAGGCGGCGTGGATCAAGAAAGCTTTTTAGTATTTCATCCGACATCGGAATCACGACGTTGCTTTATTTCGCCTTCGCGATGAGACCGACAGGAACGCTATCCGCGCCTCGAACAAATATCTCTTCCTGCTTCCCGTCGACTCGCTCAACGAAAAGCTGCGAGGAGCCGCCGCCATCCAAGTTGAGCGCATCCCGAACGTTGAGCGCTGGATCAAGGAGCATCCCGATCACATCTTGCAAAGTAGCGCCGGGAAACCGGAGCATGGTGGCGTAGAAGATCACGGAACCATCACCGCAAATCGCAACTCCGGAACGTCGGCTCGACTCCTGGTCGGATCGGATCTGGACCGGCTTCCCGTTGGCTATAAGCCGAGGTCCCGCCTGAATCGCGAGCTGAACATCCTTTGGCGAAAAGTCGTCCCGATGAAGAATCGTCGGGACATCATCCTTGACCATGAATATCCCTGTGAGCACCGACCCACCGCGTTGCAGCGCGTGAAGCTGTTTTCCCGAGGAGATAATGAGCCCGAGCGGTTGGTGAAATTCGTCGAAAAAATTGGCGTTGATTCCGGCAACACCATTCACCGAGCGCGTCATCGACTGCAGATCGGAGGGGTTGGAGCCTGGAACCCGGACCACCTGAAAGCGAATGGCTTTCGGTGAAATCTTAACGAGGACGACAGGGGGGGGAAATATGGCCGTTTGGCTGTTCAGACGATAATCGCCGACACTGACGCCCGGGGCCACTTCCTGCCAGTTGAATGGATTATCCCGGCCGCCCGACTTCTTCCCCTGTCCGTAACAGACCGCCGGGAGCAGCAATAACAGAAGAATCTGCCGCAATAAGCTTGGAAAATCCGTGAGACGCATCAGTGTAAGTCTTCCTGAAATCCGAATTCCGGCGATTATTTCAAGCCCGCCGTCAGCTCCGCCCGAGTATAAGCGATCCCGAAGCGAACAGCTAACCCCCCGATGGCGCTAAGGCTTTTCCGAGCGCCAGGGCGACGGTTACATTTCGCTCTCACGCCTTGAGTTATTTCGGAAAAACTAGTATTTTAAGGCAACTAACAGCCTGTTGGAGGGCGAAATGAAGCGCGCATTTACGATATTCATTTCCTTTCTTTTTCTCCTCACATTCTTCTCGATCGATACGGACTACTCGTTCGACGCAGGCTTGTTGCCCTCTGCAGAAGCCGGGGTGCTCCTCCGGGGCCGCCAGAGAATACGGGCCCGGCTGCGGGTACGCCCGCGGATGAATCTGTTCATGCGATACCCGAGCAGCGCCCAGATTGCCGGCCGCTCCAATCCGAATCTCGGAAGCCGCGGGAACTCTCTCGACTCCTCGCGCCAGATTGAAGAACAGCAAAAAGCTGAAGCCGACTACTACAAGAAATACATGAAGTGGCGCGACAAAGAGGTGAAGGCCCAAAAGCGCGCGCTTGATAAGGCCAAGAAAGACTACGAAAGACGCCAGCTTGCAGCGAAAAAATCAAGAGCTTCGGCGGTTCGCACCGAGCGAAAAGCAAAGTCTATTCAGGATGCTCCGTTGAATCCGTGGTTCTCGTCCTCGAAGAAGAAGCCGGAAGCGGGAGGCGTTCTCGATCTGCAGAAGGAGAAGACGGGCGACGACAAGGGCAAAGACCCGAATCGCCGAGTGCCTCTGTTGAAGCAGATCTGGAGGGCGATTTTCGGCGGATAGCCGAAGCTCCCCGCCCATGGATTTGCTTCCCTTCGGGCTTGCATGAAACCGCCGTTCGATGATTAATCAACGGATGTTTTTTGCAAGTCTTTACGCTCAACCGAAGCGAACGTTGTCGTTCGAATTCTTCCCCCCTCGAAGTGAACAAGAGCTTCCCGAAGCTCGGCGGGTCATCGCTTCGGTGGCTAAGTTTAATCCGTCATACGTGACCGTCACCTCAGGTGCCGAATCGGCAAAGCGCGATCTGAGCAAGGCGCTCGTCAACTATTCCCGGCGGGATTTGGGACTGCGAGTCATCGCCCATCAAACCTGCTGGGGTCTCACGAAGGACGAAATTGATGCTTCGCTCGATGAGCTCGCGAAAAACGGGATCAGGCTGGTGCTCGCGCTTCGCGGCGATCCTTCCAAGAATTTAAACCCCGACGATTTTGCAGAAAAGGGCTTTGAGAACGCGCTCGAATTCACCCAGTATGTCGCGGGGAAGGGCGCCTTTGAAGTTGCAGTCGCTGGATATCCGGAGACTCATCGGGATGCGGCATCGCCGACGTCCGACCTCGAGTATCTGAAGAAAAAGGTAGATGCGGGAGCACAGGTGATTCTTACGCAGCTCTTTTTCGAGCCGACCGTATATTTTCGCTTCGTCGAGAAAACGAGAGCACTCGGAATCAACATTCCGATCGTTCCCGGTATCCTTCCTATCTCAGGTGCCGGTCAGCTCGACCGCTTTGTGAATCTGACGGGGGCGACTGTTCCCACGGCGGTCCGGGAGAACGTCGATCGCCTGGCAAAGGATGCCGAAGCGCTGGTCGATTGGGGTGCGGAGTACGCCATAAACCAGTGCAAAATGCTATTGGAAGGCGGCGCTCCCGGAATTCACCTCTATACGCTGAACAAGGAAGCGCTAACCGATCGTATCTCGAGAGCACTGGTTGGAATGCTCTGATTAAATTTGCTTTTGGCGAAATACTTCGTCGCGGAAATCGAATTTAATCTTTCTCGAGTCCGACGAGGAGCCCCTTCGCGATCTCCTGCCACTCCTCATCGAGCGACACCCGACAAACCGGCTTTCCTGCCGCTCGATACCAATAGGCGGCGTTCGAGTTATCGCCTTCCTTGCGATGAAGATACGCATGGACCCATGCTTCGTCGCCGCGCGATGCATCCTGCACCAACTGGTGCGCACGATTCCAATCGCCCTTCTTCTCGCACCAGAGCGCATGAAGCGGCGGGCAAACAGCCACATCGCGAGACACTGCGTCGTCATCGAGAGAGTGAAGGAAGTCTTCAAAATTCATGGTGGCTCCGCAGCAAATTGCAACACTGTTCTTTCTCTGTGTCTCTGTGCCTCTGCGGTTCAATGAGCTAACGAATCACCGCGTCGCAATGACCTCGCTCGCGATGCCTGTTGAACCACAGAGGCACAGAGTCTAGCCTCGGAGGGCAACGATCGAGACTTCCTTTCCGTTTAGCTTGACCTCGTAGCGGGTCTGGTTTCCGCTCTGAAAGACGAAGCTCTCTAAGGTGCGCGCAATATCCACGTTGTATCGAATTCCCAACGAGATGCGAAACGCTTGAAAAAACTCCCGCGCATCATCCCTCGAGATCCACCGCGACTCCCAAAGCAGCAGGTGATCTCCCTTCGGATTTTTATAGAGTCCCACATGATCGCCCGTCCACCCCCGCGCGGCATTTAGCGCCGAAGCAGAACCGAGATACTCACGGAGCAGTGTGCGAATGAAATATTCACCCAATATATCCTCGTGAGCTAAAGTAAAGAGCTTGTTCTGAAACACCTCCGGAAGCTGTGGTACAGGGACAGGCTGCATTTCGAGCGGAGCGTCTGCGAAGTCGGTCTTGTAGAGAACTTGTTTCGTGGAAGTTGGGGGCTTTTGCATCAGGAGGTTCTCCCCTTCCGCTTCGTTCTTTCTCCGTGCCGCTCCTACTAATAGCGAGCCAAACTGTTGGGGAAATTCCGAAATGAAGAGAAGCGATTGAGGCGGAAAACATCCGGCAGCGAGCTCGACCACCGGCGCCGGAGCGGTACTCTCCTCAATCGTCCAGGCATTCGTCACTTGTCTCGCGACGTGAATCCCCTCACCGTCCAGCACACCACGTAATGCCAGCGAACGATCGGTTGAAACTCTCGAAGCTCGCTCTTTCTCTCTCGACTGAAAATGCTGATCTTGAAGAGCTCGAACGATCTCCATCACGAGCCGCTCAGGTGCAGATCGAGACCGTTGGTTCACGAGAATAACGCCGGTGTCCCCGACATAGAGCGCATCCGGCGTGGGAGCTCCGAGATGGAGCACGCATTGACGGTAGGGATAGGCCTCCGGCACAAAGCCAAGAATCTTATAGATAACCTCGTCTTCCGAAAGCCATTTCTGCATGGCCTGAACCGCTTCGATGAAATACGGAGACGACCGTATCTCGGCCTCCGCGCTCTCACGGCACGAGAGAGGCTTCAGCGGTTCAAGACCCCGCACGGCCCTGACTTTTCCTACGAGCTCGTCGAAGCCCGCGCAGCGATCGGCATTCGCGTAACCCGCCGCGAGGACAGTCACCAAGACGAGAAAACCAAAGCCCGTCGCCCAAAGCTTCCCGATGGATTTCATTTTGAAACGACCCTGCCGAATCGTGCGCCTGAAATCCAGAATATGGAGCAGCAGAAAAGTGCCGCGGTCGTCAGCTGCATCGCGGAGCTGAGACCATAGGCGTCGGCGGTAAGTCCGATGAACCAAGGGGCGAGAAGTGCACCGAAGAAGTTGAGGAGGAAGATGGTAACACCTTGGGTGAGCGTCACCATTCCCGACGGCGACGAGGAAACGATAACGGAGTTCACCGGAGCAGTTCCGGCAAAGACCAGAGTCTCAACGAAAAAACAGAGGAGGAGAAATGTCCAATGTGACTGAACGAGGAAAACAAGACCAAGAAGCGGTACGGCCGCGAGCGATGAAAAGCCAATAAACTTCATCATACTTGCGAGCGGGCGATCCGATCTCGAGGCAATCAACGATGAGAGCCGTCCTCCGACTATGGTACCAAGGAAGCCGCTGACGACCAGAATTGCTCCAAAGCGAAAGGTAATTTGCTCCAGCGTAAATCCAATCTTTACACCGTAATCAGCAATGAAGGCGGCGATGCCGTTTAACGCGAACGAGTTCATCATGTAGCCGGCGATGGCGGCAAGAAGAAGAGGCTTCTTTGAAATCGCTTTCAATCCTTTCTTTACCGGAACGATTTCCACCTTTTCGGTTCTGATGTCACTGAAGCGAAGCAAAAATGGCGCGAGAAGCAGTCCAGGGACACCGCCGAAAAGAAAGACGTATTTCCAAGAGAGATATTTCTCGACCTGGCCGGCGAAAACGTAAGCGAGTGCGGAGCCCACCGGGATCGCAGAATAAAAGATGGAGAGTGCCGAATTCAGTTTTATAGGATCGGGTTCGCGATCCTTTACAAACCCGGGTGAAATCGTCCCGAAGCTCGCTTCACCTATACCAACGAACAGGCGAATCAGAAGGAATGATCCGAAGCTCCATGCGAGTCCCGTGCCGATAGTCGCGATGCTCCAGAGAGCGACTCCGAGCGCCATAAGCTTCGGCCGGTTGTATCGATCACCGAGCACTCCGAAAACCGGTGAGAATAAAAAGTATCCGAACACGAATGACGAGACCAGGCGCCCGCCCTGCTCATAGGTAAGCGACATCTCCGACTTCAGTACCGGCAAGAGCCCGGCAACAAGGTACCGGTCGAAGTAGTTCAGGAAGTTGATTGCCGTAAAGAAAATTATGGTCTGCTTGGTCATGTCGTCTCACCATTCGCCGAACTATCTTCTCGTGAATGGTTGAGAGAGACAACCTAAAAGCTGACTTTGCCGGGGAGCGTTGCCCCCGCCTTCCGCCCGAAGGTGTCCTTCAAGGTGACGAGCACCTCGACCGGCCCCTTCACTGATTTGTCGAGCGGAACGTATTCGCCGACGTAATGTCCGTCCTCTTGTTCAAAAAGTGGAAGGCGAATTCCTGAACGGCCGATGGTGAAGTAGCCCTGCAGCTTTGGAGTGCCGAGCACGAGAACAGTGAGTGGATGCTGCTCGTCGATCTTGGACTTCGCCCCGGTGTGAACGGCACCGAAAATTGCCGGACTCTGGGAGTTCAAATACTCGGGGCGGTTGCTGGAGTAGAGCGGAGAAACGACCTTTTCGGCGACTTCTTCACTCAGCTTCACAATCTCTTCGTTATCAAGACCAAGAATAGGTTCGACCGCGATTGAGCTGAATCCAGTCGGGAGGCCCGTGAGACCACGACGGCCGGAATCCTCGCCTGTAGAAGTGTAGAGCACTTTGTTGTCTGAGGCGCGGACCATCTTCAGTTCAACGCCAACGGTGTTCACGGATTGTACTCCATAGTAACTCCGCGTCCAACGAGTGACTTTCCCGTAGAGGACCGCATCGCAGAGCACAAGCTCACAGAGCTTCTTGGGCGAAGTGTTCAATATTTTGTTGATCGCGAATTTCTTCTCGATGACGAAACCATGGTGGCCGAGCTGGGACTGCACATACCCCGGCGCTACGATATCGAGGCCGGTCTTCTGTAGCTTATCGAGCACGAACGCCTGAACTGTCGTCGCCGGTGAGGCCTTCAACTTGCTCGATACGAGGGGGACGTTGTCTAACAACAGCTCGGAATCAAATTTCTCTTCTTTTAATCCGTCTGCGTCTTCTTGGTAAAACGGGAGAACCGCGACTCGAATCGGCTCAGCGGGATTGAAATCAATCTTGTTCTTGAATTGACCTGAACACGCAGTCATCAAGAGAGATGTTCCGGCAACAAGCAGTATTTCTAAAACTCGTCTCATTTTTCCTCGTTAAAATTCAGTGAAGTGCGCCCGGTCCGTTCACATTTTCCCTACTTCCAGCGGAAGTGAGAACTGTTTGTTCACGGAGATGCCCGAAGGAGTTCTTAGTTGCGCTTGATAGGACTCGGATTGAATGCTGCGCGCTGGGTACACCGCGCAATAATTTCCAGGAGTGATTTCTTGGAGATCAGAAACCAAATTTTTCGAGCTTATCGTAAGAAGATTGTTCGGCGACGCATCGACGCAAATCTTTTTTCGTGTCGCCGATACGTTTCGAACCGAAAGGGTTCCGATATTAAGTTTCGATGACGAGTCACCCCCCGCTCCGTTTCCCGCGAACTGAACATCTCCGAGAAGATCCCGTGAGAATCTCACGGCCAGCGGTTCGAAAACGTTATCCTGGAAAGAATCGGAGAGGGTGCGGAAGGCTTGGACGACCGCGCCAGTGTTAAGAATGAGCCCGCCGGCTTGGCGAGTCGTCTGCTCGTTCTTGAGCATTGTGGCACCGGAGCGATCCCTAAACTCGATCGTTCCGGAAATGCTCGAGTATCTCCCAACCACAAAATCCCCTGTGCTGACGGAATCAAGCTTAAGATCGGCGACGGCATCGACTTTGTACCTTTCGAACAATCGAGGCCACTCCGGACAAGCCGGTACCGAGCACACGTCGTTTACGACCCTGTCGTCGACTACGAGAACACCCTTATTCTTAAGCTCGGTAGAAACAAGATCTCGTGTTCGTTCGACACGCTCCGACCGCATTCCTTCAGGCACCGCAACGGGAAGCAGTGCGACGTAGGAGACCGGAAGCGCACCGTTTGCTGGAGTAACGACCTTGTGTCCCGAAGCCGAACACCCCGTCAGGACGGATACGACAAGCAAAGAAAGCAGCGTGGCGAGAAATTTAGTTTTCATAGAATCGTTGCCCTTTTGGAGACACGACAATTTTACCTTCGAGGGGAGCCTTCGAGCCATTTACACCGAAGACCCGGTACGAATACGTTCCGACATTGGGAAAACAAGTACTCGCAAAATTTCCGGGCTCGACCGGCCTCGTCGACACCAATTTCCCTCCCTCTTTGAACGCGAGATTCGGGGTTGCCGATGAGTAACAAACCATCGCGTTTTTCCCGTAATCAATTTCAAATTTTATCTTTGAGTCCTTCGTGTTGTTGTAGAAGAAGAGAATTCCCTGGCGGATTTGCATCTCGAGGGTCTGCGGTGAAAGACCAGAGTCGAGAACTTCAACCACTCCATCCTCGCGCGTCCCGGACCATTCTCGCTTGGCGATGTCCTCCATCATCGGCGATGAGAAGGAGAGGTTCTGGGCAGCTTGATTCGCCTTCTCCTCCGCCAGGCCGAGTGACGGAGAAAAAACGAATGCGGCGACCAAACACAAAATCAGTTTTCGTTGAAGCAACATAAGAATTCTCGAAACGTTACGGTATCTTCCCTTGAGTCTCATGAGGAGACCTTTCATTACAGCAAGAAAGAGACTTTGGGGTAGAGGCGTAGGTAAATTCCTATTTTGTCAAAGAAATTTGTGTTGGTCGTTTTCGCATGAGCGACGGTTGTTTGCTCAAGAATCAAGCCTCAATTCACTTAGGCGGAGGTGCCGGCGGCCGCGGCGGCAGACTCGTGCGAAGTTGATAGGTCCCAGGCTCATGGAGGAGCCAGCTCACTCGGGTCGCAAGCGAGAGCCCACCTTCGACATTCTTTGCGGTTTTCTCGAGCATCTCGCGGGGGATAGGCGTGTCCATCCTCAGTGATTCATCGGAAAAATAAGCGGTGAGCGCCCAACGGTCGCCCTGCACTCTTCTTAAAATGATCACATCGCATTTTTTGTTCTGCCCGATCGGGTTCTCTGAGCGAGTGATTATGGTCAAGGTGTCTCTGTCGTCTGCGGTCACTTGGAGATAGTGAAGGTGGTTTTCATCCGGCTTGGTGTTGACCTGATATCTCGTGACGGGCTTTCCGGGATCCATGGCCAACAATTTTTCCGTGAGTTGAGCGATTTGTTTGTTCTCCACCACGACGGGGAGCGCGGAGGTCTTCGGCGGGGGGGCAATCGGGACCTCTATTTTTGGCTCCGCTGGAATTGGTGGAAGATCATCAGAGCCGAGTTTTTTAGGAACCACCGGCGGCGGATTCACCGATGGCGTGTTCGACTTCGGTAACGGACCCGTGGCACCTTTCAAGCCACCCAGAAAACCTGCGTCTGCTGCCGACTTTGAAGCCGGTGGATCGAGCGGCAACGGAAGCGGGACTGGGACGGGCGACATCGTCCCAGTGCCGGTCATCAGGTAATCCCTGCCTCCCAGACGGATGGCGAGCTTTTCTGGATCGCAAGCTCCCGAATAAAAGGCCCCGATGCCGGGCCGCTTCAACTGAACTTTGTATTCGTAGAGTTTCTGTCCGTTCACCAAAACAATCTTTCGCTCCACGCCAAGCACGTTGTCCTCGGCTCCGGTGTCGCTTCCCGTGATCGAGCGGCCGTTGTGGTCTCTTGAGTAGCTCGAATATCCGTCGGCCGAAGTCGACGACTTCGTCCTTCCGAAATAAATGAAGCTTGGCTGCTCTGAGAGAGGCAGACGGACGACGTATGACTCGGCGTAGAATTTCGAGTCCTCGGGCTTGTTCACCTTCTCGACGACGCAATACTCCGGAGGACGGCTTTCAAGTGGAGGTTCCGTAGCAATCGAAACTCCTTGAACCGGCGGACAATTTGCCGGAATGACATAAACAGGCACGCAAGAATACGAGCTCTTGCGGCAAGAGCGATTTCCCATGATGACAACCTTTGTTCGTTCGCGATCCCCTCGATCGCGACGTGCACAGGGCAAACTCGCCCCGCTTGAAAAACTTATGCGGAAAGGGCGCGATTTCAACATTACGAGGTGCTGGCTTCGCTGCTGATTTCGAGGTTGTTTGAGGATTGCTAGGTTTGTTTATCTGGGACGCATTTTGGAGTTCTTGTGGGTGTGGGCGCACGTCGGGGGCGAGAATGGATTACCGCTCCGAGTGTTTAGGCGTTCTCGGAGGTATTTCAACTACGTGCAACAGAACAGAATTTCTGAGAGTCAAGAATGAGTCCGGCACGAGGGGTATCTGGTCGCATATCCCCTGTCCTGTGAACCTCATCTGACGCCTCGGAACCGGAACGGTTCTTTAGGAGACACACGTGCTACCTTAATACCTGCGCTCGTCCCTGCTACCAGCCGCTATCGTGTCGCTCCTGTTGCCGCCTGACGGCCGCTCTGTAGCAGGCCCTCCAGCACGGCCCGCAAACGGGTTTGCCTCCGGTCGGGGTGGCTTCCTTCCTGAGCTTCCGTTTCTTCTTGCACCTCGGGCAGCGCGCGTACACCGCCGTGAGACGGGTGTAGCAGGCGGCGCACACCATGCCCTCTTCCTTCTTTGAGCCTTTCTTCTTGGGGTGGCGGCACTTAAGCTTTTTGTGCTGCTGGCAAACGCAGCAGATCCCCTCTTTCGGGTTCGCCAAGATTGGACTCCCATGTGGACCCCCGGGCGATGAGCAAGCGAGAAAACCGTTTTCCCGGACTCACTCCTTCCCAGCAGCGACTAAGCGGCGGCTCGGAAGAGAATGGGTAAAGATTGATTGATACTCGAACTAGGCGATGTCAAATGAACAGAAGAATGCGTTCAATCCCGAAAAGACAGAGGCGGGCGGAAATTTTTCGTATGTCTTTCCGCAGTCAGCACAAACCGACACGGTAACACACGGAAGTTTTGCCTGGAATGCGTTGACTCCATGCAACACATTACGAATCGATGAATTTACCGCGTTGTTCGAATTTGTTTGTGATTCACAATGTGGTGTTAGCGGTGATGCAGATTGGGGATGTTTGGGGGAGTGAATCTCATTTGATCCTTTGGCTTCGTCGAACCCAACGAAAGTCAAATAGTGAGGCACCATGCAGTTACGCAAAAAAATTCTTTGGACTTTGGCATGTGCCGCGATTGCCGCTTTCCTTTGGGCGGCAGACGGAACAGTTCTATTCCGCTTCAATCCCGTGTCAGCGTTCCATCTCGATTTGGTGGATCAGCATCATGGCAATTGAGGCACGTGAAATTAGCAAGAAAGAATCATGCACCTGGTGCAAAGATACCGGCTTCGTGCGCACGGAGTTTCTTTCCCCGCGGCAGGCCGCGAAATTAGAATGGCTCTTCTTTCTCTTCGCCGTTGTAATCGGTGCGAGCCTGTTGAAGTTCTTCGGAAGCTCGATGGGTTGGATGGGAATGCTATTCGCCGTATTGTTGATCTTTGGGATTCCGCTCGTACAGATGTCGATTGGACTCATCTCTGCTCTCTCTTGGCTTGGATTCCTAACGCGCAGGCGACCTTGTCCTAGGTGTAGCGCCAATAAACAGGGTGTTTCTTAACGTTGGGCAAGATTTGTTGATTTGTCACACGGAGCCAAGAGAACTGACTGAGCGGTCTGAGTATTGGGATGAGAGAGGATTTCGCTTTTGTTCATTCAATGACTTTTTAATCGAAAACGTTCTGAGGATCTTTTGTCGAAATCGTCCTGAAAAATCCACTAAATCGAAGCACTAGGCCGAGAGAGCAAACGGAATCGAATGTATTAGGAGCATTTGCACGCGTCGTATGAATCTAGGAACGAAAATAAGTGTTCTGGTTGTTTTAGTTATCGGGACGACATTCATCGCGTCGGCCTTGTATTACCTCGTTCAATCCTATTTTCGGCTTCAATCGAAGAGGAGATTTGCCGGCATGATTGGGAGTCTCCTGTTGGCAGTAGGCGGCATTTCGTTCTTTGGAACGAGTCTCTCTGCGATTGGTGCATGGTCGTTTACTTTCGAGTGGCCCATCGGCCACGCGAGTCAGCTGATCCAACTGCCGGGCGGTGGTCAGCTTGCTGCCCACATACCTTCGGGGCGAATTCAAATCTACGACCCCTCCTGGAAGTATTTAGTCGGATGGAATGTCGAGGCAAGTGGCGGAGATTTTAAGGTGAAGGTCGTGAATCCGCACTTGCTCGAGGTGCTGACCAGACGGGGCTACAAGAGATTCTTCTTCAAGTTAGACGGCTCGGTCGTCAAATCCGATTTGACGAACAAAGTCGATTACGAAATCTTCGCTGCGGGAGGCAGTCCAGGCCCTGTGCCAACGCCGCTCATCCTCTGCATCTTTGCCAACCCCATAATTGCCTGGGCTGTGGCACTCGTTGGAGGGATTATGCTGGTATTGAGTGACCCAGAAAGGTTTTTATTCAGACGCAAAGGTTCAAGGGTCGATCTTGGTGGAATTTCTCAAGCGCGCGTGGAGTGAACATTGCCATTATCCTCAAAGCATCCGATACGCTTCCCCGAAAGTATGGCCTGAAGAGGAGAACAATTCGATATTTCTTGGACTGACGAGGAGCGAGAGGCATCGAATTGATCAGATGTGTTCTTGAGAGCAAGTGATGATCGATGAGAATCGATACGTAGTTGCGAGGAAGCATGGAGCTACGGCACAAGTCTTTCTGCAGGAGCGGTGTTTTTTCGATCGCTACGAATCTGTGAATCAGATATCGGACGCCTTGAGGACAATGCCGCTGCCGCCAGAACCCAGGAGTGAGAGTTTACAAGTCTCTTGCAGTTGTCCATCGGCCTGAAATCACCCCGAAGCGCGCCCATAAAGTCGAGAATCGTCGCGACGCTGCGACCACTTTACGAGGCGATGTATGTTGAAATCTGTTCGTTCTTGTCTCTCAAAGGCATTTCCGCTCTTCGCGCTTTTGTTCATCGCAGCCGGTTCCTGCGATGCACAAAGCATCTCTGGCGGGTCTAAATCCACTTTACCTGGGCTTCGAGAGTCGTCTTCACCGGCTCCGGACAGCTCATCGGAGGAGGAGTGTGGCGCTGAAAGCCTTTTCGGCGACCTGCAGGCAGAGATCGTGCCTTTTGACCCTGCGGACGAGCCCTCAGAAACCAATGAAGCCGACGCTCGCCAGACGCCTGCAGTGCCTGAGGCTCCGAGCAAGCAATGCACGATACTTTCGTATCAGGAGTTTTCGCAATGTGAGCAGACCGTGCAGCAGCCAGGTGAAACGACCAGTGCGTTCAAGACCCGCTGCGAAGGACAGCTCGTATCTGAGGGACCGGAGCTCCCCAATATCTATCCGAACGAATGTGTCGCCAGAACTTCTTCGTTCTTCGGAACGCCAGTTGGGAGCACTTGCCAACCCTTTCGGCGTGTGAACATGGAGTTTGTGGCAAGCGTACTCAGCCATCCAAACCTTTGCTCTGACTTTCCCGCCTTGTGCGAGCAAAAGAATACGACAGGGATTCTCGTCAAACGCGGCACGTCTTGGGCTGACGTCCTGAAGCTCCTCAAAGCAGCTTCATGCGCCTCGCCGGTAACCATCATTTACGACGGGCACGCTCAGTCGTTACAACAATTGAAAGAGCGTTGCCTCGCAGCTCGCGGTCTGGGAATCACCGTAACAAGGGATCTCGGGTGCCGCACGTTTGGTGATCGGGATGCGATGCTCAGCTGCATGCGGGAGATCCAGAAGGAGCTGAAACCAGGAGAAACTCCGCTCTATATCTACGGGCAACAATGCGTCTCTTCCACAGAGACCATCTACGGGAGTGATGATAGTGCAGTTCGTTGCTATCTCTCACCTGAAACAGCAACGGTCGTGTGCCGGCCGAACTGGTGCAATTTAGGCAAGAGCTGTCGCGTCGCCACCGATACAGAAAAAGGCGAGAACCCCGCAGTGTGCACCATCTACGGAGGAATGGGCCCGGAAGGCAAGCCGATTCCAAATACCCTTGGCTGCAAAAAATGTGTCCCGGACGGAACATTTCCATCGGGGGTTCCGAAGTTCAAGTGGGCCGATGCCGGGCTGGCCGCGTGCGGGAATATTCCCCCAGAATTCCAACCGATGATTTAGGGAACCTCATGCTCCTCAAAGCCTCCGATATCGATCGGACGTTCATCCATGGCAAAGATCTCTGTGTGTCGGAATTCTTGGAAATTTCCGCCGATAGTGGGGCATGTGGTTTGTTTATATTCTACGGAGCTTGACGAATTCCGATCGACATTATGTCGGTGTCACGAGGGACGTGAGGCGCCGATTGGCCGAGCATAACTCCGGCGAGGTTCCTCACACGAAGCGGTTTTCTCCATGGGCGTTTAAGTCGGCAATTGTATTTGCGGACCGGGGGCGAGCCTATGCTTTCGAAAATTACTTGAAAAGTGGATCTGGAAGGGCGTTTGCGAAGAAGCGGTTGTGACGGGCGGGGTGATCAAGTGATCGTCTGATTTTCTTGCGCGGTCCAGCCTTCGCTCTCGGAAACTGGCTCGCATTACCCGCCTACGTTCGCAGTAGCGAACTACGGCGTGGTCCAGCCTTCGCTCTTGAAAACTGGCTTGCCGAGCCGAAGCTCCGCAGGAGCGAAGGCTGGACCTGGTTGCTACCAATTCGAACCATATCCGAAATTCCAATAGAATTTTCCATTAGGCTACAGGAAGCCTTTGATTTTCAGCGGATTGCAGCCAGATCGAGACGGCTTCATGCGAAAGGTTTGAGCAATAGAAAAATCGCTAAGATTTTAGGCGTAACCGATAAAACGGTGAAAAAGGCTCTAACACGAGGTTAGGCGCTGACACAGTACTGGCGTAATCGCGGTCCACATCTCCATGGATATTGTCCTCCATGCTATAAGCTTGGAATGACTTCTGAAACCATCGTCTTTTTGCCCTGGCTGCACTTGAAAAAAGCCGTGAGCCTTTACGACTTGCAATTTGTCCCTATTGGCGGAGAAAAAGGGTTCTCGTCCCTCCCAGACCACCTTGTAAGTCAGGCAAAGCTAATTGCGACGAGCTACACCGATCAAGCGGGGCACCCCATTCCCGACTTCACAATCGTTTTGCGGCTTTCGGGCTCCGAACAATGGAATCTCTCATCAGAAGATTTTTCCAAAGCTAGAGAGGCTGCTTCCGTTTTGTTTTTTTGCTCGTGGGCACTAAATGACTACTACACTCAGCTCGGGAGCTACACCAACAGCTCCATTTTTAATGTTGTCGGACAACACTTTTCCGCGCAAGATCCTCGCGGCATTGCACTAACCCTGCGACGGCGTGATGGTGAAACTCTTAGTGGTGGCTACAATCACGGCGATGTCCGTTTTGTATGTCCTCCCCAATACGCAATTAACTTCCAAACACGCGTAGACGAAAACCTACTATCCTCGCTGCTCGAAGCTCGTAATCGGTCAATTCGGCTATTCGACTTGCTAATCTCGGTTTTGGGACTTCTAGAACTCGCCAACACCGATCGCGATTACATGAGTCTTTCGTCGGAAGTCATTCTAATGTCGTCTGCGTTCGAAACTTTTTTTGAAATTGAACGAGGCGCCAAAGCACTAATCCTAGCTGATGCCTTCGAAGAATGTTTCAAGGCATTTTCGAAGCACACTGTCCAAGATGCCATTAGCAACGGACGTCCGATCTTTCTTGATACAAAGGAGGGAGCCGCAAGTACATGGAGCATTCTCAAGGGCTGGTGCCATGAGTTTTATAAGCTCCGAAATGAATTTATTCATTCCAAAAAATCTAATCGATCATGGGGCTGGCATGAGCTGGAACATCTGGTGCTTTCTGCTTTCACTTTTCCGTTAATAGTGAAGTTAAAGCTTAGCGATGAGGGACTCTATGCTCTCAGCTCTGAGGATGAACTGCGTTGTGCTGCCATTAGCGATTTGCTTGTAACTCTTGGATGGGGAGAGTCGGAATTTCCTGGAAGTATGCAAAATACATGGCGCGACCTTTTATACGGTCGAAGATAATAACAGTTATATCATCTAAAGAATTCTAACTTGGCATTTACTTTGCACGAAAAGGCTGTCGAAGCGCTGAACCAAAGAGCAGAAGAGCTTCTACTTAAATTAACTGTTCGTCCGGTCGTTCCAGAGCCACCACGCAAGAAGGTCGAAAACTCACTTCGTCACCTTCATATGATTACGCTCACGGAGAAAGATATTTCGAATTTGAATGTAATTTCTGGAAGTGTTGACGGGCTTGGGCGACGCAAAAGCTATGAATTTTTTCTTAATTCGGAGTGGGTAGGATTATATGGCGAGGACTATCTTTTGTTTTGGAAAGAAGTTGAGAGATTAACCGCTCGCCCGGAATTTCGTGAAATTGCGACAGAAGAGTGTATTGAGAAGCTTTGGTTTCAATGGTTTCAGGAACGTTACAAGATAAAAGATGGGGATCCATTCTATCCTTTTTTCGCCAACGCCTTAGCTCAAGAGATCGTGCCCCTGAAGATTGCAATTCCCATTGAGCATTTTGCTATCCAGTCTCCATTCAATATCGGTCGGATAAGATTCGAATACCTCAAAAAAGAGGACCTAGATCAGTTCAGCGCGTTTCTTGCACCTCAAATTGACAATGGCACCACCCTCGAAAACATTGTTACGGACATGCGAAAGCGTTATCAGGGCAAAGTTCTCGCGACCATTACGGTAACGGCAGAGAGGGAAAAAGGTATCGAGATTGCCTATCGGGAAACCGAAGTCTCATTGAGCGTCCTTCGACTCTTCTCGCACTCCGTGTATTACCCGGAGGTAGTCTGCCTTACAGAGGTGCGTGGAAAAGTGCTGACCCCGATGAAGGATCTTTTGATTTTGAAGTTGCCTGTCATCGAAGCGATTCGAAGAACTGACATTGAGACAGAGACTCGCTGGGACATCCCGGATTTTCTTCTTGATGAGTATCGTAAGATGGGATTGCCTCTTTTCGAAACCCTGATTTTAAAGATCGAAGCAGACCGTACTGATCTCGAAAAGAAACTCATTAGCTGTCTTTCTCTTTTCAGCCGATCGGTGTGCAGTGCCGCGTTCCATGACAAAGTTGTCTATATGTTAGTCACGCTTGAGTCGCTGCTTCTCGCGAACCAATCAGAGCCGATTCAATCGTCGATTGGTCCGCGATTGGCATATCTAGTTACAAAAGATATTTCGGAAAGAAAGAAAGTCATTGCGGTTGTGAAAGAGTGCTACGATATACGCAGCCGGTATCTACATCATGGAAAAACTGACTCAGAAGGATTGGACAAGCTCCGCGACCTACAGACTTATATACAGACAGCACTCCGAAACGTAGTCGTTAATATTGAGAAGATAACTTCTAAGTCTCAACTAATTGATCACTTGACCACGCGTATGCTCTCCGGGTAAGCCCGCATTAGTTCTTCCCGAATTGCTTTCAATTTGACCTGCCGTTTTCTCCGCATTTCATTTGCCGAATAATTTCTTGCCGCTGCTTCGCGCACTTTGCAGGCTCGACGCCTGAGCGCATCCGCCTTTTCGCTACCGAATTCGACAATTAGGCAGAAGTACGCAACGTTAGGCAACGCTATGAATATATGTTGAGGTATATGAGACCACTTCTGACGATCGATGATGTCGCGAACTATCTCAGCTTGAGTCGAGACACCGTGTATCGGATGACCCAAGCAGGAGAAATACCTGCGTCGAAAGTTGGCAACCAATGGCGTTTTGTCTCTAGCGAAGTTGATGCATGGCTCAAGAAGAATAAAAACGACTCTGTCAGAACGACGAACCGCAGCCGTGCTGTAAAAAGAGGGAGGGCGACACGTGAATAATGCTGAAGTTTGCTTTGCGGGGTTAATCAACGGCAACGGTCCGCTTTCGTGGATCGACCCGCCTTGCATCGATCCCCTATTCAAGATCTCTGCACCTCTCTTCTTATGGACTTTTTGCCTTTTCCTTTTTTTGTTTGCTTTGGGATTTGCAACGCGACTCTTCTGGAAATCAGCCCCTCTGATTCGGACGTTGAAACGCCTGACTAGAGAAATAAATTCTATTGAGCCCAGGGATCGGAATCTTGATGGGGTGGGGCTCGATCAGCTTCGCGAAGTAATGAACGCAAGTCCATTGGTTAGCGATACTTGGAAAGAGTTCGATGAGACTCTACTAATTACAACGGACGGGACGAACTCGCAGGTCTTCAATACCCATCAAGCGGAGGATTACTTTTCTGAGGATTCGATCCTCGCTGGTAGAATTAACATGCGGTTCTATTCCGCTCTTCCAGGAATTTTAACTAGCGTTGGTCTCCTTGGAACCTTTGTCGCCATCTTGATTGGACTTTCTCGAATCCATCCCGACCCGGCAGCGCAGGGAAAGCTAACGGGGGTAGAAGACCTCGTATACAGCCTTTCGGGAAAGTTTATCTCCTCAATTTGTGCTTTGGGACTAGCGGTACTTTTCACGTTTTTCGAAAAGCGAAGGGCGACTCTCCTATCTCGTGCTGTACACAATTTTATTCGATCTTTGAATCGTCGATTTGCGCGCAAGCCCACAGAGCACATACTCCAACTGATTCAGCGAGATATTAGCGAGCAGTCAATTGCGTTTCGTCAGTTCGGAACAGATCTCTCGGGACATCTCAAAGAAAGCTTCAGCGAAGGAATGGGTCCGCATTTTCAGAAAGTAGCGGAAGCGGTTGAAGAGCTGAAGAAGCAGAAGTCGGAATCATTAACCGACTCATTGGAAAGAGTAATCACCGAGTTCAAAAGCGCGTTGATGGGATCCGCAAATACCGAATTGAGGTCCCTTGAAAGCACACTTTCTCGAACTTCAGATTTAATGGGCTCAATGAATGAGCAAAGCAAATTAACTCAAGAAAGAATGTCTGAAGTAATTCAGAGCTTGGATTCTGCCGTTGTAAAGCAGTCATCGACGGGTCAAGAACATCTTTCTCGCCTTGCCAATACGATGGAAGTGGTTATTGACAAATTACAGTCAGCTGCCGAAAAGTCATCTGGCTCCCTAACCTCGTCTGTCGAAACGCTACTTGGACAAATTCAAGCTAGTTTTTCAACTCAATCCGCTGAAATGAGTCGCCGTAACGAGGAGCTTTCGCGCTTGATGCAAGCCATGCTTGAGCAAATACAAGCGAGCCTAACACAATCTACTTCGTCGGTAAGCTCAACCGTAAATGGAATAATCGAGAATAGTTCGCAGTTGAATGAGAAAACGTCGACTCAGCTCGGCGCATTGATTCAAGAGCAAACTAGGAACGCTCAATCAATCAGCGATGCACGGTCGGCTCTCAATAGCGCCCTGGATACTTTTAGGGCTGCCGTGACAGATGGCGCTGCAACGCTCAACGATATGGGTTCTGCCTCTCGAACGGTCAAGGATGGAGTCGTTTCGCTTAGCAACGCCGTTAATGCATTAGCGACAACGCAAGACAGAGTAAGTGACCTCGCTTCGCTGGTAGAAAAGAACGCAGAAAATCTAAAGAGCGTAATCGATCGTCAGTCCGAGATCGTGACGAAATACGAACATGTTGTACGGGACCTCGATCGCAGTTTGGGTTCGGTCCTCACACAAGTTACCTCCAGCATTGAAAACTACTCTGCGAGAGTAAAATCGAGTTTAGAGGTTACCCTCGGACAGTTTGATAATCACCTTGGAGACGCGACCGCAAAACTTGGAGGGACTGTTCACGATCTCAGTGAAAGTCTTGAAGACTTGGTTGAACTTGCCTCTCGATCAAGAGCTAACGCTGCATGAACGAATCCGAAACCTCCGCGTTACAAAGTTCGCTGACGGACATGATGACGTCGTTGATGGTGATCTTTGTACTTCTCTTGGTCAACTATTTGGGGAATAGGCAGGAAGAAATTTCCATTGCGCGAAGCAAAACGGACGAAATGCAAGAGCAACTCACGTTAAAATTAAAGCAAGCTTTGGTCGATGGTGTTGAAGTAAAAAAAATCGATAATTACAACCTGGTCGTAATCATCCCCGAAGACAAATTGCAATTTGAAAGCGGCAGGAATCAGTTAAATACACCCGCGATTGATTTCCTTTCAAGATTTGTTCCAGCATTGCTCGATACCTATCTCTCGTTCGAGGACGACGTTAGCCTCATCAATGTTGAAGGGCATACAGACAAGAAACTGCGAAAAGATGCGAACAACCAATATTACAATTGGGATCTGAGTCAGGAACGTGCGAGCGCGGTTATGAAGTTCATTTTCAACCTTAGAAAGGGCGCGATAGAGACCGAACGATTCAAAAGCATTGCGCTGTTTGGCGGTCGCGGACCAATTGAATGTCAATATGGAGAACAGTCGGACGAGACACTTTTAAAGACCTGTCGAACGGTCAAATTCAAAATTCGAATGAAATCGAGTGAAGAAGCTAAGGCATGAGTAATCCGTTTGTTGAAACCACCGATCCCGAGATGTTTACGGAACTGCTTTCAGCAGTGCGGGGAATTCAACAAATAACAATATCGCAACAGCCCGCCTTCCATGTTCCTTTTACGGAGACCACAGAAGTTTGTCCGCGACTTGTCCATGAAGCGGGTGCCATCTCAAACTCGGCGACAAGACAGCCAGAGCAAGTCGATACTCAGAAGGTCAAAGAGACATGGGAGAGATTTAACTCCAATCCCGATGTTTCTTCATTGACCGGACGGGATTACAAACGCTTTTGCTGGGTTCCGGAAATAGTTGCGAATACTCGCTTTCGGGAACTGGTGATTAGTAGACATATTCCCGTTACCATACCGTCTCTGCGAGGTCTGCTTTACAGCTATCACGCACGTTTTCGCGAGGTGTCGTCAGACGATCTCTTTACTGCAAGAATTCGCGAGCTGATCAGAGCAAAGTCGGTCGCAAATAGTTCGATTAAGAGTTGGAATGATGCCGCGGATTGTCTTCTGGGAGTGCACGCTCCGGTTTCCCTAGCAACTAAAGCAGCGCGGCAGTGGATCGCCCCCGAAAAGCAACTAGAACTGCTTGAACTCAACTCCACGACCGAATTTGCCGAAATCTTTGCATCAACCCTGGCTGAGATCGTCGCTTCTGAATTTGAAGCATTACCGTCAGATGGTCTTTCAGAGATCTTGGATAACATCTTCGGTTCCTCGCTAGTCAGTCGTCAGGCATTCAAAAGCGCGCTAAGCGAAGCTATCCTTTCTAGGCGCGCGAACTCAGATGAAAGTGTTCAAGCGATCCTTATTGACTTTCTGTTGAAGGGTAACGGACTCGGCGACCCGCGCATTAATCCTGAAAATTGGGTGGGACTGGACGAGAGCGCAAAAACTAGGGTTATTGAGTGGCTTTCGAGAGAGGACATCAATTTCTTTTTCGAACTTCTACTGAGAGATCGTGATGACAAGCACGGTCGCAAAAGCTTTTGGCTCCAGTACGTCGATAAAGTGTCTCGTTCCCGAGCGTTGATCTCAAGCGAGCATCGGCAGCGTCACGCCGTTCGACTTAGAGAGATGGAGAAAAAGGGACGTTCATACGCTGAACTCAATGGTTCAAGCAGTTCGAGTGCATTTGTGCTGGACTTTGGACGTATAGTTGTTGTTGAATTTAGCGAGGTAGGGAACGCGTGTTACATCTACGAGAAAAGTGCCTTCTCGGAATTATTTCCGGAGTTCTGGGCAAAAGCATTTCCCGCAAAGCATTTAAAGAATCAGGAGTTGGTCGCTGAACGAATAACGCGTTCAATCCGCGATTGGCAGTCATCCGCACGACAAATCCTATCTCGATTTGGAGTACGTCGTGGATAATCAAGTTCAAAAGGAATTGCCTATTGCCGTTCTGTCACCGGAGGTGGAAATCGTCGCCACTTCCGCTGGTTTATTAGTTCGCTACCTCGGCTCTGCAAACGATGTTGATCTCAGCTACGAATCCTCGTGGAGCAAGGTCGGCAAATTAACTAGAAACGCAATGTTTCTTGCACAGTCGGTCGAACAATTGATTCAGTTGGAATTGGTTGACTCTGACAAGCCAAACCTACTTTTTAACTATCGCGATCTACGAGATCTAGGTGAACTCAGCTCTGACTTTCTTGAAGGACTAATTCCCTGGGCACCGTTTTCAATTCTCGTCCAAGCAAAGGGTGTGATCGGAACGCCCACATTCCAACCCCTTTATAAATTTATGCTTGGCAAGCAACATTCATTTCCAACGCGAATGGGACCCTTTTTGTCGCGCGCTGATTCATTGTACCGCCTCTCACCTTCAAATTATGAATTGGTCGAAGAGATTGACGCCTTTAATGACCTTTCGCCAGTCGATAAGAACAAGCAGCGTTCACTACTCTGTGTTGCCCGAATTAAAGAATTAATCGGAAGCGGAGCTTTGGATGACTATCTAGATCGAGAGGGTGTGCTTATTCCGCAGAGAGTTAAGATCGATATCTTCTCTGAAGGACATGGATTTATTTCCCTGTATCCCTCATTCGACGGAGTTCCTTCTGAAGCCATAAGGAACGAGTTTTTTCGCCTGAGCGACGTTCAGAAAGTGTACGACTTGCAAATTGCATCGGATCGGAGACTTCGGGTGTTGTTGCCCGACGAGATGATTCCTATTCTCAAGGACCTACAGCGTTACCGGCGTGTCGGCGGTGCAACACGTGACCGTGTTGTCGGCGATGTAATGAATTGTTTCTCTGATGGTGTGAACAAAGACCTAATAGATGTTGTGGACTTTGCGCCTCGCGTGAAGGGTATTTGTAGCGTCCCCGAGCGTGCTCAAATATTGATCAATGCAGAAAGCCGCGATTGGGCGGGTATTCAAGAAGCCGAAGGTGACAATGAACGAGAGCCTGAGGCTAAATCCGAAAAGCCGTTGGTTCTCGACGTCTCTATAAACGAAGAAAGTGAAGCCGTCCCGCTTTCCTTTCGCGAATTCCGAAAACTTGCGAGTCAAATTGCGGAAGCGCAAGCAAACGATTCCGCGCAGGTCGAGCACAAAGGGCGCTTGATATTGATTGACGACTCTCTGACTAATCAAATTCGAGAGTTAGAAAAGAGGCTTGACCGTAGAAGTAAGGGTCCGCTCGACATTAGAGCGGAAGTCAGGGACTGCCAGGTTCTAGATATCCATCAGAACTTTGAGTCAACAAGTTACTCTGAAGGAAATCTTACTACTCTAAGTGTTACTTACAACAAAGTAGATATCCCTCGGACGCTTCGTTCAGATAGAATTGGTCCGACGGGGAAGAGAGAACCATTTGCGCTGAAAACGCACCAACAACATGGAGTGCTATGGCTCCAAAATCTATTTAGCAATCGAGATAAACGAAGAGGATGCTTACTTGCGGACGACATGGGTCTCGGTAAGACGCTTCAGGTTCTCACATTCTTAGCCTGGTGCATTGAGTCTGGATATCGAAAGGGTTTAGCCGAAGATACTGGTCCTTATGAACCGATTTTGATAGTCGCACCAATCATCCTTTTAGAGAATTGGCGCGATGAGATGCAGTGCTACTTTCAGGGAGATGTATTTGAACCCTGTGTCATTCTCTATGGCTCAGAGATCAAGCAGCTAAGTTTAGAGTCTTCTGGCTCTGGTAGGGAAACGAAGGAAGGGCTTCAAAAGCTCGACATTGATCGGATACGCGATCACCGCGTGGTAATTACAAATTACGACACAGTAAAGAACTATCAGCACAGCTTAGCGAAAGTTCCCTGGTCGGTAATAGTGACCGATGAAGCCCAAGAGTTCAAAATCCAGAATCAGAAATCTGACGCTCTCAAAGCACTGAAAGCGCACTTTCGAATTGTTGCTACCGGTACTCCGGTCGAAAATCGGTTGTTAGATCTCTGGAACCTCGTCGACTTTATGCATCCCGGTTCTTTGCTGGGCTCTGCAAAAGAATTTCATAATAAGTTTGAAAAAGACATTGACGCGAAATCTCCAGAGGAGAAGCGACAGTTAACTGGACAGCTCCGCAACGCCTTGTATTACGATCGCCCTGATACGTTCGTTTTGCGGAGAGATAAAGAAAGTCAACTAACCGATTTCCCGAAGAAGATTGAGCATCGAGTTCTTTGTGAGATGCCCGCTACTTTGAAAAGCATGCATTTCGATATCGTTAAGCAGTTTACTGAAAACTCGACTGGTCAGCATTTCGCGTTGATCGACTCTCTTAAGAAGCTGTATTTGCACCCTCGCCTGCTCCATGGATTACAGCCAATTGATGATCCAAAAGCGATTATTTCTGAAAGTCCAAAGCTTCAGAATGTAATTGCCGTTTTAGAGAAGATCCGCTCGAAAGGTGAAAAGGTTTTAATTTTTGCGGTGCAGCACGATTTGCAAACGTTACTATCCCAAGTACTTGGTTCGCACTTCGGTATCAAAGTAGAAATAATTAGTGGTGCGACTGATTCGAAGCGTAAGGGAATGCTTACCCGGCGGAAGCAGGCAATTAAAGAATTTGAAGCTAAAGACGGATTCAACATTCTTATTCTTTCTTTAAAAGTAGCTGGAGTTGGTCTGACTATTACCGGCGCAAATCACGTCATCCATTTTGAACGCTGGTGGAATCCAGCTAAAGAAGCTCAAGCCACCGATCGAGCATACAGAATCGGACAGAAGAAAGATGTGAACGTCTACTATTTCATCGCAACGGATTCGTCGCATGAAATTGTTTCGTTTGATGAAAAGCTCGATAGGCTGTTGGCTGAGAAACAGGAGTTAGCAAAGGACTTTTTAATTCCAAGAGAAAGCGAAGAAACTATTCGGGCTCAATTTGCGGATGCTTTTGTTCGCGGAGGAGATGGAAGCAAAAAATCCGGCAAAGCTGGAACTGGAACAGAATCCTCGGTCATAGAGTCCCTTTCGCAAACTGATCAACTTTCTCCCCGACAGTTTGAAGCGTTAATTGGTCTGCACTATCGGAGAAAGGGTTTCCTTACCGTACTTTGCCCACTTACGGGCGATGGGGGTGCCGATCTTGTCGTTGTCGGATTCAAGGAATTGTTTTTGATTCAGTGCAAGCATTCTTCATGCATGACTCTCCAAAGCGTGAAAGCCATAAGCGATCTAGAAGATGCGCCAGACCATTTTCGACGAGAAGTATTTTCCGGTAACTTGTTGCGTCGTCCCATTCAGCGGGTTGCTTGGACGAATTCGCGTTTTGATCAAGACACAAAGGCACTTGCTGCCCGATGTCAGATCGAACTCCGCGACAGTAAAGATGTCGAGGCATTTATCAAGAAAGAAAAGATTGGCTTGGCTGAAATTTTAGAATTCGAGACGGGGCGCACTTTGAATTTGAAGGAAGTCAAGGAGCTGTTAAGGCATACCTGAAAGCGTCTCATTACTATGGGACACTTAACTCGGAAGAACACAAACCTCTTCAGACACCACCATCAAAGGAAATGAAATTTCTCTCCCTTTGTTCATTATGGGGGCTACAGTGAGAGAATCGCATTTTCGATCTGTTCGTTTTTAAACCCGGACAGCAGCGACGGACGCAAGAATTGACGCAATTTTGTTTATCCCTTTGGCTTGCAGGCCATGCAGCGAGAGTTTGATGTCCCGCAGACCGAGAATGGATTTCGCCGGAGTCGGCAACACATACCGGAAGTATGGATGCCCGAGACGATTGACGAATGTGTAAGTCGGCTTTGCCATGTAGTTGACTCCGAAAGTGCCTCATCAAGCAATTCAAAGTTCAACAAGCCGATTTCAACCTTCCGAAGTTAAACAAATTTGTTCAACTTTTGGTGGAGGTGGGGGGAGTCGAACCCCCGTCCGCGGAAACAATTCCAGAAGCCTCTACGTGTGTAGCCTAGGTTTCTTTCTCATGCGGTGATGTCGCCTAGACACGAAACAGCCGCACCAGCCTATGAACGGTTTCGGAAAGACGAGCAGAGGCGTCCCGGCTTTCCTATCTCACTAATTATTAAGCCCGACCGACAGGGTGAGCGCCTGCCTGCCCGGCCGTAACGACAGTTAGGCCGCTACTGCTTGATTAGCGTAATCTGCTTCGTTTGCGATTACATTGTGCCGCTTTTTAACCCGGCCCACGGCCCCGGGACACGCCACTTAAGGTCACACTTCCACGTCGAACCCAGTTCACCCCCGTAACGGGGACAACTCTTACATCGTAAGGATGGTTGCTTGAAAAAGCAAGGAACCATTTTGTTGTCCAGCGATTGTAGAGCGTTGACGGATGCCGCTTCACCCTCCACCTACTCTCGAGCTACGCAGACTATCGGCAAGCCACAGGGCACCCTATCGCTGGGGAATCGGACAAGTTGTTCCGTGCTTTGAGACTCTGGACGCGGACGAGGAAATTCGCGTGAGATCGGATGCTCCAAGGATATGAGGTCCGGCAAAAGCGATTTCTCATGATCTCAACCTCTGTTCATTAGCGATCTCCTCGATCGCGAAGTGCAGAGGGCAAACTCTCCCCGCTTGAAAAATTTATGCGGAAAGGGTGCGAACCCCACAGTACGAAGTGCTGACTTCGCTACCGTGTGCGAGTTGTTTTGCGATTCACAATATTTGGATATTTGGGGTGCGAGGGAGATCGCTCAACCCAGCGCGGGCCTGCCGATCAAAAAAGCCAAATAGATTAAATAGACGGAAAGGAGGACGGCTCCTTCCTAAGTGGACGAAGGACCGCCGCCAACCCCCACAATTAAAGTAAGGTTGAAAATCTTTGAGCCAACGATGTTCCCGACGGCGACCGCTTCATTCCCTTTGAGCGCAGCGATAAGGCTTACCGCGAGTTCAGGTACGGAGGTGCGTGCTGCGACGACCGTGAGCCCAATCACCGCCGGCGTCACGCGAGCGTACGTTGCGAGGCCGACCGCACCTCGCAGCAGGAGTTCCCCACCACCCAAAAGCAGAACCAGCCCAAATAATACTAGCCCCCACGACAGTAACACTGTGGCCTCTTAATCCCCGGTGACTAATTCCTCGATCCCGTCCGTTTGTGGAGGAATCCAAGAGAGATCCCTCGGCGGGAACAATTTGCGAAGCAACGGCGGAGCAATAAAAGTAGTGACCATCACCATGAGCGTAACAGCGCCGAAAAGTTTCGCATCGAAGACTCCAATCGTAAGTCCCGTCTGAGCAAAAATGAGGCCCACTTCACCACGAGGAATCATACCTACCCCAATCACTTTCTTATTTCCCTTGAACCAAGGTGCGGCATAACCGGCAGCAAATTTACCAACGATGGCAGCAACAACGAGCAGGCTGCCGACTTTCAGTGTTTGATGGTTTGCGGGATCCGTCGGATCAAAAACCCGAACATCAACGGCAGCTCCAACAGAAACAAAAAAAAGTGGAACGAAGAAGTTCCCAAGTTCGGTGACACCATGCTCAATCTCGCGGGATTGAGGCGATTTCGCGAGAAGCACGCCCGCCGCGAATGCCCCAATGATGATAGCCGACCCCGACGACTCTGCAAGCCAGGCGAGTGCGAAGGCGAAGATTACTCCCAGAATTGTTGCGCTTCCAGGAAGGTCAATTTTGTCGAGGAGTTTGACCACCGAAGGTACGAGGTAGCTTCCAATTACAAGAGTGGCCAACAGAAAACCAAACGCAATTCCGGATATTTTTGACACACTCGCAAATGTCACCTCATCCCCTCGCCCCAAGCCGGCGACCACAGTCAAGATAATGAGTCCAATGATGTCATCAATGATTGCGGCACCCAGAATAACTTGACTCTCCGGCTCCTGTAAGCGACCGAGATCGGTCAGAACCCGCGCAGTAATTCCGACGCTTGTGGCAGTGAGAGAGGCACCGGCGACGATGGAGGCGAGAGACGAGAGTCCGAGGAAGTGACAAACTCCGTATCCCAGACCAAAAGGCAGAATGACGCCGACAGCGGCAACAGCGGCAGATGTTCCGCCAACTTTGAGGAGCTTGCGGAGATCTGTCTCGAGCCCGATGAGGAAGAGCAGCAGAATAATCCCAAGTTCAGCGAATAGATGTATGACCTCCACCTTGGGGTCGACGAGCCCGAGTACCGACGAACTAAGCAACACTCCGGCAACCAATTCGCCCAGCACGGTGGGTTGACCCACGGCTTTCGCCAAGGCACCACATATCTTGGCTCCGGCGAGCATAATGATGAGAAGCTCTAAAAAGTGCGCCAAGCTCAAATACTCCAAAAGAAGATTGCCTTTTGCCGTATCAAGGAATAGCCAGTAAATGATTTTTGAGCGACTCTATTTCGGCCAGCGTCTTCGTTTTCATCCGGCTCTCTTCTGTTATCGGACAACTGGCACGCTTGTTCTGCACAGAGCTCAAGGTTCCGGTTTCTTAGCTTAATTCTTGTGGGGATAACAGGGAGCGAAGGAGACTCTTCTCGAAGGTCGGCCGAACGCCAGGACTTGGTTGAGCGAGCTGGCCTTCTCGACAGTCGCGCAGCGGATACGGATGACAGGAATTATTTCGAGAGTTAGAATCCAAGCTAGAGCACCATTTGGAAGAGTGCCTACAATTCTGATTTCTCAATTGACATCCTCCTTTTGGCCTACGATTTTTCGTAAAGAGGAGAAGTTAACGACGTTTAGGCAGGGAAAGAGGAAACGTGCCCGAAGATTTTTCGAAATCGTTGCTCGCATTTGTCGTTAAAAACATCGATTCCGTCGAACTCTTGGACGTTCTGGCTTTGCTCCGCTCGAACCAAGAAAAAGAGTGGCAGCCTGAAGAGCTCGATAGTCAAATTCGCAGCTCGCTCTCATCAATAAAAAATCGGTTGGAATATCTCTGTGAATTGGGCATCGCCTCAAAAAGTCAGGATGAGCCGATATTTTACCGCTATCGGCCGCAGAATGAGGAGCTGAGATCGTTGTGTGAAGAACTCATCATGCTCTACCAGACAAAGCGAACATCGATAACGGAAATGATTTATACGAAATCTTTTCGCGAAATCTTCAGCTTCGCGGAAGCGTTCCGTGTGAGAAAGGGGGATAGAGATGGATAAGCTCGTTTATGCTCTTTGCATATTTACCAGCCTTGTTTCCGCACTTCTTTTAGGCCGGGGGTATTTAAGAACACGAATACGTTTGCTTCTTTGGAGCGCGATCTGTTTCTCCTTTCTTACCCTCTCAAACTGCTTCGTCTATCTCGATCTGGTGGCATACCCTGCAATCGATTTGCGACCCGTCCGTGATCTTCTTACATTCTGCGGACTCGGTGTTCTGATCACGGGAATGATTAAGGAAACGGTATGAACGAACTTCACGTCTTTCTAACAGGCGCAATTCTAGTTCAGTATTTAGTCATCGCCATGTTCTTTTATCGCTTTCGGCAGAAGACTCACGATCGTTTTTTTGGGTTGTTCTCGTATGCATTTCTCTTATTTGGGATTGAGCGGGTGATAGGTTTCAAATCAGGTCCCCACGGCGAGCTCTTTCCCTACGTTTACTGCTTTCGCCTCGCCGGATTCTCCTTGATCATCATCGGTTTTATTTTGAAGAACCGAGAAACGCCTTCGATTACAAAAAGGTCGAGTTAAGAAACATTTCACGGCGCGCGCGCCGCTCGGCCTGCGAAGGCACCAAAGCGGATGCGCGTTTTGAGAGAGAAGTCCTCGCCAGAATGACGCCATCACAACACTCAAGGACTCGATTGGCTACGTCGCTCGGTGCCGAGAGAAATGCAGAATAAGCGGTGGACGCGGGCGAAAAGGGGACGGCCATGACTTCCGTTCAGGCACTTCGGAGTCCGTCTCTCCGCAATCCGCTCAGGGGTTCTCGGCCAAGAGTTTAAATCTAAATTTCTCGACAAATCGGCATAACCTTTCAATGAAACAAAATCTCGTAAGAATTCTGCTCGCTTTCGGCATTATTTGTACCTCGGCGCTTGGCGGGTGTTCGCAGAAGTCCCGAGCACTCGATAAATCGGAAAGAGCCGAAAGCGCTCGGCCTCTCGATCAGGCCTGAGGGAGTGGCGGGAGATGGGCGATAGAATCTGTCGGCTCTTCAGCAAACCTTCTTCTTTGGGGGTGAGAGTCCGAGCGTCCGAAGTCTAAGTCTTTGCCCGTCCTTTCGCAATTTGAGCCAAACACACTGAGCTGAGAATGCAACAGCGATGCGGCGGAGCCTTTTGCATTTCGCAATCGGACAAGCCGCACTATCCGCGTTAGTTCTATCGCTGCCGGGGAAGCATGGATTGAGCCAGGTTTGGGATGGCGCCTCGAGCGAGAGGCATCAGCGCGGGGAGAGACGCACTCCTTCCGTCTTTTCCGTTCCTGACTCTCGCAGACGAAAATTTTCTCAAACAACCTGGGGAAGAGCGGCGGAACTAAGGTTTGAGAACCTGACGATACGAGGCGGAATCTACTTGAAATTTAGATCTCCAAATCTACAGTGGGTATTATGTCCATCGGAATTGGGTATTCACTCCTTTTCTGCAACTCTCGCATCTCAGAAGTCACCTATCGTGGGGGATATTAATAACGTTATTTCGCTGTTGGATCGGGACTCGATTAATATCGAGACCGCAGTGCGGAAACGGATAACGTCGATTCACGAGGAAACGAACCAAGGAGAAATGGGAACTGTATGCAAAAGTTGATTCAAGGTATCCATGACTTTCGTGAAGAAGACTTCGGCCAGCTCCAAGGCCTATTTGAACAGTTGGCCAAAGGTCAAAGCCCGGAGACGCTTTTCATCACTTGCTCAGACTCCAGAATCGATCCGAACCTTCTCACCCGCTCGAAACCGGGAGACCTTTTCATTCTTCGAAACGCTGGCAACATCATCCCACCGCACGGCGCGGGAAATGGTGGTGAAGCGGCGACTATAGAGTTCGCAGTTGCAGCGCTTGGCGTGAAGGACATTATTATCTGCGGTCACTCGGATTGCGGCGCGATCAAGGCAATTCTCAAACCGGAACTCGTCGCGTCTCTCCCGGCCGTCGCATCATGGCTTGGACACGCGGAAACCACTCGCCGCATTGTTCTCGATAACTATTCGGATCTCGACGGCGATCGGCTCGTCACGGCAACCGTTGAAGAGAATGTGCTCGTGCAGCTTGAGAATCTCCGTACTTTACCGGCAATCGCCTCCCGCTTAGTAAAAGGCGATCTGCACCTGCATGGCTGGGTATATAAAATTGGGACCGGCGAAGTCTTTGCATATGAAACACGCTCCGGACAGTTCGTGCCGCTCGCCCAGTATCAAAGCCCGGAGAACGACGCGACCGGCCGCAGACGAACAATCGGGTCGATTTAGGAACGTTCCACATTCGACCTCCACTGCCGGCAGAAGCGGAGAGCAGCGCTCACGTTGCTTCCTGCTTCTGCCGATGCCTTTCTTCGGCCTCCTCGATCGAGTGTGATTGCGTCACGGTCGCATCAGCTTTCGCGAGTTCGATCAATTTCTTGTAGTGCTCGCTGATGGTTCTCAGCTCGTGCTCACTCATTTCCTCGGCGTTGATCAGCCGATTGCTGGCGCCCTCCGTCGCCGCGACGATCTCGTTTAGTTTGAGGTGTATTGCCCGAGAGTCTTTGTTCTGCGCGCGCTGAATGAGAAAGACCATCAAGAAAGTCACTATCGTCGTGCCGGTATTAATCACGAGCTGCCACGTGTCCGAATACGAGAAGATCGGACCGAGAATTCCCCAAAACACGATCACCGCCGCAGCCAGTCCAAACGCCTGTGAGCTCCCTGTCCAATGAGTAGCGGCACTTGCAAGGTTTTCGGACCACGGCTCCGGGGTTTTGGCCCCACCGAGAGATTCATCTTCGGCTGCGCGTTCGTTCGTCATTTAAAATCTCGGTTGAAATAGTTAATTACGCTCCGCAATTACCGGAGTTCTCTGACACTGGCCAGAAAAGCCGAGATTCTCGCTGTCCGGTTAATTGAACGCTTAAGTATGGCGGAAATTCTCGTTCGTGGGATTACGGTAACTCACCCTCTCCAGGTCCGGCAATTTCGCTGCCCGCTCATAAAAATTTCCGAAGGTGATAGTTTAAAACTACCGCTTTATACCGCAGTTCACGGATGGCAAACGACTGGATTCGTGGCAGAGTTTCGCTCCAACCTCTGGACCTAGGGAGAACTGTATGAAGATTTTGAGGATACCCGCCGCATTTTTGCTCGCGCTCTCGGTATCGAGCTCCGGCTTTTGCGATGAGAAAAACGAGTCAGCAAAAGATGTCGCGCGGAGGGAAAATCTTTCGAATCAATTCTGGTGGCCGGATCACCTGGACCTCTCGCCACTGCGGCAGCATTCGGAGAAATCGAATCCGATGGGGGCCTCCTTTAATTACGCCAAGGAGTTTCAAACACTCGACATCGCCACCGTGAAAAAGGACATCGAGGCGGTAATGACAAAATCTCAAGACTGGTGGCCCGCGGACTGGGGACACTACGGCCCGTTTTTTATTCGAATGGCTTGGCACAGCGCCGGGGTATATCGAATGATCGACGGTCGCGGGGGTGCGGGCGGGGGGCAGCAACGCTTCGAGCCGTTGAACAGCTGGCCGGATAACGCGAATCTCGACAAGGCGCGCCGATTACTTTGGCCGGTCAAGAAAAAATACGGAAAAAAACTCTCGTGGGCGGATCTGATGGTGCTCACCGGAAATGTGGCTCTCGAGTCGATGGGATTCAAGACCTTCGGATTTGCAGGCGGCCGAACCGACGATTGGGAAGCCGATATTATGTATTGGGGGCCGGAGAAGAAATTTCTCGCCGATGAGCGCTACGCCGGAAAGAGAGAACTCAAGAAGCCCCTCGCCGCAGTTCAAATGGGACTGATCTACGTAAACCCCGAAGGCCCTAACGGGAATCCTGATCCGCTCGCGGCAGCAAAAGATATCCGCGACACCTTCGGCCGGATGGCCATGAACGACGAGGAGACGGTCGCCCTAATCGCGGGCGGGCACACATTCGGGAAAGCTCACGGCGCTCATAAGCCTGATACCTGTGTCGGACCTGAGCCCGCGGCGGCAGGGATAGAAGAACAGGGTCTCGGCTGGACCAACAAATGCAAATCAGGTGTCGGGAAAGACGCCGTTACAAGCGGCCTTGAAGGCGCGTGGTCCATGACGCCGACGAAGTGGACCACGCAATATCTCTCAAATCTCTTTAACTTCGATTGGGAGAAAACAAAGAGTCCGGCAGGAGCGACTCAGTGGATACCAAAGGATGGAGCAGCAGCGAACACGGTTCCCGATGCTCATGACAGCTCTGTCAGACACGCTCCGATCATGTTCACGACGGACCTCGCTCTCAAGGAAGATCCGAACTATCGGACGATCGCAAAGCGGTTCCTTGATGATCCGAAGGAGTTCGAGCTCGCATTTGCAAAGGCCTGGTTCAAGCTCACGCACCGGGACATGGGCCCGAAAACTCGCTACATTGGAAAGGAGTCTCCAGCAGAAGATCTGATTTGGCAGGATCCGATTCCACGCGCAAACCACAAGCTCCTTGATGAAAAGGATGTCGAAGCGCTGAAGAAGGCAATTCTCAAATCCGACCTCACCGTTTCCGAGCTGGTCCGTACGGCGTGGGCATCTGCTGCCTCCTACCGGAGCACGGACATGCGGGGCGGGGCGAATGGAGCTCGGGTGCGCCTTGAGCCGCAGAAAGAATGGCCGGTGAATAACCCAGAAGAGCTCGCGTCCGTTCTAACACGCCTCGAAAAGATTCAAGGCGCGTTTAACGGGACTCTCTCCGGCGGGAAAAAGGTGTCCCTCGCGGATGTGATCGTCCTGGGCGGCGTTCTCGCGATAGAGGAGGCGGCGAAGAAGGCCGGCTCCGCGGTGAAGGTCCCCTTCACTCCGGGGCGTATGGATGCTTCACAAGAACAGACCGATGTCGCTTCTTTCTCCGTCCTCGAGCCCGCAGCTGATGCTTTCCGGAACTACTACACCGATAGCGCTCTCCTCACTCCGGCCGAGATGATGGTTGACCGAGCGAACATGCTGAGTCTTACCGTGCCAGAAATGACGGTATTGGTCGGTGGCTTGCGGGTGCTCGGTGGCAATGCCGCAAACTCCAAACACGGTGTCTTCACCGAAAAAACCGGAACGCTCACGAACGATTTCTTCGTGAACCTTCTCGACATGTCGACCCAATGGAAAAAATCATCGGAGAACGAGGGACTCTACGAAGGAGTCGATCGAAAGACCGGAGAGGTGAAATGGACCGCAACTCCAGTTGACCTCATATTTGGATCGCACTCGGAGCTCCGCGCGGTTGCAGAAATTTATGCCGCGGATGACGGGAAGGAAAAATTCCTACAAGATTTTGTTCGTGTCTGGAATAAGGTCATGATGCTTGACCGGTTCGACTTGTCACCCTCCTAGGGAAACCCACGGTCTTTCATAGGGACAGAGCCGAGATTCAGGATGTGTGCACGCGATTGCGCCGCCCGATTCTCGGCTCTGCATTTTTTACACTCAATGAAACAACGTGGTTCCGTTCAGGGATCCGGCACTTCCATGATTCTCGAGAGTCGCATCCATCATCTTTCGTAAGTTCGTTTGAAATCCATCAAAACTCGTTGGCTCGGATAAACACCTCGAACTGTTTATTGATCATATTCCGCGTCGCTGACCGGCTCAAGCCAATCGGCAGCTTTCCCGTCCAATTTTTCTTGAATGGCAATATGCGTAAGCGCCGACTCGGGGTTCGCACCATGCCAATGTTTCTCGCCTGGAGGAAACCAGACGACATCGCCCGCTCCGATCTCCTCGACTGGCCCGCCGGCTCGCTGTGCTCGCCCCCGGCCGGAAACAACAATCAGTGTCTGCCCGAGAGGGTGAGTGTGCCAAGCGGTTCGGGCACCGGGCTCGAACGTCACCAGTGCGCTCACCGCTCGTGCCGGTTCGGGAGCCTCGAAGAGACCTTCCACCTCCACTTTGCCAGTGAAATAGTCAGCGTTCCCCTTGGACGGAACACGAGTTCCACTTCGTCTAATCTGCATAGCTCTCTCCATTCCTTCGAGACCGATTCGGGAACTATCCGAATTCTCGTTCCTGATCTTCCTCATACTGTGGATAGCCGAAGAGGACTAGTGATCGCAGAAACGCCGCTGAGCCACCTCTATGCAGTTCCACATTCGCAGCATTTTAATTTTGAGTGCCCTGTTGTGGTTTACGGGGTGTACGCTCCACGAGGCGCTTGAGCCGCCGACCGCGACCTCGTTTATTCAAGCACCAGAGCTGCTTGAAAAACCGAAACAGACGCCGTTCTCACTTGCTTGGATGGCTCCGGGCATGAAGAACAATGAATACAATAGGATCGTCGTTGCCGCGGTGAGAAGTAATGAGGCAAATCCCGAAAACTGGATCTACAGCTCCAGCGCACTTCTCAGGAGCAAAGAATCCTATCTCGATCTTGTAAACGAACTGGCCGAATATATTCAGAAGGAAGTGACCAAAGAATTTGAGGAATATCCGAGGAAGCCAATCTCCACAGAGATCACATCGGGCATCGCCTTTGAACCTGCGGTTCAGAATCTACCGATACAAATTCCCGATGAACGAAACCCCTCTTTGGAGAACCCGACCGACGGCTCGGAAGGAACTCCTGCAGTTACCGATATCCTTCATGAACGCACTCTCGAAGTACGAATCTCGATCGCTCAAGTGGATTTCGGCGACCCGATTCTCTACGGCGGCCTGTTCGCGGTACCGATACCAGCGGCGGCAAATCTTTCAACCGCCGCGAGATCTCCATCGATGACTCTTGAGGCGCGTCTCGTTGATTCAGAGACCCAGCAGGCCGTCGCCGAGCTCGTCGATCGAAGGTTTCCAAGAATTAAAGCTCTCGATCTAAATCGACTGACGGTCGTAAGTGCCGTGCACGAAATGGCAGATTCATTCGCCGCTGATCTTGTCGCCTCGTTTTATCGAAAGAAGGGTCAGAAAGTTCGGCGACGATTTCCGGTTACGTTGATTCCGTGGTGAGCTCGTCCGTGAAGAACCTCTCATCCGGCTCATCGAGGAGTTCCAACTCTTCGAGATGGCAGACACCGTTCCCGCCGTCTAAGAAACGGTAACCGGCGTATATCTTTCCGCCGCCTTCCTCCACTTGGATGACGATAACGGGAACTTCGCACTCGTCATCGTCAAGGAGAACTGCCGGTCTCGGTAATGCTATTGAGTACGGTGCCGCCCCGAGGCCATGAGGATCGCTGAGAAAGAACACCGCAGCCCCAGATTCGACATCCGATTCGGCGGCCAATTTTCCAGAAATTGCCGGAACGGTCTTCCACTCCCACGGATCAATCTCTCCCCACAATTCTTCCATCTTCGGTCCCTCCTCGACCTCGGCACGGACCGTCGGCCGGTGCCTTGTAAACCCACAGCTCAGAGTTAACTCGCGAAGGGCGAAGGACTTGTCAACCCGACCGAGTGATGTCCTGCATTTAAGTAAATAGCTTGAGTCGTTTAATACACTTGGGTCTGAATCACGAAATCAACGTGCTCGCGCCCGCGCAGGAGCAGCAATCTCAGTCGCCGACCTTTTTCAAGCGCCAAGAACACATAAGCGGAATCCACATCGGTTTCATCTCGCAGATCGCCGAAGCCCGACTGCCTCGCGAGGCCAAGGATAACTTGATACCTGGTGCTTGAGGAGTGCTCTCATACTGCTCAAGTAGGCGACGTGAGTAGTGTTTTCTGGACCTTGCCGGCCGAGGCAGTTCCCCAAAGCCGGCTCAGGGACACAGATGTAACCATCTGGCTCGGGGCTGATCGCATGTGATACCATGAGTTCATGAGGCGCTCGTTACTCATCTTTGGAATTTTCTTAGCGGTTCTCGCTGCGAACTTATGCCTCGCGCGATTCGCTTTTGCCTCTTCCGGCCTCGGGCATTCCTGCTGCCCCGGATCACAGCATCGTTCGAATTCACAAGACTCTGCCCCCCCGAACGGCTTGATGGATTGCGCGGCACTATGCTCGCAAGCCCCGGCTGCGCTTGATTGGGCAAACGTCACCTTCGAACCAGTGGTCGCGTTCCATCTCGCTTTTCACCTGATGCGATATCTAACGACGCCCGTGACGGAAACCCGCGAAGAGCTCGCCGCTCTCGTTGACCCGCATTGCTCTCCCCCGCTGCCGCCTCTTCTCTTGCAGCAGCGTCCAAACGCACCCCCATCCTTCCTCGATATTTCCTGCTAACCGGACGATTGAGCGCTCTGCTCAATGACTTTGTATTTGACTCCTTCCGGAGGAATAACATGAAGAAGCTCTCTCATGTACTTGGTGCGTTTCTATTGCTGCTACTCCCCTCTCGCTCGTTTGCGAACCCCATCAGCTTCAAAGACGGCTGGGGGATCATGCCGACGTTCACCCCCGACTGGAGCGATCTTCAGTTGAATTATTCAGTGTCGAGCAAGCACGCAGTTGGTGCGTCGCTCATGTATCGGGAGGGAAAAAAGCGCACGGCGACGTTTGTTTTCGGGCAGTATAACCTGCTTTTGAAGCGTTGGAACGAGCCGGAGTCGCAAGCCAACATGTATCTGTCAGGAGGAGCAGGCGGGCGGCATGAAGAGGGCGGGAGCGATTCCGTCGCAGGGTACGCCGCATTCGAGGCGAATTACGAGACGAGGCGCCTCTACACTTCCGCCTCAGGTGAGAGCCTGCGTTCACCGGACAACATAAACTTCACGCGACTCCGGTATCGAGCAGGGTTTGCCCCGTACAAAGCTCCGATCGACGATCTCCAAACCTGGATAATCGGGCAGTTTGATTACATGCCGGAGATGGAGGACGAGATTTCAGTCACACCTCTGCTTCGGCTTTTCTACAACAACTTCGCTCTTGAAATTGGCGTGAACCTAGAAGGCGAGAGTTTTCTCGCCGGAATGGCTCATTTTTGAGGAATTCGTATGAAACTTAAAATTGCATTTTTCGCTCTCCTGACAATTCTCCTACCCGCACAGGCCTTCGGTGAAGAGATTAAAATTACCGTAAATGGAATGGTGTGCTCATTCTGCGCACAAGGAATAAAAAAGACGTTCGGCGGAAAACCTGCGGTGGCAAATGTGGTGGTCGATCTCGATAAGCGTATTGTGGTGATTGGCACGAAGGAAGGTCAGACACTTTCCGATAAGGAAATTGCGGACGCGATCAAAGACGCCGGTTACGACGTCGTGACGATCACGAGGGAGGAGAGCCATGTTTAAGCGACTTCTCCCCTATTTGACTCTCTTTTCTACATTTAGCACGCTGATCTGCTGCGCGCTGCCCGCGGCTTTCGTTGCTTTAGGCTTTGGTGCAACGCTCGTGGCGCTGCTCGGCACCTTTCCACAGCTCATCTGGCTCTCGACTCACAAAACCTTGGTTTTTGGTTTTGCCGGAGTGCTCCTCTTAATGACGGCAGCGCTTCGAGTGTACTCAAAAGATGAAAGCTGCCCGTTGGACTTCGAGGGCGAAATCGCTTGCCGGAAGACACGAGCGATTTCGTCCTTTGTCTTCTGGCTCTCCCTCGCGCTCTTCCTTATCGGCGCCTTCTTCGCCTTCTTAGGCAGTGTGGTATCTTGACGGAGGTCGAGACAAAAGACCACACTGCCTGCCTCACCTGCGGAAGGGATAGGCCCGCAGTACACCTCGCCGTAGTCGTAGCTCCCCGCTCCTCGGCATCTCATCCGAACGAAGTATGCTGAGGTGGGGTGAAACGCTGAGAGCGCGAACATATTCAAGAGCCTCGGTTTTCGAGTTTGCGAGGACATCGAACGAAGCAATACACTTCGATGGAAATCCCAGGAATGAACCACCTGTCACTTCAAGGTAGTATTGAGTGGTGTTTGAATCCGAGCGGGGATGCTCACACGAGAGGATTTCAAATGCTTCCTCACTTCCCCAAACATAAACGAGACTTGCGAGTATTCTCTCTTTCGCCTGCGCTTTCTCGCCCTTTCGCTCGAATATCTTCGCTTCAATAATGGTAAGCACTCGCTCGCTTTCGGTAACGCAAAGGGAATCAGCAATCTTCCTCATCACCCGGCGGGCGCCGCGAAAGTCGCCCTCCATCACCAAGGCCCAAGCGGTTGCACCGACTTGGTCAATTTTCTTAAGCTCGCCCGCAAGGTTCATACGTTCTCCTGAGATTGGAATGTCACTTTCCCAATCGGCGGAAGGCGAGAAAAGTTTCCCGAACAATCCCCAGGAAGATCAACGGATGAGCATTTGCACTTGTAGTCGGAATCGAGCCGAGGAGCCACGAAGCAGAGGAAACTTTAAACGCCAATCCTCAAGAGGCCGGCATGAAAACATCTTCTCGCGTATCTCTTCTCGCGCTTTTATTTCTTCTCTTCTTGAATGGTTGCCATCATCATCACTACCAAAATCAACGGTATGACAATGATTGGCGAAGGGACAACCGGGGCCACCATGGCCACAACCACAACCATGGCCGGTGGTAAGCCGCAGAGAAGATTCTAGCGGCACCCCCGAAAAGAGCCCTGCCGGATCTCCGACAGGGCTTCGCAACTTGACCAATGATTAGCCGGGAAATTCCTCGACACAAGCTTCGAGCTTGTCGAAAGAACCGGTCCAACCCATCGTCATTCCCGTTCTGCCCTTCACGAACGTCTCGAGCTCCTCAGGAGTGAATTCTCCGGTCGGCTCCCAAGTTATCGTCACTCGCGTCCGGTCAGAAGCTTCCTCGCAAAGGTCGACTATCGTCAACATCCTCGCGGGCCAAGTGGGAGCGAGTGGGTGTCTCGACGGCTTCTCGTTCTCATCACAGAACTCCTGCGTGTATGCTAGACGGTGCGGCCGCTCGAGCTTTTCATAGTGTACTTTTCCGTACATCGTCAGACCGTTCCCCGACATTTTGTAGAACCCGTGTCCGCCAGGCCGGATGTCGATTCTGATAAACTGCATCTCCATACCGGTCGGAGGCAACCACTGGGAGAAATGCTTTGGATCTGTCCAGAGCTGGTACATCGTATCGACGGAGCAATCGAACGTCCGATTGATAACAAACTTCTCTTTTCCGCGAAGCTCCTTCTCGAGATACTCAGAGAGTCGATCCCAAGTCGCATTGCCACCGGCCTTCTTGATAAACTTCTTGGTTTCGTCTGCCGCTTCAGGAGTCGCAAGCGACATCGTCATCTCCATTCTCGTCCTTCCGTGATCTTCGGAGAACAGGACTGTGACCCGGAAAAGTGGCGGACGATCTTCACTCGCTCCATGGTCGTAGACCAACTTTTTTTCCTTCTCAACCTCAAGATATTTTGTCTGGTTCGGATAATCGACGCCGTCCGGTCCGTGCATCGTATAGTTCCAATGTCCCCCTGGCTTTAAGTCCTTACTGTGCGTCGTAAGTGAGAACCCTCGAGGACCCCACCATTTCCCGACCTGCTCCGGATCCGTCCACGCATCCCAGACAGCTCGAACCGGGGCGTCGTAGATCCGGCTGATTTGAATTTCGTTGGGTTTATTTTTTCCGCTCATTTTTTCTTTCCCTTCGCATTCTTCTTCGACGTGACAGTTTTTAGATAGGCGTCGAGACGATCGAAGCTTTCTTCCCAGAAAACTCGATACTGCTCCATCCAATCCGCGGCGTCCTTGAGAGGCTCGCCGTTTAGTTTGCACGGGCGCCACTGCGCATCGCGGGATTTCGTAACAAGTCCGGCTTTCTCGAGAACCTTGAGATGTTTCGTGACCGCCGGCAAGCTCATCTCTTTCAAAAACGGCTTGGCGAGATCTGTTACGTTCGCCTCACCTTTCGACAACCGCACCAGCATTGCCCGCCTCGTGGGATCAGCAAGCGCCGAAAACGTTTGGCTGAGATGGTCATGCATGTAAGTTAACCCTGCAGTTAATTAACTAGTTGGTTAAATATAACGGCACAATCACCCCGCGTCAAGCAGCAATCAAAGTGAGACATCCGGTGTCCGCGACTCGAATACCTCCTGAATGCGAAGTGGGAACTCGGCCGGAACTTGGATTCAACAGATAAGGATTGCGAAAGCCAATCGACACGGCTTGGAAAATCACCTATCCATTATTGGACTGGCCTAACTCCCAAGAATCTCAATGATGATTCCGCAAACCGCCGACGGCTCCCGAGCCTCTCTAGAGATTGTAAGAATTCGAGTATTTCTCGGTACGCTCTTTGTCGCTTGGTTCACGACTCTCCTTTTCCCGCAGGACTCCGGCGCGCAGTGTTTTCAGCCTCGAAGCTCGGGAGAAATTTCGCTCGCTCTCGAGCGACTCACGGTCCTCGGCAGCGTCCTCTATGTCGCGGCGCATCCGGATGATGAAAACTCGGCTCTTCTCGCTTACCTCGCAAATGAGGAACTGCTCCGGACCGGTTACCTGTCGCTGAATCGAGGTGAAGGAGGTCAGAATCTCATCGGCCCGGAGAAGGGTATTCCGCTGGGCATTATCCGCTCAGCGGAACTTCTTGCCGCTCGAAACGTAGACGGAGCCGAGCAGATTTTTACGAGTGCTTACGATTTCGGATATTCCGACAGTTTGGAAGAAACGTTCCGGAACTGGAGAAAGGAGTCGCTCCTCGCGGATGTTGTCTGGGCAATCCGTAAATTCCAGCCAGACATCATTGTTACCCGCTTTCCGATCACGGGCGAAGGGCGACATGGACAACATACCGCCTCCGGCGTGCTTGCCGAGGAGGCGTTTGAAGCCGCAGCGGATCCGACGCGCTTCAAAGAGCAACTTGAATTTACTGCTCCGTGGCAGGCGTCAGCTCTTCTCCTCAACAATATCCCGAGAAAATGGGATCCCAACTTCAATCCTGAGGGAAAAATCGCCGTTGATATCGGCGGCTTCAATCGAGAGCTGGGGAAATCCTACGGAGAAATCGCCGCGGAGAGCCGGAACAATCACAAAAGCCAGGGCTTTGGCACGGCTGCCGATGCCGGACCCAAGATGGAGTACTTCACGCGGCGGTTCGGAACCGAGCTCGGCAGTTCTCCTTTTGACCGGAGCCGCTTCGATCTCAAGAATGTCCCGGGAACTGAACGTTTGCAGGCAGCGATAAAAAGGGCGATCGAATCCTTTGAAGCGAAATCCGCTCCAGCAGAAACAGTGACCGCGCTCCTTGAAGCACGAACGTTGATGAAGGAGCTCCTCAAGGACCGTTGGCGAGATATCAAGGTGGCGGAAGTTGACCGGCTTCTCCTCGATATTTCGGGAGCAAAGTTGGAAGCGCTCTCGAATAGCGCCACGCTTGTTCCGGGAGAAAAGTTCAGTCTCGCGCTCCGGGTTTTGCAGCGCGAGGATACCCCCATCAAATTTTGCGAGGGCCACACGAGCTGGTCCGGTCAGAGGGCATCAAATAATCCGGGTGTGAACGAATGGTCCGAGTTGACGTTTGATACTCGCGTTCCTCTCGACACACCTCCGTCAAATGCCTATTGGCTCGCCCGTCCGATGAAGAACTCGGCGTTTGATATTCCGGATCGGTCGGAACTTGGCAGGCCCTTCTCTCCTCCGACTGTGTCGGCGTTTTTCACGTTCTGCGGCAGAGACGAGAGAATCGTCTGGTCCTGTCCCGCTTTGGAAAGGTCGTTGAGTGCGCAAGACGGAGACCGATACGAGCAAGCGACGGTCGTCCCTCCGGTCACCATGTCCTTTCATCGGAGCGCGCTGTTTGTCCCGCGCGATAAGCAACTTGGATTTGAGCTCACGCTTCAGGCGGCTCAGGCCGGGCTGTCCGGCGTTGTTACCCTCGCCCCGCCGTCGGGCTGGACCATCGAACCACGTTCCGTCGAAGTTTCTCTGAAAGAAAAGAATGTCCCGCACCACATTCTCCTGTCAATCACTCCGCATGCTTCGGCTTCAAACGGCGTGCTCCGCGCTGAGTTTACCGGAGCTGACGGAACACGGACTTCCTGGACGCGGCACGTTATCTCCTACCCGCACATCCAAAAGCATTCCTATCTGCAGCCCGCCGAGCTCGTCGTCACGACAGCCGAAATCCGAACACCCGAGCTCCGAGTTGGTTACATCATGGGAGCAGGTGACGAAGTGCCGCAAAGTCTCGTCTCGTTGGGGTACCGTGCTGTCCTCCTTGACGACGAGACACTGCTTCGAGGTGATCTTTCGCGCTTTGATACCATCGTTACCGGAGTTCGGGCGCTGAATACGAGAAGATCCTGGACGAGTTTCTTCCCGCGCCTTCTGGAATTCGTACGAATGGGAGGAACCTTGCTCGTCCAATACAGTGTAAACGACAACCACAACGCGGTTCCTGAGCGATTTGCCCCGTTCCCCTTTGTCTTAACCTCCGAACGGATCACGGATGAGACGGCAGAAGTACGATTTCTGAAGCCGGTCCATTCTCTCCTTCAGGAACCGAATCGAATTGAATCCGCTGACTTCGACGGGTGGATTCAGGAGCGCGGTCTTTGGTTCGCCGGGAAGCTCGACTCCCATTATGAGACGATCCTCGAGATGAACGACCCTGGGAAACCTTCGCAGACTGGAGGCGTCATCGCGGCTCGCTATGGCGCCGGGCATTTTATCTACACCGGCCTCGCATTTTTTAGGCAATTGCCTGCTGGAAACGCGGGGGCCTACCGGCTCTTCGTAAACCTCCTCAGCTACGGACATTCTTCGCATGAACCCAGAAAGCGATGACTCACCGCCCTTCTGTCGAACGTGGACGCGACTCTATGCCGCAGTGATGATCTGGTTCGCCTGTCTCGTCCTGGTCTTCTACCTGATGGGTAGACACTTCCAATGAGCGGGATTGATTGGATCGTTCTCTTCGTTATCCTCGCCGGCATCTCCATCTATGGAACGTGGAAAGCGCGCGGTTCGAACACCATGGAGTCCTACGTCCGTGCCGACAAGGAGGTGCACTGGAAGACCATCGGCCTCGCTGTAATGGCCACTCAAGCGAGCGCGATCACATTTCTCTCTACACCGGGGCAGGCATTTGACGACGGGATGCAGTATATCCAGATTTATTTCGGTTTACCCCTCGCGATGATAATTTTGTCCGCAACGATTCTGCCGAAATATCTCCAGGCAAATATCTATACTGCTTACGAATTTCTCGAGCGGAGGTTCGACCTCAGGGTAAGGCTACTCACCGCATTTCTCTTTCTGCTTCAACGCGGAATGGCGTCGGGCCTCAATATAGTTGCGCCAGCCATCCTTCTGTCGGCGGTGCTGAGTGTATCCCTGACGACGAACACGTTGCTCATCGGCGGAATGGCGATTGTCTATACGACAATCGGCGGCGCGAAGGCAGTTGCTCAAACGCAGAAGCTTCAAATGTCTATTATGTTCGGCGGTATGATCTTCGCGCTGATATACGCCGTCGCCATTCTGCCCGCGGACATCTCATTTTACGATTCGCTCTCCGTTGCCGGCGCTCTCGGCCGACTCGAGACGGTCGATTTCTCTTTTAATCTTCACAACCGTTACACATTCTGGTCGGGAGTCGCGGGCGGCTTGATGCTCTCCCTTTCCTATTTCGGCACCGATCAATCTCAGGTGCAGCGCTACATCTCGGGAGTTTCCCTCCGAGAGAGCCGACTTGGGTTGTTATTCAACGCCGTGCTGAAAATCCCACTTCAATTCATCATTCTCCTTTGCGGCGTCATGGTTTTTGTCTTCTATCAGTTTACGGCACCGCCATTGTCATTCATTCCCGGTGCGCTCAAGGGAATCGAGAGCGGCGAGGCGCCCGCCCGCTTGAAAGCGCTAAACACCGAGTATCAAAAAGTGTTCGCCGACAAATCGGCAGCCCTCCGCTCGATGCTGGAGTCCAACGATGAATCCGCTCGGGCGAATTTCAAGCAACTTGCTAAAAACGGCGATGCCGAGATGCGAAAGCTCTCGAAGGAAGCCTCTTCCATCATTCAGAACGAAATTCCGGGAAGCGGCGGGCGAGACACCGATTTCGTCTTCATCACGTTCATTCTTAACTACCTCCCCTTCGGATTGATTGGTCTCCTTGTGGCGATGATTTTTTGTGGGGCCATGTCCACGGCATCGGCAGAGCTTCACTCTCTCGGCACCACCATGGTCGTTGATTTCTATGCGAGAGTATTTGCTCCAGGGCGTTCGGACGAGCACTACGTCCGGGCGACAAAACTTGCGACTGCCTTTTGGGGAGCAGTCGCTATGGTATTCGCACTCTTTGTTCCGCTCACAGAAAATCTGATCCAAGCAATTAACATCATCGGCTCGCTATTCTACGGGAACATTCTCGGCATCTTCGTTCTTGCGCTCAGCAATTGGAATCTCAGACCGGCCTCCGTTTTGATTTCAGCAGTCGTCACTGAAATTTTCGTGATTGCACTGCACTTCACCGCATCGTTCGGTTTCCTGTGGTACAACGTCATAGGCACCTTGACGTTTCTTGCTCTCGCCGGGATTACCGAGGCGTTGATGCGGGGACTGCGGCGTTCAAACGGTGGACAGACCAGTTAAACTAGGCGACAATTTCGCCAGTCAAACCGTTCATTCATGATTGGAGCACGCCGATGTCCAAACGTTATTCTCAAATTTCAACCGCTTTTGTTTTCGCAATCCTTCTTCTTCTCCCGGTAACATCTTTCGCGGAACTTCCGGCGCTCGATAAAAGTCCCGCGGATATCACCTACCTGAGGAAGTCTCGTGACGACGCTCCCGCAGCGAGAGTGATCTACTCGCGCCCTCAAAAGAAATCTCGGGAGATTTTCGGCGCATTGGTCCCATACGGTCAGGTATGGCGGACCGGAGCGAATGAAGCGACGGAGATCGAATTTTTCAAAGACGGCTCATTCGGTGGCAAGCCCGTGAAAGCTGGCCGATACAGCTTGTACACCATCCCGAACCAAAAATCGTGGACCGTGATCTTGAGCTCCGTGAAGAACGATTGGGGCGCTTACAAATATGATGAGAAGAACGATCTCCTCCGCGTCGAAGCACCGGTGAGCGCGACCAAAGAGTCCGTAGAGGCCTTCACGATGAAATTCGACGGCGAGCCGAAATCCGGAAAGCTGATTTTTGCTTGGGATGATACCTGGGTCGAAGTGCCGGTCGCTTTTTAGGGCTTTTGCGTTCACGCCCAAAGACTGCTCCGACAAAAAGATAGAATGATTGAGCCTGCGGCACAGTTCCCTTCATGTCGGAGCACTTAGCCGATCGGTAAACTCGAGCGGGGAATTTTGGTGGTGTCTCAGCTTGAAATTCGGACTTTTTTTGCTTTTCTCCGGTGCTCTGGTGCTCTGTGGTTCATTTTTTATCGATAACGGACCACAGAGCACCAGAGCACCAGAGAAATTTCATACTGAGGCATTACCGAATTTTTAAACACGGTTCCTTCGAATTTCTGAATAACCCTGGTGCAATAATCTTCATGGCACCGGATGAGAGCAAACCCGCTGTTTCGGACTCAATTGAGTCTCTTTTTGTTTTCCTTCCTGCTCCTCTCTCCGCAGGCCTTTGCAACCTCGTACGTCGATCCCGAGTTTGAAGAAAGCGTCCTTAAGGCCGATTTCATCGGTGTGGTGAAATTGATCAAAGACAATGAACCAGGAGAATTCGTCGTTGTCGACTCCTGGAAAGGCGACGCGGCCGGCACGAAGCTGCGGATTCGGAACCTGACCCTCCGGCTTAATCCTGAAGACGACATCTATGTCACATTCGCCACCCGCGACGAAGGTGAGCGATGCCAACACGACGAAAACTGCTACCTCGTGGACAGCATGTTCGGCTCACTGCGAATCTCGAAGAATCCCGCCCCCGCTTGGGGGACCTACGATCAAATCGACCCGAGCGATCCGCATCCATTTGGAAGATTCGGTTCTCGGGCAAAAAATGTTGAAGAGCTGAAACGTGAAGTCGTAGGTCTGATTGCTTTACCCCCCGCTGGAATTGAACGTGCGCTCCTTACACGCCTCCTCGCAAAAACTCCCGAATTGGACAGCCCGGGCGCAGAGAGAAGCTGGCGAGACCAGGTATTTACGACCCCGCCGCTCCGCGGCCAAAACGAGATCATTAGAGCGGCTATTGAATCGACGGATTCCTGCGAAGACTTCGTGCTGAAGCTGCTCTTTCTAACGAAGGACTTTCCGGATTATCCGACACCCGCGGGCGATCGTATATGGACTGTGCTGAATCAATACGGACGAGAATGCACGTTCGCCTCACTCCAGAAGTTCTGGCGAGACGAATCATCCGCCTTCGTGCCGAATCGCATCCGCGAAACCGCTGCAAGCCTGCAGATGCGAGAGGTGCCCGGCGCCCGCGAACTTCCCATTCTCTGGAAAAAATCCACCGACCTCTACGGTCTCCGAGAACAGCGCGATTCCCTCCATCGCCTGAGAGCTCCCCGATATCTGGGCCTCCCCGAGGAAGAGCTTTCAGTCCCCGACGATTGTGAATTTACGGGCGTTGCTCTCCCGAATAACGCAAGGGTATTCGCGGCCGGAGCACATGAGGGGAGAAAGCTGGACTGGCAGATCGATAACAGCGGGAACGAAGCGTCACAAATCGATATCTCCGTGAACATGCCGGGGGAAAATATTGTTCTCCTGTTGGGCGCCTATAACCCCACCATCTGGAATGTCGGGATCACGTCCGGTACGAAGATCTCGGCCGTCATCCTCACCGGGTACCACCGTCAGGTGCTTGCGGGCCTGCCTAAGAATGTCCCCACGATGGTGTCGACCTACGACAACGGCGGAAAGTGCGGATACTTCCATGGCGGAGCCGATACGGGAATGGAGGCAGCGCGATTGCTTTCTCAAAAGGCGCTTGGTCGTAGATTGAATGGACTCGTTAATTTCGAAGGCGATTCACTGACGATTGGGGATTTTGTCCTCGATCCGAAACAGCTCGTCCGCTCCACGGACATCAGTCCCGAATCTTATTTTGATCGGACGGCACCGAAAGCCGGCGAGGCCGGGATTCGAGCACTTGTCGAGCAGGGCGTGCTTCGGGCGGCTAAAAACTCGGATATCAAGGCGTGGCTGAAAGCGCACAGAAAAAAGAGGGCATTGTCCGCAGCGAAACACCGCTCGGAGGACATACCTGCTCCGGAGAATTTCCATTCCACCTACGTTATCATGAAAAATTTCACCTATCCTTCAGGCCTCTATGGCGCTCACTCCGTAAACTTCATCCTGCCAGCCGGGGTTCCGAAACCCTCAGGAAATCCCGGGCATTGCGGGCTATACAAGATAGAAGACGGGAGCTGCACAGGCGGATCCGCCTGTCCGGTGGAAGAAATGCTCGTTCATTTTGGAAAAAAACTGGGGCATTCGTCGGAAAATCCACCCGCCCCCTTTCCCGAACAGGGCGAATAACCAGATTTTGTTTCATCCGATCGACGATCCGTGATTTATCTATCGGGTAAGAATCCCGGAACATCTCATGACTTTTGATCAGCTCTCTGTCCTCGCCATTCACCTCATCGAGACAAAGAATCAGGAAGGCTTCTCGAAGATTGGAGGCTTCCCTGATTTGCCTGAGGGCATGGAGTGGCCGACCTGGAGAGGCGAGCCCCTGTCATTTATCTGCCAACTCTCGCTTGCCGAAGTTAATGCACCTCCGACACTGCAAGGCCTTGCGAAGACCGGCTATCTGTATTTCTTCTACGATCAAGAACAAACCACTTGGGGATTTGATCCAGGGGATGCCGGAAGCTGGCGTGTCCTCTATAGCGAAGCAGAGCCCGTTCCATCTTCAGAAGAGGTTCCGGCCGGACTCGATGAAGAACACATATTTGCCGAAAAAAAAGTTCAGTTCTCCCGATTCTCAAGTCTTCCCGATCCACAACGCGTGGAGCTGCCAGAAGGAGAAGACGATGATTTCTTCGATCGGCTCTCCGAAGAGAAGCACAGCTCGTATGGCGATCACGCACACCATCAGATCGGCGGTTTCCCCGATGTGATTCAAAGCGACGAGATGGAGTTGGAGTGCCAGCTCGTTTCAAACGGCCTCTACTGCGGAGACGGAACCGGGTATCAGGATCCGAGAGCAAAGGAGCTCGAAGCCGGCGCAAGCAGTTGGCGACTACTCTTGCAAATTGATTCCGATGAGGAGGTCGGAATGATGTGGGGCGATTCGGGCCTCATCTACTTCTGGATTCGTGAAGAAGATCTGCGGGAGAAAAGGTTCGAGAACGTCTGGATGGTCCTGCAATGCAGCTAACTGCTCACTGGTGAACGGATAACTAAGTAACCCGCGAGTGACTGTTCCTACGACACCACAGCGCGAGATGCTCTCCGAACATCACACCAAACTCATAAGAATTCCCCACTCGAAATCACTTCCGGAGCGTGTATGCATTTGCCGTTTTGCACGTCAAAACTTTCATCGGTGGAAAAACCACGAGGAGATCGGAAGATGAAAAATCAGAATACCTTCCCTACGGAATACGAGATGACTCTCGCGAGACTTTACGCGGCGTTTAAACCAAATTCGAAATTGCGTTGTTCCAGCGGGAAAGAGCTAGGTGATGCGTCGAGAAACCAGTCCATAGAAACCTTTCTCTCAGAGCTTCGGCATCTGATCGAAGAGTCGAAATCGCTTCCGCATGCGGCATAGGGTTCGAACGAGAGCTACGCGGTTATTCTCAAGCTACAATTCAGCAGTTACGATTTAGCTGTAGACCTTCAGCTCCAAAGCCTCAGCCATTGCGCTCCACACGGCGAAAGATTCCGAGCACGCAATAAAGAATAAATGACTCCAATTCAAGTCTCGAAGACATCAGCGGGGGAAACCTCCCGCCGATGCTCGAGAACTGTTGCTCATTCGGTGACTAAAACGGCGCGGATCATGGGGTAGGCGGCTCCTCCTTTCTCGGATGCCCCATTGATGCCGGAAGGCCGAAGCACAGGCACATATCGGCGGAGAGCCTTCCTCCTGCGCCGGTGCCCATGTTGTTCCATGCCTTGCAGTACGCAAACGCGAAGGGACCCGTGTCACCTCCCATCACCGCAGTGAACGTTTCGTCGCAATCACCCCAGTTCAGCTCCCCGGTGATGAGGAGCAAGAGGCCCGGTTCCGCGATGCCGACGAGCCACAGAAGTTTGAAGGTACGTCCGCCGAACGTCACTTCCGACTGCGTTCGATCGAGGCAGATAACTGTGGGTTCCGCTTCTCCCTCACGGCAGAAGAGCGAGAACGGGTTTCCATCCTGCATGACCCCGTGGTCATCCGGGGTGGCTTTGTAGGTTCCCGGTTTCCCGGCGAGCTGATCCCAGTGGCGGGTCGGCCCGTACGGGACGGGGACGTTCTCGGCAATGCCGAGCCAAACACGAACACCCATAAACTTTCCTCCCAGACACTCATTGCGCACAGAAGCTTCCGCTTCTCGCTCGAGGAAAGGTGAAAAATCCTCTCGAGCGAAAAGCGGGAGACTTCGATCGCGGCAAAATGAAATAAGGAATGTTTGCGAGGTTGAGATACAATTCTCGATTTCAAGGAACAGAAACCTGAATTAACCTTGAGTCCGGAACCTCGAAAGCTGATGTCTTCTGAAGCGAGACTAGCAGAACCTGTGAGAAAATTCATAGAGAAGAAAAGTGTGTTGAACAGCGCCGGAGATAACGAGAAATTTGCCATGATAAAAAGCTTAACGTTTCTCCTCCCCTTCATTTTCCTTATTTTTCCGCAAGGAGCGTCAGCGGCGAAGGCTCCATCGGCAGTGGAATGCGACATCGAGATCTCGGGCAAGGCCCTAGACGACCTCGTGAAGTTGCTCGGTTTGAAGGCAGATAACCCAAGTGTGCAATTTGAGCTCTCGAGCTTTACCGCTTGGGCTGTTTACCAACTCAGGCAGGATACGCCGCAAAAGCTTTGGAACACTGAGGGACAGCCGAAGCGGTACAATTCCGTCTCCCTGCGAGTGGGTTCAAATGGCGCTCCGATACTTTTGTTCAAGCCATTCTGGCTCGATCAAGGAACAGCACTTCCAAACTTTCGCCCGGGTGTGTACTCGTTTACGTTGGAGACGGTCGATGAAAACTCCACGGAGGATTCACCTCAAGCACGTCTTGTGAAGATTTTGAAAAATTCGCCTGATTGGCGTGCGATCAAAGAAAAACGCCAAGGGGAGATTGCCTACGAAAAGCAATTCCGTTCCACCGATGGTATCCCTCTCAAGCTCGTCGTCTACGGAATGAATATATACAGCGGAAATACCGTAAGGTGGGGATACGCCGTCTCATTCGAAGTAGAAGCACCGGGGAAGTGCGGCAGAAACTAGTGCTCCGACCGTTTAATGCGTGACATAAGTCGAGCCTTCGGCGCAGCTTAATTTTGTGTCGGAGCCCTAGATTTTGCTGGCTCGGCTGCGCCGAGCGGTGCCGCAATCAATTCACGACTTACGTCGCGAATTGATTGGCCGCGGCACTAGTCTCCCGCCCCAAGCGGATTGGGGTGCGGAAGCGGTGCAGGCCGATAGAGCTTTTCGGGGCGCCATTGAAGAACACAGATTACTAATGCGTAGACGGACGTGACGATGAAAAGCGCAAGGACAAGCAGCAAGATACCGACAACATGAAGCAAAAAGCCCGCTTGCGCACCGAGAGATTGAAGTCTAAATGGCTCAACCATAAAAAACCAAAAGAGAAAGAAAGTGAGGCAATTTCCTCCTTCTTCACCTGAACGGCCGGTACTCCATTAAGGTTAAGAGGCTTGGTTTGAGGATTTCGCCTCACTTTTCTTTCTGAGAGATCAAAAATTACATCACAGACGGGTCACCAATGACCTCCACGCCAGGTTCATTTATTGCCGCCGGTGCGCTTACACTTCCGTCCTCGAAGAGCGGGATCGGCCCCCCGATGGGACGACCGGGACGAAACGCACTGCCGGACCACGTAGTACGGCATGTACCGCCCGTCGCCCCATTTGGACAAGTGATTGTTTGTGTTCGCACAACAAACGGCGCTTGAGTTTCTTCGATTCGGTCGTACCGCCATTGCAGAGTTTCTTGACATGACGTGTCCCCCGGAAACGGAGCCACGGTTTCGACACGAAACGAATCGTCAGCGGAGGCTTTCCCCGAGAACGTCCGTGCGCCATTATCAAGCACGACATCGTCACCGCTCTGGTTCACGAGATGAGTGAACGAATAATAGAATTCATTTTCAGAGGTGCTTGCGCATCCTCGCTCGACGATGGCTACTGATCCATTCCAAACTCCGGCAATGAGCGAGTCATCCCCTCCGCCGCCTCCGCCCCCGCAGCCGAGGACGCACAGAGCGGTAAGGAACAGCATTTTTTTGAAACGATACTTTGTCATCATAATCTCTCTCCCCTAAAAACTTTATTTCCCCTGCTGCGGGCTGGTTGTGGTTTCACCGCCGACAATTTGAATTCCATTTCCCGAAGCCGCTCCGTCGGTGGTTGTGGCCGGCTCGTCGGTGTTGATGTCGACCACCGAATCGCCGGTTGGCGTGCTGATGATGATCGTGTTCGTCGAGCTGTCGGGATCGACTTCAATTGAAAAATGCCCGTTTGCATCCGTCACCGCGGAATCTCCGGTCTCGAGTACCGTGACCGTCACGCCTGAGAGCGCATTCCCCTCTCCATCCTGAAGCACCGCGTCATAGACGCTTGTGACGCCGGTTCCCGATGTTCCGCCGCCGCACCCGCTCGAGATGACAATGAGGAGCAACAACAACAGAAAAAGGTTTGAGCGTTGTTTTTTCTGGTATCTCATGGACGGATCTCCTTCTGCGTCAGCGCAAAGATGGAACACGACGCCTTTCCGCCGGCGGGCACCGCTTCTTTGGGAGGATTGATGTCGACGTCGAAGCTTGAGAGGTATTCGCTCACCCGCTTTTGATATTTCGAACCCTCTTCCATCAACCATTTCCTGATTTCAGGAAGCTTATCCGCCCGCAGATTATCGAACTCGACGGTAACATGAAGATTCTTTGGCGTTGAAACCCCGGCCGCGGTGTCATTCTGAATATTCTCCGTCACCGCCTCAACGAGATTGTCGAGGTCGCGAGACAAGAGACGATAGGACTCCTTCGGGTCCTGCTGAGGGACAAAGGCGTGGGCAACGAGCCTCACGCCGGCTTCGCATCGCTCAATCGCTCGGATTCTCTCGAGCTCCTGCAACACCGTTCCCGGGTGGAGATCCAAACTTATCGTCTCAACCAATCGCTTGAAGCTCTGTTTCGGGCCGTCGATCGGCAGATCCTTCGGCGAACCATCTGCGCTGCGAAATCGTCGATCATGAATCCACTGCCCGATGACTCGGTTCGGCAGACCGGCGGGCACGGGCTCCGAATTTTCATCCTCCAGAAGACGCGTCACATCTCGGCGCTGCAGGCCAGTCGCCGCACTGAGACGGCTAATGTTCCGCAGACCGGACATCTCTCTCTGAGCCACTTCAACAAACACGCGCTTCGCGGCTTCGGAGAGGTCCTGCATATGCAATCCGCTTCTGAGACAAAAACGCACGAGAGGCCGCAACATCAGTTGCAGGGCAAAAAGGGCCAGTCGTGAGGAATCCAGCGAGGCGTTCATTAACTGTGTTTTTTACACAGTTGAAAATGAGTGTCAACCACAAAGCTTTCAGGGCTCGCATCCACGAGCCTTTGCCAGGCGAATCGGTCATAATAACGTGATCAGACGAGAAGCCACGCTATGGATGGAAAAACACGATCATCAATACGACCCGGTCTCAGAGTGGCTGTCGTGCTGAAAGAGGATCAACCGACGGGAAAGCGTACCGTCGGAGAGGTTGCGCAGATCCTGACGTCTGACAGTTCCCATCATCGGGGGATCAAAGTACGTCTGAAGGACGGACAGGTCGGGCGCGTTCAGGAGATTCTCGGGAGCGCCCCAGCCAGTGGTCCGAAATCGCTTATCGTTCTCACAATCACAAGTTCCTCTGGTTCTCTTTATGCACGGAAGCTGGAGCTTCCCGACGGCACCATCTTTACTCTCGGGATGGATTCAGCCGGTGGAGGGTCGCCCCAGAACCAAATCACAAAACTTATGTCGTTCATCTCTTCGGGTGGCCATCCCCCGAAGCTGCTGTTCTCATCGCCGATGACTATTGAAACAGAAAAGCTGGTGCTTCACGCCTACACCTGCGTCGGCGAAGTGTTGCGCGATCCACAAAGCAATCTCTGGACTTGGACGGGATGGCTTACCTCGGCGGAGGTCGAGGAGCTCGGAGAACGAGGAGAGTTGAGCCAAGAATCGGAGCTTATCTTTCGCCGGCTGAAGTCTAGCCGATAGCGAAATATCCCCCCGAAGACTTATTGAGACTAGTCGATAAGCTCTTGTTCGGGCAGCGCGGCGTTTGTGGGCGTGGCGGCATCAAGCGCTGTTTGCTCCACCACTTTCAACTTCTCGATTTCGATTTCTTGCTTTCTCAGCGTCTCTCGAATCTCGCTTTTTCGAAGTAAAACGCCTGCGGTCCCCGCACCACAGAGAATCGCAAAAGGCGAGCTCGCAATGAGCATGTATCCCACAAAAGGGGCGTCACCCGTGCAATACGACTGATCGGTCATATACGGGAGACACCACAGAAAGGCAGTCATGCAAAGAAGAAACTCTCCGAGGAACGCGCCGGAGCTGAGCCAAATAATCCACCGTATCGGCGCGGGCCAGTTGTTCATGCGGCCACTCTCTCAATGTCCGGCTCGATGAAACACCATCGAATCTCCTCCCGCTTTCTTCGAAGTTCGGTCTCGAACCGATTGATTTCCTCGCAGACGGATTCGACAGACATGCCTGCCTCAAAACTGAGCTTCAAGAGCAACAGGACCTGGCCTGGACCTTGTTGGACTGAAACGTAACGAAGGCATCGGGAAATTTTCGGACTGGCATCGACCAGCTCGTCAACCGCCTTTTCGAGGTCGGTGTCAGCGCTCTCTCCAATCAGCAGGCTCTTTACTTCGATCGCAAGAAACACCGAGACGAGAATCAACACCAAGCCGATGACAATGCTCCCGGCCGCATCCCACCATGTATCACCCGTCCACCATGAGAGTATCAGTGCCGGCAACGCGCACAACAGGCCGAGCGTCGCGGCAAGATTCTCACCGAAGACGACGACGAGATCGGAATCTTTTGTCGTCGTGAGATATTTCTCAAGTGGCGTCTCTCCTCGCCGCCGATTCATCTCTTGGATGTTCGACGAAGTGGCGTAGCCCTCGAGCAGTAACGAAAAAAGAAGTATCGCGATCCCAAGTCCAACCCAATGCACCGGTTCCGGGAAGCTGAGCTTGTGGATCCCCTCGTAAATAGAAAATGCACCGCCTCCGCAGAAAAGCAACATCGCGACCATGAAGGACCAGAAGTAGAGGTCTCTGCCGTAACCGAGCGGATGACGATCAGAAGGAGGACGAGCCGAGCGCTTTACTCCGAGGAGAAGGAGGAGTTGATTTGCGCAGTCCGCAGCACTGTGAATCGTTTCGGCCAACATCGCTCCGGAGCCCGTGATTGCAGCAGCGGCACCCTTCGCCGTGGCAATCGCCAAGTTCATCACGAGCGACTGCAAAATATGCTTTGTCGAATGATCCTTAGACATCCCTCTCATCTCCGGTGCCGGTAATACACGAGAAATGAGTTCAAGAACATTTGCCGGATTTTGTCTAGACAAGTCTTCCGCTTCTCAGGTCGGACTCAGAATACCGGCTCAACTTCGATCGCTCAGTTTTCTCTGAGATGGGCCGAGACAGCTCTCCGTTTGTCGCGCCGACAAAACTCGAAGCAAAGAATCCCGAGATAACTGCAAATCAGATCCATCACATCGGCGGTGCGCGACGGAATCCAGATTTGCGAAAACTCCTCTAGAGTAATGAAACAAAAGACCAGAACGCTCGCGATGGAAACACTCCAGTTGAGTATCTTTGTCTCCCGGCAGCCAAATGCGAAGTGAGTCACTGCGGCGAGAGCACCAACCAGCACGAAATGACCAAGTTTGTCTCCCTGCCAGATCGAACGGGACGGAGCACAAAGCACGCCGCAGGCGTCCAGATCGGAGAGAAAAATTACGAGAACTATAAAACTAAGGTATAGAAAGCCGAAATGTTGCCGTCTCACATCGCCTCTTTTTTGAGATGAGCTCTTCACTCAGTATCGCCTCGCTCTGCAGAAAAACGGTGAAGCCTTTGTGAAATCGAGGAGAGAAATGAAGAACGTTCTGTTGGCAATATCCCTGTTTTCCTTCGCGGCATGTAAAGAGGAGCCGACCAAACCACCCGAACAAACGAGCACCCAGTTCAATTCCGAATTTCAAACCAGTTTCGTGAAATCCTGCGTAGACAAGGCCCCCGGGAGACAAAAGGCTTGCGAATGCGGTGCCGCTCGTTTGCTCAAAGAGTTTCCGCCGGAAAAGTTGGCGTCTCCGTCCGACGAGGTGAGGCAGAAACTTGAGACAGTGATCATGCCGGCATGCCTCGCCGAATCCTGAGCCCCAAAAAGCGTTTATTCTAGTAATATCAGCGAGATACGTCGGAAACGCGCATTCCCTAGCTTTTCATGCTATTACTTCGCGCCTAATCCAAATAGAAATTTCCAGGGAACATGAAATCAAACGCGATGCTCCGGGTCGAGCCGGGCACTGAAACACAAATCGAAGGCAACGACACTCCTTCCGCTTTCGCCGAGCTCGGGCTGCCTCAAGGACTTTGCGACGTGGTGAAGTCGCTTGGCTATGAATTGCCGACGCCGATACAAACTCGAAGTATTCCGCTCTTGCTTGAAGGACGTGACCTCATCGGTCAAGCGCAAACGGGAACCGGGAAAACCGCTGCGTTCGCTTTGCCTCTCCTCAGCAAGGTTGATTTTGCCCTCGCGGAGCCGCAAATTCTCGTTCTCACTCCCACGAGAGAGCTGGCAATTCAAGTCGCGGAAGCATTCCAAAGTTATGCCCGCGGTCAGCACGATTTTCATGTCCTTCCAATCTACGGAGGACAAGCGATCACCTCACAGTTTCGACAATTAAAGAGAAACCCGCAGGTCATCGTCGGCACTCCAGGCCGCGTCATGGATCACTTGCGGCGGAAGAGTCTGTCGCTCAGTTCCTTGAAGGCTCTCGTTATCGACGAAGCCGACGAAATGCTTTCGATGGGATTTCTCGAAGACATGGAGTGGATCATCACTCACACCCCCGAGGAAAAACAAACCGTCTTGTTTTCGGCGACGATGCCAAAAGCGATTCGTCGAGTTGCCCAAACATACCTAAAAAATCCAGAAGAGATCGCCATCAAGCCGGTGTCCGCCGAAGCTTCGCTCATTGAGCAGTCATTCTGGTTTGTAAACGGACTTCATAAGCTCGACGCACTCACACGGATTCTCGAGAGCTGTGAGTTCGACGGGGTTCTCGTCTTCGTGAGAACCAAAACGGCAGCAATCGAGCTCTCTGAAAAGCTCGAGGCCCGTGGATATTCCGCTGGTGCTTTAAATGGGGACATGAGCCAAGATCAACGTGAACGCACCGTCGATCGATTGAAGAACGGCCGGCTCGATATCTTGGTCGCCACCGACGTCGCAGCACGCGGATTACATGTCGATAGAATCAGTCACGTCATCAACTTCGACATTCCGTTTGATGGAGAGACGTACACTCACCGGATCGGGCGAACCGGACGGGCTGGACGTGCAGGAACCGCCATACTTTTCGTATCGCCCCGCGAGCAAGGACTGCTGCGAGCGATCGAACGCGACACCGGAAGCAGGCTCGAGCGATTCGCCATGCCGAGCCGTGAGGACATCCGCCGCCGGAGAGTTGAGAAATTCAAAGGTCAGTTCGCCGAAGTTCTGGCCGGCGCCGAGCTCAGCGAACAGCTGCTCGTAATCGAGGAGCTTCAGCAAGAGCACCAAGTGCCGCCGGAGGTGATCGCCGCAACTTTTTGCGCAATTATCCAGCGAGAAACCTCACTGCTGCCCATCACTCCAGAAACCTCAGAACAAGAAGGGGATTCTCGGGAAGGCCACGCCCCTCGACAGAACGAACGACACGGCGAACGTCAGAACGATCGCTACAGTGACCGTCGACCAGATCGCCGCAACGACCGGCGAAACGATCGGCACTTTTCCGACCGGCGCCCGGACCGCCGCAACGACCGGCACATGGATCGAGGCGCAGATCGGCCGATGGACCGAGGCGGAGACCGGCCAACGGACAGAAGCGCGGACCGACCAATGGACCGAAATGCGGGACGGCCTACGGAACGACAAATGGAGCGGGGTGCGGACCGCGAGATGGATCGACAAATCGATCGACCCGCGGGAAGACCGACCGACCGGCCTGCACGACCGAAGTTCGAGAAGCCGACTGGCCAATTCAGCAAGCCATTCCAGAAAGACAAGAACAAAAAAGGCGGAAAGTTCGGAGCAAAAGATGAGCGAGGCGGAAATCGGTTCTCAAAAAAGAAGCCGAACGCGGGCGCTCCGTTCCGAAAAGAGAAGCGTCACGGTGGAAAGCGCCCCAGGCCAGATTAGTGCTGCCGCGGATTAGTTCGCGGATTCCACCGCGAACTAATTGCAGCACGCTCGGCGCAGCCGAGCCAGCATTATCTAGTGCTCCGACACCACAAAGGGAAAACGGCTTCAGTCCATTCTAACCAGAACGAAACTGTCGGGGCACTAGTGCTGCCGCGGATTAGTTCGCGGAATTCTACCGCGAACTAATTGCAGCACGCTCGGCGGAGCACTAGACTTTTGCTGCTCTAGTCCTGACGGCCGCTAGATATTCAGATTCCAGAACATCTTCGAGAGAGACTCGAAGCTGGTCATCCCGTTCTTGAGGTTCCCTCTAATTCTCGCGCCGGTATTCTTGTCTCGGACGACGTAGTGGGCGAGGAACTGGCGATTCGGGGTTCCTTCGGATCTGTCGATCCAAACACGAACGTAGATGTAGTCTACCGTGGTCGATGGAAGAAGGATCATCTCAGCCAGTTGCGGCGGGAGAATCGGTTTCTCTTCGACATTCACAAAGAGCATGTTACCGAGATTTCGCTTTGACCAAATCTCGCGAATAAACTCCGAAACCATCTTTGCATCGTGTTCGACAGGGAGCAGCTTGGGCTCGGGAGTGCAACCCGTTACCGATAACAGCGCAATCATCAAAAGAAGACATCGCATCATCGTCGACTACCTCTCTCCCGGTGGCGGAGACGTCAAAATGAGAACTGAAGGTCCCTGCGGTGTTTCCTCGCGCCGGAAATTCATCTCTTCGCCGGGAAACAATATCTTCAGTTC